>NZ_JAGSYA010000004.1:1200000-2400000 GCF_025685395.1 Terriglobus tenax | reverse complement strand
CCGCCACATCCGGCAACAGAATGCGGCTGAAGATAAAGATCCCGAAGCAGCTCAGCAGCACGATCGCCGCATAAAACCCAGCCCGCTCGCCGTTCAGCCTGCTCCCGAAGATCCATGCGATCGCCGCCAGCGCCAGCACCATCAACGCCATGGGCACGCGCGCCGCGGCGGCATAGGCCCCCAATACCTTCATGGACGCCGCCATGGACCAGTACAGCACCGGCGCCTTCTCCAGGTAGCGGATGCCATTGGCATACAGCGTCACCCAGTCGCCGCGCTGCACCATCTCACGCGCCACCTCGGCGTGAACGGAATCCGCATCGTCCAGCAGTGGCGGCGAAAACAGCGTAAAGCTGGCATAAAACACGGCCCACAAGGCCAGCAGCCACAAAACTCTTCTCGTCGATGGAGGAAGGGCTCTCACGTGAGATCAGTGTAGGTGCAGTTGCGCGATGCGAGTTGGGTGGCGTGTGTTCTTCGTCACACCACAGAGAACGCGCAACGCACATCTCGCAACTTCTGTTGTAGTCTCAGGCTCGGATGAAGTTGCGCAACGACAAGCTGATGGAGGGGGTTGAAGGCCCTCCGACAGAGATGATTTTTGGCGAGTGGTACCCGGCGCTGCGCAGCGACCTGCTGCGCAAGGGCAAAACCACGACCGCCCTTCTGCTGGGCGTGCCTCTCCTGCTGGGCCGCAAGAATGACGGCAGAATCTTTGCCATGAGGGATCTATGCCCCCACCGCGGCATTCCGCTCTCCGCGGGCTGGTTTGATGGCGAGCATGTGCAGTGCAAGTACCACGGCTGGAAGTTCGAGCCCTGCGGCGGCCAGTGCGCCGAAATCCCTTCGCTGACGCAGTTTGACACCCTGCAGCCCGGCAAAATCTACGCCGGCGCCTATCCCTGCGTGGAGCAGGATGGCTATGCCTGGGTGTACATGCCGGAGCCAGGCGCCAGCCGCGTCCAGGCCAGCCTGCCGCCTGTTCCCGAGCTGCCAAAGTTCGGCAAACACTTTACTTACGCCCATATTTCGGCAGATCTTCCGTGCAATGTGGACCACGGCATTATTGGCCTGATGGACCCGGCGCATGGACCGTTTGTGCATCGTGCGTGGTGGTGGCGTTCGGCGGCCAGTATCCACGAGAAAACAAAGCATTTTGAGCCGATTCCGGAGGGTTTCCGGATGTCGCCGCATGTGCCGTCGTCCAACTCCGCGCCGTACAAGCTGATCGGAAAACCGGAGACAACGATCGATTTTGTGCTGCCAAATCGGCGTTTCGAGACGGTTTTAGCCCGTAAAAACGGCGAAATTGTGCACTGGTTCGCGTCGCTGACAACCGTAACGCCGGTGACGGCCTCCACCTGCCGCATTGATGTCATCGCCGCCTGGAGCATGCTGCACTGGCTGCCGGTGGTGCGGCCCATCGCAATGTGGTTCGGCAAACGGTTCGTCCGCCAGGACCAGGAAACGATGATGGAACAGGCCGAGGGGCTGCGCTTCCGGCCGGCGATGATGCTGATCGACGACGCCGATAAACCGGCCAAATGGTACTTTGCCCTGAAACAGCGGCGTTTGAGCGGAGAAGGGGAGCATCCGCTGCCTGGTCCGGTGGAGCTGCACTGGCGCAGTTAAGGCTATCTAACGATAGGGTCATCGCGCTGGAGTAACCCTACAGGTAGGTAACCACCGCAGATCGCGCCAAAACCGCGTCAAATGTATGTAAATGATGTGCCGCATTAGTTTGACGCGCGTTATCCACGTTGCTACCATAGAAGTCGAGCCCCTCTGCTCTACGAGACCAGCGGGGGGACCCTGCAACAACTGATTTGCTCCTGCCTGCCGAGCCTCCCATTGGGAAGTGTGACAAGTAGTTGAGCCGGACACGAAAAAACGTGAGCCGACTTGATGGCTTGCCAGAAATCGGCAGAGCGAGTGAATCCTGGCCTCGGGAGTCTTCGTCCAATGGTGGAATCCCAAACTCGTCCAATGGCTGAATCCCAAAATCCTTTAACAGAGAGCAAAACCCTGAACACCGAACTGGAAACCCTCGTACCTGAAGAGACGACCGCCGTTGCGGCCGCCACCGACACCACGCACACCACCAACGCTGATGAAGCCGACGATGTCGATTACGACATGGCAGACTTCGCGACCGCGCTCGAGAGCTTTGATCGCGAGCAGGCAGCCGAGAAGGAAGCAGCTCAGTCGGTTATGTCCGACGACACCATTACAACGGGCACGGTGGTCAAGATCACCGATAAGCACGTGGTTGTGGACATCGGACTGAAGTCCGAGGGCCTGATTCCGCTGGATCAGGTTGTGGATCACACCGGCGCACCGAAGTTCCAGGTGGGCGATACGGTGGATGTGGTCGTCGAGCGCGAGGAGCCCGAGGGCGGATATCTGGCCAGCTACGAGAAGGCCCAGCGCCTGCGCGTTTGGGACGAGCTCGAGAAGGCCTGCAACGACAAGGCAATCGTCACCGGCACCGTTCTTGGCCGCGTGAAGGGTGGCCTGACCGTCGACATCGGCATCAAGGCATTCCTCCCTGGCTCTCAGGTTGAGATCCGCCCTGTCCGTAACCTGGACGCCTATGTTGGCCAGCCGATCGACATCCGCGTCATCAAGCTGAACAAGAAGCGCGGCAATGTGGTTGTCTCCCGCAAGGAGATCCTGGAAGAAGAGCAGAACAGCAAGAAGTCGCTGACCCTGGAGACCCTGGAAGAGGGCGCGGTGCTGACCGGCGTGGTGAAGAACCTGACCGATTACGGCGCGTTTGTCGACCTGTCCGGTCTGGACGGCCTGCTGCACATCACCGACATGAGCTGGGGCCGCCTGACGCATCCGCGCGACCTGGTCCAGGTTGGCGACGAGATCCAGGTAAAGGTTCTGAAGTTCGACAAGGACAAGCAGCGCGTTTCGCTCGGCTTCAAGCAGCTGACACCTGACCCGTGGCTCGACGCTGTGGAGCGTTACCCGATTGGCGCGCAGGTTCGTGGCCGCGTTCTCTCGGTAACCGACTACGGCGCGTTCGTTGAGCTGGAGCAGGGCATCGAAGGCCTGGTCCACGTCAGTGAGATGAGCTGGTCCAAGCGTCTGAAGCACCCCTCGAAGCTGGTTAAACCTGGCGACGAAGTGGACACCATCATTCTGCAGGTGAATCCGAGCGACCGCCGCATCTCGCTGGGCATGAAGCAGCTGCAGGAGAATCCGTGGGAGCAGCTGGACGACAAGTTCCCGGTCGGTTCGACCGTGGAAGGCCGCGTCCGCAACCTGACCGACTTCGGCGCCTTCATCGAGATTGAAGACGGCATCGACGGCCTGGTCCACGTATCGAACCTGAGCTGGACCAAGCGCGTGAAGCATCCTTCGGAAGTCCTGAAGAAGGGCGAGAAGGTGAAGGCTGTTGTTCTGGGTGTTGAGCCTGAGAACCGCCGCCTGTCGCTGGGCATCAAGCAGCTGGAGCCGGACGTCTGGGATACCTTCTTCGCGCAGCACCGTACCGGTGATGTGGTGAAGGGCAAGATCCTCCGCACCGCGCAGTTCGGCGCGTTTGTTGAGATCGCCGAAGGTGTTGAAGGTCTGTGCCACATCTCTGAGATGGTCGACGACATCGGCGCGCCGGTGAAGATGGACATCGGTGACGAGAAGGAGTTCAAGATCGTCAAGATGAGCCCGGAAGAGAAGAAGGTTGGCCTGAGCCTGCGCGGTATCGGCGAAGATGCCAGCCGCGACGAGGTCGAGAGCTACAAGAAGGCAGCTTCTTCCTCCAGCTCCACCTCCTCCTCCGGCACCACGCTGGGCGACCTGATCAACTGGAAGCGCTCGGAGCGCGAGTAACCCTCGCTTCCGCAGTAAAAACAAGCAACGGCCATCCTTCGGGGTGGCCGTTGTTGTTTCTGCACGACAGAAGCATCCGGATGACAAGCAACAAAAAAGCGCCCGTGGCCGCATGAGGGATGGCCGCCGGGCGCTGGCGCGGAGAATGGATTCGCCTTAAGTACTTCGACGGTCATCGAAGTACTTAAGCAGACGCGGCGATCCTCGGGGGCGATGCATTAAATGCGGAGGACGTCTGCTTTTAAAGCTTGCTTGTTTCCAACGATGTGGCTTCCCAGGGCCCGAGAAGCATTCCGCGGAACATCTCGGCGACTCTAAATCTGCGAGAGTTCGTCGAGGTAGGCCTTCAGCACATCGCGGTTGACGGAGAGGTAGCCGCAGCGGCCTTCGCGGCGGACCTCGATCAGGCCGGCGACCTCCAGCTCCTTGATGTGGTGGGAGAGGGTGGGCGGCGTGATGTTCTGCGTCTCCTGCAGTTCGCCACAGGTCATGCAGCTTTCGCGGGCGGCCAGGTCCTTCAGCATCTGCACGCGGCGCGGCTCTGCCAGGGCGCGGCCAATGCGCGCGAATTCCTTGGGTGTGAGCGTTGCTTTGCGGGTAACCATGCGGAATTTATTCTACCTTCCGCGCAGTTTGCTTAACTGACGGCGGTCGCGCTTGGAGGGCCGTCCTTCGTGCTCGAACTCGAAGACGGGCATGGACTTGCGAGCCTCTGCCACCAGGGCGCGCGCGGCCTTGCTCTCTTCGCTCTCCTGGTAGAGCGCCTGCGCGGCGGCGGCAGGGCCCCGGATCTCACTGAGGGCGAGTACGTTCACCTCAAAGGTGCCGCCGTCGTTGGTGATCCGCAGCCGGTCGCCGGGTTTTACCTCGCGGGAGGGCTTGGCGTTCTGTCCGTTGAGAAGAACGCGGCCGAGGTCGCAGGCCTTGACGGCGATCGACCGGGTCTTGAAGAAACGGGCCGCCCACAGCCATTTATCCATGCGCACATGTGCAGGTACAGCCATGGTGATTATTCTCTCGCGTCGAAACCTTCTTTCGCCAGTAAGGACGAGCCAAACGTATCTTCGCTATGCCATGATCGTTGGCATGAAGCACGTCCGGCATGCCGCAGCCGTTGCAGTCCTTTGTGTCTCTGCCCCGGTCTTTTCGCAAACCGCAGCACCCCAGCCCGCAGCCCAGCAGCCGCCGTCGCGGCCTGCTGTGAATGAGCAGGTGACGGTAACAGCATCGCGCCAGGCGCTGACGCTGGATGCCGGCGCATCGAGCGTACGTGTGCTCTCAGACGAAGACCTGAACCGCACACCCGGCTTTACGCTGGATGACCGTTTGAAGCAGGTGGCTGGCTTTCAGCTCTTCCGCCGCACCTCATCGTGGGTGGCGAACCCCACCTCGCAGGGTATTTCGCTGCGCGGACTTGGATCGACGGCGGCCTCGCGCACGCTGGTGCTGAGCGACCAGGTGCCGCTGAACGACGCCTTTGGCGGCTGGGTGCACTGGAACGAAGTGCCGCGGCTGGCGCTGCGCCAGGTGGACCTGATGCGCGGCGGAGCTTCGGACCTGTACGGCTCCTCTGCGATCGGCGGAGCGATCAACGTGACTCCGGAAGAGGCTGGGCCGCTGCGCTATGGAGCTTCGCTGGAAGGCGGCGGGCTGAACACGCTTAACGGCGATGGCCTGCTGACCGCAGCCAGTGGCCCGTGGAGCGGCCTGGGCGCGATCACGCTGTTCCAGACCGATGGCTATAAGCTTACCGCTCCTGCTGCGCGCGGACCGGTGGATGTGCCTGCGTTTGTGCACTGGCAGAGCGGGCGCACGGAACTGCGGCACCGTTTCACCAAGGAGCTGGACGGCTTTCTGCGTGGCAACCTGCTGAATGAGAATCGCGGCAACGGCACGCCGCTGACGACCAACGCCACGCGCATATGGCGCTATGCGGCGGGCGGCGACTGGAACTCAGCCGACTATGGCCGAGCCTTCCTGCGGCTGTATGGGTCAGAGGAGAATTATCGCCAGAGCTTCAGCACGGTGCTGGGCGGAGCAGCACGCAGTTCAGAGCGCGTGGTGCGCACGCAGAAGGTTCCTTCAGAGGAGCGCGGCTATGCCACGCAGTGGGCGCGGGGATTCGCGGGGGCTCCGGTAACAATTGCCCTCGGGTCGGACATGCGGGACATTCGCGCGACCAACATTGAGACACCGTACAACGCATTGAACGTTCCGCAGCCGCAGACCAATACCCGCGCGCGGCAGCGCGACACCGGAGTGTATGGCCTGGGAGTATGGCAGCCGCGGCACTGGACCATCCAGCTTTCGGGCCGCTATGACCGCTTCTCCATCCTTGACCCGCGACAGATCTCAACGCCTGCCGTTGCGCTGACCGGACGCGATGAGAATGTCTTCAGCCCGCGGCTGGGCGTGGTGCGGGATATCGGACGTGGCGTTTCGCTGACGGGGTCCGTCTTCCGCGCCTTCCGTGGAGCCACGCTGAACGAGCTGTACCGCACCAGCACGGTGGGAACCACCACGACGCTGGCCAACCCGGATCTGCGTTCGGAGCGTGCGACCGGATTTGAGCTGGGCGGCAATATGACGCTGGCACACGATATCCAGGTGCGCGCCTCGGGCTTCTGGACGATGGTGAACCGGCCGATTACGACCGTGATCCAGACACAGACCTCCAGCGCCACGACGGACAAACGCTTCAACGCGGGTCAGCTTCGCAGCCGCGGCATGATGATCGAGACACGCGTGCATCCGATCCGCCCGCTGGTGATTACCGGGGCCTACCAGCTTGCAGTGGCCACCGTGACGCGTTTCGATCAGCAGCCGCAGCTTGTCAACAAGTGGGCGCCGCAGGTGCCACGCCACTCCTTCACATTGACCACCCAGGCAGAGAGCCGCCACATTGGCCGGCTGAACGTGATTGCCTATGCCAGCGGCCGCCAGTACGACGACACGCTGAATACGCTGAAGCTGGGAAGCTATGTACGGTTTGATGTGCAGGCCGAACGCGACTTCGCGCGGCGGTTTACGGCGTCAGTCGCCGTGCAGAACCTGCTGGACCGGTCCATCGATGCGGGACGCACCGGCGTGCTGACGCTGGCGGCTCCGCAGACAGTCACCATGCGGCTGGCGCTGCATGGTGCCAGATAGACTCCCGGCCTTCCCATCAGCTACCGTTTTGCGATGCCGCGATAACGGTGCGTCCTTCGACGGATGACCCAGGGCCAGAGCGCCAGCTTCGCGCAAATCAGCACCGCCAGCAGAGAGAACAGGGCGATGGCAACAGTCTTGTTCTCGGGCGAGATCATGCCCTTTCCTGTTGCGGGAAGGTGCGGAGCTCACCCTCTTCCACCTCTCCCAGGGGCTCGCGGCGCAGCAGGGGAAGCTGGGCCAGGGCGATGCGCATGCGTTCCGCCATCTCAGTGGAATCTGCCGGGTTGCGGACGCCGGCCAGCGTTGTGTACATGCGGCCAAGAATCTGGTCGCGGACGGAGCGCTGGCGGCGGCGTACCAGCCAGCCGAGCGAGCCATGCAGCAGGGCCACGGCCATGGCGGCCACGGCGGTCATCTTCCAGGGGTTGCTGAAATGAGGGCTGAGGAACAGGTGCACCAGCACGATGACCGGTAGGCTCATCAGGTTCAACACCATCTCAATATTTCTGAAGAATGCAGTCATGGCCCATCTCCCTAATTTTTGGGGAATCCAAGTGTAACGCGTCTATTTCCCCGGAGACAGGTAACGCTAGTTGTACAGGGCAGCCTCGAACTGCTGCAGAAGCTCGTCGCTCCATGCATGGCTGCTGCTGCGCCAACTGCTCTGCTGGCCTTCCATGAAGTTGGGGAAGTTGGTACGGCAGTAGCCGCAGCGCTGGCCGAAGTCCGCGATGGCGTGGGCGTAGCCGTTCAGGTAGAGCACGGCTTTCAGGCCGTCCGGCGACCAGACGATGCTGGCCAGGTGTTCGCGCTCAGCGTCGGGGATGTGCTTCACGTTGTAGATCAGCATGGCGTCCTGGATGCGCTCATCGGAGTCGCCAAAACGCGTGTCGACGGCGTAGAAATACGCCGTGTCGCCTTCATCTTCAAAGATTACTGCCCAGGGGACGGTGGGGGAAAGCGAGGAGAGATAGGCCTTGCCTGGGCGGAACGAAACGGAATCCATACCCCTTCACGATACACTCAAAGCAGTCCCGGAACCCCGGAAACGGGCCTGGGGACGCCATCGCAATGACCCTGCCACGTATTCATTTTGGACGTCCGCAGCAACTGGCTGCGCTGCTGTTGCTTGTCTTCTTCGTGCAGGGGCTGTACCGCATTGCCCATGCCCCGCTGACCGAGACCGACTATCGCTACGCCCGCTGCGGGCGCGAGATGTGGGAGCGTCCGTCGCCGCTGCTGGGTTACTTCACCTCCTGCGGCAACATGCAGGGCGATGGCACCTTTGCCTACCGCGCCGCCGGTCTGCCGCTCTCCGTCCAGCGCTGGGCCCTGCTGACGGTCGACCACTTCCGCAAGCCGGAAGACCGCCTGTATCCCGGCGATACGCTGAATGGTTCCACGTGGGAATCGCGCCACCAGCTCTCCTATGTGAACTGGCTGCTGCGCCTGCCTTTCCTGGGCTTTGGCCTGTGGCTGGGCGGAGCTCTGTGGTGGGTAGCCCGCCGCCTGTTCGGCAATGAAGGCGGTTTTTTCGCACTGGGCCTGTATACCTTCTGCCCGGAGATTCTGCGCGCCTCCACCACGCCGAACAACGAGATTCTGGCGGCGTGGGGCCTGTTCGGGCTGATCTACACCAGCATTGGCGTGGCGCATGCCATGCAGGGTCCGCGGCATAAGTGGAAGCCACGTATTCTGCTGCTGACGCTGGCGCTTGGACTGACGGCGACCGCGCATATTCTGGCCGCCATCTTCGGCTTCCTGGTCTCGTTTGTGCTGATGCTGTACCTGGGCGAACGCCGCCGCGGCAACGTGATGCAGGCCATGGTTCTGGCGGGCGCCGGTGCGATGGCGATTGTCTTCGCCTTCTTCGCCTTCCGCATCGGCCCGTTCAGCTATGTCTTCACGGCGGGCGCGGCGCGTTTCTGGTTTTCGCTGCAGGGCCTGTCGCTCTTCTTTGGCAACTGGATGGAGAACGCCGCGCTTGAGATTGCGCTGCTGGTGGCGCTGGTGCTGTGGGCGACCGTGCGGCGCTCACGCTACTTTGGCAACACGGTGCCGCTGCTGGTGGCGCTCCTTCTGCTGCCGCTTGCCTCCACCGGCGTACGTTCCGAGCCCTGGCTGTGGGCCGTACCGTTTCTGCTGACCTTTACCGGCGGCGTGTTTGCCGATGCGCTGGAAACAAAGTACCGCAAGCTGTTCCTGGTACTGGCCGGAACCGTACTGCTGACGCAGGCACTGATCTCGGTCGTCACCCTGAAGCTGGCGCTTCTCTAAGGGTGTCTTCCAGTCGCTTCTCCCTGGAAGCCGGTGTTTGAGAGCTTTAGCTTTCAAACAGATTAAGCAGTGGCCCTTCAAGCCACTGAAAGAGCGCGTGACGAAGAGGGCTCAAGCCCCGGGTTCTTTATGACAAGAACCGGGGCTAAGCCCTTTTATCTCTGGCTAAAGCTCTCCGGCAAAAAAATCACCGCAAAGAAAAAATCCCGCCCCCCGCTGATGCGAGGGGGGCGGGGTGGGTTCGAGAGGTTCCCAAGTAAAACCCTCTTAGGCGACCTCTTCCAGCACCGGTGCCGGTGCGGTGACGGTGAGGCCGTGCGTGGCCAGCGGCACGCTGACAATGCCCGAGCAGCACTCGCGAAAGATGGAGCTGACCTCGGAGCGGAAGACGCCGCGTTCGACGGCGGCCCCCTGGCTGACCATCAACATCTCCACGCCACTGGTACGGATCAGGCGCGGCAGCTCGCGGCGTGCCTTGCCCTGGCCGACGTGAATCTCGACGCGCTGAGCGATGTCCAGGCTGGAGGCGACCTGCGTCAGCCAGTCCTCGGCGTACTCTTCGCCCAGGGGAGCCTTGGTCCGCAGGGTATGTGCCAGCGAGCCTTCATTCACATCGGGCACCACGTGCAGCAGGTGCAGCGTGGAGCCGGTCTGCGAGGCATACTGTGCGGCCTGGCGGACGTGCGCAAGACCTTCTTCCGGGCTGCTGACCCACACCCCGAGATGGCGGTCCATGGTTGCCGGCGGAGTTCCGCCGACCATGGTGCGTCCCAGGGTCCAGACCGGGATAGGCAGGGTTTGAATCATGCGCGCGCGCATGGAGCGGTGCCAGGGGCGGGGAAGGCCGGACTGGTCGCTGGGGGGCAATACAAGTAGGGCATCGCGGTGTCTCTGGCAAAACTCCGCGATACCCTCCGCCGGATTTCCGCTCATCAACACCCGCTGGCATTGAGGATAGTTATCGGCTTCGGCGAAAAACGATTGCAACTGCGTGTTGGCATCGCGATACAGCATGCGATCCGCGTTGTACACGTGCAGCAGGGTCAGCTTGCACTGGAGCATGTCCACCCAGCGCGCCACGGCAGGAACAGCCGCGTGGCAAGCATCAGAAAAATTGGTAGCGAAGATGATGTGTCTCGTGTTTTGCAGCATCGCCATACTCCTTTAGAAAACAATTCCATCGACCGGTTGCAGGTCGCCCAGCTTCTTGCGCTGCTCGCTGGGCAGCTGGTGAACCTCGCCCATCTGCTCGCGCAGGTTCAGTTCAATCGTCCGCGACAGGGCGGTCATCGGCGTGTCGTGAATGGTGTTCTCGAATGGGTTAGAGATCTCTTTGCTCATCAGGTCAGCCGCGATAAACGTAAAGCTGATCAGCGTGCTGGCGACCGGGGTCAGCAGCTCCAGGTTCTCCACCAGGGCCAGCGGCAGCAGCCAGCAGAAGATGCTGACCAACAGGCTTGGCATGTAGTCGAACTGGCGGGGCAGCGGCGTGTTCTTGATGCGCTCGCAGGCGCCCTGGATATTGGCCAGCGTGGTCAGGTTCTCGTCGATGGCCGTCCAGCGGAAGCTGTCAATCATGCCCTCATTGCGGGCCTGCTTCAGCAGCCGGCCCATGCGTACCAGAAGGGCGGCCGGAACGTTCTTGTACTGGCGCAGCTCATCGGCAATCTCTTTGCCAAGAATGGACTGCAGTTCGGGGAAGGGCGTCTGTTTGCGCAGGTGGCAGCGAAGCACGTGCGGGAACGCAATCTGGTGCAGCACCAACTGATTGCGCAGCGGGATGCGGTCTTCCGGTTCCAGCTCATCGTCCAGCATGGTCAGGAACTGGCGGCCGAGCGCGCGCGAGGTGTTGACCAGCGATCCCCACAAGGAACGCGCCTCCCACCAGCGGCCATAAGCCGAGTTGGTGCGGAAGGCAAGGAAGATGGTGAGCGCCGAGGCCAGCGGAGCCACGGGCAAGCCATCCAGAGACATCCAGTGGTGATGGAAGACCGTGTAGACGATGGCGACCGTGCAGTCGAAGAACAACAGGATCAGCAGGCGGCGCCAGGCCTGCGGCCAGATCCTCTTCAGTGGAAGTCGATCACGAACAATCATGGAAGGATGTGTTTCCTCTCTATTGCTCGATTTGACTCAAGATCGCGCGCTATCCCGCCCTATCCTTCCGGTACTCTTTTGCACGCATCACGGGATAGAGGGCGAGGCTATCTTTTGATAGCGAGGGGGCTCGTCCGCGGATATGCTGGCGTCTAATGGAAGTACGCCATGCCTACCGCCGCAGCACGCCGTAGAAGAAGACGCCGCATCCGCATCAGTAACCGGATCCGCGGCTTTGCCTCCAGCCGCCGGCACATGCTCACGCTGGCCGCGACGGTGGTGGCCCTGCTGGCGGCGCTGGAATGGGTCTACGACTTCGACTTCTCGCTCGGCATCCTGTACATCTTCCCGGTGATTGTGGCCGCCACCGTGCTGAACCGCTGGCAGATTGTGGCGGCGGCTATCTTCTGTGCATGGACACGCGGCCTGTTTACCGCGGATGAAACGCACCTGGAACACATCCTTCGTTTCTGCATGGCCACCATTGCCTATACCGGCTGCGGCCTGCTGATCTACCAGATCAACGACTCGCGCCGGGTGGTTCTGCTGCACTATGCACGCATCCGCTTTGAGCAGAAGCTGCGCCGCCGCGCCGAAGAGCAGCTTCGCCTGATGGCCGAAAGCAGCCCGGCCGCGATCCTGACACTGTCTGCCGATGGCCGCATTCTTGCCGCCAACCATGCGGCACATGAGATGTTCGGCCTGAGCGAGCACGAGTCGCTGACGCAGCGGCCTATCCGCGACTTTGTCAGTTTCTTCGATGAAGCTCTGCGGCTGCCGTCTGACCTTGGCCGCATACGCACCAACACCAGCACCTGGGCGGCCCGCGCGGATGGAACGCACTTTCCGGCCAGCGCGTGGTTCTCCATTTACGGCGATGCGGACAGCCGCAGGCTTGCGGCCATTCTCGTGGACAACTCCAACGACGTACGGGAACGCGAGCAGGCCCACTTCGAGCAACTGACCCAGCACAATCGCGTGCTGGCAGGAGCTGTCTCGCATGAGATTCGCAACCTGTGCTCGGCGATTGCGGTGGTGTCGTCCAACCTGGAGCGGCACAGGAACCTGACGGGGGATGCGGACTTCGACGCGCTGAAGAACCTTGTCTCCGGCCTGAGCAACATGGCCTCGTTTGACCTGCGCAACCAGGCGCGTACGCAGCATCCGCCGGTGTCCCTGGCGGCGCTGGCCGATGAGCTTCGCGTCATCATCGGGCAGGACTGGGAAGAGATTGGCGGCACGCTGGAGTGGCATGTCCCCGTGAACTTTCCCAGCGTGCAGGCCGAGCGCGATGGACTGCTGCAGGTGCTGCTGAACCTGACACAGAATGCCCTGCGCGCCTCGGAGCAGATCGAGGCTCCGCAGCTGGCGATTCGCGCCTTTGACCGCAAGGGCCGCGCCGTTCTGCGGATCTCCAACAACGGGCCCGCCATTGCCGATCCGTCGGCGCTGTTCCAGCCTTTTCGCACGGCGTCGACCAACGGCACCGGGCTTGGCCTGTATGTGGCGCGCGCCATGGTCAAAAACTTTGGAGGCGAGCTGCAGCATGTACCTACCGTTACCGGCGTGACCTTTGAGATAACCCTGCGCTTTGCGGGTTCGCGTAGCATCGAACTGGACCAGCCACAGGAGGTAGAAGCGCAGTGAGCACAGCCACCGGTACAAAGACCGTCCGCCTGTTTATCCTGGACGACCATGCACTCTTCCGCGAAGGCCTGCTGCGGCTGCTGGAGAGCGACAGCCGCTTTGAGATAACGGGCCACAGCGGAACGCCCGCCACGGCACTGCAGCAGATCGTCACCGCCGCTCCGG
Source organism: Terriglobus tenax (assembly GCF_025685395.1). NCBI lineage: Bacteria > Pseudomonadati > Acidobacteriota > Terriglobia > Terriglobales > Acidobacteriaceae > Terriglobus > Terriglobus tenax. The sequence continues at coordinate 2,386,821 of NZ_JAGSYA010000004.1, read as the reverse complement.
ATGTACTGATCCTGGACTACGACCTGGGCAGCCAGACAGCGCTGGACTTTATGCAGCAGTTGAAGCGTACGGATTTTGAAGGACGCGTTCTGCTGGTCACCGCGGGCCTGCCGGACAACGATGCGCTCACCCTGATCCGGCTTGGCATCTCAGGCATCTTCCATAAGCAGGACTCGCCCGAGTCGCTGCAAAGGGCAATCTTCGAGGTCTCGCAGGGGCGCGTGCTCATTGATCAGCAGTACCTGCAGACGATTGTTGCCGCCAGCACACCGCAGGACGCTCCGCGGTTTACCGAACGCGAACGCACGACGCTGCGCTACCTGCTGCAGGGACTGGCGAACAAGGAGATTGCATCGCAGCTCAACATCTCAGAGAGCGCCGTGAAGGCAACGCTGCAGCAGTTGTTCTCAAAGACCGGCGTACGGACGCGGTCGCAGCTGGTGCTGCTGGCGATTGAACGCTACCGGTCGCAGCTCTAGCGAGACACCCACCCATCGCTGCGCGATGGATGGGGCACCCGGCCCCTCCAAGGCTACCGTTTGACGGGAAAGACCGTGCGCAGGCGCGGCTCCTTCAGATAAAGCCCGATCCAGACAGCGATACCGAAAGCCGTCGGAGCAAGCCACTGCATCGGCTGATGCGCGAGGATGTGCGCCATGGCGGCCGCTCCAAGATAGGCGGTGAGCAGGATGCCGCCCACAACCTCTGTGGCAGGGATCAGCGCCATCAAACCGCCAAGCAGGGCGACCGTGCCCATGAAGGGAAGCAGGCTCTCCGGAAAGCCGAACTGCTTCAGGCCCTCAACCACCATCTGCGCGTGACGCAGGGAGTTGATGCCGCCGGAGAGGATGAAGAGTGAGGGAATCCAGACCAGGATGCGACCGGTCCAGAGTGCTGCCTTGGAGGTGCCTTCAGTTACGGACATCAGAGGGAAGATCCTTTTGCGGGGGATCGGTTCCAACTGGCGGAACCGTCCCGCAAGGATACGAAAGTCCTACTGACAGAGGCTAGCTGGTTTTCATAAAACTGAAGGCGCGGATCAGGTAGTCCTTCAGGCCGGTACGCGGGACGACCGCGTCCAGGAAGCCATGCTCCAGCAGGAACTCGGAGCGCTGGAAGCCTTCGGGAAGCTTCTGGCGGATAGTCTGCTCGATAACGCGCGGGCCGGCAAAACCGATCAGGGCACCGGGCTCGGCGATGTTCAGGTCGCCCAGCATGGCAAAGCTGGCCGTGACGCCGCCCGTGGTCGGGTCGGTCATCAGCGAGATGAAGGGGATCTTTGCCTCGTCCAGCCGCGTCAGCGCAGTGGAGACCTTGGCAAGCTGCATCAGGCTGGCAATGCCTTCCATCATGCGCGCTCCGCCGGAGGCCGAGACGATGACCAGAGGCGATTTCGTCTCGTAGGCGCGGTCCACGGCGCGGGCAATCGTCTCACCCACGACGGAACCCATGGAGCCGCCGATAAAGCCGTACTCCATGACCGAAAGCACCACGTTATGCGGACCCATCTGGCCGACAGCGTTGATGATGGCGTCGTTCAGGCCGGTCTTCTTGCGGGCCTGGTCCAGACGGGTGCTGTACTTCTTCAGATCAGTGAACTGCAGCGGATCGGTCGAGCGCAGTTCCAGGTCCACCAGTTCGTAGCCCGGCTCCAGTAGCATCGCAATGCGCGTGCGTGCGTCGATACGGAAATGCTTGCCGCACTTGGGGCAAACATACTGATTGGCCTCAAGATCGGCCTTCCAGATCACCTGACGGCAGCCGTCACACTTGATCCACAGACCTTCCGTGCGGACCGTCTTCTCCGACTCGTTGATGATCTCGTTCTCTTCGCGCTTAAACCAGGACATCTGTGTAGGAAACCGCCTTGTGTATTTTACCGGAGCGCCCGTTTCGGTGCAGCTACCGGGCCACGCGCTGGCGTCCCCGCCGCATCATGCCGGAGATACCGCCCATCAAAGCAAGAAACAACGTGATGTAGATGGCGCGCATGGCGAACTCGGAAAGCATCTGCCCGGCGTGCCCCTCGGGCGAGCGCAACAGGGAGAAGATCAGGTACTGTTGCTTCGCGTCAATGCCGAGTTTTTTGTAGAAGTCTGCCAGAGCCGTGAGCATGGCCGCGAAAGCCGTATCCAGGACGTCTCCACGGTGCAGGACATACCGCTGAATCACCATGAACAGCGCCGTAGAAAACGTGGAGAGAAACGAGATGGCAAGCCCGGTAACCAGGCCGATGCGCGCTCCAATGCCGCCATCCATGGGCCGATTGGGAGCCGGCTTCAGGTAGAACCAGAGCGTGGTGGTGGCCGCCGTCAGAATCCAGAGGAAGCGCGCCACGCTGAGCACGGGCACCAGCACGGCAAGCGCGGATAGAACCGCCGCCGCCGCGGCAACCATCAGCGCCGACAGCAGGGCGCGGTGCCAGTCAATACGAGCAAGGCTCTGCGCGGCAGGAAGAACGGAAGCGATCCCCTGCTCCTCTACCTGGTCGGCCGAGACATACAACTGTGCAGCGCCGCAGTGCGGGCAGAAGGCTGAATCGCCCGGGAATAACTGGTGGCACCGGTGGCAGGTAACGTCCATGCTTCTAAAAGGCTAGCAGAGCAGGAGCAGCCGTGCTGACGCACCGGTCACTTTGCTGAAACCAGCACCATGCCGTCAGCGCCCTTGCCCGCGAAGATGCTCTTCACCGGCTCGCGCGTGGCCATGTCGATCACGTCAATGGTGCCCGACCGCAGACTGGAAACATAGGCGTGCTTGCCGTCTCGATCAATGACCACCGCCTGCGGATACTCGCCGACCGCAATGGTCTTGGTCACTTTCATGGTGGGCAGATCCAGAAAGACCAGCTTGTTGGCATGGACCTGGCACAGCAGCAGAGTTTTGCCGTCAGCGGTAATGGCGCCGCCGTAACCTTCACTGGGCAGCGGGACATACTCCTTCACCTTGTTGGTCGCTGTATCAATCACTGCCAGACGGGGAGATTCCTGGTCTGAGGTGAAGACGTACTTGCCGTCGCTGGTAATGGTGATGCGCTGCGTGTTCTTCGAGATGGGAATAATGGTGACCAGCTTCTTCGCATCCAGGTCAAGCACGGACACGGTGCCAGGACCGACATTGGCGGTGTAGGCGCGCTTGCCGTCAGGCGAGAGTACGAACATGTGCGACTCCGCCTGCCCGGTGGGAACGGAGTAGAGCACCTTGTAGCTTTTGGGGTCGATGGCCGTAATGCTGTGGTCAAGCTCGGTGCTCACCCAAAGCACGTTGCGATGCGTGTCATAAACCGGCTTGTGCGGTCGTACGCCATGGCCAAGGTCAATGGTGTGAACAATCTTGTGCGAGGCGATGTCGACGACCTGGATCGTCGAACCGTCCGTGCCCGGCTTCCCGACGCCCGCGTTGCCGTACATAGGAATGTAGGCGAGCTTGCCGTCGGGCGATGTGGTGATCTCATGCCCGGTGACACCGTTCTCCGGAATGGTATCGGTCACCTTGCCGGTCGCGGTGTCAATGTAAGCCAGGCTGCGGTCCGTCTGATTGGTGACCAGCAGGGTGGACTGGGCCAGGGCAGAGGTAGCGAAGAGCGTAGCGGCAAGAGCGATTTTCATGGGAGCCAAGGATAGCAGGAAAACCGTATCCCTGGCGCCGGGGAAGACGGTATCCTTGGCCCATCAAGGAGCTTTCATGAAACGTTTTGCCGCGGTATTGCTGAGCTGTGTCTTACTGCCCGTTTCCACCTTCGCCCAGCAGGGCGCGCGTGTGCAGGATATCGATAAGTCGCTCTCCCCTTGCGACGATTTCGATAACTATGCCAACGGCCAGTGGCGCAAGCAGAATGCCATGCCCGCCATCCAGACCAGCTGGGCGCTGCGCACGGTTACGCAGGAAGAGACCACCGCCAAGCTGCGCGGGTTGCTGGACGAAGCCTCGTCGAAGAAGCAGACCACGGGCAGCACAGAGCAGTTGATCGGCGACTTCTACGGTTCGTGCATGGATGAGGCGGCGGTGAACGCCGCGGGACTTAAGCCGCTGCAGCCCACACTGGCAAAGATTGATGCACTCCAGGACGCGCGAGCCGTGCAGGCGGAGATGATTGAGTTGATGAAGGTGGGCATTCATGCACCGCTCAACATCAGCTCCTCGCAGGACCCGCACGCTCCGCTGAATACGATTGCCGACATCAGCCTGCGCGGACTTGGCCTGCCGGACCGCGACTACTACCTGCGGAACGAGCCGCGCTACAAGGCCATCCGCGAGAAGTACATGGCGCATGTGCAGAAGATGTTTGTGCTGGCAGACTATAGCGAGGCACAGGCACAGGCTGCGACCGATGCCGTGCTGAAGATTGAGACCAGCCTGGCCGAGGCGCGGCTGTCGCGCGTGGAGCTGCGCGAGCCGAAGAACACGGACCATCCCATGCAGTTTGCGGAGCTGGCGAAGCAGTACCCCGGCTTCGACTGGGCGGCGATGTACAAGGCGCTGAACGTTCCAGCGGGCAAGCTGAATCTTAGCCAGCCGAAGCTGACCTCTGCATTTCTGGCAGACCTGAAAGGCACCTCGGTTGCGGAGTGGAAGGCCTACCTTCGCTGGCATGTGCTGCATGCCAATGCCGCGTACCTGCCTGCCGCGTTTGTGGATGAGAACTTCGCTTTCTTTGGCACCGTGATGACCGGCGTGAAGGAACAGAGGCCGCGCTGGCAGCGTTGCAGCCGCCTGGTGGATGCACAGCTTGGCGAGGCGCTGGGCAAGAAGTATGTTGAGGTGTATTTCTCGCCCGAGGCCAAGGCCCGTGCGCGCGAGATGGCCGTCAACATTGCGGAGCAGCTGAAGCTGAGCATCACCAGCAACGACTGGATGACCGCGGCCACCAAGGCTAAAGCGCTTGAGAAGGTGAGCGCGCTGAATATCAAGGTGGGTTATCCGGACAAGTGGAAGGACTACTCCAGCATAAAGATCAGCCGCGCCAGCTTTCTGGGAGACGTGATGTCCACACAGGCGTTTGCGGTGCGCGACGACCTGGCGCTGATTGGCAGGCCGCTCGACCGTGGCCGCTGGGAGATGACTCCGCCCACCATGAACGCTTACTACAATCCGCAGATGAACGAGGTGGTGGTGCCGGCCGGCTATCTCCAGCCGCCGGGCTTCAATCCGAAGGGGCTGGACGCCATCAACTACGGCGCCATCGGCGTGACAATTGGCCACGAGATCAGCCACGGCGTGGATGACGAAGGCGCGCAGTTTGCCGCCGATGGATCGTTGACCATGTGGTGGACTCCGGAGGACTTTGAGAAGTTCAAGGCAAAGACCGCATGCACCACGCAGCAGTATGACAACTACTTCATCGAACCCGGTATCCACCACAACGGCAAACTGGTGACGGGTGAGGCTCTGGGCGACCTGGGCGGTGTGAATCTTGCGTATCGCGCGTATGAAAAATCGCGCGAAGGCAAAGGCCCCGAACCAACAGTCGACGGCCTGACACCGGAGCAGCAGTTCTTCCTGGCAGAGGCACAGTGGCGCGGCGCTCTGGTGCGCCCTGAGGCGGCCCGCAGCCAGGTGCAGGTGGACCCGCATCCGCTGGGCAAGTGGCGCGTGCTGGGGCCGCTGAGCAACATGCCGGAGTTTGAAAAGGCATGGAGCTGCAGGAAGGGCAATGCCATGGTGCGCGAGGAGAAGTGCAGGGTCTGGTAGCGGGCTCCATCCCCTTTTCTTCGGGAACCTTCCACACCGGATAAACTCTCCATACCATGCAGCGCATCGGCATCTTCGGTGGAACCTTCGATCCTCCGCACATTGGTCACGTCGCCGTGGCGTGCGCTGCCGTGGATGCCTTTGCCCTGGATGCTGTCTGGTGGATGCCTGTCGGCCATCAACCGTTGAAGTCCCGCCCTCCTTCGGCGAGCTATGCGCAACGGCTTGCCATGGTGCAGCTCACCTGCGAGATGGATCCGCGTTTTTCCGCAAGTAACGCCGACGCTCCGCGCAGCGACGGGCAGGCAAACTACACCGTTGACCTGTTGCAGGCGCTGGCGGCGGAGCACCCTGACTGCGCATGGTGGAACATTGTCGGCGCGGACAGCTTTCTGGACCTTCTCCGCTGGAAGCAGCCCGAGCGGCTGCTGGAGCTGGCCGAATGGATTGTTGTTTCGCGCCCGGGATTTGAGCTTTCGAAGATCGCTTCCATGGGGCTTACGCCACGGCAGCGCGAGCGGGTTCACCTGCTGGCCGAGGTGGACGTGCCTGTCTCCGCCACCGCGCTACGCGAAGCACTGGCCCGTGGAGAGCGACCTGTGGCCATTCCATCCAGGGTACTTAAGTTCATCGAAGAGCAGGCGCTCTACCGATAGACTGACGTTGTGAAACGTCTTTTCTCCCTGCTGCTGCTCGTGTTCGCCTGCTCAACGCTCCACACGCAGGAGCCGGTACGCTTCTTCCAGTTCACGGACGCGCACCTGTTCGACGACGGCGACAAGATGCCGCGCGAGGAGGCCTTCAAGGTAGCCGCCGACGATCGCCGCGCCTTTCGCTGGGCCATCGCCGCTATGAACGCCAGTGACTTCCATCCGGACTTCGCCGTCTTCACCGGCGATCTTGGCCTGCAGAATGTGGACTTTTCGCAGTCACGCTGCGCGGCAACACCCGTGCCGCTGGACGCCGAGGGGCTGCCGCCGTTTCGCCTGGACAACGCCGTGGAGGAGGTGGCCGACCTGCTGGCGCCGCTGAAGGTCACACGCATCTTCTTCGTCGCCGGCAACAACGACGTCATCCACGAACGCATCGCCGACGCCAGCCGCTTCAGCTGCTTCCTGGCGTTGCTGCAGGAGCGTATGAAGGTCAAGCATGGTGCGGAGGTCTATCCTCTGTTGACCAGGAACGCCTTTGTCATCCGCGGCCTGCGGTTTGCAGGCATGGATACGGTCAGCATCAAGTCAAAGGACAACTTTGCCTCGCCCTGCGGCATAGCGCCAGAGCCGATCAACTGCCCGCACGAGCAGATCAGCCTGATCGGCGATCTGGCTGACGACTCGCCGCAGCCTCTGGTCATCTTCACCCATGCGCCTGACCTGATCGATCCCTACCGCAAGCATCCCGTGTGGGACATTGACGACGCGCTGCGCAAGGACTGGGAGCAGACCGCATGCGGGCCGAAGGTCATCGGCATCTTCACCGGGCACTTCCATGACAGCGCATTGTCGACGTATGCTGGCGTCGACAATGCGCTGGCGGTCAATCCCTGCGTTGCCGCGAAGACCCGCGTTGCGCCTCCGCTCAGCGGCAAATACCAGCTGAACACGGCAGACCAGGCCCGCGGATTTTTGCGAGTCACCATCAGCCCGGCCGGCATCCAGAGTGTAGATGCCAGTTGGTACACCTCGCAGACAGTCGTACCGCCGGCGAAGTAAGGAGAAACACCCATGCACGAACAACGCATCAACTACCCGGCAGCGTTTCCTGAAGGCTTGAAGGCCCTGACGCAGCTTGGACACGTGATCAACAACAGCGGGCTGGAAGCCAGCCTGATGGAGCTGGTGAAGATGCGCTCATCGCAGCTGAATGGCTGCGCCTTCTGCATCGACATGCATAGCAAGGACGCCATGGCCGCCGGCGAGACCACGCAGCGGCTATTCGCCCTGGACGCATGGCGCGAGACCACCTTCTTCACCCCCCGCGAGCAGGCAGCCCTGGCCTGGACCGAGGCGATCACCAATATCCAGCAGGGACACGCTCCCGATGCCGTCTACGCGCAGGTGAAGGCGCAGTTCACTGAGGGCGAGATTGTCCGGCTGACCCTGGCGATCACCCAGATCAATACCTGGAACCGGCTGGCCATTGCCTTTCGTCCACCGGCAGGCAATTACCAGCCACCAAAACATGGCTAGCAGGAAACCTGCGCGATTCGGTACGATGTCCTATCCTTGAGGATGTACTGAAGGAGAAGAATGGCGACCAACGAGAGCAAGCAATTGGTTCTGGCCGCAGCGGAAGCGGCCGACAGCAAGAAGGCTGAGGACATCCGTATCCTCGAGCTTGACCCCTCAGAGAGCGGTCTGTGCGACTACTTCCTGATCTGCAACGGCACCAACGAGCGCCAGAACGACGCCATCTCAGACGAGATTGAGCTGCAGCTGAAGCGCCAGTTCGGTGTGTATCCGAACTCGGTCGAAGGCCGCAAGCAGGCCGAATGGATCCTGATGGATTATGTGGACTTCATCGTCCACATCTTCTCCCCGGAGAAGCGTGAGTTCTACGGCCTGGAGCGGCTGCGCAAGTCGGCCACGACGATCTCCGTTGCGGAGATGCACGAGGATCTGGCGGCGAAGTCGAAGGCTGTACGCGCGAAAAAGACCGTAGCCAAGAAAGCCGTAAAGAAAACGGCAACAAAGGCCGCGGCGAAGAAGGCTCCAGCAAAGAAAACTGTTGCCAAGAAGGCCGTGGTGAAAAAGGCTGCTGTGAAGAAGACAGTTGCCAGGAAAGCTGTAAAGAAAGCCGCGAAGAAGCGCTAGGCTGATTTCCGGCTCCAGAAAGCAAAAAGGCCGCCCTTTCGGGCGGCCTTTCTGTTGGTTGATGACTTCGAGTTAGAAATCGTACCGCAGGCTCATCTGCGTGATACGCGGATCAGCGGCCGAGGTGGACTTACCGAAGTTGGCGTTGTTGGTGTCGCCAATCGGGTTATCGAAGTTGGTGTGGTTGAAGATGTTGAAGAAGCTCGCCTGGAAGGTGAACGTGTGACGCTCCGTGATGTGGAAGCGCTTGATTGCACCGAGGTCCAGGTTGATGTAACGCGGTCCGTAGATGCTGTTACGCTGCACCGGAACATCGCACCAGGTAGTCGGGCAGGTGTACTGGCCCCAGGTTCCGGCCGTAATGAAGCCTTCTGCCGGGCTGACATTGTGGTTGATCGAGTTGCGCGGATTGCCCGTGCCACGATAAACCGCCAGTTCCACACCGGTCACGCCATCCTTGTTCGGATCGTAGGTGCTCGAACCGTTCTTGATGTAGATCGGCGTACCGCTGCGCCACTTGAAGATCGGCGACACAGCCCAGCCACCCAGCAGTAGGTTGTTCTTCTTCCACTGCGACTCGATGTTCGAGGTCACAACCAGGTTGTGGCGAACGTCAAAGTCAGCCGCGCCATACTGGTAGCGCGGATTGTAAGGCGAAACGATGCCGGTTGCGCCACCCTTGACGGTGAACACATCCGAGATCTGGTCCATCGCCTTGGAGTAGGTGTAGTTCGCCAACAGCTGGACGCCCTTCGCGTAGCTCTTACGAAGGCTGACCTGGCCACCGTTGTAGTTGGAGCCAAACAGGTTCGTACGGAAGTTGTCGTTGTTGAAGACGGAAGTCGGACGAGCCGTGCTGTAACCGTTCGGGTAACCCTGTGCGGCGCACTTCGTCTGCTGCGTACCGGTAACACCGGCGGGGCAGGCAACGCGGCCTTCAAAGGTGTTGATGTTCATCAGGCCAATCAGTTTGCGGCCGAATGTACCAACATACGCAGCTTCCAGGACATAGCCCTTGAAGCCCGTCTCTACGCTCAGGTGAGCCTGCTCGTAGTAAGCGGTTACAAGGCGCTGGTCAATGTGACGCGGTACCGGCTTGGCGCCGGCGACGGCCAGGGCAGCATTGCCAGTGAACGGAGCCTGGTAGACCTGGCTGCGCAGCGTGGAGCCGATAACACCCGAACCCGCACCATAGCCATACGCGTTATCGACAAAGCGAGGAGCGTTGAAGCGGATGTTTTCATAGACGTTGTTGTACAGGCGGTCGTAGCCGATACCGAAGCCGGCACGCAGAACCAGCTTGCCGTTGCCCATGGTGTCATACGCCAGACCAACACGCGGGGCAAAGTTGTTCGTGTCCTTGTTCCAGATATCGCTGTCCTTCTGGATGAAGGATGCGCCCTGTGTGGCAGCGAGCAGCGGTGTGTTCGGCAGGTTGGGGTTGCCGGTCGCCGTTGGGGTTCCGAAGTTTCCAAAGTAAACGTTGGAATCGAAGCCCTTCTTGAAGTTATGCGGCGGTCCGAAGTACTCCCAACGGACGCCATAGTTCAGGGTCAGGCGGCTGTTGGCCTTCCAGTCATCCTGGATGTAGGCCGCAAACTCCTTCGCGCGATAGCCACGATACGGATCCGGAGCAGAATTGGTGGTTGGATCCAGCGAGGCGCTGGCCATGTAGAGGCTGCCAAGAGTCGACGGGCCACCCAGGATAGCGTTCAACTGGTCCTGATCCGCCAGGCCGTCGGTCGCAAGACCTTCCACCGACCATGGGATCACGGTTCCGTTCACATCGTTATAGAACGACGAACCGTTCCGTGTACGAACGAAGCGGAAACCGCCCTTGATGGTATGCGTTCCTGCGCTGCGGGTTACGGAACCTTCATAGGCGAACTGGTTATCCGTGAAGTACTGCGGGAAGCCAGCCGTTGCACCAAAGCCGGTCGACAGCGAATCGGCGGCGTAGATGGAAGGAACGCCCTCTGTTCCAGGGGCAGAGAAGTTAGACACGTGACGGAGATAGCTGGCCTTTGCCATCGTGATCAGGCGCGGAGTCCAGGTACGCGTCCAGGTCGTGCCAAAGATCTGCGAACCGCCGATATTGTTATAAGCCGGTCCAGGCGTGGAGTCGCCACCGCCATTGTTGAAGGCGCTGTTGTACAGATCAACAATGTAGGTGAACGCCAGCTGGTCCTTGTCGGTCAGCTTGTGGTCGATCTTCATGCTGCCGCGGTTCTGGTTCGTAGTCTGCGAGGACACAATGCCGGCAAGTCCATACACCGGAACCGGGAACAACGTGGTGATGGTCTGGTCGCAGGCAGCGTTGTAGCAACCGTTCGACGAGAGAAGACCCTGCGCGATATTGCTGAAACCAGACGTAGCAAGAGGGAACGAACTGGGATACTTCGCCAGCAGCGCCCTAAAGACAGGACCCTGTGTACCGGAATTCGTCAGCGCTCCGGCGCAGTTTCCACCTACCCAATTGGAGCCCGAAGGGCTGCCCAGATTCAGAGGGCATGCGCCCACCTGAGCAAAGTGATTCCCGTCGCTGTCAGTCGTAACCGCGGTGTTCTGCTGCGTGGTGCCTTCCATGAAGGTGCGGTACGCACCGCTGCCGACAAAATTCAGGAACTGCTGCGTGGTGGCGGTTACGACCGAGGGAGTTCCCTCGCGGAAGCGGTGAACTTCCAGGGTCGCGAAGAAGAAGGTCTTGTCCTTGAAGATCGGTCCGCCAATGGAGCCGCCGAACTGGTTACGGACGCGGTGATCGCGCAGGCCGTTCTGGTTGGAGAAGTAGCTGTTAGCCGCCAGCGTCTGAATACGGTTGTACTCAAACAGCGAGCCATGCCACTGGTTGGTACCGGACTTCAGCACGGTATCCGTCGCGAAACCGCCTGCGCGGCCATACTCTGCGGGAGGAACGTGCGTCAGAACGCGATACTCCTGGATGGCATCCGGGGAGATGGAGGTCACAGCGCCGCCGCGGCCGAAGGTGAAGCCGCCCCCGCCCTGGCCCTGGTCATTGTTATCAAAACCATCGACGAGGAAGTTACCGGTACCCGTACGGGCGCCGTTCACGGCGAAACCACGGCCGGTTGCACCGCTGTCAGGGCTTGCACCGGCTACGAGCGAAACAAACTCGTTCTGGGTACGCGATTCAAGCGGGGAGCTCTTCCAGACAGAAGAATCGACGACCTGCGACATTGCGGAGGTCTCGGTCTGCACCTGCTCGGCGCTTCCGCCTTCTACGGAGACAACAACCGACTCCGAACCGACCGACAGCGTTACATCTTCGCTGGTCGCGGTGCCTACAGAGGTCGTAATGTTCTTGATCTCGGACGAGGAGAAGCCCGAAGCTTCAACCTTGACGTTGTAACCAGAGGTAACGCGCAGATTCAGAAACTGATAACCACCCTGAGAATTGGTGGTAGCGGTACGGGTCTCGCCCGTAAGCGTGTTAGTCAGCGTAACCGTGGCACCGGTAACCGCCGCCTTGGAGGGGTCCGTTACGGTTCCAACGATCGTACCCAGACCAGCAGTTGTCTGGGCCTTCAAGGGGCCTGTGCAGAGGACCAGCCCAAAGAGGATTACAAAAGTGAAAAGCTTCTTCATAGGTTCAGCGCATCTCCCGAAATGGGGTTATGGGAAATTCTGTTTTTGTGAGCTTTTATTAGTCTTAGGTCGTGCTTAATTTGGGCTCACTCGCCAGATTTTTAGATGGACATCGGTGTAGCAATACTTATGCCAATCCCGCGGAAAGCTGCAAACGCTTGCATACACGGGGCTTCCCATCCAAAACGATGAGCAAATTCACCCTTGGTTATATGATTTATGGAATGTTCACAATTCCTGCTATTGAAAATTGGATGAATCCGCAATTGTGAAGCTCTCTTTTGTCACGATCGCCGCCGGTTCTGACCGCACCGTGGACACCCAGGTGGCGGAATATCTGCGCCGCACCACCCGGTTTGCCCCCGTGGATGAGATCGCGCTGAAGTCAGAAAAAGAGTTTGTGGAGCGGGTGGAGCGTGAGAGGCGCGATGGCGCCGTGCTTGTCATCCTGCTGGACAGCCGGGGAAAGCTCTTGACATCAGAAGAATTTGCCGCCGAACTGGGGCAGGCACGCGACGGCGGCAAGCGACGGGCGCTGCTGGCCATTGGGCCTCCGGACGGCTGGTCGCCGGCCACACTGAAGCTGGCGGGTATGACGCTCTCCCTGGGCCGGATGACACTGCCGCACCAGCTGGCGCGACTGGTGCTGGCGGAGCAGGTGTACCGCGCCTTCACTATCCTTGCCGGGCACCCGTACCACAGCGGACACTAGCAGTATGAACGAAGACGCCTCCTCGAAACGAGGTCTGGTCCTCATTAACACCGGCCCGGGCAAGGGCAAGACCACCGCAGCCCTGGGAACAGCGCTGCGTGCCGCCGGAAACGGTATGCGGGTGCTGGTGCTGCAGTTCCTGAAGGGAAGCTGGCACCATGGCGAACAGGACTCGATTGCCACCTTTGGCGAAGACTTCCAGATCAGGCAGTTGGGCCGCGGCTTTGTGAAGGTAGGCGGGGCGGAGACCGATCCGGAAGACCTGCGCATGGTGGAAGAGGGCTGGGCAATGTGCCGGGAAGCACTTCTCTCCGGCGACTGGGACATGGTCGTTCTGGACGAGATCAACTACGTGATCAGCTATGGGATGCTGGCCCCCGAGCCGGTCGTGGAAGCCCTGAAGCAGCGCCCGGAGATGGTGCATGTCATCCTGACGGGGCGCAATGCGCACCCGTCGCTGGTAGAGCTGGCCGACACCGTCACCGAGATGCGCGAGGTGAAGCACGCCTATCAGAAGGGCATCCTGGCGCAGCGGGGAATCGAGTTCTAGCTCCCATGGAAAACTTTCGCCTGCGCGTCTTCCGTTCCGTGTCCCGGCATTTGAACTTCCGCCTGGCCGCCGAAGAGCTCCTGCTGACGCAGCCCGCCGTCACGCAACAGATCAAGGCGCTGGAGACGGAGCTGGGTGTCTCGCTGTTTGACCGCTCTGCCGGTCGTGTGACACTGACGCCTGCGGGCAAGGCTCTGGTCCCCTATGCGGAGCGGCTGCATGACCTGGCGCAGGAGGCACAGGCCGCCGTCGCGGCCACCACCGGCATTGTCGCGGGCAATCTGTCGGTGGGGGCGTCGCAGACCATTGGGCAGTACCTTCTGCCCGGCTTCCTTGCCGCATTTCTGAAGCGGTCGCCGTACGCGCACCTTGAAATGAGCTACGGCAACACGCAGCAGATGCTGGAAGAGCTGCGCGCCGGGAAGATTGAGGTCGCTCTGATTGAAGGTCCGGCAACGGGACATGACCTGAAGATCACGCCTTTCCTGGAAGATCACATGGTCTGCATTGTGCCGCCTCACCATGCGTGGGCCGACAAGAAGATTCCCGTGTCAGACCTGCCGCATGCGGTGCTTCTGCGCCGCGAACTCGGCTCCGGGTCACGCCGTATTGTGGAGCGCGCATTGAAGGTCGCGGGCGTAAAGCTGACCGGCCTGAACAACGGGCTGATCTTTTCCTCGACCGAAGCACTGCTTTCGGCCGTCGAAGCTGGTTTAGGCATCGCCTTTGTTTCACGCTGGGCAGTGCGGAACCAGTTGACCCTGGGCACGCTGAAGCTGGCACATATGGATGGGCTTTCCCTGCGCCGGACCTTCTCGCTGGCAACCGTGGCCGGGCCTGCACTGCCGGAGACGGCCCAGAGCTTTTGCGACCTGGTGTTGACCCATGCGGCGGAGCTCGCTCCGCGGCCCACCGGGCGGCCTGCTTCCTGACGAAAAAATGCCGGTCCGTGAGGACCGGCCTATCGGGTTATTCAGGCGGAGACCAAGGGTTTAGATTGGAGCTCCTGCCGGAATCTGGTTGTGATCGACACTGGGGCGACGGCCCGGAGCCGCGGGAGCCGCAGCCGGAACGGCAGCTCCACCGCGAGCGCCGCCTGCTCCACCCGCCGGTGCAAAGGCGGCGGAGTAGAAGGCTTTCGCTTCAGCACTCAAGCTGTCATTCTTTGCCTGGTCCGCGGCATAGCCGCGCAGCTTGGCAACCGCCTGCGCGGCAAGTCCCTTCACCTCAGGCGTTACGTCACTGCTGGTGCTCAGCGCCTGCAGATGTTCCAGCACCGCGTAGTCGATAGCGAACTTCGACTGCTCGGCCAGGCCTGTCTGCGCAGACGACTTCCAGGTCGCGTCAATAGTCGCATCCAGCACCTCGCCCAGCGAAGGCATCTTCGCATCGCGGGCGTGGAACTGCGTCAGGCGCACTGCGCGTGCCGGGTCCAGCAGGGCATCGAGCGTGATGGTGGCCGCAACACGAACCGGAGCGATGGGATCAAACGCATCGCCGGCGTAGCCGGTAAAGCTCTCGCGGGTGCGCGGCAGGGACGGAGGACGAGGCGGCATCAGACCGATGACCGACTCCGGCAGCGTCAACTCCGCCGGATTCAGCGTCGACAGAATCGCCTTCACCGCTGCGCGCTGCGCCTCCGGAGAAACCATCGGTGCGATCTGCTGACCATCGCCACGAACAGCGTAGCGGTAGTCCTCACCGGCGACGGACTGCGCCGCGGCTTCCACCTGGTAGCGGTGGATGAGGTAGACGGGAACCAGCGTGTCTTCCAGCTCCGCCATGGGACGTCCATGCTTGATGGCGGCGTCAGAGAAGTTCTTCATCGCGACGGCGCGCACCTTCCACAGGCGTTCCAGTTCCTTGGCGGAGTCGGGGCCGTTGTCCCACTGCGACGAGTGCGGATGGATGGTCGAGGGGCCGTTGTCCGTCAGGAAGTACATGCCCTTCTTGATGCCGTCCTGCAGGATCTTCTCGAGACCAGCCTTCTCCTGCTCCGCTGTATAGCTGGGCGGGAACTGGTGGTACAGGTAGTTGATGGCCTGCTTGTCCCACTGGCCCAGGCCGGGCTCGTAGGCGTGTGACAGGTCAATGTTTCCCTTGGCATCCAGTTGAATGTTGGGGAACGGATAGTCGTCTACCGAGCTACCCAGTCCAAAGGCCGACGATGCATGGTTGTGGCCCAGCCCGATGGTGTGACCGCTCTCATGCGCAGCCAGGTGCCGCATACGCTGCAACACGGTGGCAAGCTGCTGCGGGTCGGGTTTGTCACTGGTCTTGTAGGGCGAGAGCAAGGCTTCAGTGATCAGGTAGTCCTGCCGCTCGCGGCCGCTGGTCAGCGTGACCTCGCACTTGATGGACTCACCCGTGCGCGGGTCATAGACGCAGGCTCCGTTGGAGAAGCCACGCTGCTCCTCCGGTACCCACATGATGACGTTGTAGCGAATGTCATACGGGTCAGCACCTTCGGGCAGAAGCTCAGCCTTCAGGGCATTGGAGAAGCCTGCCGCGAGAAACGCGTCCGACCACCAGCGAAGCCCCTCCAGCAGCGCCGTGCGGACCGGCTCCGGAGCGCC
The DNA here is from genome assembly GCF_025685395.1 of Terriglobus tenax. Lineage (NCBI taxonomy): Bacteria > Pseudomonadati > Acidobacteriota > Terriglobia > Terriglobales > Acidobacteriaceae > Terriglobus > Terriglobus tenax. The sequence continues at coordinate 2,370,873 of NZ_JAGSYA010000004.1, read as the reverse complement.
GCGGTCCACGTAGTAGTGGATCGGCTCAACGGGGTCGGAGACCTCGGCGTTGGGGTTCTTCTTGATAAGGCGGAAGCGCGTGATGTAGCGCGTTTCGCGCGACTCGCCCAACGGCTTTGACCAGTCAGAGTAGGCGTTGTTCACCAGCTGGCCGGCACGCTGGTCCCAGATGCGCGGTTTGTACTGGTTGTCCGGCAGCTCAATCAAGGACTGGCGAACGGTCAGGCTGACGTTGTTGGCGTCAGGCGAAACAGCAGCCAGACCGCTGCCACCCTCACCGCCAAAGAAGCCTCCACCGGAAGGTTCCTTGCCGAAGGTCAACAGCGTTTCGATCTCGGTGTTCTTCGGGAAGTTCTTTGTGTGCGCGTCGATGATGCTGGAACGCGACGGGTCAAGACGGAAGCCGGTCCCCAGGCGCGAGGCGTAGCCAATGGCGTCTCGCATCAGGAAGTCCGTGGCATCCACCAGCACCGCGCCGTTCTCATCCTCGGCCGCGATGGTGAAGCCGCCAATGACCGACTGCGGGAAGCCTTCACGATAGGCCTCTTCCTGCGCGGGTTCGCCCGTCCTGGTCAGCCAGCGCGTGTTCTCGGCCGTCAGCAGCACCTTGGGGCCAAGACGCGAAAAGTGAACAAGCTGTCCCTGCTGGATGGCTCCGCGATTGACGCCTGCTCCGGTACCGGAGGCGCTGTGCTTGATATAGAGGAACTGCTTGTCCCATTCCTTGATCTCAAGGTAGAGATGCGCGGTTTTGGCGTCGTAATAGAGAGGAAGGAAACCATCCTTCTTTTCCAGCGATGCCGTGCGCTGCGCAAGGGTGGGCACAGGGCCTCCGGCAGCCGGCGCATCTCCGCCGGCTGCGCGCCGTTGCGCAACCGCCATGGGAAGAGTGGAGAACAGCAGAGCCGCAGAGACACCGCGGCGGACAAACGATCGGATCATCGAAAGCCTCATCAAGTGTTGTTCTGAAACAGCGATAGAAGGATCTTTGTTCGCTGCGGGAAACCCGCGCGGACAATGCCAGAGATGTACAGATATCCCACTGGACGTACCACTTTGAAGAAAGGTTTCAGGCCTGTCCCGAAAAGAGAAACATACTGAGAACACCCCCAAATGGGGGCGGACGTCTCTCCTGTCCTCGCATCAGAATTGGGGAGAGGTACAAAACAAGATGGCCCGCATGCACTTTCTGGCAGGCACGGGCGCAGTTCTTCTGGTTCTGGGCTGCGCCATGCAGGCATATCGACCGAAGCTTGAGAACCCACCCGTTACGGCGGAGGTCCAGGCACCGGACGAGGTCAAACACATCCTTCGGCAACGCTGCTACAGCTGCCACTCCAACGAGACGCAACTGCCCTGGTACGACAAGGTTGCCCCGGCGTACTGGATTGTGCAGCACGATGTGACCGAAGGCCGTGAGCACCTGAACTTCTCCACCCTTGGATCAAAGCCCGCCGCTGCCCAGCGCGCAGCGTTGTTTGAAGGCGTCAACATGATTCAGCTCGGCGCCATGCCGTTGCCGAGCTACCTCGCCGTGCATCGCGGAGCCGGGGTAACACCGGCCGAGCTGGCCACGCTGCGGCATTATCTTGAGACGCCACCTCCTGCGGCACCGCAGACCACGGCGGCCGCTCCGGATGATGAGGCGCAGTACAAACACTGGCTTGTGGCCGGCGAGATGCCGCTGCGTGTGCAGCCCGAATGGAACGGCGTTCCCTTCATGCCGGAGTACAAGGACTGGAAGCCCATCAGCAGCACCGACCGCTGGGACAACCACACCATGCGGCAGATTCTTGGCAACGAGATCGCACTAAAGGCGATCGCAGAAGGCAAGATCGACGACTGGCCCGATGGCACCGTCTTTGCCAAGGTGGCCTGGTACCAGAAGCCCGACGGCAAGGGAGGCATTACAACCGGCGCCTTCCAGCAGGTGGAACTGATGATCAAGGACAGCAGGAAATACGCCTCCACCGAAGGCTGGGGCTGGGGCCGCTGGCGCGGAGACGACCTGAAACCCTATGGCAAGGATGCTCACTTCCAGAACGAGTGCATCAGCTGCCACGAACCCGTGCGCCATGCCGACCACGTCTTCACCATGCCGATTGCAGGTGCCCAATGAAGCGAATTCTTGCCCTACTTCCGCTGACTCTTCTGCTGGGTGGTTGCGGCCCGAAGCCACCGAAGGCCGCCTACCCGGAATTAAACGAGACTGCCACTCTGAACGGATCACTGCCGTGGAACCCGCGGAGCGGACGAGTCATTACCTCGTGGATCAACCCGGGACAATCCATGACCACGCTTTATGGCGACGACACCGCCGTGAACTACGCCCGCTCGCACGCCGACGGCAAATATCCCTTTGGAGCAAAGCTGGGTGCCGTGACCTGGAAGCAGCAGGAGGATCCGCGCTGGTTTGGCGGCCGCATCCCCGGCCAGGTGGCGCGGGTGGAGATTGTGGTTTCCAACGGAGCGGGCGGCAGCTACACGAAGTATGAAGGAGCTCCGCTAAAGCCAGTGCCAGGCAGTGATCCGGAGCGGGCGCAGTTCCTTCTGGAACAGCGCGCCGCTGTCATGCCGTAGAAACTTACCGTGTCCTGGAACTTGGCGGAGGGGGAGGGAACGGCTTCGGCAGGACCGGAGGCACGTACTCTTCTTCGCTCGCCGGGTCAGGACGGTGCTCCTCAACCAGCTTGGCGATCGCGTACTTCAGCGGATCCAGACCCTCGCCGGTGACAGCCGAGATGGAATAGAAGGGAAGCTTGCGGCGCTTGGCGAAGGCCTGCAGCTTCTTCAGCTTGTCCGGGTTGGCGGAGTCAATCTTCGCGGCGACGACAATCGTCGGCTTCGAATCCAGCCCATGGCCGAACTCGGCCAGTTCCTTGGTGATGGTCTTGAAGTCTTCGACCGGGTTCTCGCGGCCGCTGGCGTCGGAGACATCGACCAGGTGCACAAGGACCGAGGTGCGCTCAATGTGGCGCAGGAACTGGATACCGAGGCCCGCACCCTGCGATGCGCCTTCAATCAGTCCCGGCACATCGGCAATGGTGAACGACGAGGTATGCGGGTACTCACCGATCTTGACGACGCCAAGATTCGGCTCCAGCGTGGTGAAAGCGTAATCGGCGATCTTCGGCTTGGCGGCGCTCAGGCGGGAGATCAGCGTGGACTTGCCCACATTGGGATAGCCCACCAGGCCGGCATCGGCCAGCAGCTTCAGCTCCAGGCGGTAGTGGCGCTCTTCGCCGGCGCGGCCCAGCTCATGCTCCAGCGGAGCCTGGTGGGTGGAGGTGGCGAAGTGCTGGTTGCCGCGTCCGCCACGGCCTCCGCGGGCAATGCAGATGGTCTCATTGACGCGGGTGAAGTCGTGGATCAGTTCGCCGGTGTCGGTGTCGTAGATCTGCGTTCCGACAGGAACTTCGAGCGTGATGGGTTTGCCGGCGGCGCCGGAGCAGTTGGAACCCTCGCCGTGAGTTCCACGGCCCGATTTGTACTCAGGATTGAACCGGAAGTGGACCAGCGTGTTGTGGCTGGCCGAGCTGGTCATGTAGATATTGCCGCCATGACCTCCATCGCCGCCTGACGGGCCTCCCCGGGGAACGAACTTCTCACGGCGGAAGGCCATGCAGCCATTGCCGCCATCGCCCGCCTTGACCCGGATTTTTGCCTCATCGATAAACATTACGCTGCGCTTTTCCTCAACTTCCTCGACTTACTAGTGTACCGAAGGTTCATCGGCATGAAAAACACCTTGAATTTTCTGTTTACAAGCCATTCATGGTGGTGTGCCATGTTGGAAGTAGTGCCCTTTTCCTGAAAGTTCTGTAAGAGGCATGCCCGGCCAGCTACCGCTGGCTGAGGGCGCATTGATGTTTTTCGGAGGCAGCATGAGTAAATTGAGAGGCTTTCTTGGTTTGGCCGCTGTGGCCACACTTGGTCTAAGTCTGAACGCAGTGGCCCAGTCGACCACGCAAGGTGCCATTTCCGGTACCGTGTTTGACGCGACGGACGCGGCTATCAGCAACGCTAAGATCACCATCCATAACGACGGAACCAACCAGGACGTCGTTTTGACCAGCGCCGGCGGCGGTGAGTTCAAGGCCCCGCTTTTGCCCCCTGGCACCTACACCGTCACCGTCGACGCAACTGGCTTCTCGGCGTCGAAAACCACCCAGGTCATTGTTACCGTCGGCAACGTCACCACGCTGAATCCGCACCTGGCGACCGGCAGCACCGAGCAGACCGTTGAAGTGGTCGCCGACATCCCGGCCATCGACTTCTCCTCGGCGACCTTTGGCGGCCACCTCAGCACCAGCGAAATCGCGAACATCCCGATCAACAACCGCCGCTGGTCCTCGCTTGCGCTGACCACCCCGGGCGTCACCAACGATGCTTCGGGTTTCGGCCTGCTCAGCTTCCGCGGCATCCCCTCGGTCCTGAACAATGTTCAGATTGACGGTACTGACGACAACCAGGCCTTCTTCTCCGAAGAGCGTGGACGTACGCGCGCAGGCTACTCGATCTCGCAGGTTTCAGTGCGCGAGTTCCAGGTGATGACCGGCGTTTACTCCGCGGAATATGGCCGCGCCGTAGGCGGCGTGGTGAACTCAGTCACCAAGTCCGGCGGAAACCAGTTGCATGGCGAGGTTTACTTCTTCCACCGCAACGACAAGACCAGCTCGAAGAACGAGAAGACGACGCTGACCACGCTGAACCCGACGACCAACACCTACACTCCGCAGGTGATCCGTCCCAAGGACAAGCGTAATCAGTACGGCTTCGGCGTAGGCGGTCCGCTCATCAAGGACAAGCTCTTCTGGTTCTACGCGTTCGACGTCTTCGACCGTCAGTTCCCGGGCATCGCAGTTTCGGGTAACCCTTCCACCTTTTACTCGGCGACAGCCGGCCCCTGCCAGACCTCCGGCTTGCTGACCGCTACTGGCGCCAGCCTGGCGCAGTGCAACGCTGCCCTGGCTGACCTGAACACTGACCTGGGTTCGGTGCCGCGTTACGGCCACCAGAACATCAACACTCCGAAGCTGTCGTGGGTCATTTCGCCCAAGCACACGCTGGACGTTTACTACCACCGTCTGCGTTGGGATTCGCCCGGCGGCGTGCAGACGCAGGCAGCTCTCTCCTACGCCCGCGACTCCTTCGGTACCGACTTCGTCAAGCTGGACTACGGCATCGCCCGTCTCAGCTCGCTGATCAACAACCACATGACGAACGAGCTGCGTTACCAGTACGCTCGCGAACTGAACTGGGAAGGTCAGCAGCCTTACACCGACTACTCCAAGAACCACCTGGTCGGCGCGAACGGTGTGACGACGTATGCGTCCATCACGGCCTCCGCTGGTGGTTTCAACCTTGGATCGCCCTACTATAGCTATCGCACCGCCTATCCTGATGAGCGCAAGTGGCAGATCGGTGATACGGCTTCCTACCAGTTCGGCAAACACACCCTTCGCTTTGGTGTGGACTTCGTTCATAACTACGACATTCAGAACAACCTTTACCAGAGCAACGGCTCCTACAGCTATGCCAACGTAGGTCTGTATCTGGCCGACATCCTGAAGCCCTCGGGCGCTTGCAACCCGCTGACCTCTTCCGGAACTCCCACCCTCAGCGCGACCGGTACCGCCGGATGCCACAGCGGTCTGTCGCAGGGCTTCGGACCACAGGCCTTCGACCTGGCCACGCTGGACTCCGCCTACTTCGTCCAGGACGACTGGAAGGTCACGCCGTCACTGACCCTCAATCTCGGTGCACGGTATGACTACGAGTCCTACCCGGGGCCGTACGCTTCTGCTGTCAACTCTGCTGTTCCGCAGCAAACAAACCACCCTACGGACAAGAACAATATCTCTCCGCGTATCGGTTTTGCGTGGGATCCGTTCGGCAAAGGCAAGTCGGTTGTCCGCGGCGGATTCGGCATCTACTACGGCCGCATCATCAATGCCTCGCTGATGAGCGCTTACACCACCACCGGTGGCGCGGGCGGACAGTTGCAGATCACCGCTTATAACGGAACCAACGTCGGAACGACCTCCGCCCCGCAGACCATCAAGTTCCCACAGACACTGAGCGCGCGTCCTGGCGGAAATGTATTGCTGGGTGTGTTGTATCTGGACAAGAACCTGCAGAACCCCTACACCGAGCAGTTTGATCTGACGGTCCAGCAGGATCTTGGCAAGCGCAATGTTCTGTCGGTCTCCTACATCGGATCGCTGGGACGTGAGCTACCGAACTTCCTGAATCTGAATCTGGACCCGACACAGACCTACAACGTGACCTACACGCTGGCGGCGAATGCTACGGCTCCGGGGAACTGCCTTGTGGCTGCGTGCGGAACCACTTTCACGCAGAAGGTTTACTCCTCGAGCGTCCGGAACACCGTCGCCAACACCACGACCTCCAACACGCTGAACCCGGCGTACAACCAGATCACGCCGCTGATCAGCAACGTAAACTCGAGCTACAACGCCCTGACGGTCGACGTTACCAACCGCCAGTGGAAGCGCATTTCGTACGACGTGAACTACACCTGGGCACACGCTCTGGATTACGCCCCGAGCTCGTCGACCAGCTTCAGCCCCGGCAACAACTGGCTGGATCCGTACAACCCGCGCTCCAACTACGGAAACTCGAACATCAACGTTCCTCACCGCCTCGTGGGCTGGGCGAACATCAATCTGCCGGGTGTAAAGAGCAATGGTGCTCTTAGCTACCTTCTCAACGACTGGTCCATCAAGCCGCTGATCCAGATGCAGAAGGGTCTTCCGTACTCGGTAGGCACCAGCTCTGGTTCGCCCAGCGCACAGTGCACCAGCGGCACGGCCTGCTTGCAGGCTTACTCCTCCGGCGTGGCTGGTACGGGCGTCAGCTCGTTCATCCCGTTCTTCGGACGTAACCAGCTCTTCGCTCCGCGCAACATCGTTATCGATACGCGCCTGCAGAAGGACTTCCGCATCAAGGAAGGCGTGAGCTTCCAGCTCATGGCTGAGGCGTTCAACCTCGCCAATCACCGCAACATCACCGGTGTGAACAGCGGTGCGTTCTCACTGGCCAACAACACCCTGACCGCGACGACGAACTTCGGAACGCCGTCGAGCTCGGGTGTGAACGGCAACTATGCTTACCAGGTGCGTCAGTTCCAGTTCTCTGGCCGCGTTACCTTCTAACCTGAACAACCCACAAAGGGCGGCGGCTTCGGCCGCCGCCCTTTTTCTTTGCCCAAAACTACTTCCCAAACCGCAAAAAGCTGCGTAGGCTGCAAGTCAGAAGGAAGTTGATTTCTCTCACGTTGAGCAAGGTACAGAGAGATGCAGCGGATGATGCAGGCAGCCGTGCGCGCCATGGTTTTGTATGCGCTCGCGGTCCATGGACAGGCCCTTTCACAAGCGGCTTCCCAGATCGTGTCCCAGACGGACAATGCCATCGCGGGGCATGTCATGGATGGCAGATCTCCCGTTGCCGGGGCACTGGTGCTTGCCCAGCAGACCGGCTCCGCGCAGCAGTTGCTCACCCGCACCGACGCTTCCGGCAGCTTTCAGATCGTCCACCTGCTCCCCGGCGAGTACACCGTAACCATCACCGCCGCAGGCCATGCGCCGCAGACGCGCTCACACATCCTGGTCAGCACCTCGGGGATCGTACAGATCGATCTTGCCTATGCCCCTCCTGTGCCGCTTTCCATGGAACCAGCCGCAGGGGAGCGCATCAGCGACACCGAGGCGCACGCACTGCCCGTTCTTGATCGCCGCGCGGAGATGTTGCCGGCGATCCTCAGCACCTCCGGTACAACCAGTGAAGCTGTCGAAACACCGACGATCAGTTATCGCTCTGTGCCCACTGCTCAGAACGCAGCGCTTCTGGATGGAGCCGAGAACACGCAGGCGTTGCGCGGCGATGCGATCGCCTCCGGACGCTCGGCGAGCATTGCACCGCGCGAGGCGGTGGAGGAGATGACGGTTTACGCCACCAGCGCTCCAGCCAGCATCGGCCGCGCCGCGGGCGGTTCCGTCAACGTGACCACGCGTCGCGGCACGCAGCAGTTCCATGGCGCGATGTTCTTTCTGTGGCGCGAAAGCGCGCTGGACGCCTTCGACCCAACGGCCATCGTCACGCGCTACAACAACGGGCTGGTCAGCAGCTCGCTGGTGAAGCCCAAGGATACGCGGCAGCAATGGGGCCTGCGGCTTGGCGGGCCACTGTGGCGTGGCAGGCTCTACGGCATCTGGTCATCGGAATGGCAGCGCCGCAGCTTCCCGGCTGTCTCCACGCCGGCTGACCCGAACTTTTTCCTGCTGACATCGACACAACGCGCACTGCTGCAGAACCGGGGCGTAACCAATACACGCATCAACTCCGCTCTACGCTATCTGGACAGCCTGATGGGAGAGCTCCCGCGCCGCGCCGATTACTGGTCTCAAATGCCGCGCCTGGACTTCGACCTTACGGCACGGCATCGGCTGATGCTGAGCTACAACAGCGTGCGCTGGAGCTCGCCAGCCGGTTCACGCACACGCCCCGTTGTCGATCGTGGCCTTGCCAGCATTGGCGATGACAACATGCATGTCGACGGCGGACAGGTGCAATGGGCAGCACGATGGGGCAGCCGCTTCACCACCGACCTGCGTGCCCGCATGGTGCATGACTATGAGTTCCAACTGGCGCCCGCGCCCTTGCCGCAGGAGCCGGCCACCGGGCCCGGCGGCTACGCTCCGCAGGTCAACATCGCCAGCGACTTTTACTTCGGCAAGCCCGCCACGCTGAACCGCCGCGGCTTTCCGGATGAGCGTCGCTGGCAGCTTGCCGCAAATTTTACGTGGACACACGGACACGTCACCCTGTTGGGCGGGGCGGAGACCAGCCGCGTGCAGGAGGTGGTCGACAATCTGCCCAACGAAGGCGGCAGCTACCTTTACTCCAGCGGCACCACCAACGGACGCGCGGGCGGTCTGGTGGACTGGATCACCGATTACACCTTCGATGTAAACGCATACCCCACCGCGGCGTGCACCAATGGGCAGAATGCAACGCTGCACTACTTCTGCTTTCAAAGCTTCTCGCAAAGCTTTGGCCAGCAGGCTACACGGTTCACGCTGGGCGAGCGGGCTGCATGGCTCGGCATCCGGTGGCGCATCAACGGAACGCTGAGCGTCGATGCCTCGTTGCGATACGACCATCTACAGCTGCCTGCAGCACAGCGGCCCAACGCATCTCTGGACGCTGCCTTCAGCGATGTTGGCTCCACCAGCACCCTGCCTTCGCCGCAGAATAACCTTGGCCCCCGTGTCGGCTTTGCGTGGTCGCCCTTCGGCGAGCGACAGGGCGTTGTCCGTGGAGGCTATGGCATTGTGTATGGCCGTCTGCCAGGAGCGACCCTTCGCACCGCGCTGGCCGACACAGGTTTGCCCTCCAGCGTTGTGAGTGTGCGCGTCACCTCACGCACACAGGTTGATCCACAGTGTTCCTCGGCCGGCACCAGCTTTGGATATCCGGCCACCTATCGCTGCATCCCTGCCGGTGTGCCAGCCAGGACCACGGCGGCGATGCTGTTTGCAAACGATTTCCATCTGCCGATGGTGCAGCAGGCACATCTTTCGCTGGAGCGGCAGCTGGGCTGGGGAATGCTGCTGCGCATCAGCGGCGTTACCGCACTGAGCCAGTACCTGCCGAACTCCGTGGACATCAATATTGCTCCCGCAAACACGCGCGGCACCTTTCAGTTGAAGGGGGGCACAGGCGCGGTGGGTGTGCGCCATGGCGACACCTTCGTTGTGCCGCTGTACACAGCACGCCGTAACGCGAGCTTCGGCACGGTTACGGCGATCCGTTCCAACGTGACCGGAACCTACAACGCATTGTTAGTGGAAGCTCGTAGACGAATGAGCCAGGGTCTGGATCTTCGGATAACCGGGGCATGGCAGAAGTCTCTTGATTTTGGCCAGAGCGCCAGCGCGATTCCGGACCGCAATGGGCAGTTTGACCCGTACGAAGTGGGCTACGATCGCGGAGTTTCTTCGCTTGAGCGTCGCTGGCGCATCGTTGCTTCCGGCCTGTGGCAGCCACAATGGACCCTGCACGAGCATCTGCTTCAGCTTGCCGCCAATGGCTGGAGTATTGCTCCGATTCTCACAGCATCCGCGGGCCGCCCCTACAGCCTGATGATCAGTGGCGGCGACGCCTTGAGCGGCGGCCGCGAAAGTATCAATGGAGCAGGCGGTCTGCGCTATCTGCCAACGGTGGGCCCAAATACGCTGAGGTTACCCTTCGCGCTGAACCTGAACCTGCGCCTCAGCAAGGCTTTGCCACTCCATGGCCCGGCACGCCTGCTGTTGCTCGGCGAGGCATACAACGCGACCAACCATGTGAACGTCATCAACGTGACCCAGCGCGCGTACCTGGTTGGAGCAACCAGCAATGGTGTCACGCAGCTTGTCTTTCAGGATGCCGCCACGCTTCTAAGCGAAGGCCTGAATCAGCGCCCCTTTGGAACGCTGACCCAGGCCGGTAATGACTACACACGGCAGCGCCAGTTGCAGTTTGGCCTGCGTGTGGAGTGGTGAGAAGTTATGCCTTCTGCTCTTCTGCAAGATAGGCTTCCAACTGGCCAAAGGTACCGCCCCAGCCCTTCGTCATGCTTTCAAAGAACTGTGCGAAGAACTGCTGTTGCGCCTGCCCCGCATACATAGCTCTTGACCGCAGTGTGACCAGCGTCTTTCCGTTCTTCTCCTCGAAGGTCGTTGTGGAGAGTGTTTCAAGCGGAAAGTCCGGAGCCATGGGGTGCGTGGTGGGCTCACCCTGCTCATCGGCGAAGGAGCTGACCATCACGATGCGCGAGTAGGGTGTAAGGTCGCGGAAGCTCCACCGTCCCCACATCAGGTTGCCATCCGGGAACTGCATGCCATACAGCAGATGGCCGCCTTCACGCATGTCGGCCTGCTTGATGATCAGCTTGCACCCGACAGGGCCAAACCATTTCTCCAGCCGTTCCGGCTCCGTCCATGAGCGGTAGACCAGCTCCCGCGGCGCCTGCAGTTCGCGCGTCAGCACAAACTCCTCGCCGCCCAGTGTCGATACCACCTCTTCAAAGCGGGACACGGTGTCGGCCAGGCCTTCCAGTGCGCGGCTCTCGGCAATCGCATCGCGCAGCTTGCGATTGGCAAACTCCATCACAAAACTCACTTCGGTTTGGCTGACGGTCTTTTCGGTGAACGTGATGGTTGCACGGAAATACGGATCGTTCACATGCTCGTAGACCAGCCTGTGCGGTGCGTCGACCACTTCATACCGCACCTCATTGAAGTACTCTGTCCCATCCGGTCCGATCATGGTGTGAATCCACAGCCCGCCAGGTTCCACATCCATCTGTTTCGTCACGGTGCGGAATCCGCGCGGTCCCCACCAGTTGCTGACATGCTCCGCTTCAGTAAACATACGGAAAACAAGTTCACGCGGCGCGCGCAAGACACGGCTCTCAACAATCTGGGTCTCTCCAACAACTGCTGCCATCACATTGCTCCTTGGGTTGGGCGGCCGGATGCCGCGTCTTCGTCAGTGTTTCCGTTTCTTCTTTTTCTTCTTGTGCTCTTTGCTCTCCGCTGCCTGCACCGTGGCCAGGTAGTCTTCCAGGCGGTCAAAGCTCTCCGTCCAGAAGCGCCGATACTCCTCCACCCATCCCGCCACATCTTTCAGCGGAGCCGCCTGCAGCCGGCACGGACGAAATTGCGCACTGCGCGTGCGCGAGATCAGTCCGGCCTGCTCCAGTACCTTCAAATGCTTGGTAATGGCAGGCATCGAGATGGAGAAGGGCTTTGAAAGCTCCGAGACAGAGGTCTCGCCGAGCGAGAGCTTTGCCAGAATCGCCCGCCGCGTGGGATCCGCCAGCGCGGCAAACGTCGTGCTGAGTTGATCGTTCATATATTTCACCACTCAGTTATTTAATCTAACGGTTAATTACAGAACGAAGGCTGACGCTGTCAAGCCTTCCATGAAAAATCACCGGTAAACGGAGAACAACTCGGTCGTAAAGTAGCGTTCCATGCGGTCAGGGAAGACGGTAACGACAGGTCCGTCAATTTTCTTCGCCACTTCGACCGCCGCACAGAAGTTCAGTCCCGAGCTGGGGCCTACGGGGAAGCCCTTGCCGATGATCTTGCGGGTTACAGCGATCGCCTCGTCGTCTTCCACTTCAACCGTCATCAGGCCGGGAAGCCGGTCCTCGCGAAAGATTTTGCTCAGGCTGTCGACCACGCCAGGAATGCGCGCGGAGAAGCTGCAGCATTCCACATCACCGAAGCTGGTCTTGTTGATCGGCCGCGCGACAACCGGCGTCACATTGCAGCCGGAATCGCACAGGCCTTCATACAGGCCTACCAGCGTTCCTCCGGTTCCAACACCGCTGACCACGGCGCCGACCGTGCCACCGGGAATCTGGTTGATGATCTCGTGCGCCGTGCCGACACGATGTGCGCGGGCATTGTCCTCGTTCTCAAACTGCAGTGGAAGAAACGCGCCCTGCTCGCGGCCCAGGCGCTGCACCTCACGCAGAGCGCCAAAGATGCCTTCTTCCTTCGGCGTAAGGATGATCTGCCCGCCGTAGCCACGGATCATCATGGCGCGCTCGGCGGAGACACCTTCCGGCATCACGGCAATAAACCGGAAGCCCATCTGCGCTGAGACCAGCGCCATGGCAATCGAAGTCGAACCGGAGCTTGCCTCGGCAATCAGATCGCCTTCGCGGATGCGGCCCTCGCGAAAGGCCTTCTCAAGAATGAAGCGGGCGATACGATCCTTGGTGGAACCGGAAGGATTCAGAAACTCAAGCTTGCACCAGATAGGCGGATGATCGCCCAGGGTAATGGGAACGAGTGGCGTGACAAAGGACCGGCCGGGAAACATGCCGATATTCTAGTTGGCCGGATGGCTGGTTGGCTGGAGAAACCCACACGCTCCAGCCATCCAGTCATCTGGCCAGCCGGACAACTAGTCGTGCGGCGCGGCCAGCATGGCGTTGAACTTGTCAAACCACTCATCGAACTTCTCCACGTTGAAGTCGCCGGCAAACCGCAGCGGGTAGACATTCTTTACCAGGATCTCCTTCGCCTCAGGCTGCGTTTCGAGGATCTGCATCACCTCGCTGATGAATGCATCGAGCGGCATGGCGCGCGGATCAGCCTTCTGCCCCGGACCCATCAGTTCCGTCTGCACGTAGGGCGGGGCAAGCTCCAGCACTTCCACGCTGGTGCCGCGCAACTGGTAGCGCAGCGACTGCGACCACGAGTGGATAGCCGCCTTTGTTGCCGAGTAGGTAGGCGTCAGCGCCAGCGGCGTAAAGGCCAGGCCAGAGCTGACCGTCATGATCGTGGCGCTCTTCTGCTTTTCCAGCGTAGGCAGCAGGGCGGCGGTCAGGCGGATGGGCGACAGCAGGTTGGTGATGATCGTGTCCTCGGCGACCCTGGTGTCGATAACCTTCTCCGGCTTCATGATGCCGGCCATATTGATCAGCACATTCAGCGCGGGGAACTTCGCCGTCAGCTCCGCTGCAAACTCGGCGATAGCCTGCTCGCTCGTCACATCCAGCGTCATGGCCACGATGCCGGGGTTCGCCGCGACCACCTCATCCAGTACCTGCTGGCGGCGGCCCGCGATGATGACCGTGTTGCCCCTCTTATGGAAAGCCTCGGCAAGACCGCGGCCCAGGCCGGAGCCTCCGCCTGTAATCAGAATCGTGTTTCCTGTGATGTTCATATCCGTGATTGCTCCCTTCATCAGTTACTCTAAGATTGTCACTCTCTTTTGGGAAGTAGGCACTTTTCGGTAATACAGTTACCACGAGGTAAGTAATATGGATTCCATCAGACAACCAAAGAAACCGAAGGCCCCGCTCTCCTTCCAGTCGCCGGGCGGCAAGTCCTCCGCTCTTGCGGATATAGACGCCCTGGTCCAGCAAACCATCGCACGCGTTGCCGATAAATGGACGCTTTTAACACTCGAGGCGCTGGACCAACATGGCACGCTGCGCTTTACCCAGTTGGCGGAGCAGGTGGGCGGCGTAAGCCAGAAGATGCTGACGCAGACCCTGCGGCAGATGGAGGCCGACGGATTTGTGACACGCACCGTGCATCCCATCATTCCACCGAAGGTCGAGTACACGCTGACCCCGCTGGGCCGCAGCCTGGGTGAGGCCTTCTGCAGCGTGTGGATCTGGGCAGAGAAGAACTACAAAGCCATTGAGAAGGCACGGACAGCCTACCGGGAACGAAATCCCGCATAAGGGATAACACCCACCGGCGGCAGGAGTCTTAAGGAAGGATTCAGGTTAGCGAGGTAGCATCTGCCGCAGATGAAGCGCGTTCTATCGTTTGCAACAATGGCCATTTTCTCCGTGGCCGGTGTGGTTGCACAGCCGGGGCCCCGGGAGACACTGATCCAGGTCGTCGCCAATGAGCGGGCGGCTCTGCAACACAAGCCACCGTATCTTTACACCAGCTTTGAACGGTCGGACCGTACCGGCGGCAAGCTGTGGAAGGAGCGCGTTGCTGAGGTTGCCGAAGGCCGCGTGCGCTACCTTCTGGAAGAAGATGGCAAGCCGCTGGATGCCGCCAGGCAGCAGGCGGAACTGGCAAAGCTGAAGAAGATCGCCACCGATCCCGCGGCATTTATCCGCGCGGAACAGGCACGCAAGAACGATGAGAAGCATGCCCAGCAGATGCTGGAGCTGCTGCCTCACGCCTTTCTCTTTGAACTGGCCGGTACCGATGGCCGCTACACACGCATTCTCTACAAGCCGAATCCTGACTATGCCCCACAAAACTACGAAGAACGCGTTCTGCATGGCATGAGCGGATCGATGTTGGTGGATACGCAGGAGATCCGGCTGCACTCGCTGGAGGGAAAACTGAACGACGACGTGAGTTTTGGCTATGGCCTGCTGGCAACCATCCACAGCGGCAGCAACTTCTCAACCCAGCGCGACGAAGTGGGCCAGGGTGTATGGAAGACAGTGAAGGTTGAGACACATATCGATGGCCGCGCCATCTTTTTCAAAACCATTGGCCGCCAGCAGGTCAGCAATCACGAGGCATTCAAGCCGCTTCCGGCGGAGACGACCCTTGCACAGGCCGTAGCGGCGGTGATGCAGTGAAGCGCCATTTGTTGTTCGTAATGTGCCTTACCGCCGCGGGCGCGGCGCAGCAAAGCCAGACGTTGACCGTGGAGCAGAATGTGCCGCTGCATGTGCGGATTACGAAAACAGCCAACCTGAAGCGCGGGCAGGCGGTGGAAGGCATTCTGACGGAGCCGATCTACGTTGTGGACCGCATGGTGCTGCCAAAGGATGCCGTGGTCAAAGGCATCGTCACCGATTTGAAGCCGGCAGAAAAGAAGCTGCGGGTACAGGCATGGCTGGATGGCGACGTTACCCCGCTGCATGACCCGGTTGTGAAGTTTGAGAGCGTCCTGATCGATGGCCGCGATGTTCCGCTGGACGCCCGCGCGACCATCCGCGAGACGAAGCTGGTGCGCTTCGTTCCCGGCCAGCAGAAGTCAGGCATCGCCGCGCAGGCAAAGAAGGCAGCGCACGAGAAGATTGCCTCCGTAAAGGACCAGGTTGCTGCCCCTGGGATGAAAGATCGCGCTCTGCGCCTGCTGTACAGCCAGCTGCCGTATCATCCGCAGCGGATATGGGCAGGCACGCAAATGATTGCCGACCTGGAACAACCCGCCGCAGTCCAACTGCCTGCGCAGGAACCAGCTGCCGCCAGCGTGGCCACCCCGGAGACGCTGGACAAGCTGATGGTGAAGGCGCGGCTTGCAACCTCGTTAAGCTCCGACACCGCGAAGCGCGGCGACAGGGTAATCGCCGTGGTGACAGAGCCGGTGGTGGACGCACAGAAGAAGGTGGTTCTGCCCGAAGGCACGACACTGGAAGGCATGGTGCTGGAGAGCAAGCCATCCAGGAGCTTCAGCCGCAACGGCCAGCTGCGTTTTGACTTCAGAAGTGTGAAGCGCCAGGACGAACAGTCTCAGAAGGTCCATGGCACGCTAAGCGGGGCGGAAGGCAGCTCCGCAGCAAACATTACGGTTGACCGCGAGGGCGGAGCGAAGGCCAATGCCGATAAGAACCGCTTTGTGGCTCCGCTGCTGCTGGGCGTGCTGGCCGCGGCGGCGCAGCACCAGGACCGCGATGGCAACGGCCTGGGCCGGCAGACCGTGGCCGCCAATGGGTTCGGCCTGGTAGCGCGCGTGGTGGCTCTTACGGCCAACGATCGCAATGTGGCCACCGGCTTTGGCGCCTATGCATTTGCCAAGTCCATCTACTTCCGCTTCCTCACCCGCGGACATGCCGTGAGCTTCGAGAAGGACACCCAGGTCGAAGTTCTCCTCTCAGCCCGCTGACCCGTCAGCCCGCCGCGAAAGGTCAGCGGCGTTTCGAGCGTTGCTTCGGCCAGTACTGGAAGGCGTCTTCATGCAGTTCGCCTTCCAGGTCAAGCAGCTTGGACTGCATCCGCGCCTGCGCATCCGAAATGGCGCGGTTATAGACCAGCGGGCCAACCTCTTCCAGGAAGAAGTCCAGCAGAAGGCCCGCCGCCAGCGTGTTCAGCGGCTCGGCAAGGTTCGTCTCCGCGTAAAGCTTGAGAGAGTTGATCGCTTCGTCGCGGTCCTGTGACGTGAGTTCAATCGGCATACCTTCTGATTGTGCAGCGGCAAAGGTGCAGTGTGCTTCAAAATGTCACCGCCCAACCACCTTTCGCATCTAATTTCCTGTAACACTCCTGTAACATTGGAGGGTTGGCGCCTGCTGCGGGAAATTTCCGTACAGCGTCCTATACGTCGAGAGAAGGAAGTCAGTCGAAAGCCTTGGCAAGCGAATTCCAGGTAGAAGAACGGCAGGTGACAGTGGACGGTGTAGCCGTGCATTGCCGCATTGCGGGCGCGGGACGCCCCCTGCTGCTGCTGCATGGTTTGCTGGCCGACGGCCAGACCTGGCGGCGCAACCTGAAAGACCTTGCGCGCCACTCCACCGTGTACGCGATTGACCTGTTCAACATGGGGAAAACCCAGCGCGTGGCCGGGCTGGATGCCAGCCTGGAAGCGACCGCCGACCGCATTGCCCGGCTGATGGACGAGCTGGGCCTCGACGTCGCCGACGTAGCAGGACATTCCCATGGCGGAGCCCTGGCCATGATGCTGGCCGCGCGTCATACCCGGCGCATTGGCAAGCTGGTTCTGTTTGCTCCGGCAAACCCGTTCTGCCTGCACGGTGAGCGCAGTGCGCGTTTCTTCACCACACCGGTGGGCGCATGGCTTGGCCGTCGCGTTCCCATGTGGCCGCGCCTGCTGCACCAGGCAGCTCTGCGCCGCATGTACGGTGAGCCATCGCGCATTATTGATGGCACGCTGGACTGCTACACCGAGCACCTGAGCATTCCCGGCACCATGGATCACCTGCTGGCCATTGTCCGCGGTTGGAGCACGGACATGCGCGGACTGAAGAAGATGCTGGTACGTCTGGCCGATGTTCCCGCCCTGCTGATCTGGGGAGACATGGACCGCGCCGTGAGCCTGCCCTCTGCCGAGCGGCTGGTAAGCGCCATGCCGCGCGCTCAGCTGATGGTGCTGCCCGGCGTAGGTCATCTGCCATTCGAAGAACAGCCCGAAGTTTGCAACAAGGCCGTGGCGCGCTGGCTGCAGCAGTAAATACTTTTTCCTGACTAAAACACCGGGTGCCCAATCCATGTGAAGCATGGGTGGGAGATCGCGCTTTCCACCCCAAAACAAAACGGCTTTAGCCGCTGAGGTCATTCCCTCAACAACTAAAGCCATTTTCTCCTGACCAACGTACCTACTCCGCGCTCGTCCACTTCCAATCGGTGACCTCGGGCAGGTCTTCCCCATGCTCGCTGACATGCAGCTTGTGCTGCTGCATCTTCTCGCTGTAGATCTGCCGGACGCGGTCATACTCTCCCGGCAAAGCATACTTCACGCAATCCAGCGCCAGGGAGAAACGGTCCACATGGTTCAGCACCGTCATATCAAACGGCGTTGTGGTGGTGCCTTCGCCGCGGAAACCATGCACGTGGAAGTTCATGTGGTTGCTGCGCTTGTAGGTGAGCTTGTGCACCACCGTGGGATAGCCGTGGAAGGCCATGATCACCGGCTTGTCCTTCGTGAAGATACGTTCGAAGGTCTCATCATCCAGACCATGCGGATGCTGCACCTGCGTCTCCAGCGTGAACAGATCCACGACGTTGACGAAGCGCACCTTCAGCCCCGGCGCCCACTCCCGCAACACCGTCACCGCGGCCAGGGCTTCCATCGTCGGCACATCGCCGGCGCTGGCCACCACCACATCCGGCAATTCGTCCGGGCTGCAGTTGGAAGCCCACTGCCATTCGCCCAGGCCGTCCGTGCAGTGGCGCACCGCTTCGTCCATGGTCAGGTAGGTATGCGCCGGCTGCTTCCCGGCAATGATCAGGTTGATGTAGTTACGGCTGCGCAGGCAGTGGTCACCCACCGAGAGCAGGCAGTTCGCATCGGGAGGGAAGTAGATGCGTGTCACATCGCTCTGCTTGTTCGCAACATGGTCAATAAAGCCGGGGTCCTGGTGCGAGAAACCGTTATGGTCCTGCCGCCAGACGTGCGAACTCAGCAGGTAGGTCAGCGATGCTACCGGCTTGCGCCATGGCAGTTCTTTGCATGCCTTCAACCACTTGGCATGCTGGTTGAACATGGAGTCGATGATGTGGATGAAGGCTTCATAGCAGGAGAAGAAGCCATGCCGCCCGGTGAGCAGGTAGCCCTCAAGCCAACCCTGGCAAAGGTTCTCGCTCAGCACCTCCACCACGCGGCCGTCGGTGGACAGGTTCTCGTCGACAGCGAGCCTCTCTCCTTCCCACTGCTTCGTCGTGGCCTGGTACACATCCTGCAGGCGGTTCGAAGCAGTCTCATCCGGACCGAAGATGCGGAAGTTGCGATTGGCTGAGTTGCGCCGGATCACATCGCGCAGGTAATCGCCAAGGATCTTCGTTGCGGAGACCTCGTCGGCAGCGCACGGACGCACACACTCCACCGCGTAGTCGCGGAAGTCCGGCAGCGACAGCGGTTTCAGCAGCTCGCCGCCATTGGCGCTGGGATTGGCCGACATGCGCAGGTCACCCTTCGGCGCAAGATCAAGCACCGAAGCGACAGGGCAGCCATCGTCTTCAAACAGCTCCTCCGGCTTATAGCTGCGCAGCCAGCCTTCCAGCAGCTTCAGGTGTTCCGGGTTGGTGCGTACTTCATCCAGAGGCACCTGGTGCGCGCGCCACGTGCCCTCTACCTGTTTGCCATCCACCATGTGCGGGCAGGTCCAGCCCTTCGGCGTCCGCAGAATCAGCATGGGCCACGCAGGCCGCTCAGGCGGGTTCTGCGACTTTGCCTCTTCGCGAATCCGCGCAATGTGGTCAAAGATGCGGTCCAGCGTATCGGCCATCAACGAATGCATCGTCGCCGGATCATCCCCTTCCACGGTATAGGGCGTGTAGCCATAGCCGCGGAATAACTGCTCCAGCTCTTCCTGCGGAATACGCGCCAGCACCGTCGGATTGGCAATCTTGTAGCCGTTCAGGTGCAGGATCGGCAGCACGGTTCCATCCGTAACCGGGTTCATGAACTTGTTGGAGTGCCACGAGGTGGCAAGTGTGCCTGTCTCCGCTTCGCCATCACCCACAATGCAGGGAACCACCAGGTGCGGGTTATCAAACGCGGCGCCATAGGCATGCACCAGCGAGTAGCCAAGCTCGCCCCCCTCGTTGATGGAACCCGGCACATTCGCCGCGCAGTGGCTGGGAATCCCATACGGCCACGAGAACTGCTTGAAGAAGAGCTTCAGCCCATCGTAGTCCTGCTGAATATTCGGATACGTCTCCGAGTAGCTGCCTTCAAGAAAGGTATTGGCAAGAATGCCCGGAGCTCCATGTCCAGGGCCGGTGATGAGCAGCATGCTGTGCCGCCGCTGCTGGATGATGCGGTTCAAATGCACATAGACGAAGTTCAGCCCGGGTGTTGTGCCGAAGTGCCCAAGCAGGCGCGGCTTGATGTCGTCCACCGTTAGCGGACGGCGCAGCAGGGCATTGTCCCGCAGGTAGATCTGTCCGACAGACAGGTAATTTGCAGCGCGCCAATAGGCGTCAATACGTCCGAGATCTTCGGGGGTAAGCGGCATCGCAATCATCTCCGTGGGTTGAGCGGTTACTGTGTGGCTTGCGTGCACTCGTGTGCGAGTTGCATGCCTTCGTCAGCGTGTATGACCCATGCGGCAAGTTTTGATGCGGGTGTGGAGAGCAACGTGTCGCCCGCCATCACCTCAGTATTGCGGGCGGGATCCACCTGCATGCCCCAGCCTCGCAGGCCCTCGGCAATGGGGCCGCGAACCTCAGGGGTATTCTCTCCGATGCCTCCACTGAACACAACCGCACGCGCTTCGCCTAACACCGCAAGATACGCACCAATGGCCGCGCGCACACGATAGGCAAACATCGCCATCGCCAGCAGGGAACGCTCATCTGTCTTCTTGCGAAGGATGCGCGTATCCAGTGACTGGCCGGAGATGGCCAGCAGGCCGGACCTCTTCTCAAGGAAGTTGAGTGCCTCACTCGCAGACATACCTTCGTGCTCCATCAGGAAGGGAACAATCGCCGGATCGATGGAACCGGACCGCGTGCCCATCATCAAGCCTTCCAGCGGCGTGAAGCCCATGGAGGTATCCACTGACCTGCCGTTGCGAATCGCGCAGACCGACGAACCGCTCTCGAGATGTGTCGTCACAATCGACGCATCTTCCAGCGGCGTTCCGCTCAGGTAACAGAACTGTTCCATCTGGTAGCGGTGCGAGAGCCCATGAAAGCCATACTTGCGGATACCATGCTTTTTCGCGATCTCCCGGTCGATGGGATACCGCCATGCGACCTCGGGCAAGGTGTGATGAAAGGCCGTGTCGAAGGTGCAGGCAACCGGCAGCGCACTGCCATGCTGCTGCAGAGCGTGGATGACCTTCACAGAGTTTGGATTATGCAGCGGCGCAAGTTCCGCGCGCGCCTCAATCTTCCGGAGCACCTCTTCGTCCACGCGCACGGCCTGCGTGAAATCACTGCCGCCATGCACCACGCGCACACCGGCCAGGTCGGGCTTCGGCAAACCGAGCTTATCCAGCGCATCCAGCGCTGCCGTCGTCATAGCGCCGTAATCGCCCGCGGGCAACGGCTCTTTGCGCGAAGCTTCATCGCCGCGCGCAATCTCGATCTCCGTGGGCTTGCCCACGTTGTCGATGCCGCCGGTCAGCAAACGCTTCCCCGCCGAGGCGCGCGACTGGCCAGCCTCGGTCTCCACCAGGTCAAACTTCAGTGAATTGCTACCCGGATTGAAACACAAAACAATTGGCATGGCACCCTCAGCTTAGGACAACTTCATCATCGCCCCGTGAATTTGTTCCGTGCAGTGTGCCGCGTCACACCCTGATCCTTTATAAGGCTGTGCCGGTTGCCGTAGGTGTAAACTTCTCCGCCGTTTCACCGGCGGAACGCCCTGCGTCTGGCAACCCGGCAAAGCGCGTGCGCGGGAAGTGCTCGGGATAATTTTCCCGGATAAACTCCATCATCTTCTCCCGCACAATACAGCGCAGGTCAAAATTGTCCCCTGCGTTGCGATTACTCACGAGGCAGCGCAATTCCATGGTGTGCTCCTTGATGTCCGTCACCTGCAGGCCGCATACCTTGCCATCCCACAGGGGAGACGCCTGGCATATCTCCCGCAGCTTTTGACGCAAAGGTTCCACCGGAATGGCGTAGTCCACGTACAGAAACGCCGTTCCCATAATCTCGGATGATTCACGCGTCCAGTTCTGAAAGCTGTTCTCAATGAAGTAACTCAGCGGAACGATCAGGCGCCGCAGGTCCCAGATCTTGACGACGACATAGGCCGAGGTGATCTCTTCAATGCGTCCCCACTCGCCCTGGACGATCACCACGTCGTCGATGCGGATCGGTTCGGTCAGCGCAATCTGCACGCCGGCCAGAAAGTTGGAGGCCGTGGATTTGGCCGCGGTGGCAAGTACAAGGGAAGCGATACCAGCGGAAGCCAGCAGGCCGGTGCCGGCCTTCCAAAGCCGGTCGTCGTGGAAGGTCCACAAACAACCGGCGATCGTCACCACCATGATCAGCGAGATGATGAAGCGGCGAAACAGGCCGAACTGCGTATGCACGCGCCGCGCCTGGATATTGTCTGTCGAGGTAATGTCATAGCGGCGCAGGAAGATGTTCTGCACCACGTACACAATGCCGGTGGCAAACCATCCCAGCGAGATGACGAAGAGGATGGCCATCGCCTGGCGCACCTCGTCGTGGTAGCGCGTGGGAATCGGCAGCACCGGCTCCACGAAGAACAGGCAGGTCAGGATAAAGATGGCGCGCGCCGGCTTGGCCAGGTACTTCTGCAGCCCGAAGCCTATCCCGCTGGTGACCGGGCTTGCACTCTCAGCCTGCTTGCGCCGCAGCACACGGAACAGCACCGTGTGGAACACATTGGAAAAGACCAGCGCAGCGCAGAAGACGAACAGCGCAAGAAACCAGCCGTGCCAGATGTGAAGCACTTTATCGAACATCGCCCATACCCCGATCAGAAAGTAAAGGCCCGCGCTCCGGCGGGCCCCTGCTGTGTGGGATGAGGCTATGGCCGAGGTGGTTGTGTCACCTGCACCATGCTCCTCATGTGCCGGTCTCATTTTGAGACAGAGGGCCTGCCGCTTTGTTTTTCTTGCTTTGTCATTCTGAACGGAAACTGATCCTTTTATTCGCTCTCCTACATACACTGAAGCAATCATGCCGAACTTTTTTAAACATTTGTTTCGCCGAAAGGCACGGATTTTTCCGCCCACACAAGTGGAAGGATATGAGCCTACAGGTTCTTTCACTGACTCAGACGAAGCAGATCGTAAAGTTTTTGCGCAACTCATTGAGCTTGGCTCCGATCTCACTCAACCTCGCCATTGCATCCACTATTTCTATTTCAAGACCTCTCAAGATGCGGATGATGCAGCCGATCAACTGAAAGCAATGGGCTTTCGAATCAAGCTTGGAATGAAACTGGAAAAGAGCCACGTTGCTATGCGTCCGTGGCTCGTGATGGCAGAACACACAGCAATCATCAATGAGCAGTCCATCCATGCGCTTCGTATCCCGTTCACTGAGATCGCCGAGAAGCACGGCGGTGAATACGATGGCTGGGAAGCGCAGGCGGGATAAGCAAATCGCCGTAAAATAAAAGTGGATGGCATTCACCGAACAGTTCGACGTCCTCATCGTCGGGGCCGGCCACGCAGGCTGCGAAGCCGCGATGGCTGCCGCCCGCATGGGGCTGCGCACCGCACTGTTCACGCTGAACCTCGATCTCATCGCACAGATGAGCTGCAACCCCGCCATTGGCGGTATCGCCAAGGGTCACCTCGTCCGCGAGGTCGATGCGATGGGCGGCATTATGGGCGAGGTCGCCGACGCCGTCGGCATCCAGTTCCGCCTGCTCAACACCTCCCGCGGCCCCGCCGTGTGGTCGCCCCGCGCGCAGTGCGACAAGGCCCTGTACCGCGTAAAAATGCGCGAGGTTCTGGAAGCTCAGCCGAACCTGTTCATCAAGCAGGCCGAAGTCATCGACGTCGTCCTTGAAGACACGGACGACACGCGCCGGATCACTGGCGTCAAACTCCGCGACGGACGCACCGTCCACGCCGCCGCCGTCGTCATCACCACCGGCACCTTCCTCAACGGACTCATCCACTGCGGCGAAGAGCGTTACACCGCCGGCCGCAGCGGCGAACCCGCCAGCGTCCTTCTGGGCGAGAGCCTGAAAAAGCTCGGCCTGCGCGAATGCCGCCTGAAGACCGGAACACCTCCGCGTCTCGACGGACGCACCATCGACTGGTCGCGCTTTGAAGAGCAGCCCGGCGACGTCGACCCGACACCCTTCAGCTTCCGCACGAAGACCGTGCCTCAACTGCGTCAGGTCAGCTGCCACATCGCGACCACGACACCGGAGACGCTGGAGATCATCCGCCAGAACGTGCACCGCTCGGCCATGTACTCCGGCCAGATTGAAGGCATCGGCCCGCGCTACTGCCCGTCCATCGAAGACAAGATCGTCAAGTTCCCGGACAAGACCCAGCACCAGTTCTTCCTGGAACCTGAAGGCCTGAATACGCACGAGGTCTACATCAACGGCATGTCCACCAGCCTTCCGATGGAAGTGCAGGCGGCGATGGTCCACTCCATCCCCGGTCTCGAAATGGCCGAGATGCTGCGCCCCGGCTATGCCATCGAGTACGACGCCATTGACCCCACCGAGCTGGACCGCTCGCTGAAGGTGAAGTCCATTGATGGCTTGTATCTTGCCGGACAGATCAACGGCACCAGCGGCTACGAAGAGGCCGCCTGCCAGGGTCTGATGGCCGGCATCAACGCCGCTCTCAGCGTTAAGGGCGAAGCGCCTTTCTGGCTCGACCGCTCCGACGGCTACACCGGCATCCTGATCGACGACCTCATCAGCAAGGGCACCAACGAACCCTACCGCATGTTCACCTCGCGCGCGGAGTTCCGCCTGCACCTGCGCATTGACAACGCCGACCGCCGCCTTACCCCCAAGGGCCGCATGCTCGGCCTGATCGGAGACGAGGCCTGGGCCGACTACGAGGCCAAGCAGGCCCGTATGGTCGCACTCGAAAAGCTGCTCTCCACCGAACGCATCAAGGAAGGCGAAACCAAGGGCCAGACACTGGCCCAGCTTCTCAAGCGGCCGGAAGTAACCATCGACCAGTTGCTACCGAACTTCGTCGCAAAGCTCTCCGAAGACGAGCGCTTCGCTCCCTACGCCGAGCCGCTGGCAAACGGCACGCTACCCTCCTGGATTCGCAATGAGCTGAAGTCCGTCGAAACCGAGATCAAGTTCGCCGGCTACCTGGACCAGCAGCGCCGTTCCATCGATAAACTGAAGAAGAGCGAGGAGCGCGCCATTCCTGATTTCTTCGACTACACGGCCGTCAGCGGCCTCTCGCGAGAAATTCAGGAGAAGCTCACCCGCATTCGCCCGGCCACCATCGGCCAGGCCAGCCGCATTCCCGGCATCACGCCCGCGGCGCTGACGCTGATCAACGTCTTCATCGAGATCCAGGCGCGCAAGCAGCCCGCCTAATGAATCTGCCCGCTGACCTCGTCGGTCGGCTCGTCCATCTCTTCCTCAAAGCCTTCCCGCAGCCGCGCCAGAAATGCCTCGGTATTCTTCGACTTGCCCGCCTGCTTCTGCGCATTGGCAATGTGGCGCGCCAGGTCGGCCAGAAAGATACCCCACGCCGCCGGGTCCTCCCACACCTCCGCCCCCAGGCTTACGTGCTGGTCCTGCTCGGCAATCCATACCCGCAGGATTTCAAAGGACTTCGCATCACGTTTGGCCGCGGGCGGCACCGCCAGGGCATGTTTTTCTGACATATTCGTTCTCCGTAATTCCACAGGTTCCCGCAATTTTCCGCAGCCCGACTTTCTCACCCGGCACGGTCGTAACAGGCATATCCTTAAGCCAGACCCACTGATGGCTTCCTACCTCCAGATTATCGAGCAGCAGGGCGCACCGGCGGCACTGCACGCGGAAAACACGATCCTCGGCGCCATGCTCACCGATGGGCTTGCGATCACGGACGCCACCGCGCGTCTGCGCATCGACGACTTCTCGCTCGACTCGCACCGCCGCGTCTACGCTGCCATGCTGGAGATGATCGAGGCCGGCCACGCCATCGACATTGTCACCGTCTCCGACAACCTTGCCCGCAAAAAAGAGCTGGAAGGCATCGGCGGCATCCCGTACCTCTCGTTCCTGACCGAAGGCATTCCGCGGAACCCGAACATTGAGGACTACGTCCGCATCGTCAAAGACAAGAGCCTGCTGCGCCAGCTCATGTCTGTCTGCAACGACGGGCTCCTCGCCGCGGCCGATCAGTCCGAGCTCGCCATCGATGTTCTCTCACGCGTGGAAGGCCGTGTCCTGGAGATCGCCGAAGGCGCCATCCAGAAGAGCTTCTCCAACATCGGCGAGATCGTCGCCGAAAGCTTCGGCACCATTGACGCGCTCTACGAGCAGGGCCGCGAGATCACCGGCCTGCGCACGCACTACGCCGAGTTCGACCGCATGACCAGCGGCCTGCAGCACTCCGAACTCACCATCATCGCCGCCCGCCCTTCGATGGGTAAAACGGCCTGGGCCATCAACATTGCACAGAACTCCGCCGTGCGCGACGGCAAGGTGGTCGCCGTCTTCTCGCTCGAAATGAGCAAGGAGTCGCTGCTTCGCCGTATGCTCGCCAGCGAAGCCCTGGTGAACTCGAAGAAGATCCAGACCGGCTTCCTTCCCCGCGAAGACAAGACCAAGCTGGTCGCCGCGCTTGACCGCCTGATGTCGTCCAAGATGTTCATTGACGACACCCCCGGCATCACCCTGGCAGAGATGCGCGCCAAGGCCCGCCGCCTGAAGCAGCAGGAAGGCGGTCTCGACCTGATTGTGATCGACTACCTGCAGTTGATGAGCGGCTCCACCGGCCCCGGCAAAAAAGGCTTCGAGAACCGCACGCAGGAAGTCAGCTCCATCTCGCGCGGTCTCAAAGCTCTTGCCAAGGAAATGAAGGTTCCCGTCGTCGCCCTGTCGCAGCTCTCCCGTGCCAGCGAACAGCGCGGCGGCGAAAAGAAGCCCATGCTCAGCGATCTCCGCGAATCAGGCTCCATCGAGCAGGACGCCGACGTCGTCTGCTTCATCCACCGCGAAGAGTACTACGACCGCGAAAACGAAGACGTCAAAGGCAAGGCCGAAATCATCATCGCCAAACAACGCAACGGCCCCACCGGCAGCGTCCACATGGCCTACCTGAGCGACTACACGCGTTTTGAGAATCTGGAATCCGCGCATAGTGGCGGGGCAGAATACTAGTTACTGCTTCTCCCCTGCCGCATAAGCAGAATGGTGACAATCACAGACAAAGGCACCGCGAGGATATCTCCGTCTCCGCCATGCACTCCGCCTAACCTGCTAAGCGCCTTATCAAAAACTGTAACGTGCAGCAGAGAAAAGGGCAGATAGCAAAACCCGAGCAGCAATCGTAGAAACTGCAGCGCGATGAACCCCGGAAACGCAAAAATAGCGATAAACGGCGCTCCAGCTTCGCTCATCAAGCCTGCAATCAACGCAGGAGATATAGCCAGTGCTTCCGTCGCGGATAACTTGTACCAGCGGTCGCGGCTTGTGTCGATGAACTCCAGCATGGTTGCGTAATTATTGCGCACGTCAAACGCAGCAACAAGAGCCTGGTATTCAAAAATGGGAAGCAAACCATTTTTGTTTTTCACAGGACTTGAGTTTGATTGTGTAGAAACACAGTCAACAGATATTTATACCTGTAATGCAATTGCATTACACTCAGTCCATGGCCGCCACAGCTCTCGTCCAAACACGCATCGACCCTGCCATCAAAAAACGCGCCGCGGCCGTGTTGAAGAAACAAGGAATCACTGTCTCGGACGCGGTCCGTATACTCCTCACTCGTACGGCGAATGAAGGCGCTTTACCCATCCCTGCGGACACGGAAGCCTACGATGCATGGTTCCGCGCGAAGGTACATGAAGCCCTGAACGATCCTCGGCCAGATGTCTCGCATTCCCGCGCCAAGGCGAGTTTGGCCCGCAGAAAGGCCGCTCTTCTCAACCGCTAATCTGCATCTTTCCTGGACTGCAGCGTCACTTGAGGACCGCGACGCGCTGCTGACATGGCTCGGCAAACGTAACCCGAAGGCCGCGGTTTCGCTGGATGATCGCATTGAGCACGAAGCCGAACAGCTCCTCCAATTTCCTGCCAGCGGACGTCCTGGCCGTGTCCCTGGAACCCGGGAACTGGTCGTTACCCGGACGAAGTATGTCCTTATTTACACCGTCAAGGGCCACCGCATTCGCATCCTTCGCGTACTCCATGGAGCACGCCAGTGGCCCTAGTCACGAATTAGAAGATCAGAATCTCTACTGACACCCCGCTGTCAGTAGCACGTCAGTAAGCTCCTCCTTGTAGTCATCCAAGGAGACCCCCACATGAGCGAAGCCGTGACCAACGCATCCACCTGGTTTGAAATCCCCACCCTCGAAATCCAGCGCGCACAAACCTTCTACGAGCAGGTCCTGGAGATGCAGATGAAGTCCTTCCCCGATGAAAACCCGATGGTGATGTTTCCCTACGAGCCCGGTGTCGGCACCGGCGGAGCGCTCGTGCAGCGCGACTTTCAGAAGCCCAGCGGGCAGGGAACCATCGTCTACCTCACCTGCAAGGGCGACCTCGACCCCGTCCTCGTCCGCGTTACCGCCAAGGGAGGCAACATCATTATCCCCAAGACGGCCATTCCCGGCGGCTTCGGCCACTACGCCTGCATCCGCGACACCGAAGGCAACCTGGTCGGTCTGCACTCCAAGGAATAACCACTCCTCACCACCTGAACGGATACCATTGCACCCATGCGCCGTGCCGACCGCCTGTTCCGCATTGTTCAAGTGCTGCGCGCCGGCCGCCTGCTGACCGCGCGCGACCTGGCCCGCAAGCTGGAGGTAAGCGAACGCACCGTCTACCGCGACGTGCGGGACCTTCAGCTTTCGGGCATGCCCATCCTGGGCGAAGCCGGCGTCGGCTACACCCTGCGACGCGATGTCGATCTGCCTCCCCTGATGTTCAACGCCAACGAACTCGCCGCACTCGTCCTCGGCGCCCGCCTGGTCAAAGCCTGGGGAGGCGACGAGGCCGTTGCAGGCGCAGCCGACGCCCTGCGCAAGATTGAAGCTGTCCTTCCGCCGGAGATGCGTCAGCAGATCGACTCCGTGATGATGTACGCTCCCGGCTTCCGCATGCAGAAGCACGTGCGCACCCTCATCGACCGCATTCATGAGGCCTGCGTAACGCAGCGCATCATCCAGTTTGACTACTGCCGTGAAGACGGCGAGCGCAGCTACAACCGCCGCACCCGCCCACTCGCTCTCTATTTCTGGGGAGGCGCATGGACCGCCGCCACATGGTGCGAGCTGCGCAACGACTTCCGCCTCTTCCGCCTGGACCGCATGGAGAACTTCGCCCTTCTCGACGAACACTTCACCCTGAAGAAAGGCCAGCGTCTGGAAGACTACCTCCGCCAGGTCGATCCTCCAAAGAAGAAACAGTAGCCGCCAAGGTTCCTCCTCACGCATCTTCCACCGCCCAGCCATCTAGCATGGAAGCAGAAGCATGCGAACCATTGAACCCAACCAGGTGCGGCCGGTGTGGGCCGAGATCTCGGCCTCGCGCCTGGCCACCAACTTTCGCCACACTCGCGCAGCCGCGGGCATGGAACTGCTCGCCGTCATCAAGGCAGACGCCTACGGCCACGGCGCAGAGCTCTGCGCGCCTATCCTCGCCGGAGCAGGCGCCGCGTGGCTCGGCGTCACCAGCGTGGAGGAAGGCGTTCGCGTCAAAGCCTCGCTCGGCATGCTGCCGCACTTCCTTATGCCGCGCATCCTGGTCATGTGCGGCGTTTGGAACGGTGAAGCAGCCGTCGCCGTCGAACACGGCCTTACCCCCGTCGTGTGGGAGGAGTACCAGCTTCGCCTGCTGGAAGAGGCAGCCCGCAAGCGCAGCCTCGCGCCGGGAAGTTTCGCCATCCATGTTGAGGTCGATACCGGCATGGCCCGCCAGGGAGTACTCGACCTTGCCGCCTTCGCTGCGCTGCTCGCCGAAGATTCGCCGCTGCGCATCGAAGGCGTGATGACCCACCTCGGCTCCACTGAAGAAGCAGACTCCCCGCTCAACCACGAGCAGATGCACCGCTTCGCCTCGCAAGTCTCCGCCAGCAAACTCCACCTCGACTGGGTACACGCAGGCAACACCTCTGGCGTGGACGCCGCGCAGATCCTCACCGAAATCAAATCCATCGCCGCCACCTGCGGAGCGCAGCCCATGGCACGCTCCGGCCTGGCCATGTACGGCTACGCTCTACCGCTGACCGGCGATGCCGAGCCGCATGTGCATCCCGCCCTGCAACCTGTCATGACCTGGAAGACCCGTGTGATCAGCCTGCGCGACGTACCCACGGGAGCGACCGTGGGCTACAACGCTACCTTCACCGCTCCGCAGCCCATGCGTCTTGCTCTGATTCCCGTCGGCTACGCCGACGGCCTGCGCCGTGAGCTCTCCAACCGCGGTCACGTCCTCGTACACGGCCAGCACGCAAAAATCGTGGGCCGCGTCTCCATGGACCTGACCATCCTCGACGTCACCAACATCCCCGGCGCGGCCATCGGCGACGAAGTCACGCTGATCGGCGACGGCGTCCCCGTGGAAGAGCAGGCCGCGCTCGCCGGAACGATTCCGTACGAGATCCTCTGCGGCATCAGCGACCGCGTTCCTCGCATGGTCGTGGAGTAGTTCTGCACGCTTGTCTGCAAGCACAAAGGGTGAGGCCGCTGGCCTCACCCTTTGCCGTTCCCGATGCTTTCGTTACTGCTTCTTCAAAGGTTCGGGGGTTGGGATGCGTGGCAGCATCTCTGCGCGAGTAGCTGCGTTGTAGGCGAACCATGCTTCCACAAAAGCTCCCTGGATCACGTCGTCCTTCTGCACGCGGTCATAGGTGTCCGCGTTGGAGTGGTGCGTACGCGTGCCGTACTCCAGGGGATCCTGCATGAAGCCGATGCCGTTCAGTCCGACCCACGTGAAGCTGGTCGAGTCCGTACCACCGGGTGAGGTCATGGGACGGTACTCGGTTCCCGAAACAGCAACAATGTGCTGGTCCTTGATGGGTTCAATCCACGACTTGAAGATGGCGCCTATCTCCTTGCTGCCACCGGCGGAGACGCCGCGGAAGCGGCCCGAGCCGTTGTCGTCGTTGAAGTAGACATCGAACTTGTCATACTCCGGGGTCTTCTTCATAGTGTCGCGCTGGGCGTAGTGCTGCTGCACATATGCGAGGGAGCCAAAGAGGCCTTCCTCTTCACCGCCCCACAGGGCAACGCGCACAGTGCGGGCCATCGGCTTCTTCAGCGTCGCCAGGATGCGTACAGCCTCCATGGCAACCGAGGAACCGGTGCCGTTGTCCGTTGCGCCGGTGCCGCCCTGCCAGCTGTCGAAGTGGCCGCCGACCATAACGACCTCCTCCGGCTTGGTCGTTCCGGGAATCTCACCGATGACGTTGAAGGCGTCGGTATCTTCTTTCTGGTACTCAACCTGCACATCGAAGGTCAGCTTGGGTGTATTGCCATGCTGCAGCAGGCGGACAATGCGGTTGTACTGCTCTGCCGCAATGGCAACCATCGGAGGCGGGACCGGGTCCTTGGGATCCTGCGAGCCACCGTAGCTGCCGAAGATGGTGCCGCCGTCTCCGTTGTAGCCGGGGGTGAGGACAACTGCCGGAGCCTCTTCCTTCAGGAAAGCATTCAGCTCCTTACGAATGGCCGTGTTGCCGGAAAGGGCCTGCGAAGTCGGCGTGAACTCCCACGTGCCTTCGCCATGCCGGCCGCGGCCACTGGGATCACGATCCGCCGGACCGGCGCCCGGACCACCGGGGCCACCCGGGCGTCCGCCACGCGGCGAGTTGGCGCGCTCCAGAATCTCTTCATCGGTAGGAGACTTCTGTGCGTCTGCGGTCATGTGCAGCGTAAGCACCGCCGGATCAAAGATCAGAACGATCTTGCCCTTCAGCTTCCCCTTGTACTTGGCGAAATCTTCCTTGGAATGGATCGGCGCCCACATGGCGTCCGCGGTGACCGGGCCATTGGTTCCGGGTGTCCAGGCCAGCGGGAAACCGGGAATAGCGGCGTACGCCGGAGATTCCAGGGCGCCGTAATATTTCTTGATCTGCCATCCGTAGCCGAAGGGCCACTTCTCCAGGTGGACGTTCTTCATCCCCCACGCTTTCATCTGCGTCATCGCCCACTCGGCGGCGGCACGGTGATTGCGGCTGTTGTTGACGCGCGGACCGTAGACCTCGGACATGTAGTAGAGGTTTTCCATCACTTGCGAGTGCTGGAAGGCCTCCGTCTTGATCTGTGCCAGGGCATCCAGATCAACCTTGTCCCCTGCCAGTTCCTGCGCGGGTGCGGACGGGAAGAGCAACAGTGCCGTAGCCAGAGCGGCGACCTGCTTGAAGCGGTGCAACGACATGGAGAATCTCACTTTCGTTAAGGAAAAGCTGGTGATGTGAGGGGCATAAAGACCTGCGACATTCAGGACAGCGGACTGTCGCGGGAATCTTCTTGAAATGTTGCAGTGGCACCAAGGTAATCGAATTCGCATTCACGGCGCAATACAGAGATCCGGCCCGCGCCTTCATCATTCTGCCGGACGCACGTACGCCCTGGGCGAGCAGCCCATCGTCCTGCGGAAAGCTTTCCCGAAGGCGCTCTCCGACTCATACCCCAGCGCCCGCGAGATCGCAGACAGGCCGTCGGAGGAGTTCTTCAACCTGTCAGCCGCCAGCAACATACGCCACCGCGTCAGGTACTCCATTGGGGTCACTCCGACAATCTGCCGGAAGCGCTCGGCGAAGACGGACCGCGACACGCCCACCCTCTCCGCCAGTGACTCCAGCGTCCACCGCCGGCCCGGCTCCTGGTGCATGCTTGTGATGGCAAGCCCCATCTGCTTGTCGGCCAGCGCGGAAAGCCAGCCCGGAACGGTGCTGGCTGCATCCTTCAAATGTTGGCGCAGCGCCTGGATCAGCATCATGTAGGCCACCTGCTGCGCGATCAGCGCTCCGCCCGGCTGCGGGTTGCGCAACTCTTCGCGCATACGCTCCATGGACCACCGCATGGCCGTCTTGTCCACCTCGCTGCGCAGATGCACGATGGGCGGCAACACCTGCAGCAGCGTCTCGGCATGTCCGCCGGTCAGCGCAAAATGCCCGCCCACAATGTAGCGTGCTCCCACGGCGGCAAGGTCCGGCGGTTCGTGGCTCATGGCAAAGCGAGCCTTGGCTACGGTGTAATGCACCGGCTCCACGCTCAGGTCCGTGGCCAGCCGGAAGGGAAGCCCGCGCGGCAGAACAAAACAGTCACCCGCGCGCAGCAGAAGGGGCTCGTATCCACCATCCAGCGCCAGCCAGCACTCGCCGGCCAGCATGGCATAGCACTTGATGCCCTGATGCTTCGGAAAATGGATCGCGGTTTCGCCGTTCACCGCAAACCCGCCGGCGGCGTAGCTCTGCGGCTTCAGCAGAGAAAGCACCTCCGACAACGGGTCCACGGACGGACGCGGTTGCTCTGTCTGTTCCGGATTCTGGACGATTGGACCGATCATACGGACTCTCAGAATAGATCGTACGCCGTAGCGCTTCCATCTATTCAACAGACGGCATTCAGGGCCGCTCACACCCAAGGTTTAGGAGACATCTCTCATGCGTATCTTCGTTACTGGAGCCACCGGCTTCATCGGCACTCCGCTTGTGCAGCAGCTCATCGCGGCGGGCCACCAGGTACTTGGCCTCACCCGCTCTCAGGCTGGAGCGGAAGCCCTCCGCGCCGTAGGCGCAGAGGTAAAGTTCGGCAATATCGAAGACCTGGAAAGCCTGCGGCAGGGCGCTGCAGACTCTGACGGCGTCATCCACCTGGCCTTCAACCACGACTTCTCGCGCTTCCAGCAGAACTGCGACGACGACCGCGCAGCCATCCTTGCCATGGGCGAGGTGCTTCTCGGCTCCAACCGCCCCTTCGTCATCACCTCCGGCACGGCCATCGCCGCCAACGTCGACGGCAAGCCGTCAACCGAGGACAGCCCCGTCGCCACCTGGAACCCGCGCGGAGCCTCAGAAGCCGCTGTTCGCGACCTGACCGGACGCGGCGTGAATACCTCCGTCGTCCGCCTGCCCCAGGTGCATGACCCGCGCAGGCAGGGCCTTGTGCCCTATGTCACGGCCACCGCAAAGCAAAAGGGTGTCTCCGTCTACGTAGGCGACGGCGGCAACCGCTGGCCCGCGGCACACATCACCAGTGTGGCCACGCTGTATCGTCTGGCGTTTGAAAAGGCCGAGCCCGGCGCGATCTATCACGCCGTCGACGAAGAAGGCGTCTCCATGAAGGAAATCGCGGAAGCCATTGGCCGCGGCCTGAAGGTGCCGGTGAAGAGCATCACTCCCGAAGAAGCGCCCGCGCACTTCGGCTGGCTTGGCCACTTCATTGGACACGACATGCCGTCGTCCAGCGCCATCACCCGCCAGAAGCTGAACTGGACGCCCACCGGCCCGGGCCTGATCGCCGACCTCGACGCCATGGATTACAGCCAGGTATAAGGCAGCCAACCGGATCTCGATGAGAGCCCTGGCAATCATCGAGATCCGCACGTTTTAAGAGAGCTGCTGGAACAAACGCCGCTGGAATACGTCACCGAGTGGCGCATGCAGAAGGCGATGCAGTTCCTTCAACAGCGCGACAGGAAACTCATCCACGTTGCCCGGTCAGTCGGTTACGAGTCCGACGCTGCGTTCCGCAAGGCGTTCAAGAGAGTTGTCGGGGCTAGCCGTGGTGAATACCTTAAACGTGGAATTTGACCGTCGCGCATTCATCCCCTGTTCCCGCTATCCCCGATAAACTAAAGAGGAATGTTCAAGAAGCTGTATTCAGACTGGATGTATGCGTGGGAGACACGCCTGACCACACGCGATACCAACCGCCTTGTCCGCCCCATGGAGTGGGGCTTTGACTGGCTGGAGGAGTGGGGCACGCACATCGAGGAAGACCCGCTCGGCTCCATGAAGGCCATCAATGGCCACATCGTCGCCAACGCGGACGAGTTCTTCAGCTACCAGACGCCCACCGACTTCCGGCTGGAGCGGCGGTACCCCCAGCTTTTCCCAACCAACGTGCGCCCGGAGACCCTGGCGCAGGATGCCCTGCTGAAGGCCAACGCCGAAGAGGGTCTGATTGAGCCGGCCGACTTCCTGCGTTTCACCTCGGCCGTGCGCACGCAGTATCCCGAAAACGACATCGTCAACGCTCGCTGGTATCCGGCGCCGGAACACAAAGACCCCAAACGTCCGAAGCAGGCCATCATCGTGATGCCGCAGTGGAATGCCGACGCCTTCAGCCACAACGTTCTGTGTGAGCTGTTCAATAAGTCCGGCGTCTCCGCGCTTCGGCTCTCGAAGCCCTACCACGACATCCGCCGGCCTGCGGAGCTGGAGCGCAGCGACTACGCCGTCAGTTCCAACATTGGCCGCACCATTGAGGCCGTTCGCCAGGCCGTCGTCGATGTGCGCAGTTGCGTGGACTGGCTTCAGCAGCAGGGCTACACGCACTTCGGTGTGCTGGGTACAAGCCTTGGCTCGGAATACGCCTTCCTCTCCGCCGCCTTTGATCAGCGGTTGAAGGTCTGCGCTTTCAATCACGCGTCCACAAGTTTTGGAGATGTGGTGTGGCAGGGGCAGAGCACGCGGCATGTGCGCGCGGCGTTTGAACAGGCAGGACTTTCGCGGGAAGACGTGGTCGCCTGCTTTGAGGCCATCAGCCCACGCAATTACATGGAGCACTTCGCGCGCGTGAAGGACCGCCAGACGCTGGTGGTCTACGCCACCTACGACCTGACCTTTCCTCTGGAGTTCTCTCTGGAGGTGCTGCGCAGCTTTGAGCAGCGCGGCATTCCGCATACACCTCGAGTATTGCCCTGCGGACATTACGTCGTAGGAGAGAAACCCTATGCGTGGATAGACGGGTGGTATCTTGGCACCTTCGTCCATCGCGCCTTCAAGCGCCTGCGTTCAGCGGGTTAGTAGCCCGGGGGTCAGGGTACAGCTCAGCGGATTGTCGTTACGCAGTCTTGTTGGTGTGGGCCTGAGCCTTGCCAAAGCGCGAAGCAACCAGGCAGGGAATCACGACCACAGCAACCAGGCTGCAGCCCAGCAAAATGTCCATCATGGCGTTCATCATGTTCATCGGCCACCATCCCCCACTGCTTTAGCGCAGCGGATAGATATCTGGGATGCACACTCCTTCATCAGCGTTATCCCCCCGTCGTTCCGAGACAAAACGCTGACACTGTTTTGACTCTGCGAACTCCCGGAAGGACTCGTAACTTTGGCGGGCAATTCCCACAAAGAAGGAATCTCCCGCCTGTACCGCAATCAGCATCTCTCCCTTTCATTGCGCGTCATATCGCCTGCCGGCGTTAGCCCCATGCCACTTTGGTAGCACCCGCCCGCGCGTGGTAGAACCGGAATCATGCAGAGATTGGGTACAGCGGTTGTTCTTGTGGCGGCAAGCATCAGTGTTCTGGGACAGGGAAAACCTCCCGCAGGCAAGGAATCCCCGGCGCGCAGCGCGTTGATTCAACAGCTCACCACCACCGCTGATGGCATGCTGGCCAAACGCGCCGCCACCGTTGCCACCATCCACACGGAAGACGACGCAAAGAACCGCCAGGCCCAGGTCCGCGCCAAAATTCTGCAGTTGATCGGCGGCCTGCCCGGCGAAAAGGAACGCGGCCTGCTCAGTCCGCAGATCGTAGGCCAGTGGCAGGGCGATGGCTTCCGCGTTGAGCGCGTTATCTACCAGAGCCTTCCGCGCTTCTACGTCACCGCGAACCTCTACCTGCCCCAGGGCGACGGACCGTTTCCCGCAATCCTGGAAACACCCGGCCACTCCCCCGAGGGCAAAGCAGGCGAGTACGCCTTCGCCAGCAACTTCGCGCGCAACGGCATCGCCGTGCTGGCCATTGACCCGCTTGGCCAGGGCGAGCGCTTGCAATATCTTGACCCCGCCACCGGCAAATCCCGGATGGAGCGCCCCACCGGCGAGCACGCCGAGGCCAGCCTGCAGCCCATGCTCATCGGCGACCACATCTCGCGCTATTTCATCAATGACGGCATGCGCGGCGTCGACTACCTGCTGACCCGCCCGGAGATTGACCCCAGGCGCATCGCGGCATTCGGCTGCTCCGGCGGAGGTACCGACACCGCTTATCTCACCGCACTCGACCCGCGCATCAAGATAGCCGGCGTCGCCTGTTACATGGGCCGCTTTGAAGAACTTCTGCCCTCCGCTACCGGCGTGCAGGAGGCTGAGCAGACCATCCCCCGCTTCATCGCCGAAGGCCTCAACATCCCCGACTGGGCCGAACTGGCCGCACCCCGCCCCTACGCCGTCATCTCCACCACCGAAGACATGTTCCCCTTCGCCGGAGCCAAAGCCGCCGTCGAAGAGATTCGGGGCTTCTACAGCCACTTCGGCGCAGAGAAAAACGTCCAGTGGATCACTGGCCCCGGACCCCACGGCAACCTGCGTCCCATCTTCGGCCAGATCCTCGACTTCTTCCGCACCGGCCTCGCCGTACAGACCGCCCGGGTCGAACCCGTCTTCGGACAGAAGCCACCCGCCGACGCCCTGCAATGCACAAAGACCGGCCAGGTAGGCTCCAGCTTCGCGGATGCCGAAACGGTCTCCTCACTGAATCGCGCGCGCATGCCCCGGAAGCTGGCGATCATGTCTCGCTCTTTGCCGCCGCTGCCGAAGCGCATCCGCACCGCAACCGGAGCCACCATCCTCCCCGGTGCGGCGACCCTCAAGGCCGACCGCGCGATGGCCAAAACCAACAACGCCATGCTCCCCGGCGTTCTGCACGCCGATGTCGACGTTCCGCTGGCCATGATCACACCAGCCAGTACAAAAAAACTGCCTCTGACCATCCTGCTCGCTCGCGACGTGACCAGCGATGCCACCCACGAAGTGATGCACAAGGCCGCCGCAGCCAGCGGAGGCAACGTACTCGCCGTCGGCATGCGCCCCTCACCCGCAGGCGGGGAAGAGCAGAAGGCCAAAGCTCTGGGCGACTTCTACCTGCTGAACCTGCGCGCCCTGCTGGTTGGCAAAACTCTGGTCGGCATGCGTATCGACGACCTGATCGCCGCCACCAACTGGGCCTGCACCCAGCGCACCTTCGATTGCGGCAACATCACTGCCATCGCAGAAGACGGCCTTGGCCCTGTGCTCCTGCAGGCCGCCGTGCTCGACAGCCGCCTCAAGCATTTGCAGCCCGGGGACGCACCCACTTGGAGCAGCATCGTCAAGCAGCCCATCACCACCAACGCTCCGGAGAACCTGGTACCGGGTGTTGTACTCAGCTATGACATTCCTGAACTGAAGCAGGCGCTGCGGCTCAAACCGTAGCGCTTAACTCTTATGCCAGCGGCTCGAAAGAAACGAAGGAGACCAGCATGGCTTCCACTTGGCGGTCTCCAGTGCTACCGGTAGATTCGCTGGCCACTTGGACGTGCTCGCCGGATCAGGCACGGTATCCATCTCTGGTATGACACCCGCCATCGGGTCGTGCGACAGGTAGTCCAGGTGGCCGTAGTTCCAGCTATCGGGCAGCTTTGCCGTGGGCCAGAGGTTGTCCCGGTTCTGCGTTGGCCCGGAGCGGCCCAGCGCGGCCTTCAGATTCGGGCTGTCCTCATCAAAGAGCGATCCAACCAGGTTCCCAGGCGGATACGCCAGCTCCAGCACGTAGTCCTTGCGCGATGCGACCACCGAGATATGCTCGACCGCGTCCGCGGCGTTGTCAAAATCCGCCGTCAGGGAATTGTTCTCGACCGCGGCAGCCATCAGCACCGCCTGCCGCACCTTCGCTCCCTTACCCATGGCCGCCAGCGCGCGCAGCACCACCCGCGCCCCCAGCGAGTGCGAAGCATACGAGATCGACAACGCCACGGGAGCCAACTGACTGGCGACAAACTGGCCAAGCAGGTCACCGCTCTTGTTGGCTTCGCCGCCCTCCCATACATAGTCGATAAAGATAGGCAGGATGCAGTCGCCCGGCCAAAGAATGCCGATAAAGAACGGCGCAGGCGCGGCCAGGGCCGCTTTGAAGTTGTTCAGTGACACCACGCCATTGGGCCGGTTCACGTTATAGCCATGCGCCATCAACAGCACATCCTGCCCGTTGATCGCGGATCGCAGGTCGGCAACGCTATAAAGACCGCCCTGCCCGTCGGTGATCTTCAGCGTGCCAACCGGGCCGCCATGCGAGTGCGCTCTCAGATCAATAAACCAGTCGTGTGCGATGGGCATACCCTAGGTCGCCTTGAATGTTTTTACGGCAGTAGCCACCGCGGTTGAGAGATCTTTCGCGATGGGAGCAAGTGGTGTCGCCAGCAGCCCCACAAGCACAGCTCGTCCATATTCCACCGGTTCATGCGTTCCGGTGCTCGCGGTAATCAGAAGGGCAAGCAACACCGCCACAACCCCGGCCAGCAGCTTCGCGCAATTACGGTAGAACTGGTCGGCCCGCTCATAGGCACGGTCAATCAGCGTGGTCAGAATCAGGTCAAACCGGCTGTAGACATCCATCTCCGCCGGAGTCAGCTGGGTTTCCGCCGCGGCCTGTGCCGGGTCGGTCGACAGGCCCGCTCCGCGCACCAGCTTTGCCGCGACCGCAGCCAGCAATGTGGCGTCCACGGCGGTTGCCCTGGCCAGTGACGCGGCTGTGGACGGGTTTAACCGCAACTTGATCAGGGCCTTCAACGCGCTCTTCTGATCTGCCAGAACCGTCCCATTCAGCCACTTCGCCTTGATAGTTTCGAAGATCCCGGCATTGGTCAGCGCGGAGTCAGGAGGAAAGACACTATCCTCCGTAGGCACCGCCACCTGGCCGAGAAATCCGCGCAGATATCCCAGCCCGGCACGAGAGATCCCGCCCCAGAACGCCTTCGTTGCATCCACAATGCCAAAAGCAGCTGTTCCAAATGCCCCAATAGCCGTAATTGCCTGGCCCCAATGGTCAGGATTGAGCAGATTCAGATCACCCATATCAAGCTCCGTGCAGGGTTTGAGATACCGCGGCGTGCGCCGAGGGAACAAATTGTCAGGGGGAGTTTGAACGGGCCAAGCATAGGACATGCCAACTCGCTCGTCAACGGAATACTTCCAGCCACTAAAATATCCCTATGCCGATCGACTTCAATGCACCCCTCGCCTCCTCCGACCCAGATATCGCAGCGATGATCGAAAAAGAGATCCATCGCCAGCACGAAGGCCTGGAGATGATTGCCAGCGAGAACTTCGTCTCGCGCGCCGTGCTGGAGGCTGCCGGCACCGTTTTCACCAACAAGTACGCCGAGGGCTACCCGGGTAAGCGCTATTACGGCGGCTGCGAGTATGCCGACGTCGTCGAAAACCTGGCCCGCGACCGCGCCAAGCAGCTCTTCGGCGCCGAGCACGCCAACGTGCAGCCGCACTCCGGCTCGCAGGCCAACGCCTCGGCCTACATGACCATCCTGCAGCCGGGCGACACTATCCTCGGCCTGGACCTGGCCCACGGAGGCCACCTGACCCACGGCCACAAGCTGAACTTCAGCGGCAAGCTCTACCGCGTCGTCGGCTACCAGGTCCGCAAGGACACCGAGGTCGTTGATTACGACGAGCTGGAAGCAACAGCCCTGCGCGAAAAGCCCAAGGTCATCGTCGGCGGCGGCTCTGCCTACCCGCGCACCTTCGACTTCGCCCGCATGCGCCAGATCGCCGATAAGGTCGGCGCGTACTTCATGGTCGACATGGCCCACTTCGCGGGACTGGTTGCGGGCGGCGTGCACCCCTCGCCCGTACCGCACGCCCACTTCGTCACCACCACCACCCACAAGACGCTGCGCGGCCCCCGCGCAGGCATGGTGCTCTGCACGCAGGAGTTCGCACAGGGCCTCGACCGCTCCGTCTTCCCCGGCCAGCAGGGCGGCCCGCTGATGCACATCGTCGCGGCCAAGGCCGTTGCCTTCAAGGAAGCTCTGCAGCCCGAGTTCAAGCTCTACGCCGCACAGGTGGTCGCCAATGCCAAGGCGCTTGCGGAAGCTCTGCAGGGCGAAGGCTACCGCATCATCTCCGGCGGCACCGACACACACCTGATGCTGGTCGACGTCTTCGCCAAGGGAATCCTTGGCAGCGAGGCGGAGAACGCTCTCGGCGCAGCCGGCATCACCGTCAACAAGAACGCGATTCCGTATGACACCAATCCTCCGCTCAAGCCTTCGGGCGTTCGCCTGGGCACACCGGCGCTGACCACCCGCGGCATGAAGGAAGACGACATGCGCATTATCGCCAAGTGGATTGCCGAAGCTCTGGAGCACCGCACCGACGAGGGCCGCCTGGCAAAGATCAAGGGCCAGGTTAGCGAACTGGCGGAGAAGTACCCACTCTATGCCTATCTGCGTCAGTAGCTGCAAGTTACAAGTTGCAGTCAAAGAAAGGCCGGGAGAACTCCCGGCCTTTTCTATTTGCACGACCGCATTTGTTTGTCTTGTCCCTTGTCACCCTGCAAGGATCTGCTTCTCGCTTTAAATACAAAAAGCAGCCCAAAGGCCGCCTTACCTAACCACCAATACCCTCAATTATATCTCCGCCTAACCACAAGTAAATAGCACTTTCGCCCACTATTAGACCGCACACTTACGCCGCATACTTAAATCCAGTTGTGATGGCCCGAGAGGGTCGGGCGACATGTGCGACGAATAACAATCCGATTTGTCCTTTCCTTTCTGGTGCTCGTCCTCGGTTTCGAGTGGATGACCACCGCGTTCCACCTCCTCAATCTACCGAGCGACGCAGCCGTTTACGGCGGCATGCTTCTGCTCGTCTGCGATCTGGTGGTGGTTTGCTCTGCAACCTGGTTTCTCTGGAGGCGTAAGTAAGTTCCATGTTCAACGAAATTCTCAATAAGGCCGGCGGCGGCAACTTCGACGACGACAACGGCAAACGAATGCTTCGCCTCCTGCTCAAGTGGGGTGGCATCGCGGTACTGGTCATCATCGCCCTGAACCTTTTCTTCAGCTACTTCGTCAGTATCACGCGCATCGGTGCGGGCTACGAAGGCGTGGAGATCTCGCTCAGCGGCTCACAGCGTGGCGCCAGTGAAATTCCCATCCGTACCGGATGGGTCTTCTACAGCCCGCTGAAGTCGCAAATCATCGAGTTTCCTACCTTCGTTCAGACAGTGAAGTGGACGCAGGATACGACGGAAGGCCGCGGCACGAATGAGCAGATGAGCTTCAACTCGAAGGAGGGAATGGAGATCTACGCCGACGTCTCGCTGAGCTACGCGATTGACCCCGCACGTGTGCCGGACTTCTACGTAAAGTACCGCGTCAATGACCTGGCCCACTTTACGCACGGCATTCTGCGCGACGTGGTACGTAACTCTCTGAACGAGGTAGCCAGCACCTACACGGTGGAACAGATCTACGGAGAGAACAAGACCGAGTTCCTGATGAAGGTGCAGCAGATGATCCAGCAGAAGATGGATCCTGTGGGCGTCGGCATCCAGCAGTTCGGCTTCATCGGAGCGCCGCGCGTTCCCTCGGTCATTGCCTCTGCCATCACCTCGAAGGCGCAGGCGATCCAGAGTGCCGAACGCGCCCGCAACGAGCTGGCCGAGACCCAGGCCGAAGCCGCCAAGCAGATTGCCGCGGCTGAAGGTGAAGCCAAGGCCAGCGTAACGCGTGCCCAGGGTGAGGCGGAAGCCAACCGCATCCGCCAGACCTCGATCACGCCGCAACTGCTTGAGCTCCGCAAGCTGGAAAACCAGCGCGCGCTGATCGAACGCTGGAACGGCGCCCTGCCCAGCGTCCAGACCGGCAACGGCCAGATGCTGATGGAGCTGCCCAGCGTAAAGTAACCATCGAAACCCTCGCTGCCCCATCCTTCCGCAAGGAAGGGTGGGGTTGGGGTTCAGGCATTGCCCCAACGCACGCGAGCTCTGCTCTTCTTGTTTGTCATTCCGCAGGCTGAGCCAAGTCGAAGCCGGAGGAATCTGCTTCTTCTTCCATCTGACCCGGGTGCCTCACTCATCACGCAGCGATGAATGGGGAAATCACCACAAACACATCCGCAAATAACTCCTCTTCCGGCACAATGGCATCCAACGCAGAAAGAGGAGCAACATGCCAGAACAGTTCGACGCAATCGTCATCGGAGCAGGACAGGCCGGAGTACCACTCGCCAAAGCCATGGCCGAGCACGGCTGGAAGACCGCCATGATTGAGCGCAAATGGATTGGCGGTACCTGCGTCAACGTCGGCTGCACGCCCACCAAAACCATGGTGGGCAACGCGCGTGTTGCGTACCAGATCGGCCGCGCCGCGGAGTTCGGCGTGGTGCTGCCCGACAGCTTCTCCGTCGACATGGCCAAAGTGCGCGAGCGCAAGGACGGCATCGTGCTCAAGTCGCGCCACGGCAATGAGAAGCGTCTGACCGACGCCGGCGTGGAAACCCTCTTCGGGGAAGCCAGCTTCACCGGCCCCAACTCTATCTCCGTCGCCATGAATGACGGCGGCACACGCGAGCTGACCGCGAAACACATCATGATCAACACCGGCACGCGCCCCGCCTTGCCTGATCTGGACGGACTGGAAGGCGTGCCTTACCTGACCAACGAATCCATCATGGAACTGGACGCTGTGCCCGAACACCTCATCGTCCTCGGCGCCAGCTACATTGCGCTGGAGTTCGGACAGATGTTTCGCCGATTCGGCAGCAAGGTCACCGTCATCGAACGTGGCGAGCGCTTCCTTCCCAGGGAAGACATGGACATCGAGGAAGAGCTGCTGAAGATCCTGCGCGAGGACGGCATCGAAGTCCTTCTCTGCGGCCACGCCCGCTGTACCAGCGGCGACGCACAGCAGGTCACGCTGGAGCTTGGCGTTCACGATGCACCCACGGTCGTCACCGGCACGCATCTTCTGGTCGCCGTCGGGCGCACGCCAAACTCTGACAGGCTCGCTCTCGACAAGGCCGGCATCGCCACCGACAAGCACGGCTACATCCCTGTAAACGATCGTCTCGAAACCGGTGTCCCCGGAGTCTACGCACTGGGGGACGTGAAGGGTGGCCCCGCCTTCACCCATATCTCCTACGACGACTTCCGGATCATTCGGGCCAACCTGCTGAACAACGGCAACGGAGACGGTGGTAACACCAGCACCAAAAACCGCGAGATCAACTACACCATGTTCACAGACCCCGAACTGGGCCGCATCGGCTTGAACGAGCAGGAGGCGCGCGAGCAGGGAAGAAAGATCAGGGTCGCAAGCTGCCCGGTCAACTACATGGCCCGCGCCAACGAGCAGGGCGATCCCCGCGGCCTTCTGAAGGTCGTCATCGACGCCGACACGGATCTCATCCT
Organism: Terriglobus tenax; assembly: GCF_025685395.1. Taxonomy (NCBI): domain Bacteria; kingdom Pseudomonadati; phylum Acidobacteriota; class Terriglobia; order Terriglobales; family Acidobacteriaceae; genus Terriglobus; species Terriglobus tenax. The sequence goes on along the minus strand of NZ_JAGSYA010000004.1, from coordinate 2,326,659 downwards.
GGGCGCATCCATGCTTTCGATTGACGGTGGGGAGCTGGCAGCCATGATCCAGATCGCCATGATGGGCGGCCTGAAATACCAGCAGCTACGCGAGGCCGTATGGTCGCACCCGGCAAAGGCCGAAGTACTGAACACCATCTTCGGCTACATCCGCGAGTAGCGTTTATCTGTCATCCCACTCACCCGGGTATCCCACCCTCGCAACGCCGGGGGGTGGGGTACGCACCCACCAGCTCTTCCTCACGCAGAGCTTCGCCCTCAGCATTCTCCAGAACGCGCAGTACGCTGATCGCGAACCAGGACGCATGCGCTGTGACTGCTGCCTTCTGAATCTCATCAGAGTGCGGGAACGACGCGTTTGCGGCAGATCTCCTCATGCTTCCTCGACACGCAGATGCGCCGGAGCACATCCTTGCCATGAAGAAGGTATCGGCCGCCAGCGGAGACAAATCACCTGTTTGCGCCGTGTCCGGTGCAAATCGGTAATGGTCTTAGTGCGTCTCGACCAGCTCTTCGTCGCGGACAGGCTCAGACGGGTAGCTGTCGTCCAGGGCAGCAAGCACCTTGGCCGCAAACCAGGCCTCGTGTGCCTCCACCGCCGCAACCACGGATTGTGGGTTAAGCATCATGCTGGAAAGGTTAGCCAACTCCCGTTGACCCGGAAAGTACCTCCCCGGATGCCCCGTTGACTCTCTTGGTGCTGTTGCGACACCCTGCAAACGGATGCTTGCCTTCACTGTCCTCGTCTCCGCCATGCTGCTGGTCACGCTGACCCTGCCGCAGCTTCATCTGTCCAGCCGCCGTGGCAGCCACATGCGCCACTTCGCGGAGCAGACCGGCGGCGACTTTCCTGACGACGAGATTCCGCAGGACTTCCCCTTCTCCCTGACCGACGACCTGGGCTGGGGCGATGGCTGCAACTGTATCTTCTGGCGCGCTCCGCAGCTCTACATGGTCGCCCTGGATGTCTCCCTGGGCTTCGGCAAGGCACAGCGGCCACTGACGCTGGTCGCCATCCACGGCACGTCCACTCGTTCTATCCTCTGGTCGTTGCCGCGTGGGCTGGAACTGCGCCGCGATGGCGACTGGGCCGTAATCTTCCGCCGCGGCGAACACCACGGCCTGCTGAGCACGCACGAGATCGAACAGCTTCGACAGATCGCGCTTCACCAGGTCGAACTCGGCCGGGGCTAAAGGGCAGGATTCGCCGGCTCGCCCGGCAGCACCACATCGCCAATCTCAAACATGCGCGCGTTCTTCGGCAGTTTGTGCCGCCCATCTACCAGGTAGTCCGCCACCACGCCGCCCGTTGCCTCCGGCGCCAGCACGGCCAGCGGAATCAGGTACTTCTTGCTCTTCACCAGCGATTCGGAAACGCCGTCAATCTTGATGCTCCGCTTCACCGTGCCCGGCACCTGCGGAATCAGAAACGCCGTCATATGCAGCTCCGGATGCTTTTTGCTGTACTGCACCAGCGAGCGCGCCGCCTGCTTCGGCGTCATGATGCCGAAGTCGGCAAACAGGCTGCGGTGTTCGGCCTTCGGAAAGTACGTATCCAGCACCTCGCGCGAGAAGTCCGCGCAGTTGTGCGCCAGCAGGTTGAAGTGCCCACGGTTCTTTTTGTCGTTGAACAACGCCATAAAGCGCTCATCCTGCTCTGGAGTCGTGTCGATCTGGAAGCCGTGGATCGAACGATCGTACGAGGAGCCCACCAGTTGGACCCACTCTCCACCCGGAGGATCGCCACCGTCCTCGGACGGCGCCAGCTCCTGCAGGTGCGCCTTCCACGCGGCATCGCGCAGCCGCTCCACATCCTCCCGCGCCACCGTCTGCGGTATCTCGCTGATCGTATCCACCGCGTACAGGTAACGGACCAGGGGCATCGCAATCCAGTCTTTGCCGTCGATCTTGTGATACCGCGAGATCACCGATCCATACTCACCCGCGCGGCAGGGACGCAGCTGCAGCGGCGTCTCCGCGCAGATATTGCTCAGGTAAACCGCCGCGTGGCCCGTCGGATTGAAGGCGCCAAACTCGCCAAACGGTTCCTCCATCAACAGAGCGACGGAGGCAAAGGAACGGACACTGGCAAGCAGCAGGGCTACCGCAATCAACCGCAAAGAAGGACGCATACGGTATTCATACGCGATGCCGCCCTGCGGGAGAAAGCCAAAATCAGGGAGTCCCCCGCACGCCCTTTCGAGTGATCTGTACGCCACAAAGCAAAGCCCCGGCACTTGCCGGGGCTTTGCTTTTTTTGCGCACGAAGTGCGCCTCTCGCTCGACGCGTAGTCGTCAGATGCGCATCGGCATCAGGATGTAGCGGTACTTCTGGTCTTCGTTTGTATCCTCGGGGCGCATCTGGCCGGCCGACTGGGCATCCTTGAACTCCAGACGAACCTCGCCGGTGTTGCCAATCGCCTTCAGGAAGTCCACCAGGTACTGCGAGTTGAAACCAACCACCAGCGGATCGTAGCTGTACGGCGTCTCGATGGAGTCTTCCGACTCGCCCGAATCCGTCGACGACGAGCTGATCTTCAGTTCGTTCTGTTCCAGACGGATCTTGATCGCGCCCGACCGCTCGTCGGCAAACTGAGCCACGCGCTGGATCGCACCCATCAGGTCTTCGCTGCGGACGATCACAAACTTGTTGTTGTCGCGCGGCAGAACGGCCTCGTAGTTGGGGAACTGGCCGGTCAGCTTGCGGCTGGTCAGCACGCGACCGCCCACGCGGAAGTACAGCGTCTGCTCGTCGTCGGCAAACTCCAGCGTGTCGTCCTCGGTGTTGGCCAGCAGCGAGGACAGCTCACCCAGGCACTTACGCGGAATCAGCGTCTTCTTCTCGCCCGAAATTCCAGCAATCGTCTCGTTCAGCCGCTCAATATGCGCCAGGCGATGGCCATCGGTGGCAACCATCGCCATCGACTCCGACTTCAGCACCAGCAGCGCGCCGTTCAGCGTGTAGCGCGACTCCTCGCTGCTGATGGCAAAAATTGTCTTCGAGATCATGCTGCGCAGCCCGGCAACCGAGATCTTCAACCCGCCTGCCTCCGGAAACTCCGGCACGGTGGGGAAGTTCGCGCGCGCCATGCCCACCATCTTGGTGTTCGAACGGCCGGCACGGATCTGCACCCAGTGGTTGTCCATCAGCTTGATGCTGATCTCGCCCTCGGGCAGCAGCTTGATGTAGTCATACAGCTTGCGCGCCGGAATCGTGCAGGCCCCAGCCTTCTTCACCTTCGCGGTGGTCGAGGTCCGCAGCGACTGGTCCAGATCCGTCGCCGTAATGGTCAGGCGCTCGCCGTCGGCCTCAAACAGAAAGTTCGAGAGGATCGGAATCGTCGTCTTGCGCTCCACCACGGACTGCGCCGCCGTCAGCTCCCGCAAAAGATCGCCGCGCGAGATCGTGATTTCAAGATTGCCGGCCGGCGTCGCCGATGCTGCGGCCTGAAGCGGAGTAGCAGTAGTCGTCATGGCAGAGGAGTCTCCCGATGATGGTGAAACCTTGACGTGCGTTTGGGAACCACTTTACCAGTTCACCCACACGCACGGAACACCTTGATTGTAGCGAGGTTTTCCCATCATTCGCCCTTGTGCAAAAACAAGTGCCGAGTGTGGTTATCCGGGAACCACCCATCTCCCGCCCCGGGTGCCAGAACGGGACTACTTCGCCAGCTCCGCCTCGATCGCCGCCACCAGCGCCGGGTCCTCCGGTGTGGTATCCGGAGCAAACCGCGCCACCACCTCGCCATTCCGCCCCACCAGGAACTTCTCAAAGTTCCACAAAACCTCCGGCGGATCGGTCACCGGCAGCCCATACCCGCGCAGATCGGCGGCCATGTCCTTCCCGGTGGTGGAAACAGCCTTCGGCTGCGCCTCAATCAGCGCCTTATAAAGCGGATGGATCGACGACCCGGTCACGCCAATCTTGGCAAACATCGGAAAGCTGACGTCGTAGCTGAGCGAACAGAACTTCGCAATCTCCTGATTGGTCCCCGGCTCCTGCCCACCAAAATCATTCGCAGGAAAGCCCAACACCACCAACCCCTTCTCGGAGTACTTCCGAAAAAGCGCCTCCAACCCCGCATACTGCGGCGTAAACCCACACTTCGAAGCCACATTCACAATCAACAACACCTTGCCGGAGTACTCCGCCAGAGTGGTGGGAGTATCGGTAATGGTTTCCAGAGGGATCGAGGTCAGATTTGCCATAGCAATAGGATGCTACCGGATAACGCTTTTGTCGTTTTTGTTTGTCATTCCGCAGCCGAAGGCGGAGGAATCTGCTTCTTGCCTTTGCTTCTGGCTTTTGCTTTCGATTTTGCCTTTCTTGCCCTGTCATCCCGTAGCGTAGCGGAGGGATCTGCTTCTCCTGCCAACCGCTAAACCAGCGGCTCACCCCGGTAATTCCGGGAAAATGCCGTCGACAAGTCCTCCCAAGTAGGATTCACCTTCTCAATCAACTCCACCTTCTTCTCGCGGCTCCAATCCTTCAACTCTTTTTCACGAGCAATCGCATTCCGCACATATTGGTGCCGTTCGTAATAAACCAGCCGGTCAATCTTGTACCGAGCAGTAAACGACCCCTTACGCCCACCAGCATGCTCAGTATGGCGACGCACAACGTTGTTCGTCATCCCTACATACAGCGTCCGCGAGCGGCTGGCCAGAATGTAGACGTAGAAAACATACTCCCGCGACATGGCCAAAATTCTAAAAGCAGATCCCTACGGGATGACAAAACAAGAAAAGAAAAAACAACGACTGCTTCCCTTTTGTGCCCAGTTGCGTCCCTTTTTAGTCTGTCATTCCGCAGCCGCAGGCGGAGGAATCTGCTTTTCCAGCCAGTCGTACTTCAAAATTTGCTTGCAGTGCCAAAATACTGAAGGTACTCTTCTTCTCACTCCCCACAATTGATTCGTAGGACTGTTGAGATGCATCGTTCATTTATTTCCTTGGCGCTCGTCTGCCTTCTTTCCCTTGGTGATTCTCTTTACGCACAGCAAACAACTCCTCCGCCGGCTTCCGCAGTTTCTGCTACGCCCGCAGCACAGGAGGAACCACCGCGTCCTGCGATCCCCAACACCCTCATGGACGGCACAGAGGTCAAACTGCGCCTCTCGGAAACCATCTCCTCCGCCGACGCACACGTTGGCCAGCAGGTCCCATTCGAAGTAACGGAAGACATCGTTGTACAGGGCGTCACCATCATTCCCAAAGGCTCAGCCGCCCTGGCAACCGTCACCACCGCTGAACCGAAAAAGCGTATGGGACGCGGTGGCAAGCTCGACGTCAATATCGACAGCACCCGCCTCACCACAGGTGAAAAAATTCAGCTCCGCGCCGTCAAAAACACCAAAGGCGGCGGACACGTCGGAGCCATGACGGGAGCCATGGTCGCCACCGGCATCGTCTTCTTTCCGGCTGCCCCACTCTTCCTCTTCATGCACGGCAAAGACATCACTATTCCGAAAGGAACGGAAGTCACTGCCTTCGTACAGGGCGACACCAAGCTCGACATGGCAAAACTCAATCCATTTGCCGCGCCTGTCGCAGCGTCATCCGCCCCGGTAATGGCCAGCCTGAATGTCGAATCCTCTGTCCCAGGCGCGGACATCGAGATCGACGGCGTCTTCATGGGAAACACACCCTCAGCCGTCACCGTAACCCCGGGCGTCCATACCGTAACTGTCAAGAAAAAGGGCTACACCGACTGGACCCGCAAGATGAACGTAGCCGGCAGCGGAGCACGGCTCAACGCGGAGTTAGAAACCCAGTAACTACGTTGATAAGAAAGGTCAATATGTCTAGTCTTCCTTACGTTACCGCTCCTGGAAACATTGAAAAAGCTTTCTTGGCGATCAAGTCTGCTGCGGTACCTGAAAGAGTAAGTCAGGATTTCGTCAAGACCATCTTGCAAATCAAAGGTGGCTCTGGAAACCAAATGACGTCGTTTCTCAAGAAAATTGGATTTGTGAACACTGACGGCGCCCCTTCAGATCTTTATAAAAAATTTCGTAACCCACAATTTTCAGGTTGGGCAGCCTCTGAAGCTCTCAAGCAAGGATATGGGCCCTTATACCTACGTAACGAATACATGCACAAACTCAATGATGACCAACTACGTGGAATCATCATTGAAGAAACTGGTCAGGGCGACGATTCGAGCACGGTTGGACTTATTTTGGCAGCCATTAAATACATCAAGAAATTCGCTGATTTCAATTCGACTGCAGCGAAACAGCAGACCGAGCCTAACCAGGAAATAACAGTCCGCCGCGATCCCGAACCCTTATCGCCACCAGACATATCAGGGACTGGAATTGGATTAAATTTAGGATACACAATAAACCTGAACCTCCCAGCCACTTCGGACATCGCAGTTTTCAACGCCATCTTCAAGAGCCTAAAGGAGAATCTCTTAAAGAATGAATAACGTAGAAGACTATTTACGTTCTTTCGGAATGTCTGGGTTATTAGTTACAGAAGAGCTTCGTGCATTAGAGAAAGAGTTGGGTATTCGACTTGGCCATTCTCAAATCGAAAGAGAAGTGAGTATTACTGAGTACTATCCTCAGTTCGAGAAAAAAGTGCGAGAAGAAGCTGCTTCTATGGCACGCCACTATGAGCTTTTTTATTGTCTCGAAAGCGCGATTAGGACACTAATATCCGAAACCCTTCAAGAGAGTGTGGGAGCGGATTGGTGGAATAGCACCCGCATCCCTGATGCAGTAAAAAAGGGCGTGGGCGAGAGAGTTAAGCGTGATATCGACAGCGGTATGACTCGCCGATCGGATAATGCGATTGACTACACGAACTTTGGGGAGCTCTCGGTCATTATCATTTCGAATTGGGATGTGTTTGGCACAATTTTTAGTAGCCAAAGAGCCGTTGAGCGAGTGATGAATAACCTGAATCTTCTTAGAGGCCCTATCGCCCATTGCTGTACGATCAGCGACGATGAGGTCCAGCGATTGCAACTATCTGTTCGTGACTGGTTCCGGATGATCGGATGATTATTGCTTAGCGTATGAAGACACCCGCCAAACGATAGAAGCTAAAATAGGACACGGTGGCGTTCTCAACGCTGCGCATAATTTGTGCGAGCTGGAGCAATCAGTGTCTTCTTTAAAGCAATCAGCAGTAGTACTAGGCGCCCAGTGGGGCGATGAGGGCAAGGGCAAGATCGTCGACGTCCTCTCAGAGAAGTTTCAGGTCGTTGCCCGGTACGCCGGCGGGCACAACGCCGGGCACACCGTCATCATTGAGGGCAAAAAGTACGTCCTCCACCTGATCCCCTGCGGCGTCCTCCGCCCGGACTGCATCGGCGTCATCGGCAACGGAGTCGTCCTCGACCCCGCCGCCTTCCTCACCGAGGTCAAAATGCTGAAGGAGACCGGCCTGCCCGTCGATGGACAGCTCTTCGTCTCCGACCGCGCCCAGGTCATCCTGCCCTACCACCGCATGATCGAGCTCGCCGCGGAGAACGCCCCCGGCCGCACCAAGATCGGCACCACCAGCCGCGGCATCGGCCCCGCCTATGAAGACAAGATGCACCGCAACGGCCTGCGCGTCATCGACCTGCTGAACCCCGCCCTGCTGCGCACGCACATCATCAACGCCTGCCACGAGAAGAACTCCATCGCGCACGCGCTGTGGGGAACCGAGCCGCTGAACCCCACCAAGATCTACGAGGAGTACGCCCGCTACGCCGAGCAGGTGGCTCCCTACGTGGTGGACACCGCCAGCCTGCTGAACGCCAGCCTGAAGCAGGGCAAGCGCCTGATGTTTGAAGGCGCGCAGGGTGCCCTGCTGGACATTGACCACGGCACCTACCCGTTCGTCACCAGCTCCTCCGCCACGGCCGGCGGAGCCGTCATCGGCACCGGCGTCGGACCCACGGCCATCGGCACCGTCATCGGCGTCACCAAGGCCTACGTCACCCGCGTAGGCGAGGGCCCGTTCCCCACCGAGATCCACGGCGAAATGGGCGAGGAGCTGCGCAAGCGCGGCAACGAGTACGGCGCCAGCACAGGCCGCCCGCGCCGCTGCGGATGGATGGACCTGCCCATGCTCCGCTACAGCAACATGATCAACGGAACGGAGTGGCTGGTCGTCACCAAGATGGACGTCCTCGACTCCCTGACCGAGATTCCCGTCTGCACCGGCTACAAGCTCGACGGCAAGCTCGTCGACACCGTCCCGGCCGATATCCGCGGCCTGGAATCGCTTGAGCCCGTCTACACCACGCTGCCCGGCTGGGCGGAGTCGACCGAGGGCATCGTCGAGTTCGACAAGCTGCCGAAGAAGGCGCAGGACTATCTCCGCTTCCTCGAGAAGGAATCCGGCGCAAAGATCGGCATGGTCTCCACCGGCCCGGACCGCGAGCAGACCATGACCCTGCCGGCGTTTGCCGCCGAGGTCGTCGGCTAACTGCTGACTCAACCTGTTCGTCCAAACCCCACGCCTTGTGCGTGGGGTTTTTACTTTGCGGAGAAGGCGTGCACGGCGTTTCTGCACCATGCTCGATGCGCTTTTAAATAGCGGGTAATCCCCACTGGTGACGGGCTTCCTCTACACTTCCGGCAGCATCGTAACCCTGCAGCAGAAGTTGTAGTTTAGTTACCAAAACTTCTTTTGACTTTGCGCGGAGAACAGGTCTACACTCCGTTACACCTTACCGATGAAGACATGTTTCAAACTCGCCGTAGCATCCCTGGCCGTGCTGGCTTCATTGGCAGCGCACGCGCAGGTTTTCCGGCAGGTTGGCATGGCTCCGGTCAACGGCGTGCGGCGCATTGCCACCGGCAATAAACCCAATGCCCACCGCCAGATTGAAGCGCTGGAGCAACAGTGGCGCCAGGCTCAACTCAAGTGCGACACCGACACGCTGGGTAAGCTGATGTCCGAGGACTACATCGGCATCTCCGCCAACGGCATGGTGCAGACCAAGCAGCAGATGGTCGATCGCGTGATGACACGCAAAATTAACATCACCCGCATGGATGTGGACGACCTGAAGGTCAAGATCATCAACGGCAGCACCGCCGTCGTCACCTCGCAGGTGGACGTGGATGGCGAGATGGATGGCCGCTCAATGCACGGCAAGTACCTGTATACCCGGGTGTATGCCCGCCAGGCCGGTGGTGCCTGGAAGGTTGTGAACTTTGAGGCGACTCGCATCCGTCCGAACCTGCAGCAGGCATCGGCCAAGTAAGGTTTCGCAGCAAAGCAAAAGGCCCGGAGATCGCTCCGGGCCTTTTGCTGTCTTGGTGAAAAATGTCAGAGTTCAGGCAATCCGTGCCTGCGGGTTATAAGCAGCCGGGGCAGGCATCGCGGTTTTGCGCGCCTGGGGTGTGGGCATGTTCAGCGCCAGCAGGCGGCGCGGCAACGACCGCGTCTGGCCTGTGATGCGTGCGTCCTCGGGTTCAATCAACGAGGCAGCAGTGATCGGAGTGATGGTTCGTATCTTGAGCGAGCTTTGCATCGTACACCTCCGGGGCCGGGAGACACTCCGCGAGGTGCGCGCACCTCGGAGCGTCAAAGGGTATGGGTCGTGCGATTCACTTGCTTTTTCGCGTTCAGCCAAATAGATGCAGCGGGGTAAGACTCTGTTGCTCGAAGCAAACTGCTAATTCTTACGTTCAAGAATGACGTACTTTTTCCGGCTCGTATGTATCCGCCGTCACAGATTCGACGCTTCATTTCCCGATTTGGCTTCATCGGCTTCCAAAACCCGGAAAGCCTGCCGCAGACGCTGCCAGGTCACATCCAGATCCTCAGGCAGAATGCGCGTCTCCGCCAGCACGGGCATGAAGTTGTTATCGCCTACCCAGCGCGGCAATCCATGCAGGTGCAGGTGTGCCGCCACGCCGGCCCCGGCAGCTTCGCCCAGGTTCAAGCCAAAATTCAGCCCGTCCGGCCGGTAGGTCGCACGAATCGTCCGCTCCACCTGCTGCGCCATGGTGATCAGCTCATGTGCCGATTCCACGGCAAGCTTCGCCAGGGCGTCCGTGTGCAGATACGGTACCACCATTACGTGTCCGCTGGTATACGGAAATGCGTTCAGCGCCACGTAATGGAACTTTCCGCGAACCACCACATGCCCATGGCGCTCCGCCTCGTCCACCGGCATGCCCTGCCCAATCGCATAGTCCACTGACGCAATCAGGTTGCAGAAGACGCAGCCCTGGTCATCCGGATAAGCATTCAGAGCTTCCGGAATGCCCTTGCGCTGCGAAGGGCCGGATTTCGTGATGTACGCATACCGCCAAGGGGTCCAGAGCCGATCCATAATTCCTTTCCAGTTGAACAGCGCGCGCCTCCCCTTGCAAGGGCTGGCGGCTCCCACCAAAGAAGAAGGCCTCCCTTGTCGGGAGGCCTTCGCGCTTCTCACAGCTTGGGGCGAACTACATCGTTACGCCGCCCTTGTTCTTCTCTTCCTTCTTGCGCTCGTTTTCCTTACGGGCGCCCATAGCCTTGTCGCTCCACTGCTGAGCCTTGTCCAGGTCGGCCTTGCGGGCAGCGTCGTCGCCGCACTCCAGGTCAGCCTTACGGCGGTAGGTCAGGTTCAGGTAGGTCATGGCCTCTTCGTAGGTCGCGTTGTTGTCAACGGCCTTCTGCAGATACTCCAGACCTTCGTTCACCAGCGGAGAGTTCTGAGCCTGCAGCTTGGCGCAGGCATCCTTGCTCTTCTTCGGGTTGCCATCGCCGCCGTCGGTCAGGCCGTCGGCAGCCAGAATCGTGGTGGCGTTCTTGTACGCCTGCATCCAGTCGATAACGCCGATCGTGTAATACGCCTCAGCGGCGGCCGGATCGACCTCAATGACCTTCTTCTGATAATTCTTGGCGTCGTCAAACTTCTTGGTATTGAAGCTGATGGAGGCCATCTGCTGCAGAGCAGTCTTGTCCTTCGGGTCCTTGGCAAGAATTTGCTGGAAACCATCCATCGCGCGTTGTGCCGTTTTCAGGTTCTCAGGCGTCTCAAGATTAGGCACGACCTGCGAGGCCAGCGTGGTGGCGAGATAAAGGCGCGCCACGTCATAGCTCGGATCGTAGTCCAGGGCCTGCTGGAAATGATTAATAGCGTCTTCGTACTTCGCGCCCTTGAAGGATGCGATGCCCTTCGTAAGCTGGTCGCGGGCCTTCAGACGGTTGCATCCGGTGGCCGAGAGAAGCGTAACCAGGAGAAGTGCGGCCGTTGCCGGAACACGTAGCTGGAATTTCATTGGACGAAGGGTCTCCTTGAGAATTCGCGATAGTAGTGATTTTGCCGGATTGCGTGCGAGAAGCGCGACAGTCTTGCACGATGATTGTAAAGGCATAGTACGACCGATGGCCAGTAGTTGAAAGTGAAAAGAGGGCACCCGTTGCGATTAGCGGCTGCCCTCATGCCAAGACGACTCAGCAGCCCGCCAGGTTGCAATCTTTCCGTGTTAATAAAGCAATTCCCGATGCTCCCGTGAGGCGGACAGTATTGACCACACGAACGACTTCGCGCAAGTCCAGACGAGCGTCAGCCTGCAGAAACACCATCCGGTTCTGCCTCGGGCTAAGTGCAGTTGCAAGCGATCTGCCCAGCTCTTCCAGGCCAGCCTGCTGCTGCTGGTTGATGGCATATCCTGCCGCGCCATCGTCACGATAAGACACCTGAACTACGATCGGCGACGGGGTTCGATCCTGCTCAGCACCCGGCCCTGCCTGCGGTACACCTGCGCCAAGACCATGGCTCGGCACAGGTGCAATGACCATAAAAATAATCAGAAGAACGAGAAGAACATCAATCAGCGGCGTGACATTGATCTCTGCGGTGGTGCCGTGTGTTCCTGCTGTGAATGCCATGTACGAACCTCGAAAGGGAAGTCGCAAGCGAGCACAGCCTTAAAGACACCGCGGGCGGCAGCTATGTGCCACCGCCCGCGCAGATCACCGTAGGCATTCCTCCACTGACACGCAGGACATCTGTCCGTACGCGAGCGGGATGCGAACCAGCTTACTGTCCAGCCTCGACGCGAGGCGTGATAATACCAACGTTATCCACGCCGGCTTCCTTGCCAAGACCGATGATCTCGGCCACGTACTGGAAGTCCAGGTCCTTGTCGCCCTTCACGAACATCACCTTTTCGGCGCGCGTGGAGTAGATCTCCTGCAGCTTGGGCAGCAGGCCTTCCTTCGCGAAGTCCGAATCGTTGATCTTATAAGCCGGCTTGCCACCGTTGTTCGAAAGCACCTGAACCACAATGGTGCGATCGTTATTCGGTTCGGGCTGGTTCTTATTCTTGGGGGGCTGGGGTACCAGCGTGTCCAGACCGTGAACTGCCGTGGGCTGGATGACCATGAAGATGATCAGCAGCACCAGCAGAATGTCGATCATGGGCGTTACGTTGATCTCGGAGGACATCCCTCCGCCGCCACCACTACTCATTCCCATAGCCGAAGCTCCTTCTTGCCGACGTCGCGGCGAATCTTGTTCTTACTGGTCTTCGGTCTTTTCGGTCAGCAGACCAAGCTCGCTGACGCCGGCCGAGCGAACACCGTCGATAGCATCCATGACCTTGCCGTAGTTCGCGCGCGCATCGCCACGGAGATAGACGTGCTTATCCGTCTTGTTCTCCAGCTTGGCCGAGATCTTCGCGCCCATATCGTCCAGTGTCACCTGGTCGCCACCCAGAAAGACCTTGCCGTCGCGAGTCACAGCGACCACAACCGAGTCTTCCTTGTTGGCGTCTTCCATGATGACCGCGGCCGTGGCCTTCGGCAGGTCAACGTTGACCTTGTTGTTCAGCATGGGCGTGATCACCATGAAGATGATCAGCAGTACCAGCATCACGTCCACCATCGGCGTAACGTTGATGTTGCTGTTTACCGCCGCGCCCTCGTTCCTTGTTGCCAGTCCCATCGGAGTAGCTCCCTTAGCGAGTTCTGATATCTGCGAGCCTCAGGTCCGGGAAACCCGGCCTGCCGTTTCGCGGCGGCAGGCCGGGTCACCGGTGACTCTCGCGTTGGGTTTAGCGGTGCGACTGCTTGATGAAGTAGTCCACCAGCTCCGAGGAGCTGTTGTCCATCTCCACGTCAAAGGACTCAACCTTGCCCGTGAAGAAGTTGAAGCACATAACGGCAGGGATAGCTACGAGCAGACCGAACGCGGTCGTTACCAGAGCTTCCGAGATACCGCCAGCGACTGCGCCGATACCAGAGGTCTTCTGCGTAGCGATCTGCTGGAAGGCGTTAAGAATACCGACTACCGTTCCGAACAGTCCGATAAACGGAGCCGTCGAACCGATGGTGGCCAGGCCACCCAGACCGCGCTTCAGCTTGGCGTGAACGATCGCCTCAGAACGCTCCAGAGCGCGCTTGGCAGACTCGATCTGAGCCTCGGTGATGGCGCCGCCGGAACCGAACGAACGGAACTCCTGCAGACCAGCCGTCACAACCTCAGCAAGGTGCGACTTCTTGTTACGGTCGGCGATCTTGATCGCCTCATCCAGGCGGCCATCCTTCAGCGCGCCGGCAACCTTGGGCGCGAACTCACGGGACTGCTTACGAGCAGCCGAGAAGTACAGCGCGCGATCGATGATCACTGCCAGCGACCAGATCGACATAATGAACAGGATGATGGCGACGGCCTTCGCCAGCAGGCCCATGTTGCTCCACAGGCCCATGAGCGAAAAGCTGACCTGACCTTCCTGCAGAAACATTCCGAGGCTGTGGGGGGCGAAAGTTGCGAGATGAGCGAGAATCACTTGATTCCTTCCTCCTGGTTGGGACTTCCAGTTACTACTGAGATGCAAATCGTTGATTGTTTGAGCTGCGCCGCACTGGCCACAGCTCCCGCAATGTCATAAACCTGTTTGCCGGAAAACTTCGGCCTAGGTACCCATCGTGAAGTTGACGGTGATCGTGGTGTCAACCTCGGTCGGTTCGCCGTTCAGCAGGTAAGGCTTGTACTTCCACTGCTGTACAGCTTCCATGGCGGCGTTGCGCAGCATCTCAGGTCCGCTGACAACAGCCAGGCCCTGGATAGCGCCCGTCTTCGAGATCACGGCGTGCAGAACCACCGAACCCTGAACGTGAGCCGCGCGTGCGATCGGAGGATAGACCGGGTTGGTCTTCACCAAGATCTGGCCAGCCATTACACCGGCCGATACGCGGGTCGGTCCCTTGGGAGGAGCAACCTTGACCACAGGTGCAGGAGCCGTACCGATACCGCCGAGAACACCACCGGCAATACCGCTACCCGAGCCACCACCCATGCCCGCCATGCCGGCAACACCGGCAACCTGCGGCGGAGGAGCAGCTTCTTCCTTCACCATCTTGATGTCCTTGGGGATCTTGGTCGGAGCGTGCAGACCCTGGTCCAGCTCGCTCACGATCTTGATCGGCTTGACCACCTGCGCCGGCGGCGGCGGGGGTGGTGGCGGCGGCGGCGGCGGCGGCGCGCTGAGCATCGCCGTCATAGCCGTCTTTGGCAGCGCTTCGGGATACAGCAGCGGAATCAGAATCATCAAGGCGATGATGACTGCGTTAAACCCAAAGGTGGCGATCATCCAATAGCTGGACTTGGACTTGATCTTGCCGCCGGACTCCATCAACGAATCTTCAAACATAGTGCAACCCTCAATTTGGAGGTGAGCTACGTGCTACAGACACCGCTGTTTCTTGTTTTGTTCCCGATTCGGATTGGGTTTTAAGAGAAATCGCGAAAAAAGTTGCGGTTGCACTGAAGTCAGTGCAACCGCGGATGTTTCATACACCTGCAAGCCCTTTAGGCCCGCTTCCCACCAGGAAGCGAAGCCGACTTGCCCTTCGAAAGACGCCAGTCCTGGTACGCCACCAGCATCGGCGCCGCAACGGCGATCGACGAATACGTACCGATCAGAATGCCCACCACCAGCGCAAAGCTGAAGCCGCGCAGCACCTCGCCGCCGAACACGTACAGGCAGAGCACCGTCAGGAAGGTCAGGCCCGAAGTCAGAAGCGTCCGGCTCAGGGTCTGGTTGATGCTCTTGTTGACCACCACGGACAGGCTTTCGCGGCGGCTGGTCGCCAGGTTCTCGCGGATACGGTCAAAGACCACGATCGTATCGTTCATCGAGTAACCGACCAGCGTCAGGATGGCCGCAACCACGGTCAGCGTAATCTCCTGGTTGGTCAGGCTGAAGGCGCCGATGGTGATCAGCGTGTCATGGAAGACCGCAACCACAGCCGCAACACCATAGATCAGCTCAAAGCGGAACCACAGGTAGATGAGCATACCCAGCAGGGAATACAGCGTGGCAAACAGCGCCTGGTGGCGGAGTTGCTCCCCAGCCGTCGGTCCGATAGTCTGCGAGCTCTCCACCTTGAAGCCGCCGTCATGGAAGTTGCTCTGCATCGCTCCCAGTACAGCCGCGCGCGCGTTGAACCCGACCGCATCGCTCTTTTCGGGAAGAGATACCAGCACCTCGGGACGGGCGCCTACATCCCCCTTCACCGACTGGATCTTGGCATCCTTAATCCCGGCAGCGTCAAAAGCAGAGCGGATATGGTCTTCGTTCGGCTGGGAGTCAAAGCTGACGTGCACCTGCGTGCCACCCTTGAAGTCCACACCATACGGAATCCCGTGCCAGAACAGCATGCTGAAGATGCCGGAGACCGAGAAAACAAGAGAGAAGGCGAGCAGGTACCACTTCTTGCTCAGCCAGTCGATATTAATGTCGCGAAACAGTTCCACTGTTGTTGCTCCGAGATTCCGTTAGATCGAAAGCGCTTCGCCGCGCTGCTTGCGGTTGAGGATCGCGTCAAAGATGGTGCGCGAAACGAAAACCGCGGTAAAAATGTTGGCCAGCAGACCAAAGGTCAGGGTCACGGCAAAGCCGCGCACCGGGCCGGTGCCGAACAGGAACAGGATGGCTGCCGAGACGATCGTCGTCACGTGCGTATCAATAATGGTGATCCACGCATGCGCAAAGCCGTTCTGCACTGCGGCGCTGGGCGCGCGGCCCAGGTGCAGTTCTTCACGGATGCGCTCAAAGATCAGCACGTTCGAGTCGACGCCCATACCGATAGTCAGAATCACACCGGCGATACCGGGCAGCGTCAGCGTCGATCCGGTCAGGCCCATGAAGCCCAGCAGGATGACCAGGTTCAGGATCAGTGCCAGGTCGGCATTGATCCCCGCACCGCGGTAGTAGATCAGCATGAACAGCATGACGACCAGCATGCCGGCGATCGCCGCATACACACCATGCTGAATCGAAGCCGCACCCAGCGACGGGCCGACCGTCAGCGTGTCCAGGTAGGAGATCGAAGCCGGCAGAGAACCCGTGCGCAGCAGCAGGGAGAGATTCTTCGCCTCATCCGGCGACAGACCCTCGATCACGCCCGAGTCGCGGATGGCGCTCTTGATGCTGGCCACCGAGCGGACGCGGTTCTCGAGAACCACGGCAATCGCCTTGCCGACGTTCGCGCTCGTGAACTCGTAGAAGCGCTCACCGGCGCCCGTCGTCAGGTTGAAGCTGGTCTGCGAGGTTCCCGTGTTCGGGTCGCGTACCGGTTGCGCTCCGCGGAAGTCCGTACCGGAGACGATCGCCACGCGCTTCAGCACATAGAACATGTCCGAGTTGCCGGCGGCGGTCACCGAGCTTGCGCCCTTAACAATAATGGCATCCGGAGGAAGCGAGCCGCCCAGCGTCTGCAGGGCATCGGCCTCGGTGGCAGCCGGGCCGCCCACCACTTCGTGAATCTCAAGACGCGCGGTCGACTGGATGGCGTTGTGAACCTGGTCGGCGTTGTCCACGCCCGGCAGTTCAATCAGGATCTGGTTGTCGCCCAGGCCATACTGCTGGATCACCGGCTCGGCAACACCCAGCGAGTCCACGCGCGTGCGGATGGTCTCGATGGAGGTCTGAAGGACGGTAGCCTCCATCTCCTTGCGCGACTGCTGCTTCATCGTCAGCGTGTAGCCGTTTGGCACCGACGCAACATCGTAGGTCGCCGAGTAGGAGGTACCGTTCACCACCGTGCTCGCCTTGGAGCTGTCAGAAAGTGGAACGCCAGCAATATTAATGACGTCGACCTTGGTGGGGTCCAGCTTGGAGACCTGCGCGCCCAGAACGCCGGCCTTGGCCAGGTCGCTCTGCAGGCGAACAGCATCGGAGTCGGTCTGTGCCGCAACAGCCTCGGCCACGTGAACCTGCAGCACCAGGTGGGTACCACCCTTAAGGTCCAGGCCCAGGTGGATGCTGTTGGTCAGCAGCTCTTTGATGCTGCCCTTCTTCGGCAATCCGGCACCGAAGAAAATGAAGTAGGTGAAGACCACAAGGGTCGCAATAATAATGCCGGTCCGTCCGGCGAGCTTCTTCTGCATGGCTACTTTTCTTCCTCGCCCGTCGTCACGCTGGCAATCGCGCTCTTGGCAAACTCGAGCTTCAGGTTGTCGGGAGCTACGCGCAGAATCAGCACGTCGTCCTTCACCGACAGGATGGTGCCCTTGATGCCGCTCGTGGTGGTTACACGGTCACCGGCCTTCAACTCGCCCAGCATCTTCTGCCACTTCTTCTGCTTCTTCTGGTTCGGAAGAATCAGAAGAAAATAGAAGACGGCAATCATCAAAACGATGGGCAGCATGGTCACCAGGGAAGATCCCTGGGCAGACTGCAAAATCACGGCTGGAGCAGGTGCGAATACAGTCAACGAGAGCATCCTTCAACAGACCGGGGCGTACCCGGCGGCTGCCGGAGACGTACCGGATCAAAAAATCTTCACCCGATGTTCCTTTTAGAAGTCAGGTACGTCCGGAGGGACAATAGCCTGCGTCATGCCGGACCCAGCTACGCCCGCTGAAATGGACGCACGAATGCCTGCCCGGATGGAAGGGTGCTAGGCTCCAGCATCGCCGACGCCGCTCCGCTGTGTCAAGAAATCCGGAAACCCCGGAATCCTCAATTTCGAAGAAACCGCGCCGCCGTGTCGGGATGTCCCAGCAGCGTCCGCAGCTCCGCCGAGCGGATTCCCGGCAGACTCTCCGACTCCAGTACGGCCTTGACCATTCGTTCCATCATGGCAATCCCCTCGAAAACGCCCTCGTCGCTGACCACCGCGACCGGGTCATAGCGCTCTTCCGTCACCCTGGCCAGGCACCGGCCCAGCACATCGCGGATATCGCTTTTCTTCACCGCACGCAGGGGGCGAAGCACCATCCGCATTCCGGCCAGGGGATGACGCTCCAGCAGCTTGACCGGGCGGCTGTGCTCATCCACCACCACCACCAGCCTCGTCTCCGCGTTCTGCGCCAGGTAATTCTCGGCGGCCACCTCATCCACACAGGAGAAACAAGCCTCGGTTGCGCTGGCTAGATTGCACTGCGCCAGCGCCTGCGTCCGGGTGCGAATCATGTCGCCGTGTTGCAACGGCAGCGGGTGCATTACAGGGTCCGGCTTCCCCAGGTAGTAGCCCTGCGCCAGAGGAACACCGAGGTGCAGTAACTCGTCCAGTTCAGCCGCCGTCTCCACGCCCTCGGCAATAATCCAGGCGTCCATACGGCTGGCCATGGTGCCCATCATCTCAATCAGCGACGACCGCGCCGCTTCTTTATTGCAGCCGCCCACAAAAAACCGGTCCAGCTTAATAAAGTTGGGGCGGAGCTCCATCACATGCTTCAGGCTGGCGTATCCGGCGCCGGTGTCGTCCACGGCAATGTGCCCGCCCGCTTCCCGAATCTGCTCCAGCCGGCGGCGAAAAATGGCGTAGTCGTGAATCGGCTCATCCTCGGTAATCTCAATCACCGTGCCACCCAGATGCCCAATGTCTTTCAGAAGGTACTGCCACTGCCGCGACATCAGCAGGGAAGGCCCGGCATTGACCGTCAGAAAGCAGTTCGGCGGCAGCTTATGCCGCTCCGTCAGAGCAGCCCGCACTACAAGGCTCTCCAGGTCCGCGCGGCGGCCAATCTCGCTGGCGCTTTGAAAAACCTGGCCCGGCCGTGCCGAGACCTCTTCAGGAAAACGCGACAGCGCCTCGTATCCGGCCACCACCCCGCGCTCCAGGTCGGCAATCGGCTGGAAGTGAAAGCCGAAGGGAATATCGCCGTCCAGGATGCCAAGAATCGTGCGCCGCTGTTCCTCGCGCCTGGCAAGGTTGATATACATGCCGCGCTCTTAGCCGTTCACCGACGAATCAGTCACCTTCTGCTTTACGGCTTCCACCAGCGATGCGGGGATCTCCGTCATACCGTGATCCTCGCGGGCGTGCTGTGCAACCCCGTCAAGTATCCTTTCCACGCTATCGGCATGGAAGACCTTCAGACAGCCGGGCACCACATCGCCGCAGGCAAATCGCTTCATCGAGCTACCCTCTCGTATGGCCTGCTCGGCGCAATGCTGCTCAACGGTGAAACCGGGGCCTGTTTTGTAGATATGCCTCAACTTTTGCACGGAATAGGCGATCGCACAATGACACTCCTTGGTCATACAGCACGGCCGTCAAAGTGAAGGCGTTTCCAGCTCCCGTCGTAGCACATCCATTTGGTTTAGGTAAAACGCCAGGTTATGCTCGCTGGCCAGCGTCAGCGCCAGCGGCTCACCACTATGCATAAGATGCCGCAGATAGGCGCGGGTGTACCTGCGGCACACCATGCAATCGCACGCCGGATCAAGAGGATTTTGATCCTCCGCAAACTGCCTGTTCTTAATGTTGATGCGGCCCTGGCTGGTAAACAGAAGTCCATGACGCCCGGCGCGCGTCGGCAGCACACAGTCCATCATGTCCACGCCCATGCGGGCATACTCCACAATCTCATCGGGATAGCCCACACCCATCACGTACCGTGGCTTGTCCTTCGGCAGAAACTCGAGCGTGTGCGCAATCATCTCGCGCGTCACCTCGCGCGGCTCACCCACCGCCAGCCCGCCAATCGCATAGCCGGGAAAGTCCATCTCCACCAGCCGCTCAGCACTCTCCTTGCGCAGGTCCTTATACATCCCTCCCTGCACAATCCCAAACAGCGCCTGATGCTTCCCTTCCAGACCAGCCACTACACTGGGTGCCCCATCCATCGCAGTCTCATCGCGATGGGTGGGTTGGGACCACGGCACCTCGTGCCGGTGTTCCTTCCAGTAATCCAGCGACCGCTGCGCCCAGGCATGCGTCAGCCCCATCGACTCCTTCGTGCGCTCCCAGGTCGCCGGTGTCTCCACGCACTCATCAAAGGCCATCATGATGTCGGCCCCCAGCGCGATCTGCACCTCCATCGAGTGCTCTGGCGAGAAGAAGTGCTTTGATCCATCCAGGTGCGAGCGGAACTCCACGCCATCCGGCGTTACCTTGCGCAGCTCACTCAGGCTGAAGACCTGGAAGCCACCGGAATCGGTCAGCATGGACCGGTCCCAGCTCATGAACCGGTGTACGCCACCCGCGCGGCGGATCAGCTCATGCCCGGGACGCAAATACAGGTGATAGGTATTGGCCAGGATGATCGCCGCGCCCTTGCCTCCAGCGCCATTGACCTCCAGCACATCCTGCGGCACCGCCTTCACCGACGCCGCCGTTCCCACCGGCATAAACACCGGCGTCTCGACAGGACCATGCGGCAGCTCCAGCGTCGCTCGACGCGCCGGGCCAACTTCATTCTTAACGGAGAAACTCAAGGACACTCAACCATTCTACGAAGTAGCAGAGGACCAGAGGGAACAGACGATGACACCGCGCTCAAGCCCCTCAAAATAAGGCTTTAGTCCCGGGCCTTCTGATTTGATTTGCCCGGCAAACGCACACACAGAGAAGGATTGCTCCATCGCCCCAACTCTGATAGCTCTAAGCGCATGATCGCTCCTGCTCGCTTCATCGTTGCTGTTTTGCTTTTCGCCGCTGCAGCCAACGCACAAAAGGTCGAACGGGAACATCCGGACAGGCCTATGGTCATCCGCCTCAGCACCACACCGGACTCCCGGGGCGAAACTGTCTACGAGGTACAGGGCAAAGACGAGAAGAATACCCCACCCGTTTCCGGCAACATCACGGCGCCGGTCCTTCTCCACAGCGTCGCGCCCGTATTCCGGACTCGCTCCGCGGCAAATGGCATAAGCCCAAGGTGATCGTCGAAGGCGTCGTCACCGAAAGCGGCGACTTCATCGACCTCAACATCCGAACCACACCTCTCGCGGACGACATCCGGAAAAGCGCCCTGGACAGCCTGAACACCTACAGGTTTCAGCCCGCAACGCTGGACGGCAAACCCATTGCCGTCCGCTTGAACGTTATGATCCAGTACAAGTTCTGGTAGCGGCTTACGCCGGCAGCTGTTGCAGCAACTCCGCAACCGTTCGGCCTAACACCGGATGCACCCACTCCGGCGCAATCTCCGCCAGCGGCTCCAGCACAAACCGGCGCTCCTGCATCGCCGGGTGTGGCAAGGTCAGCTCGTCACTATGGAGCAAAAGATTGCCACATAATAGCAAATCCAGATCCAGCACACGAGGCCCCTTGGGTGCCACAAGAGCGCGATTTCGACCCATTTTGCGCTCGATTTCGAGCATCTCCCGCAGCAGAATCAAGGGAGTTAACCCCGTCTCCAGCACACAGGCAGCATTCAGAAAGCGCGGCTGATCCAGATACCCCACCGGCTCCGTGTCATAGAAGCTGGAAACGGCAACCACCTGCCCCAACGCGCTAAGCTGTTGAATTGCTTGACGTAAATGGCTTTCCCGGTCGCCGAGGTTCGATCCCAGGGCAATCGCCGCCCTAGGCATGGACAGGCTGCAACCCGGCAAAAGCACGGCCCCTGACCGGCTCTTCGTCGTATCCAAAGGCCAATTCCCAGGTAGAGCGGTCCTTCATCAGGTGCGAAACCAAGGCCGTATGCATGGCATGCCCGGCCCGCTCCGCAACCACACGGCCCTGGATGCGGCGGCCCGCCAGAGCCAGGTCTCCGATCAGGTCCAGCACCTTGTGGCGCACAAATTCATCCGCAAAACGCAGGGGGCCGTTCTGCACGCCCTCGCGGGTCAGAATGATGGCCGAAGAGTCCGAGACTCCGCGGATCAGACCCATATCGCGCAACTTGGCTTCGTCTTCCTTCCAGCCGAAGGTGCGGGCCGGGGCAATCAGATCGGTGTACGCTCCGGTCTCAAGATCACCCAGGAAGCGTTCGCGGCCGATGGGCGCGGGGAAGTCGATCAGGTAATCGATCTGGTAGCCGGTGCCGGGGTAGACACCGATAAACTTGTCGCCTTCCCGCACTTCCACCTCTTTGAGGATGCGGATGTACTCGCGCTTGCGGCGCTGCTGCTTGACGCCCACCCGCTCAAAAGCGGCGACATAGGGGTCAGCCGAGCCGTCGAGGATGGGAAGCTCCAGATTGTCCAGCTCAATGATGACGTTGTCGATGCCGTAGCCGATGAAGGCGGAGAGCAGGTGCTCGGTGGTGGAGATCAGCACGCCCTGGCGCATCAGGCTGGTGGCATAGCTCACCTTGGCGACGTTGCGATTGGTGGCGGGAATCTCGAAGCCATCCAGATCTGTCCGGCGAAAGACGATGCCTGAGCCGGCGGCGGCGGGAATGACCCGCATGTTGACCGGAGCCCCAGAATGCAGACCAACCCCGGAGAAGCTGACCTCTGCGGCGATGGTGCGTTCGTAATGCGGCTTCTCTGACACTCGTTCTAATCCCGTCCGTACAAGGTGTGACGGTTGTCAGAGTAGCTGCGGTGACACGATCTTCGAATGTGGCAAAAATGACACAGTTAATCGCGTAGCTGCCTGAAGCGGTAGACTTCTGCCGATGGCTACGCTTTCGACTGACACCCTGCTCGCCCTGCTGCAACCGTATCTACCGGCCCCCTTGACGGCTGAGGCCGCCGGCCGGCTCTCCACCTACCTGGACCTGCTGGTGAAGTGGAACGCCCGTACCAACCTGACCGCCATCCGTACGCCGGAAGAAATGGTGCGACGACACTTCGGAGAAAGCCTGTTCGCGGGCTCGATTGTTCCACGTGGAACAACAACACTGCTGGACCTGGGCTCCGGCGGAGGATTTCCCGGGATTCCCGTCCAGATCCTGCGGCCGGAGATTGCCGTAACTCTTGCGGAGTCCCAAGGCAAGAAAGCGGCCTTCCTGCGCGAAGCGGTTCGCACCCTCGGCCTGAAGACCACCGTTTGGGCCAACCGGGCGGAGAAGCTGCCGGAACAGTTTGACGTGGTGGCAATGCGCGCCGTCGACAAGATGGAAGAGATGATTTCTGTGGCCGAAGAACTGGTGCGCCCCGGTGGAACCCTGATGCTGTTGACCACGACTGGACAGGTGGAGGCGCTGGGCCATCTCACGGCTTCGGCAACCCCGCTGCCCGGCTCCCAGGATGGGATTGTGGCACTGTTCCACGTGGAACAGTCGTAGAGGAAGAAGCTTTCAGGAATTTTCGCTGTTTGGCCCGTCCCTAAGGCGACGCGCCCCGGAGGGACGGGTGACCCATGTTCCACGTGGAACATGGTGACTCCCATCTAGCCACACGACGAACGGCCCGGTCTTTTCTCGTCCCAGGGCGTGACGAAGACCTGGCTTCAGACTTCCTTCCACGCTCTCCTTGTTCCACGTGGAACAGCCTCCGGTCAAAAGCGGTCGGATATCAGTGGAAATCCCCGGACATGCGGCGCGCACAGGATTGGCGCGGCTTTCCTTCGACCGCGTTCCACGTGGAACAACACTTTTCCACCTTCCTTCCACAGGTAACGGTGGCTTTTCTGTTGAAGCCTCCGCCGCCCTCCCATAGGCTCAAGTCTGTTCCCATGAGCAAGGTCATAGCCATCGTCAATCAGAAGGGTGGAGTCGGTAAAACCACGACTGCCATCAACCTTTCCGCCGCCATCGCCCTCGAAGGCCTGGACACCCTGCTGATCGATATCGACCCGCAGGCCAACTCCACCGGAGGCTTGGGTTTCGGACGCGATGAGGACCGCGCCTCCACCTACGACGTGCTGATGCACGCCGTTTCCCCGGACGCCGCCATGCTCACCACCGAGATCGGCACCCTGAAACTGATCCCCTCCAGCAAGAACCTGATCGGCGCCACTATTGAACTGATCCAGGCCGATCGCCGGGAGTTCCGCCTGCGCGACGCTCTGGCGCCCCTGCGCGAGAAGTTTCCCTTCATCCTGCTGGACTGCCCCCCCGCGCTCGACCTGTTGACCCTGAACGCCCTGACCGCGGCCGACGGCCTGCTGGTTCCGATGCAGGCGGAATACTTTGCCCTGGAAGGCATCAGCGAACTGGTCAGCACCATGGACAAGGTCGCGCAGGCTTTCAACCCGGACCTGGCGCTGGAAGGCGTGCTGATGACCATGTATGACGAGCGCACGAACCTCGCCCAGCAGGTGACGGCCAACCTCCAGGAGTTCTTCGGGGACAAGCTGCTGAAGACAACGATCCCGCGCAACGTCCGCCTGGCGGAGGCTCCCAGCCATGGCAAACCGGTAATGGTCTACGACCCGCGCTCCCGCGGATCGGATGCCTACCGTGACCTGGCGCTGGAACTGCTGGAGCGCAACGGCATCAAGAGTCCCAAGGCCAAGGAACGGGCCGCCGCCGAGAAGAAGGGCGTCGAGTTCAAGTTCTGGCCGTACAACAAGTAGCTTGGCGAATGGCGCCGGATCTCCGGCACCATCCGCAACTGAGATTTTTTTGAGGAACGACACTCTATGAGCACTGGTAAACGCGCAGCGCTGGGTAAAGGCCTGGAAGCCCTGCTGCCCTCGAAGAAGCCTGCGGCCACTCCGCCCCCTGTACCGGCTGCGGCAGCACCTGCCGCCCCTGTTGTCGTGGAAGGCAAGCCGAAAGAGATTCCGGTTGACGCCATTGAGCGTAACCCCTACCAGACGCGTATGCGGTTTGATGAAGCCGCGCTGAATGAGCTGACGCAGTCGATTGCAGAGCTGGGTGTGGCGCAGCCCATCCTGGTCCGCCCTCTGCCTGGCGGCAAGTATCAGCTCATCGCGGGTGAGCGTCGCTGGCTGGCTTCCAAGCGTGCCGGCAAGGACACGGTTCCCGCCATCCTGAAAGAGGTGTCGAACGAACAGGCGATGGAGATCACCATCGTCGAGAACCTGCAGCGCGCCGATCTGAACCCGATGGAGCAGGCAAAGGCGTACCAGCGGCTCTCCAGCGAGTTCGGCCTGACGCAGGAGCAGATGGCGAAGCGGACCGGCAAGGACCGCGCAAGCGTGGCTAACTTCCTTCGTTTGTTGAAGTTACCGGAATCCGTCCAGCATCGCGTGGAGGCCGGGGAGATCACCTTTGGCCATGCGCGTTCGCTGCTCGCCCTGGAAGACACGCAACTTATTGAAAAGGCTGCACTTAAGGTTGTCCAGATGGGCATGTCCGTGCGTTCCACGGAGACTTTCGTGCAGAACCAGCTTAATCCGGAGCGCAAGCTGGGCAAGGTGGAAGCGGTTGAAGAGCCACCCATCGACCCGAACGTCAAAGAGGCGCAGACCAAGCTGCAGCGGCACCTTGGCCTGAAGGTGCGTATCGAGGACAAGAACGGCAAGGGCCGTGTCGTAATTGAGTACGCCAATGTGGATGACTTTGATCGTCTGCTCGAGGCCCTGGCATGAAGTGGCTGCGCGCAACCGCGCTGGAATATCGCCTGCGCTACCTGATCCACACGGTCATCTACGTGGTCGGCTTTACCGCGCCATGGGCTAAAGGGTGGATGAATTTTGGCCGGCAGGCCGTCTGGGTTGAACTCTCCGGCGGCTTGATGAAGGGCGCGGGTATGGGCTTTGCCGCGTCCACGCACCTGGTGCTGGGCCTGGCAACACTGCTGGCGATTGCAGGCGCATGGCTGCGTACCTGGGGCACAGCCTACATTGGCGCGGGCGTGGTGCAGGACGGCGCCATGCACGGCGACCGCGTGCTGGCGGATGGACCCTACCGCTACACGCGCAACCCACTGTACCTGGGCACCATTCTGCATACGCTGGCGATTGCGGTGCTGATGCAGCCGCTGGCCGCGCTGGTCGTCCTTGTGTTGATCACCGGCTTCCAGTTCCGCCTGATCTTCCGTGAAGAGGCCTTTCTGACCGCGCAGCGCGGCGAGGCGTATACGCGCTACCTGGCAGCGGTGCCACGTCTGTTCCCCAGCCTGCGTCCCGGTGTTGCAGCGGGGGGTGCAAGCCCGGTGTGGGGACAGGCTGTACTGAACGAGATCTACTTCCTGGGCGTAGCGGCCAGCTTCCTGCTGCTGGGCTGGCAGTGGGACGCGTGGCTGATTCTGCGCGGTATCCTCATTTCGCTGGGCGCGTCGATTGTGGCCCGCGCTTTCCTGAAGTAAACGAACAACCCTAGCGAAGAAGAAACAGCGTAGAGGCAGACCCATCCGTCTGCTTCTGCGCTTTCTTTTTGCCGGCGGTAAAGCTGACCGCGCCAAACAGAACGGCCGTCATCATCAGCGGCAGGCCGACTACGAGAAAAATCACGAAGTAGAGAAGAGACTCCGCCGTGCTGGGGCGTTCCAGCGTGGAGCGAAGGGTGGCTGCGTGCATTCCGAGGGCAAGCAGCATATTCAGGACAAAGTAAACGGTCAGAAAGGTCGTCATAGGCTCTTCTTACTGCGGCATTTCAGATGCAAGGGACTTCTGTACCTCATCGGCAACGCGAGCGATTCCATGAAGTGCTTTGCGATTGTTTCGGCCATGAGTACCGTTACTAACAGGAGAGCTTGCATGGAAGTCCTAAAATTGAAGCGCGGCCTTGACCTGGTGCTGTTGACGGCAGACTTTGCCGGAACCCTGCTGTTTGCCATGGAAGGTGCGCTGGCCGGCATTCGCGGCGGCATGGACCTGTTCGGCGTTCTGGTGCTGGCCTTCATCACCGCGGTTGGCGGAGGCATTGTGCGCGACCTGCTGATCGGCGCCACTCCCCCGGCTTCCATCAAGGACTGGCGTTACGGAGCCATTGCCTTTACTGGCGGCATGATGGCCTTTCTGTTTCACGGAGTCATTGCACAGAAGGCCAGCTCCGGCGTCATTACAGCGCTGGATGCTGCGGGACTCTCCCTGTTTGCCATTGCAGGCGCGACGAAGGCGATGGAGTTTGGCATGCACCCCATGATGGCCGTGCTGCTGGGAACCATTACCGGCTGCGGCGGGGGAACGATACGCGACATTCTGCTGAACACCGTTCCGGGTGTGCTGCGCGCGGATATCTACGCTTCAGCGGCACTGCTGGGTGCGGCGGTCATGGTCGCGTTCGTTCGCGTGCTGAAACTGCGCCCCAGCCTTGCCGCGCTGGCTGGCGGCATCAGCTGCTTTGCGCTGCGCATGATCAGCGTATGGCATGGATGGAGTCTGCCGAAGGTAGGCGCCTGAAGACAGCGCCATAGCGCTAGTTCTCCGACGGCTTCTCCACGTGGTCGATCGTCAACGTAACCGCGGGAGCGCGGGTGGCCATGAGCTTGAGTCCGAGCTGCTGCTGAATCGCGGTGAACAGGTCCGGTTTACTGGTGTCCACCAACGTATCGCGTGGACGGTCAGGAAACTGAAAGCTGTCCGGAGTCCACTGCAAACCGAAATCCCATCGTCCACTCAGGCCCGTCTGATCGAGAATGGGACGATCCAGCACGGACCGCTGCAATGCCTGCGCCAGGTCGACCATCGTTGCATTCTGCGCAGACAGAACGCCGGGAGCACGGAAGCCAAGGCCGGGCAGGCCATTGGGATCCCCCTTACTCTGCGTCAGGCGTGTGCCGCTGTCCGCCACCGTCAGGGCATATACGGGCAGGTCTTTGTGGTCCGGATGCGCCTTCAGACCAAAATGCTCTGCCAGCACCTGGCGGACCATTGCCTTGCACTCGGGATCGCCGGGGTAGTCTTCGCCGGCGTAGAGCATCTCGAGATCGAACTTCTCCTTGTCGGCCCACTCCGGCCGGTTGAGCACCTGTCTTGACTGCAACTCATAGGCGAACTGCAGTAGCTCGCTCACCGACATATTGATCGCTTCCAGACGGCGGCCACGAACGCGAAGACCGCTGCCCATCGCTTCCGGGTTTGCGAGCTTCACCGTTGCCACTTCATAACCCAGCGACACACCGGTGGGCGCCTTCCTGCGCGGCGGCAGGGCGGGGATCTCCCACGCTGTTGCTTCCGTGGCTCTCTGGAAGACGAGAGACTTCGCGGCCCCATCCTGTTTCCAGTTGCCGTCGATCACATCCCCTTTGTTGCCTAGCCTGCCCTCGAAGCGAGCTCCGATGGAAGCAAAGGCAAACTCGACATGCTCCCCCAGAACGAAGAACTCAGTCGCTGCGTGCGGCTGCCCGTTGCGGTCAATGTTGTAGAGCAGTGCCGAGGGAGATGTCCCTTCCTGCGGTTCGACCTTCAGGACAAACCGGAACGCACGGTCCGCCTGGAGGGTCGCCTGCCATGTCCCCAGGATGGCGTTCTTCGTTGTGCGTTCCGGCGATGCATGCGAGGCAGTCTGCGCCTGGGCAGCCTCTTCGCCGCGAACCACGGCACCTGCCGGAAGCAGGCAAAGAAACAGTCCGCACATGCAGGTGCGGGAAATGCGACGTGGGGACAACCCTGCCATATCAATCCACCTGTACCGAGAGGTTCGCTGCGTTTTGCGATGTACCCGCACTGTACCTCACCCGCCGGACACATTCCTCGCAAAATCGCTCCCGTAAAGCTGGAGTCCTGCGAGCGCCGGGTGACATCCTAGACAGCATGGACATCGTGAAGACTCAACGTCCCCTGGCACTGGTTACCGGAGCGAGCAGCGGCATTGGGCTGGAGCTGGCACGCGTACTGGCAGCGCATGGGCATGACCTGCTGCTGGTGGCGCGGCGTGCGAACCTGCTGCAGAAGATGGCGCAGGAACTGGAACTGACATACGGCGGGCGCGCCGAGGTGCTGACGCTGGACCTGTCGCAGCCCGGCGCGGCAGAGCGGGTTGTGGCCGAACTGCAGGCGCGAGGGCGCACAGTGGATGTGCTGGTGAACAACGCCGGCTTCAGCCAGCATGGGCTGGTGGCTGAACTCCCACTCGACAGGCTGCAGGCGATCGTACAGGTGAACGTGCTGGCGTTGATGGATCTGACGCGACTGATCCTGCCCGGCATGCTGACGCGGAAGCAGGGAAGAGTGATGAACGTAGCCTCCGTCGTTTCATTCACGCCCGCTCCGTATGCCGCCGTCTATGCGGCCACCAAGGCGTTCGTACTCAGCTTCAGCGAAGCGCTGGCAGAGGAACTGCGAGATACAGGGATCACCGTAACCGCACTGTGCCCGGGCACCACCGCAACCGAGTTCGCCACGACCAGCGGCATGACCGATACGCTGGCCTTTCGCAGCGGCAGCATGCCGGCAAAGACCGTGGCCGAGATTGGCTACCAGGGCATGATGCGCGGGAAGACCATCGTCATCCCGGGATGGATGAACCGCCTCACTGTCTTCAGCCTGCGCCTGTCGCCGCGCAGCCTGGTAGCCAAGATCGCGAAGAAGCTGATGAGCCAGGCGAAGTAGCCTGACGCGCTGTCCTCTCTGCATACTTCGCAACGGTGAAGCTCGAACACGAGCCAAGGTTGCTAGAACGTAAACGCAAACCCCATCGTCGCCCTCTGCTGGAAGAAGCTGTGATCCGGCGGACCGTTGAGGACATACACATCATAGTTATCCGGCAGGTCGCCGGGAACGAAGTCTTCATACGAACTGCGGATGATGCGCGGGTTGCGCGACCATGTCTCGCGCCAGTCCATGCGCATGGTGAAGCGTGGTGTCACGCGATACTTCACACCGGCGCCGTACTGCAGCCCGGGCTGGAAGATACCGCCACCATCCAGCGGAGCGGTACGGCCAAAGTCGAAGGCCGCTTTGAACAGGCCAATGTTCTTCAGGCCGAGTGAGTAGTAGCCGGAGGGACGCTTCAGCGGAGCCTCCGACAGCGCAATCAACTGCAGCACCGGACCAGCGGCAATGTAAGGCCGCCAGCGCGATGACGGCGGACGAAGGTGCACCAGCGAGTTGTACTCAAACTGGCGGGTCACCAGGCCAATGGTTGCCGTGGCTTCGTTGAAGTCAGAATCATCGATGGGCGTATCGCCGCCGGGCACCTGCAGAGAGAACGCTCCCAGGCGATACTTGCCTTGCTGGCGGAAGTAGCTGAACTCGTTGGAAACCCACTTCCAGCTGTTCACCGTGACCGAGAATCCGGCTGTCCATCCGTCGCCCACTTCATCGGCAAGCCCTGCAATGAAGGCAGGGTCGGTGTTGTTGTTGGGGTCAAGGATGACGATGTCGGCTTCGAGGCTGGGATTGCGGAAGCGGATGTAACCGCCATGCAGCGCGATCTCATACTTCGGTGGCGCCCAGCGGTTCAGCGCCGCGGTGGACTGGCGCTCCATGACCTGCTTTGCCGGATGGCTTTGCGGACGTCCCATATTGTTGGCGTCCTGATCGTCGCTGGCATCCGATGCCTCCGTGCGATACCACGTGCCAAGATTCGGAGCGGCATCGCGCTCGGCAAACATGGTGAAGCCCTTGTGGCCGTAATCAACGCCCTGGTAGACCAGGTTGCCGCGGTAGAGCTGGTTCCGCAGTGTCAGCATGGTGTTGCGCACGCTGCGTTCAAATCTATTCGGCCGTGGCGCCGGAATTGGCGTTGTCATCACAGGGTTGGCGCAATCGTTGATGCGCAGCACAGCCACATCGCCATCGGTACGCAGACGGTCGCCGGTGGAGTTGTATGCGTCCTGTGGCACCCACGGACGCGGCACCATCTGCACAGCGTCCACGCAGCGCGTAAAAACCAGGTCATTGACCACCTTCGCACGCTCGTTGTCGATGTACTGGTCGATGACGTGGATGAAGGTACGCTTCTTGCGCGAGAAGGCAATGCCGGTGTCCTGCGTGGTCGAAGCCGTCAGTACCGTTTCACCATCAAAGCTCTTGCCCGTGGGGAAGACGCGCAGGTGGTGCCGCGCGTTGAAGGTGTTGGTCGTCTTCGTCAGCGTGGTGATCGGCTCCTGGTGGTCAAGCAGCAGTGTCGACATGGGAGCTTCGTTGTAGGTTTGCGTTCCACTGATGCTGCGCAGCGTGGAGAAGGTCGAGGCAGCGGTCAGCGAATCAGCCGCCACCCATCCGGCTGCGGCAAAGGCGCGCTTCAGCGCATCGGGCGAGCCGAGGAAGACGATGCTGGTCAGGTCGGAAGGATGATCGCCAATCTGCGTCGTGGTGCGGAAGGGAAGCGAGCGCAGAAAGGGCTGCAACTCCGCCTGCTGCTTCGTCGCTTCGCGCGCCGTACTGCGCGGATAGGTCGTGCTGCTGAGCAGCGGCACATTCAGCGCACCAATCATCTCCGTTCCGGCGGGATAAAGAATCTCGCTCTCCGCAAAGCCCAGCACGGCAATGGAGTCCGAGGTCAACGCGATGTACGCAATGGGATCTACCTGTGCCAGGCCGGTGATCTGCCCTTCGGCGGAGTGGCCCAGTGTTCCGGTGGCACGCTGGCCCTTGATCTCACCCGCGGTATTCACGGACTCACGTGCGTTCTCCACCTGCACAATGCGCGTGTCGACGGCCAACACTGGACCGTTCGGAATCTGTGCGTGGTCAAAGTGCAGTGTGATCAGCGCGGTCTCACGGCCAAAGCCGTAATGCACACCATGCACCTTCATAATCCTGCCGGTGAAATGCGTATCCTGCGGCAGGTAGATTCTGCCGTCCACGACGGCGGGAAGAATCAGCGCAGCCTCAACCGGCTGCCCCGCCTTGTTGGTGCGCGAGTTCAAAGGCTGCAGCAGGCGCAGCGTCAGGCGTGTCTCCGCTGGAACACCGGTCTGCTCCTGCAGACTGCTGCGTGTCAGGGTAGTGGTGCTTGAACCGGTCTGCAGAAAGACATTATCGCCATCGGTCAGCCATGTTCCGGAAACCGGCTTCCCTGCATCCACCACCACGGCCTTGCCATTGGGCAGCAGTTGCAGCGTGCGATTGCTGGTAAGGAAGATGCGGTGGAACAGATCTTCTCCAAGGGCGGTGCGCAGGGGAAGATGCACCGCGGCTGCGCCGGTGGATGGTGTGTATTGAATCTCTTCTTTGCTGAGCGCAGCGTTGCTGCCGCCCACGACACGGGTGTGGATGGCCGTCGTGTCGGCCAGGTAGATGGCCGGGCGGCCGTCCTGGGTGCCTTTTAGCAGAAAGACCGGGGAGCCGTCTGCCTTCTGCACCTCGGCAAACTCAGGGTTTGCCAGCGGAAGATCTCCCAGTGTGTGGCGCTCACCGGAGTCGAGGTCGAAGATGCGCAGTTGCGGCTGCGCGTGTCCCTTCTCCGGCGGTGCGATTATCACAACAGCATGCGCCTCGTCCGCCAGCCACGCGTGCGTGGCGCGCCGCGTCACCAGCTGCGGCTTCGGTTTGCCGTCGATATGTGCAAGGGCGCGGCCAAAGCTCTGGCCCGGTTTGATGGCGACATCCACGGAGGTGGCCGTTGGCTGCTGTGCATGGGCACAGCACGCGGCAGTCATTGCAAGACAGGTGAGCCAGTGCAGCGTTGAGCGATTCATGGGGGGTGCTACCACTGTAACCCCGGTTTTATGTGCGAGAGAAGACAGAGCCGCAAACTTTCTTCACGCGTATGTTTCCAAAGCTGGTTTCACAGGCGGTGCATGCTGCGGGCTAAAACCGAAAGCCGGAGGGGAAATCCCTCCGGCTCTCTGCCGTACGTACTGCCAGGTTGTGTCCTGCCCCGGTGCTCTCCCGCCCGTTTGCGCGGCGCTCTCCTCTCCGCAGAGAGCGTGGCCCGCGTTCCCAGTCGTGGCCTGCACGTCGGTGGCCAGGAGTTGGACTGCCAGCCGATGGCGAGCCGCGAAACTACTTCTTCGACGGAGCGATAACGTCCTTGGCGGCCTTGGCGACGCGGAACTTAACCACGGTCTTGGCCTTGATCTTGATGGTCTCGCCGGTCTGCGGATTGCGGCCCAGACGAGCCTTGCGCTCAGCCTTTACCAGCTTGCCGATGCCGGGGATCGTGAACTCGCCGTTCTTCTTGGTCTCCTTGACCGCGGTCTCAGACAGCAGGTCAAAGAAAGCGCCCACCTGCTTGTTGGTCAGCTCAAGCTTCTCGGCCACGGTGCGAATCAGGGCGGTCTTGGTCAGTCCCTTTGCCATTGTGTGTATCTCCTCTTATTGCGTTCAACGTTTCTGGTGTCAGATTGCTTCCGTTCCTCATACCCCTCTGGCATACTGCGAAATCGCCAGTGTTTACGCGGGTGGAAACTACCTACCGCAACTCACACTGAGGCTTTGCCAAACGAAAGTCAAGGGCGAAAGTCCAGTTTCCACAGGTTTTTTCCGGTTTTCTCCGGTTTTTGTCGCTTTTTGGGTTCCCAAGGGCCAAAAATGCCCGAAAAACGGGGTTTCGCGGTCGTCCCCGGGGATCAGAAAAGCGGCTTGCGCTTCTTCTCCACCAGCAGGGGAGTATTCAAAAACCCGATCAGCGGCGTCATGGCCTTAAAGCGAGTCACAATCTCTTTCCCCAGCGAGGGCGAAAGCGCCGTCTCCACCGGCAGGGTGATGGAGCGGCCCCACTGCTTGTTGCGGATAAGATCGATGGCCGGATGGTCGGCGGCAAAGCCCTTCGGAGGCCGCGTCAGCGAGGTCGCTTCGTCGTGGGGCAGCAGCTTTACCAGCGGCCTGGCGTTATAAAGCTTCCGCATCTCCTCGTGGTGGTCCAGCAGGTAACGGCGGATGGCCAGCAGTTGCTCCGGCTGCGGCATATAGCATCCTGCCGCCACCAGTACTTCCTTGCCGGAGATGTGGAAGTAGAAGCCCGCTCCCGATGTCTTCTCAAGGCCGGCACGAACCCACCATGCACCTACATGCTCCTTGTAGGGACGCTTGTCATTGGAGAAGCGCGTGTCGCGATAGATGCGAAACAGAATCTTCTGCGGCGGACGCAAATGGTCCGGAGCAAAACTCTCCATCGCGTGTGAGATCTCCGTGATCAGCGCGAGCATGGGCGCCTTGATCTCGCGCTCAAAAATCTCTTTGCGCGGCTGGAACCAGTCCCGGTCGTTGTTGCGCTTCAGGTCGCGGAGAAACTTAAGGGCAGCGGGAGTGAAATGCGTCGCCATGGCTGCTGATGATAGTGCGTTGCTTTGTGGATACGCACCTATCGCCGCGCACATAGAACAAAGGGCACAGCCGAAGCCGTGCCCTTTGTGTGTTCAAACAACTTACTTCTCCCAGCCGCTCAGCACCATCTTGCCGCGCACCTTGCCAGTGGCAATACGCTCATGCGCGGTGCGCAGGTTGGCTGCGTTGATCGGGCCAAGGTTGTCGTCCGCCGTGGTGCGCAACGTGCCGGCATCCACCAGCGCGGCAACGCGCGTCAGCAACTCATGCTGCCGGATCATGTCAGGCGTCTGGAAGATGGAGCGCGCAAACATGAACTCCCAGTGCAGCGAAGCGGACTTACGCTTCAGTGGTTTGGCATCAAGCGTTGCCGGATCATCGATCACGCCAATGGCTCCCTGCGGAGCCAGTGCCTCCACCAGCTGCGCGTAGTGCTCGTCGGTCGCGGTCAGGCTGGCGATCAGCTCCGCCTGCCTGCCTCCAAGCTGCGCCGCAAGCGGTTGCGAGTGGTCAATCACCTGGTGAGCGCCAAGCTCAAGCGCCCACTTCTTCGTCTCTTCACGGGATGCCGTGCCTACAATGGTCAGCCCGGTAAGCTGGCGTGCAAGCTGCACCAGGATGGAGCCAACGCCACCGGCTGCGCCTGTCACCAGCAGTGTGCGCTTGTCGTTCTGGTCATCCGGCATCACGCCCAGGCGGTCAAACAGCAGTTCCCACGCGGTTACGGCGGTCAGTGGCAGCGCCGCCGCATGCGCAAAGTCCAGCGACTTCGGTTTCAACCCGACAATGCGCTCATCGACCAGGTGCAGCTCTGCATTCGTTCCCTGGCGCATCAGCGTGCCGGAGTAGTAGACCTCGTCGCCCGGCTTGAACAGCGTTACCTCTGGTCCTACGGCCTTCACCACGCCGGCAGCATCGTAACCCAATACACGGTATTCATTGCCGTCGACAGGCTTCTGCGATGCGCGCACCTTCATGTCCACCGGGTTGACGGAGACAGCCTTCACCTCCACCAGAAGATCGCGACCGGCCGCCACCGGATCGGGCAGCGTAATGTCGGTCAGTACTTCAGGGGCTCCGGGAACCTTGTATCCAATCGCTTTCATCTCTGTGTCACCTCACAGGAAAAATCATGGCACTATTGTCCTGAAGATACTAGTACGCACATTTTCTGTATGTAGTATCCAAAAGTGAACTATTGGAGCTCTGTATGAAGAAGAACAAGAAATACGACTGTGCCATGGGCTGCCCGGTGGAGGCTACGCTGGACCTGATCGGCGGCAAGTGGAAGGGGGTTGTGCTTTATCACCTGGTGGACGGCACGTTGCGCTTCAACGAGCTGCGGCGCAGGCTGAACGGTGTGACGCAGCGCATGCTGACAAAGCAGCTCCGCGAACTGGAAGAGTGCGGCCTGGTCGTCCGTAAGGTTTACGCAGAGGTTCCGCCACGCGTTGAGTACAGGTTGTCGAAGCAGGGGGAAACGCTGAAGCCGATTATTGCCGCACTGGCAGACTGGGGCAAAAAGCGGCTGGCCGCTGCCGCGTGATTCCCGCAGCGCACTCAACGCATCTAACCGGTAGCAGAAGGAAGAGACCATGATTCGCGCGTGTCACAACTGTGGGCAGAAGAACCGTATTCCGGCAAAGCACCTGGCTGACATTGGCCGTTGCGGCGCCTGCAAGTCGCCGCTGCCGCCGGTGGCTGAGCCTATCAACGTGGGCAGCCTCGAAGAGTTCGACACGCTGGTGAAGGAAGCGCGCGTTCCCGTGCTGGTCGATTTCTGGGCGGCGTGGTGCGGCCCCTGCCGCATGGCAGCTCCGTATGTTGCCGAAACGGCAAGCCACATGGCCGGCAAGGCGATTGTCCTCAAGGTCGATACCGAAGCACTGCCGCAACTGAGCGCGCGCTACAGCATCCGCGGCATTCCTAACTTCATGGTCTTCAAAGACGGCAAGGTACTCGCGCAGCAGGCAGGCGTGGTTCCGGCGGAGCAGATGATGCAGTGGCTGCAGTCGGCGGCGGTTTAACGTTTCCTTTCCCGCGGCACGGAGTATCCTCATTCACGGAGGGCCGCTCATGGACGCTGCCGCTACCTTTCTGCTGTTTATTGCCATCCTTGTTGGTATTGTTCTGCTGGTCACGGTGCTCAAAACGCTCTACACCGTGCGCACCGCATCCGCGGGCGTGGTGGAACGCTTTGGCAAGTTCAACCGCATCACCAAGCCGGGCCTGCACTTCCTTATTCCGTATGCGGAGAAGGTCTTCTTCGTGGACCTGCAGGTACAGCAGGCGCAGTTCTCGGTTGAGACCAAGACGCGCGACAACGTCTTTGTACAGATCCCCGTCAGCGTGCAATACCAGGTG
Source organism: Terriglobus tenax (assembly GCF_025685395.1). Taxonomy (NCBI): domain Bacteria; kingdom Pseudomonadati; phylum Acidobacteriota; class Terriglobia; order Terriglobales; family Acidobacteriaceae; genus Terriglobus; species Terriglobus tenax. Next base: position 2,290,203 of record NZ_JAGSYA010000004.1, on the reverse strand, counting down.
CTGGAAGAGCGGCTGTTCGATGCCTTTTACAAGCTCTCGCGCCCGCAGAAGCAAATTGAGTCTTTCGTCTTCAACTCCATCCTCGGGCACGTTCCCAAGCTCACGCTCGATGAAACCTTTGAGCAGCAGAGCGGCATCTCCGTCGCCGTAAAGGTTGAGCTCGACACCATCATGAGCGGCTTCGGCTTCAACATCCTTACCGCGCTGGTGACGGACATCATCCCCGATGCGAAGGTGAAGACCGCGATGAACGACATCAACGCAGCGCAGCGTTCGCAGGTGGCCGCGCAGGCGCGCGGCGAGGCGGACAAGGTGCTGAAGGTGAAGCAGGCTGAAGCCGAGGCACAGTCGAAAGCTCTGCAGGGCCAGGGCATTGCGGCAGAGCGGCAGGCCATCATTGACGGTCTGCGCAGCTCCATCGAACATTTCCGCGAGGCCGTACCCGGCACCACGGCGGAAGATGTGATGGCGCTCGTGCTGCTGACGCAGTACTTTGACACGTTGAAGGACATCGGCATGAAGGGTGGCAGCAGCACCATCTTCCTGCCCAACAATCCCGGTGCGGCCAATGATTTTCTGCAACAGATCGTTGCTGGGTTGCGTGCCGGCCGTACGCCTGAAGATATCGTCGCAGGCCAGCAGAAGAAGTAAGGACCGCACTTGGAACAGGAGACCATCGTAGCCATTGCAACGCCGCCCGGCCGCGGCGGCATCGGTATTGTGCGCCTCAGCGGGTCACTGGCAAAGCAAATTGCCGAGCCCATGCTGCAGTTGCGCGCGCCGCTTGAAGCCGGCCGCGCACGCTTTGGCGAACTAGTGGACGAGCAGGGCGAAAAGCTGGATGAGGTGGTTGCCACCTTCTTCGCCGCGCCGCATTCTTACACCAGTGATGACGTCGTGGAGATCGCCGCACACGGTGCGCCCGTGGTGCTGGAAGCGATCGTGCGCCGGGCCATTGCCTCCGACGCGCGGCTGGCGCGGCCTGGCGAATTTACAGAGCGGGCCTTTCTCTCCGGGCGTCTTGATTTGACGCAGGCTGAGGCTGTGCGCGACCTGATTGAAGCGCAGACCTTGCACCAGGCACGGGTTGCGGCGCAACAGCTTGGCGGCGCGCTGGCCGAGCGCGTTCGTCCTGCCAAGGAAGCCCTGGTGCAGTTGATCGCTGGTCTTGAAGCAGGCATCGACTTTGCGGAAGACGATGTGGATGTGATGCCGCAGGAAGCCATCCTCATCGCGCTGGCCAACGTGCGTGCACCGCTGGTAGAGCTCGCCGCAAGCTACGCGCAGGGTCGCATGGTGCGCGACGGCATCACCATGGCCATTGTTGGCAGACCGAACGCAGGCAAAAGCTCGCTCTTCAATCGACTGGTGGAACGCGAGCGCGCCATCGTCACCTCCATTGCAGGCACCACGCGCGACCTTGTCACGGAGCGCGTTTCGCTCGGCGGCATTCCCGTGGAACTGGTCGATACGGCCGGCATCCGCGAGAGCAGCGACGAAGCAGAGAGCATCGGCATCCGCAAATCACGCGAGGCCATGGCAGACGCTGACCTGGTGCTGCTGGTGCTCGACGCAACGCAGCCTATCAGCCAAGAAGAACGCACGTGGATGGAAGAGTTATCGGCGCGTGAAGCTGTGGTTGTGTGGAACAAGATTGACATGCAGGGAACAGGCACCAGGGAACAGGCAATAGTGGGTGTCTCTGCTCTTACGGGCGAAGGCATTGTGAAGCTACGTTCGTTGCTGCTCGCAAAGCTGAAGGCCGGAGCCATCACCAGCGAGACAGCGATGCTCACCAACCTGCGCCAGCAGCAGGCGGTACAGCAGGCCATCGATGGACTGGACAACGCCATCACCGCGGTGGGCGCGGCAATTCCGCATGAGATGGTGTTGCTGGATATCTACAGTGCGCTGCGAGGTCTGGATGAATTGACCGGCGCAACCACGGCGGATGATGTGTTGAATTTGATCTTTTCCAGCTTCTGCATCGGGAAGTAAGCAGCACAAAAGAGTAAAAAGCAGATCTCTCCGCTACGCTGCGAGATGACAAACAAGAAGGGTCTTTTTTCTTTGTCACGCTGTAGTGCCAAACTACCGGGTGCCCCACTTGATCTGAAACGAATACCCTATCGGATCGCAGCCAGCGTAGCGCGGAACAGTTGCTCGAAGTCATCCTGAATCCCAGGCTCTTTCTTCAGCGCATTCTCCATCGCCTTCTCGGCCGCGGGCTTCTGGTAGCCAAGGTTCGTCAGAGCAGACAACACATCTTCCGTCGCCGCACCTACGGGCACGTGCGACACATGGGCAGAGCTCAGCGCGAACTCATCCAGCTTGTCCTTCAGCTCCAGCACCACGCGCTCGGCGGTCTTTTTGCCGATGCCCGGAACCTTGGTCAGCGTGGCGTGGTCCTGCGCGCGGATGGTGGCAATCAGCCGATCAGAGCTGATACCACTCAGCACGGTGATAGCCAGCTTCGGTCCAATGCCACTCACGGTCGTCAGCTTCTCGAACAGGCGCTTCTCGTCCTTCTGCGCAAAGCCGAACAGCGCAATGGCGTCCTCGCGCACATGCGTGTGGATGTGCAGCTTCACCTCGCTGCCTTCAGCGGGCAGATGCGTGAAGGTTTCAATCGAGATAGTGACGTCATAGCCAACACCGGCAGCCTCAACAATGGCCTGATTCGGATGCTTGGCAAGCAGGGTTCCGCGAAGGTGAGCAATCATATCGAGTCGTCAGTGCTCTGTTCTCTGTTGTCAGTCTTTATATAGCAGTTGAGACAATGCGTAGCCGAAGAGGCCGTACAGAAGCACATTCGCCACCAGCAGCAAAGGCCACCACGCGGTGTGCGTGTACAGCAGCATCACCGGCGGACACACCGCACCGGTCAGCAGCTTCCAGTTATGGCTCAGCACCACGCCATAGCGAATGGAGTTACCCACGGCCCACAGGCTGAAGGTGCCGGCAAACAGGCCAAAGAAAGCAAAGACTCCGGTTGTGATCTTTGTGCGCATCAGTCTAGCGACGGCGGTACTTGATGACGAACTCGTATCCCGGGTTCGGTGGGAACAGCGATGCCACCAGCTTCAGGCGCTCGGCCAGCGCAGGGGCCGCCAGCAGCGGATACTCGCGTTCGCGCAGCTCGGCATAGTCAAAGTCAATAGAAAGCGAAAGCAGGTAGATGGCGATGGCATCGGCAAAGGCAAACTCGGTGAAGTCCTTGCGTGCCTTTTCATCGTTGTTGGTGCGGGCCAGCTTGCGGCTCTCATGAGCGTCCTGGCTGGTCTCGCCGCGTGTGTCGGCCAGGGCCTGCTTCCACACCAGCTCGCTAAAGCTTTCCGGCACACCGGCCTTGTCCACAAAGGCATGGCCCACGTTGATAAAGAACTCAAAGGCCAGGGCGAAGCGGTCATGCATCAGGCGTGCGGAGATGAAGACGCCTTCGCTGGTGCCAAAGTCCACATTGCGATGACAGGTGGCGCGATCGCCCAGCTCGGTGGTGAACTCGGCGGAGATCATCATGTCGTCCGGTAGCGCCGGGCGGGAGGGCTGGTCGCTGATAGCCAGCGGAACAAAGTAGTACGCCTTGCGCTTCAGGGCGTCGGCCATGCTGAGCGGCACGGCGTTGATGATCTGCTCCAGTTCCGGTTCATTGATCTTGGTTTGCCCATACAGGGCGTAACAGACACCGTTGCCGCCCTGGCGCACAGCGGCCTCCCGGGCCACTTGCGAGGCGGTAATCAACTGCGACTGCACATGTTCGACCATCAGGTTTATTCTAAAGGAGCAGCCATGGCACAGACACAGCAAATCCCGGGTAGTCCGCAGGGCCGGATCTTCGGCGTTCCTTTTGGTGATCTCGGCTGGTTTGCCAGCCTGTTGATGACGCTGGCCTGCGGGTTCATCACCTTCTTCGCGGCCACCTTCCTGGGCATCTTCAGCCTGCTGTTCTACAACGTCTTCACCCATAACCCGGTGAACTACGGCATTACCTACCGCTACTTCGGCCTCCCGGCCGGCCTGTTGGCCCTGCTTATCGTGGGCAGCTTCCTGGGCACCCTGTGGGCCAGGCGCATCTCCCGCAGAGCGTAACCGCAGCACTTCTCCAGCAAAAAGAGCCCTGCGTCGATTGCCGTCCGGCACTCTTCCCGGCGTGGGCCTTTTCCCACCCCATGGGGACTGGTAGCATCCGCATAGCAAAAAATAGATTCCCCTGACAGTCCCTGGCGTTCATTCGTGGAGGTTCAAACCATGCCATTCGTACGTACTGTTGCGCGCTGGAGCATGCCCGTTGTGGCACTCAGCGCCTTTGCGCTGCCGTCTCTGGCGGCAGACAAAAAGCCCGCGGCCGCACCGTCCGCCACCACCAAGCCGTGGGAGGCGGAACAGCCCGCGGTCGAAAAGATCGACCTCGATGCCTACATGCGCATCCGCCAGGAGGGCATGCAGCATGGCCGCGTCATGCAGTTTGCCTCCGCCCTGGTTGACGGTATCGGCCCTCGCCTGACCGGATCGCCCAACATGGCCAAGGCGAACGAATGGACCAGGGAGACCCTGAGCAAGATCGGTCTGGAAAACGCGCACCTTGAAGACTGGGGCGAGTTCGGCATGGGCTGGCAGCAGATCAACAGCTGGGCGCGCCTGGTTTCGCCCGACCCGGAGCCGCTGTGGATTCAGGCCGCTCCCTGGTCGCCGGCCACCAAGGGCTCTGTCAGCGGACAGGCCATCCTGGTGGATGTCAATGAAATGAAGGACATCGAGAAGTACAAAGGCAAGCTGGCCGGCAAAATCGTGCTCTTCGGCGCTCCGCGCGCTGTGCCTGACCTGGATAAGCCGCTCTTCCACCGCTACACCGACGAAGAGCTGAAAGAGATGGAGAGCTATCCCGCCGCCCGTACTGGCGGACCGAACCCACTGGCGGCAGCAGCCGAACGCGCCCGCATCCGCACCGAGGCCCTGAAGCTGATGACCGAAGAGGGCGTTGCGGCGATCATCACCCCCAGCCGCGACGGTTCCAACGGCGGCGGCACCGGCATCATCTTTGACGACAACGGAGCTAACCTTGTCCGCGGCGCGCAGAACGCCGCTACAGCAGTAAAGATTCCCAACGCCGTCATGACCATTGAGAGCTACGGCCGCCTGGCGCGCCTGCTGGGAGCCAGCGTGCCCGTTGAGCTCGAGGTCAATATCGAAACCAGGTTCACCGGCGACCACGAGCACGGCTTCAACACCGTGGCCGAGATTCCCGGCACCGATCCCAAGCTGAAGGACCAGGTCGTCATGGTAGGCGGCCACCTGGATAGCTGGGTCAGCGCCACAGGAGCCACGGACAACGCCGCCGGCTCCGTCGTCGCGATGGAGGCCATGCGCATCCTGAAGGCCATCGGCTACAAGCCCAAACGCACCCTCCGCATCGCCCTGTGGAGCGGTGAGGAGCAGGGCCTCTGCGGCTCGCGTGCCTACGTTCATACGCACTTCGGCGGACCGGAAGGCTCCCCCACGCCGGTCTGCGGCGCAGCGCCCAGCCCGAACGCGGCGCCCGCGGCCATCAAGACCACCAAAGAGTGGGAGACGCTGGATGGCTACTTCAACGTGGATAACGGCACCGGCAAGCTGCGCGGCGTCTACACGCAGGAGAACTACGCCATCGGCAACGTCTTCGCGCAGTGGATCGCTCCGCTGAAGGACCTGGGACTCACCACCATCAGCTACCGCAACACCGGCGGCACTGACCACCAGTCCTACGACGCCGTGGGCCTGCCCGGCTTCCAGTTCATCCAGGACCCCATGGACTACGGCAGCCGCACCCACCACTCCAACATGGATACCTATGAGCGCCTGCATGAGGCCGACCTGGAGCAAGCGGCCATCGTCGAGGCAATCTTCCTCTACAACACCAGCGAGCGCGAAGCCATGCTGCCTCGCAAGACCTTCCCGCACCCTGAGTTGAACAAGCAGAAGGACGCGCCCATCCCGGGCCTGTTCCCCAATGCAGTGGAGAAGAAGTAAGCCGGTTGGTAGTAAGTAACAACGGCGGAGGCCTGAAGAGGCGTCCGCCGTTTTTGTTTGTGAATGTGACGAAGTAAATGCTCTCGAAACTTTTGATAACCGCGTTTATCGTTACGAATCATTCCCTTGCATACTGAGCAGCACTTGCTGAGCGCATTGGCCTGTTCTCGTCAGTTGAGAATCGCACCGCTTCCGCCGACTTTCCGCCGACGTCTACGCGACGATGGCAGCGATCAGCAGTGAACATGATGGAAGTAAATGTAGAGTGCAGCCACTGCTCTACTCATCTTGCGAATCGCCGGACGCTGTAGGCAATCGGCAGCCCCATAACCACCATGTGTACTGCGAGTCCTTGAATAAGGTCACGAAGTTCGTAGGGCCCTTTGGCGTGCAGCGCCGACAGCGGCAAAACAACCAGGTTCATGACCTCTTCAACCGCAGCTCCATAGAACAAGCCACAGATCAGAGGGTATTCCATCATGAAAGGTAGCCTGCGACTTGCCGTGTAGTAAAAGGCTGCAAACGAAAGCGCAATAAAGAAGTGAAGTAGAACACCCAAGGCATAAGTGCCAATCCCCCCATGCTCAGCCTTCGGTCCCAGCAGCCCACCGGCAATCGAAAGCGGAACATCCCATCCGAACAGGATGCAAGCCTGCAAAATATCCAGGGTTCCGGCGATTAAGCCGCCAGCCGCAATCGCCAACAGTGCATTCCCTTTTCCCGACAAACTGGCCACAGCGTTTCCATTCATCCGATTTCTCCCTTTGAGCCGGCTTACCCTTCTCCAGTGCATGGGCCCGGCAAGGGTTTACGATAACCAAGAGAGTGAAGGAAGTCCTGAACTTGATCTGAAGCGCCCTGAATCGTTCTGAAAATCCTGCATGGAACGACCTACAATGCTCCGCATCGGCGATTGGTGTGTGGATCCAGGCTCCGGCCAGATCTCACGCGCCGGCGAGACTGTCCGCCTGGAAGTGCGAAGCATGCGTCTTCTGTTGTGCCTCGCGGACCGTGCGGGTGACGTCGTCAGCATCGATGATCTGCTCGACCAGGTCTGGTCAGGGGTGGCCGTATCGCCCGATTCCGTTTACCAGGCTGTGGCCTCTCTTCGCCGCTCACTCGGCGACGACCCCAGGCAGCCCACGTATATTGCCACGGCGCCGCGTCTTGGTTATCGGCTCGTGGCGGCGGTTGCTCCCTGCGCCAATCAAGACCACCCACAGATTCAGGATGACCCAGTCCCGGAGAGCGGACTGCCGAATCCGGTAACCGAGACGCGCGCCAGAATCAACCCCAGATACGTGGTCATTGCGGCCATGGTCCTTCTTGTTTTCGTGGTTGGGACGGGTGTTTTTCTGGTGTACGGCAGGAGCATGCATCGTGCGGCCGTCCCAGTTATTGTCCCGCAGTCGCAAGAATCGATTGCGGTGCTGCCTTTTCTCGACTTGACCGAAGGGATGAAGGAGGAGGAATTCGCCGATGGCATGACTGAGGAACTGATCGACAGACTCAGCAAGATCCCGGACCTGCGGGTGCCATCGCCCACCTCTTCTTTCTACTTCAAGGGCAAGCAAGTTTCTATTCCGGAGATCGCTAAGGCTCTTGGCGTGGCATACGTGCTCGATGGGAGCGTTCGCAAGTCGGGTTCCCGGCTGAGGATTGCCGCACGTCTCATTCGCGCAGACAGCGGATATGTGATCTGGTCTGAAACCTACGACCGCCCGTCCGGCGATGCATTGATGGTTCAGGATGACATTGCGGGCAAGGTCGCCAAAACGCTCAGTCGGTTGAGTTCGGTTCGACGAGCCACCGATATTCCTCCTCATCGGTAATCTCAATGAGCTCGTCATCGCCAATGCACTCACCGATCCCGGACTAGTAACGAGAAGTCGGCTTCCCGGAATGAATCAATATACCCGCACTTGCCGGTTACCCCATATCTGCACGCCAGATATGGGCATCACGCAAACCGGGTCCAGGTCCACTTGCCGGCTGGGGGTGAAAAGCGCGACCTGTCTCGTTAAGGAGACGGCTTCAAGCCGTGTCGCACACATCTTCCCCAAGAAACACCAACGCTGGCCTCGATGGCCGGCGTCCCTATAGACATCCGCTCTAAACGAAAACAGGCACAGACCCGTGGGGTCTGTGCCTGCCACTCCCTGAGAGAAGTGGGAGAAACTTATGCTGCCTGGAACGCTGCCTTGGGTGCGTTCCCTAACAGAGCCGCGCCGGAGTACCGGGGCGATCCGTTCCATTCCGGTACGTTGAAGCACGCCTTGTGGGCGTCTGTTCCGTGGTTGGAGGTGTGCTGCTCGGCCAGGGCACTCAGAATCTGCTCGCGGGCGGCCTCCCGCTCAGCCGGATTCGTGCGCTCCCAGTACACCTGGAAGTTCTGTCCGCAAACACTGCACTGAATATCACCTGCCGCTGAGGATGCTTTGCAAAGTACCTGCATGGTCCGCTCCTTGAGAAATCCTTGGAAGTGCCTTCCAATTCGTTGAATCTGTAACTGATTGACGAGGTTGAATGTACGCCGCAGGGTGGCTGACTTCCATGCCACAAGAGCGTCGACGAATACATCGTTTGGGGGAGAAGATCCTCGAAAGGGGAGAGCGGATGGTCTAGTCCGCGCCTCCATCCCATATGAAACGCCAGGAACCGTCTTTTTGTTGCCTCCACACGGTTAAATAATGTGTGGTTTTTATAGTGTCCTTCCCCTGGGAATCGGGTTGGTGCCACTCTGCGGTGCCGCTGGTGATTACCAATGTTCCAAACTGTTGCGCTGAAGTGGGCCACCACACCACCCGGAAGCCGGGCTGAGCGTAATTGGGCTTCAGAGCATCGCGCAGTGCCTCCCGGGAGGGTGAGGCCTTCGTAGCAAAGCGCTCGTCGGCAAACTTGTACCACGCCTCCGCGCCGGTTTTCTGGCTGTCGTCGTTGAAGGCGCAGTCGGTTTCAGCCGCCGCTTTCACATCCCCTGTCCAGGTGGCCGGAATGCGGGTCTGGCAGGTGGCAGCGGTCTGTCCGATACAGTGGCTAGACAATACACCCACTGCAAAGATCGCCGCAACTGCAAATTTGGGGTTCATCGGTATCTCTCAGCCTATCAACCTCGACGCTAAGGAGTACAAACAAATATTCTGTTTAACGTGAGTTCCCAAACCAGTTCCAACGTCATTCGCGTCCAGCTTCCCGATGGTTCGGTCCGCGAGGTGCCTCAGGGCACAACGCCGTTCGATGTCGCCAACAGCATCTCGCCCCGTCTTGCCGCCGCCGTGGTGGTCGCCAGGATCAAGCCGCTGACCGCCGCGACCACTGCCACGGAAGCCGAAACGACCGAGACCGCCAGCGAAGACGCCATGTATGCCGCGCACGAAGCCGGCGAGCGCATTGTCGACCTCTCCACGCCGCTGACGGAAGATGTGGCCCTGTGGCTGCTGAAGGAAGATGCGCCCGAGGCGCTGAAGGTCGTTCGCCACTCCGCCGCGCACGTCATGGCCACGGCCGTGCTGGAGCTTTATCCCGAGACCAAGCTGGGTCACGGCCCCGCCACGGACGCAGGCTTCTTCTATGACTTCTACCGCGAGAAGGCCTTCACGCCCGACGACCTCATCCGGATCGAAGAGCGCATGGCGGAAGTCGTCGCACGTGATGAAAAGTTCGTGCGCGAGTACGAGCCGCGCGAGCAGGCTCTGGCCGAGTTCAAAGCCAACGGCGACTTCATGAAGCAGCACTTCGTCGAAAAGTTCACCAAAGACGGGGACCAGGTCTCGCTTTACAAGAACGGCGCGTTTGTCGACTTCTGCCGCGGGCCGCACGTTCCTTCCACCGGCCGCGTCAAGGCCTTCAAAGTCATGAACCTGGCCGGAGCTTACTGGCTTGGCGACGAAAAGAACCCTCAACTGCAGCGCGTCTATGGCACCGCCTTCTTCAATAAGAAGGACCTGGACGCTCACTTCGCGCACCTGGAAGAGATCAAGGCGCGCGACCACCGCGTTCTGGGCAAGCAGCTTGATCTGTACAGCATTCAGGAGGTCGCCGGTTCGGGCCTCATCTTCTGGCATCCGAAGGGCGGCATCGTCCGCAAGACCATGGAAGACTGGATGCGCGAAGAGTGCCTGCGCCGCGGCTACGATCTCGTCTTCACGCCGCACATTATGAAGCGCGAGCTCTGGAAGATCAGCGGCCACGACGGCTACTACTCCAAGGACATGTTCCCCGTCATGGAGCTGGACGACGCAGAGTATCGCGTAAAGCCCATGAACTGCCCGGGCCACATCCTCATCTACAAGTCCACGCCCAAGAGCTACCGCGACCTGCCCGTGCGCTATGCCGAGCTGGGCAACGTCTACCGCTTTGAGCGCAGCGGCACCATGCACGGCCTTCTGCGTGTGCGTGGCTTTACGCAGGACGACGCGCACGTCTTCTGCACCTCTGACCAGATCAAGGGAGAGATCGAGGCCTGCCTCGACTTCGCTGATGCCGTGCTGAAGACGTTTGGCTTCCAGGAGTACCGCCTGGAACTCTCCACCCATGACCCTAACAAGGCAAGCGACTTCGTAGGCACACCCGAAGACTGGGCACACGCTGAGGGCGCCCTGCGCGACGTACTGAACGCACGCGGCATCACCTTCCAGACCTTCCCTGGCGAAGCCGCCTTCTACGGTCCTAAGATCGACGTCAAGCTGGTCGACGTCCTCGGCCGCCTGTGGCAGCTCTCAACCGTCCAGTTCGACTTCAACCTGCCCAAGCGCTTCGAGCTGGAGTACGTCGGCGAAGACGGCGAACGTCACCAACCGGTAATGGTGCACCGCGCGTTGTTCGGTTCGGTTGAACGCTTCTTCGGCGTTCTGATCGAGCACTACGCGGGCGCCTTCCCGCTGTGGCTCTCGCCGGTGCAGGTGGGGCTGGTGCCCATCAGCGAGAAGCACCACGCCTACGCGGAGCAGGTGAAGCAGAAGCTCGAGGCCGCCGGTCTGCGCGTCGAGCTGGACCTGCGCAACGAGAAGATGAACGCGAAGATCCGCGACTTCACGCTGCAGAAGGTACCGTTCGTGCTGATCATGGGCGACAAGGAAGCAGCGGCTGAGGCGGTCAGCGTCCGCACCCGCGGCGCAGGCGACCAGGGAAGTGTCCCCTTGACCGAGTTCATCACCCGCGCGCAGGAGCTGCTGGACTCCAAGTCGCCAACACTCTAATGCATTTCTCAGAACAGGTCCGGGAGCACGGCTTCGCCATCGTCGAAGACGTGCTCTCGCCGTTTCAGGTGGATTCGTTGCTTGCTGCTGTCTCCAGCGGAGCAGTTCCGGATGCGCTACGCGGCGGCGTGCGCAACCTGATGGAGCTTGTACCGGAGGTCCGCACACTCGCCGCATCAGAGACTCTCCGCGCCCTGGTCGCGCCAGTACTTGGAGAGAACTTCTTCGTCGTGCGCGCCATCCTCTTCGACAAAACACCGGACGCGAACTGGAAGGTGCCGTGGCACCAGGATGTCACCATCGCCGTAAAAGAACGCCTCGAGTGCGAGGGTTACGGTCCATGGTCCACCAAGGCAGATGTCCTGCATGTACAGCCGCCCGCAGATGTTCTGGAGAAGATGATCTCCGTGCGACTGCACCTTGATCCGTGCCCTTCTGAAAACGGTGCGCTCAAGGTCATCCCTGGATCTCATCAACATGGCAAGCTCAATGTTGCGCAAATGGAACGCTTTGTCGAACAAGACTCCTTCGTCTGTGAAGTTCGACTTGGCGGAGCGCTGCTTATGCGCCCACTTCTGCTGCACGCATCATCACCATCCACTCTGCCAGGCCATCGGCGCGTTATTCATCTGGACTTTGCTGCGGTCTCACTGCCATGCAATATGGAATGGTTTGAGCAGACAGATAACCCATCTTTGGCATCTCTTTAAATAAGACGCCTCATGCACACTCTCCGCGCCAGCACCCTCATCCACGCACCCATCGATCGGTGCTTCGCGCTCTCCACGCATCTCACGCTTGTGGCGCAGACGCTTGGCATGGAGACCGCCTCCACCGGCATGGTGCAGCTGGACGATCGTGTCGCGTGGCGCGGATGGAAGTTTGGCCTGCCGCAGCGCCATCTCTCGCACATCTCCGCATATCAGCGGCCCACTTACTTTCAGGACACACAGCAGGAAGGCCGCTTCGCTTTCTTTCAGCATGACCACTGGCTCCGTGAGACGGAGCAGGGAACCCTACTGGAAGACGAAGTGCGTTTCAGCCTGCCCTTCGGCGCGCCCGGGCGTATCATCGCCAGGCTGGTGCTTGAGCCGCATATCCGTCGGCTGGTGCGCGAGCGCTATGCATTGCTGAAGTCCGTTGCGGAAAGCGACGCATGGCGCACGTATCTTCCAACGGATTCACGGCATCTTACCCTCTAAAGAGGTGAATCCATGAAGTGCATCCGTTTCCATCAATTCGGTGGCCCTGAGGTTTTAAAGTTCGAAGAAGTCCAGGATCCGGTGCCACAGGCCGGCGAGGTGCTGGTGCGGATGACGGCGACCAGCCTCAATCCCATCGACATGAAGCTGCGCAGCGGAGCCATGCAGGCGTTCATGCCCGTCACGCTGCCCATGATTCCCGGCAACGACGTCAGCGGAGTCGTCGCGGGCATCGGTCCCGGCGTGAACCACTTTGAGCTGGGTCAGAAGGTTATAGGACGCAGCATCAGCACCTACGCCGAACTGGTTCTCGTCAAAGCTTCTGAGCTGACCCACCTGCCCGATGGCGTCGACCCTCTCACAGCCGCGGCGCTTCCCGTTGTCGTCACTACCGGCGACCAGCTTATCCGCGCCTGCGTCGCCTCGGCGCAGCCCACAAGAATTCTCATCGCTGGAGCGTTGGGCAGCGTGGGACGTGCAGCCGTTCATGCCGCCAGAAAGACCACCGGCGTCTATGTCATCGCCGCGGTCCGCAGCAAGCAACTGGACGAAGCGCGTCTGCTGCTGGCCAGTGAAGTGATTGCCCTGGACGATACCGCAGCGATGGCGGCTCTGCCCGCGGTCGATGCCGTGGCGGACACCATCGGCGGCAAGGCCGCCGCAGCCCTTCTGCCCAAGGTCAAGCCTGGCGGCATCTTCGCCACCATCACCGGTCTTCCGGCAAGCGCCGCGGAGTTCCCGCAGGTGCAGGCAAAGATGATCGGCTCCCATGCTGACCCATCCAAGGTGCGCGAGTTCGCCGACGACCTGCGCGACGGCAAATTCCATCTCCCCATCCGTGCGAAGTTCCCCCTGGCGCAGGCAGCAGAGGCCCACACCATGGCCGAGAGCGGCGGCGGCTCGGCAGGGAAGATTCTGCTCTTCGTGTAGTCACACACAGCATCGCGGCAAAAGAAAAAGTGCGGACCTGGTCGGGTCCGCACTTTTTGTAGAGAGAAGCAATCGTTACCTAGCGGCGGTATCCGCGTCCGCCGGAGCGAGAGCCACCAGGGCGTCCACCTGGCCGTCGGCCGCCACCACGATCGTCCCGACGCGGCGGGCGAATCGTGCCCTGGTAATCTCCGGGATACAAAACCACGAAGCGGTCGCGGCCTTCGCCGCTGGACTCCGTGCGAAGGTCGGTGTGCTCGCTCAGCGCCATGTGCAGCATGCGGCGTTCGCGGCTGCTCATGGGGCGGAAGCTATAAGGCTTGCCCGTCTCACGCACGCGCTCCACGGCATCTTCCACCGTGTCCCGCAGCTCGGCGGCACGCTCTGCCTTGAAGCCAAGTGCGTCAAAGGAGATGCGGTCATGGTCTTCCGGTTCAAGCTGCAGTATCTTCGCGGCAATGTGCTCGAGAGCGCGCAGCACTTCGCCGTTGCGCTCGGTCATCAGCTCCGCATCGGGGCCCGCCAGCTCTACGTAGATATCGCGGCGTTCCAGCCCATCCGGGTCCGATGCGCCAGCGCCCGCTGTAATGCGGTACTTCAGGCGCATGCCACCGGTGGTGGTCAGCGTCTGGATAAATGCAGCAATCTTCTTCGCAGCCTGGGAAAGATCTTCCATACTTCCTCGTACTTAAGGGACCGCCGTTACCGGCGGCCCTGAATCGTTGCCGGCTGGCGGCGCTTTGCACGCTTGGCAGCCAGCTCCTTCATTTCACGACCCAGCTTGGTGCGGTTCATCACCTGCTGCTGGATAATGCCGATCAGGTTGCCAATAGTCCAGTACAGCGCCAGGCCCGATGCGTAGTTCCACGTAATGTAGCCGGAGAAGACCGGCATCATGAACGCCATCATCTTCTGCTGCGCCGGATCAATGCCGGGCGACGGCGTGTAGAACTGCATCAGGAACTGCGAGACGATCATGACGATCGGCAGGATGTGATACGGATCGGCCGCCGTCAGGTCATGCAGCCAGAACCAGTGCGCTCCGCGCAGTTCCACGACCTTGGGCAGCATGCCCAGGAAGGCGAACAGCAGCGGAAGCTGGATCAGCGTGGGCAAACAGCCGCCGAAGACATTGACGCCTTCGCGCTTCTGCAGCTCCATCACCTCGGCGTTCATCTCGGCACGCTTCGGGTCCGTAACCTTGTACTTGGCGTAGCGGGCCTTGATGGCATCCATCTGCGGCTGAATGCGCTGCATCTTCAGCGCGGACTGCATGGTCTTGTAGCGCAGCGGCAGCAGGATCAGGTTGATGATGATCGTCAGGATGACGATGGACCATCCCCAGTTCGGTACATAGGTGTGTACCGCCTGCAGAGCCAGAAACAGGTACTTGCCGATCACGCCGAAGAAGCCGAAGTCCAGCAGCGGCTCCAGAGTCGTCTTGCCGTCGGCGGCGTGAATGCTCTTCAGCAGGCTCACAGCCTTGGGTCCAACAAACAGGCGCGTTGAAAGCGCTCCGTTCACGTCGCCCATGGCGGCGCCCAGCGCTGGCACCGGTGTCATGTTCTTGCCGTCGCCGTCCTTGGAGACCTCAATGGGGCGGTTCAGCGTCACCACGCTCGCAGTAGCCGGGTTCTCCGGCAGGAAGATCGCGGCAAAGTAAGCGTCGCTCACGCCGGCCCAGTCAAAGGGTCCGTTGAGCGTGTTGCCGCCGGTCACCTTCTTGGCTGCCGTATGCTCTTCCTTGCCATTCTGCGAGGCATCGAACTGGTCATAATTATGGTGCGTCAGGTTCTCTTGATCACCAAAGGCTCCGGGCCAGGTGAGCAGGGCGCGCACCGGGGCGCCGTTCTGCTTCACGTCCACCTTCGCGCTCAGCACATAGCTGCTGTCAAAGGTGAAGCTCTTGGTCACCTCCAGGCCGCCGGCAGCATAGGTAAAGGTCAACGTCGACGGAGCAGTAACCGTGCCCGTGGCGGAAGCCACGTACAGGCCGCTGTTCAGCTTCGCCATCGCGCTGGTGTCATAGGAGTAGAGCGACAGCGGAAGACCGTACTTTGCGGCGGAGGCCTTGCTCACCAGGTCCAGCGGAGCGCCGTGCGAATCCTTGTGGTCCTTCAGGATCCAGTGCGTTACCTGAGCTCCCTTGTTCGTGAACGTGACACGGTAGACGGGGCTCTCAACCGTGGTCGTCTGCTCGCCCTGCGCGGCCACGCTGGCGGTCGATGCATTGGCAACAGCGGCCGCGGTGGCGGTATTCACCGCCTCCTGGTGCTGCTGGGCCTGCTGTTGCTGCGCCGGGGTCACGGTCGCTGCCGGTTTCTTCGGGCCAAAGTAACGAAGACCGAAGAACACGCCGAGAAAGACCACCATCATGACCAGCATCGTGGTGGTGCTGCCGGTTCCGCCTTGCTGATTGGGATTCTTGATTTCTGCCAAGGAGACTTCGACTCTCTTCCTGAGTAAATCCTGCGAGCGGGTGCGTGATTTAGGCGCGAAAACGCTCGTTTCTATTGTATGGGGGTTGAAGATTGTTTGCTTGTGGCAGCCATCACGCTTACGCGTCCGGACGCGGCGGTGGAACCGGGTCCAGTCCGCCCTTGGTAAAGGGGTTACAGCGCAGGATCCGCCACAACGCCAGCAGGGAACCCTTCACCAGGCCATGACGGTACAGCGCAACCTCCGCATATTCTGAGCAGGTGGGTTGATACTTGCATCCACCCAGGCCAAAACCGTGCAGCAGGGGAGACAGTGTCCAGCGGTACAGCTTGAACAGACCGCGGAACAGGGTGTTCATGCCCGCGCCTTCACCGTCGCACGCTGTACCGCGCGAAACACATCGGCAACATCGGCCTTCAGCTTCTCAAACTCCACCTCGAGCACGGTACGGCGCGGATGCAGAATCACATCCACCGGCATCGTCAGCAGGGCGGCATTGGCCTGCACCGCGGCGCGCATCCGGCGCTTGATGCGGTTACGGTCATGCGCCTTGCCCATCACCTTGCCCACGGTCAGGCCGACGCGCGGCCCGGCAGCGTCCGCATCCTCGCGCGGAGCGAAGAAGTAGGCCATCTGCCGCGCATGCTGCTTGCGGCTGCGGCCATACACGCTCTGGTAGTCGGCGTGCTTGCGAAGGCGAAGATCGGTATGCATCATGGCAGTTCACTCAAGCGGCCCGGACGGATAGACACAACGCCGCGTTTGGCCGGGGTACGGCCAATGCGCAGACATCGGCGGAGGACGAAAACCTCTCGTCCCCACGTTCCTGCCCGTGCCAGGGAAAGACTCCCGGCACGTTCACTCTCTTAATGTGCGTGTCTGAATCCGAAACCACAGTCTCCGGAACCGCTTTCCGTTCCGGAGATACCCGGCCTACAACGCGCGGCGACCGAAATCTGGTCAGCTTCGCGCATGCCTGCTCCAGCGGAATGGGGCCGGGCTGCATGGGAAGGCGGGGAAAAACTAGTCGCGGAAACCAGCGCTGACGGCGATCTTGTGACGGCCCTTGGCGCGGCGGCGGTTCAGAACTGCGCGGCCAGCCTTGGTGGCCATACGGCTCAGGAAGCCGTGAACCTTCGAGCGGCGGCGGCGGTTGGGTTGAAAGGTACGCTTGGGCATGGGATAGCCTCTCCTACATCAAATCCTTGAAGTTGCAACAGCTTTTTATTCTACCCCGATTTCCACCTGCGGCCAAGCATTTCGGACTTCTCCGCCGGGAATTGTTCACTCTTTTTGCACACTTGCCCGGAGTTTCACAATGCATGGTGCAACTCAAAATTAATTGGTAAATGCCGCTTGAATTCGGCCCTGTTCAGCGTGCTACTATCGGCACTGTTCGATAGAGACAAGACACGTCCACTGGCTGTTTTCACACGCAGTAACCTCAAAGAGTAACCCTCTGGCGCCACGCCGCGCAGAGCATTCCAGCAAACGCTTCTCCCCCCTCACTCGCCTGAGATTTCCTCATGCGGGCCTAGACTTTCGTTTGCCGTTGAAGCCCTCTCGCAAGGTACCCGTGGAAACCGGCTCGTAGGACCGAATAGGAAAGACATGTCCTTTGCACCGACTGCTACCGTTGTTTTGAATCACTGGGTCCGTATCCTGGAAGCGTTGCAGAAAAAGGTGAACCGGCAGTCGTATGACACCTGGTTCAAGCCCACCCGCTTCTCGCACGTGAACGGCAAAACCCTGTATGTCCGTATCCCCTCGGCTGAGTTCCAACACGTGGGCGATCGCTACGAAAACCTGATCATGGAGGCCATCGACAACCTCGGTCTCGAGGTCGAGAAGGTTCTCTTCGTCACTCCCCAGGAAGACCCTTCGCTGCCCAAGGTGCGCGAGGACGGCGGCTTTGCGCCGCAGCCTGACCGGTCCCTGCCCAACGGCCGCGGAGCCAATGGCCGCCAGAACGGCAACCTGCCCGAGCAGTCGCGCTTTGACTGGAACACGGCCGCGCAGCTCAACCCGCGCTACGTCTTCGAGGGCTTCGTCATCGGCAGCGGCAACCAGTTCGCCCACGCCGCATCGCTGGCCGTCGCCGAGCGCCCCTCCAAGGCCTACAACCCGCTCTTTCTCTATGGCGGAGTCGGTATGGGCAAAACCCACCTGATGCAGGCCATCGGCCACGAGGTGAAGAAGCGCAACCCGCACGCGGCCATCAGCTATGTCTCCGGTGAAAAGTTCACCAATGAGATGATCAACTCCGTCCGCTACGACAAGATGACCAGCTTCCGCGACAAGTACCGCAACGTGGACGTGCTGCTGATCGACGACATCCAGTTCCTGGCCGGCAAGGAGCGCACGCAGGAGGAGTTCTTCCATACCTTCAACGCGCTGCACGAGTCCATGAAGCAGATCGTCATCGCATCGGACCGTCCGCCCAAAGAGCTGGCCGACTTCGAAGACCGCCTGCGCTCGCGCTTTGAATGGGGTCTGATCGCCGACATCCAGCCGCCCGATCTCGAGACCAAGGTCGCCATCCTGCAGAAGAAGGCCGAGAGCGAGCACACCCCGCTGCCGACCGATGTAGCTCTCTTTATCGCGTCGAACGTCCGCACCAACGTGCGTGAGCTCGAAGGCGCACTCGTCCGCCTCATCGCCTGGTGCTCGCTCCACGGGGTCGAGATCACGCTGCCCACGGCCCAGCAGTGCCTGAAGCAGTTCATTGACACCCAGGTGCGCAAGATCACGATCGAAGCCATCCAGCGCGCCGTCGCCGAACAGTTCGGCATGCGCGTGGCCGAGCTGAAGCAGAAGAACAACTCCCGCCAGATCGTCGTCCCGCGCCAGATCGCCATGTACCTGGCCAAGCAGATGACCGAGGCCAGCCTGCCCGAAATCGGTCGCCAGTTCGGCGGCAAACACCACACCACGGTGATGCACTCCATCGCCAAGATCGACGAACAGCGCCGCACGGATAAAGATCTGAACCGCACCATCAACAAGCTGATGGAAACCTTGAATTAGTTGTTAGTTCTTAGTTATCAGTCAAAGCGAAGAGCCACCGGATACGGTGGCTCTTTTGCTTTTCTTGTCATTGTCATCCCGAAAGGGTCTGCTTCTAACTAACATCTGCAAGTTACAACCACTGGATCCACCTCATTCACTACAAACGATCATGAGACGACAGAAGCACAGGAAAAATCCTTCGCGGCGGCTGTTCCTACCGCGCATATCGTTCGCATTGTAGAGGTCTTTAGCCGGATGAATCGATTTCTCGACTTACTCCCGGACTAAGTCTTCGTCTTTCGGAATAAGGATGCGTATCTTCGCCTTATATAACCGGTACCTGGAATAACGGTGTATCTCGCCGCCGTACTGTCCCTGGATAGTCCAGGTAAGGTCCACGTGTTTGGGTAGCCATAGAAGTTCCTCCAGCCCCGGCAGGCGCACCGCGGAGAACTCTACCGTTGAGCTGATGGATTCGGCCTGGATCTGCGGCACAGGAGCCAGAAGGTCCGTACGGATGCGCAGAATCTGCCCTGTCTGTTCATCGATCCAGACAATACCCTGCTGCAGCATGGGCACAGGCCCCTGGGTCGTCTGGATGACGCCCGGATTCGACACCCGCTCCGGCACCTGCGCAAAGGCAAGCACGTTTGTTACCTGGCCATGAACCTTTTGCGTCCCCAGGTAGCGATAGCGCTGATGATGCAGCTCCTCCCGGGTAAACAACATCCATAGCTGGCTGAATCCCAGCGCCTGTGGCAATTGCTGTCCTTCCGGCTCCTTCTCCGTACGCGGGTCGCGGCGAGACTCCTGCAGAACGGGAATCCCCTCGTCATCCTTCTGGCGACGAATGACAAACTCGTAGCTGTTCTCACGGATCACGGCAAGCTGGCGGTCTCCGACGCCATACACGCCGCCTCCACCCCTGCGGCCAAAGCCGGCGCCCCGCACCATTTGAGACTGCTCGGTCTCAAAGGCAACATCCTCCCGCGCCACCAGGTTCGGAACGCGGGGTAGTTGCTGCAGCACAGCCGCGCTGGCGCTCTCCAGCACGTCCTCCAGCTTCTCCTGGTCCTCGTCCGCCTTCAGCCCATGAAGTTCCTCCACCTGGTGCTCCAGCTTCTGGAGGGGAAGATCGATGTAGGGCTTTGCTTCCGAGAAAAGGCGCACCGCCTGCTCATGAAGAGCACTCGCCGGAGGATCGGCTGCCTGCTGCGCGCGCGGTGCAACCCATGCCGTCAGCAGCACGACAGTCACCGCCCGGAGATGGATGGACATATGCAGATTCTGACGGATACTGCAGCGATTTGGCCGCGCTTTTCCAGTTAAGGAAAACCCTGTGGATATTGAGGAAAATTCCACTTTTCCTAACGCGGTGTGCAAAAGCGGGTGCGAATTAAGCCGCACGAATCGCCTTAAAAAATGGGATTTCCGTTAAATCACACCCGTCTTTCGCACTGTGGATATGAGGGTACCGTGGAAATCTTGGATTTAATAGGACGCAACCTTCCGGGGTCCACGGAACTGTCCGAAACGTTCGTTTTCTTCCGGCGGGTTTTCTAAATCAAGACAAAGGCTCAAGTGACTGATACTGCATCACTTGAGCCTAATATCCACTTTTCCGCGACAAACGGTTAAGACTACGGAATAACTCTTATCTTTCAACCATTGTTCTTAAAGGCATTCTTACCCCAACGGAGTTTGGGGCCTATTTCGCCGCCTAACGGCCGGCGACGGCGGAGCCCTTTGTCCCTACCTTCACTACAGCCCGGTCCACCACGACGTACAGCAACTGGTCCGGATCCTTTTTCGCTTCCTTCTTGATCCAGTCGCCTGCCTTCTGTCCCGCGGTTTCGGTTTCCGGCAGCGTAAGGCCGCGCTTCTGCGCGCTGAACTCGGCCAGTTGTTTCACCATGTCGAAGAAGCGGTCTTCGTTGCGACCGCTCTGCACCCAGGCTTCATGCACGGTCAACGGGAGCAGTTGTTCGCTGGTCCAGTTGCCGGAACTTTCTCCAGCCATCGTGGCGCCGCTCTGTGCGCTTGCGGTGGGTTTTGGCTCCTCACCCTTCATCCGGGTTGTTCCGCTCACGCCTTGGGCCACCAGAGCGCCGGGAATGGCCATCATGACTGCTGCAAGTACCATCGTCTTCATCGTTATCTCTCCTGGGTCACTGTGGCTGGTTTACCGGCGGTTGTAACGGTAGTCGCGATAATCGCGGTTGCGGTCGTTCCGGCGCTTGTTCTGGGCAGCCTTTCCGGCAAGAGCTCCCACACCGGCACCGGCGGCACCGCCGATCAGGGCGCCCTTCATGCCGCCGCCGAACAGCGCTCCAAGAGCAGCACCACCCGCGCCACCGATCAGCGCGCCTTTGCCCGGCCCAATGCCGTTGTCTTTGCGCTGCTGGTAGTAACGCCGGTCGTACTGGTCGTTGTAGCCGTTGCGGGAGTAGCTGCGGTGCGCCCCGTCATAAAAACCGTCGTGGCGCTGCTGAGAAAAGGCGGGAGTGGCCACGGGGGCCAGCATCGCGCCGCAAAGTGCAAGGGTTGCGAGTCTACGCATCGCTTTGTCTCCTTCCGGGGAAAGACCAAAACAGCGTCTATCCGCCGATAGACAGCTTCAGATGCGGAAACCGGCCCAAATGCTGTCTAATCAGGAGGTGCCTGAGCTTCCTGAGGTTGAAACCGTTGCCAATGGCCTGAACGAGCGCGTAGCAGGCGATACGATCGTCTCCGTGTGGCTGGGCGAGAAGCCCGAGCCACTGAAATCGCCCCCGGATTTGATCGCGGAAACGCTGAAAACAAAGAAGATCAGTAAGGTTCACCGCATCGGCAAGACGGTCGTGTTTGAGTTGGCAGGCGGAGATCAGTTCCTGGTGCACCTGGGCATGACGGGGCGCCTGCTGGTGAACGATGCCGATGTCGCTTTGCCGCCGCATACCCACGCGGTTCTGCATCTGAAGTCAGGGCGCGAGGTGCGGTTTATCGACCCGCGGCGGTTTGGCCGGGTCAGCGTGGATCGCGGCTATGCTGGGCCAGGCGCTGAGCCTCTGAAAATTGGAATTGACGAGTTTATTGCGCTCTTCCGGGGCCGCAAAACACCCATTAAAAGCGCACTTTTGAACCAGAAACTGCTGCACGGAGTCGGTAATATCTATGCCGATGAGAGCCTGCACCGCGCCGGGATCCGCCCTACAAAACACGCCGGACGGCTGACAAGGGTGGAGTTGGAACGGCTGCAGAAAGCTCTGAAAGCGGTTCTGCAACACGCCATCAAGCTGGGCGGATCTTCGGTTTCCGACTACGTGGATGCCGACGGCATGCGCGGCTTCTTTCAGTTGGAGCACCGGGTCTACCTGCGGACGGGCGACCCGTGCCTTACCTGCAAAACGCCGGTCAAGCGGGTACTGGTGGCAGGACGGGGAACGCACTACTGCCCGTCCTGCCAGCGCTAGAACAGTCTCGTTCTATGGAAAACCGTAGGTCTGCTGCCTATGGGATTCCAAAGAAAATAGAGACACTGTGAAGCCTGACCGGCAAGTTGTTGATTCTGAATTGAATAGAGTTTGGCACTAGCCTTGCATATAGGAAGGGTGGTTCGCAGATGCGCGAGACGCACGCACCGAACGGACCGGAGAGATATCACAGCCCAAAGAGGCACGTGAACCCCGGTACGGTTTCCGGTTCCTGGTTAGGAACCATTTTATGGGAGGCCAGTGATGGCCATTGTGAAAGGCTACCGACAACGGTAGCCTTTTGCACTTAAGTGGCAGGAATGCTGGCTTGCCAAGCCCCCTGGCCTCGGGTAGTATGGTGTTGCCTATCGGAAGGCTGAGGCCGTGATCGACTCATATGGAGCGATTCGAACGGCCCGCCGGGTTTCCAATTCTTACAGGCATATGGATAAACGGCTTCACCGGTTACACGGGTGTGCCGAAGGGTTGTGGGAAGCGCCTGCACACGGTGCCGGCGAACACAGCCAGAGATAGACGAGAAGAAGCTCCTTTCGAGTAGAACTTGAGACAGTTTTCTCCGACAAAGATGTTCCGGTTTTAGACGCCAAGGTTGCGCAGGATGCGGCTTTCGATGCCGCTGTGCCTGATAAAACGCGACCCGGAGCCATTCGGACCGAAAAGATGCACGTGAATCAGGAAGTGGAAGCATGAATTCAGAGCAGAACGTACCCGAGGCATCCGCGCCTCAGGCACCGCCACCTGTAAGCTCCGAGAACGGACAATCCACCGCCCCAGGTCAGGGGACATCCCGCAGCAGCCGCCGTCGTCGCCGCCGCCGCAAGAGCAAGACCGGAGATGCCGTGGCAGCGCCAG
The DNA here is from genome assembly GCF_025685395.1 of Terriglobus tenax. Classification (NCBI taxonomy): domain Bacteria; kingdom Pseudomonadati; phylum Acidobacteriota; class Terriglobia; order Terriglobales; family Acidobacteriaceae; genus Terriglobus; species Terriglobus tenax. Next base: position 2,267,094 of record NZ_JAGSYA010000004.1, on the reverse strand, counting down.
CAGAAGGCCAGATTGTCATCCAGAGTGGTGAGGATAGTGATTTTGTTCCCCAGCCCCGCCAGCCCCAGGCCAGCAGCCCGCAGGGCCAAAGCCAGGGACAGGGACAGAACAGCCCCAGCGCCAAGCGTTGGAAGAAGAAGCAGCGGCGTCGAGAACGCCAGCGCACTGGTGGCGAGTACAGCCCCGGCAACCAGATTGAGCCCGGCAACAGCGTGAATGGCAGCAACGGATTTGCCCGCCGCAAGCAGAAGCCAAAGGGTCCGCGCAGCTTTGTCGGTCCCATGGACCACAGCTACCGCGAGGCCAATGGCAACTACGCGGAGACGTCTCCCTCGACGATGGAGATGAACGGCAACACGCGCGGCGGCCATTCCAAGCAGCGCCGCAATTATGACTTTGAGGGTGGCAACATTGACCGTCTGCCGCCCGAGTTGCGCGCCCCCGTCACCACCACGGTGATTCGTGAAGATGCGCCGACACACATCTACTTCTTCGTCGACGATCTATTCCTGACGGCGAAGATCAACGAAGCGGCCCGCAAGCTGGGTGTGAAGGTGGCCTTCTCGAAGAACGATCCAGAGCAGCTGGCACAGTTGTTCTCTGGCGAGGAGCATACGCGGCCGGCACTGATCGTATTCGACCTGAACAACACCGCCGCCAAGCCGTTGACGCTGATCCCGAAGATCCGCACCAAGCTGAAGCGCAAGGTTTCCATCCTCGGCTTCCTCTCCGTGCTGCAGGGCGACCTGAAGGCCAAGGCTACCGAGGTTGGTTGCGACACGGTAATGCCGAAGGCAGCCTTCAGCCAGAACCTGCCGAACCTGCTGCGCCGCTATGGCGCGGAAGAGGACGAAGAACCAAACTTCAACCAGTAGTGTCCAGGTGGTATGGACCGATGGAAAAGGGACGGCGAGAGCCGTCCCTTTTCTGCGTCTGCAACCCGTGGAGGCACCTGGTGGTTGTGGCATGGCGGTTGGCCGGGAGCGCGTGGTATAACAAGCCCACTTATTCCATCAAGCAAACGCAGTGACGTCTGTTCGAAGGATGTCTCGCAATGATTCCGGGGGACTTGTGGCTCGTCTTGTTCGTTTTCTTGCAGTACTTTTTCTGGCAACCAGCTTTGCATCGCTCGCGGTTCCTGCCACAGCGCAGGATGCTTCGCCGGTGCAGGTGACATCCGGCGTCAGCTACCAGTACATCGGCCGCTGGGATGCGGACAAACTCAACCAGGTATTGAAGACCGACACGCCCAAGTTCTTTGGCGTGAACGTTACGTATACGCCGGCGCGCAATGCCGTAAAGCTTTACCGTGTGACCTACAACTCGGTCGTTCCGGAACAGAACAACAAACCGATTGTTGCTTCCGGACTGCTGGCGATTCCAGAGCTGGCCGGCGCGAGCTTTCCGATGGTTTCGTATCAGCACGGAACCGTGTACGGAAAGCAGCAGGTACCTTCCTACCCGGAACAATCGCCTGAAACCCAGCTGATGCTGGCGCAGTTCGCCGGCCAGGGCTACATCGTCATCGGCGCCGATTACTTCGGCATGGGTATCTCAAAGGAGCCGGAGGGCTACCTGGTGAAGGGAAGCCACCAGCAGGCCACCTATGACATGTTGATGGCCAGCCGCGCCGTGCTGGCCCAGATGAAGATTGCATCGCCAAAGCTGTTTCTCGGCGGCTGGTCGCAGGGCGGCTTTGTGACCATGGCTATGCTGGAAAAGCTGGAGGCCGCTGGTATCACCGTGGATGCGGCAGCGACCGCCAGTGCTCCGGTGGATGGCTATGCGACCTTCAGCGGCGTGCTGGACTTTCCGCGGCCGTTCGATGCGGACTGGCTGACGACGATCTTTATCCTGGCTTCCTTCTCGTTTGAAAACTATTACAACGTGCCGGGCCTGGCGCACGCGCTGATCAACGACGAGTATTACGACGTGTCACGCCGCGCCTATGAACGGCTGCCGTTTGATCCGAAGCAGGTACCAACGGACCTGCACAAGCTTATCCGGCCGGAGTACTTCAATCCGCAGTATTTCGCGAACTCAGCTTTTGGCCGCCTCTCTGCCCAGACGCAGGCCTACCGCTGGGTGATCAAGAGCCCGGTGCATAACTACTATGGCGAAACGGACGAGGCGATCGCGATTGGCATTGGAGAACTTGCCATGAACTATCAGCGCGCCATGGGGAGCGGCAATATGCAGGTGGAGGCTATCTCCACGGGCAAGACGACGCATCGCGGCACCTACGCCACGGCAACCCCAATGTGGAAGATCTGGTTCGACAGCAAGCTGGCGAAGTAACCATCCACCGAAGCGCCCGCTTCTGACGAGGCGGGCGCTTTCTGTTGTTAGCAGCGGAATGAAATCGATGAAGAGTTACTTATTGCCGGTGATGTTGCTGGTGGCGGGGATGACTGTTGTACCGGCGCGTGCCCAGTCCCGACCGCGCTCTACGGATGCTTCTGTTGCGGAGAAACCCGCGGTTTCAAAGAACCCGACGTTTCTTTTTCGAACACTCTCGTTCAGCCAGGAATGGGATCACCTGTCGAATGGTCATGGGTTTACCTCGTCGCTGGGCTACACGGAGCCGTTGCGCAACGCTTCCATGAGCCTGGGCATCTCGGTGCCGTTTGCGACCGCCAGCCCTATGACGCCCGCGCATGGGTCGCTTGTGCTGAGTGATCTTGCGTTGAAGTCGCAGTGGATTCCCCACGTTACGTCCAGTCACGGTGTCCTGCTGACGGGGACGCTCACGTTGCCAACCTCGCAGGACGATGCCGTGGGCACGGGCAAGTGGAGCGTTACTCCAAGTGCGGCGTATGCGCGCTTCTGGGGACCGCGGTTTCTGCTGGCCCAGTTTGTGCAACAGCAGGTTTCCTTGGCCGGGCAGGAGAGCCGTGCGCGGATCAACCGCACCGACCTTGATCTCTACGGGGTGTATAGCGCGCGCAGTCTGCAATGGTGGATCAACGGGGATGTGAATCTCAGGATCGACGAGGCCAATCGCAAGCAGCCTTCCTCCGCCACGCTAAGTTATGGCCGTGGCCTGAAGAAGATCTTTGGAGGAACGCTGAACGGGTCTTTGCAGACGGGTGTGGGTCTCGGGAGAGACCGTCCTTATGACTTCATGCTGACGGGCGGCATTTCGCTGGTGGGCATGCATCGATAAGCCGGGCGGAACAGAGGGCTCCAGGCAGGCAGTCGAAAGAGGCCTTGTTTTTCTACTACAGGTGTAGTATTTAATTCCTACATCTGTAGTAGGTGAGGTGAACCCGTGGGAGAGATCCGGCTCAGCAGGCAGGAGTTTCAGGTGATGGAGGCGCTGTGGTCGCGGCCGGAGGCATCGATCCGCGAGATACATGAGAGCTTTCCGGCACGCAAGCGTCCAGCGTATACCACGGTGCAGACGGTGGTGAACCGCCTTGAAACCAAGGGTGCCTTGAAGCGCACGCGCAAGGTGGGAAACTTCCACATGTATGCCGCAGCCATGACGCGCGACAAGGCGCAGAGTCGTGTCATCGATGAGTTGCTGTCCATGCTGGGCGGCAAGTCGCAGCCGCTGATGGCGCACCTTGTGCGGTCAGGCAAGCTGACCATGGACGATGTAAAAGATGCAGAACAGATGCTGAAAGCGATGGCCAGGGACAAGAAGAAATAGACGCGCACTACCGTAGGAAACAAGGAGGCAGTCATGCTGTGGAGCGATGGGCTGAGTGCTGTTTCAAACCACCTTTGGCAAAGCACGTTGTTTGCCGCGGCCGCGTGGGCGATGACCCTTCTTCTGCGGCGTCAGCAGGCACGTGTGCGCTACGCGGTATGGATGGCGGCTTCGCTGAAGTTCCTGTTACCGCTTGCGCTGCTGGTTTCCTGGGGCAGTTCCATGCGCTCCGCGTCGCGTGTTGTGCCGGCCATGCCGGTCGTGGAACAAAGCATGCAGACCGTTGCGCAACCGTTCACCAGCGACGAGGCAAGCGCAGTGGCGGTAGAGCCGCGTGCGACGGTCAAAGACAAGGGCAAGCACACGTGGCTTGTCGCGTCTCTGCTCGCCGCGTGGGGACTGGGAGCCATGTGCCTTGCTTCTCTCTGGGGGCGGGAGTGGCAACGCCTGCGCGGCGTAGTGCGTCAGGCCGCACCTGTGGAGCTGTGTGGGGAGGTGCCGGTCTATCTTTCGCAAACGCGGATGGAGCCGGGAGTCTTCGGTGTACTACGACCTGTCATTGTTTTGCCGGCGGGTATGCAGGCGCAACTGAGCGGAGCGCAGATGGAAGCGCTGATGATGCATGAGATGGAACATGTACGACGGCGCGACAATCTTACGGCGATGCTGCACATGGCGGTGCAGGCGGTCTTCTGGTTTCACCCGATGGTGTGGTGGATCAGGAACCATCTGCTTGAAGAGCGTGAGCTGGCGTGTGATGAAGCCGTGCTGCGCGCCCAGGCAGACCCGCATCTCTATGCGGAAAGCATTCTTGCGGTGTGCCGTGGCTATGTAGCGATGCCGGTGTTGTATGCGTCGGGCATGACCGGTGCGGAGTTGAAACGCAGACTTGCGCATATCCTGCGGGGCGGACCAGCAGAGCGGCTTGGGTGCATGCGACTGGCAGGGTTGCTGGGTCTACTGCTGGTTGCCGTGTTTGCACCACTGTCGCTCGGTATGTTGCGCGTGCATGCAGCGTCTGTCTTTGCCCATGCAGAAGAGACACAGGCTGCGCAGATGGCTGCGATACCGCACGTGGAGTTTGAAGTGGCCACGGTCAAACTGAATACCCTGGGCGTGCCGCCGTACGGCCCTCCGCCTATGACGAATGTCGATCTTGACCCTGGCGACCTCTACGAGGACACGCATGGGCTGTTTCGCGTGCGGAACAAGTCGTTGCGTACGCTGATTGCGTTTGCCTACAAGATGTCTGGAGACCAGCAGAACTACCTGAAGCACCATGTCCCGGACTTTGTATTGAACGAGCGTTTTGACGTGGATGCGAAGACAGACAAGGTGAATGCAACCAAGGACGAGATGCGTGCCATGGTGCGATCGCTGCTGGAACAGCGCTTCGGCTTGAAGGTCCATACCGAAACCATCGAGACCAACATTTATGCCATGGTGCAAAGCACGGCGGGGAAGTTTGGACCGCAGATGAGGATTCACCCGGCTGACGATGCGACATGCGATCAACCGCCGCCGGAAGGTCGGCTACAAATGCCAAAGGATGGCTATCCGCCGATGTGCGGTGTTGTCGTCGGGTTACCGAACCCGCATCCCCCGACCGAGACGAAGTCCATGATTACGGTGGGCGGACGGAACGTTCCCTTGAGCCTGGTGGCTGCGGCGCTGGTGGCTCCTTACACGGGAGACACGGGGCTGCAACGCACCGTGGTGGACATGACCGGAGTGAATCAGAATGTCGACTTTGTGTTGAACCTGGGCTATGACGAGATGGAGCCAACCTTCACGCCGAACACCGCGCCATGGTTTCCGACGGAGTTGCAGGAGCAACTGGGGCTGAAGCTGAAAGGCCAGAAGGGGCCGATCCATGTGTACATCGTGGACCATGTGGAGCACCTGATCCCCGAGTAGTTTGAACAGAAGACAGAGTGCCTAGTTAGCCGAGGGTTTTTCTGCCTTATCCACGGTCAGCACATTCACTTCGTCTTTTTCAGGGAGCAGACGCAGGCCGAGTTGCTCCTGGAGCGCGGTAAAGAGGTCAGAACGTTGAGAGGCCATGGCGGGGAGTCCTTGCCCGGCTGTGTCGTTCTGCGGCGTGAGCGGCTCGAAGTCCACTGCCAGGTCGTAACGTCCAGTAAGCCCGGTCTTATTGGCAACGGGGCGGTCCAGCAGGCGTTCCTGCATCAGGCTGGCCAACTCATCCATGGTGGCGTTGCGCGCCAGCAGAAGGCCGGGGTCAAGAAATCCCATTGCCGGGATGGGTTCACCGGAGGTGCTCTTGATCAGCCTCAGAGGTCCGCTCATCAGTTCCAGCCGGTAGACGGCCATGGTCTGTTTTTCCATATGAAACTGGAGCTGAAAACGATCCGTGAGCAGTTTACGCATCATCTCGCGGGCCTGTTCCCGGTTGGGAGATCCCGGGACATCGGGTTTTCCTTCGATATCCCATCTCTGGACGAGCGCCCATTCCGGTAAACCCTGGAGTTGCTTGGCCTGGAGGCCGTATGCCCACTTGATGACGTCGAACAGGGTGGCGTGGACGGCGAGCAGGCGTTCCCCGCTCAGGCGAAAGCCCAGACCCTGTTCATTGGGATTGCTTATTTTGATGGTGGCGACTTCAAAAGACGGATGTGCATCCGCGGCCATCTGCGGGACGTTCTGCGCCAAGCCTGATATGCAACACACGAGAAGCAAGGAAAAGCTCAGCGACTTCGCGGCCCGTATGAACATCTTTCCGCCTCCTGCGGACCGGTGTGTGGCCTGCCCTTGTAGCCATACGGCGGGCAGGCCGTTCCATCGGTAACTAATTCTCTGATGGCTTCTCCGTCTTTTCAAATACAAAAACCTGTGCCGGAGCCTTGGCGGGAGTGATCTTCAAACCTGCCTGCTCCTGCACGGCAGTGTAGAGGTCCGGACGTGGGGGATCGAAGACCGGCGCATTGGCAAAACGGCCGCCGAACTGCGTTGCATCTGGCTGCCAGGTCAGCTTGAAGTCGTAATGCGCGGTTCCGAGGCCGGTCTTGTCGAGCACCGGACGATCCAGAAGAGTCTCCTGCAGCAGGCCGGCGAAGTCCGCCATGGTCGCGTTCTGAGCTGTAAAGATGCCAGGGCCACGGAAGAGAAGACCTGCGCCGCGATCCGGACCACTTTCGTTGAGCGACATCTTTTGGCCGCCCTTCGCCTGCTCCAGCAGGTAGACGGGCAGCTCGCGGTCTTCGGTGTGGAACTTGAGCTGAAAGCGTTCGACCAGCAGCTTCTTCAGGGCAGAGCGCCACTGGTCGGCGCTGGGCTGGCCTTCGCCATCGGGGCGGCCATCGACATCCCACTTGATCTCGTTGGCCCAGGAGGGTAGTCCGCTGAGCTGCTTGTCCTGCAGCTTGTAGGCAAACTTCAGCATGTCGACCAGCGTGGTGTTGATGGTCTGGAAGCGGCGGACGCCGAAGCGGAAGTTGATGCCCGGCGTATCGGGGTTGCTTTGCTTGATGGTGGCTACGTCAAAGACCGGATCGTAGCTCTTGTCCATGGGCTTGGGCCGCTCGGGCGGCTTGGGTATCTCCCAGGCGGCCTCGGGGTTGACCTTGGCGAAGTTGAGCGGCGTGGGCCGCTCGGCCTGGGCAAAGGTGCCGGTCATGCTCTTGCCGTCGGGAGCGAGCCTGCCTTCATACTTGGCGGCAAGCGCTGCCTGCTCAAAGGTAAAAGTATCGCCCTTCAGAGACGCAGCGGTGGCGTTCATCGGGGCTCCCCCCTGGTCAATGGAGTAGGCAACGACCTTCAGGACGCCATCGTCTTTTGTGATCTTCAGCAGGATACGCAGTTCACGCGGAGCGCCCTGCGGCTGCATGGTGCCCTGCCATGTTCCGGTTATATCTACGGGAGCCTGTGCCCGCGCACCCGCCACGCCTGCCAGAAAGACCAACATCCACAGCAACAGCTTCTTCATACACAGCTCTCCCTTGTAGAAGCAAGTTACGCAGACCGCGGATAGAAAGTTCGAGGGTCTGTTTACAGCACAGCTTTTTTGCCGGTCCGCAATTCCAGTTCGCTGCGGAAGGCTTCGGCCGCGGAGTGGTTGGGAGTATGCAAAATGGTGACCCGGTTGGAACCCATGACGCGTGTGGCGCGCCCTGCCTGTGAGACGCTGACCGCCATCACTTCGATATAGGGAATCTGCTTTTCCTTGAAGAACCAGAAGCGCTGGACCACAGCAGTCGGAGTCAGCACAATGGTGCCCGGCATGCGCGAGACGACCAGAGCGATGACAGCGACAAGGATGGCGAGCACCCAAACCGGCGGCACCTTGCTGACGTGCATGATGGAAAGAGAAGCGACCAGGCCGATGTACACAATCAGCAGCAGCCAGCGCGAGATGGCGAACAGCGGCTTGATAGGAAAGGCAGGACCTTCCGGTGTCTGCTTTACAGAACCCTTGCTCATACGGCTGGAGAAGACCAGCAGGATGAAGAAGGCGAGGGCGATGGTGCGCATCAGTTGCGGATCAAGGTGCATGGTTCTCTCAGCTTACTTCGGTGGAGCGTAGTAGGGCAGCTTCTGCTGTTCTGCCTGTGCGCGTTTTACGGCGATGTCGCCGAACAGCAGCGAGGGCGCAATGGTGGTTTGCGGCAGCGGAGAGAGCGAGTTCTGCACGAAGGGGTCGTCACCCGCCGCGGTAATATCGCTGCGCAGGCTGCGCTGGTCCAGTTCATCGAAGACCGCGCCACGCACCAGTTCCCGTTTGCCGTCCGGCGTTACGCGATAGAGCACACGGGGTACAAGGTCGCCACCCATCGTCTCCGCGATGTAGACGAAGGGACGGTTCTGCTCCTCCGCCAGGGCGACGATCTTCTTCTCCAGATCTTTAGCCGGAGTCGTCTTTGTCGGCGTGAAGATCATCACGCCGGAGTGCGACTCGGCGCGGCGGCCGATTGCGGCACGGCCGTGGCCGTTCGATTCCGGAAAATCTTTCACCGGCTCGCGGTTGACAAGGTAGTTCTGCAGAATGCCCTTGGACACCAGTTGTACCGGCTGTGCGGGCACGCCTTCGTCGTCCATGTCATAGGCTCCCACCAGGGAGGTTCCCTGGAAGGTCTTCATGGAAGGATCGTCCTTCACGTCAAAGAAATCCGGCAGAACGCGCTGCTTCCAGCTGGAGGAGAAGGCGCCCTGCGTGCGTGCCAGGGTGCCGGCGTCCGGCTTGTCTGCCTCCACGTGCGGAACGAAGAGGCGGTTCAGCACATCGGTTGCCGCATCGCCGCTGAACAGCACCGGGCCGTGATAATCCTCGGCCATGACAACGGGAGCCTTCTGCAGGTCGTGCAGGCTCAGCAGGTCGTCCACCACGCGCTGTTTGAAAGCTGCGGCGGAGTCAAGATCTTTTGCCAACGACGCCACGGGGCCGTTGTCGCGCGAGAGCCGCATGCCGTCCGGCGCCTGCGTGCCCACGCTTATTGCGGCGGAGCAGGCCGTGTATCCGTTGCGTACGGCGGTGCCGTCCGTGTTCACCAGGTAGCGGTTTACGGCCAGTCCGCGGACGCTGGAGTTGGAGTACTGAATCTGCTGCGCGAACTCCTTCACGCGTGCGTCGGTGGCGTATAGCCCGCTGGCTTCGGTGACGCGGCGTTTCCATTCGTCGCGATCGATGTCGAGCTTCACCAGAGGCTCAATCTTTGTCACCGGCTTTGCGGGCGAGAAGTCATCGGCGGTAGGCGGTGTTTCAAATCGCTTCAGGTCGGCCTGCTTGCGCGAGTAGGCATTCAACGCGGCCTTGTAGGCTTCATCGGTGGCGAACCAGAGCGCGTAGCGCAGCGCCTCAGGGTTCTCATCCATCGGTGCAATCTGCACCACGCCCTCGCCGCGCGCGCTGGAGTTGTCTGACTTGTAGCTGCCCACGCGAATCTGCACGCGTACATAGCGCTGGTGGTTTTCCGATTGGTTGGTCAACGCTCCAAAGCTGGCGTCGGCCTGGAACTCTGCTACGTCTTCCAGGCGGTACTCCATGAAGTAAGGCCGCAGCATGCCGGGAAGCATCAGCTTCTGCTGGCTGCGCTGCATCTCTTTCTGCATGGCCGTGAGCATGGGATCGGCCTGCTGCGCGTATGCGGAGGCAGAGCCGGCAACAACGCACACCGCCCACGTCAGCGATGCGAGGGTGGGGCACCCGGAATTAGAAAACATTTTGAAGAACATGGTGCGCATCGTCATTTACTTTGCCTCCTCGTCGAAGCCCGGAGGCGGAAGGATGGGTGGCCGCGCGGTGCCCTGCTGCTGGCGCTGTGTTTCAATCTCGCTGACCAGCATGGCCGGAGCGACGGCAGAGACGGGAACCGAGCCTGACTCCGCGCCGCACTCGCCGTTGAAGATCTCCTGGTGGTCACCGGTGGCGAGAATGCGGTTCAGAGCGGCCTGCGGGGTGCCAACGATGGAAACACCGCGTACCAGTTCGTCCGGGCGTCCGTCGACATACACGCGATAGACCACCAGTGGAATGACCTGGAAGGCCTGCGGAGAGCGGCGTGTGGTGACGGCGAAGCCGGAGGAGATGTCTTCAAAGAAGAGACCGTAAGGCTTGCCCTGTTTCTTGGCTTCGGCAATCAGCATCTGGCGCAGCTCGGCGTCCTTTACGGTCTTCGTGGAGGTGACGATCAGGTTGCCCTGTCGACCGGCAGGCATGCGGCCCGTCTGCGCGCGGCCGTGGCCGTTGCTGGTGGCGACCGAGGCAATCGGGAGCCGCGACATCAGGAAGGTCTTCAGCACACCTGCCTGAATCAGATCGACACGTTGCGCCGGCTGGCCTTCGTCATCGAAGTTGTAATGCCCGTTCAGCGGAACGCCATTCAACTGCGCAATGGTTGGGTCATCGGCAACGGAAAGGAAGCTGGGAAGGATGGGCTTGCCGAGCGACTTGGTAAAGGTCTGTCCTTCTTCATCGCCGCGCTGACGCTGGCCTTCCAGCCGGTGCCCGAGCACCTCGTGAAAGAAGACCGCGGAGGCGCGTCCCGAGAGAATGGCGGGTCCATTGAATGGCTGCGTGACAGGGGCTGTGCGCAGGGCCTCGAGGTTTTTCGCCAGGGCGGTCAGCTTCTCCAGCACAGCCTTCTGGTCAGGCAAATGCGCGAGCGAGTCGGCCTCAAAGGTCTCCACACGGAACAGGTCCATGCCGTCGTCGGCGCGGGCACGCGCGACCACCACAAGCCGTGCCGTGGTGTAGGGGTTTGCGATGCGCGTGCCTTCGCTGGAGGTGAAGTAGTCGGTCTCGCTTGATGCCGAGAGGGCGGCATAGTTGAAGAAGATGTTCCGGTAAGGTTTGAAGCCGGCAGAGATCTCGCGCAGGCGCGCCTTCCACGCTTCCATGTCGGCGGTGAGCGCGGGCGCCGCCTTTGCCTCGGCATCGGTGGACTTCTCCACGGAGAAGTCGGGCGATGCATCCTCCTCCTTGGCACGCACCTGTGTCTCGGTCTTCACCTTCAGGTAGCCGTCGAGGGCCTTGCCGTAGCCGCGGTTGGTGGCAAACCAGAGTGAGCGCGCAAGGGCTTCCTTGTCGTCGGTCAGCGGCAGGGTGATCGTCGTCAGAGCCGAGATGCGGTGCTCGCCGTGCGTATTGTCCAGCTCCGGTGTGCCAATGCGTACCTGTACATCGGCAATGCGGCGGTGGCCCTGTCCGGCGGTGACAATGGCGCCGTATTGCGCCACCAGGTTCAGCGAGGAGGCATCCGCGACTTCATACGAGATGAAGTACGGTGCGGGCTGCTGCTCGCCTTTGCCCAGTGAGTGCATGGCGCGGTCCAGCTCCGCATGCATGGTGTCCAGCAGAACGGAGGGCTGCGGTGCTGCAGCCAGGGCATAGGGAGGAGCGACCGCCGATGCGGTTGCCAGGAGCGTGCAAATTGACTTCAAGAGCATAGATGGCCGTGTGAAAAGCGAGTGTATCGGAATTCGCGGCCCGCCGCTTGCGCCGTGTTGGCCACGGTGCAACAATCGCAACACCCTGACGGACAGGCAAAACCCCTGATGACTCTTCGACGTCTGAGCTGGCTCTTTGTTGCGCTGTTCGCGCTTTCCCTTGTTCCTGCCCATGCGGCGACACCCACCGTCCTTGCCGCTGAGCAGGCTGCCCGCTCCGGCACCCTGCGCTATACCTTGCCGCCGGCCACGATGCAGAAGGCGATAGCGCTGCATCGCCAGGGCATCGTGTTGTACCTGCTGTCGCCTGCGCTGAGTCTTGCGATTCTGCTGCTTCTGCTGTCGACCGGCTACTTCCGCAGAGTTCGCGGCCTGGCTGCCGGGGTACGCACACGGTGGCTGCAGGGCGTGTTCTTCCTGGTGGGCATGCAGGTCAGCGTGTCCGTTCTCAAGCTGCCGCTGAGCCTGTATGGGCATCACCTGGGCCTGTATTACGGCCTCTCCGTACAGGGCTGGGCGAGCTGGTTTGCGGACTGGGCGAAGAGCCTGGGGCTGACCACGGCGCTCGTCGTCCTGGTAGGGCTGGGCGTGTACGCCCTGATCCGTCGTTTTCCGCGCACGTGGTGGCTGTGGCTGTGGGTTGCCATGCTGCCGTGCATCGTCTTCCTGGTCTTTGTCGCGCCGGTCTTTCTTGACCCCATCTTCAATGAGTTTGAGCCATTGCAAAACTCGAATCCCGCGCTTGTGGCCCAGCTTGAAAAAGTGGTGCAGCGCAGCGGTGTGGCGATTCCACCGGAGCGCATGTTCCTGATGAAGGCCAGCGCCAAGGTGACCGGTCTGAATGCGTATGTCACCGGCGTCGGTGCGTCCAAGCGCGTCGTCGTGTGGGATACCACCATTGCCCGCGCCACGCCGGACGAGATTGCATTCATCTTTGGCCATGAGACGGGCCACTACGTCATGCAGCACCTGTGGCTGGGCATGGCCGCCACGGCGCTGATCACGCTTCTGCTGCTGCCTGTGGGCGTATGGGCGGAGCGCGCCCTGCTGCGGCGCTATGGAGTGCGCTGGGGGATTGCTTCCGAAGCGGACTGGGGCTCTGCGCCGGTGCTGCTGCTGGTCACAGTCGTGCTTATGTTTCTTTCTGACCCGGCTGGCAACAGCATCAGCCGCCGGATGGAGCACAACGCGGATATCTATGGACAGGAGGTTGTGCATGGCATTGTTGCCGACCCGCAGCAGGTGGGTGTGCATAGCTTCCAGGTACTGGGGGAGACGTCGCTCGATGATCCGCGGCCGCATCCGTTGGAGGAGTTCTGGATCGACGGTCACCCGCCTATCTGGTTCCGCACCAACTTTGCCGCGGTGTACGACCCGTGGAAGCCCGGAGAAACGCCGCAGTATTTCAAGAAATAGTTGGATGATGGGATGGTCCCTGGGGGGAGAGTGCAAGGTTATCGGCCGCCTCCACGCGCTCAAACATTCAAGCAGGAACCATCTACAATCCCTCCATGGCATCCGATTGCATCTTTTGCAAGATCGCCGCAGGCGAGATTCCTGCGAAGAAGGCCTACGAGGACGAACACCTCTTCGCTTTCCACGATATTGACCCAAAGGCTCCCACGCACGTCCTCGTGATTCCCAGGCAGCACATCGCTTCACTGGCGCATGCCAGTGACAAGGACGCCGCAACGCTTTCGCAGCTGCTGAATGCCGTGCCGGCTATCGCCGCGCAGTTAGGGCTTACGAACGGTTTCCGCACCGTCATCAACACCGGCGCCGACGGCGGCCAAACGGTCAGCCATCTGCACCTGCACATCCTGGGCGGACGCGCCATGCACTGGCCTCCGGGCTAATTTGTTTCAGCTCATTACGTATACAAAGTTGCCGCCTACACGTTTGGCGGTATAGAGCGCGCGGTCGCACTCCATCAGCAGCATCTCGGCGCTGATGTGCGATTGTTCCAGCGTGGCAACGCCAAAGCTGGCTTTCATGGCGACGCTCTGGTGGCCCATCGTCAGGGTCTTCATCTCAATGGCGGCGCGCAGACGTTCGGCGATCTCGTGGGCGCCGTTGCGCGGGCAGTTGGGCAGCAGGATCACGAACTCGTCGCCGCCAACCCTGGCCACAGTGTCAGAGTCTCGCAGGGTGACCCGCAGGCACTGCGTTACAGACACCAGGGCACGGTCGCCGGCGCGGTGGCCGAGCGTGTCGTTGATCGTCTTGAAGTTGTCCAGGTCCATCATGATCATGGAGAGCGGCTGGCCGGTCTGCCGGCAGCGCTGGACAGCACTCTCCAGAGCGGTCTCCAGCGAGCGGCGGTTCATCACGCCAGTCAACGGATCGGTCATCGCCTGTACCTGCATGTCGCTGCGCAGGGAGGTGGCGATGAGCCAGAGATAGGCCAGGTCAATCGCCACAAAGATCGTGGTGTTCAGCATGACGGTCGTGGTCTGGATATCGTCGGCCTGCAGGTAGGGTTGCGTGGTGCCCCACAGCAGCGTGAGAAGGGGCCGCAGCAGGTTCAGCGCAGCTGAGAAGAGCAGTACCGAAGCCAGGCTGAGCACGGGGCTGCGCAGGCGCGAATGCCGTCCATGCAACACAGCCATGGCCGCAATGACGAATTGCAGACCGGTTGCAAGGCCAATGCCCGCCAGCCGCAGGCGGATATCCGGAACAATCAGCGTGAAGGTTGTGCACAGCGTCAGGGACAACGCCACGGCTATGCATTGTGCCCACCAGGTCCATCGGCGGGCGCCGGTAAATGCCGTCAGGCTGCGATGCAGCATGGCATAACCAAGGCTGTAGAGCAGGTTGGCCAGTACCACGGCAACCCATACCGGCAGATACGCACGGCTTGCGATCAGAACCCCGCCGACAAGGTAGCCAACATTGCTGGCGGCAAACCACAGCAGGCCACGGGTTCCGCGGTGTCCTCGCAGGTTCACCAGGACCAGCAACGTGCAGAAAGCGAGCAGGCACGTCCGTTCCAGCAACAGTGTCCGCATGTCCATTCCGCCAGCTTTCTCCTTTGCCGTTAAAAATGCTTAAGCCTCTCCCGCTGAGCAGCGGAACGCAAGAGCAGCAAGGCAATGCGAAGAGGGGAGGGCTTCCGCAATCCTCTCATCTGACCGGCAGGAAAGGCCACTAAAATTCCGAAAGATTATGGGCATCCGCCCCGTGGAGGGAGCTATAGGTGGTTGTTTTCCGTACGCTTCACGACGCAATCGCCAACCGCTTACGGTAAGCCGCAGGCGAGCAGCCGGCATAGCGATGAAAGACGGTGCGGAAGAAGGACGGGTCGCCGTAGCCCACGGCGTGGCCGACCTCTTCCATCGTCAGAGAAGGGTTCTCCAGCAGACGTTTGGCGGCGGAGACGCGCAGCTTCTGCTGGTACTCCAGCGGAGAGTCGCCGGTAGCCAGTTTGAAGCGGCGGGCGAAGTTTCGCTCGCTCATGCCGGCGTGACGTGCGGCTTCCATGGCAGACCCGCGATGGAAGTTCGCGTGCATCCATTCCTGCGCGCGATGCACACTGGCGTCCGTGTGCTCCAGCTTCAGCGGAGCGATGGCGAAGCCCGCCTGCCAGGCGCGCGTGGTTTCAATCAGCATGGCGCGTGCGCTTTGCAGGGCAATTTCATGTCCGCAGAAACGCTCCACCAGGTACAGGCTCAGGTCCAGCGAGGCGTGTACGCCTCCACCGCAGAACAGGTTGTCGTCCTCGGTGACCATGCATTCCGGCGTCCAGCGCACCTGCGGGTACAGCTCGCGGAATCTGGCGGCGAGTCCCCAGTGCGTGGTGGCACGCTTGCCGTCCAGCATGCCGGTGGCTGCCAGCAGTCCCGTGCCGGAGCAGACAGCGGCAATGGCCGTACCGCGCTGCCGCCATGCGTGCAGCCAGGGCACAACATCGCGGTTCCGCTCGGCCACATCCTCCAGCGCCAGGCCGGTGGAGGGGATCAGGATCAGGTCGGAGTTTGTAATGTCGTGGATTGATGCGTTGGGGTGAATCTGCAGGGCTCCATCGCATTCCACGGGGCCGCCGTCGAGCGATGCGGTGGTGACGCGGAACAGCGTCTCTGCCGGTTGGCCATGGCAGATGTTCCACAGACTGCCGCTGTGGCGAAAGACCTCCATCGGCCCAATGGCCGTGGAAGCAAACATGCCTTGCGGGAAGTAAAGGGTGATATCAATCATTGGCTGTTTCACCGTGCTACTTTGGCCCGTTTGCCTCTTCCTATGCCGTGCTCGGTTTCCTTAGGATTGGGTTCGATCAGGAAACACCAACGCAGTAAGAATCAGGAGCAGCAACGATGAAGCGCTATGTCATTGAACGTGAAATTCCCGGTGTCGGTTCCATGAATGAAGGTCAGCTCTGCAACGCGTCGGCACAATCGAATGCGGCGCTGGCACAGCTTGGTCCGGACATTCAATGGGTACACTCCTATGTTGCCGCTGACAAGACCTTTTGTATCTATCTGGCAAAGGATGAAGCGGTGATTCGTCGCCATGCGGAGCTGAGCGGATTTCCCGCGACGAAGATCACGGAAATTACCACCATCATTGACCCCACAACGGCCACGCCGAAATAACGGTCAGCCCCCATCCCAAATGGGGGTCTGCGGTAGAGTAGCCACACGATGCAACGTGTGACCGCATGCCTGCTGTTGTTGCTGCTCACCATTCCGGTGGGCCTTGCCGTGCGGTATGCGCCGCTGCATCTGCCGTGGTTCTGGAGCAAGTATCTGGGCTCCGCTTTTTGGGCGGTGGCGCTGTACTGGTTTGTGGCGATGCTGCTGCCGCGGCTGCGTCCTGTTGCCCTGGCGTGCATTGCAGGCATTGCCGCAACGCTGGTGGAGCTGTCGCGGCTGGTGCCGGAGCCGCATGTGGATGCCTTCCGGCTGACGCTGGCGGGCAAGCTGCTGTTGGGACGTTATTTCTCCATCAAAAACATCGTTGTATATCTGCTTGCGATTGCACTTACGGCTGCGGCTGACTCTGCCTGGTGTTTTGGCGCATCCAATCGTCAGGCAAACTAGTAAAAACGGTGCCGTACGCCCGCGCCACGACTTGCACGTCCACCCCGAGATGTAACCGCAGGAACCGGAGAGCATGGCCAAAATCAAGAAAACAGTTACCCCCCCCGAGACCGTTGTGACCCCTGTCTCGCCTTCGCCCGAGGAGCACCAGCGCTACGTCTGCGTGCATGGGCACTTTTATCAGCCACCGCGGGAGAACCCATGGCTGGAGACGGTGGAGGTGCAGGAGTCCGCACACCCGTACCACGACTGGAATGAGCGCATTACGGCCGAGTGCTACTCCACCAACGGAGCCTCGCGCATTGTGAACTCCGCCAACCAGATCGTGCGCATCACCAACAATTATTCGCGCATGAGCTTCAACTTCGGTCCAACGCTGCTGAGCTGGCTGGCCGATTTTGCGCCGCTTACCTATCGCACGATTCTGGATGCGGACCGTATCTCGGCAGATCGCTTCAGCGGCCACGGTTCGGCCATGGCGCAGGTCTACAACCACATCATCATGCCGCTGGCGAACGATCGCGACTGCCTGACGCAGATCCGCTGGGGCAAGACCGACTTCCGCTTCCGTTTTGGCCGCGACCCGGAGGGCATGTGGCTGGCGGAAACCGCCGCCAACCGTCGCGTGCTGGACATGCTGGCGCAGGAGGGCATCAAGTTCACGGTGCTGGCTCCGGCGCAGTGCGCGCGCGTCCGCGTCATGACCAGGGAGGGCGATCCCGAAGCAGAGTGGTTCGATACGAAGGACGCGAAGGTCGATCCGACACGGCCGTATCTGGTGAAGCTCGACGAAGGCCGCACCATCACGGTCTTCTTCTACGATGGGCCTGTCTCTCGCGCGGTGGCGTTTGAGGGACTGCTGAACTCCGGCGAGACCTTTGCCAACCGCGTGGTTGGTTCGCTGCCGCAGCTCGGCGAGGACGATCGCCGTCCGCAACTGGCGCATATTGCCACCGACGGTGAAAGCTACGGACATCACCACCGCCATGGCGAGATGGCGCTGACCTATGCCTTTCACTACATCGAGCAGCAGGGCCTGGCGAAGCTGACCAACTACGGGGAGTTCCTGGAGAAGTTTCCGCCGACGTGGGAAGCGGAGATCTTCGACAACACCTCCTGGAGCTGCGCGCATGGGGTGGAGCGCTGGCGCTCCAACTGCGGCTGCAACACCGGCCGCGCCGGCTGGAACCAGGAGTGGCGCGCTCCGCTGCGCGATGCGCTGGACTACGTACGCGACAACGTGAACCCGCTTGCAGAGGAGTACGCGAAGCCGTACCTGAAAGACCTGTGGGCGGCGCGCGATGCGTATGTTCACGTTGTGTTGAACCGCAGTCCGGAGAACATCCACGCCTTCTTCCACGAGCACGCCACGCGGGAGCTGACCGCCGAAGAACGCATCCGCATGATTGAACTGCTGGAACTGCAGCGCCACACGCAGCTGATGTATACCAGCTGCGGCTGGTTCTTCGATGAGATCTCCGGCATTGAGACGGTGCAGATCATCGCCTACGCAGGCCGCGTGCTGCAGCTTGCCTACCAGCTCTTCGGGGAGAAGGGGAAGGCGCTGGAAGGCAACTTCCTCGAGATCCTGAAGCTGGCCAAATCGAACATCGCGGAGATGGGCGACGGTGCGCAGGTCTACCGCCGCTGGGTGCTGGGCATGCGTGTCGGGCTGGAACAGGTGGGAGCGCACTATGCGATTTCGTCCATCTTCCGCAGCTATCCGGAAGAAGGTTCCATCTTCTGCTACGACATTCGCCGGCAGCAGTACCGTATCTTCTCCTCAGGCCGCGGTAAGGTGGCGGTGGGCACGGCCAACGTGCGTTCCCGTGTGACCGGCGAGTGCGAGACGGTGGCTTTCGCCGTGCTGCACCTGGGCGGAGACCAGAACCTCTCCGCCGCCGTGCGTGCGTTCGCGCCGGACGAGCAGCCTGAGTTCGATGCCTTTACCACGGCTGTCTCCGGGGCGATGGCGCAGGCCAACCTGCCGGATGTCATCCGCAACATCGATTCGTTCTTTGATAACGACCGTTCGTTGACCAGCTACTCGCTGCGTTCGCTGTTCTCGGATGAACAGCACCGCATCCTGCAGTCGATTCTGACGACGACGTTGTCTGAGGTGGAAGAGAGCCTGCGCCGCATCTACCAGGACCACGCCTCGCTGCTGCACTTCATCCGGCAGAGCAACATGCCCACGCCGCCCGCTCTGGCGTTGACGGCAAACTTCGCCCTCAATGCTGCCATCCGCAACGCCGTGGAGGCGGAGCCGTTCAATTCGGCGATCCTGTCAGCCCTGCTGGAACAGGCGCTGACCGACGAGATTCAACTGGACTCGCAGGTGATTGGCTACTCCGCCGGCAAACGGATGCATGCGGCTATGGAACAACTGCGCGACACGCTGATCTCAGAGGCACCTTCGCTGGAGATATTGCAGCTTGTCACCACCATGGCCGAGTGCTTCCGTCAGCTTCCCTTCGAGGTACGTTTCTGGGATAGCCAGAATGTGTGGAACTACCTTCTGGACCAGGTACGAAACGATCCGCGCCTGACAGAGGCATGGCAGGAGGGTTACGGGCGCCTGGGAGTTGCCCTGGGCATCGCCGTCGACGAACTGGTGGTGGAAGAGGGCGTCGGCAAGCCTTAGGCAGAATCGTCGAATGTCAGAAACCCTTGTCTCACCACTCCGCGCGATGCGATTCGGTGGAGAGGACAAAGTGCTGCTGTGACAAGAAAAGCCCGCTCAAGGGAGTTTTTGAATACAAGCCCTGGGCGGGCACCGGAAGAGAAATCATCGATCCACCCCCTTGTTGCATCTAAGATGGGAATCGCTATGAGCCTTCTGATTACGCCGCAGCAGTTGAACTCGCGCCTGAAAGATCCCGGCACCATCGTGCTGGATGCAACGCTTCCGCCGGTCGGTGTGACACCGCCGGTCGACACGCACGCGCGCTACCTGGCCAAGCACATTCCGGGTGCGGCTTTCTTTGACATTGACGAGATCTCAGACCACACCACTACGCTGCCGCACATGCTGCCCAACGAGCGGGAGTTTGCCAAGTATGTCTCGTTCCTCGGCGCCGGCTCGGATATGACCATCGTGGTCTATGAGCAGGAAGGCGTCTTCTCCGCGCCGCGTGCGTGGTGGATGCTGAAGACCTTCGGAGCGGAGGATGTTGTCATCCTCGATGGTGGCCTGAAGGCGTGGGAGGAGGCCGGTTACGCGACCCACTCCGGTTACGTCACCTGCAAGCCCGCAAAGTTTACGCCGCGTTTTGACGCCGGCGCCGTGGTCGGTTTTGATGAGCTGCAGCAGGCCATTGCCGCGGGAGAGACGATCCTGGACGCACGCTCGAAGGGCCGCTTTGACGGTACCGCGCCGGAGCCGCGCCCCATCTCCTCCGGCCACATGCCGGGCGCGACCAACATCCCCTTCCTTGAGCTGACGGAGAATGGCCGCTTCAAGTCCAAGGACGCGTTGAAGGACCTGTTTGAGTCTAAGGGTGTCGACAAGAAGAAGCCCGTCATCACCAGCTGCGGCTCCGGCGTGACGGCGGCGGTGCTTGCCTTCGGGCTGGAGCTGATCGGCGCCAAGCATGTGGCCCTTTATGACGGCTCGTGGTGCGAGTACGCGCAGCACCCCGAGGCGAAAATCGAGAAGCTGTAATGACCGCCGAGGAACTGGTTACGAATCTGAAGCTGGAGCGCCATCCCGAAGGCGGGTGGTTCCGGCAGACCTACGCGGCAGCCGCGAAGGTGGCCACACCGCACGGCCAGCGTGCCGCCTCCACGGCCATCTACTTCCTGCTCAGCGGCAATGAGTTCTCGGCGCTGCATCGCATCCAGTCCGACGAGGTGTGGCACTTCTACGCCGGCGACACGCTGGTGGTCAGTGTGATTCACCCGGACGGACGCCACGAAGACCTGTACCTGGGCCAGAGCCTGCCTGCCGGAGAAATGCTGCAGGGCTGGGTTCCTGCCGGGTGCTGGTTCGGAGCACGGCTGAAGTGGCCCGGAACCTATGCGCTGGTCGGGTGCACGGTAGCTCCGGGCTTTGATTTCGCGGACTTCGAGATGGGCAGCCGGGAGGCTCTGCTACGGGCTTTTCCGCAGCATACGGAGCTGATCCAGCGGCTGACGCGATAGCTAGAGCAGACTGAAGAGCGTCGACCGCAGAAGCTTGCCCTCCCAATACTGCGTGTGCGCGGCGATCGGGATCCAGGCCGAGGGGTCCTGGATGTTCTGCACGGTCACGGGGCCGCGATCGTAGTAAGACAGCGAGCCGCTGATGATGTCCATCTTCGACCACAGGTTGATCCACGGAAAGATGCGGTTGCTGTAGTCCACGATCATGGGCTGCATGGCCGCGGCGATCTTTTCCCGTACCCAGGCATCGGGCCTCCTGGCCTGGTTGCGGAACAGGAACGCTGTCTTGTTCAGTGGCGATCCAAAGGTGATCAGGCCACGTGTCCGGTTCAGCACATCCTGCTGGTTGGCAGGGTCCAGCACGTCCAGGTTCATGGCGGAGTTCAGCGTGTCGTACGCGACCACTGAGCCAAGCGAGTGCCCGACGAACAGTACGTTGGGATAGTAGGGAACCACGCTCGGCGGCTGCGCGGTAAAGCCATAGATGGTCTTCGCAACATCGATTCCGGTCTTGCGGATCTGGTTTCGAATCTCGTTGAACTTGCTCACCTTGTAGGGCGAGATGTAGGCGGCCACATCTCCGGCATACTGCACGATAAGATTCTTCAGCCAGGCGGCGACTCCCGCGCCACCCAGTAGAAACGCGAGTTGCGCGAACCCTTTGCCGGATTTTGGCAGCATAGGCTGCAGCCAGGCCCAGAACTGATGCGGACGCAGCGGTGGAAAGCCGCTGAGTGGCAAACTCTTGATCCAGCCTGCCGCGGCCGCCAGGGCCACGGTGATGAACAGGCAGACAATGCCGAGCAGGAAGAGGATCAAAAGGAGCCAGAGCCATGTCCACGGAGTTGCTTTCAGGTTGACGCGGTCGCCAAACATCCAGCGCTGAAAGGTGCGGCGAAAACCAAAGCGGGTGGCCATGAGGCCGCCGAGGCCGGCTTCGGTAAGAAAGGTGATGGTCTCCCAGAAGCTGATGCGGCCCTCGGTCAGGGGAGCCCAGTAGGCCTCATAGACATGCACCTCATGCAC
Source organism: Terriglobus tenax (assembly GCF_025685395.1). Lineage (NCBI taxonomy): Bacteria > Pseudomonadati > Acidobacteriota > Terriglobia > Terriglobales > Acidobacteriaceae > Terriglobus > Terriglobus tenax. Next base: position 2,245,332 of record NZ_JAGSYA010000004.1, on the reverse strand, counting down.
GGTGTTGGCCGCCGCATCCAGCCAGCGGAACTCGGCGCGGGCAAGGGTTTCTTCCTCCTGCCGGAACAGGCGCACCTGGATATTTGTCGTGTTGTGACCGCTGGTTTCGGCTTCCTGTTGCAGGCACTGGGCAACGCTGCTGATGGTTTCATAGCGTACCTGCTGGCCCATGCCGTGGCAGACCAGGATGGCCGAAAGCTTCAGCTCCGGCTGGTCCTCCGGCTTCTCTTTACCCTGGGGCTGCAGGGACTGGAACAGGTGCGTGTCAGGTTGCGGGGGGCTTGGCCAGGGAAGAATGGGAACGCCTTTGTCGAGCTCCCCGGGAGCCATTTCCTCTTCGGTGCGAGCCCCGTAACGAATGAAGTCCTGTCCTGCCTTCATGGAAGCCTCCAGTCAGAATGCTGCCGCCCGGGCATAGGAAGGAATGCGATCGCGCAACGGGCGACCGTCGGAAGCCGGAGTGGCAAGGTAGGCGAACTGTAGCAAAAGAAAATGCGCCCCGCACCTGGAAAAAAGGGCGGAGCGCAATTTGTTTCCCTGCCGCGTTGCGGCTGCAGTTACTTGGCTTCGTTCTTGAAGACCGTTTCGGCGAAGTAGTTTTTGACCTTCGCTTCGTCGCGCAGCATTTCAAAATAGGCGTTTTTCAGCAACTGCGAGCGGCCGTCCTTCAACTGCTGACGGATGGCCTGCTGCACAGCGGGGTCGTTCAGGCTGCGCTGGCCGGCGGGTTCGCGCGATACCAGCTTGAAGATGGCGTAGCCGACGGCGCGCTTCGAACCCGGGCCTTCCGGCACCGGAATGACGGCCGTCACCTGGCCTGGCTTCAGCTTGGAGATGGAGTTGAACAGCTCCGTGTCCGAACGCAGCTGCGACTCGGAGAAGAAGCCCATGTCGCCGCCATTGGGCGCCGTCTGCGGGCTTTCAGAGAAGTTCATGGCCAGTGTGCCGAAGTCTTCGCCGGAGTCCAGGCGGTTCTTCAGCGCCTGGATCTTCTTCTGCGCCTCGCCGTCGTTATTCGCCTTGCTGGCCTGCAGGTTTGAGATCTGCTGAGGCTGCTGGGCCGGCTGCGAGGTCACGATGATCTGCGCAAGGTGGTACTGCGTCTCGATCAGGTTGTACTCGTTCTTGTGCTGGTTGTAGTAGCTGGAGACGTCGCCATCGGTGACATTGATGCGCGAGTTGATCTCCTTATTCAGCAGCTTTTCGGTTGTCAGGGAGCGGCGCACATCACGCTTCAGGTCGTCCAGCGTCAGGCCGGAGTCCTTCAGGTGCTGGTTGAACTGCTCCTCGGTGACCGGGGCTTTCATCTCCGCCACCTTCGCGTCCACCTCTTCATTGGTGGCGGTCAGGTTCATCTTGGCGGCGCGCTGCTGCAGAATCTCCTCGTCGATAAGGCTGCGAAGCACGTTCAGGCGCATGGAGTCGGCCTGTTCCTGCGATGGCGTCTGCTGCTGATCGCCGAGCTGGCCCTTGTAATACTTCTCCAGGTCCGACTTGGCAATCGGTTTGCCATTCACGGTGGCCACCACATCGGCAGCGGGCTGGCGATTGCAGCCAGCCACGGTCAGCGACAACAAAAGCAGCCCGGTAAGCGTATGTTGCTTGGTAAGTCCTGGCACGTTGACCTTTAATCTCCAGCTTAGTTGCCGGCCGGCTTCTGGGCGGCGGGCGGTTCGACGTACGGTGGCGGCGGCTGAACACCCGCGGCCAACAGAGCGCCATCGATCATTTTATAGACATACTTGAGCGGAAGCGCACCTGCAAGCCGCTCTCCGTTAATGAATAGTTGTGGCGTTGCGTCCACACCCAGGGCGTCAGCCTCTTTAACGGAGGCGGTAATGGCGGAGCTATCCTGTCCGGCGATGCAGGCATTCAACTTACCCAGGTCGGCTTTCTGCTTTACCGCTTCGTCGCGCGTCCACTTGTCCAGCAGGTCGGTGGCGGGCTTCAGGGCTTCCTCGGGCTTGATGTCCTTGTCGATGGTGGGCTTGACCGGCGGTACATCCGCATAACGGGCGTGAATGTTGTCCACCAGTGCCCAGTAAGCGGGCGCGGACTGCGCTGCCAGGCAGTTGGCGTCTACTGCGGCGTGGACGGCCCAGGGATGCTGGCCCAGCGGGAAGTCCTTGTACACCACATGAACCTTGTCGCCGTAGCGCTCCAGCAGGGCGGGGAACAACTGCTCATGCATGCGGGCGCAGAAGGGGCACTGCAGGTCGTCGTAGATGACGATATGCACCGGGGCGGTTGCCGGGCCGCCGCGCGAGGGGCGGTTGCCGTCGTTGACGATCGCGCTGGGGTCCTGCGGAACGTCCATGCGCGTCAGCTGCGCCAGGGTCTTTCCGTCGGTGGAAAGCAGAAAATCAGCGCTCTTGGCGGCGGCAGCGGACGGATCTCCTTCCAGGTTGGTGAAGGTCACCGTCAGGGAGTCGAAACCCGGAGTATCCGACTTCTTCCGCTCACCCACCGTCACGTCGTAATAGGCAGGTACGTTGAACTTGTTGCGGAGGAGCACCTCAACGCGGCGCGACTCCGCCGGCGAGAGCTTCTGCCCATGGCACCCCAGGGCGCCGGCAAGCAGGACGAGACTGGAAACGAGATGAAGACGGTTCATAGAAAACACTGAGTATCAGTGTATGGGACGCACGGCGGATGCGTCCGGCGAGCTTATCGCAGCCGGGTCGGCCATCCATGCGTACCAGGTGTTCATCCGGGTCCGACAGCGCAAACTCGTACATGCCCCACGGCTTGTCCTCCGGCGCTCCCGTGGGTCCAAGAATCTCATCCGGAAAGCGTGTGGCGTATTCGTCGACATCGGGCGTGTAGAGATAGAGTCCGAAGGGACTCTGGTGCGGCACCAGCCAGCCTTCCACGGCCTGGGTCAGGTGGAGATGGCCGCCTTTGCCGTCGGCCAGGATGCGGTAGCCCGGATACGGCTGGCCCGGTTGATGAAACCCCAGCCGCGCGTAGAAAGCCTCTGAAGCATCCAGGTTGTTGCAGGGCAGGATCGTGGTCAGTGTGTGTGCCGGGTTCTCCATCTCTCTGACTCCTCGCTACAGCAACGATTGTGAACCATCTTACGAAGAGAGGTGTTGTCTGGAGAACGCATCCTCAGCCTGTTTCCGGATAGCGCGAAGAGCGAACCAGCGGATGAGGTAGGTTCCGGGCATGACGAGGGCCCAGTATGTGCGGAAATGGGCGCGGGAAGCCTCGTCGTTGGAAGTAACCCGGGTCTCCGTGACCACCCTTGCGCCATGTTGCGCTGGCTGGACGCGAAGCGTCCAGGCAATCTTCACAAAGCCCGGTTGCTGGAAGCCGGCAAATGACTCCGCTGGCAGCGCACGGAAGACAGGATTGGCCTCCCAGGGCTGGGTTACCGCACCGAAGATGATCTCCTCTCCCGGTTTCTCAGATAAAACACCCCAACCCCATGCCCGTGCCTGTTCCACCAGAGAAAGCATGGATTGTGGCGAAGGCTCGGCGCTCAACGCCAGCTCCCGGGTGCGAAAAACGGCCCGGACAGCAGGGATCTGGCGCAGCCGCAGAAAGCAGGCCGCGCGGAATACGATTTCGGGGGGAGCCGCAACCTCAAGACTCAGCCGCTCGCGCACATCCCAGGCAGGGAACAGGGTATCCAGAGAGTCTGTTGCTTCGTTAGGAAGATCAGGGTGTCCGTAGTGGGTCCATGTCCATGCAGCCAGACCGGCATACGCTAAACCCGCGACGGCGACTCCTCCGCCGATGCCCAAAGCCGCCAGCTTGAACAAGCGCTTCATGAAGAAGATTCTCCGCGAAGGCGCTTGAGAAGTCGGTGATGCGCCTCACACGATGAAAACCTGCGGACAACCCAGCAAGGACACGCTACACTCCTCGCACAGACGCACATTGAGGAGTCGTATGAAGTTTCTGAGCTACTCGCTTCTTGTCCTGCTTGCCTTGTACGGTCTCATCTTTGCCATTGGAGATGTGGCGTTGCTGCACCATGCCGCTCCGCTGTGGGTTGGCATTCTGTTTGCCGTCTTCATGGTGCTGGTGCAGTACCTTATCTCGCCCTGGCTGCTGCAACGTGTGCTCAATATTGACTGGAGCCGGAGGCCATGCCCGCTGCCCAGCGCGATTTCCTCGAAACCCTGTGCCGGGAGCGTGGGCTGAAGCTGCCGCGCCTTGGTGTGATTTACAGCGGAACGCCGAACGCCTTTGCCTTCGGCCATCACCGCGGGCGTGCATCCATCGTCGTGACTGAAGGCCTGCTGCAGATGCTGACCACGGAAGAGGCCAATGCCGTGTTGGCGCACGAGATGGGCCACGTGGAACACAACGACTTTATCGTGATGACGCTGGCTGCTGTCGCGCCGATGATCCTTTACCAGATTTACGCCTGGACTGATCGGATTGAAAACACCCGCGTGATTGCCTGGTGTGCGTACGCCGCCTACTGGGTGGGTCAGTTTCTGGTGCTGCAGATCAACCGCCTGCGCGAATATTATGCCGACCATTACTCGGCCTGCGTTACCAAAGCTCCGGCACAGCTTGCTTCGGCGCTGGTCAAGATCGCCTATGGGATGGTGAAGGCCGACGGCGAATACCGGCAGTCCAGGCAGAAGGGCTATTCGGGTGACAAGTCCTATGCCAAGGCGCAACATCACCTGGGCCGCCGCATGGGGCTGATGGGAATTTCGAGTGCCCAGCCGGGAGGCGCCTTCGGCCTGATGCAGGCTGCTGACCCGCAGCTTGCATCGGCGATTATGGAGTGGGACCTTTCAAGTCCCTGGGCGCGCGTCTACCAGATCAACTCGACCCATCCGCTGACTGCGATGCGCATCCGCGCGCTGAACCAGTATTCGGAGCAAAACCACCTCGGCTCCGAGTACCCCATGCCGCTGGGAAAGGCGGTCCGCTGGTCCGGTTTTCCTGTGGAGTTCTTCTTCTGGGCAACGCCTGTGGTCTGCGGAGCACTGGCGATCTGGGGATCGCTTCGTACGACGATTTTTTCTCTGTTTCATATCCACCAGCCAAGAGCACTGGGTGCCCTGTTGTTGATTGCCTGTGGCACCACCTGGATGGGGCGCATTGCCTTCCGCTATCGCGGGAGCTTTGCAGACCGCAAGATCGGCGACCTGTTGGGAGATCTGGGAGTCAACGAGATGCGTCCGCGAGCCGTACGTATCCAGGGCGAGATCATCGGTCGCGGCATTCCGGGCAGCTTCTGGAGCCCAGACCTCGTCGTTCGCGATGAGACCGGCTTCCTGTTCATGCTCAACCGGCAGTCCATCCCCTTTGCCCGATTTCTTTTTGGTATCAAGGACGCGGACCTGCTGATCGGCGAACAGGTCACGCTTGAAGGCTGGTACCGGCGTGGACTGGCTCCGTATATCGAGATGTCGTCGCTGCGGGCGGAGATCACACCTGCCGCGAACGAGAGTGGCAGTGTCTTCGGGAAGGAATCGATCGCGGCCTCGGCAAAACGGGTGTCGTATCTGCGACGGTCCTATTCACGCTGGATCCAGTTGTTATTGGCCGCGGCGGCCACGGGAGCAGGTATTGTGGGCTATCTTGGACTGGCTGCTTGAGAAAGTTAGGAAGGCAGCTCTCTCACCGATAGAATCTGCATCACACTCCACAGGGATCCTTTGCCCATCTAAATGCTTACCTTCCGTCGCCTGTTGCGCCTTGCAGTTGTTATCACCGTCGCCTCCGCCTGCTTGTGCCGTGCGGAAGAGCCTGCTGCATCGCTGCCGGATTCTCCGGGCCAGTCGCAGACGAACCTGAATCAGCCGCAGCCCGCGGCTACGGGGGCTGCGATCTATGGTCCGCCGCGGCAGGCGCCCTTCGCAAACGCCAACATTCTTCCGAATGAGACGCCGGTGCCGTTCTCCGAGGGACAGAAGCCACTCTTTGCTCTGCTCCAGGTCGCGGACCCGGAGAACCTGCCTTCGGCGCTGGCCTCGGCTGCCTGGTCGCACCTGATCAACTCGTCGCCGCACTACGGCACCAATTCAACCGCTTTTGCGCAGAGATTCGGCGCTTCAGTGGCCAACAACGCTTCGCAAACGCTGCTGACGGCGGGGCTCTTCTCCCCTATCTTTCATGACGATCCCCGCTATTTTGTGATGGGCCGGGGGCACAGTATTCCCAGGCGGGCCATCTACGCGGCCACGCGCGTTCTTTTCACGCGTTCGAATGATGGCCGCCAGGTCATCAATCTGCCACTGATCTGCGGTTATATGGGAGCGGCGGCGATGAACAATCTTTACTTCCCGGACAAAGATCGCGGTGTGAAGAACACCTTCCAGAACTATCCCACCTCCCTGGTGGGCGCGGCCGTGGGGTTTGAGACGCACGAGTTTATCAACGACGCGATGCGGCTGTTCCACCGCCATAAGAAGTAGGCCTTCGCCGATCGATTTCAGCCCTGATTGTTGAGTGTTCTGAAATTTCTTCAGGCTATCTGTTGTGATTATCAAAATTTCGCTACACTTCCAGTCAATTCAACAAGACCTCGGAATGTAGCTGGGAGCGATCACATATCGCTTCATACGCATTCCCCTGCGAGAACGGTGGAATGCGGAGACCTACTCCCCCCTCGCGGTGTGACCTGGGATTCCGCCACAACCGAGCACGCGGAGAGATAGAGCTATGGCACTTCAAGCAGCAGTCGGACCCCTACTGACCTATGTGGTCAAACCCCTTGCAATTTCGCAGGCTAAAAAACTGGTCGATGAGTTCTTCGACCCCGCTACGGCGAAAGTCCTGAAGAAGATGATGGGCGAGGAAGCGAACCTTGCAGCCACGCTGGAAGACATCAGCGCATCGCTGGAACAGGTGAAGGCACTCGTCAAAGAGACCTCCTGGATGGCGGCCTGGGGCAACACCCATACGCAGCTTTCCAAGCTGGGATCTCTGCTGGCCGAGCACGAGTATCAGCGTGACAAGTTCCTGGAAGCGCAGAAGAAGCTGGCCGGAAAAGAGAACTCGCGGGCGATCCAGACCGAGTTCGAAGAAGCGATAGCGGCGTATTACACCTCCTGCATCAAGAGCCTGGGCGCATCCGGATTGGCCGCAAAGAGCCGCAACCTGGTGTCCGAACTGGTTACACCCCTGCCGCAGGCGAAGAACAAGTCGCTGCTGGAGTATTCGGCCGAACTGTTGAACCGCGAGCATACGGAGGTCTTCACCTATGCAAATGCGATCGACAACATCCTGGAGTATCCGTTCAAGTATCTGATCAATGCGATCTCAGCCTTCGACGAGGCCAGGCAGTTCCAGCAGGCAGCGAAAGAGGTTGAGTACGAGGGCAAGCCGAAGTTCACGCTCGACAATGCCTTCAAGCTCGAGTCGCCCGAAGGGAAGAAGCTGCTGAAAAAGTACAAGGACATTGTGGGCGATGCACACGAGATGAAGGCGCGCCTGGAAGAGCTGGCCAAGTCCAAGGACGCGGTGGGTGTGCGGTCGCTGCGCTGGCCGCTGGCGCAGCGTGCCGACTATGACTGCTACCTGACCGCATGCGTCGATGGCACACCTCACAGCGCATCGAACGCCATTGAAGAAAGAAAGGTTCCCGCCGGCAATGGAGTCCCCATCGGCTCCTACGAACTCGGCATCACGGAGAATCGTCTGCGTCACGGCTTCCCGCAGGTCTTCGCTTTCCGGGCGGCGAAGGGCTCCACGCGCTTCCAGATTGAAGAGATCAACGACAAGCACGAGCTTATAGGTGGTACATCGGGCCTGGTGGACTCAGCTTTCTCCAAGCTCAGCAAACTGGGGAGCCGGACCGAAGTCTCTTACGAGCTTGAGGATGACGCGAACCGTGCACGACTGGTGGGGAAGCGGATCTCCAAGTTCAACTGGCTCGATCTGTATCCGCCGAGCCTGCTTACCGGGGGAGGCGTGATTCGCACCGTCCGCACCTTCGTGTTCACGCATGACCGCGACAGCCAGAGCTGGAAGATCGAGAAGGAGAGCGAGAACGGAAAGACCTATATCCTGCTGCGCCATGTAGCGTCTGGCAAGTTCCTGGGCGCGATGCGTCTGAACCGCGTGTATCTCACCATGGACAAGACCCAGAGCCGCTGGGAGCTTGTGATGACGGAGAAGGGCGAGGCGGTCGAAGGTGGGAATCCGGCAGACAAGCTCGGCTTCATCCTGAGAAGCGCCCACGACGAGCGTCACGCGCTGAATTGCGATTTTTCCCGGGTCGATGCGGAGTCCGGCATCAAGGACACGGCGAAGGGGCAGCGCCTGCAGTTGTTTACCTGGAGCTAAACGGAGCGGCCGCGGAGGAATCCGCGGCCCTCTTTCCGGCTGGGACGGGGTTCCCATTCAGCCCCCCTGATCCCCATTCGCTGCACAAAATTCGCCGTTCGGGGCAGAAACCTGTTCTTACGGTTCCACAGCCCGTAGCCTGACTGTGCTGTAAACCGTTCTTCGATCAGGCCTTTCGGCCGGGAATGGAACCAGCTGACGCACTCGCGCTGCGGTGCCCGTTGCGTCTAGAGTTAAAGGATTCGCGTCAACCTGGGTGCAACACCCCATTGTGATGCAGCGATTTTGAGCCGTACAAGACCACACCGACCCAATCCGAGAGGGAACGAAATGGCAAAAGCCACCAAACTGGCAGAGAAAACAATCACCATCGCCGCCAAAGGCGCATGGGCGATCTTCGATAAGCTGAACAGCTTCAGCCCCAACGCATCCTTCACCCCCAAGTGGAGCGACAAGCCGCTGCTGAAGAGCTACCAGAAGGAGAAGCCCCCTCTCGGCTGGCCGCGCACCACTGATTCGCTCTGCCCGAAGTGCGTTCCTGAGATTCGCCAGCAGATCCTGGACGGCAAGCTGCCGCACGAAATCCTTCTGAATGAGAAGGTTGGCGAGATCAAGGCACAGATTATCGAGCGCGATGGCAAGATCCTGATGGTGAAGGATTGTCCGAAGCACGGTCACTTTGAAGACGTCATGTCCATTGACCCGGCCATGATGAAGCACCTTGAAGACGTCTTCCCGGGCCGCGACATCCGCGCCCACAATGACGAGAAGCTGCACAATCACGGCACCTCGACCGTGACGCACGGCCGCGGATCGGTTCTGACCATCGATCTGACCAACCGTTGCAACATGATGTGCGACCCCTGCTTCATGGACGCCAACCAGGTGGGCTTCGTTCACGAACTGACGTGGGACGAGATCAAGACCATGCTGGACAACGCGATCACCATCAAGCCGCGCCGCCAGATGTCGGTCCAGTTCTCCGGTGGTGAGCCGACGCTGTCGCCGTACTTCCTGGACGCTGTCGCCTATGCCCGCAAGGTTGGTTACAACTCCGTGCAGGCCGCGACCAACGGTATCGAGTTCGCCAAGAGCAAGGAATTCGCCAAGGCCGCCGCGGAAGCCGGTCTGCGTTACGCTTACCTGCAGTTTGACGGTATCGGCAACGCGCCGAACTCGCACCGCAAGGTCGGCAACGCGTTCGACGTAAAGCTCCAGGCCATTCACAACCTGCATGAGGCGGGCGTGGACATCGTCCCCGTAACCTGCATCATCAACGGCATCAACAACGAGCAGGTTGGCCGTATCATCGAGTTCGCTCTCGATAACCCGAAGAAGATCAACTTCCTGTCGTTCCAGCCCGTGTCCTTCACCGGCCGTGACGAAGAGGTTTCGGACGAGCGCCGCCATGCACAGCGCTACACCCTGTCGCACCTGGCGCACGACATCCGCAACCAGACCGGTCTGGGTGAGAGCACCCGCGACTGGTTCCCGATCAGCTTCATGTCGACCTTCTCGGACTGGGCCGACCTGGTGCACGGACCGGACCACGAGTGGGGCCAGCTCTCCTGCGGCTGCCACCCGAACTGCGGTATCGGTATGGCGCTGATGATCGACAAGGAAACGAAGGAAGCCGTTCCGGTCACCTCGTTCCTGGATGCGGTTCAGCTGGCCAAGGACGTTGCGAAGGTGAACGACGCCGCCCGCGGCAAGTTCCTGTCCATCGTTGGCGTGTCGCTGGCTCTGCTGCGCAACTACGATCCCACCAAGGCTCCTACCCACTTCAAGATCCTTGACCTGCTGCAGAAGTTCGACAAGTGCTTCGGCGCCACCGGCCGCAACTACGGCAAGGTGACCGGCGACCGCACCATGGCCGACATCGAGAAGCGCCGCGCCGACCGCTGGAACTTCCTGTTCATCGCCGGTATGTGGTTCCAGGACCTGTTCAACTACGACTTCCGCCGCACCGAGCAGTGCATCATCCCGTACGCCACGCAGGAAGGCGAGATCAGCTTCTGCGCGTACAACACGGGCATCGGCTGGCGCAACATCATCGAGAAGATGCACATGACGTCGACCCTCACCAAGTGGTACGAGGAGCACGGCCGTCACGAGATCTTCGCCGGTGGTAAGAAGGTTGGCCTGGAGCGTCAGGACAAGTACGACCTGGTCCTGAACCAGGCGCACGTTGACTCGGCTGCCAACGATACCTTCGAGAAGTCCGGTATCGCCAAGAACGCCCGCGAAGAGAAGATCCGCGCCCGCGACGCCAAGCTGAAGCAGGACGCTGTGAATGCTCAGATGGCCAAGCTGTACCGCAAGGAAATTCTCAAGGAGCAGGAGCAGCCCGGCTTCATCTCGCTCGGCGAGATCAAGGCCGCTGCTCCGGTCAAGGTCAACGATGAAGAAACTGTTGCCGGGGACTAACTGTCCAGGCAGACGCGCTTCGCGCAAACAGAAAGGCCGCCCGAATGGGCGGCCTTTCTGTTTAAATAGCTATTTATGAAGTCGAACGAAATCATTTCCTACACAGAGATGTGCTTGCGAGAGAATCAATCCTTACAACGTGGAATGAATTTCAATGTGCATGGAGGACACTCAGTACTTCTTTCGTCTCATCGTCCAGGAGCCCCTTACGAGGATGTCCTAGAAGAGAATGAAACGGTTTTGATTTATGAAGGACATGATGAGTCGCGATCATCTACAGTTCCTTATCCAAAGCTTGTCGATCAGCCCTTAACTACCCGAACGGGGAGGCTAACTCAGAATGGATTGTTCCACGAAGCTGCTCAAAGATTCGTACGCGGAGAAGCTCAACCTTCGCTAGTCCGTGTTTATGAAAAAATTAAAGATGGAATCTGGTCGTACAACGGACAATTTCAATTGCTCGATAGTTGGTCAGTAACTGTTCGCGAACGGCGCGTCATGAAATTCCGATTGAAGATCGTCGAAGATAATTCCCTCGAACTAGACAGTAGCCTAATTAAGTCGGACCCCCGACGGATTATTCCTTCTCACATTAAGCTTGCGGTATGGAAACGTGACCGAGGAATGTGCGTGAAATGCGGCACGACAAAAGACTTGCACTTTGATCACATTCTGCCTTTCTCCAAAGGAGGAACTTCTGATTCGGTCGAGAACATCCAGCTTCTCTGCATGAAACACAATATAGGTAAGGGTGCAAAGATCGAGTAGATAGGTAACCTTCCTCATCCTGCAAACTCACGCCCGACTTCAGTCGTATCTTAAGGCCCATCAAAGAAACCAGCGCCGGCCTCGATGGCCGACGTCCCTACCATCCAGTAGCATCAAACCCATGCGAACCATCGGCTTAATCGGCGGCATGAGCTTTGAGGCGACCTCCCTCTACTACCGTGTCATCAACGAAGACGTTCGCAAGCGCCTCGGCGGTCTGCACTCAGCCGAGATCATCCTGCACTCCTTGGACTTTCAGCCCATCGCCGAGATGCAGCGCGCGAACCAGTGGGAACAGGCCGGAGCAAAGCTCGCAGATGCAGCCCGCGGGCTGGAGAAGGCCGGTGCCGAGTGCGTCCTGATCTGCGCCAACACCATGCACCTGGTGGCCGAGGCAGTAAAAGCAGCTGTCCTCATCCCACTCATCCACATCATCGACGAGACCGCGCGCACGCTCCTGAAGGCCGGCTGCAATAAGCCTCTGCTGCTGGCCACGCGCTACACCATGGAGCATGGCTTCTACACCGAGCGGATGCATGACCTTGGCCTCTCCGTCGTGGTGCCCAACGAAGCCGGACGCGCGACGACCCACACCATCATCTATGAGGAGCTCTGCGCCGGTAAGATACTCGACCACTCCCGCACGATCCTGCTCGACCTGATCGAAGCCGCAAAGCGCGAAGGCGCTGACTCGGTCATCCTGGGCTGCACGGAACTGGGCCTGATCCTCAACCCCAACAATCTCCCTCTGCCAGGCTTCGACTCGATGCTGATTCATTGCAACGCAGCAGTCGAGTTTGCATTGAGTTAGCGCCTACTTCAATTCCCGAATCTTGATATTGCGGAACCACACCGGAAATCCGTGATCCTGCAGAAGGATGTACCCGCTTGCTGCCTGGCCATACGTGGGGAAGGCTTTGTATTTACTGCCTGCAAGAATCGCTTTGAACTCCGGTGAGTCGCGGTCGTACTCCAGGACTTTGACACCGTTCAGCCAGTGCTCCGCGTGTTTGCCGCGGACAACGATGCGGGCGGTGTTCCATTCGCCGACGGGCTTGATGGGTTTGTCTTTGGCGGCAGGGATCATGTCGTAGAGTGAGGCGACGGTGCGGTCGCCGTTGACGCCGCGCTTTGCGTCGGGGTGCAGGTTGTCGTCCAGCACCTGGTATTCAAAGCCGATGGCCGAGCCCTTCCCGTTCTTCCAGGGCATCAGGTCGAGGTCGACGAAGTACATGATGCCGGAGTTTGCTCCGGGCGAGGTCTTGAAGTCGACTGACAGCTCGAAGTTGGAGTAGGTACGTGTGGTGACGATGTCACCGCCGTTGCCTGCCTCTTCGCCACCGGTTTCGGTGACGGTGAGAGTACCGTCTTTCACGGCCCATCCGGTTGTGGGGAAGCCTCCGCCGCGTGCGCTGCGCCAGCCGTTGGTGGTCTTGCCGTCGAAGAGGAGATGCCAGCCCTCGGCCTTTTCTTTTGCGGTAAGTGTGTTGGGCTTCTGTGCGGAAGCCGCGGTGGCCAGCAGAAGGAGACACAAGGCAACAAGAGCATGGGCGTTTTTCATACGCAACAGCATAGCCCTTGTTCCATTGGTTTGTGGCTCATTCTCCTTCGACACGTCCACTGAAATTCCTATAGCTTGTTTGTCAATGCGGATCGGCATTGTTACTACATGACTTCGTATCAGCATGAAGGGAGAGACCCGCATGAAACTTCTTCTTACTTCCGCCGGTATGAGCAACCCCAGCATCCACAACGCGCTGGTTGAACTGCTGGGCAAACCGGTTGCCGAGTCCAACGCACTCTTCATTCCCACCTCGGCCTACGCGTTGCCCATCGGGCCAGATATTCTCTACAAGGTCATCCGAGGCACAATTGGCGATCCGTTCTGCGAGATGGGATGGAAGTCGCTTGGCCTGTTGGAACTGACTGCGCTGCCGAGTCTTAAGAAAGAGCTTTGGACAGGCTGGCTGGAGCAGGCCGACGTGCTTCTGGTGGGTGGAGGCGATTGCCAGTATCTGACCTACTGGATGAAGCAGTCCGGACTGGCGGAGATGCTGCCGTCGCTGTTCGACAGAATCGTCTACGTGGGGCTAAGCGCCGGCAGCGTGGTGATGACGCGCTACGGGACGACCTTTGGACTGCATACGTTGCCGCCGGAGACTCCCCGGTATCTTGGTCTGCTGGAGATGGCGATTCTGCCGCATATGGACCACGAGATGTTTCCGGAATGGACGCAGGCCAAGCTGGAGAAGATTGCAGCGACGCTGACGGTGCCGTCGTACCTGATCGACGACCAGACCGCGATCAAGGTGACGGAGGAGGGAATGGAAGTGATCTCCGAAGGGCGATGGAAGCTGTTTACCCCCTAGCGTTGTTATTCCCCGATCAGGTGCAGCACAATCTCGCGCCGGTGCGGGCGCACGCGGTGTTCGAAAAGATACACGCCCTGCCACGTGCCTAACGCGAGACGTCCGTTCACCACCGGGATGGACAACTGCACCTGTGTGAGTGCGGTCTTCAGATGCGCGGGCATATCGTCCGCCCCTTCGTAGTCATGTTCGTACGGCCCATTGTCGGGAGCGATGCGGTCGAAGTAGGCCTTTAGGTCCGTCTGCACGGTGGGGTCGGCGTTCTCCTGAATGAGAAGCGAAGCCGAGGTGTGGCGGCAGAAGACGGTCAGCAGCCCGGTCTGTATCTCCTGGTGGCGCATCCATTCGGTGATGGTCGAGGTGAACTCGTAAAGTCCCTTGCCGCGCGTGGCGATCTGCAGTGTATGTACGGCCTGCTTCAATTTTATCTCCTTTACTCCCTCTTCAGTTTGCCGTAGGACGCTCAATGCGGTCGACAACAAGCACCTTTACAGGAGCTTTTGTGCTCTCCAGTTTCAATCCGAGCTGCTCCTCTACAGCAGTGAAAATGGAAGGAGCGGAATCCGCTTCCAATGCACTGCCTGCTTGCGTCGTTGTCTGGTCCGGCGTCCATCGCAGAGTGAAGTTGTAATAGCCGGTAAGGCTGGTTCTATCAACGACGGTTCGTCCTAGAACGATGGCGAGCTGATTGACCAGGGGCTTCATGGGTTGGCCCATGCTCTTGATCAGGCCGTGGCCCAGCTGCCTTCCACCGCCCTCCTTCATCCCATTCGGGCCAATGGCGGGCTGTATCTCGGTCATACGGCTGCCACCCTTACCGACCACGAGTGCATACACGGGAAGTTCCTTCGTCTCGTAATGAAACCTGAGGCTGAAACGATCAGTAAGTATCTTTTGCAGCATCGGCATGCGTTGAATCGGGTCAGTCACTTGATGGAAGGCTGCCGAATCCGCATCGCTCACTTTGGCTGTGACATCGTAGCCTTCCTGCGTGGCCCAGCCCGGAAGTCCGGCAATTTGGTCGCTTAGAAAGATTCCGAAGGCCCAGTGCAGAATCTCTTCAGCAGGCATATTGGTGATCGTTACACCGTCACTCATCGGTGGAGAAATAATGTTCTTCGCGCCAGCGGTGTGGTTTTGTTTTACCGACACAACTTCGAATTCAAGCGGCTTGCCATCCGCAGTCGTGAGTCTTGGTGTGGTCTCCTGTGCAGACGAAACGGGCGCTCCAATCAGGAGCAGCAGTCCGATACCGTGCATGAATTTGCAAGCAAATCCCATGGCAATCTCCGTCGCATTCGACATGGCACCTATAAACCCGGCTATCATCATGGACGCAACACACAAAGGGTGACAATGAAGATTCTGTTTGTACCTGTTCTGGCAGCCGCACTCGCCTTCACCGCCAACGCGCAGGACAGCAAGGCGTTTCTGGGACGCTGGGATATGACGGTGATTCCGGACGGAGGCAAGCCGTATCCGCAGTGGATTGAGCTGACCGAGACCGGCGGCAAGCTGGGCGGCCGCGTTCAGCCGCGCGGCGGCGCCTGGCATGAGATCACCGAGGCTCATGTGGACGGCAAGAAACTGGTGGTCACCGTAGGTGAGGACACCGCATGGGAGCTGATCTCGCCCAGCGCAGGAAAGCTAACCGGCGTGCAGAAACATGCAGGCGTAACCGGGCCCACGCTGACCGGTGTAAAGGCGCCCACGCTGGACCGTCCTATGCCGAAGCAGTGGACAGCGCCGCGCGCCATCTTCAACGGCAAAGACCTTACCGGGTGGGAGCCAATCGGCAACGTCGACAACAACAGGTGGGTGGCGCGCAACGGAGAGCTGGTGAACGACAACCCCGAGGTAGTTGGGCAAAAGCCGCGTCCTGCCGCTAACATCAAGACCACGGAGAAGTTCCAGGACTTCAAGCTGCACATCGAAGTGAACTGCCCGGAGGGTGGCAACAGCGGCATCTACATGCGCGGCCGCTACGAGCTGCAGGTCGGCACCGAAGGCGGCAAGCTGCCCTCGCACGAAATGGGAGCCATCTACAGCTACTACCCGCCACCAGCAGGCTCTGAACTCGGACTCGGCAAGTGGACCACCTTCGACGTCACGCTGGTGGGCAGGCATGTAACGGTTCTGCGCGACGGCAAAATGTATCACGACAACGTCGAGCTCCCCGGCATCACCGGCGGCGCTCTGGACAGCAATGAGGCCGAGCCGGGGCCGTTCTACCTGCAGGGAGACCACCACGGCGTCATCGCCTACCGCAACATCACCATCTCGGTACCGAAGAAGTAGGGTCTGTTTCCTGATGCGCTTGTGGTCTGCTGAAACAGCCTGACGAAGAAAGTGGCTTTAGCCCGGGACTTTCGCAAAGAAACCCCAGGGCTAAAGCCCTTCTCTCTTGCTCGTCATTTCATCCTGAAGACCACGGCTCCCTCCGAGAGACATGTCCCTGACGCTCATTCAGGAAGAAGCTCTCTGTGAATACGGGCTAGACTGGCGATGTCCGCTTATGGAGCCTCTTCGTGAGAGTCCGCCGTCGCACAGCACGCCGCGTTTCTACGTGAGTGAGCGGCAACCGCTGCGGCGTGGGTCCATCCTGATGGCGATGGTCGCGGCGGCAGTAGCACTCTTCGCGGTCTCCTATGCGCTGAGCCATAACGGGCATATCCCTTTCAGCGCAGACAAGGATGAGGTCAGCCGCTCCTCCGCCGGAGCCTCTGCGTCCAGGCCTCCTGCCAACGACGAGGACGATGATCCCAACCAGATCGATACCATCGTGCTTGCCGATCCGGCGGACGCTCCCGTGCCGGCGCGCAAAGGCAACCACGTCAGCCCGGTGCATCCCACTCTCCTCATCAGGCTGCCGCGATCCGGCAGCCAGGCCGGCATGATTCCTGACAGCCAGGCGGGCCACCTGCTCTACAACTGGCTGGCTGCTTTCAATCAGGAAAGCGGTCCGGCGCTGGCGCAGGCCATTCCTACGCTTGCCGGCGATGAGGTGGTCGCGGCGCAGCTTGCGGTCCGCAAACAGAGCGGCGGTTTTGCGCTGCTCTCCGCGAAAGAGATCGAGCCCGGCCTCATCGTATTTCGCGTGCACAGCCAGATTCCGCCAACGTATGAGGTGCTGGGCACGCTGCAGATGCGCAAGGACTCGAACCCCGCTGAGGTTGCCAGCTTCAGCCTGCGCGCCATTCCGCCAACGCATCCGGTAAAGTCCGAATAGCTATATCTTTTCGAAGACCTGTATGTTGGTCTCGGTCTCGCCGGCAATGTGGCGCGTCAACGTCATCGTTCTTAAATCGGGAGAGAGTTGAATCTGCTGTTTGTAGATCAGCCTGCCCTCAACCTTGAATGTCAGTTCCAGCGTCCGTTCATCGACTCTCCGCAACGAGGAGGTTGATTCTGGAATGGCATTAGGACCGAGGTTGGGGTAGTCCTTGTCATCAAACTTTGCAGCCCGTGTTGTTTGTGTCGAAGAGTCGGAAAATGCGAGGCCGTCTTCCTGGTATGCGGTTACCTGCATGGAAACGGAAGAGTTCAGTGCCTCACTGATGCTGACCCACTCGCCGGCAAATCCGGTTCCCGACCCCTTGCGGGTGTAACGATAATCCAGTTCATAGGTCGACCCATCAGGTTTGTAACCTGTGAAGTGATCAGTCAAAATCCTGGCATCGTTGGAGAGAGTCCACACGGCGATCAGGGTGATGCGGCCATTCTTCTTGCGGACGACCTTCAAGCTGTCGGCTGCGAGCCGGGTGAGCGATAAGGTGCTTCCAAAATTACCTGGTTGGTCGGTTCCGTCCAGTGTGACGTTTTCAGCTCCACTTCCAAAGTTGACGGTATATCGTCGTGCGTCGATGGCTTCGACCTTCATTACATCCGTCAACTTGCTTCGGGATGGATTAAGCCGCCACTGGCCAATGAAGGGACTGTCAGCCGCACGTGCGATGGGAGCGGCCAGGCCAGTGAGCAGCAGCAAAAAGGCAGGTCGTAAACTCCGCATTTTCGGCATCGCGAAAGAGCTCCTGGAAGTGAGACGCTGGCGCCGATGTTTCGGTAATCGCGCACCAGCCTGTCACGCGGAGTTTTCGCAAAGAGGTCCTGGCGCCTGCGCCCATATCTTCCTGAACCTGATGTTCAGGATCGGCATGATGGCTATGCCGTCCTGCGCGCGTGCCGCTCAATGCTGGCTGCGAAGTTGGGCGTTTCTTCGTGATTGTGCGAGTCGGAAGCAGCCTGGCGTGCGGCGGCAGCCTGTTCCAGTGTGACGCCGTGTTCCTGGATAAAGGCGAGGAACTCGTCTGTGGCCGAGGCGTGAATGTGGTTGGTGTACTCCGAAGTCTGGTCGTCGATTTTGCGCGCGCTCAGGGTCCACTCCACCTTCACCTTGGTGCGGCCATTCTTGGTGATCGCGTCAGAGATGGACACCATGCGGCACAGGGTGGGTTCCCTGGTTTCGGCTACGTAGTGCTGCACCACCAGGGCGTCGCCAATGGTTTCCACGTTGATCGACATGGGACGGCCATCATCAGTGGTGGTGGTGCCGGCGGCGATATGGGCGGTGGAGCAGCGTTGGTATTCGGCGTCAGGAAGTGTAAACAGCCAGTCGGCGATGTTCACCTTCTCGATGGGCACGTTCATGATGGCGGTTACGGTGGAGTTGGATAAGCTGCGGTTGTCAGACATGATTTCCTCTCATGGAACCCGCTCTCATGGAGCGTTTCCCTTTGCCTACTAAGACCCTCGTCCGGCAGATGTCGATTCCTGGAAACACTTGTGCTTAAAATGCATAAATGGCTGGCTACTCGTCTCACCATCTCGAAGCGTTCGTCGATGTTGTGCGGCGCAAGAGCTTCTCCTCGGTAGCGCGGAACCGGGGGTTGACGCCTTCCTCGATTGCGCGGCAGATCAATGCATTGGAAGAAGAGCTGGGGGTCACGCTCTTTATTCGTTCGACGCGCACCCTGGTTCCGACGGAGGCCGGAAGATTGCTCTATGAGCGGTCTGAGCAGATTCTGGATGACCTGGAGCAGGCCAAGAACGCTGCAAAGTCCTTACGCGATGATGTGCGCGGATGTGTCCGCCTGAGCTGCTGGCCAACCTTCGCAAAACGATGTGTGCTTCCGCACCTTCCTCAACTGCTGAAGCAGTATCCGGAACTGCGCGTTGATCTGGATTTGAGTGAGCGTCTCCATGCTCCCGCGCTTGGCCGCACGGATCTTGTCGTGCGCATGGGAGAGCTGACGAGCAGCTCTCTTCGGGCATCGCCGCTCGGTGTGCAACGAAGCGCCATTGCAGCCAGCCCGACGTATGTGAACCAGCATGGGATGCCTGCCACACTTGCGGACTTCTCCAGTCACAGG
Organism: Terriglobus tenax; assembly: GCF_025685395.1. Classification (NCBI taxonomy): domain Bacteria; kingdom Pseudomonadati; phylum Acidobacteriota; class Terriglobia; order Terriglobales; family Acidobacteriaceae; genus Terriglobus; species Terriglobus tenax. The sequence continues at coordinate 2,226,137 of NZ_JAGSYA010000004.1, read as the reverse complement.
CTGATTGATAAACGCCACACCGCGCGCTTTATGGGATGGCGAACGTTACTGGGAGACAGTCGCGCGACCCTGGAACAAACGGTGCTGCAAACCGATGATCTGGAAGCCCAGGTGGAAGCCTGCAAGGCTGGGCTCGGTCTCATCTTTCTGCCCACGTGGGCCTTTCAGGAGAATGCGCGCCGTGGGGAACTGCTTCTCATTCCCGTGGACGGCCTTGAGCAGCACAGTTCGGCCGAGATTCATCTGCTGCGCAATCCCGGAAAACTCACGGCGTCGATCGACGCGTTCTCAAGATTTCTTCGCATGTGCGTTGCACCGCATCTTGCTTGAGCGGCAGGCGGGAAGAAGGAAGCTGCATCATCGTGAGCCGTTCACAGCACGCGGCACTCGGTCATCGTCACCGGCATGCCTTGCCGCAGCGTGTTGTGTATCTCCGCGACAGAGTCGGTGTGATGCATCAACGCCAGGGCTTCTTCCTCGCTTGCGGTGGATCGCATCGCGGCGCGGTAGGTGATCTGCTGCGCGGGTTCTCCCTTGCCGCCGAATCTGCCAGTGACCTCCACCTCAATGGACTGGACATCGATGCCGCGCTCGGCGGCTTCGCGATAGATGTCGTTGCAGTAGCAGGTGGCAAGCGCCAGGAACAGCAGCTCGCCGCCGTTGACGCTGGAGCCAGAACCCGCTGCTTTGGCCGCAATTGCAACCGCCTGTTCGTTGCCGCCCGTCCGTACGACCGTATGGTGTCGGCCACCTTCATTGGTCACTCTGGCTGAGATGATCATTGTGGTTGCTTTCCCTTTGTCCTTCCTTATAACAAAGCGCGTAGCGTGCGCTCTGTTGCGGAAAATATCGTGCCCGGTGAATCGTCCTATAGAGGTTGGGTATCGAAACTAAACGGCTTGGGAGAGCGCATCGTGATGAAGCTGATCGCCATTGAGGAACATTTTCTAACGCCTGAGATCCGCGCAGCATGGGCGGCCTCTGCCATCGGAGCCGAAGGGACGGCCGGCTTCGACCGTGGTGAGATGGAGCAGCGGCTGGACGATCTTGGTGAAAATCGTATTGCGTTGATGGATGAGAGCGGCGTCGATGTACAGGTGCTCTCCGTCACGACGCCTGCTCTGCATAATCTTGAGCCGGAGGAGAGTGTGCTGCTGGCGCACCGCACCAACGACCTGGTTGCGGCCACGATTGCGAAGCATCCTGAGCGGTTTCAGGGTTTCGCCACACTGCCCATGGCGGCGCCTGCTGAGGCCGCGCTGGAGCTGGAGCGTTGTGTGCAGCAGTTCGGCTTTCGAGGAACGATGCTCTGTGGACGTACGCGCGACAGGAACCTTGACCATCCGGATTTCCGTCCGGTCCTCAGCACCGCAGCGCGGCTCGGCGTTCCGGTCTTTATTCACCCGCAGATTCCGCAGCGCGCTGTCAGGGATGTGTACTACTCCGGCTTTGGCGAACCAGTCGACACGGCCTTTGCCGCCTTCGGCCTGGGATGGCACTACGAGGCCGGTATCCAGTTTCTTCGGCTGATGCTTGCGGGTGTCTTCGACGAGCACCCCAACCTGCAGATCATCCTGGGGCACTGGGGTGAGGTGGTCCTGTTTTACCTGGAGCGGCTGGCCTCGCTGGCGCGTGTGGCCACGCTGCAGCGGCCGGTGGTGGAGTACTTCCAGAAGAACCTCTACGTCACTCCCAGCGGCATGTGGAGCGAGCCTTATCTGCAGCGCACGCTGGAGGTCGTCGGCCCGGAACGAATTCTGTTCTCGACAGACTTTCCGTACCAGTACCGCCCTGGCCGTCAGGCGAGTTCATTTCTGGAGCGGATCAGTCTCTCCCCGGAAGAGAAAGAGTTGTTTGCCCATGCAAACTGGGAACGGCTGACACAGGCGGCGAAGCGATAGGTCAAAAGCAGGGCGCTGGAGAGCGCCGTGCTTTGCCGAATGGCAGTGTCTCAACGTTACTTCTTCCCCAGGTCCTCAAAGCGCACATTCAGAATCGGATACTCTTTCCAGTCCTTGTAGTCGAAGTGCCACCACTCCTTGGGGATGACGTGGAAGCCCTGCTTCTCCATCGCCTGCCGCAGCAGTTCGCGGCGCTGGCGTTCGTCGTCGGTACCGCCGGGGTAGTCGGCGTAGGCGCGTTCGGTCATCTCGTCGTAGCCGCTGGGCATGGCGACCTCCTGGCCGGTCTTCAGGTCATAGAGGGAGAGGTCGATGGCGCAGCCGCGGTTATGTTTTGATCCGGACTGAGGGTCGGCAACAAAGATATGCTGGGCTGGCGGCACGGCATCCCAGAAGATGCGCGTGATGTACCAGGGCCGGTAGCCGTCGTGCAGGATGAGTCCATAACCCAGCGGACGCAGCTCGGCGCTGGCGCGGGCCACGGCCTCCGCTGCCGGACGCTGCAAAAACGCCCGGGCCTGGGTGTAGACCGGGGTTCCCAGGAAGTTGTTCGTGGTGGCGTAGCGGATATCGAGCTTGATGGTGGGGTCCAGCGTGACCACCTCGACCAGGTCCGGCTGGCGGAAGGAGCCCTCCTCTTCTGGCGGATGGGCGGCCAGGGCCTCGGGGCGCAGCTCCTCCACCGGGCGTACCGGGGTGATATGGAAGCTGACGGCCGGGTTTACGTCGGAGACGGTGGTTTGGGCGGCGAGCGGGGTGCAGGCCGTAAAAGCACCCCAGAGGCAGAGCATCAGGAACTTTTGTGGTGTCACCCTCTGATTGTGGCTCACGGCAACTCTCTCTTCCATACTCCGTGAAAGAATCACCTCACTATGCTGAAGCGGCTCATCCTCCGGCAGGATCGTATTCTTTCGCCGCAGGTGTATCCATTCACGGTTCCGGCGATAGGGTCTCTGACGGAGCTGCGGTTTTCGCCCGCACGTGTCACCTTCTTTACGGGCGAAAACGGCTCCGGCAAGTCGACCTTGTTGGAGGCCATCGCCGCGCACTATGGCTTTGGCCGCGAGGGCGGTACAAGGAACTTCCAGTTCAGCACTACCGAGAGCAACCACACCGTGGAACCTCTGGTACAGGCCATGCAGATGGCCTTCGACAACCGTACCGGGGAGGGGTTCTTTTTGCGGGCGGAGAGTCTGTTCAATGTGGCGACGCACATTGATGAACTGGATGCGGACGGCTTTGGTCCGCGAATCGTTGATTCTTACGGCGGTGTGAGTCTCCACACCCGCTCCCATGGAGAGACATTTTTTACCGTCCTGAAGGCCAAGTTCCGGCGGAACGGGCTTTTTCTGCTGGACGAACCGGAGGCGGCACTCTCGCCGCATAGGCAGTTGGCTTTTCTGTCGCTGATGTACGAGACGGTAACCCGCTTTCCCAATGCTCAGTTCCTCGTCTCCACCCATTCGCCCATCCTTTTGGGGTATCCGGGGGCGCAGATCTTCAGCTTTGACGGGGATACGATCCACGAAATCGGCTGTGAAGAGAGTATGCCCTGGCAGGTTTACCGCAGGTTTCTGGCTGACCCGGGGGCTGCCTTTGAAGATGCGACGGCACAGATGCTGCCGTTGTTTCGCGGTCTGGATGGGGACGCGTGAGAGTAGAGCACCATATATGGTGCAAGGTGTTTGCCCTGTAGCTTCTCAAACAGGTTCGGCTCGCTTCGGGACGGGCATTCCGTCCCATATAATGAAGCTTTCCCCTACACGATTTCGGGGAGGTATTTCCAGGCAGTGAGGACGCGCGTATTTTTTCCGCTAGGTTTCTGAATCAAGCTTCTTCGGACGTGCGTTCGCACTCTGGCCGGAACCGCGCGATTGCCTTTGGCAGCCGCGTCCGTACCGGTATGGTTCTGTTGGGTCTCGGGGCCGTGGCCGCAGGTTCGGCCGTGGCACAGAACAACGCTTCCACGTTTACGACAGGGCCCGCTGCACAGGGCAATCCGAAGGCACTCTGCTCCATCCAGGTCATCGGCAACCGCCGTATTCCGAAGGAGTCCGTGCTTGCGCGCCTGTTCTCGCACGAAGGCGATATCTATGACGAGTCCATGGTCGAGCGTGACTATAACTCGCTGTGGAACACCGGCTACTTCGAAGACATCCGTACCGAACGGCAGGACAAACCGAACTGCACCCAGTTGATCATCTACGTGCGCGAGAAGCCCACGGTCAATGACATCAACTACAAGGGCGTCAACGCGGTCACCACGTCGGACATTCTGGAGCGCTTCAAGAAGGCCAAGGTCGGCCTGACGGTGGAAAGCCAGTACGATCCCACCAAGGTTAAGCGCGCCGAAGTCGTCCTGAAGGAGCTGCTGGCCGAGCATGGCCACCAGTTCGCCACCATTAAGACGGTGATCAAGAACCTGCCTCCGGCCCGCATCTCCCTTACCTTTGAGGTGAAGGAAGGTCCTACTGTGAAGGTGGGCCACATCGACTTTGTCGGCAACGACAACGTGAGCAGCCGTACCCTGCGCCAGGCGATGCGTAACCTGCGCCCGGTCGGTGTGCCGAAATCGATCATTCTGGAGAACATCTTCGCCCGCACCTTCGACGCCTCCAAGCTGGATGAAGATGCGCAGCGCGTGCAGCAGGCTTACCGCGATCGCGGCTACTTCAAGGCCCTGACCTCTGAGCCGAAGACCCGCGTCCGCGATGCCGGCGGCATCAACATCTTCACCCTGCGCCCCTCCAAGGGCAAGCGCATCGACATCCTGATGCCGGTGGAAGAGGGAAAGCGCTACCGCCTGGGCGGCGTCAACTTTACAGGCAACAAGGCCATCACCAATGTGAAGGCGCTGCGCGCCCAGTTTGCGCAGAAGGACGGCGAGTGGTTCTCGTCCACGCTCTTCGGCAAGGGCCTGGAGAACCTGCGCAAGGCTTACGGCGGCCTGGGCTACATCAACTTTGTCGGCTCGCCCACCCCGCGCTTTGACGAAGCCAAGAACCTGATCTTCCTGGACATCGATATTGATGAGGGCAAGCAGTTCAAGGTCTCGCGTATCGAGTTCTCCGGCAACAGCATCACCCGCGACCGTGTTATCCGCCGCGAACTGATGCTGGAAGAAGGCGCCGTGTACAACGCGCAGGCATGGGAACTCTCGCTGCTGCGTTTGAACCAGCTGAACTACTTCGAAACGCTGAAGGTCGAACAGGATTCCGAGACCCGTACCAATAATGACGCGGGCACCGTGGATCTGCTGCTGAAGCTGAAGGAAAAGGGCAAGAACTCCATCGGCCTGAACGGCGGTATCTCTGGCGCATCAGGCAGCTTCCTTGGCCTGAACTACGAGACCAACAACTTCCTCGGCCTTGGCGAAACGCTCTCGGTGCAGGCCAACGCCGGCAACCTGTCGCGTAACCTGAGCTTCGGCTTCACGGAGCCTTACTTCCGCAACAAGCCGCTCTCGCTGGGCCTGCAGGTCTTCTCCTCGAAGTTTGACTACAACCCGACGAAGGCCTATGCCGCTTCGGGCAGCGTCTCTGACAACCTGTCTCAGGCGCAGCAGTCGCTGCTGACCAACTACAACCAGGCTTCCACCGGCCTGACGGTTTCCGCCAGCTATCCTCTGCGTAAGCTGTTCAACCGTACCGGTGTTACGCGTATCGGTATCTCGTACGCCCTGTCGCGGTCCTCGGTTTCCACGTTCAACGACAACACGCGTAACCTGTTCCAGTCGCTGGCCTTCCGTTCCGGCATCCAGGGTTCCAACCAGCTGGACGGCATCATCTCGTCGGTGATCACTCCGAGCTTCAGCTTCTCGTCGATTGATCGCGCCGTCGGTCCTCACTCCGGTAAGGACTTCAACGTCGCCGTCCAGGTGGCTGGCGCGGGCGGTAATGTGAAGTACTTCTCGCCGATTGCAACCTGGCGTCAGTTCTTCCCGATGAAGGGTCTGCGCGTCAATCGCGAAGGCCACAACGTCCTTGGCTACCGCCTGCAGTTCTCGCACGTTGAGGGCTTTGGCGGTCAGGTGGCTCCGCCGTTCAACCGCGTCTATGGCGGTGGCGAGTCGGACGTTCGCGGCTTCGACATCCGTTCTTCGTCGCCCTACACCTATATTCCGACCCGTGTGATGTTCAACCTCACCAACCCGGACGGAACCACGGTGCCGCGTGATCCGACCAACCAGGACCTGGGTTCCATCCAGATCCCGTTGCCGATCTACCGCCTCGTCTCCGTCGGCGCCGACACGGGCATCACGGGCAACGTCGAGTACCGTATTCCGATTGTCAACCAGGTGGTCTTCGCCTTCTTCACGGACTTTGGCTATAACGGCAATCTCCGCGAGTCGCAGCTCCGCCAGTCGGTTCTTGGTCAGGCTACCTTCAACAGCGCGTTGTTCGGTTGCCCCACCATCATCAACGGCTCCTGCTTTGGTGGCCAGAAAGTTACGGCACCGCAGATCCTGAAGGCTGTTCCGGGCACCAACTTTGTTCCGCGCATGTCCACCGGCGCCGAACTGCAGGTGGTGCTGCCCATCGTCAACGCGCCGATGCGTATCTACTACGCCTACAACCCTCTGCGCCTTTACAAGACGCTTCCGCAGGAGCTGACTGTTGACAGTGCCGCATTCCGCGGGATGTTCCCCGACAACGGAGCCGGACAGTACAGCTACGCGCAGGCTATCCAGTTCTACGGCGGCTCCTACCAGCTCCGCGAACCGAGAAAGACCTTCCGCCTGAGCGTCTCCACGACCTTCTAACCGGAAGCAGAAAACTGCGAGGGGCTGGCTGAAAAGCCGGCCCCTTTGCTTTGTCCGCGAAGCTGTTGCGAGACGCGACACTGTGGCTCGACCATGGGTTTTCCGGGTGATTTCGCTCCAACGCCAATGTCGCGGACGATATAACGCTAGTAGCGGCTGTCTTTGGGCTTGCAGTGTGGCCTGGAAGCGGCGGCAGGGAAGAACGAATGACCGACCGGATCCGCTATGCTCCACTGCTGAAGCGCATCGTTTCAGCCGAAGAGGCTTCGCTTCATATTCAGGATGGAATGGTCGTCGGCATGAGCGGGTTTACCCGCGCCGGCGATGCCAAGGCCGTGCCGCATGCACTGGCTCACCGTGCGAAGCTGCAGCCGCTGAAAATCACCCTGATCACCGGCGCGTCCCTGGGCCACGATACGGATAAAATCCTCGCGGAAGCAGGTGTTCTGGCACGCAGGCTGCCCTTCCAGGTGGACACGGCCCTGCGCCGCAGAATCAACGCGGGCGAGGTCCTGTTCCTGGATCAGCACCTCGGTGAGACCGTGGAGCAGCTCCGTTCCGGTAGTCTGCCCCCGGTGGATGTCGCCATCATCGAGGTGGCCGCCATCACGGAGCAGGGCCACCTGGTGCCCACGACCTCGGTAGGGAACTCGGTGGTGCTGGCGCAGCAGGCGAAGAAGATCGTCGTCGAGCTTAACCGCTCCGTCCCCGCGGCTATCGAGGGTTTCCACGACATCTACCAGACCACCGACCGGCCCGGCCGAGCTCCCATCTCGCTCATCCATCCCGGCGACCGTCTTGGAACCACGGCCATCACCGTCGATCCGGAGAGAATTGTCGCGGTGGTGGAGACAGGCCTGGAAGACAGTCCGGCAAAGATCGATCCTCCGGATGAAGACACGAAGAGCATCAGCCGCCACCTCAGCCACTTCCTGGAGAGCGAAGTCGCGCGTGGCAACCTGACCCGCTCGCTGCTGCCGCTGCAGGCGGGCATCGGGTCAGTGGCTAACGCCGTTCTGATGGGTCTGATCCATTGCCCGTTCGAGAACCTGACCATGTACTCGGAGGTGCTGCAGGACAGCGCGTTTCACCTGATCGACGCGGGCAAGCTTCTGGTCGCCTCCGCCAGCTCCATTACCGTCTCTGAGGGCTGCTACGCGCGATTCATGCAGAACCTGGACCATTACCGCAATCGCATTGTGCTGCGCCCGCAGGAGATCAGCAATTCGGCTGAGGTGATCCGGCGGCTTGGCGTCATCGGCGTCAATACGGCGCTGGAAGCCGACATCTACGGCAACGTGAACTCCACGCATGTGAATGGCACGCACATGATGAACGGCATCGGCGGGTCCAACGATTTTGCGCACAACGCGCAGTTGGCCATCTTCGTGACTAAGTCGCTGGCCAAGGACGGCCACCTGTCGAGCATTGTTCCGATGGTGCCGCACGTGGACAGCAACGAGCACGACGTAGACGTGCTGGTGACGGAGCAGGGATACGCCGATCTGCGCGGGCTTGCGCCACGGGAACGAGCTCCGCTGATCATCGAGCGTTGCGCACACCCTGATTACCGTGAGGCGCTGCACACCTACCTGCGGGAAGCGTTGCAGAGGGGTGGTCATACGCCGCATGTGCTGGAGAAGGCTCTTAGCTGGCATCTCGCAGCGCGCGAGACGGGTTCCATGCGCAGTGTGATCGGTGTTTGAAAACAGGGAAGCAGTTTCAAAAATAAAATGACCCGGGCAATTTGCCCGGGTCGATGTCCTTCACGAGTCATCCAGCTAGTAAGCCCGCATATACATGCGCGAGATGCGGTCGTGCCAGCCCATGTGGTCTTCGTCAAAGATGGCCCACAGGTAGCCCAGTCCCAGCGGAGCCATCGAGAGTGCCATGGCCCACATGCGGCGGCGCATCTGGCGGCGCGTCGGGTTCTCGTCGGAGAAGCTGCACAGGCCGATGCGGGCATACTTCATGCCTGGCGTCTGGTCGCCGAAGGTGAAGAACAGCATACGGTATCCCACAAACAGCGTCAGCAGCACGCCACCGGCCCAAAGGGCCAGCGATCGGTCCAGCACGACAGACTTCGCCGTCAGGGCGAAGACGATGGTGAACAGGGCAAAGCTGCCCAGCACGGCCATGCTGTCCACCAGGCCGGCCATGATCCGAAACTGCAGCGGAGCCACCTGCGGCGGCAGGGCGAAGCTGATCTCGGGCGTTGCCGGGTGATCCAGAAGGGGCTGGGTCAGCACGGAGGCGTCCAGACGAATATCGCTCCACTCCGGCTGCACGTGGACCGGCTCGGGTGTGGTGGCAATCTGCTCGGCGGTTACCTCGAAGATGCGGAGTTGCGGTTCAGAGGCTTCATCGCGCAGCGGGCCTTCGGCCAGCCGCGGACGCGCCTTTTTCGGAGCAACGAGCTGCCGGGGAAAGGCGATCAGGTTGGCGCTCAGCGGAGCGATTGGTTCGGTGGAGGGCTCGGGAACAAACTCCACCACCATGGGTTCCGGCTCGGGCTCCGGTTCAGGAGCGGGCAGCGGAGCTACCTCCAGCGGCACCAGCTCCAGCACGGGGATTTCGACGATCTCAGCCCGCTGCGGCGCAGCCGGGGCTTCATCCTCCGCGGGGGTGTTCCACTGCTCCAGCTCTTCCAGCAGCTGCTGCTGCGCCTGGGCAATGGCGGCGGCATTGCGTGCGGCAACCTCGGCCTCGGCTCGCGCCTTCTGCAGGGCGGCTTCGGCTTCGGCCTCCAGGTATTCGCGGTAGCTCTGCTGGCGCGCAAAGCGGTCTGCCACCGCGGCGGCTACGCGGCGCTGGCGGGGCTTGGCTTCCTGCAGGCCTTCTATCGGCAGCGACTGCTGCTGCTGATCCGCCTGTTGCTTCTTCTGCCGGTGCGCCGCAATACGTGCGGCCACCTGGTCTTTCCACGCTTCTGAGTCGTGGACCGGTTCCACGGGGACGGGACTGGTCAAGCTCACAATTCACTTCCGTTTCTCTTCAGGCCGTTTTTTAACGGCCGTCCAGGGCAGGGGTCCATGGAATCTGAACACCATACGCTCCCGTCTACATACAATGAAGAGGCGAGGGGGCGCGGAGCCGGATTCCGCATAGCAGTTGCAGCCATCGAACGAGTACGGACTTACCAGAGCCGCAAAGCGCAACCGGGGCCGGTCTTCACTGCTCCGGTGGGCCTGCGTCTTTTTAATTACCACTGTGGCAGGGCCAATACACCCTAAGATGCATGCGCAGCAGGTTCCTACTTCGGCACCCCTGCCAGACAACCCCACGCCGCAACTCAGTTTTCCCGTCGCGCAGCCGGTCGCTCCGGCCGCGGATGCCTCGCGCAAGCTGACCGTGGAAGCCGACACCATGACCCGGACCGGCGATGAATACACGCTGGTGGGTAACGTGGAAATTCACTACAACGGCTACATCGTCACCGCCGAAAAGCTCAGCTTCAACCAGGAGACGGGTGTCGTTCTCTCTGACGGCCACATCCGCATTACCGGCGGGCCGGACGACGAATACATTGCCGCATCGCACGGCGAGGCAAACCTGAAGCAGGAGACGGGGCGCTTTTACGATGTGACCGGGTCGCTCGGCGTACGCAGCTCCGCCAAGGGCACCACCTACACCACCGCCAATCCGTTTCTGTTCACCGGCCGCGAGATCATCAAGCACGGCCCGAATAATTACGAGGTCCTGAACGGCACGGTGACCAGCTGCCAACTCCCCAATCCGGACTGGCGGCTGGCCTCCAAACGCTTTGTGGTGGAGAACGGCCAGGCGCGCGGCTACAACAGCGTCTTCAAGCTGCTGAACCTGCCGGTGCTCTTTCTGCCGTACGTCACGCACCCCACTTCGCCGGAAGAGCGCACCAGCGGCTTCCTGATTCCCACGCTCAGCAAGGCAGGCAGCCGCAAGGGCTACATCATCGGCGAACAGATCTACCTGAAGCTGTCGCGCAGCGCAGACCTGACCGTGGGCTCGGAGTACTTCTCCGTGCGCGGTTTCTCGCAGCTTGTGGCCTTCCGCTACAAGGGTGCGGGGCAGAACTTTCTGACGGCGCACTATACCGGCCTGCTGGATCGCGGTTATCACGACAACAACGGCAACTACGTCAACCAGGGCGGACAGGACTTCCTGCTCTCCGGTCGCAGGGACCTGGACGAGCACACGCGCATGGTGGCCAACGTGGAGTACCTCAGCTCGTATGTCTACCGCGAGGCCTTCAACGACAGCTTCAACCAGGCCGTTTCCACCGACGTTGTTTCGCAGGCCTTTATCGCGCACCAGAAGAACGGCGTCTCCATGGCCCTGTTCGGCGACCGCTACCAGGGTTTGAAGAACGTGACTACGGGCACGCAGGTCCGCATTATCCGCGCTCCGTCGCTGGATGTGGACCTGATCGAGCGACACATCGGTACCTCGCCCCTGGTGTGGTCCTTCTCGGCCTCAGCCGCGGGGTTAAAGCGCGCGCAGCAGAACTTCACCACCGGCGGTGTGGTGGAACGGCTTGACCTGCACCCGCAACTCTCTCTCCCAGTTCATTTCGCCGGCTGGACGGTGCGGCCGGTGCTCGGTTTCCGGAACACCTCCTACACCCGCAGCCGACTGTCTTCCGTTATCCCCGGTCCAACGCCGGTGCAGATCGACGATCCGCTGAGCCGGTCCGTATTTGAAGCCGGACTGGAGTTCCGTCCGCCGGTGCTGACGCGTTCGTTCGCGGCCAAGGACTTCATCTTTGGTCGTGAGATGAAGCACACCGTCGAGCCGTTCTTCAATTACCGCTACGTCAGTGGCGTCAATGACTACACGCGAACGCTGCGTTTTGATGTGACTGACGTTGTCACCAACACCAACGAGTTCGAGTACGGCGTCACGCAGCGGCTTTTCTTCCGCAAGAAGGATGCTCCGGTCTGCGACGAAGAGCTTGCCGGCAACACGCGTTTGACCTCCGGCTGCGGTGGCATGGCGGAGTCCGTGCGCTGGCGCCTGGCACAGAAACACTTCTTCGACCCCGGCTTTGGCGGCGCTGTCTCCAATGGTCGGCGCAATATCTTTGAGAGCACGCTGGACTTTTCCGGTATCGCCTTCATCACCCAGCCGCGCGAGATCTCACCGCTGGTCTCAGAACTGCGTGTGCGCATCTCCGACAAGACCGATGTCGAGTGGGACGTGAACTACGACTTCGGACAGCATCGTTTTACGGCCTCCAACGTCTTTATCGACGAACACATTGGCCAGTACTTTGGTGGTCTGTCCTTCGCTCGTTTGAACGCACCGGGCCGCTTCCTTACCTCGCCGATCTCTGATTTCACCCAGCTTCGCGTGCTGCTGGGCTATGGAGCGCCCAACAAGAAGGGCTTCTCCGCCGCGGTGAACTCCGGCATTGACCTGAACGTGGGCCAGCCCCAGTACGGCGCCATCCAGGTCAGCTACTTCTGGGACTGCTGCGGTTTCTCCGCCGAATATCGCAAATTTGAGCTGGGTACGGTGCGTAACGACAACATCTACCGCTTCAACTTCTCTCTGGCCAACATCGGCTCAGCCGGTAACCTGCGCCGCGCCGAGCGGCTGTTCTAAACGCCCTGCTCGGGCTGCTGTTGACTCTCCGGGCACCTTGACCGATCAGGTTCCCCATTGCAAATGTACGTTGCCGCGCACTTCTCCACTTTCCTCTAATGAAAGAAGGGAGATTCTGCGCCGTGGCTGTTGACTGGAACGAACGCATTCGCGAAGCCGTAGAACGGATGGAAGACGAGGTTCGTCATGCCGTCGACTACGTCAACGACGAGCTTGTTCCGGAAGCCCGCGTGCAAAGCGCCGAGGCTCTGCGCAAGGCCGCGCAGAAGCTCCATGAGTTGGCGCAGAAGCTGGATGAGAGGTCGCAGGGCCGTTGATCCAGACCCGCTCCATTGCCGTTGCAGGTGCCCTTCTGGCGGTGCTGGTGTTGACCGGCTGCCACCACAAGAAGTCGCATGTGGCTCGACGTCCGCCGCCGCCACCGGCTCGCCGCGGCAGCGGTAGCAGCACCTCCACCCGGAATGTTCCGCCGGTGCGCCCGGTCCCGGGCCTTGGCTCCAGCCAGCCGGAGGAGATGCCGGATACGGGCGGCAAGGTGTACTCCTCTGAAGTTGGCATGGCGAGCTGGTACGGCCCGCCGTATCACAATCGCAACGCGGCGAATGGACAGCCATATGACCAGAACGCCATGACTGCGGCGCACCGCACGCTGCCCATGGGAACCGTCGTCCGCGTCACCAACGTGCAGACCGGGCAGCAGGCTACTGTCAAAATCACGGACCGCGGACCCTTTGTCCAGGGACGCGTACTCGATCTCTCCATGGCCGCAGCCAAGGCTACTGGCGTCTATCGCGCGGGTGTGGCCAAGGTAAAGATTGAGGTTATGCAGCAGACCGAGCATGCAGCGGTCTCCGGCAAGTGGTGCGTCCAGGTGGGGGCATTCTCTGACGCGAAGAACTCACTGAAGCTGAAAGACCAGATGCAGCGCCGCTATCACACTGCCAAGGTGATTGAGTTCCCCGGCCCTACGGGGCACTGGGTGCGCATCAATCCGTCTGTGATGGACAAGGCTCATGCGACGGAGGTGGCGGAAAGCATTCGCCCGGCAGAGTCCGGAGCGCAGGCGTACCTGGTGCGGCTCGATTAGCACCCGTACGTAATGCCTACGCAGCGTGCATGGCGGCGAGCATGGGCTTCACCAGTTGCTCCACCTGGAGAGCCATCGCTTCCGCGGGAATGCGATCCGGAGTCTGGAACCACTGCCGCGCCGCGCCGTACATGGCCCAGGCGACGGTAGCCGCTACCAGTGCGGGCGAGGCTCCATCCGGTGCCGGATGCTTCTCAAGGCCCTCCCGCAGAATTCCTTCCACGACAGGAATTACTGCAGCCTCCAAGGGCAGCTTGATCAGCTGGTCAGGGCACCCGGTCGTCTCCGACAGGTAGTCGCACACACCCAGGGCCAGCGAACGCAAAACGCCTTCGCAGGAAAAAACGATGCCGCGCCGCTCCAGCAATTCCCGAAAACGGGTGGCTGCCATGGCCTGCAAAAGCGCGTTTTTGTCGGTGTAATGCAGGTAGAACGTAGCCCTGTTCAGTCCCGCCTCAGCCGCAATGTCGCTGATCGAAATCGCGTCAAAGTGTTTTTTCCCCAACAGCTTACGCAAGGCTTCCTGCAGCATCAGGCGGCTTCGCCGGATGCGCGGGTCGGTCGGCTCCGTACACTCATGAGTCGATTGTGAGACGGCTTCCATCGGCCCCTCCAGCATAGTCCCTTTCAGAGTTCGATGTTGCTTTTACGACAAATGTCGCTTATTTATGAATCGACATATGTTGATTAACCATCATTTGTCGTAAAGGAGAATCTCCCGCCATGCCCACCCTCTTGCGTATTGATTCCAGCCCGCTTTCAGGGCACTCCGTCTCCCGCGAGATGACGGATACCTTTGTTGCCTCGTGGAAGGCGAGCCATGCCGACGGGCAGGTAGTGACGCGCGACCTGGCGACGACAGCACTGGCGCCGATCGACGCGGCATGGATCCGCGCCATTCACACCCCGGCAGACAGCCAGAGCGTGGAGCAGAAGGCGTTGCTGACGCTGTCAGAGGAACTGATCGCGGAGCTGTACCAGGCCGAGGAGTATGTGATCGGCGTGCCGATGCATAACTTCGGGATCCCCTCGACGTTGAAGCTGTGGATTGACCTGGTCTCTCGCGCGGGCAAGACCTTTGCGGTGGAGAATGGTGCGCCGGTGGGATTGCTGAAGGGCAAGAAAGTCACGTTTCTGGTAGCGACGGGCTTCGAGTACGGAACGGGATCGCCCATGGCCGCCATGAACAACATTGACTCATACCTGAGGACGCTGTTCAGCTTTTTCGGAGTCACGGAGCTGACCTTCCTGACCGCGGGTGGAACCATTGCTCTGAACTATGGACAGGATCGCGCAACCTTCCTGCAGCCGCACCTGGAAGCCGTGCAGTCGCACGCGCAGCACGCGTAAACGGAGACTGACATGAAGATTACATCGACAATTGCGCGCTACCTGCTGGGACTGATGTTTACCGTCTTCGGCCTGAATGGTTTCTTCCACTTCATCCCGCAGCCTCCGCCGGCGAACCCGCTGGCGCTGCAGTTCTTCGGCGCGGTGGCGGTTTCACACTTTGCCGCGTTCTTCTTCGCAGTGCAGTTGCTGGGCGGGCTGCTGTTGCTGTCGGGTTACTTCGTACCGCTGGCGCTCACGCTGCTGGCGGCGGAGCTGTACAACATCCTGGCCTTCCACCTGACGCTGGAGCCGGGCATCGCTCCCGGGCTGGTGGCCGCTGTACTGTGGCTGCTGGTCTTTGCACAGTACCGGCACAGCTTCCGGGGTGTGCTGGCGGCGAAGCCGGAGTAAGCCAAAAAGAAAAATAGCAAGGAAGGAACTTTCCTTACTCCCCAGGCAATTACAGAGATACTGGCCATGCGAAGCAGCGCATGGCCAGTATCTGGTTGGGGGAGAGGGACGAATGATGGCACCAGGGCCGGATGCAGGCAGCGATGAGCAGTGGATGACCGCCTTCGCAGGCTGGGGCAGGTAACCCACGAGAGCGAATCCGGCGAGGGATGTAAGCGCGCAGAATGCCGATCTGGAGCAGCGTCTTAAGACCGCGCACGACACGGAAGAGCGCTTCCGCGAGATTCTGAAGCAGCGCACCGGCAACGTCCGCGATGTGCTGGAGGTGGAAGAGAGCGCGGCGCGCATTCGTGGCGAAATTGAAGCCATGGAGGCCGAACAGAAGCACCTGCTGCAGCGGGTCAGCTATGCCGCGATTACGTTGCAGGCCACGGAGACATGGGAGCAGGCGCCATCCGGATTTGGCATGACACTGCACCAGGCATGGCGTACCGGTTGGACGAATGCCTCGGATGCGGCGAAGGGACTGGTGCTCTTCGTTGCGGAGTACATACTTAGCCTGCTCTTCTGGATGTTGCTTCTATCCGTGCCGGTGGCGTTTGTGTGGAGGCGGTACCGTCGCTTCCATTCCAAGCTTTAGTTTTTCTGCGCAGCCGTCTGCACCGCATGCAGAAGTTCAGGGCGCGCTCCATCTGTGCGTGCGCGGAGAGCCTTAGGCCACTGAGCGCAATGACAACGAACGCATTGCGGAACAGGCTGAATTTCATGGCAACAAAGCTATGCCCAGCTCTGTGGGCGGCAATGAGTTTTCGAGGGCGGTAGAGTACATGCCGCGACAAAAATGCAGACCCCTCAACTTCGCTGCGCTCCGGTCGGGATGACACATCCATCGTGCTTGCGTTGCTAGTCTTCCGCCTTTTTCGCGGCCAGGTCGCAGGCGCGCCACATGTACCAGCTTGCAATGGAGCACCAGGGGTGCCACTTCTTTGCGCGGCGCAGCATTTGTTCCTTGGTGGCCAGCAGGTCGGGAGTCACTTTCTGCGTTGGCTTCAGGCCGAGAAAGGTGAGGGAGAAGCCTTTGCGTATGCCGTAGTCGTCCAGGGGGAGAACATCCGGGCGGCCGAGGCGGAAGATGAGCATCATCTCGACGGTCCACTTGCCGATGCCTCGTACCTGGGTCAGGTGCGCGATGATCTCGTCGTCGGACATGCGGCGGATCTTCTGCAGGGTGGGCACGGTGCCGTCGATGGTCTTGGCGGCCAGGTCGCGCAGGGCCAGCATCTTGTTGTGGGACAGGCCGGCGGCGCGCAACTGCTCATTGGGGCAGTCGAGAATGTGCTCGGGTGAGGGGTGGTTGCCCAGTCCGCAGACCGGGTGAAAGCTCTCGAGCATCCGGCGGTGGATGGTGGCGGCGGCCTTGCCGTGGAGCTGCTGGTAGATGATGGCCTCGGTCAGCGCCTCAAAGGGCGACTGCTGGTGGGCCAGCCGCATGGTGAACGGCCCGCAGCGCTCAATCAGCTTTCCCAGCCTGGGATCAGCCGCCGAGAGGGCCGCAATCGCGGCATTTGTGTCATAGGAAGGCTTACGGGTGCGCGCAGGATGGGGCGAAGACATGGGAGCAAGTGTATTCGCTGTGGCAGGGAGAGCAGTTAGCGAAACGGTGTTCGGATATCGAAAAGCTATGGCCGAATATCAAACTAAGACTGTTCTGGTGCGAATTTATGCGGTTAATTCCACAGGGACGACTTAGATGTTGTGTCTTTTCTGCGGGTTTACCCACAGCGTGCACGAGATGTTGTGCAGGCACCTGTCCCGGAATGGGGTCGATTATCGAAGTTGTAGAAAGAAATGACTGTTGCAGTGATGCGGGTCACTTGAAGGGGGGTGGACAGGCTGCTTATACTCAAACTTTCCGAGGCAAGAGTTTCCGGGACAAGCACGAACCCCAGTTCCGGAAGGTCTACTTCAAACTTCAGCAGCGACTTCTCTTTGACGCAGAGGAAACAGGAACGCACTCATGGCGCAAGTTTTTGACCGCAGTTCGAACGCGCTGGCCCGGGCAGCACTCGTTGTTACAGGCCTGATCGTGATCGCGCTGGGCGTTGCGCTGAACCAGTTGCAGCGCTCCCCGTGGGTAACACGGCAGGGGCAGCGGCCGGATCAGCCCGTCCCGTTCAGTCACAGGCACCACGTCGAAGGTCTCGGCGTGCAGTGTCAGTACTGTCACACCAGCGTGGAGAAGTCGATGTACGCCGGCATCCCGCCGACGAAGACTTGCATGAACTGCCACGCGCAGATCTGGACCAACGCCGAGATGCTCGAGCCGGTCCGTCAGAGCTGGGCGACGGGTGAGTCCATCAAGTGGACGCGTGTCCACGATCTTCCGGATTATGTGTACTTCAACCACGAAATTCACGTGAACAAGGGCATTGGCTGCGCCAGCTGCCACGGTCGTGTGGACGAGATGCCGTTGATGTACCAGGAAAATACCCTCCAGATGGAGTGGTGCCTGAACTGCCATCGCAATCCGGGTAAGAACCTTCGCCCCACCAGCGAGATCTACAACATGGCCTGGACGGGCCCGTCGGAGAAGAAGCCGGTCTATTGCGCTGACACCGGCGTAAGCGGACCGACCTCGCAGGGCGTCGTCTGCTCGACGGAGAAGCCAGAAGGTCCGAAGCTTGCCATGCTGCAGGAGTCCGCTGCCGGCAAGTCTGAGGGTGGATCCGCCGCGGGCATCAAGCTTCCGCTCAACTACGTCAAGTTCACAAGCCAGGAAGACCTGGGCAAGTACCTGACGGACAAGTACCACATTCGCACCCCGAATGAGCTTTCCAGCTGCGAGGTGTGCCACAGATGAGCACGGAGATGAACCAATCCATGCCTGAAGTTGTTAGCACCATTGCTCCGGCCAAGCCGAAGCGTATGACGATCGCTGAAGTTCAGGAGAAGCTGTCGAAGAAGACTGGCCGCCGCTTCTGGACCAGCCTCGACGAGCTGGCGGAACAGCCTGGTTTTGAGGAGATGCTCCGCGAGGAGTTCCCGCGCCAGGCCAGCGAGATGACCTCCGGTGTTTCGCGCCGCGGCTTCATGAAGGTGATGGGCGCCTCGTTCGCTCTTGCCGGACTGACCGGCTGCACCAAGCAGCCCGACGAACCGATCTATCCGTACGTCAAGGCTCCTGAGGACCTGGTTCTCGGCAAGCCGATGTACTTCGCGACGGCTCATCCCTTCCCGACCGGCGCTGTTCCGGTGCTGGTGAAGTCGGATGCCTTCCGCCCGATCAAGGTGGACGGTAACCCGGAGCACCCGGCATCGAAGGGTAAGTCGGACGGCTTTACCCAGGCCACGGTTCTGGACCTGTACGATCCGGACCGCTCGCAGCACATTTTGTTTGAAGGCAACACCAAGAGCTGGGGAGATTTCCAGGACGCCATCGCGAAGGGCCTTGACGGCCTGCGCCAGGGTGCCGGACTGTACATCCTGAGCGAAACGGTGACCTCGCCCACGCTGGCGGCGCAGTGGAAGGCCACGCAGGCCAAGTATCCCGCGGCGAAGCTCATCCAGTGGGATCCGGTCAACCGCGATGCGGCCCGCGCCGGTTCGCTGGCTGCTTTTGGCGAGTATGTCGATGCACAGTACAAGCTGGAAGAGGCGGACGTTATCCTCTCGCTGGACGCTGACTTCCTGGGCGGAGCCGCTTTCCCGGGCTTCCTTCCGCTGTCGGCTGCGTATGCTGAGCGTCATCGCTACGAAGAGAGCAAGGAGCAGAACCGCCTTTACGTAGCGGAGTCCATGCCCAGCGTTACCGGTTTCAAGGCAGAGCATCGCCTGGCGCTGAAGCCTTCTGACCTTGAGAAGTTTGCGCTCGCGCTGGCCGGACAGGGTTCCGCCCCGGCCGATGCGGCCAAGTTCCTGGAAGTGGTCAAGGCTGACCTGACCAAGGCCGGTGGCAAGGCTGTGGTGATTCCGGGTGAGTACACCTCTCCGGCAGTTCACGCCGCCGCTGCCCTGATCAACGCACAGATCGGCGCCGTGGGCAAGACGGTGGTTTACACCGAGACGGTCAACCCGGTACCGAGCCAGCAGACCTCTGATCTGAAGGCCCTGGTTGCTGACCTGAATGCCGGCAAGGTGCAGTGGCTGGTGATTCTGGGTGTCAACCCTGTTTACGCGGCACCTGGCGACCTGAACTTCGCCAAGGCTGCGGAGAAGGCCAAGGTGATCGTTCACCTGGGTCAGCAGGTGGATGAGACGGCCCTGATCGCGCACTGGCACATCAACCAGGCTCACTATCTTGAGAGCTGGTCTGACGCCCGCTCGTATGACGGCACCATCTCCATCATTCAGCCGATGATTGATCCGCTGTATGGCGGCAAGACGGCGCATGATGTTCTGGCCCAGCTCAGCGGCAACCCGCAGACCTCGGCGTATGATGCCGTGACGGCCAATGCCAAGACCTATATCAAGGGAAGCTTTGAGGCAGGCTGGCGCAAGGCGTTGCATGACGGCTGGGTGGCAGATACCGCATTCGCTCCGAAGACGGTGACGGCCAAGGCCGGCAGCATTCCGACGAGCACGGTACCCTCCGGCGAGTTTGAAATCTCGTTCAAGCCGGATGCCTCGCTCTATGACGGCCGCTTCGCAAATAACGGCTGGCTGCAGGAAGTTCCCAAGCAGGTCACGCACCTGAGCTGGGACAACGCCGCGCTGATGTCGATGGAGAGCATGAAGAAGCTCGGCGTCGAAGAGACCGACATCATCGAACTGACGGTTGGCGGAAACAAGGTCAAGGCTCCGGTCCTGATGGTTCCGGGCCACCCGCAGGGCTCGATCACCGTGCATGTCGGCTTCGGCCGCACCACGGGCCGCGTTGCCACGGGCCACGGCTTTAACGCCTACACCATCAGCACTTCGACTCCGGCTTCCTGGACGGGCGGCTCGGCGAAGAAGACGGAAGGCACGTACGACCTCTGCGTGACCAGCGTTCACTCGCTCGACAACCGCGGTAACTTCGCGCAGTCGACGATTGAGAGCCTGGGCTACAAAAAGGACTTCTCCAACTCGCGCTCCCTGGCGGGTAACGAAGAGCAGGTCCGCGGCATTATCCGCTACGCCACGGCAGAAGAGGCGAAGAAGAACCCCGGCTTCGCGCACGAAGGTCCTGGCCTGCGCGAGACTCCGGAAGAGGACATGAGCTTCTTCCCGGATGCCTGGAGCTACAAGAATACGGACAAGTCCAGCGGCAAGATCCAGAACGCCTGGGGCATGTCGATCGATCTGAACTCCTGCGTTGGCTGCAACGCCTGCGTCATCAGCTGCTACTCGGAGAACAACATTCCGGTGGTTGGCCGCGAGCAGGTCAAGGTTGGCCGCAACATGCAGTGGATCCGCATCGACACCTACTTCGAGGGCGATCTGCATGCTCCGAAGGCGCACTTCCAGCCGATGCTGTGCCAGCACTGCGAGAACGCGGGCTGCGAGCAGGTCTGCCCGGTCGGAGCAACGGTTCACACTCCGGAAGGCCTGAACCAGATGGTGTACAACCGTTGCGTTGGAACGCGTTACTGCTCCAACAACTGCCCGTACAAGGTTCGCCGCTTCAACTTCCTGCTGTACTCAGACTATGAGACTGAGAGCCTGAAGCTGGGCCGCAACCCGGATGTTTCGGTTCGCTCGCGTGGTGTGATGGAAAAGTGCACCTACTGCGTGCAGCGTATCCAGGCCGCGAAGATCGAGGCCGACAAGGAAAACCGCGAGGTTCGCGACGGCGATATCGTGACGGCTTGCCAGCAGGCCTGCCCGACCGACGCCATCGTCTTCGGCAACATCAACGACAAGGCGAGCAAGGTGGCCAAGCGCAAGGCAGAAGAGCGCAACTACGCCGTGCTCGGTGACCTGAACTACCGTCCGCGTACCACCTACACGGCCGGAGTCATCAACCCGAATCCTGAGCTGGAGCTGGCATAAATGGCGACCAAGGGACAAATTAGCGATCCGATGATCGACCCGAAGACTGGCGAATATGCAGTCATCGCGCCGGGCCATAATTTCAAGTCGGTCACAGAGAAGATTGCCGGTGTGGTTCTGACCTCGAACACTCCCCTGGGATGGTTCTTCGGTCTGATCGTGGCGGCGGGTGTGGCAACCTTCCTGGTAATCGCCATCACCTGGCTCTTCCTGAAGGGTGTGGGTATCTGGGGTGTCACCATCCCGGGCGCCTGGGGTTTCGCCATCATCAACTTCGTCTGGTGGATCGGTATCGGTCACGCCGGAACGCTGATCTCGGCGATTCTGCTGCTCTTCAAGCAGACCTGGCGTAACTCGATCAACCGCTTCGCAGAGGCGATGACGATCTTCGCTGTATGCTGCGCCGGCCTGTTCCCGGTCCTGCACGTTGGCCGTCCGTGGCTCGGTTACTGGCTGTTCCCGTATCCGAACACGATGAACGTCTGGCCGCAGTTCCGTTCGCCGCTTTGCTGGGACGTATTCGCTGTCTCGACGTATGCGACGATCTCGGTGGTCTTCTGGTACATCGGCATGATTCCCGACTTCGGCACCCTGCGCGACAAGGCAGAGCTGCCGCTGGCCAAGTACATCTACGGCCTGCTCTCGCTCGGCTGGCGCGGTTCCACCCGCCACTGGATGCGGTATGAGACGGCTTCGCTGCTTCTGGCCGGTCTGTCCACTCCGCTGGTGCTCTCGGTACACACGGTCATCAGCTTCGACTTCGCGGTCGCGGCTCTGCCCGGCTGGCACACGACGGTCTTCCCACCGTACTTCGTTGCCGGCGCTATCTATTCCGGTTTCGCCATGGTGCTAACGCTGGCCATTCCGATCCGCAAGTTCTACCACATGGAAGACCTGGTCACCCTGCGCCACCTGGACAACATGGCTAAGGTCATGCTCGGCACCGGTCTGATTGTGGCGTACGGTTACGGCCTGGAAGTCTTCATGGCCTGGTACTCGGCCAGCCACTGGGAGTTCTTCATGATGTGGAACCGTATGTTCGGCCCGATGGGCTGGGGCTACTGGATCCTTATCCTGACGAACATCGCGATTCCGCTGACCACGCTGTGGTCGCGCAAGCTTCGTGTCAATGTGACCTACCTGTTCCTGCTGTCGCTGGTCATCAACACGGGTATGTGGTTTGAGCGCTTCGTCATCGTCGTCACCTCGCTGTACCGTGACTTCCTGCCATCGAGCTGGGGCACGTACAAGGCGACGAAGTGGGATTACATGCTCTACGTCGGCACGATGGGAATGTTCGCCTTCCTGTTCCTGCTGTTCGTGCGCCTGGCTCCGATGATTCCGATGAACGAAATCAAGATGATGCTGCCGCAGACCAAGATCAAGCCTTCAGAAAACACCGTAGAGGAGACCGCCTAATGCCGGTACAAGAAGGAATCTACGGATTGCTGGCGGAGTTTGATACTCCTGGCGCGCTGGTGCACGCGACCGAGGCTGCCTCGGCTGCGGGCTACCGCCGGATGGAGTGCTACACGCCGTATCCGGTGGAAGAGGCCGCAGAGGCGCTGGGCGTGGTGAAGAACCGCGTTCCGCTGCTGACGCTGATGGGCGGCATCATGGGCCTGACGACGGCTTTCCTGATGCAGACCTGGATCTCGCGCTGGGGCTATCCGCTGAACATCGCAGGCCGCCCAATGTTCAGCTGGCCGGCGTTCATTATTCCGACCTACGAGTGGACCATTCTGTTTGCCGGTCTGTCGGCTGCCTTTGGCATGCTGGCTCTGAACGGTCTGCCGCAGCCGTATCACCCGCTGTTCAACGCCCCGAACTTCCGTCAGGGCGCGACCGACCATAAGTTCTTCCTGTGCCTGGAGGCGATCGATCCGAAGTTCGATGCGAACGAGACGCGCGCCTTCCTCGAGCAGTTCCACGCGGTAAGTGTGGTGGAGGTGGATCTCTAATGCAGGGCGCATGGATTAAGGTACAAGGCGCACGCATCATCCTTGCGGCAGGTCTGGCCAGCGTAGCTGTGCTGACCGGTTGCCGGCAGGACATGCATGATCAGCCGAAGATGTTCCCGCAGCGTTCGACGCCGATGTTTGCTGACGGCCGCTCGGCCCGTCCCCAGGTGGAGAACACCGTGGGCCGTGGCCAGCTGCACGAGGACAGCTACTTCTACACCGGTCTGGTGGACGGTAAGGAAGGCGACGGCATGCCGTTCGAGGCGACTGCCGCCGTGCTCAAGCGCGGCCAGGAGCGTTACAACATTTACTGCACACCGTGCCACTCGCGTGTAGGCAATGGCGCCGGAGAGATTGTCGAGCGTGGCTATAAGCTGGCCGGCAACTTCCATACGGAGCGCCTGCGTTCGGCGCCGCTCGGTCACTTCTTCAGTGTGATGACCAACGGCTACGGCGCGATGCCGGACTACTCGGCGCAGCTGACCCCGGCCGACCGCTGGGCGGTAGCAGCCTATGTCCGCGCCCTGCAGCTGAGCCAGAATGCCAAGCCGGCCGATGTGCCGACGGGCGTGGAGGTCAAGCCGCTGTCGAAGCTTGCTGAAGAGCAGGGAATGCCTCCCGGCTACGCGGCTGACTGGTCTGTGCCGAACACGGCTGCACCGGTTGCCCCCGAGGTGCCGAAGGCAGCTGAGCCGGCAACCCCGGCGGCGAGCGGAACCTCTTCGGTGGCTCCGGCTACCGGTGAGAACCAGAAGGCTCCCGCTCCGGCTGTGACCAAGGACGCTGCTCCGGCAACCGCGAAGACCGCGGCGCTGACCAAGCCCAAGGGTCCTTCACCTGAGGACATTGCTGCGGGTAAGGGTGTGTATATGGCCAACTGCGTGCCCTGCCACCAGGCAACGCGCACGGGTCTTCCGCCCAACATCCCCTCGCTGGTTGGAATCGTGAGCCGGGTTGGACCGGACCGCATTCGCCAGGTAGTGACGCAGGGCATCGCGACGGGCAAGATTCAGATGCCGTCCTTCGCATCGAAGCTGAACTCCACCGATATCGATCACCTGATCGCTTACCTCGGAACCGACTGATTTTTGAGACCTGAAGAAGGATTAAGGCCGTAGAGAATGGCACACGGACAAGAACATCACGGACACGGAGCTCACCACGGGCCGAAGACCCTGCCGGCGTCGCTGGCAGCGCCTGAGGTGGTTGGCGCATGGCGTACGCGCGCTCTACTTGTGGCGGCGGTCGCGGCAATCGCTTCGCTGCTCTTCCTTTTCAGCGGCGGTGCGGACCACGTTCTGCGCGGTTACCTGCTTGGCTGGATACTGACCTTCTCCGTCGCCGGCGGCGGTCTCTGCCTGCTGATGCTGCAGTATGTCTCGGGTGGTAAGTGGGGCCTTCTGCTCCGCCGTCCGCTGGAGGCCATGAGCCGCACGCTTCCCCTGGTCGCTGTCCTGGTCATCCCGATCCTGGTCTGGGGCGGCCGTCTCTATCAGTGGGCGAAGTACACCACGGTTGAAGCGACGGAAGAGGCTCTGCACAGCAAGCTCATCACCGAGGCGCAGGCCCATTCGCTGAACTTCAAGCGTCCCATGCTGAGCCCGACCAGTGTTGCCGTGCAGATGGTCGTTGTCTTCGGCATCCTGATCCTGTTCGCCACGCTGCTGAACAAGTGGTCTTTGCAGCGCGATGCTGACCCGGAAAAGGGTTCGCAGGGCAGCTACGATCGCTGGCGCATCAAGTTTGAAAACCTGTCGGGCATCGGCGTTCTGATCTACGTCATCCTGCTGACTGTGGTTGCCATTGACCTGGTAATGGCGCTGGACGTGACCTGGTACTCCTCAGTCTGGGGCCTGCTCTTCCTGGTTGGCCAGGGCTATATCGTTCTGGCTCTGGCGGTACACACGGTTATCCGCCTGTCGAGCTACGAGCCGATGGCGACGATCCTGCGCAAGACCGAGCAGTACGACCTGGGCAAGTTCATGCTGGGTTTCGTCATGCTCAACATCTATCTCTCCTTCGCGCAGTTCCTGATCATTTGGTCGGGCAACCAGCCTGAAGAGATTCCCTGGTACCTGAACCGCATCAATGGCGGATGGTGGGTGATCTGCACCTGCGACTTCATCTTCCACTGGGTCATTCCGTTCTGCGCCCTGCTGTCGCGCGATCTGAAGCGCTCGAAGTCGAAGATGCTGGCCCTGACCGGCTGGATGATCTTCGCCCGCGCCTTCGATCTGTTCTGGCTGATTGAGCCGAACTTCCCGGATGCGGCACGGAACCTGCACCTCAGCGGCAATTTCAGCATCCTGGCCTACATCACGGTGCCGGTCGCTGTCTTCGCTCTCTGGGTGGCTTACTACCTGACGACCCTGATGTCGCGTCCGATCGTGGTCGAGAACGACCCGCATACCGAAGAGATTCTGGAGCCCGAACATGCTCACTAATCCGAACGAACGCAGCGGCGATACGCTGAATCCGAATCCGCATCCTCAGGTCAACGATCCTGAGAATCCGGGCTATGAAGTTACGGACGTCAATGTCAGCGGCGTCGTGGTCTTCATCGCCGGCCTGACTGGCTTCGTCGCCGTCTTCTTCGTGGTCTGCTTCTTTATCGGCAAGCTGGTCAACGGCCAGCTGTCGAAGGATGACGGCCCGATGGACAAGTGGCACGCTGCCTATGCTGCTCCCAAGGTGGGTAACGGTCTGACCTCAAACCCGGTGTTCGAGCAGAACTCGGCAGCCCAGATCGTGAAGACCTTCCCTGGTCCGCGCCTGGATCCGGATGATGGCAACGAGGGTTCGACCTCGCTGCACGCCAAGGAAGATCTGCTCCTGGAGAACTACTCCCAGGTGCAGGGCATGCCGAACTCGGTTCGTATTCCGATTGAGCGTGCGATGGAGCTGACGGTCGAGCGTGGTCTGCCCCTGGCAGCTGATGCCAAGGCCGCCGAGACCACCGCCCATATGACCGGCGATGTGGCTCCGAAGGTACAGGCTCCGCTGACCAACGGTTTTGCCCGCAGTGGATACGAGCAGGACAAGATTGCTGAACGCGAGCAGAAGCTCGAGTTTGCCAAGGAAGAGAAGAAGTAACCATGACGACGATGCGGCCAATCCGGAAGTCTCGCCTCGCTGCCCTGCTGGGTTGCGCGCTGGCGTGCGCCTCCGCGATGGGGCAGGTGTCGGGTTATGGGGACAAGCAGTCTGGCGAGAACAGCGGCGGACAGTTGCCGACGGTTCTGCAGCGCGTGGGCGTGGAGCAGCATCTGAATGCTCCTCTGCCGCTCGATGCGCCCTTTACGGATGAGACCGGAAAGGCCGTCAAGCTGGGCGATTACTTCAACGGGAAACAGGCCGGGTTGTTTGCCCTGGTCTACTACCGCTGCCCGATGCTTTGCTCTGAGGAGATGGATGGCATGGCCTCTGCTCTGCAGATGGTGAAGCTGAAGCCGGGCAAGGACTTCCAGATCGTCATGGTCTCGATTGACCCGCGGGAGACCCCGCAGGATGCGGCCGAGAAGAAGGCGATGTATGTAAAGCGTTACGGTCACCCCGAGACAGCCGATGGCTGGCACTTCCTGGTGGGACCGAAGTCTTCGATCGACGCGGCTTCCAAGGCCTCTGGCTATGGCTATGTCGAGGTGAAGAGCGCCGATGGCAAGACCTCGCAGTTCGCGCACGCATCGGCGTTGGAAGTGGTAACGCCGGAGGGCCGGCTGGCACAGTACTACATGGGTGTGGAGTACTCGCCGAAGGACCTGCTGCTCGGTTTGATTGAGGCATCTGGCAACAAGATCGGTTCGCCGGTCGCAAACATTTTGACGTACTGCTATCACTACGACCCGCAGCAGAACAAGCACAGCCTGATTGTGGCTCGCGTGGTGCAACTAGGCGGCATGATCACCGTGGCTGGCCTGGGTGGGTTCATGTTCTTGATGTTCCGGCGGGATATGAAGCTGGGACGTGATCATTCTTTGACGAAGCGACAGAACGGATAAAAGGGAAACGATGGGAATCAGTCCGGTACTTTGGCAATTTCTAAACAAGTGGCTCACCTCTTCGGCGTTGTTCCCGAAGGAGGCGTCGACCATTGCTCCCTACACCGACGCACTCTACTTCTTCCTGCTGGCAATGACGCTTGTCGGCGTGGTTATCGTCGGCGCACTGGTCTTTGGTTTTTCGATCCGCTACCGCAAGGACCGCAATCCTGAGGCGACGCAGATCGAGGGTTCGACGCTGCTGGAAGCGACCTGGACAATCATCCCCCTGGTCATCTTCCTGGTGGCGTTTGTGTGGGGCGCTCTGCTGTACTTCCGCATCTATAACCCGCCGACCAACTCGATGAACATCTACATCGTCGGCAAGCAGTGGATGTGGAAGGCCGAGCATCCGGGTGGCCAGCATGAGATCAACGCGCTCCACGTGCCGACCGGCCGTCCGGTGCAGCTGACCATGATCTCGCAGGACGTCTTCCACTCGTACTCGATCCCCGAGTTCCGCGTGAAGCGTGAAGTGATCCCCGGCCGTTACACGACGGTGTGGTTCAACGCCACCGAGCCGGGTGTCTATCACCTGTTCTGCACCCAGTACTGCGGCACGCTGCACTCTGGCATGATCGGCACGGTCACCGCACTGACGCCCGATGATTACCAGAAGTGGACTGAGGCCTCGACCAGCGGCATGAGCCTGGCGCAGAACGGCGAGCGCCTGTTTGCCAGCCTGGGCTGCAACCAGTGCCACACCGGTGAAGCGGGTGCACGCGGACCGAACCTTCCTGGCCTATATGGCAGCAAGGTCCAGATGGAAGACGGATCGACGCAGATTGCCAACGAGGCTTACCTGCGCGACACGATCCTGAACCCGTCCTCGCACATTCCGGCCGGCTATAAGCCGATTATGCCGACCTACCAGGGCCAGATCAGCGAAGAAGGCCTGATCGACCTGGTGGAATACATCAAGTCCCTGAAGACCAACTACCGTGTCCAGCAGACACTGACCACGTCAACGTCCACAGAAACGGCGCCGACCACGCCGGGGATGGTGAAGCCATGAGCACTATCGTTAGCCTTCCGGATCAGAGCACAGCCGCTCTGCCGAAGCGGAATTACATCAATAACGAGCACGGCCTGCTGAGCTGGCTGCTGACCGGGGACCATAAGCGGATCGGTATGCTGTACCTGCTCTCGATTACCGCCTTCTTCTTCCTGGGCGGAGCGTTTGCCGGTCTGGTGCGTCTTGAGCTGCTGACTCCGGCGGGTGACCTGCTGGCTGCCGACACCTACAACAAGATGTTCACGATGCACGGCATCGTGATGATCTTCCTGTTCCTGGTGCCCTCGGTTCCTGCAACGCTCGGCAACTTCTTTATCCCGATCATGATCGGGGCCAAGGATCTTGCCTTCCCGCGCATCAACCTGCTGAGCTGGTACCTGTACATGGCTGGCGGCGTCTTCACCCTGTCGGCCCTGGTGCTGGGTGGTGTGGATACCGGCTGGACCTTTACCACGCCGCTGTCGACGCATTATCTGAATACGCACGTAGTGACGACCGGCCTGGCCATCTTCATCGCGGGCTTCAGCTCAATCTTCACGGGTCTGAACTTCATCGTGACGATCCACCGCATGCGCGCTCCGGGTATGACCTGGTTCCGTATGCCGCTGTTTGTCTGGTCCAACTACGCGGCCTCTATCCTGATGGTGCTCGGCACCCCGGTTCTGGCCATCGCGGTTGTGCTGGTTGCTCTTGAGCGCACGGTCGGCATCGGCGTCTTCGATCCAGCCCGTGGCGGCGATCCGCTGCTGTTCCAGCATCTCTTCTGGTTCTACTCGCACCCTGCCGTGTACATCATGATTCTGCCGGGTATGGGCGTGATCTCTGAGGTAATCGCCACCTTCAGCCGCAAGCGTCCCTTCGGCTACACGGCGGTCGCGTTCTCCTCGGTAGCCATCGCGGTCTTCGGCTTCTTCGTGTGGGAGCACCACATGTTCATTATGGGTGTGTCCAACTACTCGGCGCTGGTCTTCTCGCTGCTGACGATGCTGGTCGCCGTTCCCTCGGCCATCAAGATCTTCAACTGGTCGGCGACCCTGTATAAGGGCTCGATCACCTTTGAGACGCCGATGCTCTATGCCTTCGGCTTCATCGGTCTGTTCACCATCGGTGGTCTGACGGGTGTGTTTCTTGGCTCGCTGGGCATGGACATCCACCTGACCGAGACCTACTTCATCGTGGCGCACTTCCACTTCGTCATGGTGGGCGGCATGCTGATGGCCTTCCTCGCGGGTGTCCACTTCTGGTGGCCGAAGATGACGGGCCGTATGTACCCCGAGTCGATCTCGAAGCTGGCCGCGGTTACGACCTTCATTGGCTTTATCCTGACCTTCTTCCCGCAGTTCATCCTTGGCTACCTGGGTATGCCGCGCCGTTACCACGCGTATCCGGCCGACTACCAGGTGCTGAATGTTCTGTCGACGGCAGGCGCTACTGTTCTGGGCGTCGGCTACCTGCTCCCGATTATTTACCTGGCGTGGTCGCTGAAGTATGGCGAGATCGCGGGTTCGAATCCGTGGCAGGCTACCGGCCTGGAGTGGCAGCTGCAGTCCCCGCCGCTGACGGAGAACTTTACGGAAATTCCGTACGTGGATCACGAAGCGTACGACTTTGAGTGGCTGGCCCACAAGCAGAAACAAGAGGTGACGACCGTTGGATAACGCGATCGCAGCAACGCATCACGGCGACCTGCACGACGAGCACGAACACGTGCATCTGCCGCAGCACCGGCATCATTTTGAGACGGAGGAGCAGCAGCGCGAGGCAGCCAGCTTCGGCATGTGGCTCTTCCTCCTGACCGAAATCATGTTCTTCGGTGGCCTGTTCATGGCCTACCTGTTGTACCGCAACTGGTACAACCCGGCCTTTGTTGCGGCAAGCCACACGCTTTCCATCAAGCTGGGCGCCATCAACACGGGCATCCTGATCACGTCGGGCTTCTTCATGGCCATGGCGGTGTGGGCAGCAGAGACGCGTCAGCGCGAGAAGCTGGTTGCTTTTCTGGGTCTGACCAACGTGGCCGGTATCGCCTTCCTCGTGGTCAAGTACTTTGAGTACGCCGAGAAGTGGCATGACAGCCACGTCCCCGGCCTGCGCTTCTCCATCGCTGACTTCGCTCACCTGGGCGTAGACATGGCGCAGAAGACACAGATCTACTACTCGCTGTACTTCGCCATGACCGGCATGCACGCCCTGCACATGATCATCGGCATTGTGCTGATCTTCTGGTACATGGTGCGCGCCAACCGTGGCGAATTTACCGAAGGCTATGTCGCGCCGATCGAGAACTTCGGCCTGTACTGGCACTTTGTTGATATCGTCTGGATCTTCCTCTTCCCGCTGCTGTATCTCATCGACCTGGGAGCCAAGTAATGTCGGACCATCACTATCACGACCCTTCCAACGTAACTAATCCGGAGCACAACGAGCACCACATCGTTGGACCGTCGACGTACATCACCATTTACGTCTCGCTGCTGATCCTTACGGCGGTAACGGTGGGCGCTGCTTTCGTGGAGATGGGCTTCCTGAACCCGATCGTTGCGGTGGCTATCGCCGTGGTCAAGGCGACGGTCGTTATCCTGTGGTTCATGCACATGAAGTATCAGACCAAGCTGCTGAAGCTGACTATCAGCGCCGGAGTGTTCACTTTCCTCATCCTGATTGCGATGACGTTGAGCGATTACTTCAGCCGTTCGTGGGGACTTTGGTAAGACGAAAGTCATCTGATTCTGTACGACAAGAATGCGGCCTGCGGGCCGCATTCTTATTGATATGAACCATCCGCATCTGCCCGAACCGCTCCGTACCGTTGCCGAAGACCCCCGCGTAACCATTCGCCGCGACGGTCTGCCAGACAGCGAAGGGAAGTGCGTTGTGTACTGGATGCAGCGAGCCGAGCGCGGTATCGACAATCACGCGCTCGACATCGCTATTGACCTGGGCAATGAGCTTGGCCTGCCAGTGGTGGTGTATTTCGCGGCAATCTCAAACTTTCCCCATGCCAACCTGCGCCATTACACCTTCCTCCGGCAGGGTCTGCGTGATGTGGAGCAGGATCTTGCAGAGCGCAATGTCAGCTTCGTGGTACGACGGCCTCCGCACGAGGACCACCTGGCATTCTTCGCCGAGGTGAAGGCCGCCCTTGTTGTTGGCGACGAGAATCCGATGCGCGTTCCGGAGAGCTGGCGCAAGCATATCGCGCAACATATCCATGTTCCGTTCTGGACCGTGGATGCGGATGTCGTGGTTCCTTCCAGGCTTCTGGAAAAGGCTCAGTATGGCGCCTATACGCTGCGCCCCCGGGTGCAAAGGCTATGGCCGCAGTTCC
The DNA here is from genome assembly GCF_025685395.1 of Terriglobus tenax. Taxonomy (NCBI): domain Bacteria; kingdom Pseudomonadati; phylum Acidobacteriota; class Terriglobia; order Terriglobales; family Acidobacteriaceae; genus Terriglobus; species Terriglobus tenax. The sequence continues at coordinate 2,194,750 of NZ_JAGSYA010000004.1, read as the reverse complement.
TGAAGCCATATGAGAACCCGACGGCGCGCTACGAGTGGGAACGATCAAAATCGTTGCACGCTGAAGACCTGAAGCTCGACATAACGCGTGGGTGGAGCGAGCTGGACCGCAGCGTTCTTCCAGTGGAAGAGTGGGCCGGCGGGACGCACGCGGCGCAAAAACGGCTGAAGTTTTTCGTTCACTCCATCCTGAAGGGCTATGAGAAAGACCGCAATCATCCGGAGATGGATGGCAGCTCACGCATGTCGCCATATCTGCATTTTGGCCACATCGGTCCGCTGACGATCGCGCTTGCCGTGGATAAGGCGGCGAAGGAGCAGCCGGCATTGAAGTCAACGCGCGACAGCTATTTCAATGAGCTGCTGGTCTGGCGCGAGCTGGCTATTAACTACTGCTGGTTCCAGCATGGGGTGTACGACTCCGATGCAGCGGCGGAGAACTGGGCAAAGCAGAGCATCGCCGAGCATGCCAAAGATGAGCGGCCCCATCTTTATTCGCTGGCGCAGCTGGAAGCAGCCGAGACGCACGACGACATGTGGAACGCCGCGCAGCGCCAGATGCTGGACTTCGGCTGGATGCACAACGTGATGCGCATGTACTGGGCGAAGAAGATCCTGGAGTGGTCGCCGTCGGTCAAAGTGGCCGTCAAGCGCGGTATCCACTTGAACGACAAGTACTTCCTTGACGGTCGCGATCCGAACGGATACGCCGGGATTGCCTGGGCCATGCTGGGCAAGTTTGATCGGCCATGGAACGAGCGGCCTATCTTTGGGAAGATCCGGTACATGTCGCGCGAATCGACGGGCCGCAAGTTCGACTCCAAGGGATATATCCGTCAGATGGGTACCGGAAATGTTAAGCAAATGACATTTCTTACCGAGTCTTAGAGTCGAAAACTGCGTCTAAGCTTCTATTGGTTTTATGGCGAAATACTTGGTAACAGGCGCAGCTGGATTTATCGGATCGCATCTGACGGAGGCGCTTGTCGCCCGCGGAGAGCAGGTTCGGGCGCTGGATAATTTTGCGACGGGCCGCCGCGAGAACCTTGCAGCGGTGATGGGCAGGATCGACTTCCACGAAGCCGACCTGTGTGATGCGGATGCGGTTCTGCGCGCCTGCGAAGGCGTGGACTACATCTTTCACGAGGGCGCGCTGCCCTCGGTGCCGCGTTCGGTGAAGAAGCCGCGGCCCAGCCACGAGACCAACATCGATGGCACCTTCAACCTGCTGGAGGGTGCGCGTGCCAATGGTGTGAAGCGCGTGGTGTATGCCGCTTCGTCGTCGGCGTATGGCAACCAGCCCGGGTTTCCGCGCGTGGAGACGATGACGCCGCAGCCCATTGCTCCGTATCCGGTGCAGAAGCTGGCCGGCGAGCTCTACATGCAGAGCTACTGGCAGGTGTATGGGCTTGAGACGGTGAGCCTGCGCTACTTCAACATCTTTGGTCCGCGCCAGGTGCCGGACTCCCCCTACTCCGGCGTGATGGCAAAGTTCACGCTGCAGATGATGCAGGGCGAGCGTCCCATGATCTTTGGAGACGGCGAGCAGGGACGCGACTTCACCTACATTGACAATGCCGTGCATGCCAATCTGCTGGCCATGGCTGCTCCTGCAGAAAAGGTGGCTGGCCGTGTATTCAACGTTGCCTGTGGAGAACGCCACACTCTGAACGAAACGTATGAGGTGATCGCGCATCTATTGAAGTATGCTGAGCGCCCGCAGTATGGGCCTGAGCGGACAGGCGATGTGCGCAACTCTCAGGCAGATATCTCTGCCGCGCAGCAAGCGTTTGGTTATATCCCCGTAGTTGGCTTTGAAGAGGGCCTGAGGCGCACTGTCGATTGGTACTTGAGCAGTGCGTACTCCGATACAACACAAGAAGCCCTTAGCCGTTAGAAAAAGGAGACTCTGGCATCGTGACTCCCCTGCATCTTGTACGTAAGTCCGTTGAATCGAAGGTTGGTACGCTCAACGCCTGGAAGGCGCGTGTTGCGAATCGTGAGGCGAAGGTCGGCATTGTCGGCCTTGGCTATGTTGGCCTGCCACTTGCATTGCTGCTCAGCGATGAGCACTTTGCCGTTACTGGTTTTGATGTCGATCCGCTGAAGGTGGAGTTCCTGAACAGCGGCAAGTCCTACATTCACCGTATCGAGCCGGAGAGCATCCAGGCCGCGCAGAAGAGTGGCTTCAATGCGACGGCGGATTTCTCCCGCGCACGGGATCTGGATGCGATCCTGATCTGCGTTCCGACGCCGATTGACGATCACAGCGCGCCGGACATGAGCTATGTGGTGAATACGATTGAGGCCCTTGCGCCGCATCTGCGGAGCGGTCAGCTTGTCGTGCTGGAGAGCACAACGTATCCCGGCACCACGGAAGAGATTATTGCCACCACGATTGACCGCATCGGAGAAGAGACCGGTGTTTCCGTGCTGCGTGAGCATCCGTCGGAGGAGATCGAAACGCCGCAGTCCTTGAATGGCGTGATGGTGGCTTTCTCGCCTGAGCGCGAAGACCCGGGTAATACCGATGTGGAGCGTCACGATATTCCGAAGGTTGTCGGAGGGATTGACCGTCGTGCATCGGAGGCCGCCGAGATGCTATACGGCAGCATCTTCCGCCGCACGGTGCGTGTCTCTTCCCCGGCCACGGCGGAGATGACCAAGCTGCTCGAGAACATCTACCGCTGCGTGAACATCGCCATGGTCAATGAACTGAAGCAGCTGTGCATGCGCATGGGCATTGATATCTGGGAGGTGATCGACGCGGCGGCCACCAAGCCCTTCGGCTTCCAGGCGTTCTATCCCGGCCCCGGCATTGGCGGCCACTGCATCCCGGTCGACCCCTTCTATCTTTCGTGGAAGGCCAAGGAGTACCACTTCTCCACGCGCTTTATTGAGCTTGCCGGCGAGGTGAACCGCAGCATGCCGGAGCACGTGATCCGCAGTGTGGTGAATGCGCTGAACGACCAGGGTAAGTCCATCAAGGGCGCCAAGGTGCTGCTGCTGGGCCTGGCCTACAAGAAGGATATCGACGACCTGCGCGAGTCGCCGTCGCTGCCCATCTACGAGATGCTGGAGAAGAAGGGCGCCGATGTTCGTTACAACGACCCCTACTTCCCGCGGGTCGGCTCCGGCCGCAAATACTGGCTGCATACGGAGAGTGCGCCGCTTGAAAATCTGGACCAGTATGACTGCGTTCTCATCGTCACCGACCACTCCTGCTACGACTTCGAAAAAATCGTGGCGGAGTCGAAGTTGGTGGTAGATTCGAGGAACGCCACGCGCAACATCCGCTCGCCGAAGATCTATCACTGCTAACGGCTAACGGTTCTGCGCGCTAAGGTTTCCAGCGGACGCAGAGCCGTATTTCCCTGGAAAGGCGTCGAGTTTTCGACGCTTTTCCCTTTTTGGTCGTTAGAGATTTCTTACCAGGTCAATGCCACGCGCGGGCACGCTGCGCGCGCGAAGATGGGGATGGAACCCTGTCTTTGGACGGATGCGCTTGACCTGTTCTGTAAGAATCCGAGGCTGCCTGCTGCATCTGCTTGCTGCTGCGAGCATTTTGCTTCCGCCTGCCTTTTCCCAGACAAAACAATGGCAGCCGGACGGCCCTCTGCAACGCGCGCGGCAGCACACACTGCGTACACAGCGCTTCGCTGCCGATCGTTCCGTGGCAGGCGATGCGCAAAGTCCCGCTGAAGCCATGATGCAGGCGCGGCAGCAGCACCTGGCCCTGTTGCATGCGCAGCCACTGGCCACCAGCCTCTCCATGCCATGGACAGCCGTTGGCCCCATGCAGGTGAACAGCCCAGCGTATGGCAATGTAACCGGTCGCGTGAATGCCATTGCCATGGATCCCTCAGACACAAGCGGGAACACCGTGTACCTGGGCACGCTAGGCGGAGGTATCTGGAAATCGACCAACGCTGGTGGTTCCGCAGCCAGCGTAAGCTTTGCACCGCTGACTGACACTCTCCCCGTCTTCAACGCCAATGCCGGTTCATCGCAGGTACCGTCGCTGAGTATCGGGGCCATCAGCGTGCAGCCCGGCGGGACTGGCGTCATTCTTGCCGGCACAGGAGATCCGAATGATGCGCTCGATTCGTACTATGGCTCGGGTATTCTGCGCTCCGCGGACAATGGCCTTACCTGGAGCGTGGTTGCGAACTCGCAGGATGGTGTTGCGGGTAACCACACCTTCCTGGGTATGGGTTTTGCCGGTTTCGCATGGAACGCCACCTCCCCTAATATCGTTGTCGCTGCGACGGGTACAGCGGCACAGTCTGCGCTGGTCGGTGCGTCACCATCAAACTACGTTCTGCAGGGTCTGTACTACTCCACGGACGCGGGTGTGACATGGAAGGCCGCTACGATCAAAGACGGCAGCGCGATTGTGCAGCAGCCATCCACCACCTCCGTCGGCAATGCGGCCACTTCTGTTGTGTGGAACCCGCTGCGAGGCAGGTTCTATGCGGCGATCCGCTTCCATGGCTACTATGAGTCGGCGGACGGGCAGACGTGGACGCGGCTTACAAACCAGCCCGGCAGCGGATTGAGTACGGCTGCGTGCCCTGCGCTTGCGGGTAACATCGGCAGCTCGGCATGCCCCATCTTTCGTGGCACGCTTGCGGTGGAACCAGTGACCGGCGACATGTACGCGCTGACGACGAACAGCAACAACATTGACCAGGGGCTGTGGCGCGATCTCTGTTCCGTGTCCGGTTCCACCTGCGGCAACACCACTGTCAGTTTCGCGCAGCAGATCAACACCGCCGTGATGGAGACCACCGGGCAGGTGATTCCATCCGCCGATTACAACGTCGCGCTGGCTGCGGTTCCATCCGGCGGCGACACGTTGTTGTATGTCGGCACGCAGGATATCTTCCGCTGCGGCATTGCCGCCGGGTGCACACTGCGAAACACCACCAACACCAGCAACGGCTGCGGTTCTCCGGCGCGGGTCGCTGCGTTTCAACACAGCATTGCGTGGCAGGGGTCTGTACTGTACTTCGCGAATGATTCGGGCCTGTGGCGATCGACCGATGGCATTGCACTCAGCCCGTCCATCTGCAGCGCGGATGATGCGAACCACTTTCAGAACTTGAACAGCGGTCTCGGATCGCTGGCCGAAGTCGTCGGTTTTGCGCAACACCCTACAGACGCGAACACATTGCTGATAGGCATGGGTGCGAATGGTTCTGCCGCAACCAGCAACGCTTCGGCCATGACAGCGTGGCCGCAACTCAGTGCGGGCGAAGGTGGCATGGTGGCGATGGACCAGGCATCGCCCAGCCGTTGGATGGTGTCCACCGGGGCAGGCGTGAACCTTGTTTACTGCAACAAGGGAAGCGCCTGCGCCGCATCCGACTTTGCGACCATACCCACGATTGGAGCAGCGCAAACTCTGAATGATGGCGCGTTGATTCACGCACCCTTCTTCTTCGATCCGCAGACGCCAGCCAACCTGATTGTTGGCACCTGCCGCGTGTGGCGCGGGCCTGCCGACAGTGGGGCCTTATGGAGCAGCAGCAACGCCCTCAGCAGCACCCTCGGTGGAAACGCGAGCACGTGTGGAGCAGCCAATGCCTACCTGCGCACGCTGTCTGCGGGTGGAGCAAACGTCGTTGCAACCTCCGCTGCGAATACAGGATCGCAGGTGCTGTATGCGGGCATGGCAAGCCAGTTGGATGGAGGCGGCATCACGCTGGGTGGCCACATATTTACTACTGCCAGCGCCAATACCGCCGGCAGCAGCACTGTGTGGACGGATATCACCAACGGCATCAATGCTCCGGGCTTTGCGATCTCGCGTGTGTATGTCGATAGCCACGATGCGACTGGCAAGACGGTCTATGTCACCGTTGCCGGATTCTCTTCTCCGCTGCTGCCAACAGGTCATGTCTATCGTTCGACCGATGGAGGAGCGCACTGGAGCAACCTTACCGCGAACCTACCCAATGCTCCGGCGAACGACATCCTTGTCGATCCGAACGACGCGCGCACGCTTTACGTTGCCCTGGATACCGGCGTGTACATTGCTCCGGACAGCACAACCTGCACCTCCACGAACTGCTGGAGCGTCTACGGTGCGGGCCTTCCGAATGCTCCCGCGATGGCCCTGGCAGCAGCAACGCAAATGCCCACCGGCAGCGGCGGAAATGTTGGCATGCTGCGTGTGGCGACCTATGGCCGCGGCATTTGGCAAACCCCATTGCGTACCGCACTGCCGCCCGCGGTGCGCGGCATGCAGGTGGCTCCTGGATCGCTGAGCTTTGCAGATACGCAGGTCACCCTGCGTAGCGCTGATCAAAGCGTGGTCGTGACCAACACCGGCAACGTTGCATTGAACATCAGCGCCGTTGCCATGCAGGGTGACTTCGTCGAAACCGATAACTGCACCACAGCTCCAATTGCTGTAGCAGGGAGCTGCAGCCTGCAGGTCCTTTTCGCTCCCACCGTGATGGGGGCGCGCTCTGGCCTGATGACTCTTTACGCTGATATCCCAGGTGGCCAGGCTACTGTCTCGCTCAGTGGTAACGGTCTTGCTCCACCCGCGGTGGTACTCAGTCCTGTGGCTGCTGCCTTTGCGGCAACGAACATCGGTTCCAGCAGCGCGGTCACAAACTTCACCGTCTCCAATACGGGAGGTGTATCCGTCAGCCTGCAAACGCCGGTTGTTACGAGGGACTTCGCCATCGTTGCAAATACGTGTGGCAGTTCGCTTTCTCCGCAGACTGGATGCACGGTCTCGGTTGTCTTCAGACCCACATCGTCAGGCACACGCAGCGGAGTGCTGACCGTTGTCAATGGCATTGGCACGCAGACGGCGAGTCTAAGCGGCATTGGTGTGTCTCCGGCGACGGACGCACTCTCGCCGCTTTCGCTGACCTTTGCCGCGCAGCAGATGAATACCGCCAGCGCCGCACAGACGGTTCAGTTGACCAACGATGGCGATGCAGCACTCACGCTGATCACGGCGCAGATCACACGTGGCGACTTCACCGCGGTGAACAGCTGTGGCAACTCGCTGGCCGGTCATAGCAGTTGCAGCATCCAGGTCTCGTTTGTTCCTAGGTCTATTGGCGCACAGACCGGTGTGCTGACGGTAAGCGATCTCTCCCGGACCCAAACCGTGGCATTGAATGGCACAGGCATTGCCCCGCCAGGTGTATCGCTTGCCCCGGCCAGTCCGCTGGCCTTTGGGGCCATCGGTGTTGGGCTGGCTTCCTCTGCACAGACCATTACGCTCACGAACAATGGTGGAGTTCCGCTGTTGATCAACGGCACGACGCTGAGCGGAGATTTCGCAATCCTGGCAGGCAGCAACACCTGCCCCGCGGCTGGAGCCACACTGGCGGCGGGCGCGGCCTGTACGATGAATCTCGTTTTCGCGCCGAAAGCAGTGGGTACGCGCACCGGCGCGCTGAGCATTGCAGACAATGCCACTGGCGCACCGCATGTACTGCAGCTTACCGGCACGGGTGTAGATTTTTCGCTTTCGGCAAGCGGCAGCACTACGGCCACACTCAGCAGTGGAGGTACAGCTACCTATGCCACGCTGCTCAGCTCAGACAGCGCACTCAGCGGCGCGGTGACGCTGACCTGCAGTGGACAACCCAGCAACTCCACCTGTGTCCTTTCGCCATCCAATGCAACGCTCGGCAACAGCACGCTGATCACCATCACCATCGCCACCGGAGTAAAGGCGATGCTTGCACCGCCCTTCGCGAAGCAGCTCCTATGGCTGGCCCTGCTGGTTCCCGCATGGAGACTGCGTCGCCGCGTCGCTGCCATGTCCTTGCTGCTGTGCCTGTGTGCGGTGATGCTGAATGGCTGCGGCTGGGGGCGCAAGTTGCCGGACACGACCAGCAATCCGCCCACATCGACGAATCCCACGCCTTCCGGCACCTACACCATTGCGGTAACGGCGACAGCCGCGGGCCTTAGCCGCACGGTGAACTACACGCTCACCGTGAAATAAGCTACAGAGCGCGGCCCGCCGCGGCGCCCGAGGCCCACGCCCACTGGAAGTTATAGCCGCCCAGCCATCCGGTTACATCCACCACTTCGCCAATAAAGAAGAGCCCCGGCACATTGCGTGCCTGCAATGTTTTGGCATCCAGGTCATCGGTATCAACACCCCCCGCAGTTACCTCGGCCTTCTCATAGCCCTCAGTGCCTGCCGGCGTAATGCCCCACTGATGCAAAGCGTTCTCGCTCGCTTCCAGCGCCGCGTTGGTCCACTTCGTCTGCGGGAAGAGCCGCATCCAGCGGTCGGCAAAACGCTGTGGGAGCGCGGCGTACATCATCTGCCGCAACGCTGTGCTGTCACGGTCATACGGAGAAGCCAGCAGTGCATCCAGCACCTTGGCTCCTGGAGAAAGATCGAACCGCAGCGCCGTGCCGGGCTGCCAGTAGCTGCTGATCTGCAGTACCGCCGGGCCGCTGATGCCGCGATGCGTAATCAGCAGCTTCTCGCGGAAGCTGCGTTTGCCCGCATACGCAATCACCTCGGTGGAAAGTCCGCTCAGGTCGCACCATTGCTTCGTGTTCTCCGGGTTGAATACCAGCGGCACCAGTGCCGGACGAAGGTCACGTACACGCAAGCCAAACTGGCGAGCCACGTCATAACCGAATCCGGTTGCGCCAATCTTCGGAATCGACAGGCCGCCGCAGGCAATTACCAGCGCGGGCGCGCGAAAATCGCCGCGAGTGGTCCGCACCGTAAAGCCATCGCTGTGCACAATCTCGTGCACGCCGGTGTTTGCCTGTACGGTTACATTGGCCTCGGCGGCTTCGCGTTCCAGCATGGTCACAATCTGCTGCGCCGATCCATCGCAGAACAACTGTCCCAGCGTCTTCTCGTGATACGCAATGCCATGCTTCTCCACCAGCGCGATGAAGTCCTTCGGCGTGTAGCGTGCCAATGCGGACTTCGCGAAGTGGGGGTTGGCGGAGAGATAGTTCTCCGCGCGCGCACCTACGTTGGTGAAGTTACAGCGACCACCGCCGCTGATCAGGATCTTGCGTCCGATGCGCGGCGAATGGTCCAGCACCAGTACACGGCGGCCGCGCTTGCCGGCTTCCATGGCGGCCATCATGCCGGCGGCTCCGGCTCCTATAACAATTGCGTCAACGGTAGTTATTTGCGCCTCCTATAAGGCACGTACTCCGGCTCCCATACATCTTTCACCAGCGCATCTTCAAAGGCCTGGCCGGAGACACGCGCCAGCCCTTCCTGCTCCGCCTGCATGGCTACGGCGCGTGCAATCGTGAGGGAGACCTCGCGAATACTGCTCATCTCCGGCAGCAGGGCATCGGGCTGGGTCAGGGAGGCAAGAGCCTTGGCAGAGGCCATGATCATGCCGTCGCTTACCTGCTTCGCACGCGACAGAAGAATGCCCAGCGCCAGCCCGGGGAAGATATACGAGTTGTTGGTCTGTGCCACGCGATAGGGCGCACCGTTGAACTCAATGGTGCCCCACGGACTTCCGGTGCCAATCACAGCGCGGCCATCGGTCCAGTGCAGCAGATCGTGCGGCGTAGCTTCCGCGCGGGATGTCGGGTTCGACAGCGGGAAGATCGCCGGCCGCGCTACATGCGTTGCCATCTCACGCACAATGGTTTCGTTGAAGACACCGGGTTGCCCCGAAACACCGATCAGCACCGTTGGCTTCGCATTGTGGACAACATCTTCCAGGCCGATAAAGCTGGGGTCGGTAAGCCGCCAATGTGCAATGCCGGCGCGCGATTGCGCAAACGCCTTCTGGTCTTCACGCAGGTTTGGAGTATCTTCCAGCACCAGGCCGCCAATGTCGATGGGGAAGAAGCGTGCGCGAGCCTCGGCTTCGCTCAGTCCCTGGTCCTGCATTGCTTTCACCAGCAACTGCGCAATGCCTGTACCCGCGGAGCCAAATCCGAAGATGGCAATGCGCTGGTCGCGCAACGGAATTCCAGTGATGGAAGCGCTGGCAAGAATGGTCGCCGTCGATACAGCGGCCGTGCCCTGGATATCGTCGTTGAAGCTGCACACCTTCGAGCGATAACGCTCCAGCAGGCGGCCTGCGTTGTTTCCGGCAAAGTCTTCCCACTGCAGCAGCACGTGCGGCCAGCGGCGGCGCACGGCCTTCACAAACTCGTCGACAAACTCGTCGTACTCCGGTCCGCGAATACGGCCGTTGCGCCAGCCAATGTACAGCGGATTGTCCAGACGTTCCTGGTTGTCGGTGCCTACATCCAGAAACACCGGCAGGCACCACATGGGTTGAATACCGGCCAGCGCCGTATAGAGAGCAAGCTTGCCGATGGGAATGCCCATGCCGCCCGCGCCCTGGTCGCCCAGGCCAAGAATGCGTTCCCCGTCCGAGACCACGATGCAGCGAATGTGGTCATAGCGCGGGTGCGACAGAATCTGTGCGATGCGGTCCTTGTTCGGATAGCTCAGGTACACACCGCGCGGTGTGTGATAGTGCTCGCTGAACCGCTGGCAGCCTTCGCCCACGGTAGGGGTGTAGACGACTGGCAACATCTCTTCGATGTAGCGCGAGACCAGCGCATAGAAAATCGTCTCGCTGTGGTCCTGCAGGTCGCGCATGAACACGTACTTTTCCAGGTTGCTGCCCAGCGCGCGGAACGCCTTGATGCGGCGCTCTACCTGGCCGTCCAGCGTACCGATCTGCGGAGGCAGCAGGCCATGCAGAAAGAACTCGTCGCGCTCCCGCTCAGTAAACGCGGTGCCTTTATTTAAGAGGGGACTGCTCAGCAAACCAAAGCCGGTGAGAGAGGTATAGATGGTTTTGTCCTGCGCCATAGGTGCTGCTTGATTCTATTCCTGTGTGCGACGATTAAGGGGTGAAGCAGCAACCGTTTGTCGCCATCTCCCGCCGCGCCGCAGATCGCCTGCGTGCTGGCCACGTCTGGGTCTACAGCTCGGACGTGCAGTCTCTCCCTGATCAGCTCGCGCCAGGAGCCATCGTCGCCGTGGCCGATAATCGCGGCATTCCGCTGGGTGCGGCCATCTACAGCGCCGCCTCGCAGATCACTCTGCGCATGGTCTCAAGCGATCCCGCGCTTGACCGCACCGGATACCTTGCACTCGTGCGGGAACGTGTCCAGGCCTCGGTAGCACGCCGCGAAGGACAGGCGGCATGCCGCCTGATCTTCAGTGAAGCGGATGAGCTGCCGGGTATCGTGCTGGACCGTTACAACGACCTTGCCGTGCTGCAACTGCTGACGCAGGGCACAGCGCAGTCTGACGTGCGCGATGCCGTTGTCGAGGCTCTCCGATCGGTCGAGGGCATCAACACCATCGTCGAGCGGCCCGATCCGCGTGTGCGCGAGCTCGAACAGCTTGCACCCGCTCCTGCGGAGGCCATCTTCAGCAAAGGAGAGCCGAAGCTCGCAACCGAGTTTGATCTGAATGGCCTTGTGTATCACTACGATGCTAACTCCGGTCAGAAGACCGGAGCCTTCCTTGATCAGCGTCTGAACTACGCCGCTGCGGCCAGCTACGCCCGCGGGCGAGCGCTGGACGTATGCACCTACCAGGGGGGCTTCGCTCTGCACCTTGCGCGTGTGTGCGACGAGGTCACAGCGGTTGATCAGAGTCGCGCCGCGCTTGAAGTGGCCGATCGCAATGCGGAGCGTAACGCGTCGCAGCTCAAGCGGCCCGTGGACTGGGTTGAAGGCGATGCTTTTGCCCTGCTGCGTGAGTATGACGCGAACAACGAACGCTTTGACACCATCGTGCTTGACCCGCCCGCATTTGCGAAGACACGCCGCGCGGCGGAAGGCGCGATGCGCGGCTACAAGGAACTGAACCTCCGTGCCCTGCGCATGCTTAAGCCCGGCGGCATCCTGGTTACCTGCTCGTGCTCGCATCATGTGCCTCTTGAGGACTTCATCGCCACGGTCACAGCCGCCTCCGCCGACGCAAAGCGGCGCGTCCGCCTGCTGGAGACCCGGGCCGCGGCTCCCGATCATCCCGAGGTGCTCACCCTGCCGGAGACGCGTTACCTGAAGTGCCTGATCACGCGCGTGGATTAGCAGCTGCGGGAAACAGAAGCAGGCCTCTGCTTCTGTTTCCCGGGGTGCACTCTTTCTGTTGCACTTTTCTTTCGTACGAAGTTTTTCGTTGACACGTACGAATTGATTCGTATAACGTCCTTTCTATGAGGACGAACCTGGAAAATCCCAAACCAACCGAAGGCGAGCTTGAACTGCTCACGATCCTGTGGGATCGTGGTCAGGCCACGGTGCGCGAGATCTTTGAAGCTGTGAACGCGCAGCGTCCCGTTGTCTACACGGGCGTGCTGAAGCTGCTGCAGATCATGACCGAGAAGGGGCTGGTCAAGCGCGACGAGAGCGAGCGGGCACACGTGTACCGCGCCGCGATTCAACGGCAGGACGCGCAGCGCCGCTTCATGCAGGAGCTGAGTAACCGCTTCTTCGCCGGCAGCGCCGCGCAGCTTGCCCTGCACGCGCTCGAAATGGAACAGGCCAGTGAAGAAGAGCTGGATGAGATTCGCAAGCTTCTGAAGCGCCGCAAAAAATAAACGTTGAGCAACGCGGAGGAACCGCACATGAGAGTGCTTGATAACGGAACCATGGTGGCGCTGGGCTGGACCCTGCTGCACTTCTGCTGGCAGGGAACGGCCATCGCCATGTTCTACGGCATCGCCGACCAATTGACGCAGCGCGCCAGCGCAAACGCGCGCTACCTGATTGCACTGACCGCGGTGCTTCTGATGCCGCTTGCGGCGATTGTCACTTATGTCGATCAGTCGCGGCTCGTCGTGCATGTCTCGCACGATGGGGAAACCGTTACCGCATCGCAACTCGGTGCATTGCACCAGGCCATCGTGAAAGAGATTCCCGTTGCCGCTCCGGTCGTGCAGCAAAGCGAATTATGGATCTCCTGGAACAGCGACCGCCTGCTGCCCTGGGTCGATGGTATCTGGTTGATAGGAGTGTTGATGCTGGCGCTGCGAGCCGCCGGTGGATGGTGGCAGCTTGAAGCCGTACGCCGCCGCGCGACCGGCATTGTTCCGGCGGAACTGCAGCAGAGCTTTCAGCGCATCAACCAGCAGCTACGCACAGGCCGCAACGTCGCTCTGCGTTTTTCCGGGGAAGTCATCTCGCCGCTCGCCATGGGGGTGTGGCGCACGGCCGTCATCCTTCCTGCAAGCATCGCAACGCAGCTGACGCCGGAAGAGATCGAGTCGGTACTTGCGCATGAGCTGGCGCATATCCGCCGGTGGGATTACATCACCAACCTGCTTCAGACGGCCATTGAGAGCCTTCTCTTCTTTCATCCGGCAGTGTGGTGGCTCAGCCACCGTACGCGTCATCTGCGCGAAATCTGCTGCGATGCCGTGGCGGCACGCACGTGTGACGATCCGGTGATCTATGCACAGGCGCTGCTGCGCCTGGAAGAAGAGCGGACACAGCGGCTGCGGCTGGCAGTGGCACTCAACAACGGACAAACACCGCTGCTCGGCAGGGTGAAACAGATTCTCGGGGAGGGATGGCAAATGGAAACAGGGATGAAGAGTGGTGTGCAGGCGGCGGTGGCAGGTGCAGTCGTCGTTTGCCTGATGCTTACGCCGAAGATGGCGGAAGGTCTGAAACAGCGCGCGCAGGTCAAGCCGATCCCTTCGCCTATGATGGCGGAGAGCATCGACGTGCCCCAGGTCATGCCGGAACCGGCGGCTGCTCCATCCACCGGCCGGTCCGTGGCGGCTTCGCTGCCCGCAGCCGATCCCATGCCCACGCCGCAACCTGAGCCGGATCCGTCGCCCCTGGCAATCGCATCTCCGTCGCCCGTGGCATTGCCTGCTCCGGTTGCAGTGGTGGCGAACGTGGCTCCCGTAGCCCAGGTTGCACCCATTGCCCGTACGGCGGTGCGCACAGCCATGATGCAGGATGCGAAGAGTGGCGCCGCATATCTGCAGCAGATGAAGGACGCAGGCTATCCGCTTGACCTCGATAAGGACCTCGACCAGATCATCGCCCTGCGTTCGGTGGGTGTAACACCCGAGTATGCAAAGACGATGTCGCAGGCCGGCTACGGAACGCCGACACCGAAAGATCTCATCAGCCTTAAGTCGGTCGGTGTTACGCCGGAGTATGCCAAGTCCATGGCGCAGGCTGGCTACGGTACTCCCTCGATGCACGACCTTGTCGGTCTCAAGTCCGTGGGGGTTACGCCGGATTACGCAAAGTCCATCGCACAGCTGGGCATCGGAACGCCTAGCCTGCATGACCTTGTGGGCCTTCGTTCCGTAGGGGTGACACCGGAGTATGTTGCCAGTCTCAAGAACTCGGGCATCGCTCCCGCATCGCTGCACGAGGTTATCTCGGAAAAGAGCATGGGCATTACCAGCGACTACGCCAGGCAGATCGCCGCGCTCGGCTATGGCACGCCTACCGTGCATGACCTTGTCAGCCTCAAGTCCATGGGCATTACGCCGGAATATGCGGCTGGCCTGAAGAGTTCCGGCATCCCTGTACAGAACCTGCACGAGCTTGTCTCCATCAAGTCGGTCGGCGTTACACCGGAGTATGCAAAGAACATGGCCGCTGCCGGCTTCACGAACCTGAGCACGCATGACCTCGTCTCGCTGAAAGCCATGGGCCTTACGCCGGAGTACACGCGCTGGGTCAAGCAGACCTTCCCGGATGCCGATGCCCATGCCGTTCGCCAGGCCGTTACCTTCCACATCGATGAAGCATTCATCGCAAAGGCGAAGGCCCATGGCTTCACCAGCACGTCGCTGGACAAGCTGGTAAAGCTGAAGATCGCCGGCCTGCTCGAAGACTAAAGGAGACACCCCAATGAAGAAGTTATCCCTCGCGCTCCTGGCGCTGAGCCTGGCGGCGCACGCTCAAAATCGCACCGGCCTGTGCATGCTCACCGCATCCACCAACCAGCCCAACACGGCATCCTTTGTCATCAACCACAGCGACTGTGAAGGCGACGGTCCATGCGGCACATCGAACTCCAACATGAGCTGGCAGCGCTGGAGCATCACCAGCGACATGCTGACCCACGAAGGCGCCCAGGTCGACGCTCGCGTCGATGCCGACGCCGGAGAGATGCGATGCAATGGCATCGTGCATGACGGCGTGTTGTCCGGCCGCTATACCTTCACGCCAAACCTGGATTACGCCCGGCAGGTACGCGCGCTCGGTCTCGAAGATGGCATCGCGGACCGCAAGTTTGAAGGCCTCGCCATGCTCGATGTCTCCATCGCCTGGATCAAACGGATACAGGCCACGGGAGTCACGGGTCTGTCGGCAAACCGCTTGCTCGGCCTGCGTGCGCTGCATGTTGAGCCCGAGTACATCCATGCTCTTGCCGCCGCGGGGTATCCGGAGCTGCGTGCCAACAAGCTCACGGAGATGAAAGCGGTTGGTGTCACGCCAGACCGCATCCGCGAGATCAAGGCGATGGGCTTCAACCCGAGCGACAGGGAACTGATCCAGATATGCGTCTTTCACATCGACAAGGCCTTTGTGGATCGTATGAAGGCAAGGGGAATGACCGATCTCACCGTGGCGAAGCTGGTGAAGATCAAGACCTTCAAGCTCGACGAATAAAAAAGAAGGCCCACTCCAGGGAGAGTGGGCCTTTCTGTACCCGGCATGTTCAGGGCTAGAAAATCAGTTCCATGTGGACATCCGCGCGCTCATAGGGTGTTGGCTGTACGCGCTCCGGTGGAAGATGGCGGAAGCCCACTGCTTCGTACAAGTGCACGGCGTTCTTCAGCTTCTTGTTGCTGTCCAGGTACAGTGCGCGAGCCTTCAGCACCTCGCGGGCATAGCGTACGGCAGCGGTCAGCAGCTTGCGTCCCATGCCGCGGCCCTGCCAGGTTTCATCCACGGCCATCTTTGCCAGTTCGTAGGTCTGCGGCTCCTGTGCAGGGACCAGGGCCACGCAGCCAAAGACAGCGCCGTCTTCTTCCACGCATAGAATCTGCCCGCCCGGATTCAGAATGTGGGTGTGCGGATCGTCCAGCGTCTCGTAGTCGTGCGGTTCCATCCTGAAATGCTTGCTGATCCAGCTCTCGTTCAGTGAGCGGAAGGCAGCTTCATCTCCGGGTTGGAAGGTACGTATAGTCACGCGCCCGTTCTCCACGGGCAGGTCGGCCAGCAGCAATGCGCCCTGCATGGGTTCCACCTCCAGATGGTTTGAGTCTCCGTCTCCACGCGCGATATGTCCAATATCTTGTTTGTCCGCATTAGTATGTCAAAAGTATGGATATCGAGCTGCGTCATCTGCGCTACTTCATCGCCGTTGCGGAGGAACTACACTTCGGCCGCGCAGCGCGCCGTTTGCACCTGGCCCAGCCACCGCTCTCGCAGCAGATCCGCAAGCTGGAGGAGATCCTCGGCTGCCAGCTCATTCTGCGGACTTCGCGCGCCGTGCGATTGACCGCCGCCGGGGAAGCCTTTCTGGAGCGCGCCCGCCGCACGCTGCGCAACGTGAAGGACGACATGGAAGAGGCCCGCGGTATCGGCCGCGGCGAGCAGGGCCTTCTGCGCGTCGGCTTCATCAGCTCCGCCATGCTCACCGCCATACCGCGCACCTTTGGCGTATATCACGGTCGATTTCCCAAGGTGCAGCTTCAATTGTTTGAGAGTTACACGGCGTCCGTCATGCGGTCGCTGCTCAGCGGGGAGATCGATGTGGGCATCCTGCGTGACGGCGGCCCGTCGAATGGCCTGCAGGTAGAGCCGATCTACAGTGAGCCGTACGTGGCTGTACTGCCCAGGCAGCATCCCCTGGCAGCGAATAAGAGCATTACGGCGGCAGCGCTGCGCGACGAACCATTTGTCTTTCACACGCCGTCGGCAGGCACACGCGCCTTTGAGAAACCCATGTCTCTTTGCGAAGAACATGGCTTCCGCCCTCGCATCGTGCAGGAGGCTCCGCAATGGCTTACGCTGCTGCGCCTGGTTGGCGCCGGTTTGGGGGTCACCATTGCACCTGCCTGCGTGGAACGTATTGTGATGAACGACGTAGTCTGCGTGCGTCTGCGCGGAGCCACGGTCAGGAGCGATCTTGAGATAGCCCATCGCACCGGGGAAGACCGCATGCTGGTGCATGCCTTTGCCGCGATGGTGCGGCAGGGTCTGGGGCACACCACGAAATAAAGTTCTGCGCATTCCTGCTCCGGGGAGCACCCTAGTAAGTATGGGAAAGCGTTACGCCGAGCTCGCATTCACACCACTGGTTCAGAAGCAGCAGGAGCAACATGGCAGCCGCCGGCAGTATGAGCGTGTCCAGCAGACAGGCGAAGCAGGCGACCGCCTGGGCGAGTTTGAATCGGATTTTGTCGCTGGCCGCGACGGCTTCTATCTCGCCTCCATCAGCGAAACCGGCTGGCCCTATGTGCAGTATCGTGGCGGAGCAAATGGCTTTCTGCGCGTTCTGGATGACCGTACGCTTGGCTTTGTCGACCTGCGCGGAAACAAGCAATACATCAGCATCGGCAACCTGCAGCATGACGATCGCGTTGCGCTCTTCCTGATGGACTATGCCTACCAGCGGCGTCTGAAGATTCTCGGTCACGCGAAAATCTTTGAAGGCACCGCCGAGGCTGCCGTATGGATAGAGAAGCTGCGAGACCCCGAGGAGAAGACACCGGCGGAACGGGCCATTATCGTGCACATAGAAGCGTTCGACTGGAACTGCCCGCAGCACATTACCCCGCGTTACACGCAACAGGAGATCGCCACTGCCGTTGAACCATTGCGTCACCGCCTCGACGATCTGGAAAAGGAGAACGCGAAGCTCAGGGCCGAGCTGAAATCTGCTAGGCCCCCACGGCCGTAAGCCGCTGCTCCAGCGCAGCCATGCGCTCTTCCAGCACGGCAATCTTTGCCTCAAGCTCTTCCATGCGGTTGCTGCCTGCCGTGGTGTTTTTTGCAGCAGCAGACATCTCGGTAACATCCGGCATACCGCTCAACAGGTGCGCATAGCGAGCCTCGCGTGCCCCGGGCTGGCGTGGCAACAGCACCACCAGCGGAGTTTCGCGCTCGATCAGCCGATTCAGCGCGCTCTGTACGGCAGGGACGTCGTCAAAGGCGTACATGCGGTCGGCGCGTGTGCGTAGCTCTCCCGGTGTCTGCGGTCCGCGCAACAGCAGCAGGCACAGCAGAGCGGTTTCATCGCGGCGCAGGTTCAGCACGGTGCGTACGCGATGTTCGAACTTTGGCACGCGGCTGTCATGCGCTGTCGCGGTGTAATCCATGTCTTCCAGGTGATGCAGTGCGGCTCTCACCTCGTCCTCGCTCAGTTCCATCACCGGCTCGCGGGACGACTTCTGGTTGCATGCCGCCACCAGTGCATTCAGTGAGAGTGGGTAGTACTCCGGGGTGTTGATCTCTTTCTCGATCAAGGCTCCCAGGACGCGTATTTCATTGGCTGAAAAATCCATAGAAACCAGCATAGACCTCACCCGAAATAGCCAGTGAACTGTTTGAAAGAACGTGATATTTTCACCATGGACGAGTGATCGTTCGTGGTGTTTGTGCGCAATGGTTGGGAGGTTTATGCGTCGTTCGGCACTTGTTTTGCTGGTGCTGGCCGGCATGTTGTCAGGGAGTTCAGGCGCGGTCGCGCAGAAGGCAGCCACACCGTCGCCTGTCCTGGATGGAGAGAAACTCCAGGCCATCTCTGACCTGAACTTCGATGTCATGACCATGAAGCAGGGTCTGCCGCATGACTCTGTTTATGGTTTTGCACAGGACATTCGTGGCTATGTCTGGGTCGCCACCTTTGGTGGTGTGGCGCGTTTTGACGGCTACCAGTTCTATACCTACACCCACGACCCCCTTCTTCCCGGTTCGCTGCCTGACAACAATGTCCGCAACTTGTTGCCGCGCGAAGATGGTGGTCTGTATGTCGGCACAGGCAGCGCGGGGCTCGCCATCTACCAGCCATCGACAGACAGCTTTGTTATCCCTTCCAAAATGCCGCAGGCGCTCCGCAAGGCGCGTATCTTCTGCATGACCCCCGATGGCGAGGGCGGCGTCTGGCTCGGTACGCAGAACGGCTTCGCGCACTACTCTGACAAAACCGGTGAGTTTGAACTCTACGGCGCCCTTGCGGGCAAGTCACCGGCCAACGGAGCTCCTTCCAGCACCATCTTCGCGCTGCTGCAGGACAGGCAGAAGAACCTGTGGGTAGGTTCTGACAGCGGACTCTACCTGCGTCCCGCCGGAACCAGCGAGTTTCGCTTTATCCCGGGCGACAACGACCTCGGGCAACACGCTTCCATCTGGACTCTTTTTGAGGACCACACCGGCCTTCTCTGGGCGGGTACGGATACCACCGGCCTCGGCACGGTCGACCGCACGCAAGGTCTGTTGCGCGGCTATCCCGGGCTGGCCGGACGTAACTCCCCCATCGGTCCGCACACGGTGCGCGGCATGCTGGAGATGCAGCCGGGCATCTTCTGGTTTGTCACCTATGGCGCCGGTATCTTTTCGCTGAACAGCAACACCCACCAGGTGCTGCACTGGGCCAAGGATCCCACGGCCTCCGCACCGCTCAGCAATGACTTCATCCGGGGCATGATGCGCGATCATTCCGGCGTTGTCTGGATGGGTACCGACAGCGGTCTTTCCACCATCGTTACGGAAGGGCACGGTATCTTCAACATCCGCAGCTCGCCTCTGCGTCCTGACCGTCTCTTCGGTTCGGAGGTCCGCAGCGTCGGTGCGGGCTTCGGACGAGCGTGGGTTGGCTTTGACCAGGGCGGCTTTGCAGAGATTGACCGCGACGGAAGCATTCATGCCATCCATCCGGCTCCAGGTGTAAGCCAGGAACAGTCCTCGCATCGAGAGATTCTCTCCATCAAGCCGATCGACGAAAACACGGCCGTGGCCGGTGGCATGGGGCTGTATCTCATTGACGTACACGCACGCACCTACCGTCCGGTCGAAGATGCTTTTATTCGCAAGCAGATCATCAATGCCGTGTTGGTCGATGGCGACCAGATCTGGGCCGGCTGCTACAACGGTCTTCTGCGCTACAACCGGCGCACCGGGGAACTGAAAGTCTTCACCCACCAGCCCGGCAACCCGGCAACGCTGGTCGACGACTATGTGCGCGACATCCTGAAAGACTCACACGGCCGGTTCTGGATCACCACGCGTCTCGGCCTGGAATTGTTTGATCCCGTCCGGGAGACCTTCCGGCATATCCGCCACGATCCCAAAGACCCCACTTCGCTCGCCAATGACAACATCCAGCCCATGGCCGAGGACGCGCAGGGCCGTCTCTGGATCGGCACCGTTGGTGCGGGGCTGCAGGTCATGGAAAGCATCACGCCCGAAGGCAAAGCCACCTTCCGCACTATCGACCATGACCACAACGGCCTGCCCGACGACATTATCCTCATCACCCGTCGCGGGCTCGACGGAAGAATGTGGGTCAACACGCCGCGGGGGCTCGCCTCCGTTGACCCGAAGAACTTTACGTTGCGCCGCTATGGCATCCCGGACGGTCTTCAGACCACGGCGCAGAACCTCTTCAGCTCCGCTCTGCTCGACGATGGAACCATCCTCTTTCCAGGGAACTCCTCGGTCGTCATCGTCCGCCCGCATATGCTCCATTCCTGGGCCTTCCAGGCTCCGCTGGTTATCCCGGAGATTGAGTTGCAGGGAGCGAGCCAGTCCCCCGTGCTGCTGGCGCGCCTGGCGGCTGCCGGACAACTGAACATTCCTTCGCACCGCGGCTTTGAGATCAGCTTTGCTCTTCTGGACTACACCGCGCCGAATGACACGCTCTACTCCTATCAACTGGAAGGCTTCGACCAGTCCTGGAGTTCTCCCAGTTCCACCCGCCGTGCGGCCACCTATACCAATCTTCCCGGTGGCTCGTATACCTTCCACGTGCGCGCCATTAGCCGCAACGGCACCGGTATCGCGCAGGAAATTGCCTTCCCGCTGCGTATCCGCAACAGCATCCCGGAGAGCTGGTGGTTCCAGGCCATCCTTACCCTGCTCATCGTGGTCATTGTGCTGCTGATCCTGCGCATTCGGCTGGCCTACATGGCGCGCCGTCAGCGGGAGTTGGAAGCCCTGGTGGCCACGCGTACCCGTGAGCTGGAAAGCAGCCGCCAGGAGCTGCTTACCGCCAACAAGCAGCTGGAACGGCTTGCCCTGCACGACGAGCTGACCGGCACGCTCAACCGCCGCGGCTTCTTTGAACGGGCAACGCTGGAGGCTGCGCGTTCCCAGCGCTCCGGTCGCAGCTACAGTCTTCTGCTGGCTGACCTGGACAACTTCAAGCAGACCAACGACACCATGGGGCACAGCGCCGGCGACGCCACCCTGCGCGCCATCGCCACCATGCTCAGCGCATCCATCCGCACCTCGGACATTCTTGCCCGGTACGGTGGTGAGGAGTTCATCATCCTGCTGGCGGAAACCGATGAGGCGCAGGCGCTGCAACTGGCCGAACGTCTGCGGCAGCACGTGGAAGAACTCCCCATCGAATACGCCGGCCTGCTCTTCCACACCACCACCAGTATTGGCGTGGCCACCTCCACCGGGCAGCAGGAATCCCTGGATTCCCTGATCTCGCGCGCTGATCAGGCACTCTACCTGGCCAAGTACGCCGGCAAAAACTGCGTCCGGACCACTTCAGGCCGGCAGGTCTGAGATCCCGCCTCCCGAAGAAAAAATAGATCCTTCCATTGAATCTATTTCGACATCGAAACATCAGATGTTGTAGAAAGGATCTGGACAGGCATGAGCGAAAAGAAAGAAATCTCGGCGACCCGTCTCTGGCTGGTGATGATGAAGTCCTATGCCGCTGTCCGTACCTTTGCCGAGGATTCGATTGTCGGCACGGGCCTTGGCCTCAGCGACTTTATCGTGCTGGAGATGCTGCTGCACAAGGGTCCGCTGACCATGACGCAGATCGCCGAGAAGGCACGGCTGGCCAATGCCTCCACCACGGCGGCGATTGACCGCCTGGAGCGCCGCAACCTGGTGCATCGCAGCTTCCACGCCACCGATCGCCGCGTCCGCATCGCGGAGTTGACACCGGAAGGCGACAAGTTGATCCGCTGCACCTTCTCCACGCACGTCCGCGATCTGGACACAATGATGGAACCACTTTCTGAGGCAGACCGTCAGGCCCTCTACAATGGCCTGAAGAAGCTGGGCCAGACTGCCGAGGCCGCCAACCAGGTGAAGCCCGGTAAGCAGAAGGGAGAGACGGAATGAAGCGCATCTTCAGTAGCCCTCCCGCGCGCCCCGAGTCCCTTTCTAAAGGCATTGAACCCACAAGTTTCATTTGCAGGCAGCAAGCCAGGACGCTGGCGGGGCGATGTAGCTAGCCCCGTGTCCTGTCTGGCGGACTTCTCCGCCATGCACACGGGGGAACGTGTGCTCACTTGCTTCCGACACAACCATCAACGCGGGCGTCCGTGAGGCGCTCCTCAACCAGGATTTCTTTTGGAGACAACAATGAAGACCACTCGTACGCTTTTTGCATCGCTTCTCGGCGGCCTGCTGCTGGTTGGTTCGCACGCCTTCGCTCAGACCTCCACGTGGAAGATCGACCCGGCTCACTCGGACGCTGCCTTCCAGGTGAAGCACCTTTCGGTGTCCAACGTGCGCGGCTCGCTCGGCGCCGTCAACGGCACTGTGACCTGGGATGAGAAGGACCCCACCAAGTCCAGCGTGACCGCCACCATTGAGACCAAGGGACTGGATACCCGCGTGCAGAAGCGCGATGACCACCTGAAGTCGGCCGACTTCTTCGACGTGGAGAAGAACCCGACCGTGACCTTCAAGTCGACGGCCGTGAAGCGCGAGGGCGATGGCTTCTCCGTCGTTGGAGACCTGACCCTGAATGGCGTGACCAAGCCCGTTACCCTGACGGTTGACGGCCCCACGCCTCCGCAGAAGAATCAGCAGGGCAAGCTGGTCACCGGCTTCTCGGCCACCGGCAGCATCAAGCGTTCGGACTTCGGCTTCGGAGCCAAGTTCCCTGACGCAGTCGTCAGCGACCTGGTGAAGATCACCATCGACGTCGAGGCGGACAAGGAGTAATCCATCCTTCCCGCTGCACCATTGCAAATGGCCTCCCTTCGGGGAGGCCATCTGTTTTAGCTCTCTGGAGCGCCTAGCCCTCGTGCGATGTCTTCTGCATCCGCCATGCTCGTGCGGCCAGGAACAGCAGCGTGACAATTGCGGAGATCATGATTGCGGAACCGAGATTGATTTCCACCACATCCCCCAGGGGGTTGCCGCCTTTGTGGAAGCCCCCAAACTTCAGGGCCAGAAAAGAGAGCAACGCGACAACACCGGCTTCCACTGTAAGGCGTTGCGCAGAGGGTCGGCTTGAGCTGACCTCTTCTTCGGTCGCATATTGAAGGTTCTGTGCCATCATCGTCTTCCTTGAAACCCGATATCGTGCCAGAGTATGACTCAGCGTCTCGGCTTTGGGCTGTCATCCGTGCTCAAAAACAGCAATGCGGATGCTCCGAAGCAGAGCAGATAAATCTAACAGCAAATCGGGAAATGTTGCCTCCAGTCTAGGTCCGGAGCCGCCGCCAAACAAGAGTTACGCCGCCACTATTGTGTAACGTTACTGCACGCGCGAGTGCCGGAAGCCGCGCTCTGTCAGCGCAGCCAGCAACTCCGCCACATGCTCCGGACCGCGCGCTTCCATCGTGATGTCGATGGCCGTATCGCCCAGATTCACGTCGTAATACGCCCGGTTGTACAGCGTATCCACAATGTTGATGCGGTGGAACGCAATCAGCTCCGTCAGCTCAGACAGGGCTCCCGGCTTATCCAGCAGGTGAATGCGCAGGCGGATCAGGCGTCCGTCCTTCACCAGGCCGCGCTCGATAATGCGGCTCAGCAGTGTCACGTCAATGTTGCCGCCGCTCACCAGTACCGCCGTCTTCGTTCCCGGGGCCAATCCTGTCTTGCCCTGCATCACGGCTGCCAGCGCGGTTGCGCCAGCACCTTCAGCCAGGGTCTTTTCACCTTCCAGCAGTACCAGGATGGCGGATGCGATCTCGTCCTCATCCACCGTCACAATGCGGTCGACATAACGCTGCGCAATCGGCATGGTCACATCGCCCGCACGGCGCACGGCGATGCCGTCGGCGATGGTTGTAGCCGGATCAAGCGTCACATGGTGGCCGGCATCCACCGCTGCCTTCATGCTGGCCAGTCGCGCCGTCTGTACGCCCACGACCTGGATCTTCGGATTGCGTTCCTTCACCGCGGTCGCAATGCCGCCAACCATGCCGCCGCCGCCAATGGGAACAATCACCGCTCCCAGGTTCGGCACCTGGTCCAGCATCTCCAGGCCGATCACGCCCTGTCCTGCAATCACCGCAGGGTCGTCAAACGGATGCACGAAGGTAAAGCCATGCTCTTCGCGCAGGCGCATGGCTTCCGCATAGGCCTCGTCGTAGTTTGCGCCGTGCAGCACGACGTTCGCGCCAAAGTTCCGCGTCGCCGTCACCTTCACCAGCGGAGTCGCCAGCGGCATCACGATCGTTGCCGCAATCCCGCGCTTGGTCGCGTGATACGCCACGCCCTGCGCATGGTTGCCGGCGCTGGCGGCAATCACACCACGACGGGCCTGCTCCGGCGTCAGCGTGGCGATCTTGTTCAAAGCGCCATGTTCCTTGAAGCTGCCGGTCATCTGCAGGTTTTCCAGCTTCAGGTAGACCTCAAGACCGGTCGCCCGCGACAGCTTTTCTGACCGCGTGCAGGGAGACTCGTACACACTGCCACGAATCCGCTCCCGCGCGGTTTCAATGTCCTTCAGTGTGACCTCAACCTGAGGCGATGCTGTGGTTGCCATATCTTTCTAGGGTAAATGACAGGAAGCCGCGCGGGTCCGACATCCTGCACCGAAGCAAAGGTGCTGCTGCTCTCTGGCTACAGTCGTCCCGCTGCCACTTCCAGCAGGTCGTTCATCGCTTTCAGGTCGGTCCGCTTCACACCTTCCCACATCTCGGTCTCAATCTGCTGGACCAGCACATCGGCATCCTCCAGCAGTTTTTCTCCGGTTGGGGTCAGTTTGGCAATCCGTCGACGCTCATTGGTCGCATCGTGTTCGCGCACAATCCAGCCGTTTTTCTCTGCGCGCAGAATCAGTGCGTGGGCGGTCTGCGGCGTAATGTGGCACTCTCGTGCCACCTGGGCCCCGCTGGCCGTGGCTTCAGTCTTGATGGCGTGCAGCACGCGCAACTGGGCCAGCGTAATTCCAAGCGGGCGAAGGTCTTCATCCATCCGCGCGCGAAAACCGAGCATCAGCCGCTTCATCAGCTTCAAAGTGCGGCGTGATTCAGCCTGCTTTTTTGCAGCTTTGTCTTCGGTTTTGGTGTCGTTCATCATCAGCTACCTGATATTCTATCGCAGCTAGCTGATATCCCTCCATGTCTTACGATCACAATTGGAAGCCCCGGCACAATCCCTGGGCCATTGCGCTCACGGTCACGCTGGCCACCTTTATGGAGGTGCTCGATACCTCCATCGCCAATGTCGCCCTGCCGCACATTGCCGGTTCACTCGGCGCCAGTTCGGAAGAGGCGACCTGGGTGCTCACCAGCTACCTGGTCGCCTCCGCCATCATCCTGCCCGTCTCCGGCTGGCTCTCCAACCGTTTCGGACGCAAGCGTTTCTACATGACCTGCGTCATCATGTTTACGGTCTGCTCCTTCCTTTGCGGTATCGCCACCAGCATGCCCATGCTCATCCTTGCGCGCATCCTGCAGGGGCTTGGCGGCGGTGGCCTGGCGCCGTCAGAGCAGGCCATCCTGGCGGACACTTTCCCGACGGAAAAGCGCGGGCAGGCCTTCGCCGTCTACGGCATGGCCGTGGTGGTCGCTCCGGCCATTGGTCCCACGCTCGGTGGCTGGCTGACGGATAACTACTCCTGGCACTGGATCTTCTTCATCAACATCCCCATCGGCATCCTCTCCATCTGGCTGTCGAACCGCATGGTCGAGGACCCGCCGTACCTGAAGGAGCGGGCCGCGGAGGCGCATCGCCAACCGGTCGACTTCACCGGTCTCGGCCTGGTGGCGCTCGGCGTGGGACTGCTGGAGTTCACCCTGGACAAGGGACAGGAAAAGGACTGGTTCGGCGACCCTATGATCCGCGCCACGGCGATCGCCGCCGCGGGCCTGCTGCTCTTCTTCACCTGGTGGGAATGGCGTCACCCGGACCCGATTGTCGACCTCAAGCTCCTGAAAAATCGAAACTTCGGTACGGCTGTCTTCCTGCAACTGGTGCTCGGCATGGTGCTGTTCGGCTCTACCGTGCTTATTCCGCAGTACCTGCAGACCCTGCTTGGCTACACGGCAGAAAGGGCAGGCAAGGTGTTGTCGCCGGCCGGCTTCGTCATGATGTTCGGCATGGCCGCGGCGGGCCGGTCGCTGGGCAAAATCGACCCGCGTCTGACCGTTGTGCTCGGCTACCTGGCCACGGCGCTTGGCATCTGGAATCTCACCCGGCTCGACCTCACTGCCTCCTATGGAACGATCACGCTCTGGCGCATGCTCCAGGTCATCGGGCTGCCCTTCATCTTCATCCCCATTTCCACGCTGAACTATGTGGGAGTGCCGCCGTCGAAGATGAACCAGATCTCGTCGCTCTCCAACTTCGCCCGCAACCTGGGTGGAAGCGCGGGAACCGCCCTGTTGACGACCTTCCTGGCCCGTACCGCGCAAACGCACCAGTCGGCGCTGGCGGCCAATACGGTGCCCGGTTCACCGGCGTATGACAACTACATTGGCAGCATTGCGAACATTCTGCGCAGCCAGGGCATGAGTGCGGCGCAGGCCAGCCAGTTGGCGGTGGGCCGCGCTTACCAGGAGATGCTGCGGCAGGCGCAGATGCTCAGCTATAAGAATGCCTTTGCCCTGCTGGCCTTCGTCATCCTGCTGCTGTCGCCCTTGCCATTGCTGATGCGGCTGCCTAAAAAGAGCGAAAAACCCTCACCCGAGGCGATGGGACATTGAGCCAGTAAAAAAGGACGCCGCGAGGGGCGTCCTTTTTCGTTTCAGAGGAAGGAGCTTTTCTGTGTTTAGGCGCGGCGCGGAGACTGCGTTCCGTGAGGACGAGGTGTTCTGTCCTTGACGCGCGGAGTGTGATCGTGTGCCTTCGGCGTTGTATCGCGGGCTTCAGCAATGCCCACAGCCAGGAAGGTCATCACGGCGGCGAGAATGGTCTTTCGCAGCATGTAATTCACCAGCTTTCTGCATTAAAAGATGCAGAGTCAGCGTCAATGGGTTCAAAAACCCACGCGGTGAATGAAGTACGCCACGAAGCATCAGTCAGATGCAACAAAATTCAGGAGCTACCCATTACCTTGGGTGCGTCTCACGGTACTCTCTGGATTCCTTCTCGCGCTTGTCAGTCCCTTTTTTCTTGCGGATCTTATCGGCGACGTAGCCGCCGCCCGCGCCTACACCCGCGCCCACCAGCGCACCCTTGCCGCCGCCCATCACTCCGCCCAGCAGGGCACCGCCCGCGGCGGATCCACCAACAACTTTGGCCGTAGTGTGGTGACGTTTATCGCTGGCATCCTGCGATGCCTTGGCCCGGTCATGCGCGCGTTGTTCCTCGTAAGTGCGGTCCTGCGCAATCGCGGTGAACGGGGTCGAAAGCAGCCCCGCCAAAATCATGGTCGATCCAAACTTCGTGACGTTCTTCATCATGATGACGTCCTCCGTGGGGGCACCCTGCCTGCAAACGCATATAGCGGGTACTTCCTATAGACCCTTTAGAGCCACTGGGCAGGGAAGTGTTTGCCTCGCGCTCTGAAAAGAAAATCCGGCCCCCCGGCCATTAGGTTGCCTGCGGGGTTTGCATTTCCGGGCCAAATCCGTGTACGCTCAAAGGCGCAATGACGCACACCGCCCATTTCTTTAGCTTTACCTTCCGCTACTGGCGCACAGTAGCGGCTCCGGCGGTTTAGCGTCGCAGGTTCAGCAGTACCCAGGTAACACACGACGAGATTCCAACCGAAGCCGCGAACCCCAACAGGGTCGCGGCTTTTGTTTTGCTTGCAACAGAAGGGAATGAGTATGGAACACAGCATCATCGATCCGGTTCGAACCCTCGGCAACGGCCGTTTCGGCGCCTACGGCGGCCGCTACGTCCCTGAAACGCTGATGGCCGCCCTGCAGGAGCTGGAGCAGGCCTATGCCGCAGTCCGCGACGAAGCAGCCTTCCAGAATGAGCTTGCCGGGCTGCTGAAGGACTACGTCGGCCGCCCCACACCGCTCTACTTCGCCAAGCGGCTGACCGAGCAACTCGGCGGCGCGAAGATCTACCTGAAGCGCGAAGACCTGCTGCACACCGGAGCGCACAAGATCAACAACGCTCTCGGCCAGGCGCTGCTCGCCCGCCGCATGGGCAAGCAGCGCATCATTGCGGAGACCGGCGCAGGCCAGCACGGCGTGGCCACCGCCACCGTCTGCGCGCTCTTCGGGCTGGAGTGCGTCATCTACATGGGCGAGGAAGATATGCGCCGCCAGGAACTGAACGTCTATCGCATGCGCCTGCTGGGCGCTGAGGTGCGCGGCGTCGGCTCCGGTTCCGCCACGCTGAAGGACGCCATCAACGAGGCCATGCGCGACTGGGTCACCAACGTCCGCACCACCTTCTACATCCTGGGCTCGGCGCTCGGAGCACATCCCTACCCCACCATGGTGCGCGACTTCCACCGCGTCATCAGCAAGGAAGCCAGGCAGCAGATTCTGGAGCAGGAGGGCAAGCTGCCCGATGCCGTCATCGCCTGCGTCGGCGGCGGATCCAACGCCATCGGAGCCTTCTACGAGTTCATCCCGGATCAGAACGTCCGCCTCATCGGCGTCGAAGCCGGTGGACGCGGCACGGCTCTCGGCGAGCATGCTGCCCGCTTCAGCGGAGGCATCCCCGGCGTTCTGCAGGGAACCTACAGCTACGTCCTGCAGAACGACGCCGGACAGGTTGCCACCACGCACTCGGTCTCGGCCGGTCTGGACTATGCCTCGGTTGGCCCGGAGCACGCCATGCTGCACGACCAGGGCCGCGCGACCTACACCTTCGCCACGGATGCGGAAGCCCTCGATGCGCTGAAGGTGCTCTCACGCACGGAAGGCATCCTGCCCGCGCTGGAATCCGCCCACGCCGTAGCGGAGGCCATCAAGCAGGCTCCGAAGATGGCGAAGAGTGACGTCATCATGGTCAATGTCAGCGGCCGCGGCGATAAGGACATGGGCATCCTCCGCAAGGAGATGGATTTGAAAGGAGCTGATGGCCGCTAGCTCCTGGCCTCTAGCTAAAAGCTAGAAGCTGACAGCTAAAAGCTTGTTCGTTATGCCAATTAACTTCACCAAGAAACCCGGCCTCGTCATCTACCTCACCGCAGGCGACCCTGACCTCGCTACCACCAAGGCCATCGCCATCGCCGCCATTGACGCGGGTGCCGATGTCCTCGAACTCGGCGTGCCCTTCAGCGATCCCCTCGCCGACGGCCCCGTGATTCAGCGCGCGATGGAACGGGCGGTAGCCCGCGGCGTCCGCCTGAGCGATGTCCTCTCGCTCTGCAAGGAGATTCGCGAAGCCCGCCCGCAGGCGGGGCTGATCCTCTTCAGCTATCTGAACCCCGTCGTCCGCATGGGCATGGAGAGCTTTTGCTCTGCCGCAAAGGCCGCAGGAGCTGATGGCGTCCTGCTGACCGACATGATCGTGGAAGAGGCCACCGAGTACCTGGCCGCGATGAAGCAGAACGGCCTCGCGCCCGTCTTCCTTGCCGCGCCTACCTCACCCGACGAACGCCTGAAGGCTATCGCCCAGCACACCGAGGGCTTCCTCTACGCCATCTCGCGTACGGGAATCACCGGTGCCGGAACCACACTCTCAGAAGATGCGGAGAAGCTGGTCAACCGCATCCGCCAGTTCACCAGCAAGCCCATTGCTCTGGGCTTCGGTGTCTCGAATGCAGAACATGTCCAGGCCGTGGGACAGTATGCTGACGCGGCTGTGATCGGATCGGCTATCGTGGCCATCATCGAAAAATCCACGCCGCAGGAAGCACCTGCAGCCGCAGCGGCATTCATCAAGGGTCTGCGCGCCTAGCGCCAATTACCAGGAAGGGAAACCAAGTGAGGCAGAAACGATGGAGATAGCGGACTGGCGCAAGCGGATTGACGAGCTGGACGAGCAGATTGTGAAGCTGATCAACCAGCGGGCTGAGGCAGCCCAGAACATCGGCATGTTGAAGGCACAGCAGGCGCTCCCCGTGTATGAGCCGGGCCGCGAACAGAAGGTCTTTGAGCATATCCGCAGTTGCAACCCCGGCCCGCTGCCGGATGCGGAGCTCCAGAAAATTTACGAGCGCATCATCGACGTGATGCGTGCGCTCCAGAAGAAAGACAACTGACGGAAGGAGCGTGGGCTCCCGTCAGAAGATACGAAAGAAGAGGAAAGAGCAATGATCGTCGCAATGCAGGATGCAGCCACCGAAGAACATATACAGTCCGTCATTGAGCGCATGGTGGACCTGGGATTCGCCGTGCACCGTACTACCGGCGCCGCGCAGACCATCCTGGCCGGCGTAGGCTCGCCGCAGGCATTTGATGTCGCCGAGTTCACCGTGCTGGCTGGCGTGCAGGACGCCTATCGCATCTCCTCTCCCTATAAGCTCGCCGGCCGCAGCTTCCGCCCCGAGGGCACAAAAATCAAGTTCCGCAATGGCGTCGTCGTCGGTGGCGAAGAGATTGTCATCATGGCTGGCCCCTGCTCGGTCGAATCGAAGGAGCAGATCCACCTCTCCGCAAAACAGGTTGCCGCGTCGGGCAGCAAGTTCCTCCGTGGCGGCGCCTTCAAACCCCGCAGCTCGCCGTACAGCTTCCAGGGCATGGGTATCGAGGGCCTGAAGCTGATGCGCGAGGCCGCCGATGCGAACGGCCTTCTGGTCATCACCGAGGTCATGGAGATCTCGCAGATTGAGCCCATGCTGCCCTACGTCGACGTCTTCCAGATCGGCGCGCGCAACATGCAGAACTTCAACCTTCTGCGCGAACTGGGCCACACCCGTACCGCCTGCCTGCTGAAGCGCGGCATCGCCGCGACCATCGAGGAAGTTCTGTTGAGCGCCGAGTACATCCTCTCCGGCGGCAACTACGACCTCATGCTCTGCGAGCGCGGTATTCGCACCTTCGAGACCTATACCCGCAACACGATGGATGTCTCCGCGATCCCCGTGCTCAAGAAGCTGACCCACCTGCCTGTCTTCGGCGATCCGTCACACGGCGTGGGCAAGCGCGACCTGGTTCCCGCGCTTGCGCTGGCCTCGGTCGCCGCCGGTGCTGATGGCCTGCTGATGGAGATGCATCCCAACCCCGACAAGGCCATGAGTGACGGCGCTCAGTCCCTCTTCCCGGAGCAGCTCAACAAGCTGAACGCGCAGTTGAAGCAGCTCGCGCCGATTGTCGGCCGCAAGCTGTAACTCGCTCCACAAAAAAATCGCCCCGCTCTTCGGCACGTTCAAGAGCGGGGCTTTTTTTTGAGCCACCGCCACCTTATCGCCCCCGCCCTTCTTCCCACTCACCCGCAAGCCAGGTTTTCTTCCCCCACTTTCGGGCCGTGGATTTGTTTTTTCCGGCTGTTACATCTATGTCGTATGCTTGCGGTATCGCATCTATTTCCCCTGATCTCAGCTAGTTACTGTCTTCCATTGATGTTCCGCAAAGCTGACTTTTCTTGTTCCTGAGGAGGCACCTCGTGCTTCGCAAATTTGGTGTACCCGTTCTCGTTCTCGCCATTGCGGCAGCCCTTGCGCTTACCATTCAAGGCTGCTGGGGCTCCTGGGGCGCTAACCGCTCTGAGCAATCCACCGACGATGCTTACGTCCGCACCGACGTCACACCGCTCAGCACACGCGTCAGCGGCACGGTGAAAGAGGTGCTGGTCCAGGATTACGCCACCGTCACGCCCGGCCAGGTGCTGGTGCAGCTGCAGGACGAAGACTACCGCGCTGCTCTCGCCCAGGCACAGGCTGCGCTTGCCGCTGCTGAAGCATCACTCACCGCCAACGAAGACGCCAAGCGTGTGCAGGAAGAACAGATTCGCGGCGCGGAGACGCAGATCACCGCCGCGCAGGCAGCCGTCACCGCCGCCGATGCTGGCATTGCCGCAGCCAAGCCCGACGTGGAACACGCCAACAGCGAGCGTGCCCGTCAGGAAGCTCTGCTGGCAGCGCGCGCTTCGACCCGTCAGCGTGTGGAAGCCGTCGTAGCCGATGCCGAAAAAGCACAAGCCCTGCTCGCCAGCCGCCAGGCTGATCGTGCTCGCGCGGAAGCAGCCGCCAAGGGCGCACAGGTTGCACTCGCCGGGCAGCAGCGCGTGCTGACCTCGCTGCGCACCAAGGACGATGTGCTCCGCGCCGACATCGCCGCGAAAAAAGCGGCGATCCAGGTCGCCGAGGTCAACCTGAACTACACCGTCATCCGCGCCCCACTCGCCGGCACCGTGGGCGAGCGCAAAACACACCCCGGCCAATTGGTCGCCGCAGGCATGGAGCTCATCTCGCTGGTCGAGAGCAGCCCGTGGATCCAGGCCAACTTCAAAGAGACACAGCTTGCCCACATGAAAGCTGGCGATCCCGTGGAAGTCCACATCGATGCCCTGCCTGATGTCACGCTGAAAGGCCACGTCGCGCAGATTGCTCCCGCCAGCGGATCGCAGTTCGCTCTGCTGCCGCCGGACAATGCCACCGGCAACTTCACCAAGGTGGTGCAGCGCGTCCCGGTCAAGATTCAGCTTGATCCATCGGAGCAGATCGCGCGCCTGCGTCCCGGCTTCTCGGCAACCGTAACCGTCAAGGTGAAGTAATGCCCGCAGAGACCGCACAATCGGCCAGCGGAGAAGCTGTCCACCCGACGCACCATCCCATGATCGGCATCGTTGCCGTTCTGCTGGGCGCCATGATCGCCACCGCGCAGGGCCGCCTGCTTTCGGTCGGTCTGCCCGATCTTCGCGGCGCACTTGGCCTGGGCGCGGATGAAGCTTCGTGGCTTGGCACGGCATTCAACGCCGCCACCATGTTCATCGGTCCCTTCTCGGTGTATCTCGGCGGCCTGCTCGGACCGCGGCGCGTGTTGATGGCATGCAGCGCACTTTACACCGTCATCGCCTTCTTCCTCCCGTTCTCCGGCGGCCTGCCCATGATGCTGGTGCTGCTCGCGCTTGCGGGGCTCACGGCAGGCACCTTTTATCCGCTCACGCTTTCGTTCATCCTGCGCAACCTGCCCATGCGCTATGTGCTCTTCGGCATCGCTGTTTATGGCGCAGACGTCGTCTTCACCACACACATCGCGCATTCCACTGAAGCCATCCTCGTCGGCAACCTCTCCTGGCGATGGATCTTCTGGTTCGGCGCACTGCTTACGCCAGTGATGCTGCTCTGCGTCCACTTCGGCATCGCACCGCAGCCACTGCCGCAACCCAAGCCCGGACAGCCTCGCCCCAACTGGCGCGGCTTTCTCTACTTCAGCCTGGGCGCTGCGCTTATCTACACAGCGCTCGACCAGGGCCAGCGGCTCGACTGGTGGAACTCGCGCACCTTCATCGCTCTCCTCGCCTCCGGCCTCTTCCTCTGGACCACCGCTCTGGTACGCCGCATGATGGAGCCTAACCCGCTCATCAACCTCCGCTTCCTTCTGCGCCGCAACGTCATCTTCCTCGCAGTGCTTCTCGCGGCCTTCCGTTTCCTGTTGCTCAGTACCGTCGTTCTGCTCCCCAGCTTCCTCGCCAGCGTGCATGGCTATCGCCCCGAAGAAACCGGCCCCGTCCTTCTCTGGATTGCGCTTCCGCAGGTGCTCGCTGGCCTGCTCGGTATCTGGCTGCTGGGACGCATCGATTCGCGGCTGGTGCTCGGCATCGGCTTCACCCTCATCGCCATAGGCTGCCTGCTCAACGCGCAACTCGATGCCCAATGGGCAGGCTCCAGCTTCTGGCCCTCGCAGCTCGTGCTCGCCATGGGGCAAGGCATCGCACTCAACGGCCTGGTCGGCAGCATCATTCTTGAGGTCGTCAACTCCGGTGCCATCCAGCAGCCCATCAACGCGCTCACCTTCTCCGGCTTCTTTCAAACCGTGCGTCTGATGGGTGGAGAGCTCGGCGTCGCCTTCATGCAACACTGGATCTCTCTGCGCGAGCAGACACACTCCAACCTGCTTGGCCTGCATGTACAGATGGCCGACCCCGCCACCCAACATCGCCTGCGCCTTCTGCAGGGCGGCATGACGCCGCACTCCACCGGAACATCGGAAGCCGCCGCGCGCGCCGGTGCTCTGCTCACCCTGCAGGTGCGCCAGCAGGCCTTTACCCTCAGCATTGCCGACTGCTTCCTCACGCTCGCCTGGGCCTCCGTCGCCGCGCTCTGCGTGCTGGCCTGCGTCGGCGTCATGAAGATCGGATTCCGGGAAGCGAAAGCCGCTAACCCCTCGTAAGGAGAACCACCTTGAAGCGATACCTCTTTGCCCTGATGGTCACCGCCACCGCCTGTGCACAACAGGCCGCCCCCGTGCACCTTACGCTCAACGAGGCCATCGACCAGGCCCTGCGGCAGAACCGCACCCTCGAGCTCGCACGGCTCGAAGTCAGCGGCAAGCAGCGCGAGAAAGACGAAGCGCGCTCGCACTACTTCCCGCAACTCAGCAACGAGAGCCAGGCCTCGCACATCACCGAGCTGCAAGGCGTCACACTGCCTAAGGGTGCACTTGGCAACAACACGCCCGTCGAAACCGTCACCGTGGGCCAGGGCGCCAGCACCAGCTACCTGAGCCGCACCATGCTCAATCAACCCATGACGCAGCTCTTCAAAGTCCACGAAGGCAACAAGGCCGCGGCCGCCGGAGTCAAAGTCGCCGAGATTGAGTTGGAAGATGCGCGCGATACCGTCGCCCTGAAAGTCCGCCAGGTTTACTACGGCGTGCTGATCGCGCAATGGAAGAAGCATGCAGCCGAACAGCAACTGAAAGCCTCTGAGGCAAGCCTGCAGGAAGCCCACGACCAGGTACAGCGCGGCGAAGCACTCGACGTCTCCGAGCTTGAAAGCCGCGCCAGCGTGCTGCAGGCCAGGCAGGATCTGCTTACCGAACAGCTCGCCATCAGCGACACCAGCCTGACGCTTGCTTATCTGCTTGGCCTTCCGGTCAACACGGTCTTCGATCTTGACGAGACCTCCGCCAACGCTGCCGTCGATCTGCCATCACGCGCCGAAGGCATTCGACGCGCGCTCACAGAAAGCCCTGAGGTTCGCAGTGCCAAGGCCACCGTAGAGCGCGCCCGCGCCGGTCTTGCCGTTGCACGCGATGCCTACATCCCCGACGTCACTGCCTACGCCCACTACAACTACCAGAGCGGCATCCCTTTCCTCGTTCACAACTTCGGTGCCTTCGGGGTCGCCTTCCATTACGAACTCTTCGACGGCGGCAAGCGCGAAGCCGAGCTGGGCAAGTCGCGCATTCAACTCCGCCAGGCCGAAGTAAAGCTCGCAGACGTCACCGCGCACATCGAAGCCGAAGCCAACGCCGCCTACGACAAGGTCGAGCGCATGCAAGGCCTGGCCCATCTTGCCGAAGAGGTAAAGCAGGTGCGCGCCGAAGCCGCCCGCGTCAAGACGAAACAGGTCGAACTGCACGCCGCGCTTCCCTCACAGCAGATCACCGCTGAAGCCCAGCTCAGTTCCTCCACCGCCAGCGCCATGGAAGCCAACCTCGGCCTCGTGCTCGCGCAGGGTGAGCTGCGCAAGACACTCGGCCTTGGCCAACATGAATGAAGGCAGCCTACTCAGCCGCGCTCTCTTCATTCGAGCCCGATCCATACCAGTCCACATCGCGCGTCATGTACATGGCCAGTGCAATCGCGATAAATGCGGCAATGGCTCCAATCAACAGTGCATAGGCCTCTACCCGCAGCAGCACATAAATGAACCCATACAGCAGCGTGAAGATCGTCAACGCACGCATCGCCAAAGCTCTGCTCTTAAAGATCCACTCCGTATTGATGGAGAACAGGCTGATCGTCGCCGCGCCCGCAATCAGGAAGCTCCAGTCAAAGCCGATGTGCTCGGCTAGCGACAGCAACAGCAGGTAGAAGATCACCTGCGCCACACCCACCATCACATACTGCGCCGGATGCACGCTCTTTCCTGTCGTTACCTCGAAGAGGAAGTACGTCAGAAACACCAGCCCCAGAAAGAGCGGAATGTAATGCAGCGACCGCCGCATCGACCGGTAGGAGTCCACCATGCGGATGCCTATCACCGTCGCCGGCTGCACAGCTCCCTGGTACTCAAAGGCCGCTGCCGCAGCCCCATGGTTCCGCGCTCGCTCGTCGTTCAGGTTGTCTACAAACACGCCGGAGATGCTCATCACCAGCGCCAGGAACGAAATCACAAACAGCTTCACGCCGCGCGACCGGGCATGTCTGCCGATTACAGCAAAAGGGGTGGGGGCATTCGTACTCATCATGGTTGTATCTCTCCTTGGTTTAACTTTGTGTTGCAAAGTTCGAGAACGTACGTCGGTAAACTCCAGCACATCAAACAACATGGATTGACTCCACGAACTCCCGAAGCAAGATCCGCGCTTGTCTTTCTTGTTTGTCATCCCGTATGGATCTGCTTCTCTTCGCAGCATGCCAAACGGCCCCCACTCTTTGTCGAAGACAAAGGGTGGGATATCTCGCGTTACGCTCCCTGCGGCGCCAGCTTGCGCTGCAGCAGATCCTCGTCCGGCGTCTCCACGGCTGCTGCTGCGTCGCGCACCACCTGCTCCAGCGTCGTCAGGTACTCCAGAAAACGCTTGCGGCCCGCAGGCGTGATCCGGGCGGTGGTCTGCACACGGCCACCGGCGGAGATCTCCTCCTTGCCCAGTTTCACCATGCCATCCTCTTCCAGCACCTGCAGGTGGCGCGCCAGGTTGCCATCGGTCAGGGCGCACATCTGTTTCAATTCCAGAAAGCTCAGCCCGTGCGGATGCGTCATCAGCGAGGTCAGAATGCTCAGCCGTGCCCGCTCATGGATCACGCGATCCAGGCCTTCATAGGCAAACGGAGCCGCGGTTGCGGAGTTCTTCGGCGTCTTCATGCGTCTCCTCCTTCCTTGGCCGACAGTTGATGAACCATCGCCACCATCGCCATGCCTCCGGCGAAGGGAACCGCCATGGCCACCGGAGCCAGCGCGCGGCTGTCTCCCAGCGCAAGGCAGGCCATGCCGGTCAGCAGAAACCAGGCGCCTGCCAGCAGCATCTTCTTCGGTAATCCCCGGCAGCTGGCAAAGACACCCAGGCTGAAGATCACCTGCCACAGTCCGGGCAGCATCCAGAAGACATCCCGCGAAACCCGCAGCAGCACAAAGGGAAGCACCGTACCCGCAATAGCTGCCGGCAGAAACTGCGCTACCGCCAGCCGGATCATCGCGTCCGCCATGCCCGAGTGCAGGCGATTGGCCCGCGTCATCATCTGCGTCCCGATCAGCGCCGCGCACACCAGTGCGGTACCCAACCACAACGCGACGTACATTTGCGGATGCGCTGCCGGTTCCGTCAGCCATTGCGACTGCGCTACACCCGCCAGCAGCGCCAGCACCGCCGTCGAGGAAAGCGTCAGCGGCCCATAGCCGCGGAACTCCGTGCTGGCCGCTACCTGGCGGCGAATGTTCTGGATGTCGAGAAGTGCCCGGTTGAGATCACTCATACGCGTCCTCTACTTTGTAGTGCAAAGTTATTCTTTGCACTACAAAGTGTCAAGCGGTAGTTTTTCCGAAGCGCTCTGCAGACCGGTGGCTCCCTGCGTGACGAACCCGGCCAGCATGCGTCCAAAACCCAGTTTCTTTCGTGATGGTTTCAATGCCCAGCCAGCTGAATACGGTGATTGCATCTCCTTTGCATGGCCGGTGTACTCTAGTCCGGCGGAATCCCCGTCAAAAACAGATGTATGAACGCCACCGCCAGCACCGCGATACTCTCTTTTGCCGCACGGCAGGAGGCCCGCACGCAAGAGCTTGAAGACATTGACGCTCTGGTGCGGCTCTACCGTGCAAAGGTTTATCGGTATGTGGCGTATGCCATCAACGATACGGACCTGGCAGAATCCATCACCCAGGACTGTTTCGTGAAGGCTTATGCCAACCGGGCCAGCTTCCGCGGGGACTGCTCCGTCTCCACCTGGCTCATGTCGATTGCCACCAACCTTGTGCGCGATCAGGTTCGCACCCAGAAGTTCAAGTTCTGGCGCAACTTCCGCTCCACGGCGGCCGACGTCACTGACATGGCGCACCAGATCGGCTCGCGCTCCAGTTCGCCGGAGTCCGCGCTGATTGCCCGAGAGCGCGTCAAGGGGGTTCACGCCGCGCTTGCAACTCTTTCTGAGCGTCAGCGGTCTGTATTTGTCATGCGATTTCTTGAAGAGATGGACCTGGCGGAGATTGCCCAGGTGACCGGTATGCCGGTCAACACCGTCAAAACGCATCTGCACCGTGCCGTCACTGCCATTCGTGCGCAGTTGGGCCCAAACGCATCTACACTGGGAGGGCCACGATGAAGCACCTCACAGACGAACAGTTCACCGATCTTCTGCTGGGTCTGGACGAAGGCGGTTCTGCTGCCTCCCACCTGGCCGCCTGCGATCACTGCCGGCAGGAGCTGACCCGCGTCGAGGAGACGATGGGTATGCTGCGCGAGGTCTCCATGGATTGGAGCCGCCAGCGTGTCGCCGCCATTCCCACACCGCAGCCCGGTCTGCTGGCACGCCTGGGACTCTCGTTTCGACCCGCGGCCGGTATGGCCGTAGCTGCTGTACTCGCCATCGCGGTGGCGGTGCCGTTCCTCACACGCGACGACGCGCCGGAGCCGAACGCTGCCGTGCAGCACGCCTCCCCTGTACCGACGGCCGAACAGATCGCCGCCGACAATGCTCTGATGGCCGCCATCAACCAGGAAATCGCACAGCCCGCTGTCCAGCATGAGGCAGCCTTTGTCGAAGAAAACGGCAAAGACAAGACGGCTCGGCGATAAACTATCAACCTTCAACCCATTCGCCAGATGACATTCCGACTCCAACTCGCTGCCTGTGGCCTGCTTGCCCTTCTGTTTGCCGCCTCAACCGCACTTGCCCAGGGCCCCGGTGGCCCTGGCGGTGGTATGGGTGGCGGCGGCGGACGTCCGCCCATGGGCAATGGCGGCGGCTTCGGCGGAAACGGCAGCAACTTCCCGGACCGTCATAACGGGCCGCCCCCCTTCAGCGGCGGATCTCCCGGATCGGTCAGCACCATCCGCGGCGGGCTGCAGGTTGGCCCTCCCGGTCGCTGGTGGGACAACAAGAAGTTTGCTGAGTCCATAGGTATCCAGAAGGACCAGCGCGCCCGCATGGACGCCATCGTTGACGCCAACCGCGGCACCCTGGCCACCCTCTACCGCTCCCTGCGCAAAGAGGAAGATGCTCTTGGCCCGCTGGTTTCAGCTGAACAGCCGGACGAAAACCGCATCCTCGCGCAGATTGACCGTGTCGCCCAGGCGCGTGCCGAACTGGAGAAGGCCAATGCCCGTATGCTCCTGGGGATCCGTCGCGAGATGACGGTCGACCAGTGGCACAAGCTGGAGTCGCACCGCGGCAGCCCGCCGCCTTCGGAATAATCCGCCCCAACCCGCCAGCCCGGCGGGTTTGTTGTTTTTGCGGTCAAATTCCCTCTCTTCTGCGTCTTTCCCGGGGCCTCTCCCGTCTCATTTTGTCCAGCGTTTTCGCGGGTTTGCAACGAAGGGAGAAGCGATGTTCCCCGTTGACAACCATGTTTCGGGTATGGTCTAACGTCATCGGCTTAAGACGTCTCAAAATTTCGTTCCCTGTCCGTCCTTAAGGCCAACAGTTCACGGCTTGTCCGTATTGTTATCTGCTGCAGTACATGTCCAGAACACACTCTGGACTTCTGGAGGGAGGTCATACCCATGCGTAGGAAATATCTTTGGTCGGCATGCATCGCGGTTTCGGCGTGCGCCACACTTTGGGCTGCGGACTGGCCAAGCGTTGGCGGAAACGCACAGCGCGATGGCTGGGCCCGCAACGACAAGTACCTGACGAAGGCCGATGCCGAAAAGGGCAAGGTCAAGCTCATGTACAAGTACAAGTTTCCCAATGTCAACGCCGGTCTGGACGGCCTCTCCGCGCCGATTGACCTGACGCAGCTCATCGGATGGGCTGGCTTTAAAGAGCTCCTGTTCGTTGGTGGCAGCAGTAACACGCTGTATTCCATCGACTCCGACCTGGGCGAAAAATACTTTGAGACCAAGCTGGGCTCTAAGCCAACCGCCAAGCCTACCGCGCTCTGCTCGGGTGGCCAGACGGCCTCCGTCGTCATGCCCGGCAACAGCTCGGGCCGCCGCGGCTTCCAGCGCCTGGCCGGTTATGTCTGGTCTGTCTCCAGCGATGGCAAGCTCTATACCGCGCGCCAGCAGGACGGCAACGCCGAGTACGTTGCTCCGGTGCCTTTCGTCCCCGCCGGCTCCAAGGTCACTGGCCTGAACTTCAACAACAATGTGATCTACGGCGCTACGGTCGACAGCTGCTCCGGCGACAACGGCCTCTACGCCGCCAGCTTTACGCCGCCGGTATTGCCAGATATGCCTGACCAGCCACTGGTCAAGCCTGCCGAGTATTCTGTCACCAAGTTCCTCACGGGCGGCAGCGGGTTTTCCGGTACCGGCGGCGTCAGCATCGGCAGCAAGAACCAGGTCTACGGCATGATCGCCGAGGGCAAGGGAACCGCCGCCGGAACCTACAACGACACGGTGGTCGCGCTTGACCCCAAGTCGCTTGAGGTTACCGACTGGTTCACGCCGGCCACTTCCGCTCCGGCCCTGAAGAAGGGCGTCGCCGGAGTCACCCCGGCCGTCTTCCAGATGGCCAGCAAGGACTACGTCCTAGCCGGTGGCCGCGATGGCCGCCTGTATCTGCTGGACGGCGACAAGCTTGGTGGAACCGACCACAAGACCGCGGTCGCTACCTCTGAGCCTGTCTTCACTCCGGATGGCGTCACCAGCTTCTACGGTAACTTCGCCACCTGGGAAGACGAGTCGGCCAGCAACGCGCGCTGGGTCTACGCTTCCGTTCGCGGAGCAACCACCGCCAAGGTAGGCGCCAACGGCCCCGCGGCCAGCGGTTCCATCGTCGCCTTCAAGATTGAGAGCAAGGACGGAGCCGTAACCATCACTCAGCAGTGGGTCTCGCGCAACCTGGTCACACCAGCGGCTCCCATTGTGGGCACCGGCCTGGTGCTGGCGCTCTCGACAGGCGAAGCTCCCGTGGTGAAGAAGGACGGCAGCCTCGCTTCTATCGCTGAGGTGGTCAAGGGCTCCAAGCCGGCGACGCTCTATTTCCTGGATGCAGCCACCGGCAAGGAAGTCTGGTCCAGCGGAACGCAGATCACCAGCTTCGGCGTCGGCGGTCTGGGTTATGCCAATGGCCGTGCCTACGTTCCGACCTACGACAACACCGTGTACGCCTTTGGCGTGCCGTTTGAGCGGTAATGCGCTCCGTTTTACAGGGAGATAAGAGTATGAAGAAACTCATCACACTCGCTGCCGTGGCCCTGAGCTGCGGCGCCGCCCTCGCCCAGAACTGGACGATGGACGGTGGTGACACCATCCGCTCCGGCTGGGCCAAGGACGAGACTGTCCTGACCAAGGACAACGCCAAAGACCTCTCGCTGCTCTGGTCCATCCAGACCGACGTCAAACCCCACGCCCTGCACGCCCTCATGACGCCGCTCGCCATTCATGGCCTGAAGACGGCAGCGGGCGAGAAGAACATGCTCTATGTCCTGGGCGTGTCCGATGTTATTTACGCCTTCGATGCCGACAGCGGCAAGGAGATCTGGCGCAAGACCTTTGAGCCGGCTCCTCCGCAGCAGCAGGGCCCTCCGGGCATGCAGCGCAGCGGCCCGTCGGATCCGCGCCACCTCAATTTCCTTGGACCCGGCGGCACCACTGGTGTTCCGGCTATCTCTGACGCGGACGCCAGCGGCAAGCGCACGCTGTACATGGTTGACGGCAAGGGTAACGTCGTTGGTCTGGATGCCGCGACCGGCGATATCGTCTTCGGACCCATCGCCACCGGCGTCATCAATAAGTTCGGCGTACAGCTCTACAAAGACCAGATCATCTTTGCGGACTACCGCGGCCGCGGCGGCATCATCTCCGTCGATATCAAGACCAAAGTAGTTCACAAGACCGCCGGCTTTGGCGGCGGCGGTGGACTGTGGGGTCGCCGTGGTCCGGTCATCACTGCGGACGGCACCGTGTGGACCACCACAGGCGACGGTATCTATGACGTGACCAGCGACCCGAAGAACCCGATGATTGGCAACTCGGTCGTCGGCTTCGAGTTGAAGGAAGACGGCTTCTGGCATGTGAAGGACTGGTTCACGCCGCCGAACTGGGACTGGCTGCGCAAGCGCGACCTCGATCCCAACAACACGCCGACGGTCTTCACCTACAAGGGCAAGGAGCTGATGGCGGCCTCCGGCAAGGAGTGCAAGGTCTACCTGCTTGACCCGAAGAACCTGGGCGGCACCGCTGACCACCACACCCCTCTCTACCGCACGGAGCTGTTCTGCAACTTCGCCGCCGACTTCCAGAATGCCGGAAGCTGGGGCGCTGTCTCCTCCTGGGAGGACAAGGCCGGAACGCGCTGGGTTGTGGTTCCGTTCTGGGGTCCTTCGGCTCCTGAGCAGACCAAGTTTCCCATCACCAACACGCCTGCAGCCAAAGAAGGTGGCGTAGCTGCCTTCAAGGTGGTGGAGAAGGCCGGCAAGCCCACGCTCGATCCTGTCTGGATCTCGCATGACATGTTCCGCGGCGATCCTCCGGTCATCGCGAACGGTCTGATCATCACCCACGGCAGCGGCGACAACACGCAGCAGGCCTGGCCCGATATCGGCCTGAACTTTGATTCCACCATCCGCGCTGCCAAGTCCAACCATGCCACCGTGTATGTGCTGGACGGACAGACCGGCAAGGAGATCTGGTCCAGCGGCGACAGCATCACCGGCTTCAACCACTTCTCTGACGTCACCATCTCGAACGGCAAGCTCTACATCGGCACCTACGATGGCAAGCTCTACTGCTTCGGTCTGAAGAAGTAAGCCGTAGCATAGGAACAAGCAAGGGCCACCCGCAAGGGTGGCCCTTCTGCTTCTGTTCGTTAGTCTTCGATGCGCGACCGCATACTGTCCAGCAGTACC
This sequence comes from Terriglobus tenax, assembly GCF_025685395.1. Lineage (NCBI taxonomy): Bacteria > Pseudomonadati > Acidobacteriota > Terriglobia > Terriglobales > Acidobacteriaceae > Terriglobus > Terriglobus tenax. Next base: position 2,151,460 of record NZ_JAGSYA010000004.1, on the reverse strand, counting down.
GGCAACGGCAGTGACCGGGAGTAGTGCCATCCCTGCGCCAGCTTGACGCCATAGGCGCGCAACTGGCTGGCCTGCGCTTCACTCTCCACACCTTCAGCCACTACACTCAGCTTCAGCAGCCGGGCCAGGTCGATAATGTGCAGCACCACGTCGCTGGTCACGCTGTCCGTGCCAATGGAGTCCACGAACGACTTATCGATCTTCAGCGTGTCGAAGCGGAACGACTGCAGCCGCGAAAGGCTGGAATAGCCAATGCCAAAGTCATCAATGGCGACCGTGATACCAAGCGAGCGTATCTGCTCCATCACCCGGCGGGTTTCCTGTCCATCGGCAAAGGCGTGTTCAGTGGCTTCAATCTCCAGGTTGGCGGCGCATACGATCTCGATGGCCAGGAGTCTTTCCAGCATCGTGATGGTGTCCTGCGACCGCAGGTCATCCGGCGACAGGTTGATGGCGACCTTGAAGGCAGGGTCCAGCTTCAGAATCTCCGGCAGGTCTTCGGCAACGCGGTCGATCACAAGCTCGGTAATCCGGCGGATCAGGTGCCGGTCCTCGGCCATGGGGATAAAGTAATCCGGGCGAATGATCGTATCTCCCTGCCTCCATCGAACCAGCGCCTCGGCGCCGGTCCAGCGTTCGGTCCTCAGGTCGACTATCGGCTGGTACTCCACGTAGAACTCTTTCCTGCGAATGGCTGCCTTCAGCCGGCTGTCAAACGAAGAGCGGGCGCGCGCCAGGTACATGCCGGCCCATATCAGCCCGGCCCCGCACAACACGCCCAGCGGAACGAAGATCAGCGCAATCTGCTTCACCTTGCGGTACATGTGCTGTCTTGGAACAGCCACCAGCACCATCAGGTCATAGCGGGAAGATCGTATGGCGGTCACCAGGTAGCCATCCACGGCATAACTGCGTTCCGTGCCTCGCGGAATGGAACGTACCCAGCGGGGATCGAGCTGTTCTCCGCGTGAGGCCACGATATTCGGTTTGTTGGTCATGGGAGTGACGATCGCAATATTCAGATCACGTTCGTCCAGTGACACATCCAGCGGCAACTCCGGGTCCGTGATCACCGCAAGGCCATTCAGCGCAAAGATATTCAGCGGACGCCACTGGCCAACTGTGATCCTCACATTTAGATACTGCGCAAGGCCGTTCTCCGCTACAAAATTCGGATCATGCAGGGGCACAGACGTCTGTCCCGTAACAGAGCTGCAGGCAATCGTGTTGTTATTGATACGCCCAATCGCCTGCACATAATCCGAATCAAGATCGATGTCGCGCATCAGCGTAAGCTCTGCTTCGGAGCAGTGTGGAAGATGTGCGGCATGGACACGTTTAACGGCATCCACCATCTGGTCCGAAGTCTTCTCCGCGCGGCGTAGTACGTCACGCGCATAAGAAAAGCTCTCGTTGCGCGCGCTTGTCTCGCTCTGCGTCCAGGACAGCTGCAGCGACACCCCAATGGGAAGCAGCAGCGATATTGAGCAAAGAACAATCGCCAGGATGGTCTTCCTGGTGTTTGGAGAAGGTGTCACCCCAAAGCTCCTTCGCTAGACGAAGCTCTGCGCATGCACCATGCAAATGTTTGTAAGGAACGGATACGTCCATGGTATTGCATCGATCGGGACTTCGCCGTTCTTATTCCGGCAACTAACGCGCGAATCTTCCCAAAATCTGGGAGGGAAGCTTTGATCCCGATGTCTTCAACACGACATACACCACCGCAAGCCACAGCAAACTGGCTCCGGCAATCGCCGCAAGGTTCTGGATATGGCCATGCAATGCAGGCAGCAGATGCAGCACAGCCGTAATCGCAGCCCATCCCGCTCCCGCGGCTACCAGCGAGCGCGCCAGCTCTCCAAACTCGAGCCCCGCAATGGGAGTAAGTCCTTTGTATTGCAGCAGCAGTGCCAGGGCAACCGTATGCAGCAGAATGCCGATATTAGAGGCCCACGCCAGCCCCTCCACGCCCATCGTGTGAAACAGCAGCCAGTACACAGGAATGGAAACCGCGGTCACGATCGTGCCGGAGAGCATGGGAGTGAACGTATTGCTGGCCGCATAAAAGGCGCGGGCATACAGGTTCTGCGATGTCCACAGAAACAGTGACAGGCAGAAGACGGTGAACAGCCACGCCGTCGTGCGTGCGCTGGCTTCATCCATGCGGCCGCCCCGCAGCGTCACATCCACCAGAGGCCCCGCCAGCGCCATCATCCACCCCGCCAGCAGGAGCGACGCGGCGATCAGGCGGGTGACAGCGCGATTCACCGCTCCGCCAAACTCCGCAAACTTGCCCTGGCTGTACAGCGATGCGAAGAAGGGAAGCGATGCCGCGCCCGCCGCCGGCCCAAGAATTCCCATCGGCGAATTGAACAACTGCTTGGCATACGCCAGGCGGCTGATGTCGCCCGCGCCCTGCGATGCAAAGAAGGTGCGGATCCACTGGTCCCACGTGGTCAGCGACTGGCCAATCATTAGCGGCAGCGCCAGCTTCAGCCATTGCTTCAACGCAGGATGCCGGAAGTCCAGCACCGGCTGCCAGCGCATGCCTTCGCGCCGTGCGCCGATCAGGTTCATCAGAAACGCCCCGAAGCCTGCGCCGGCCACCGCGCCAATCGCCAGTGAGTGCAGCCCCAGGCGCTTATGCAGCAACACGGCGCCCACAATAATGCCCAGGTTGTAGAGGATGGGGTTCAGCGCCTGGAAGACGAAGATCTTCCGCACCAGCAGCTTTGACCCGAAGACGCCGCCCATGAAGAAGAACAACTGCGCGGGCAGCAGAACGCGCGTCAGGCTTACGCACTGCGCGGCCGTCTCTGCGTCAAAGTGAGGGAACTTCACGCGCACATACCAGGGAGCAAAGAACTCAGCCGCCACAATGGCTACCGTCAGAATCAGAGCCATCGTGTTCAGAATGATGCACAGGGCACGGTCGCCCTCAGCCTCTTCACCGCGTTCGCGGTAGCCGCTCAGCAGGCTGACAAAGGTTGACGAGACCACGCCGCCGATCAGGAAGTAGCTGACCATGTCCGGCAGCTCGTAGGCGCCCAGGTAGGCATCCGTAGCGTTGGTCGCGCCAAACAGGTGCGCGATCAGCTTCTGCCGCACCAGGGCGAATACACCGCTCATCAGGCTGCTGGCCATCAACAGCAGCGATGCGGAAAACGCCGTATGCGAAGCTCCCGGTCTCAGCCAGCGCGTCCATCCGCGAGGCGAGGGTGTCTGCTCTTTTTGTTGTGGGTCAACCTGCATGCGCGCCAGAGTTGATTCTACGGGTGCGGCTTTCCGCAGGCCTCATGGCAAAGCGGATTCCTCTGCGATATCCACACCTCCACAAGCTCGGTGGAGAGTGTGGGAATCCGGTGCCGGAATTACCAGATCGCGTCGTCCTGTTCAGGCTTGCGCACCGGCTTGCTGGCCGCAGGTTTTTTGCCGGCCTGTGCCTCGGCCACCTTCACCGTGGTGTAGGGCTTATACGAGGGCGTACGCGCCTTGACGATGCTCGGGTCGTCGCCCGATCCGTCCGTCCAGCTCTTCCAGGTCTCCTGGGGCCGCGGCGCACGCGAATGGCGCACGCTGGCGGGGACCGAAAGCCCGGCCACGGGAATGCTGGCATACTGCCGCTGGCTGCAGGTCAGGCAACGCACCGGATACCGCAGCAGAAGAACCTGCGGCAGGTCAGAGGTGCGCAGCTTCGAGCGCCGGAACGAGGTTCCGGGGCAGAACAGGCAGCGTACGCCATGCTCATCTTCGCGCACCAGCCGGACACCTGTCGCGGCCTGTGCCTGTCGGCGGATCTCCCGCCGTTCGTCCTGCGATAACCGTTCGGGCCCCTGCATGTTCCTCAGAATAAACGCTCTGGTGCTGTGGAGGCGGAAGAATCTTCCGGCGTTATGTTTGGCTTGCGGCTGGCCGTACGCCGTTTGGCAGGAGAGGAAGCTGCACCCGGAGGCTGCGACAGCAGATCGATCAACGATCGCATCTCCTGGCGAATACCGTCCATCTTGCTCCGGTCCACCGTCTCTTCCATGCGGAACAGGGTGGCCGGCGCTTCCTTGTGCTTCTGTTCGGACTTGAACACCTGCCGTGCCCCGGCAATGGTGTAGCCCTCGTCGTACAAAAGCTGCTTGACGCGTAGCGCAAACTCAACATCCCGGCGGCGGTAAAGCCTTTGCCCGGTGCCGCCCTTGTTGGGCTTCAGGGCAGGGAACTCGCTCTCCCAGAAGCGCAGCACGTAGGCCGGCACGCCGCACAGGCGTGCAACTTCGCCAATCCGGAAGTACAGCTTGTCCGGAATCTTGTCCGGCTTTCCCGGTATCTTGGTTCGCGCTTCGCCCAGGGCCATGGCTACATCTTCTTCCCCGTATCGGACTGATTATAGGCCCGGAAAAGTTGCAATTTACAAACCTGAAACGTTAAAGAGAGGGGGCAAGAGCGCACTTTGGTTGCCCCGTATTTCGATGCAGGCAGAAAAAACATAGTTCGCCTCAGCCTGCCTTCGCCGCCGTAACAAACGCCTTCAGCTTCGCGGGATCTTTCTTTCCCGGGGCACATTCCACGCCGCTGGCAATATCCACGCCCCAGGGGTGCAGTGTGCGGATCGCTTCGGCGACGTTGTCCGGGGTCAGGCCACCGGCCAGCACCACCGGCATGGCACGACGTGCCACCTCAAAGCTGGGTTTCGCCATCGTCCAGTCAAAGACCGTGCCTGTGCCGCCATCGCCCTTCGGTGTCTTGGCATCCACCAGCAGCCGTGTCACCAGTCCGTCTTCGGCCACGCGGCGTGCATTGGCTTCAAACGCCTCCGCCTGCTCCAGCCCGGCGGTCACCTGCCAGTGCAGGGTCTGCAGAATGTCGATACGGCCATCGAACTCCCGGCGCAGAGCCTTGATCAGCTCAGGATCGTAGCTTCCGTGCAACTGGACCCCCGTCAGCCCGGAAAACTCCACCGCAGCGCGAATGCTTGCAAACTCCAGCTCCGCGAAGACGCCGATCTTCTCCACCGCCTCCGGCAGCTCACGCACAATTGGCGCGACCTGTTCCGGAGTTACACGGCGGGTGCTTACCGCCGCGAAGACGAAGCCCAGCGCATCCGCTCCCAGGGCAGCGGCCAGCCTGGCGTCTTCCAGGTTCGTGTTGGCGCAGATCTTTACCCACATGGCGGTTTATCCAATCAGTGTGCGCAGCATGGCGCCCGGCGACGGCTGGCGCATCAGCGTCTCGCCAATCAGAAAGGCGTCAAAGCCGGCCACGCGCAGGTTCTCTACATCCTGGCGTGAGGTGATGCCGCTCTCTGCCACCCGCACCACGCCCTCCGGAAGCTGGGAAGCCAGCTCCACGGCGCGCTCAATCGAAACATCAAAGGTCTTCAGGTTGCGGCTGTTCACGCCCACGCATTCGCAGTCCAGTTCCAGCGCGCGGTCCAGCTCCTGCTGGTCGTGCACCTCGCACAACACGTCCAGGCCATAGCTGCGGGCGGCATCGCGCAGAATGCGCAGCTCGTCGTTCGGCAGCGCCGCCATAATCAGCAGGATGCAGTCAGCTCCGGCGGCACGGGCCTCCACTACCTGGAAGGAATCGACCATAAAATCCTTGCGCAGGCAGGGAATGGTGACCTCTGCCGAGACGCGGCGCAGATTTTCCAGCCCGCCCTGAAAAAAAACCTCGTCGGTCAGGATGGAAAGGCAGGTGGCTCCGGCGGCCTCCAGCTCCTTGCCCAGGGCTACCGGCTCAAACTCGGCACGGATCAGGCCCTTCGAGGGAGAGGCTTTTTTCAACTCGGCGATTACGGCCGGGGCGATTTTGGCCCGCTCGTTCAGGGCGCGCGCAAAGCCGCGCGGCGTATGAGCTGCGGCGGACGTCTCCAGCGCGGAAAGGTCTGTCGCTGCCTTGCGGGCGGCCACCTCCACGCGGGTATTGGCTAAGATACGTTCCAGATGGGTCGACATGCCTGTCCCCATTGTAGATACACTGGTGCCAGCATGAATTTCCGTCGCCTTTCGCTGTTGCTCGCCCTTGCCGTAGCTGCCTTTACCGTCTCCGCCCGCGCCCAGTTGGGTGTTTATGGCACTGTCAATGTGCAGCAGATCGGCATCAACGGCAAAAACATTGCCCCGGTCGGTGGCGGTGGCGGCGTGTATTACGACTTCAAACAGTTCGGCCGCGTGAAGCTTGGCGCTGACCTGCGTGGCAATGTCGCCAGCAGCAAGCAGGGAAATGACAACGGCTTCAACGGCGTTGGCACGCGTGTTCACACGGTACTTGGCGGCGTTCGCGCCAGCACCACGCTGCCCGTTACCTGGATCAAGCCCTATGTGCAGGGCTCCGTCGGCTGGGGCGGCAGCAACTTCGGCATCTCGCGGGAGATCAAGGGCGGCCTTGCCTATGAGGGCTTTGCTGGCGTTGACCTGCGGCTCGCCTCCATCATGGACGTCCGCCTGGTGGAGTTCGGAGTCGGCTCCATCCACGCCAATAACACCAGCAACACGCTGAAGAGCATCAGCATGGGCGTGGTCTTCCACCTGCCGTAACGCTTTGCGGGATTCACGCCTTTTGAACCCGGCTTTGTGGCCGGGTTCAGGCTTTTAAGACACATCGTCTTCCCAGCCTCGCAATACTTCGGGGCAGGTTATCTTGATACTGTTCCCGTCTGCCGCTACATCTTCCAGAACCGCCGGCACCATGCCGGTTCTCTCGCTCGGAGTGCGTCTCTTGTCCCAACAGCCCATCGCTGTTCTCTCTCACCAGCTCAAGACCCTCCAGGTCAGCAGCCGCGGTCTTATCGAAGACTGCCTCAGCCGCATCGCCGAGCCCGGCGGCGAAGGCTCCCGCACCTTCACCCGCGTCTACAGGGACTCCGCCCTTAGCACCGCTGATGCTGCGGACGCACGTCTGCGCAATGGACAAAGCGCGGGCCCTCTGGACGGCCTCCCCATCGCCATCAAAGATCTCTTCGACGTCGCCGGGCAACCTACCCCCGCCGGCTCGGTCGTCCTGGCCGACGCGCCCCCAGCCGCCGCCGACTCCACCGTCGTGCGCCGGTTGAAGCAGGCAGGCGCAGTTCTGATCGGCCGCACCAACATGACCGAGTTTGCCTACTCCGGCCTCGGCCTGAACCCCCACTACGGCACCCCGCGCAACCCGTATGACCAGGCCACCGGACGCATCCCCGGCGGCTCTTCCTCGGGAGCTGCCACCTCCGTCGCCTACGGCATGGCCGCTGCGGGCATCGGGTCAGATACCGGTGGCTCGGTCCGCATTCCTTCGGCCCTGTGCGGTCTTACCGGCTTCAAACCCACTGCTCGCCGCATCCCCATGGACGGTGTCCTTCCGCTCTCGCCCACGCTGGACTCTATCGGCCCCATCGCTCCCACGGTTGCCTGCTGCGCCCTGGTTGACGCGGTCCTTTCCGGAGAGTCATTTCAGCCCATCGAAGCCCAACCCGTCTCTACCCTGCGTCTCGGTGTCCTGCAGGGCTACGTTCTTGAAGGTCTCGACACTCATGTCAGCCGCGCCTATGAGCGTTCTCTCGCCATGCTGCAGGCCGCCGGAGCCACGCTCATCCCGCTGCATTTTTCCGCGCTCGATCGCATCCCCGCTGCCAACCAGTTCGCCTCCGCCGAGGCCTTCTCCTGGCACCGTCATCTTCTGGAGCGCGATGGCAAGCGCTACGATCCCCACGTCGTCGCCCGCATCGAACCCGGCCGCTGGATGCTCGCCGCCGACTACATTGACTGCATCCGCCAGCGCCGCGAGATCATGCTCGAAGCACAGGCGGCCTTCCAGCCCTTCGACGCCGTCCTGTTGCCAACGACCGCCTGGATCGCACCACCCATCGCCGAGCTTGAAGCCTGTGACACCGCCTACTTCAACGCCAACGGAGCCATGCTGCGGAATCCCAGTATCTTCAACTACCTCGACGGCTGCGCTCTCTCTGTGCCCTGCCACCTGCCCGGCGAGGCACCGGTTGGACTGATGATTGCCGGCATGGGAGGACGCGACCACGCAATTCTGCGCGTCGGCTCCGCCATCGAATCCTTGCTGGCAAATCCTCATGGGGCCTGATACTCAATGAGCAGCCACGAAAAATAACGAAACCATATAGCGTTCGTCTACTGAACATCGTTGTAAATCTGGTGTGGACTCTGTGCGGGCCCTGTACTCGTTTGTTGCCGTTGAATCTCTCTGCAAGGTGAGCTGGATTTGATGAAGAAGCGTTTGCTTTTCGGACTTGGTGTGTTCGGTGTACTCAGTGCGGCAGCATGGGGGCAACAGTCGGCTGCCGCAAAACCCGCATTCACCCTTGCGGATGTGCATGACAGTCCGCGCATGATGGTTCCCATCTCCAATGGGGGGCAACTCTACGGCGACCGATACATCCTGCATCAATCCAGCATCGTCGACATCATTGCCAAGGCCTACGACGTCAAGCCGGAGATGGTGCAGGGCGGCCCCAGCTGGCTTGAGATGAAGCGTTATGAGATTGTCGCCAAGGCCGACCCCAAGACCTCCGACGCCGACCTCCGGCTCATGCTGCAATCCCTGCTCGCCGATCGCTTCAAGCTGGTGCTGCACAAGGGAGAAGCGCCGATGCCGGCATTTCTTCTGACGGCTCCTGGCGGTAAGACAAAGATGAAGCCCAGTGAAGAGGGCCAGCAGCGGGACTGCCGTCCGGAACCGAACCAGACTGCCGGTGGCGCACCTCTCATCGCCATCGCTTGCAAAGGATTTACGCCAGAGGAGCTCGCAACCTTCCTCAACCAGGCGGCCAACAGCTACCTTACGGAACCCGTACTGAACCAGACAGGTCTTGAAGGTAAGTACGACTTCAGCATCCGTTGGACTGACATGCGCGTTCGCGCCAAGGCCGGCGCGGAAGCCGTCAGCATCTTCGATGCCGTCGACAAGGACCTCGGCCTGAAGCTTGAGCTCAAGACCGCTCCCCGCTCTGTATGGATCGTCGACAGCGTCAGCGAGAAGCCTTCTCCCAACTCCCCCGCGGTTGCCAGGGAGCTGCCGCCGCGTCCGCCCGCGCAGTTCGATGTGGCTTCCATCAAGCCCAGCCAGCCCGGCGAGAATCCCATGGCTATGGTTCGCAACGGCCAGATGAACATCAGCTCCATGCCGCTCAGGTTCCTCATCGTCTTTGCCTGGGACCTCAATCCCAACGATCCCAATCTCATCGTCAACGCTCCCAAATGGCTTGAAGAGAGCAAGTTCAACATGGTGGCCAAGGCAGCCCTGCCAGAGTCCCTTCCGGGGCGCCCGCCGGCCCAGATTGATAACGACGAGTTTCGCCAGATGCTGCGCAACCTCCTGATGGAACGCTTCCAGATGAAGGTCCACATGGAAGACCGTCCCATCGACGCCTACAAGATGGTGGCCGATCATCCGAAGCTGAAAGCGGCTGATCCCAAAAGCCGGACGCGCTGCAAGGAAGGCCCTGGCCCTGACGGCAAAGACCCGCGCCAGGCCAATCCCATGATCACCGCACTGTGGAGCTGCCAGAACATCTCCATGAAGCAGCTTGGAGAAGAGCTGGCCCACTACGCCACCGGCTATGTCTACACGCCCGTGCTTGATGGCACGGGCCTGAGCGGTGGGTATGACCTCACCCTCGCCTGGAGCTCCGCGAGCCTGACCATCCTGAAGCCGCCACCGGCCCCTGGAGAGCAGAACAGCGCACAGCAGGGTGCAACCGATCCCAATGGAGCCATCACACTTTACGAGGCCATGGACAAGCAGCTCGGCATCAAGATGGTGAAGGAAAAGCGTCCCGTTCCGGTCCTCGTAATTGACCACATTGAGGAGACGCCAACGGCGAATTAGTGTGCACGCTATCCGTTCTTCGCCGCCGCCAGCTCTCCGATTGCATTCACGAACCTGTCCAGGTCCGCGAGGGTCGTGTAGACGTGTGGCGTAATGCGGTGACACTTCACGTTGTCTAAAAGCGCGATCTTCGAGTGAATCTTGTATCGCTGGAACAGGATGTCAAGCAGCTCCGCCGGTGTATACCCTTCAACGCTCACACTGCCGATGGCGCAGGAGAACTCCGGCTTTTCGGAGGTATGCAGCTTCACGCCCTTCATCTCCTTGACCCGCGATGTCCAGTAGCTCTTCAGGTAGAAGAGGCGTTCCTGCTTACGGCGTGAGCCGATGGCTTCGTGGAAGTTGAGCGCCTCGCCGATGCCCTGCTCCAGGGCAAAGCTCCGCGTCCCCAGCACCTCAAACTTGCGGATGTCCGGGCTGTGCGGCTCACCCGTACCGAGCAGTGGCCACACCTGCGCGATCTTCTCCTTCCTTACCCAGAGCATGCCGGTGCCGATGGGCGCGGAGAGGAACTTGTGCAGGCTGGTGCCAAAGTAATCACAGTTCAAATCAGAGATCTTGAAGTCCAGCAGGCCATACGAGTGCGCTCCGTCGACGATGACCTCAGCCCCATGCGCATGCGCCATGTCCGCAATCTGCCGGACAGGCAGAATCTGCCCGATGCCGTTCATGACGTGCGTGATGTGCACAAGCTTCGTCTTCGGGGTGATGGCCTGCTCATAGGCCTTCACCATGGAATCCACATCCTCGCAGGGAAGGTCGATGGTCACCTGCTTGTACACGATGCCGTCACGTTGCTGCCGCTGCCGGTACGCCTGCATCACGTGGCCGTAGTCGTACTTGCAGCCGACCACCTCATCCCCGGCCTTCAACGGCAGGCCGAAGATAATGTTATGCAGTCCCTCGGTCGTATTGCGGTTGATGGCCACCTCTTCCGCGGACACTCCGCCGAGCCTTGCCAAACGCTGCCGCAAAGGTTCGCGGCCTTCGTCCAGAATCTGCCACATGTAATAGGACGGGCCTTCGTTCGTCATCTGCAGATAGCGCTCAACCGCCTGTTGCGACACGATGGGCGAAGGGGAAACGCCGCCATTGTTCAGGTTCAGGATCAGCGGGCTCGCAGAGTATCCACGCTGAATCACGCTCCAGAAGTCCTCATTCTGCGCCACGGCCTTGCTGTCCAGGTGGCTCACGGCACGCGATGCCGCCTGCCATTCCTCGGCATGGGCCTGGTGAAACAGGCTATTGGCGGAAAAAGCACCGGCAAGGGCCGACAGCTTCAAAAATGAGCGGCGGTTCTGGAGTGGCATACCGCCACTGTAAGTCAGAGCCTTCGCTCCGCAAAGAGAAAAGCCGTCCCACAAACAACAATGGCCGCCCACCGGGCGGCCATTGTTGTTGCATCCCATCCAGATATTACTTCTGGCTCTTCTGGATCTGTTGCGCGGTCTTCTGCACCTCTCCCCAAACGCGAAGCAGGTTTCCGCTCCACAGCTTGGCGATCTGCTGCTCGGTGTAGCCGCGGCGCACCAGCTCCAGCGTTACGTTGAAGGACTCCGCCGCGCTGTTCCAGCCATCGATGCCGCCACCGCCGTCAAAGTCTGACGCGATGCCAACGTGGTCAATGCCGATCAGCTTTACGGCATAGTCGATATGGTTCACCAGGTCCTTCACGTTCGCACGAGGACCCGCCGGATACTTGGCGTTGATCTCGGCCATACCCTTTTCGTAGGCCTCGCGCTTGTCTGCCGGCAGCATGCTCAGGAACCCGGCAGCCGGTCCGCCCGCACCACCTCTGCGAGCCGCCGGCGCACCAGCGGCATCTTCCACCGGGCAGGCACGCGCCGGACGTTCAGCTCCTGCACCCGCTCCACGACCGCGACCCGCACCCGCTCCGGGATTTGGTCCGAAGACATCCTGAATCAGCTTCGACATCGCCGCCGTGCGCTCCGGCGAATCCGGCTTCAGGTACGACGCAAAGCCCACCACCTGGATCACGCCGCCGTTCTTCTTCAGCGCCAGCAACTGTTCGTCATCCATGTTGCGGCTCACACTGGGAGCCAGCGCACGCACACCGGAGTGCGACGCAATGACAGGAGCCTTCGAAAGCTTGATCGCCTCCAGGTTCGCGCCCTTCGCCGGATGCGAAAGGTCCACCATGATGCCCCACTTGTTCATCTCGGCGATGACTTCCTTGCCCTCGGCCGATAGCCCGTTGTTGTAGGAGTAGCCATCCTTCTCGCCGGTGTTTGAATCGGCAAGCTGGCTGTTGCCGTTGTGCGCCAGCGACATGTACCGCGCTCCGCGGTCGTAGAACTCCTTCACCCGTTTCACGTCCAGGCCAATCGGGTAGCCGTTCTCCACACCAATCACGGCAATCTTCTTGCCTTCCTTGTGCAGCTTCAACACATCGGCGGGCGTCAGAGCCAGGCCAATCTGGTTCGGAGCAATCTGCTCCGTCAGACGGTGAATGGCGTCGAACTTCTCAATCGCCTGCTTGTAGGCGTTGTCATACCCCTCTGGAGTCAGCGGCCCCTGACCCACATAGACGATCATGAACGATACATCCATGCCGCCTTCCACCATCTTCGGCAGGTTCACCTGCGTGGTCAGACGCATGGTGTAGTTGCAGTCCGCCGTAAAGTTTGAGGGCTCAATATCGTTGTGTGTATCCAGCGGAATCACGTGGCTGTGAATCAGCTTGGCCTTGGCGATCAAGGCCGCATCGTCCGACTGTGCGGGACTGAACTGCGCAGCGACCAGCAGCGCCGCACCCATGGAAAGAGACGTCAGGTGTTTCACAACAACCTCCAGCAACGTGAGATGAGACAGGAAAATCGAGAGAGATATCCCGGATGAAGGGAATACCCATGGAATGTACGGGAGCGTCTCGCCTAGTGTAAACGCCGCGTAACATGGGTTCGAAAGAAAATGGAGTCACCATGAAACCAGACTTGTTGCGATTCGATGGTGCGGTGGAACATGACCCCGCGATCGATGCCTGGTTCAAAGACCGCGAGGGCGAGCTGGGTGCTATTGCGCGGCAATGGTTCCGGGCGATGCTGCAATGCGGGGACGAGGTCCGCGAACTGCTGCATGACGGCTGCCCGGTCGCCTGCCTGGGAGACGTACCCTTCGGCTACGTCAATGTCTTCACCGCACACGTCAACGTGGGTTTCTTTCAGGGAGCGTCCCTGCCAGACCCCGCCCGGCTGCTGCAGGGCAGCGGAAGGTTTATGCGCCACGTAAAGCTCCGTCCCGGAACCGCCATAGATGCGGCGGCTCTCAGCAAACTTATTGAGAGAGCGTACGCAGACATCAAATCCCGTGTAGAAAACGGCTAGCCGGGGTCGCACTGCTCTGCATCCAACGGGAAGGAGAGGTTGCTTATGAAAACTCCTGTTGTACTTCTGTTTCTTGCGCCGCTGGCATTGACTCTTGCCGCCGCCGCCCAGAGTTCGCCCCAGACTCCGGATGCCGCCCCACGATCTCAGCCCGCACCAGCACCCCACGGTCGAAGTGCCGGGGGTGATATTGGCAGCGGCAGCGGCGACATCGGCAAAGGCGCTGGCAAAGGTGCCGGCAAAGGTGCCGGCAAAGCTGCCGAGGGAGCCGGCAAAGGCGCTGGCGATCTGGTCACACTGCATCCTGTTGGAGCAACGGAAAACGTAGGCAAAGGTGCCGGAGAAGCCGGGAAAGATGTCGGGGTAGGCGCCGCGAAGGGAACCGGTAAGATCGCCAAGGGAACGGGAAAAGTATTGGCGAAACCCTTCCACCACTCCAAAAAGAACGACAGCCCGGACACGCCTCCACCCTCTGCCGATACTCCACGCTAAAGCGGCACAGTTCGCCACAGTCTCTCCCGCTTTCGATGCGGGAGAGACGGAGTTGCGCCTGATCGTTTACTGCCTGTGGGCGGGAACCTTGGCGTAGTGATCTCTCATACAGGTCCCTTGTATGCTTGGGCCGTCTCAATTTCCTGCAACACCCCGTTTCGAAAGGGAAGATCTCCACCGTGATCCTTCGCAAATCTCTTGTGGCCGCTGCCCTCCTGTTCGGGCTCATCTCCTCCGCGCATGCCAACCCGCCCCGCGCGCGCTGGACGGAAGATCAGGCATGGACCTACATGCGCGGGCAGGCATGGCCGCTGGGCAGCAATTTCCTGCCAACCAACGCCATCAACCAACTGGAGATGTTCCAGAAGGAGACCTTCGATCCCGGCGAGATCGACAAGGAGTTCGGCTGGGCCGAAGCCGCCGGCATGACCACCATGCGCGTCTTCCTGCATGACCTGCTCTGGCAGCAGGATGCGGAAGGTCTGAAGCAGCGCGTCGGAGATCTGCTGACCATTGCCGCCAAACATCACATCAAGCCGGTGCTGGTGCTCTTTGATTCCTGCTGGGACCCCGATCCCAGGCTCGGTCCCCAGCGCCCGCCCATTCCCGGTATCCATAACTCCGGCTGGGTGCAGGGGCCGGGCATTGCCCTCGCCGACCCGGCCAATCACGCCCGCTTTGAGGCGTATGTCAAAGGCATCGTCGGCGCCTTCGCCAGCGACAACCGCATCCTCGCATGGGACGTTTGGAACGAGCCCGACAACGGCGGCGGAGGACGCTACACCAACAACCTGAAGAACAAGACCGAGCTGATGAACAAGCTGCTGCCGCAGGTCTTCGCCTGGGCCCGTTCACAGGGGCCGGTGCAGCCGCTCACCAGCGGCGTGTGGACGCATGACTCCTGGGCCGACGCAGCGCAATGGTCCACCACGGAGAAGATCCAGCTTACGGAAAGCGACATCCTCTCTTTCCACGACTACTCCTGGCCGGAGAAGTTTGAGAGCCGCGTTACCGCGCTCGAAAAGCTGCACCGCCCGCTGCTGTGCACGGAGTACATGGCACGCGGCGCAGGCTCGACCATTGACACCATTCTGCCCATCGCCGCCGCGCATAAGGTCGGCATGATCAATTGGGGTCTCGTTCAGGGGCGCATGCAGACCAACCTGCCCTGGGACAGCTGGCAGGTTCCCTACGTCGGCCGCGAACCCACCGTCTGGTTCCACGACCTCTTCTACCCGGACGGCAAACCCTACCGCCAACGCGAGATTGAGATCCTGCGCGACACCTCACACCGGATGAACACGAAGTAGTCAACGCTGCCGCTCTTCAACGCGTCACAACTCCGGGTACCCCATCCATCCCCAGGCGATGGATGGGAAATCACGCAAAGCGGATCGCCTTTCTCGTCCCTTGTCATCCTGTAAGGATCTGCTTTTCAAACATCTCTCAGGCGGGAAGCAATCCTGCTGCGCGATAGCCTTCCATCAGGTTGTCGTAGAGCTTGATGTCCGCCCGGCTTCTCGCCATCAGTTGAGCACCCACGATTCCGGAATAGATCGCACGCGCGCGCTTCTCCGCTTCTTTGGGTGTGGCAATCTTCGCGGCAATCAGGGTCTTCTTCAGCCATGCGACGTTTACATCGGTAAAAGCCTGCACCTCCGTCTTCACCACGTCCGGCAGGTCGTCAAACTGCGCCGACATAAAGCTGCAAAGGCACATGCGGTTGCCGTTCTCCAGCGCCCAGCGAAAGGTCTCCGGATAGCGGCGCAGCGCCTCCAGCGGACTCGCTGCGTTCTTCAGCAGGGTCTCAAGGTATGCAGCGGCATCCTCCCAGTAGCGCTTCGCCACGTTCGTAGCCAGTTCCGCCTTGCTGGGGAAGTAGTAATAGATACTCGCGGCTTTGATACCGACCTGTTCCGCCAGGTCACGGAAGTTCAACCCTGCATAACCGTGAGCCTGGGCAACCAGCTTCGCGGCAGCCAGAATCTCTTCACGGGCGTTTGCACTCACCACGCACCTCCGTCTTAGGCATCTAAAAACCTCTCTATTCCTGAATCTACCATGTGGCAGGTAGAATCTCAATGTTACCACCTGTCAAGTGGCAGGTAGAGAGGCAGGCAATGAATACTGAACTGATCTATTCCGACGCAACCCGGCTGGCTGAACTGATCCGCACACGCGAGGTCTCTCCGGTCGAAGTTATAAAGGCACATCTCGACCGCATTGAGGCCGTCAACCCAAAGGTGAATGCAATCGTCACGATCGCCGAGGATGCATTGAAACTAGCCAGGGCAGCTGAGGCTGCGGTACAGCGGGGAGACGAACTAGGCCCTCTGCACGGCGTGCCCTTCACGGCGAAGGACTCCATCGACACCGCCCATGTGCCAACTCAGCGCGGAACGCCGATCTTTCGCGGACGGACCCCCGGCACGGATGCAACCAGCGTTGCGCGTTTGAAGCAGGCAGGGGGCATTCTTCTCGCAAAGACCAACCTGCCCGAGTTTTCCTACGGAATCGAAAGTGACAACCTGCTCAGCGGCCGCACAAATAACCCCTGGAACCTGGAGATGACTCCGGGTGGCTCCAGCGGCGGTGAGTCGGCAGCGATTGTGGCAGCCATGTCTCCTCTTGGCCTGGGGACTGACCTTGCGATCTCCGTGCGTGGCCCGGCGGCCCACACAGGCATCGTATCGCTCAAGCCGACGCACGGACGCATTCCCATGACCGGTATCTGGCCGCGCGAACCGCGCCGTTTCTGGCACGTGGGGCCCATGGCGCGAAGCATTCGCGATCTGTCACTGGCCTTTGCGGAACTGGCCGGACCGGACGGGCAGGATGGCTACTCCAGCAGCGCCGTGCCACTCGATAACGGCATCGGCTCCGGCAAGCGCCCGCTGCGTGTGGGCTGGCTCGTGGAACCCGGCTTTGGCCCCATTGACCCAGAGGTCGCCGCGACGGTACAGGCCGCCGCGGAGGCGCTTCAGCAGTTCGGGCACACCGTCGCGTCCGTGCGCATCCCCGCACTGGAACACGACTTTGCGCTCGATGTATTCAGCCGCCTGCATGTCCTTGAGATGAAACCGGGCTTTGTGGAGACGACGGCCGGCCGCAGTGAAAATGAAATCGGTGCGATGGCCAGGCTCATGCTCTCACTGCCCGATACGCCGGCGGCCGATTACATCGATGCCGTGCAGGCGGCGGAGCGGCTGAAGGATGGCTATGCCCAATACTTCCAGAGCCACGACGTCCTGCTCACCCCTGTTCTGCCCACACCTTCCTTCCAGCACGGACAGGCGGAGTTACAGATCAATGGCCAGGTAGTCAATGTCCTGGGCATCATGTCCGCCACATCGCCGCTGAACGTCACCGGCCTGCCGGGCATCTCCATGCGGTTCGGCACCAGTCACAACGGGATGCCGATCGGTGTGCAGATCGTCGGCAACTGGCAGGCGGAGTCTACCATTCTTCACGTCGCTACTCTCCTGGAGCAGGTAAGCCCCGTGCGGAACCTCTATCCGCGTCTCTGAACGGCGATCAACACTCTCCTGCGATGGATGGGAGATCACACGAAGCGCGACCGCATGGCTTTTCTTGTCCTTTGCCATCCTCGAAGGCTCTGGTTTTTAAACACCCGTCATGGCACGGCTTCAACCGTGCCGAAGATCGCCACAAACAACCAGCGCCGGCCTCGATGGCCGGCGTTCCCTTTGCCAAACCAACGGTTGGAAGGGTACGGTTTCTTCCGGCAGAAAGGTGTGCAGATGCGGCGAAGCAGGTTCCAGCGTGTGCCTCCGGGAGCGTTCCTTTGGTCTTGACGGATGTGCGGTCTTTTGTGGTTTTTGCTTTTTTGGCGTTTTATTCTGTGGCACGGGTTCGAGGTGAGGAGTTTTATGTTTCGCCGAGAGGGGCTGACACCAATCCCGGCACGAAGTCTCAGCCCTTTGCATCACTCGAACGCGCACGGGATGCAGCGCGTGCTGCGAAGCATGACGCGCCCATTACTATCTGGCTGCGGGGTGGCGATTACCGCAGAACAACGACCTTTGCGCTGACCTCCGTGGATAGCGGAACCGCGGCGGCGCCCGTGGTCTATCGCGCCATGCCGGGAGAGAAGGTGCGGATTGTCGGCGGCGTGCCGGTCAGGAAATTCAGGAAGTGGCGAGGAGAGGTTGTGCGCGCCGACTTACGTGCACAAGGAATTACCAACTACGGAGACCTTCTCTCTCGCGGCATGCGGCGGCCAAACATTGCGTCACTGGAGCTCTTTTTCAAGGGGCAGCCAATGACGCTGGCACGCTGGCCGAACACTGGCTGGGCCTTCACCG
Source organism: Terriglobus tenax (assembly GCF_025685395.1). Taxonomy (NCBI): domain Bacteria; kingdom Pseudomonadati; phylum Acidobacteriota; class Terriglobia; order Terriglobales; family Acidobacteriaceae; genus Terriglobus; species Terriglobus tenax. Next base: position 2,133,468 of record NZ_JAGSYA010000004.1, on the reverse strand, counting down.
GAGCAGCCACCACGGATAAAGCCCAGAACCAGTTTGCGTATGAGGGCGAACGTGCGGCGCGCTGGGTCAAAGCCCCCGATGCCTGGGTACATGGCTACTGGTATTACGACTGGGCCGATCATTACGAGCGCATCGCCTCCATTGATACCTCGCAACATCTCATCAGCACCGCAGCGCCCAACCCGAACTACAACTACAGGGCAGGGCAGCGCTGGCGGGTGGTGAATGTGCTGGAGGAACTGGACGAACCGGGCGAGTGGTATCTGGATCGCGCTGCAGGGTCGTTGTACTTCTGGCCGCCGTCTCCCATTGCTTCCGGAGTTGCGGAGGTCTCTCTCCTCGATCAACCGTTGGTCAGCATCGAAGGCACGTCCTACGTGGAGTTCCGCGATCTCGCGTTCGAGCTGACGCGCGCCGATGGCATCGTCATGGATCAGGGCAGCCATAACCGCATCGTCCATTGCATTCTCGCCAACATCGGCAACACGGGCGTGGTGATCCGCGGTGGAGTAGCGAGCACCGTGGAAGACTCGGAGGTCCGCGCAACGGGCGATGGAGGCATCGATCTCGATGGTGGAGACCGCAAGACTCTCACGCCTGCCGCGCACCTTGCGGCCCGCAATCATATTCACGACTATGCCCGCTGGTCACGCACCTATACGCCGGCCATCAATGTGTCGGGCGTGGGCAACCGCGTCCTTGGCAATACGATTGATCACGCTCCTCACTTCGCCATCTGGGTGCATGGCAACGACCACCTGATCGAAGGCAACGATCTGCACACCGTCGCTATGGAGACGGCCGATGCCAGCGCCTACTACATCGGCGCGGACACCACCGAGCGCGGTAACACGGTGCGCGGCAATTACTTCCACAACCTCGGCTTGGGAGACATCAACGCCGTCTATCTCGACGACGAATCCAGCGGGTCGTTCGTCATCGGCAATGTGATTCGCGGAGCCGCTCGCGGCGTGAAGATCGGCGGCGGCAACGACAACGTTGTTGAGAAGAACAGGTTCGTGAACGACGACATCGGTATTCACTTTGACGCGCGTGGCATGGGCTGGCAAAAGGCCTACTTTGACGGCACCAACCCGGCACTGCTGAACCGTTTGAAGGCCATGCCGTACAAGGAAGAACCATGGCGCAGCCGCTATCCGCAACTGCCGAACTTCCTGAACCAGACGCCCGGCCTGCCCACAGGCACCATCATTCGCGACAACGAGTGCTGGTGCCGGCTCTGGATTGACTATCGTGACAAGCTGACGGAAAAGAACCTGCTGGACTCGTCCGGCAACCAGGCGCATCCGCAGACGGCCGCGTGGAACCCCGAATGGGGGAAAGGCATCGGCCTCGACATCGACACGCCCCAGTTAACGCGCCGCCTGACGGAGGTAAGTCCGACGCAGGCAACGCTGACCATCGAAAACCAGGGCCCCAGTCCGCAGACCGGAGTATTCGAGCTATGGATCGCGCCGGGAGAGGACGGCAGGATTGTGACATCGCCGGAGATTCCGTTCTCCCTCAAACCAGGCGAAAAGACGGAACGGACGATTACGATTGAGCACGCCGGCCCGGTTCACCTGGGTGCATACCTGAAGGGAGAGAGCTTTGTTCCGGCGGGAATCAAGATGAAATAAGGGGTGCGAATCCAGCCTCAAACGCAAGAAAACCCGGCCAGTAGCCGGGTTTCAAACTTGATGGTGCCGAAGAGAGGACTCGAACCTCCACACCCTTGCGAGTACATGGACCTGAACCATGCGCGTCTGCCAATTCCGCCACTTCGGCACGGGAAAACCACAAACACGTCGTGGCCTTGCAGAAGTCTTAGTGTTACAAACCGGCGGCGGAATGTCAAACCGGCGGGGCTTGCTCTTCATGGTCCCGGCCTGTATTTTGTGAAACATCGCGCATTCCAGCGCGTCTGATGAGAATCATGACCGATCCGAAACAGGACCAGGTAATTCCCGAGGATCTCGCACTCGAGATTCGTAAGCTGGCGCACGATCTTTCCAATGCGCTGGAGATCATTGTGCAGACCAGCTACCTGCTTTCCACCGCAGACCTGAAGCCGCCAGCCTCGGACTGGCTGGGGATGATGGACTCCGGCGTGCAAAAGGCGCTGGACCTGAACCTGCAACTGCGCAATTACATCAAGACCCACAGCCCGAAATAGCGCGTTTTAAGCACGTTTTTGGTGCTTAAAACGCCTTCAAAAGCGCTATTTCGCTGCCATTCTGGTCGCCGCAAACGAGCTCTCCGGGTACCACTCCGGGCGCGCCTTTGCATCCGCGACCCGCAGGGCCAGTTGCGCCAGCAGGCTGGAGAACTGTGCTGCGCCCACCTTGTCCACCGGCTGCTGCAGATCGTCCGACGGGCGGTGATAGCGCACCTTCACCCAGTCGTTGAAGGTCTTTTCCTCGGGTGAGTCCGGCGTCCAGCCAAACTTGAAGGCCAGCGCGGGGATGCCCTGCTTCACAAAGTTCACCTGGTCGCTACGGATGAAGCGGTTCTCGTCCGGCTGCTTATCGAACTGCGGCTCCACGTCGTTCAACTGGCAGACGGCGCGGGCGTCGTTGCCCAGCGTGGACTCGCCCAGGCCCTGAATCTCCAGGTAGCGCAGCGGGAACAGCGGCAGGTACATGTCCATGTTCAGATCGCCGACGATGGCCGGTTTCGGCACGGTGGGTTTAGAGGCAAAGTACTGCGAGCCGAGCTCGCCCATCTCCTCGGCCGAGAGTGCCACGAAGAGGATGGACCGCTTCGGGCGTGGCCCGGCGGCCAGCAGCCTGGCTGTTTCGATCAGCGAGGCGACGCCGGAGGCGTTGTCCATGGCGCCGTTGTAGATGGTGTCGCCCTCGACGGCGCGGCCAATGCCCAGGTGGTCCAGATGGGCGCTGATGACCAGGTACTCCTTCTTCAGCTTCGGGTCAGAGCCTTCCATCAGGCCGACAACGTTGGGCGCGTGCAGGTGTTCGCCGGTTTTGACGGCGGTGACGGCGTGCAGCGTCCCGGGAAAGGCGAAGTGGGGCAGGGGTTTTCCGGCGTCACCCGTAGCCTTGATCTCGGCAAAGCTTTTGCCCGCGGAGGCGAAGAGCCTGGTGGCTCCCTTTTCCGTAAGCGCGGCGTAGACCTTCAGGCCAGGCAGGCTTTCAAGCGCGGGGTCGGCGAAGAGCATCACCGGCGGTGGGGCGTTGCGCGGAGTGGCCACGGGGCTGGGCGGAGCGCCCGGGCGTGGCGGCGTGAACAGCACCATGCCGATAGCTCCGGCGGCGTGCAGGGCCTTCCAACGTTCGCCGGCGATGCGCGCATAGGCGCGCTGTGGGCCCAGGACGTTCTCCGGTGCGGCGCCGTAGATAACGACGACCTTGCCCTTCAGGTTTTCCCCCGCGACATCGTCAATGTGCTTTTTCGGGAGGGACAGACCGTAGCCAAGGAAGACCATGGGCGCGTCGACGGTTCCGGCGCCGTCGACGTGGGCGTTCAGTTGCAGGTCCGTGCCTAGCTCGTACGAGACTTTATCCACAGCGAAGCTCGATTTATCCACATCGACGCTGGTGGGCACTAACTCGACATCCTGCCTGTATTTACTGGTTCCTGCGGGCTTTAAGCCGATGTTTTGGAACTGGCTTTCCACGTATTCCACAGCCTTGAAGTAGCCGGGGGAACCGGCGCGGCGGCCCTCCAGTTTGTCGTCGGCAAGGTACTGCACGTGGGACCACCAGGCGTTGGCGGCGGGTGTCCAGTCTTTGACCGGACCGGGGGTCTGGGCAGAGAGGGCGGAAGTGAGAACAAGGACTGAGGCAAGCAGCGGCTTCGGCGTCAACACAAGCTCCGGGAAATCGATGTGAAGGCAGTATGGCATGGGGCCCGGTATTTTCGTCCGGGTGTTGGGCACGCGGCATTCATGTTTTTACCCATGCCGCCGATGAACCCCAGTGCATCGTCTCGTTGAAAGAAAAGCGGTGAAAGGTTTAGGAATGAAGAATCTCACGATTAAACAAAAGCTGTTGGCAGCGAGTGGGGCGCTGACCCTGATTGCGATGGTTCTGTGCGGGACATTTATCTATCGTCTGCAGTCGATGAGCCAGACGGTGCGGAGCCTGGGTGTGGATTACGCCCGGAAGTCGTATTTTGCGGGAGTTGCGGACGCGAGTGGATCGGAGATGGTGGCTGCGCAGCGTGGCATGCTGGCCCAGGCGGCGCTTGGCAACTGGGATTTGTTGGCGCAGCGGCAGACCCAGTTTGGAGAGCAGAAGTCCGCGTTGTTGAACAGCGTGGCTGAGATCAGAAAGATCGGCGTCGCGCCCGCCGGAGAGCAGCTTCTGAAGGAGCAGGAAGATGCGGTGAACCGTATGGAACCGGTTTTTCAGCGCTATGCGGATGCTCTAAATCACCATGACGTACGCCTGGCCGAGCAGATCAATCTGAAAGAGCTGATGCCGCTGATCCAGAAGGTGGACGATATGAGCACCGGCCTCCTGGATCATCAGCGGGAGGTAATGAGCCAGGCCAATGATCGAGCGCAGGAGTCGATTTCGGTTTCGCGGCAGATTGTCTACTACATGCTGGTGCTATCGTTGCTGGCTTCGGCGGCTTGTGTATGGATTGTGCTGATGCTGGAGAAGGTGCTGCGGCGCAATGTGCATGAGCTGAACCAGGGCGCGGAGCAGATTGCCTCTGCTGCGACGCAGATTGCGGGCAGCAGCCAGGCGCTGGCGCGCGACAGCTCTGAACAGGCCGCGATGATTGAAGAGACCTCGGCATCGTCGCAGGAGATTTCCATCATGGCCAAGCAGAATGCGGACAGCGCCAGGGAAGCCATGGGCGTGGTGGGTGGCGCGGTGCAGGCATCGCAGGAGAGCACTCACGCCATGGATGAGTGCGTGGAGTCGATGGCCGGTATTCACGAGAGCTCGCAGCAGATTGCGAAGATCATCAGCGTGATCGACAAGATCTCGTTTCAGACGAATATCCTCGCGCTGAACGCCGCGGTGGAAGCCGCGCGGGCGGGTGAGGCAGGCGCGGGCTTTGCCGTGGTGGCGGAGGAGGTCCGCAACCTGGCGCAGCGTTCGGCCGAGGCGGCGCGCGAAACCTCCACGCTGATTAAAGCGGCGTTGGCCAATGCAGACAGTGGCCGTGAACGAATCAAACTGCTGGTGGAAAGCGGTCACAAGATGGAGGCCGCGTTTGCCGACATCAAGCGGCTGGTGGACCAGATCGGCAGCGGCAGCTCGGAGCAGGTCTCCGGTGTGTCGCAGATTTCCGGAGCGATTTCGCGCATGGAGGGCGTGACGCAAAAGAGTGCGGCCAATGCGGAGGAGTCGGCCGCGGCGGCACAGCAGTTGAACGCACAGTCGGACGCGATGCGTTTGCTGGCGGCGGAGCTTGGAACGATGGTTGGACTGAACGAGGTCACCAGCAAGCCAAAAGCTCCGGGGCGCAGAAACACTCCCACGGCACCCAGGCTCAATAAGCCGGTATCCGTTCCCATGAAGCCGGCATTGGCTTCGGCAGGAAACGACGGTGGTTTTGTCGACTTCTAGACAGAAGGGTGTCTGGGGTTTTCGAGAAGGCTATTCATTGGAGGTTTTTGGGCCACTGAAACCGGGATCAACGATAGGGCTAAAGCCCTTTCCTTCTTCAGTTTGTTCAAAAGGGGCCTGAAGGCCCCTGCCGCTCCGGTCTGCGAGCTAAAGCTCTCAGACAAAATTCTCGAACAGCAGAGGCATTAGTGCCGGTAGCTATTTTTGCGCACTGCCGGGAATCAGCCGGAAGCCGTTCAGCTGTGCGCGGCAGGCGGAGAATGCCGTGGGGTGCCAGACGGTCCCGTCGGCGAACTGCATCTCGGTTACCTCGGCAGAGCGAAGCACGGTGATGCCGTTGACGATGACTTTGTCCCGGGCGGAGCCGTCCTGCCAGGCCGTTGGGGTGAGACGGAAGCTGCGTGACTCCTTCTTTTCCGGGCTGCCGCTGGTTTCCAGGTAGAGTCCGGTCTGGTTCGCTCCATGCACGACAATGGTGGCGCTGGTCAACGAATGTCCGTCCTTGTTGTGGAACTGGAGCGAGACGGCCTGGCGGTTCGTCCGGTCTGCGCCGTCCAGGGTTCGCGCCATTCTTGAGAGGCTGTTGGCCTGCGCGGTGAAGCCGATGGGGCAGGTGGGCTGCAGGATACTAAGGGGCCGTTCCTGCGGAGCGGTGATGAGCGTGGGCTGCTGCGCGATGGCCGAGGAAGCAAGCAGTACGGCGAGCGAAATGGCGGCAACGGATGAGCGCATGGGGTGTCTCTCCTGCGGCGGAAATTTTCGTGACCGAAGAATAGACCGGAAACCGGGGATGCGGTTAGGGAAAATTGCGGCTCGACGTATGATTTAAGAGAGCGTGACCTACACGATTGCAGCGCTGTACCGGTTTGTTGAAGTGCCCGATCCCGAGGCCCTGGCGGCGGAGATCCGCGCCCTGTTTACGGGCGGCGATCTGCGCGGAACCCTGCTGGTGGCGCCGGAGGGTGTGAACGGCACGCTGGCCGGCAGCGCGGAGACGATTGACCGGCTGCTGACCGCTCTGGAAGAAAAGGTGGGGCTGGAGCGGAGCGAGGTGAAGTTCTCCGCTTCGGAGGAAGAGCCGTTCCAGCGGCTGAAGATCAAGGTAAAGAAGGAGATCATCACCTTCCGCACCGCCAGGGTCGATCCCAACCGTCCTGGCACCTATGTGCAGCCCGAGGACTGGAACGCGTTGATTGCACAGGAAGACGTGCTGGTGCTGGACACGCGCAACAGCTACGAGACCGAGATTGGCACCTTTGCCGGTGCGGTGTTGCCGGAGACGGCGAACTTCTCAGAGTTTGCCACCTATGTGCGCGAAAACCTGGACCCGGCGAAGCATCGCAGGGTAGCCATGTTCTGCACCGGCGGCATCCGCTGTGAGAAGGCCTCGGCCTTCATGCTGCAGGAGGGCTTCCCGGAGGTGTACCACCTGCGCGGCGGCATTCTGAAGTACCTGGAGCAGGTTCCGGAAGACGAGAGTACCTGGCAGGGCGAGTGCTACATCTTCGACAAGCGTGTGGCTGTCCGCTCCAAGGACCTTGTTAAGACCTGACGGAACAGGAATCCGCTAAGTAACGAAGCACTGTCTCCGTATCCTCAGGACGATGCCGTAGAGTAAGTTCACTCGGCGCGATTCTCCGCGATTCCTGAACATGAAAACCGCACACACTGGCAGGCTGCATGGCCTGGATACCCTTCGTGCGTTCGCTGTGCTGATGGTCATGCTGTACCACCTGACCATCTTCGGCGAACTGCCTTTGCGCCTTCTCCCCGTGACCTATCACGGGTGGATGGGCGTTGACCTTTTCTTTGTGCTGAGCGGATTCCTGATCGGCCAGCAGGTACTGCGGCCCCATGTCAGCGGACAGCGATTGCAGCTCGGTGACTTCTACGCGCGGCGGGCGTTTCGCATTCTGCCGGCGTACCTGGTGGTGCTGGCGCTGTATGCCTTTGTGCCGGCGTGGCGCGATTATCCGCACATGGCGCCGCTGTGGAAGTACCTGACCTTCACCATGAACTTCGGCTTCACCTTCAGCCAGCGCGCGTTCTCACATGCGTGGTCGTTATGCGTGGAGGAACACTTCTACCTGCTGCTGCCGGTGCTGGTCATGCTGCTGACGCGCAGGCCGTCGGTGCGGAAGACGGCCGCGGTGCTGGCAGCGGTTGTCGTGGGTGGCATCGCGCTGCGGTGGTGGCTGGTGTTGCGCTATCCGGAGGAGATCTGGACGAAGGTCTACTACCCCAGTTATGCGCGGCTGGACGGTCTAACGGTGGGCGTGGCGCTGGTCGTGGTGCGCCTGTTCCGTCCGGCATGGTGGCAGAGAATGATGCGGCATGGCCATGCGCTGTTTTTTGCTGGAGCAGTCTGCGTGGGCAGCGTGGTGGGCATGTTCCGCGCCATGAACCTGGGAGACGATACGGGCTCGGCGAAGTGGGGCGTGATTGTTGGTTTTCCTTTGCTGGCGCTGGGGTGGGGGCTGATCCTGGCCTCCAGCGTGAGCCGCAACGGCGTGTTGTCACGCGTGAAGGTGCCCGGTGCGCAGACGTTGGCGGCTCTGGCCTTCGCGCTGTACCTGACGCACAAACCGGTGGGCCACCTGGTGATGGTGAGCTTTCCGGCGATGACACAGCCACAGGGGCCGGGATCATGGGTGCTGTATGTGGCTGCGTGTTCCGGGGCGGCGGTGGTGCTGTACTTCGGGGTGGAACGGCCGTTTCTAAAGCTGCGGGACAGGGTGTTGTGAGAGCAGGATGATTTGCCGGGGAACTTTTGTACGAACTGTTTCGTAATATACGAAGCAGTTCGTACAAGTTCTTCTCAACATCATCTCCGGAGCTTTTCTGATGAAGCGTACCTTTGTCCTTCTTCTACTGAGTGTTTCCGCGCTTGCGCAGCAGTCTGCTTCTACGGCCAAAGAGCGCTGGCTGCTAACGGCTGATTTCTATGGCTCAACGCGCTACTTCCGCCTGGACATGGACCGTCATGATGCGGCGCATGTAACGGGTAGCTTCAGCGGCACAGCGCTGACGGGCTCGCTCGACGGCGGGCACCTGGTGCTGCACGGCAAGGATCCGGACGGCAGCACGACGGAGATTGACGCCACGCTGACGGGCGAGAGCCTGACGGGAAAGATTGGTGGTGTGAATCCCGGGGAGCCGCCGTTGTCCTTCGCCTTCAAGGCAGAGGTGGTGAAGCCGCTGGCGAAGGGCACGCCGAAGACACACGAGTTCACACCGACGGTCTTCTATCGGCAGTTTTCTCCGTTCTATAAGCCGGTGCTGACGGTGAAGCCGGGAGACACCATCCACACGACGACGGTGGATGCCGGCGGAACGGATGGGCAGAACATCAAGCGCATTGCCGGCGGCAATCCGCAGACCGGGCCGTTTTACATTGAGGGAGCGCAGCCGGGCGACACCCTGGTGGTGCATATCAACCGGCTGAAGCTGAACCGCGACACGGCAGGGTCCGACGATCAACTGGTGCAATCGGCCCTGTCGCCGGGGCTGGCCATCAAGACGCGCGATAACAACAAGAGCATCCAGTGGAAGCTGGACCTGGAGGGGATGACGGCGACGCCGGAGCCGGTGGGCGAACACCTGAAGGAGCTGAAGATTCCGCTGCACCCCATGCTGGGCTGCGTGGCGGTGGCAACTTCGCCCAGCTCCGCACCGCCGCCGACGGGTGACTCCGGCAACTTTGGCGGCAACCTGGACTTCAACGAGATTGCCGAGGGCGCAACGGTGTATCTGCCGGTAATGAATCCGGGGGCTTTGCTGTATTTCGGCGATGGGCATGCGTTGCAGGGGGACGGGGAATTGAACGGCAATGCGCTGGAGACTTCGATGGACGTCACGCTGACCGTCGACCTGATCCAGGACAAGCGGCTGAACTTTCCGCGCGTGGAGACGGAGAAACAGGTCATCGCGCTGGGGTACTCAGGCTACCTGGACGATGCCTTCAAGGACGCGACCAGCAACATGGCCAACTGGCTGATGAGCGATTACAAGCTGACGCCGAGCGAGGTGGCCCAGTTTCTGGGTGTGGCAGCGCAGTACCGCGTGACCGAGGTGGCGGACAGGAACTCGGGTGTGGCCCTGAAGGTGGAGAAGTCGGTGTTGAAGAATCTGCGATGAACCTCAGGGGGCGGAAGCACGATTTGTGGTGGATTGGATGGTCAGGGTTGAAGACCTGACATGCTGGTGTTGGGCTACATCATTTGGTGTGGGAGGGGTTTGGATTGGTACAGGTCGGTCGTGGCCCTTAAACACCAAACCCGCCGGATGGCGGGAATCAGATGGTGGCCAGAGACGGGATCGAACCGCCGACGCCGGCCTTTTCAGGGCCGCGCTCTACCACTGAGCTATCTGGCCCTGTGTGGAGTGTCTTTAGTATAGCAATCCTGCGGCGGTGGGACAAACCGGGGTGCGGTATGCTGGGCCTGTTTCCTTGAAAGGGTTCTACGGATGAGATCAGGACTGGTTTTGACGGCAGTGGTGTGTCTGGCGATGACAGCAGCGGCGCAGACGCCGGGTGAGTTGAAGGCCGCGCGTGTGCTGGCTGCGGATGTGAAGCAGGGGCCGTTGGCGGCGCATGCTTTTCTTGCAAAGATGCCCAAGGGCAGTGACCTGCATGTCCACCTGTCGGGCGCGGTCTACGCCGAGACCTTTCTGAAGAACGGGGCCGAGGACGGCCTGTGCATCAATACGACGGCGAAGGCTTTCGCAAAGAAGCAGGGGAGCGAATGCGCGAAGGGCGATGTCCCGGCCGAGAGCGTCTTCAAGAACCAGGCGCTGTATGACGCCATGATCAATTCCTTCTCCATGCGGTCGTTCGTTCCTTCCTCCGGCTGGAGCGGGCATGACCAGTTCTTTGCCACCTTTGGCAAGTTCGGCGGCCTGGATAAGAAGCATGCTGGCGAGTGGGTGGACGAGGTGGCCAGCCGTGCCGCCGGCCAGAACGAGCAGTACCTTGAGATCATGCACACGCCGGACTTCGGGCCCAGCGCTTCGCTGGGCTACAAGCTGGGCTGGAGCGACGATCTTGAAGCCCTGCGCGAGAAGCTGCTGACCGGGGCCGTGCGCGAGAACGTGAAGAGCGCCATCGCGGAGATTGATGCCGTGGAGGCGACGCGGAAGTCGGTTGCCCATTGCGGAACTCCGCAGGCTGCGCCGGCATGCACCATGACGGTGCGTTACATCTTCCAGGTGCTGCGCGCCTTCCCGCCGCAGCAGGTGTTTGCGCAGACGCTGCTTGGCTTTGAGCTGGCCAGTGTGGACCCGCGTGTGGTGGGCATCAACTATGTGCAGCCCGAGGACACGTACATGTCCATGAGCGAGTACGACCGGCAGATGAAGTTTTTGCAGTTTCTGAAGACGAAGTATCCGAAGGTGCATTTGAGCCTGCATGCGGGCGAACTGGCGCCGGGCATGGTGGCGCCGGAGGGGCTGAAGTTTCACATCCGCGAGGCGGTAGAGGTAGCCGGAGCCGAGCGCATTGGCCACGGAGTGGACGTGATGTATGAGACGGATGCGGACACGCTGTTGAAGGAGATGGCAGAGAAGCACGTCATGGTGGAGATCAACCTGACCAGCAATGACGGCATCCTGGGCATTACGGGGAAGAATCACCCGCTGGCGAACTACCGCGCGGCGAAGGTGCCGGTGTCGCTGTCGACCGATGATGAAGGGGTTTCACGCGGCAACCTGACGCAGGAGTACACCCGCGCGGCGATGGAGCAGGGACTTACCTACCTGGAGCTCAAGAACATGGCGCGCACCGGCATGGAGCATAACTTTCTGCCAGGTGAAGACCTGTGGACGCAACCCGATGCGTGGGGCAAGCCGCGAGCGGTGTGCGCGGGGCAGGCACTTGGCGGTGACAGGCCAACAGCCAAGTGCACGGAGTTTCTGAAGGGAAGCGAAAAGGCGGCACAGCAGTGGGAGCTGGAACGCCGCTTCCGGGTGTTTGAGGCGGGTGTGCAATGAAGAAGATGATGATTGCCATTGTCGAAATGCTGCTGCTGTTTATCGCGGCGATGGTGGGCTTTGCGATGCACCCGTTCAACGTGGAGCGGGTGTTGCGCGTGGAAAACGGTGCGACACGGGTGATGGTCTATGACTGGATCCTGGTGACGGCGATTGTGTGGGTGCTGCTGACCGCCGTGGAGATGGGACTTGGCCGTAAAGCGAACAAACCATGGCTTCGCCCGACGATTTGTTTTGCGGTGGTGGTGTTGCTTGGTTTCATCGCGCACCTTGGTCTGAAGACGACCGAGGTGGGTTTATACCGTTTTTGAGGCGAAGATCACACGTTTTTCTCGCAAATAAAGATTGATTCTCCGGCCCGTTGCGCGGAGTCTATTCGGTAGGGGCCCGCGTATTTCGAATTGAAGCGAGCAGGTCGCACGACCGCCTGCGGGTAGCGGGCGTCCGTGTGAGGTTTTCTGGCATGACGGTGCAGGAGCTGGCGGCAGAGGCATTGCGGAACTGCCGCGTTGCGTACTTCTCAATGGAAATCGCGCTGGAGGAGAATCTTCCGACCTACTCCGGTGGTCTTGGTGTGCTGGCAGGCGACACATTGCGGTCGGCCGCCGATCTCGGTATTCCGATGGTGGCCGTAACCCTGGCACATCGCATGGGCTACTTTCGGCAGATGCTGGACAGCGATGGACGGCAGACCGAGGAACCGATGCCGTGGCTTCCGGAGGAACGTCTTCCGGCTGCCGGTGCGGAGGTCTCTGTCCAGGTACAGAACCGCGAGCTGAGAATTCGCGGCTGGCGGTATGACGTGGTGGGCGTTACCGGCCACGTGATTCCCGTGCTGCTGCTGGATACGGATGTTGAGGCGAACGAGCCGTGGGACCGTACCTTTACGGACACACTGTACGGCGGCGATACATACTACCGGCTATGCCAGGAGGCGGTGCTGGGCCTGGGCGGCGTGGCCATGCTGAAGGCGCTGGGTGTTACGCCCGAGGTCTTCCACATGAACGAAGGCCATGCGGCGTTGCTGACCACAGCCCTGTTGGAGCAGCGGCTGAAAGGCCGCGCGCTTGCCACTGCGACGGACGAGGATGTGGAGGCTGTCAAACAGCAGTGCGTCTTCACCACACACACTCCGGTGCCGGCAGGGCATGACAAGTTTGGCCAGGACCAGATGCATGCGGTTCTGGGGCCGGAGCGGTCTGAGATCTATGGCCGTTTTGGCGGCATCCATGAGGGTCTGTTGAACATGACCTACATCGCCCTGCGTTTTTCGCGCTATGTGAATGGCGTTGCGATGCAGCATGGCAAGGTTTCGCAGGCGATGTTTCCGGATACGCCGATCCACTCCATCACGAATGGCGTTCACGCGGGCACGTGGGTGTCCTCGGCGATGGCGGAACTGTTTGACCGCCGTCTGGATGGATGGCGCGAGGACAATGATGCACTGCGCAGCATCTACGGCGTGGAGCTGCAGGAGATTACCGAGGCGCATGCCGTCAGCAAGCGCCGCCTGATCGAAGAAGTACAACGCCGCACCGGGGTTGCCTTCCGCGAGGATGTGCTGACGCTGGGCTTTGCGCGCCGTGCGGCCACCTACAAACGAGCCACGCTGCTGTTTGAAGACACGCAGAGGCTTCTGCGCATTGCCCAGCAGCTGGGCGGTCTGCAGATTGTGTATGCGGGCAAGGCCCATCCGGCGGATGCTCCGGGGAAGGCGCTGATTCATGAGGTAATCAGCGCGGCGCATGGGCTGAAGCAGAGCGTGGTGCACGTGGTGTACCTGGAGAACTATGACATGCAGCTTGGCGGCATGCTGACGGCGGGTGCGGACATCTGGGTGAATACGCCACGGCGGCCCTATGAAGCCAGCGGCACCAGCGGTATGAAGGCCGCTCTGAATGGTGTGCCCAGCCTGAGCATCCTGGATGGCTGGTGGATGGAAGGCTGTGCCGACGGGACGACCGGATGGGCGATTGAAGATGGCGCCAGTGACGAGGAAGAAGCTACGCACCTGTACCAGAAGCTGGAGACGGAGATTGTGCCGGCTTACCAGAACAAGCAGGCATGGGCGAAGGTGATGCAGCACTGCATCGGGATGAACGGCACCTTCTTCAATACTCAGCGCATGGTGGCCCAGTACTGGCGGCGGGCGTACTTCCCGGAGCAGGCTGGCGTTGTGCTGCCGGGGAAGAGGGAAATGGCGGAGATCGGCGCAGCCGTTTAGTCGGAAAAGAAAATAGCCCGCAGCGGGATGCGAAACCGTTGCGGGCTTTTAAGTGTTTCGAGGGTCCTCAGTTATTCCCTGAGGATCTTGGTCAGGTAGTCCAACGCTTTGGGGTCCTTGGATTGTCCGAGCCAGAAGATGGCCTGCTTGCGGACTTCAGGATCCTTGTTGGTCTCTGCTACCTGGATCAGTTGCGCGGCTGCTTCATCCTGCGGCAGACGCGAGATGGCGAAGACGGCCGAGCGGCGGATTCCGCGGTCGGGGTCGTTCTGTACGATTTGACGAAGCTCACCTGCTGCACGTTTCCCCGCTTTCTGGGCCATCCAGAACTGGGCTTCCTTGCGGACGTGCGGTGCAGCGTCATTCTTTGCCATCCAGATGAGTTCATCGACAGCGGCAGGATTGTCTTTAGCCAGGGTGAGGTCAAAGGCAAGCTTGCCGCGCAGGTGTTCGTCCTGCTCCGTGCGGGTGAGTGCGAGAATGGCCTTTGTGCCGTCCTGTCCGCGATGCGCCGCGAGCCAGAAGGCTGCCTTCTCTCTCAGGAAGGAGTCGCCGGACTTTGCCATGCCGGCCAGTGTGCTGGTGGCGACCGGTGACTGGTGCTGTGCGACGATCATGACGGCGGCGTCGCGTACCTTGCGCTCCTGCGCGGTATTCGAGGCCAGGGCACTGAACTCACGCAGGCTCTCTTCCTGGGAGACTCCCTCAAGCCACACGAACTTTACTCCGCCGGTATCGAGCTTGCGGTTGGGCGTCACGATGCGCACTTTGGAAACCTCGCCCTTCTCCATGCGGAGAAGGAGGTTGGCGTGGTCAAATTCCTGCCGGTCTTCCTGGGAGCGGTAGTCGCCATCCCGGGAGCCTTCGAGGTAGATGGTCTGGTTGTCACTCTCAGTAAAGTGACCCAGCACCGGGATGGAATAGCCTACCCAGGCTGTGCCCGCGGAGGCGAGATCTGCATGCAAATTGTGGACAGTATGTGTTTCCATCTGCGTTCCAGCAACCAGCGGCTGCTGCGCCGCGAGCGGAGCGGCGAGGGTAAAAGAAAACACGAGGGTGCGAAAGGCAATTCTCATGGCCTTATCTCCTGATACGAGTGAAGTGTGGGAAAAGTTCTTGACGTGCGGAGGGATTATTGGAGTCTTCATCCATGCTTCTGGACGAAGGGGAAGACCCGGTGTGGTTTCATTGGGCGCCGCGATGCTTTCGCGGCGCCCAATGCCTGTTACTTCAAGAGCTCCAGCATGTAGTCCTGTGCGACCTTGTCGTTCATCAGGGCAAGCTGGGAGACGATCTGGCGCTTCATCTCCAGGTCTTTCTCGCCGCGGGCAAGTTCGACCAGCTTCTGCGCATCACCGGAGATGAACATCGAAGAGATGGCCGACTTTTTGATCTTCACGTCGGTGGACTGGCGGTAAATCTCTGCCAGAGTGTCGTTGGCCTTTTTGCCCTGCGTGATCGCCAGCATCTGCATGGCCTGACGCTGCAGAGCGGGATTCTGCTTGCCGAGAGCAATCTCACGCAGCAGGGCCTGGCACTCCGGAGTCTTGTTCTGGCCCAGGACGAAGAGCGCCTGTTTCTTCACGGCGTCGGACTGGTTGCCGTTGAGTAGCTCGCGGATCACAGGCACGGCGCGGGTGGCGTCCTGGTTCATCAGCGAGTTCAGGGCGAGAATCTTCAGATCAGAGTTCGGATCACCGGAGTCTCCGCGGCCTGACCTGTAGCCGGTGTTCCAGCTCAGCGGCGTGGGCGGGGTGGGAGGAGTCGGCGGCATGGGTCCGATCATGAAGGTGTCGTCATCGCTGCTGCTGGAACTGGAAGTGGAGGTGCTGGTTCTTCCGTCCTGGGAGCGTACGACCACGTGCACGGTGCGGTTCCCAATGCCGAGCGCGGCGCAGTCTTTGATCCAGGTGGACTTTGGGAACTCACCGCGTAACTGGCCGCAGGTTGCGGCTGACTCTTCACGGCGGCTGAGCTTGTTGAGGGCATAGGCCTTCCAGTAGAGAGAGGCATCGGCCTTCGCGCCCTTGGCGTCGATGATCTTGTCAAAGACGGTGATGGCGTCCTGCCAGCGCTGCTCGTTCATGGCGCGGGTGCCGGCGGCGTAGCTGTCTTCCGCGGCGGCTGCCGCGCCGGGGTCGGTGGTGAGGATGGCGGGTTGCAAGACCTCGGTTGCCAGCGCGGCGTGTGCGCCGCTGCCGAGGGCCAGACCTGCAAACAAGATCCAGTGCTTCATGGGTGCTTCTCCTTTGGTGCAAAACTTGTCTTACTGCCGGGTACGGCTGTGCTCGTCGTTCTGGCGCAATACGCGAAGATCCAGCAACAGGCCGTCGGTGTTCATCTCCAGGCGCAGTTGCCAGGTGCTCCTCGGCGTCTCCGGAGCGTGGTCCAGGCCGATGAGAACGCGGCCAAGGTTATCGAGCACCGCGGCCTCTGACAGGTCACCGCGTTCGCGCGCGGTCTGCGTGTAGACGGCGTTCTTCAGCAGTAGATCGTGCGCCTGCGAACGGGTGGTTTCGTCCAGAGGCCCGTCTTCATGGCTGACAGCGGTCAGCAGACGCTCGGCGGAATCAAGGTGCGCGGTGATCTGAGGATTGTCGTTCGGTATATCCGTCAGCGGACCGTGGCCGTTGATGGGATGCGCCTGGTTGTGGCGTCCGACGAGACTCTTCAGCGTGTCGCTGATGGAGGCCTTTTGCTGCGGTCCTGGCTCGCCGCTGGCGGGAATGTCGGTCTTGCGGATGTGCAGGCCGAGCACCACCATAACGACCAGGGCGGCGGTGCATACTCCGGCGGCGGGCCACATCCATACGGCGAACCAGCGCTTCTTTTGCGGAACTTCCAGGACTGCGAGGTTGCCGCGCAGCCGCTGCCAGCTTGCGTCCATCTGCGCCGTGGAGCGCATGGGGACGGGCTCGGCGGAGAAGACACGGAGTGTTTCCGCGATGGATTCGGCCAGGGTGGCGCATGCGGCGCAGTCTTCCAGATGCGCGCGGATGGCGTGGGCTTCGGAGGCATCGCCCATTTGATAGGCGATGAGATCTTCTTCGGTGTAGTGCTTCATCGCGTACCTCCTGCGACAGGTTCCAGCGCGCGGCGCAGCTTGCCGACGGCGCGAAAAACAGCCTGCTTGGCGGAATTGACCGGAACTCCCAGGGCATCGGCAATTTCTGCCATGCCGACCTCTTCCATGTGGCGCAGGGTGAAAGCGGTGCGCTCCATGGGGGTAAGCGCGGACATGGCGGCGTTGCGCAGGGTCGCGGTCTCCATGTCGAGCAGGACACGCTCGGGCCCGG
This sequence comes from Terriglobus tenax, assembly GCF_025685395.1. NCBI lineage: Bacteria > Pseudomonadati > Acidobacteriota > Terriglobia > Terriglobales > Acidobacteriaceae > Terriglobus > Terriglobus tenax. The sequence continues at coordinate 2,116,414 of NZ_JAGSYA010000004.1, read as the reverse complement.
CGCGGTGGCTGGCCACCTGCACTTCGCCCTCGGCGACCTCGTCCCCGATGCGGGGGGCGTAGTGCGACAGGTCGCGGTTTCTGCGCTCGATCAGGTTCATGGCCGTGTTCATGGCAATCCTCGTAACCCAGGTTCCAAAGGCAGAGTCCTGCCGGAACTCGGGAAGCTTGTTATAGGCACGCAGAAAGCTTTCCTGCGCAGCTTCTTCCGCGTCGGCTTCATTGCCGGTAATGCGGAAGGCGATCCGGAAGACGGCAGGGTAGTGACGGTCCATCAGGACGCGGTACGCGTCTCTGTCGCCGGCAAGGACCAGCCGGATCGCCTCTTTCTCTGACTTCTCCATTTCGCCTCCTTAGACAGGGGGATGGGGGTGCGGTTAGGTCGATTGGCGGAGATTTTTTACAGGCAGGAAGTTGCCAGTTTCCGATTCCAGTTATCAGGAACTCTCAGTTCAGTCGGTAGCAGTGATCGTCTTCAAATATCGGTAACGGTCAAGGGTGACTTCAGCCTGGACGGCAGCGGCTTTGCCTGGATCGCAGGTTTGGGCAAATGCCACCCAGGCGTCTCGGTATGCCTGCCAGCTCTTCTGAACCTTGGCGAGATTCCCGGCGGAGACATTTTCTCCTTCGAACATCTCCTGATTCGTCTGCTTTCCAGGTGCGGTGATCTGGCGGTGGTACTCGGCGCTCATCTGCGACTCAGCCCGTTCGGCAGATACTTTCGTAGCTGGCCACTGGTTACGGAGAAACCTGATAACCTCGACGCGAAAAAGGTCTTTCAGAATGGCCTGGGAACCCATGGTGCGTACGCCGCGGATGGTGCCGCCCTGATAAACCTCAAGCCGGTGAAGATCGATAAAGTTCTTTTCTGCTGCCAGCAAATGGTCAAACGCTGCCTGTTGTGGTGGAGTCATTTCAGTCTTCAAGCTTTGAAAGAAACGCCACTGGCGTTGATCTTCGATCTTCTGCTTCAGAGAGAAGCACTCATTTATGGCAATGGTGGTTACCGCGTAGTCGCAAAGTTCGAAACGCCGCTTGTCCGGTTTAGGCTTGTCGATCGCCTCGATGGCTTCGGCACGCACCACGCCTTCCACTTCGCAGACGAAGCGTTTGGCCAGTGGCAGATTTTTCTCTACGCCGAGGCCATTGGCATAAAGATCCGCCAGGGTGAGTGATCCTCCCGCAACGACATATCCGTCAATGTGATCAGGATCAGAGAGGCGTTGTTGCCGCTGCTTCCACGCGCAAGCACCGGCTCTTCGGTAATTCACCGCCTGCCCCAAGCCGCGATAAAGATCGTAGGAATCGCATACGGCTCCATCCTTCTGCGAGCTTGTGGCTTCGGCTGGCAGAGCGACCTTCTCATACGGAGAGCATTCATCGATAGAATCCTGAGCGAACAAGCTGGCAGCCATCAGGAAAAGCACTATTACAGCTAGCAGACGCGTGCGCAGATCAATCACAAAGCCCATGTGGGCGCAGTATAGGACAACTTCTTCGCGTCAGGTGATGACAAAAAACAAAAGCAGATTCCTCCGCTACGCTGCGGAATGACAAACAAGAAGAAAAGCAGGTCCTTCGCTGCGCTCAGGATGAAACTGGGGAGCGCGATTCGCCTTACTCGCAGCCCTAGCGGGGTTCGCGGAACTTGTTGGCTTTTTTGAACTCTTCGCGCAGCTCAGGGGTGCGGAGGTTTTCCCTCAGATGCTGCAGGCGTTGTTCCAGCGCCAGCAGCGAATCCGCCAGCGGCTTGGTGTTCGTCATCGCCACATCGCGCCACATGCTGTAAGGACTTGAGCCCAGGCGGGTCATCTCGCGCAGGGCGCGGCCACCGATAGCGCGCAGGTCCTCATCGTCGCCGAAGGTGTCTTCCAGAAGGGCCGAAAGAGCCGTTGAGACCATCTGCGGAAGGTGGCTGACCCAGGCCAGCAGATCGTCATGCCGCGACGGGTCAAGGTCCAGTACCTTGGCGCCGATCTTTGTCATCCAGCTGCGCCATTCCCTCTCTTCGGCGGTCAGCGTGGTTGCCGTGGGAGTGAAGATCCACACCGCGTTCTGGAAGAGTGTGGCTTCGGCGATGGCTGCTCCGCCGGACTCTTTGCCCGCCATGGGGTGGCCGGGTAGAAAGTGCGGGCCTTCCGGCGTGGTGAAGAGCTTCGCCGCCGCCTCGGCGATCTGGGCCTTGGTGCTGCCGGTGTCGGTGACCAGTTGGCCGGGCTTCAGGATAGGTCCCAGCAAGTTGATCCAGTCGAGAATGGCGAGCACAGGGACGGCAAGCAGGATAACGTCGGCATCGCGGGCTGCATCAAGGGCGGCATCGCGCGAGCGCACGGCGATATCAATGGCTCCGCGTTCCAGTGCGACTTCCAGCTCGTGTCCGCTGGCGTCAAAGCCGGTCACGGTGCCGGTAAAGCCTGCGGCCTTCAGCGCGAGTCCGGTGGACGCGCCGATGAGGCCGGTGCCGACGATGAGGAGATGGTTCACCTACTGGGCGTCCTTGAACTCTTCGTACCAGGCCATCTGGATGGCTTCGAGGATGCCTTCGTTGGACTTGGCGGGGTCGCCGATGAAGCCTGGCAGCTCAGTAACGTACTTGTGCAGGTCCGTGAAGCGGATGGTGAGGGGATCCAGGTCGGGGAACTTTTCCTGCAGCTGGATGCCGATCTCTTCGGAGTCGGTCCATTCGATTTCGCGAGGCATGTTTGGTCTCCAGTGGACAGTTTATCTGGAGGAAGCCTCGCCGCCGAACCCGCCTCGGGTTGCGAGGTGGGGCATCCGGGCGGGATGGAGCTAGGGAGTGAGGCGGTCTTTCTTGGCGTCGACTTTGGCGGGATCCAGTCCGGGGACCTTCTTCAGGTCGTCCAGGGTTTTGAAGTCGCCGTTCTTGTCGCGGTATTCGATGATGGCCCGGGAGAGGGGGCGAGGAATGGCAAGGGTAGTTTCAAACTGCACGGCGGTCATCTTGTTGATGTTCAGCTTTTGTATGGTTTCCGCCGGCAGGTTGGTGGCCAGATAGTCGACGATCTTTTTCAGGTCATCGTCGCTGGTCTGCAGACCAAGGCTCACCATTTTGTTGACGACTGCGGTCCAGCCGTCCTTGTCCTGGTGCTGCGAAAGCACACGTTCGAACTCGTGACAGCGCGAGCAGGTGTTGGTCACCAGATCGCGTGTCGGGCCTTCGGGCAATTGCTGTGCGTGGAGTCCACGGACCTGGGAGAGCAGGGCGAGGGCGGCAACGGCGACAGCAAGGCAGGAGCGACGCATGATCGACCACGCTAGCAGAGGCGAGGCTCCAGACTCAAGGATTTTCTGAAACGTCTCATTCTTTATTTCCCATGCGGAAGAGGTCCTGAGAACCGGTTGTTGCCGGAAAGAGCATGTCTTTCCGGGAGGAAAGCTCCCGGAGGCGAAGCCCGGGAAAAGGGCTTTAAATTCCCGGTTGACGAGGGTTATTTGCTGCGGGTACTCTTGCCCGCGAAATTGGGTTGGGGTCATAGGCATTCCGTAAGCAGGGGCTTTGTTCGGGGTATTTTGTGTGCCTGAAATGAAACGTCTCATCAGAATTTGTCCCTCTTCCCACATTTCAGCGTCTTTTGAGGCCAGGTCATGATGCGTACTTTTTGCTGGAAAAAACTGCTGTTGCCGACGCTGCTGTTGTGTGGCGGAGCCGGGGCGTGGGCGGTCAACATCCTGACCGAAGGCGTGGATATTGGCCGCACCGGCTGGGTGCAGGGCGATAAGAGCTTCACGGTGCAGAACGTGAAGGGCATGAAGCTGCTGTGGAAGGTGCAGCTGGATTCCAAGCCGCGCGAGATGCACAACCTGTTCCCTCCCCTGCTGGTGGAGAACGTGGACACCGCCGCGGGCAAACGGGATGTTGCCGTGGTGGCCGGCGTGCTGGATGAGCTGTATGGCCTGGACGCGAAGACCGGCAAAGAGATCTGGCATGTGACCTACAAGACCGACTTCCCGAAGCCGGCCGTGGCTGGAACGCTGTGCCCGGGCGGACAGACGGCGGTGCCGGTGATTGTGCCGGGAGAGAAGGCTGGGGAGTGGGTGGTCTGGGCCGTTGGCTGGGACGGCTACCTGCGCAAGATGAACGTGGCGGACGGCAAGGACCTGCAGGCTCCGGCAAAGTTTCTGCCCGGCAATGGCAAGCCGTATGCACTGAACTACCGGAATGGCGTGATCTACACCAGCACGGCGCAGGGTTGCGGCGGACTGACGAACTCCACCTATGCGTATGACACGAAGACGCGCATTGCGACCGCATTTATTCCATCGGGTGGCGGGCTGTGGGGACGGCGCGGCGTTGGTCTTAGCCCCGAGGGCGAAAGCTACATGGGCACCGGCGATGGCTTGTGGGATGTGGAGAATGGCCACCTGGGCAACGGCATCATCGGCGTGAAGCTGGACAAGAGCGGCGAGCTGCAGCTGGAAGACTTCTTCGCACCGAGGAACGCCGAGTACATGTTCAAGCGCGACCTGGATGTGAATGTGACGCCTGTGGCCGTGGATTGGAAGGGACACAAGTTGCTGATCGGCACCAGCAAGGAGTGCCGCATCTGGATGCTGGATCGCGACAACTTTGGCGGCGATGACCACCGCACGCCGCTGGCGCAGACTCCGCTGCTGTGCAACGTGAACGCCAACTTTGCGGAAGAAGGGGTGTGGGGCGCCATCAGCTCGTACGTTGACGCGAAGGGCGACCTGTACGTGGTGGTGCCGTTCTTCGGGCCGGCGAACCCGAAGTATATCGGTGCGACGCACTACGCTCCTGCTCCGAAGATGGGCGGCGGCGGCGTAACGACGCTGAAGGTGACGGAGACCAATGGCAAGCTGGGCTTTACACCCGTGTGGACCAGCGCGGACATCGATCATCCGGATGAGGCGGTGATCGCCAATGGTGTCATCTTCATCAACGGCGCGGGCGAGGACGCGCGGCAGCAGTGGGATGACAACTACTGGGACAAGACGCCGGAGAAGCTGCCGAGTGGTCCGTGGTCGCAGCAGTCGAACACGCGCATTGCCTATTCGCGCCATGCGGTGCTGGTGGCGCTGGATGCGGCAACGGGAAAGACGCTGTGGGAGAGCGGAAACCAGATCAAGAGCTGGAACCACTTTTCCGGCATCACGGCGGCAAACGGCCGGGTGTATCTGCCCACCTATGACGGCATGCTGTACTGCTTCGGAGTGGCCAAATGAAGACCGCACATGTGACGAAACTCTCTCTCGCGGCCAGCCTGGCGCTTGCCTCCACCGCAATGATGGCGCAACGCAATGGCCCGGACTGGAACACCGCTGGTTTCGATGTGCAGCGTTCGCACTGGATGAAGGCCGACAAGGATGTGACCTCGGCGTCGGTGGCGAAGCAGGGATTTGAACTGATCTGGAAACAGAAGATTGACGGTGTGAAGGTTGGCCTGAGCGAGCCCATCATCGTGGGCACCTTCATCGGGTGGAAGGGCTTCAAGGATCTTGTGCTCTTCCAGGACGGTACCGGCAATCTGTATGTGTATGACAGTGACCTGGGTGTGCCGTACTTTGACAAGCGCTTCAACAACACCAGCGCGGCAAAACCCTGCGCGCTCGCCTCAATCGGTGCTCCGGGACGGCCTTCGCTGCTGGAGCCTGCGGCTGCGATGACACGGCCCGGTGCTTCGCCGTATCACAGCGTGATCGGCAAACCGGACGAAGGCGTGCCGGGTGGGATGAACCCGCAGCGCTTTGGACGGCCTCCGGGGGCAACGCAGCCGGAAGCGACTCCCGGGCTCAACCAGGGTGGACGTGCGGCAACGCCGATGTATACCGTCACGGCCGACGGCACGTTGCACATCATGGCGCACGGCACGGGCAATGAGTATGAAAAGCCCACGCCGTTTGTTCCGGCGGGCAGCGCGGCGTCGGATATCTCGTCCGTGAACAAGGTGGTGTATGTGGCCACGCTGCAGGGCTGCGGCGCCAGTCCCAACACTCTGTTCGCGATGGACCGCACTGACCCTGCCAAGCCTGTAGTGAAGCAGTGGAAGCCGGAGAGCGGCAACATCCTGGGAGCACCTGCGTTCTCAACCGGGGGCAACCTGTATGTGACGACAACGAAGCAGATGGCCGCGCTCGATCCGAAGACTCTGAATGCGAAGGTGATGTCGAATAAGGGCTTTGCTTCGACACCGATGATCTTCACGACAGCGGACAAGAAGGAATACGTTGCGGCGGGGACGGCGGACGGCAAGCTGGTGGTGATGGATGCCGGCACCGGCGCCGTGGTCGCCTCGGCCGGAGAAGAGCAGAAGACCCCGTTCATGCCAACGGCAATGGCCACGTGGGATGCCGCGGGTACGCGCTACATACTTGTTACCGACAAGACAAAGCAGAAGGCGCCCGTGGTGGCCTATACGTTTAGCGGCGGCAAGCTGCAGACGGCTTGGACGACGACGGAGCTGGAGGCTCCAGGGAATCCCTTGGTTCTGAATGGCGTGGTGTTTGTGCTGGCGACGGGGGAACAGCGCGGTAGTGCTGACCCTGCAGATCGCGCCAAGGGCAAGCCTGCGGTGCTGTATGCGTATGACGGCAAGACCGGCAAAGCGCTCTGGAACAGCGGCACGGCAATTGCGGCGGCTGTGACTACCAGCGGAATTGCGACGGGCAGCGGGATGTTGTATCTCGCCGACTCGGCTAACACGATTTACGCCTTTGGCTTTCCTCAGGAACGCCAGTAAGGCCGTAAATAACTCGACTCCTCGGCCGGCCCAAAGGGCCGGCCATTTTTTGTGGAGATTCAGGCAATGTTTATGGAGGTTTGCGCAGCAAACCAAGCGGCTGCGGATAGCGTCTGTCTCATAGATAGACCGACATCCCAATCTGTACTCGTACGCAGACAGATTGCTATCGTCCCCACGGCAACCACAGCAGGAATGAGGTCCGGCATGAGCACGGAAACGCTCGAACCCGAAATTGTTAATCCCGAGAAGGCACCCGAGGACAAGCCGCCAGTCTTTGGCAGCTACAGCCGCCGGTCGTTCCTGGCGCGGCTGGGCGCTACAGGCGTAGCGGTCGCTTCGCCCGCGGCCGCCATGGCGCAGGCTGTTGACCCACAGGTAGCGGCAATCCGCAAAGGAACACACGCAGTCCATCTCAGCATCAACGGCAAGCTGCACACGCTGCAGCTTGAGCCGCGTGTGACGTTGCTGGACTGTCTGCGCGAGGTGGTGCAGCTTACCGGGACGAAGAAGGGCTGCGATCACGGACAGTGCGGCGCCTGCACGGTGCATGTGAACGGTGTGCGCATCAATAGCTGTCTCAGCTTTGCCGCCATGCATGAAGGTGATGAGATCACCACCATTGAAGGGCTGGGTTCGCCCAATGAGATGCACGCTATGCAGGCCGCGTTCGTGGAGCATGACGGCTACCAGTGCGGCTACTGCACCAGCGGCCAGATCATGTCTGCCGTGGGCCTGTTGAAGGAGCCATGCGGGCCGGATGACCATGACGTGCGCGAGGCGATGAGCGGCAACATCTGCCGCTGCGGAGCATATCCCAACATCGTGAAGGCTGTGCAGATGGTGCGCGGACGCATGGCGCAGCAGAGGGTAGACGCATGATTGACTTTGAGCTGACACGCGCAGGCACGCCCGATGTGGCCGTGCGGATTGCCGCTGCAACGCCGACGGCGCAGCAGGGAGCAACCGTACGTTTTGTTGCCGGTGGAACCAACCTGATCGACTTCATGAAGCTGGATGTGGAGACACCGCAGCATGTGGTCGACATCAACCGCATTCCCGATCTTGCCAAGGTGGAGAAGCAACCCGATGGCTCGCTGAAGATTGGCGCGCTGGTGCGCAACTCTGACCTTGCGTATAACGCCGAGGTGAAGTCGATGTTCCCGGTGCTGTCGCAGGCGATTCTTTCGGGAGCCTCCGCGCAGCTTCGCAACAAGGCGACGACTGCCGGCAACCTGTTGCAGCGGACGCGCTGCCCGTACTTCCGTGACCTGGCCTATGCGGAGTGCAACAAGCGCACGCCGGGTTCGGGCTGCGCGGCGATTGCAGGGCATCATCGCAACCATGCCATTCTCGGCGTGAGCGATCAGTGCATTGCGACGCATCCGTCGGACATGGACGTGGCGCTGATGGCGTTGGAGGCCACGATCCATGTACAGGGAGCCAAAGGGGAACGCGCGATTGGGATTGGCGAGTTCTACAAGCTGCCGGGTACAACGCCGCATATCGAGAATGCCCTGGAACCGGGAGACCTGATCACGCATGTCACGGTGCCGGCCGCTGCGGGGAAAACGAAGCAGGTGTATCTGAAGCTGCGTGACCGTGCTTCGTATGAGTTCGCCCTGACTTCGGCTGCCGTGGTGGCGCAGGTAGAAGGCGGCAGGCTGCGGCATGTGCGCGTGGCCATGGGCGGCATAGGAACGCGGCCGTGGCGTATGGCGGATGCGGAGAAAGCGCTGGAGGGAAAGGCGCCTGGCGAAAGCGTGTTTCATGCGGCTGCGGAAGCGGCGCTCAAGAACGCCAGGCCGCATACGGACAATGCCTTCAAGGTGGAACTGGCGAAGCGCTGCCTGGTGCGCGCCCTAACCATGGCGACAACCAACGCATAAGGAGAGCACGATGGCGAACGAAACTGCAGCGACAACGACCGTCGGCACTCCGGTGCCGCGCATTGATGGCCCCTACAAGACAACGGGCGCAGCGAAGTATTCCTCGGACTATAACTTCCCTGGACTGGTGCATGCCATTCCGGTGAAAGCCACAATCGCCAAGGGAAAGATTGTCAGCATTGATACCAGTGCAGCGGAGAAGATGCGCGGTGTGCTGAAGATCTATCACTATGGCAACGCGCCGCATCTATATCGCCCCATTCCGCGCGGGGATGCGCATGTGGACGAGGCGCGGCCCGCGTTTGAGGATGAAAATATCTACTACACCGGCCAGTATGTCGCTGTTGTTGTCGCGGAGACGATGGAGCAGGCACGGGCTGCCGCGCGTGCGGTCAAGGTGACGTACAGCGCGGAAAAGCCGGACAACCGGCTGGACCTGTCCGACGGCTTCGACGAAGCGAAGATGAAGGTCGACAGCAAGCGCGGCGATGTGGACACAGCGTTTGCCTCCGCTGCGGTGAAGGTGGATGAGACGTATGTCACGCCGGTGGAGACGCACAATCCCATGGAGCTGCACGCCTCGGTTGCAACGTATGAGGGCGGCAGATTCGTGCTGTATGAAACAACGCAGTCGCTGATGAACCATCGCAGCGCCATGGCGCAGATGCTGGGCGTTCCGAAGGAAAATGTGCAGATCATCATGCGCTTTCTCGGCTCGGGCTTTGGCGGCAAGCTGTGGGTGTGGCAGCACTCGTTGCTGGCTGCGGCCGCGGCGCGCGACCTGAACCTCCCCGTCAAGTTTGTTACCGATCGTCAGTCGCAGTTTACGAATGTGGGTCATCGTCCGCGCACGCAGCAGCGTGTACGGCTTGGCGCCACGGCAGATGGCAAGCTGACCTGCATTCAGCATGACTATGTCACGGAGACCTCCATCCTGGATGACGTGCCGGAGAACTGTGGTGAGTCGACGCCGTTCCTGTGGAGCACCGCGAACCTGCGCGTGCGGTCGGCCTTGTCGCGCCGCAATGTTGGCACGCCGACGGCGATGCGCGGGCCGGGTGCGGTTCCCGGCCTGTATGCCCTGGAGTCAGCGATGGATGAGCTGGCCATCAGGCTGAAGATGGACCCGGTGGAGCTTCGTCTCAAGAACGAGCCGGAGAAGGATGAGGAGAAGAACCTTCCTTTCTCATCGCGCCACATGAAGGAGTGCCTGACGCTGGGTGCGGAGAAGTTCGGTTGGGCAAAACGGAATCCCGCGATCGGTTCCATGAAGAAGCCGGACGGCACCATCCTGGGCTGGGGCGTGGCGGCTGCATCGTGGAGCGCGGGGCGTTTTCCCGCATCGGCAAACTTCGCATTCAAAGACGATGGATCGGTGCGCGTGGGCTCTGCCACGCAGGATATTGGTACGGGCACCTACACCGTCTTCGCGCAGATGGTGCAGCACATCACGGGGATTCCGCTGGGCAGGATTGAAGTGGCGCTCGGCGATACCTCGCTTCCACCGGGGCCGATCTCCGGTGGATCGCGCGTTACCGGTTCGGTGTATCCGGCGATTCAGGAAGCCATTACTACTGCGACGAAGCAGTTGCTGACCTTTGCCACGACCGGCGAGAAAGCGTCGTTCAAGGGAGTCAAAGCAGACGAGCTTGCGCTGACCGAAGGCCGGGTGCATCGCAGGTCGGAAGCCGCTTCTTCCGGTGTGCGATTCGAGGAAATTCTTCGTGCGGCAAATCTGAAGTCGGCGCTTGGCGAGGGATCGTCGATTGCGTCGCAGCAGGATCCTAAGCTGAAGGGGCTGTCGCTGCACAGCTTCGCGGCGCAGTTCGTTGAGGTGGAGTGGGATCCCGGCATTGCGCGGCTGCGTGTCTCGCGCGTGGTTTCCGTCGTGGATGGCGGGCAGATTATCAACATGAAGGCAGCCACCAACCAGATGGAAGGCGCCATCGTGATGGGTGTGGGCATGGGGCTTCTGGAGGAGACGCTGTATGACCAGCGCTATGGGCACCCCATCAATGCGAACTTTGCCGACTACATGGTGGCGACACATGCTGACTGTCCTGCATTGATTGATGTAACCTTCCTTGACTACCCGGACAAGGCCATCAGCGAAATTGGAGCGCGAGGCATTGGCGAAATCGGGCTGGCTGGCATAGCTCCTGCCATTACAGCTGCTGTGCATCACGCAACGGGCATCCGCGTGCGCGAACTTCCGGTAAGGATTGAAGATCTGTTGAAGCCCGCAACGAAGTTGAGGGCTTAGAAGAGAGAGAAGCGATGAAGACATCTCGACGCAGACTGTTGCAGCACGCGGGAATTGCTACCGCGGCTGCGGCTTTGCCTTTAACAGCGATGGCAGAGACGGCGAAGTTCTTTCACGTTTTTGCCTTCCAGTGGAAGCCGCAGGCGACCGCTGCGGACAAGCAGCGCGCGGCGAAAGATACGCTTGCCTTCAAGGGCGTGATTCCCGGCCTTCTTGCAGTCAATGTGGGTGACAACATCTCGCCCAAAGGCAAGGGCTATACCTATGCCGGCGTGATGCAGTTTGCCGACGAGGCATCTTACAAGGCCTATCCCACGCACCCGGCGCACCAGGCGCTGCTGAAGTGGCTTGTGCCGCTGATTGACCCGATTGAGTTTGATTTTCACGCTTAGCTGAACCGCAAGGAGAACGACCAGAGCCATGCAGCGCCGTCAATTTCTGAAGTCTGCTCTTACTGCTTCTGCAGCCACGGTTGCCGCTACCGGCACATCGTTGGCTCAACCCGCTGCCGGTGGCCGCGAGTACTACCAGCTCCGCAAGTATCACCTGTTTCGCGGGCCTGGCGTGCAACGGACTGAAGGCTACTTCCGCGATGCGTTGATTCCCACGCTGAACCGCATGGGCATGAAGAACATTGGCGCCTTCAGTGTGAACTACGGTCCGGAGACGCCGACCTACTACCTGGTGATTCCCGGCAGTGACCTGACAACGCTGGCGAACCTGGACAATGTACTGGCGAAGGACGAGGCGTTTGTGAAGCTGGCCGAGCCTTACTGGAAGGCTCCCGCCGGGCAGCCGAACTTCATCACATCCGAGTATTCGCTGCTCTCGGCGTTTGAAGGATGGCCGAAGATCACTCCTCCGGACACGACGAAGAAGCGCATCTTCCACCTGCGCACGTACATCAGCCCCACGCACTTCGATCACGTCCGCAAGGTGGAGATGTTCCACCATGGCGAGTTCAAGATCTTCAACGAAGCTGGCTGCGGACAGGTCTTCTATGGGGATCGCATCATCGGCCAGCCGATGCCTTCGCTGACATACATGCTGACCTTCCCGGACATGGCCGCTCTGGAGGCGGGCTGGGCGAAGTTCATCGCGCACCCGGAGTGGAAGAAGCTTTCCACCGATCCGTACTACGCGTTTGAGCCCACCGTGACGAGCGTGGACAGCATCGTGCTGAACCCGCTTTCCATGTCGCAGGTTTAGCGCGCGGCGCGGGCGGGAATCGTCGTGGCGCAATCACTGGAGCGGCCTGCGAACAGCAGGCCGTTCATCTTTAAGTAGGCAGCGTTGGTCCATCCAAAGCCGATGACGTTGCTCTTGTAACCAGCGGCCACTTCAACGTCCTTCTGTGGATCGGCAACGTTGTATTTTTCGCGCAGGGTTCCATCGCGCTCGTAGTTCTCGCGGATGGAGTGCATGAAGCCGTGCGAGATGCGTGATGCCGCGGCGGCATAGCCATAGCAGCTCATGCCGTCGACGGCGATCCAGTTTGCGGGCGCCCATCCAAAGGGAGCATCCCACTGCATGCCGCTGGTGGTGGTGCTCATGGCCAGGCCACCCTCATGCTCCAGCGCACGCAGGCGTCGCACGGTTGAGGCGGCCTGTGCGCGCGTCGCAAGGCCCGCCCACAGCGGATATGCCGCGGTGGCGTACAGGTAGGTGGAGCGGCGGTGATGCACAAAGTCATAGTCGGTGAAGTTGCCGGTGCGCGCGTCCCACAGGTAGCGGTTGATGGCGCCCTTGCGGGCTTCGGCCGCATCGGTCCACTGCTTCGCCTTCGTGTCGTCGCCGAGCCGGGTGTAGAAGCCGGCAAGGTCTGCCTCATAGCGGTACAGCAGGGCATTCAGGCAGACGGGTGCATAGTCGGTGGTCGATCCGCTGAAGGGTCCGAAGCGAAAGCTGACATCGAAGCCGGACTCGCGCATGGCGCGATCGCTGCGATAGAAAGCGGGTGTAAGCCGCCATCCCTGGTACTCCGTATTGGCGCAGACGGCGCTTGCGCCTGAGGCGCAGGCCTGGCCTTCTTTCGACTGTGTCAGGTAGCTGGTCTTTGTTTCGGGATGGGCGAGCAGCCACTTGATGACGTCGACGTAATAGGTGCTGTCATCCTCCATCTCCGGCACGGGGCCGCTGCCAAGATCGAAGTACCGGGCAAGGCCGGTATCTCCCGCCTTGTGGGCATCGCTGGTCCACAGCGCGTGGTCACGTTCCAGGTAGGGCATGGACTTGTCCAGCCACGCCTTTGCGGCATCGGGGTCGCGCTTGTTGATGGACTTGTAGACCTCATCGACCATGCGTGAGAGGAACGGCGGCTGCGATCGTGTGAGGTAGTAGGTGCGGTTGGCGTTCAGGATGGCGCCGTAGTTCTCAATCTCGAAGAAGAAGTTTTCGACGATGCCCTGGGCCAGGGGTTCGCGGCCTTCCGCCAGAAGTCCCAGAAGGATGAAGTAGCTGTCCCAGCCATACATCTCGTTGAAGCGTCCGCCGGGAACAACATAGCGATGCGGCAGGTAGAGAAGACCGGGCGACTTCAGTTCCGACGGCATCAGGTCGCCTTCTTTGGCGATGACGCGCGGCAGCCGTTCCACGCGTACGTTGCATTTGGTGCGCAGGGCCGCGAGCGAGGCAGGGATGGTGTATCCATGCGGCACATAAACAACGGATGGGCCGGAGAGCTTGGGGTCATGCACGGTGGCGCAGTCGGTGATGGAGCGCGTAAGCGACGACCAGCCTTTGCGGATGTATTGCTCGACGGGAACGTCTGCCTGCCCCTGGGGTTGCTGCTCCTGCTGTTGTGCAATTGCGGGAGTCAGGCAAAGAAGCAGCAGCAAAGGGAGATAACGCATGGAAGATTCGATGACGATTCTGGTTGCGGTGTTTGCCGGGCCCAAGAGAAAACCCCATCCACGAGGAGATGGATGGGGTTGAGGAAGCGGTGGTTCGCTATGGTTTATCCCTTGGGGAACTGGGGGAGCTTCGAGGTATCCCAGCCTCCGCCGGTGGCCTTGATGAGCAGGATGCTGGCATCGAGGCGGCGGCGCAGGATGTCGATCTCGTTGCGCTGGTTCTGCAGGGCTGTGGTCTGCGAGGTGATGACCTGGAGGTAGGTGTCGACACCGCCCTCATAGCGTGTGCGGAACAGCCCCAGCGCCTCTTCCGCGGCCTGTGTGGCTTCGCGCTGCTGCTGCGCTTCGGTCTCAAGCTGCTTCAGGGCGACAAGATTGTCTTCCACCTGCTGGAAGGCGGTAAGCGCTGACTGGCGGTAGCTGGCGACGGTGGCGTCATACTGCGCCACGGCTGTATTGGTACGGGCACGGCGCCGGCCGGCATCGAAGATCTGCTCAGAGAACTGTGGGCTGACGGCCCAGATGCGGCTGGTCCACAGGAACCAGGTCGGCATGGAGTTGCCTGTGAATCCGGCGTCGGCCGCAAGGTTCAGGCGCGGGTAGAAGGCGGACTTGGCAATGCCGATCTGCTCGTTGGCAGCGGCCATGCGGCGTTCCTGCGCGGCAATGTCAGGCCGGCGCTCCAGCAGCTCCGATGGCAGAACGCCAGGGATGGCCGGAATGCCCGGTGTGCTCTCCGTCAGGGGTTTGACCGGGATGGAGAGATCGGCCGGAGGCTTGCCAATGAGCACGGCGATGGAGTGCTCATACTGCGCGCGGGCGATGGTGACCTCTGTCGATTGCACCAGGGCCTGCTGCAACTGCGTGCGAGCCTGGGCCACGTCGGACTCAGGAGCAACGCCGCCGTCGGCGCGGTCAGTGGTCAGCTGAAGAGCGTCCTTGTAGGCGGCAACCGTCTCATCCAGCAGCTTCTTCTGCGCATCGGCGCTGCGCAGGTTGAAGTAGTTCATCGCCAGTTCGGCGTGCAGGCTCAGGCGGGCCGTCTCCAGGTCGGCGACATAGGCCTGTGTCGTGTCCTGCGCGGAGGTGATGGCGCGGCGCACACGTCCCCACAGATCGATCTCGTAGGTCAGGTCCAGCGGCATAACAAAGTTGCCCTGGCCTGAACTGGTGGGCAGGTTGTTACGGTAGGGCTGGTTTGCGGAGATGCGGGTTGCGCCGAGCGTCGGGTCAACGCTCAGCGTTGGCGCCAGGTCAGCACGGTTCTGCCGGATGACGTTACGGGCGGCGCGGAAGTTGGCCTCCGCCTGCTTCAGTGTCTGGTTGGCAGGGTCAATCTGTTCTTCCAGAGCATTCAGCTGCTGGTCGTTGTACATTTCCCACCACTTGCCGCGCGCCATGGCATCGTTTGGCGTGGCGGCCTTCCACTCGCTGTCTTCCTTGAAGGCAGGCGCGGTGGGAGCGCTGGGCTTTACGTAGTTCGGTCCTACACGGCAACCGGCAAGCGAGACGGTCATCGCGGCGAGGGCGAGCAGCTTCTTCGGGTTCACTTCTGCTCTCCCTTCGGCTGGGCGATCTTTACCTCCATACCGGTTTCAAGCGAGTCTGACGGGTCAAGGACGACGGCGTCATGGGCGCTCAGGCCGCTGACGACTTCGACAGACGATCCGAAGTCGCGGCCGATTTTGATCGGCGTCAGTTGGACATGGTTGTCGCGAACCACACCCACGCTCAGCCCTTCAGAACGGAAGAGAAGCGTATTGGAAGGCAGTGTGACCGCGTGCGCCTTGCCTGCCAGGTTGAAGTGCGCGAAGACATACGCTCCCGGCAGCAGGGTGCCCTTTGGGTTGTCGACGTCGACTTCCACGTTTAGGGTGCGCGAGCTCTGGTCAATGGCGCTGGCGTTGCGGACGATGGTGCCGACGAACTTTTCATCGGGCGTAGCGTCCTGCGTCAGCGTCACCTTCATGCCGTCCTGCACTTCGGTTGAGTAGACTTCCGGCACGGCCACGAAGACACGCAGCTTGCCCATGGAGGCCAGGTGGAACAGCTCCTGCGCGGTGCCTGTCTGGCCGGAGCCGCCGCCGGCCGCGGTAATCAGAGCGCCCACATCCGTGTTACGGGCGGTGATGGTTCCATCAAACGGAGCCGTGACGCGTTCAAACTGCTGCAGCTGCTGCAGACGGCGTACATTGGCTTCCGCGGCCGCAACCACTGACAGGCGAGCCTGCAGGGTAGCTTCTGCCTGGTCGGCTTCCTGCTTGGAGACAGCGCGCTTTGAGACCAGCGCCTGCCAGCGCTCATTGGTGGTGCGGGCCAGTTCCAGGTTGGCCTGTGCCTGCTTCAGGTCAGCCTGTGCGGCCTCAACCTGCTGGTCCAGTTCCGGCGTTTCAATGGTCGCCAGCAACTGGCCGGCTTTTACATGCTGGCCAATGTTGGCGTACCACTTGCGCAGATAACCACCGGTACGCGCGTAGATTGGCGTATCGACGTAGGCCTGTGCGTTGCCGGGCAGGATCAGCTCCTGGCCGGCAGCGCCGCCGGCGCTTGCGCCACCGGGGTGAACCACGCTTACCGTCTGGATAGCGGCGGCAAGGGTTTCATGCTTTAGTTCGCTCTCGGCATGGACGCGGTCATGGATGCCCCAGGCGACGGCGGCCACCAGAGCGACAGCGGCCACGCCTACAGCCACGTACATGGGCTTGCGGTTGGTCGTTGTTTCGTTGGTTTGGGTCTGCTGTGTCGTCTCGCTCATAACTCTCTCTCTGTTACGCCGGCAGCGCTTCGGCGCTCTCGGTCGAAGAAACATTCGTGGGCTTCGGCTTGCGTCCGTGAATCAGCGCGAAGACAGTGGGAACAAAGACCAGGGTGGCAACCGTGGCACACATCAGGCCGCCGATAACGGCGCGGCCAAGGGGTGCGTTCTGCTCGCCGCCGTCACCCATGCCCAGGGCCATGGGCACCATGCCGATGATCATGGCCAGTGCCGTCATCATGACGGGGCGGAAGCGGGTGAAACCGGCTTCGGTAGCGGCCTGGATGGCGTCGCCGTGGTCCTCATACCGAAGCTTTGCGAAGCTGACCACAAGGATGGAGTTGGCCGTGGCCACGCCCATGCACATGATGGCTCCCATCAGCGCCGGAACACTGAGACGGGTTGCGGTAATGAAGAGGAACAGTACGATGCCTGCAAGCGCGGCGGGCAGAGCCGTGATGATGATGAACGGATCGACCCAGCTCTGGAAGTTGACCACGATCAGCAGGTAGACCAGAACGATGGAGAACGCCAGACCGCCGATCAGGCCGATGTAGCTGCTCTTCATCGTCTCCACCTGTCCGCGCAGGGTGAGGAAGACGCCCTTGGGCAGGGTCTTGCGGTGCTTGTCCAGAATCTTGTTGATGTCGCGGCTGACCGAGCCAAGATCACGGCCCTGCACTGCGCCGTAGATATCGACGACGCGGCGGATGTTGTAGTGGTTGACCGTGGCCATCTCCGTGCCACGCTCAACGGTTGCTACGTTATTCAGTGTTTCAGGCTGCCGGTTGGCTGCATTGCCCAGCGATCCGCGGTTCAAGGGAATATTCTGCAGCGCCGCCAGAGAGTCCATCTTGTACTGCGGTGTCTGCGCCACGACGTTGTAGTTCACGTTGTTCTTCCAGTTCAGGAAGAAGATCGGGTTCACCTGGAAGCTGCCGCTCAGCGTGTTGCGAAGGCTGGTGGTCACGTCGGTTGCGGTGAAGCCGCCCTGCAACGCCTTGGTGCGGTCCAGGTTGAGCTTCAGCGTCGGATAGTCCATCGGCTGCTGAATGCGCAGATCGGTCAGGCCCGGTACCGCGCGCAGCTCCTCCATGACCTTCGAAGCCAGTTCATGGTTCTGAGCCGGGTTCGATCCTTCGAACTGAACGTCAATCGGAGCAGGCAGACCAAAGTTCAGGATCTGCGTCGTGATGTCGGCCGGAAGGAAGTAGAAGGTCGTGCCGGGAAACATCTTCGGCAGGTCGCGGCGCAGGTGCGCAACGTAGCGGTCCGTTGGGTGGTGGTCTTCCTTCAGGCTCACCATCACGTCACCATCAAAAGGACCAATGGTTCCGTTCGTAAGGTGAGTGGTATTGATCTGGCTGAAGGGCAGGCCGATATTGTCCAGGATGCTCGACATCTCATCCTGCGGAATCTCCTGGCGGATATGGCTTTCCACCTGGTCGGTCAGGCGGGCCATATCTTCAATGCGCGTTCCGGAAGGTGCGCGCACATGCAGAATGAACTGGCCGCTGTCGGTCGAGGGGAAGAAGTCCTGCCCCAGGAACGGAATCAGAAGGAACATCAGCAGGCAGACACCCAGGAAGCAGGGGATGAACAGCTTGCGATGCGTAACCAGCATCTCCAGCAGGCCATGGTACGCATTGCGGACGGTCTCGAAGACCCGTTCAAAGCCGCGCTGGAACAGCACCAGCGGGTTGCGCGTGGCCTGCGGACCATGGTGGCTCTTGGCCTTCAGCAGGTACATGGCCAGGGTCGGCACCAGGGTACGCGACAGCATGTAGGAAGCCAGCATGGCGAAGACCACGGCCTCCGCCAGGGGAACAAACAGGTACCGCGAAACGCCGCTGAGGAAGAACATCGGCAGGAACACAATGCAGATGCAGAGGGTGGAGACCAGCGCCGGAACGCTGATTTGTGCCGCTCCTTCCAGGATGGACTCATGCAGTCCCTGTCCTTCTTCCAGGAAGCGTTCGATGTTCTCAATCGTTACGGTGGCGTCATCCACCAGGATGCCGACGGCCAGCGCCAGACCGCCAAGGGTCATGGTGTTGATGGTTTCGCCCAGCAGGCCAAGGACAATGACGCTGGTCAGAATCGACAGCGGAATGGAGACGGCGATGATCAGCGTGGAGCGCCAGCTGCCGAGGAAGAGCAGGATCATCAGGCCGGTAAGCGCCGCGGCGATGATCGCTTCGCGGATAACGCCTTGCACCGCGCTGCGGACGAAGATCGACTGGTCGCCCAGTGGCGTCATCTTCAGGTTGTCCGGAACCAGGGTCTGCACGCGGGGCAGCAGGCGCTTGATGCCGGAGACAACGTCCAGCGTGGAGGCGTCGCCGTTCTTGTAGACGGTGATCAAAACACCGCGCCGGCCATCCTGGCGAACAACGTTGGACTGAACACCCGCGCCGTCGCTCACGGTGGCAAGGTCGCGCACGTAGATGGTGGTGCCGTTTACCTGCTTGACCGGCAGGTTCTGCAGGTCTTCCACCAGCCGGGGAGCAGCGTTCGAGGTAACGTCGTATTCCTTGGTGCCGATCTTGATGGTGCCGGACGGGCTGACGACGTTCTGCTGTGCAATTGCGGAGAGCAGGTCGCCCGGGGCAATGCCCTTGGACTGCATCGCTGCCTGGTCCATGGCAATCGATACCTGGCGCTGCTTACCGCCGAACGGGAACGGAACCTGCGCTCCGGGCACTGAGACAAGCTGCGTACGGATGACGTTCTGCGCATTGTCGTTCAGGACCTGCTCGCTGAGTCCCTCGCCGCTGACGCCGATCTGAAGAATCGGAACGCTGGAGGCCGAAAAGTTCACAATCAGTGGCGGCAGAATGCCCGGGGGGAGCTGCCGCAAAGCGCTCTGTGCAGCCGCGGTCACCTGCGCATTCGCCGTGTCAGGATGCGCATTCGGCTGCAGGTACACCTTGATGACGGAGACGCCGTTGTAGCTGGTCGACTCAATATGCTCGATATTGTCGACAAGCGTCGTCAGCACCTTTTCAAACGGGGTGGTGAGGCGGCCCTCAACCTCTTCCGCATTCAAACCCGAGTACTGGAACGCCACAGCAATGACGGGAATATTGATATTCGGGAAGATGTCCGTCGGCGTCCGCAGAATCATCACAGGGCTGAGCAGCAGGATGAGCAGCGCCAGCACGATGAACGTGTACGGACGATTCAGAGCTAGCTTTACGATCCACATCGGCGGTTTCCTTCAAGGAGAGTTTCAGGCCGGTTACACGCAGGAAACGGCTCATAATAAAGATTGGCCAGTGCCTACTAGGGTCGCACGGTTTGTTCCGAAGGGTTTGATCGGAAAAACCGATAATATGACCGTATGGAACTCCGGCACCTGCGATATTTCGTGGCTGTTGCTGAATCGGGCGGCTTTTCCCGCGCAGCCCGCCGTTTATACGTCTCACAGTCCGCGCTCAGTGAGCAGATCGCCGATCTTGAGGCTGAGCTGGGTGTGCAGTTGTTTGACCGTTCCCGCCTGCGCGCCGCACTCACAGCGCCTGGAGAGCTCTTTCTCAAAGAGGCACGCAAGGTACTTGGCAGTGCGGATCAGGCCATGAAAGTGGCCCGGGATTCCGCCTCCGGCGACCTGGGAGAGATCCGTATCGGCTTCTTTACCGGAGGCGTCGGTCCAAACTTCTCACGGTTAATCCAGCGTTTCCGGCAGGCCCATCCGCGTGTCCGCATCTCCCTGCACGAGATGATTCCCGCGCTGCAGTGGAAAGCCCTGGCCGAGGGACGCATTGATATCGCTTTTACGCGGCGGCTGGGCGTCTCCAATGACGCTCATCTGCGCGTGGAGGTGCTTCGCAAGGACCCGCTGTATGCCGTACTGCCCAGGAACCACCCGCTGGCGCCCGGGCCGGTGGACGTCCGTGCGCTGGCGAACGAGCGTTTCGTCCTGTGCGTGCGCGAGACCTCGCCGGCGCTCTTCGATAAGGTGATTGAGATGTGTTCGGAGGCGGGCTTTTCGCCGGAAATTGCCAATACGGCCAATGTCTGGAGCTCGATTGTGATGCTGGTGCAGGCCGGTGAGGGCATTTCGATTCTGCCGACCAACACGCTGCAGGAGTTGCCGAAGAGCGGCCTTGCCTTCTGTCCGCTGAAGCAGAAAAACGCCTGGGTGGAACTGGTGATGGCCTGGTCACCGGAGCGGGAATCCACCGTGCTGCACCACCTGCAGCAGATCATCCGCGAGGCCGGCGGAAGGGTTTAAGCAGGCGCACGAAGCTGGCGTGGTGGCTCTTTGCGCGGTCACGGGTCAACTGGGCCAGGGCATCGTTCTTTCCCAGCGTCTTTCTCGCAAACTGCGCCAGCAGCAGCGAATCATGCCAGCGACCACCGCTTTGCTGCAGACGGTTGTAGCGCACAGCCGCGGCGTCCGCCTGTTTGGAGGGAAGACCCGTTTCCGCCATGTAGCGAGAGACCTTGGCGGCCTTGCGCAGGGAGTGCAGGTCCTCCTCGCGCGTGAGCTTCAGGCCATGGGTGCGGCGGAGGTACCAGGCATCGGCAATGGGCAGCAGGTCTTTGACGGCGAGCGATCTCTCGCGTGCCGGTTTCAGGGCGGCAAACAGCTCCTCGGTCACCTGGGCGAGGGCGGGGATGTGTTTCTTCAGGCGCTTCTTCAGTGCATCGGCGCGCTTGTGGCGGCGGTCTTCCAGGGCCTGCAGCAGCTGGGGGCGGTGACTGTGTTCCGGCAGGCGCAGGGCGCGCAGCATCTGCTCCAGGACATCCAGGTCGCGGACCTCGCCCGCCAGTCTGCGGACGGATTTCAGCGTCTGGCGAAAGAGGGCGGCCTGCTCGCGATGCGGCGGAAATCCCTTGATCTGTGCGAGCAACTCCAGTTGCGCTTCCATACGGCGGGTGGCGGTGCGCAGCTTATGGACGGCTTTCCTGTGCGGCTGTGCGATACACACAGCCAGTGCCGCTTCCAGGGCGGTAGCCTGCTCGCGAAGAACCTGGATGGGTCTGGCCATTCCCTTTGTTAGATGATTCCGGCGGGATAGACGGATGCTACTCCTGGTCCATTTGCCAGCGCCAGAGACTGCACCGCTCGTAGCCTTCCACGGCGTAAAGCCCGTGTGCGTCGCGGCGAATGGTGGCGCGGTCGGCCTCGTCGTCCTCATCTGACAGATGCAGGTCGCCGCTCCACAACGACTGCCAGCGGCCATGCTTCTGCAGAACACCCCGGTGCTCGTCGTTGACGTAGATCAGGTCAATAGGCGTCGGGTGCGTGGACTGGCGCGCGTCCAGCTTCTTCATCAGGCGGCGAAGCACGGTGGCCCCGAAAGGATTGAAGAGATAGAGCAGCAGCGGCCCCGCCGGCAGCGGGAAGGTCATGATATCGCCTTCAAGAATGCTGACCGGGGTGACAGCATAGGGCGCGAAGGTGGTGATATTCTGCCGGGCGATCTGCGCCAGCGCGGGGTTCAGCTCCACGCCGGTGATGCTGCGGAAGTGCATTCTAGCGGCGAGAAACGAGGAACGACCCTTGCCCGCGCCGATGTCGACAAAGGCGTAGTCGCTGGGCGGAACCGGGGTCCAGGTGTTCTGCCACAGCTCCATGATCTGCGCAAAGAGCGACGGAGCCGTACCGTGATAGGCGGTGTTGTGGCGGTCATGCATGTGGCCGGTCTTCAGCTTCGGACCGGGGATCAGGCCGCCGGTGTCGGTGCCGAACTTTGCGTCAAAAGGATGAACGACCGGAGCTGTCTGCTTGCGTGCCACTATCTTCAAGGGTGCAGGTGAACAGGCCTTCAGTGCAAGATGAGGGAATGAACCTTCGCCCTGCAACGCCGGATGACGCGGAAGCGATCGCGCGGATCTACGCGCACTATGTACTGACCAGCACCGCCACCTTTGAGCTGGAACCGCCCTCCGCTGGGGAGATTCAGGCGCGCATGGCGGCAGTTGTTGAGATGGGATTGCCGTACCTTGTGGCGGAGGTAGGTGGTGAGATTGTGGGCTATGCCTATGCCGGTCCCTACCGCCCGCGTGCGGCCTATCGCTACACGGTGGAGAACTCGGTGTATCTCGCCCCGAAGTTTGCCGGAAAGGGAATTGGGCACCTGCTGATGGAGAGGCTGATCACCCTGTGCAAGCAGGCAGGCGCACGGCAAATGGTGGCTGTGATCGGCGGCGGTGAGGAGAATGCGGCTTCCATGCATTTGCACCAGCGGCTTGGGTTTACCCGCGTCGGTGTGCTGCAGGGGGTGGGCTGGAAGTTTGACCGCGCGGTGGATTCACTGCTGATGCAGAGGGCGTTATAGCTACCGGAGGGGTCGCGCCCGCTGTTCCAACCAATTTGTGAATTCGCCCTGGCTGATCTGGCCTGCAGCAATCCAGATATACATCAGATACTTCTCTTCCTTCTCTGAGAGGACCCGATAGCCGTTCAGGATCAGGAAGCCTTCGCAGGCGAGCAGGGCCACGCGTTTGTTCCCGTCAACAAAGGGATGATTTCGCGCGATGCCGAAGGCATAGTCGGCTGCTAGATCAAAGAGTGTTGCATGTGCCTCATAGGCGAATGTGTTGAGAGGACGGGCTAACGCAGACTCTAAAAGCCCTTCATCACGCACGCCCGACGCACCACCATCAATCGAAAGTTCTCGGGAGTGAATTTGCAGGATGGCCGCTTTGCTGATCCAGCGTGGCGCCTCCATGTTTATTCCGCCAGGCGGCGAAGAACATCGCGGTTCTCGCGCATCACGGTTTCCATGGCTTCAATCTGGCGGGCGAACTCCTCGTCATAGGGAGTGAGCTGGATGCCGTCAGCAGTTTCCGTCAGGTAAAGCGTGTCGCCCTTCTCAAGATTCAGGCGCGCGAGCGTTTCCTTAGGAAGAATGATCCCTGCAGAGTTGCCAATGGTCGTGATCTTTACCGAAGTCGCCATTCTTTGATTATAACGAACGTTATAACGTAAATATTCTTATTTCTGCTCGGGAATATACGTCACGATCCGCAAACGGGAAGGCCGGGAGAGCTCCATGTCGAAGGTGTTGTAGATCTTTTTCCCTTCGGGCAGCAGTAGTTCCTTCCGCCAGCTATGCGGCCAGGCGACGTTGTGCTGCGCCCACCACTCGCGGAAGTGGGGGCTGCGCTTTTTCAGGTGCGCGACCATGCGCAGCCAGTAGGGATCGTCGACGTTCGCAGCGGAGTCTGACCGGAAATGCGCCAGGGCGCAGCGGGCAACATCTTCCCAGTTGATGAAGATCCTCTGGAAGCTGGGCGACGTGAAGATCAGCTTGACGAAGTTGCGTTCCTCGAAGGGCAGATCGCCCAGCGGTCCGAACAGGGCTTCGGTCCCGCGGTTCCAGGCGACGAAGTGCCACTGCGGGTCCAGCACATAGGCGGGGTGGGGCTCCATGCCCTGCAGCATGGCGCGCAGCGGAGTCATGACGATGTCGTCCTGCTGCGGAATGGGGACGGCGATGGGCTGGCCGGCGAGCTGGAAGAGGTGGGCTCGCTCCTGCGGCTTCAGGTGCAGGGCGTCGCCAATGCTGTCAAGCGTGGCCAGGGAGAGATTCAGGTCGCGGGCCTGTTCAATCCAGGTGTACCAGGCGGTGCTGATGCCTGCGGCCTCGGCAACCTCCTCGCGGCGCAGGCCGCGGACGCGGCGGCGGCTGGTGCGCGGCAGGCCGATGGCCTCCGGCGAGAGCATCTCACGTCGTGAGCGCAGAAAATTCGCCAGCTCGCGGCGGCGGGAGTCCCCGTGGAGAGGGACCGGCCGGCTGAGAGTAGGAGTGCCAGTCCCAGGATACGCAATGACTTGTTCCATGATGTGCGAGTCTCCACAGTAGAAGATGCGCCACCGGGCCTGAGAGCTTCAGTGGTAGAAGGAGTAGCCATGCAAACAGCATTAATCGTGGGTGTTTCAGGAATCGTCGGCGGCAACCTGGCCGATCTGCTGGTGGCCCAGGGGGACTGGACGGTTTACGGTGTGGCTCGGCGTCCGGGCAACCGTGAGGGGGTTCTCCCCGTTGCCGTGGACCTGCGGGATGCCGCCGCCGTGGCCGCAGCGCTGAAAGAGGTGAAGCCGACGCATGTCTTTCTGGCCACATGGCTGCGCCAGCCCACAGAGGCGGAGAACATCCGCGTCAATGCGGGTATGGTGCGGAACGTGCTCGACGCGGTTTCCGCTGCGAAAAGCGTGAAGCACGTGGCCCTGGTCACCGGCCTGAAGCATTACCTTGGGCCGTTTGAGGCCTACGGCAAGGGCGCCCTGCCGGCGACGCCTTTCCGCGAAGAGCAGGAGCGGCTGCCGCTGGAAAACTTCTACTACGCGCAGGAGGATGAGGTCTTTGCCGCCGCCGCGCGCGATGGCTATGGCTGGAGCGTCCATCGTCCGCACACCATCATTGGCCACGCGGTGGGCAACACCATGAATATGGGCACCACGCTGGCGGTCTATGCTTCTCTCTGCAAGGAACTGGGGAAGCCTATGCGTTTTCCGGGCTCGTCTGTCCAGTGGAACAGCCTAACGGACATGACCGACGCGCGGTTGCTGGCGAAGCATCTGCTATGGGCGGCAACCTCGCCCGCGGCGCGGGACGAAGCCTTCAACGTGGTGAACGGCGACGTCTTCCGCTGGAGCTGGATGTGGCAGCGCATCGCCGACTGGTTCGGCGTGGAGACGGAAAAGCTGCGGGGCGAAGGCACGCCGCTGGAGCAGCAACTGGTGGATGCCGAACCGGTGTGGCGGCAGATCACCGCAAAGCACGGCCTGGTGGAAAGCGACCTGCATGTGCTGGCCTCCGCCTGGCATACGGACGCCGACCTTGGCCGCCCCATCGAGGTGGTCACCGATATGTCCAAGAGCCGCAGGCTCGGCTTTACGGAGTACCAGGCAACGGATGAGAGCTTCTTCGAGCTGTTCGCGCGTCTGCGGGCGGAGCGGTTGATTCCGTAACAAGCTGCAAATCGAAGCAAATGATCGAAGCATCCAAACGCAACAGGAACAGGAGATACGGCAATGGATCTGAAACTGAAGGGCAAGCAGGCACTGGTGACAGGCGGAAGCGCAGGCATCGGCCTGGCAATTGTGAAGGCACTGGTGGAGGAAGGTGTCCACGTCACGGTACCGGGCCGCGATGAGAAGAAGCTGAAGGCCGCGCTGGGCGAGTTCGGCGACAAGGTAACGATCGTGGTCGCCGACCCCGGAACCGCGGAAGGTGCGGAAGCAGTGATCAAGGCCGTTCCTGAGACTGACATCCTGGTGAACAACCTTGGTATCTACGAGGCGAAGAAGTTTGAGGACATTACCGACGCCGACTGGCAGAAGCTGTTCGACGTAAACGTGATGAGCGGTGTGCGCCTGTCGCGGCATTACTTCCCACTGATGCTGAAGAAGAACGATGGCCGCGTGATCTTCATCTCCAGCGAGAGCGGTGTAATGACTCCGGGCGAGATGGTGCACTACGGCATGACCAAGTCCGCGCAGCTGGCCATCAGCCGCGGCATGGCAGAGGCCACGAAGGGCACGCGCGTCACGGTGAACACAGTGCTGCCGGGGCCGACACGCAGCGAGGGCATTGTGAGCTTCCTCGAGAGCATCGCATCGAAGCCCAACCCCACGCCCGAAGAGGCCGAGAAGGAGTTCTTCGAGAAGCATCGCCAGAGCTCGCTGCTGCAGCGGCTGATTGAGAGCGAAGAGGTGGCGACGACGGTTGCCTATCTTGCCAGCCCGCTCAGCGCGGCGACCAATGGCGCGGCAATCCGGGTTGAGGGCGGGTTGCTGCGGTCGATTTACTAACCAATATGCTGTGAGCAGACCGCAGTGATGACATGCCTCTACACCATCGGCCACTCCCGCCACACGGTAGAGACATTCCTCGGTCTGCTGACGCAGCATGGCATTCAAACGCTGGCGGACATCCGCTCGATTCCCGCATCGCGGCGGATGCCGTGGTTCTCGCGCGAGCCGCTGCGGGCTGCACTGCAACAAGCAGGCATTCGCTATGTGTGGATGGGCGCCCGTCTCGGCGGACGCCCACGGGATGCTTCGCTTTATAACGCGGACGGCGGCGTGGACTACGCCCGCGTGCGCGAGACAGCTTCCTTTCAAACCGGAATGGAGCTTCTGGAACGCACGGCTTCAGCCAGCGTAACGGCCATCATGTGTGCCGAAGAAGATCCCATGCATTGCCATCGCTGGCTGTTACTTGGTCCGGCGATGGATGCACGTGGGATGGAAGTGCTGCACATCCGCGGCGATGGCCAGCTGCAGCAGATGGCGGCGGTGCAGAGAGAACTGTTCCAGCCGTAAGGGGCTACTCTTCGTCCTTCGGACCTTCCGCTGGCGCGGCGGCAAAGGAACGGACGCTGGCCGCATTCTTCACTGCGGTCATGGCCTGTTTAGCGCGGTCGCAGAGCTGGCTCTTCTGTGTTGATGTCTTGCAGGAGAACTCGTACGCCGCGCGAATCTCCAGCTCTGCCTGTTGCACATCGTTGGCCAGCAGAAGCTCCAGGCCGCGATGAATGTGCGCCTCGGCAAGACGCACGGAAGCCTCTTCAGCGTCAGCCTGGTTGCGCACGATCCATACTTCCTCGCGGCGATAGGCTTCAATGGACGCAGCGCGGAACGGCCTCTCGGTCTCACCACCATCGCGAGCCATGCGCGAGTAGATGCCACCAAGCTCACGCTCCAGCGCTTCCATCGCCAGGCTGGAGCTAGTGCCGTCCGTAGCAGCGCGCATCTCCTCCAGGGCCTTCTCGCCCTCAGCACGCTGCGAAGGCAGCTGCACGGCGGCGAGGATGAACTCAGCGATGAGGCTTGGATTGCTCGAATCCTTTCGCGCGCCTTCCATCAACGCATAAGCCGCGGCCAGGTTTCCACTCTGTCGCAAGGATCGGGCCTGCTGCCAGACGGCATCTATCTGCGCACCACCGGGACCGGCTGCGGCGAGAACGAGAAGGAGAAGAGCGGTGGGCTTCATTGGGCTGGTTTGATCTTATTGTCTCGTAGCCAGCATGTACGCTGTTGGCGGAGACGCAGCAGCCGTTATGCCATTTGATCCACTACAGTTTCAGGCCGAGGTCTCCCTCAACCGTATTCCTACAGAGAAAATACCTCTGGTTGCGCAGGAAGCGATGGAGACTGGCTTTGATGGTCCGCATGTTGTGCGGATGGCGATTCTGGAGAACGCTTCTTTTTCTGAGATAAGCGATGCGCTGCCCCACATGATGACGGAACTGGGGCTATCCCAAATGCCCATCGATGCCGCTGCCATTCGTATCGCCAGGAAGCGTGCTGTTGAGATTCTGGAAAATGGTGAGGATCCACTGCCGTCGCTTCCTTTCTTCTACTACCTAATGGTGCAGGCGGATTATCCAGAAGAGCTTACAGAGGTGGGCTATGTTGAGGATTCATTTCCTAGCGATCCGGAAGATCTTGAGCAGTGCCGGGCGTGGGCAACAGAGGCACTGGAGAACCTGCTTGATCCGGAACTGCGTGAAGCAAGATACGCAGATCGCAGAAAAGTCGTAGAAGAACAGCGTAAGGCCGCTCTCAACGAATGGCCCTATGTATGGAACTCCGCAGGACGACGTGCTCTTTTGCGAGAACGGTACCAGGAATTCCTGAAAGATCGCCCACCCCTGTGGCTGCTGGTGGTCGCTGCTGCTCTGTTGGGATGGGGCATCAACTCCTGGCGGATTCCGCTCGTTCTTCTTGCCGTGGAGATACCTCTTGTTTTCCTGCTGGTGTATTGGGGACAGTATCGCAAGCTCCAACAGGAGTGCCGCAACATACTGCTGCGCATGAACTATCCGGAAGACAAAATCTGAGATTTTGCCTTCCGGGGACTTTCGCCGTACCATCGCCCTTGAGACTTCTATCCGCGTGGACTTTTCCAAACCCAGCTTCGTGAACAAAAAGATTGACCTGAACCGCCGTGCCAAGGATGACGCCGAGCGGCTGGTCTCTGCCGGTGCGACCGATGAAGACTCAGCCTTCGAGCTGAAGCTGCGCCCCAAGCGGCTGAACGAGTTCATTGGCCAGTCGAAAGCCAAGGAGCAGTTGGCCATCGCGCTTGAGGCAGCGAAGTCCCGTGGCGAGGCGCTGGACCATGTGCTGCTCTTTGGGCCTCCCGGGTTGGGTAAGACGACGCTGGCCACCATCATTGCCAATGAGCTGGAGGTCGGCTTCCAGCAGACCAGCGGGCCGGCGCTGGGCATTGCCGGTGACCTGACGGCGATCCTGACCAACCTGCGCGAGAAGCAGGTGCTGTTTCTCGACGAAATCCACCGCTTGCAGCCCGTTCTTGAGGAAAAGCTGTACACGGCGCTTGAAGACTACAAGCTGGACATCATGATCGGGCAGGGTCCGGCGGCGCGCACACATGTAATGGAGCTGAAGCCCTTCACCTTTGTGGCGGCCACCACGCGCCCGGGCCTGCTGAGCTCGCCTCTCAGGTCACGGTTCGGCATTCTTCTGCGGCTGGAGTTCTATACCGACGACGAGTTGCGCTTCATCGTGCAGCGCTCAGCAGAGGTGCTCGGTATTCCGTGCGACGAAGACGGTGCGGCCGAGATTGCCATGCGCTGCCGTGGGACACCTCGTATCGCCAACCGCCTGCTGCGCCGCGTGCGCGACTACGCGCAGGTGCGCGGCAATGGCGTGATTGACCGTGCCACCGCGCAGAAGGCTTTGGAGATGCTGGAGGTGGATGCGCACGGCTTTGACGAGCTGGATCGCCGCCTGCTACGCACCATCATTGAAAAGTACGACGGCGGCCCCGTTGGCCTGAACACACTGGCCGCGGCACTGGCCGAAGAGGAAGACGCGCTCGAAGAGGTGTACGAGCCGTTCCTCATCCAGATCGGTTTCCTGAACCGCACGCCGCGCGGGCGCGTGGCAACTCGACTGGCGTATGACCACCTCGGAATTCCCATGCCGGGAAAACTTTCGCTTTTCTAAGCAGTAGCTGTCCATCATCTTTTTTGACGTGCGGCGCAACAGCATTCACGTCGGCACAAGAGCAGAAACCCCAAAGAAACCGCCGCATAGAAACCCACTACCGCAATTGCGTGGGCGGATGTAGGCTATGCGAATACTTTTGGGGACCATGGCAATCAAGACGGACATTGTCGGCGCACCGGCGCTTCGTTACGAAGGCGAAGCCAAGGTGCGGGGACGCGCGCAGTACATTGACGATCTGCACCTTCCGCGGATGATTCACGGCGCGACCGTGCGCAGCAAATTCGCCCGCGGACGCATCACGGCTATTCGCTACGGTGACGGCATTCCGTGGGATGAGTTCATCGTCGTCACCGCTAGGGATATTCCCGGCGAGAACACGATCATCCATCTCTTCAAAGATCATCCCTGCCTTGCCGTAGAGTTCGTCAATCATCCGGAAGAGCCCATCGTTCTTCTAGCTCATCCTGACAAGGCATTGCTGCGCAAGGCTGTCGATGCCGTCACCATCGAGTACGAGCCGCTGCCTGCTGTCTTCACGATTGAAGAGAGTGAGGCGTTGGATGCTCCGGTGATCTGGAACAATGATGCCGGTGACTCACCGAACGTCTTCAAGACCTACCTGATGGAGAAGGGCAACGTCGACGAGGTGTGGGACGTCGCCGACTACATCATCGAAGGCGAGTACAGCACCGGCGCGCAGGAACAGCTTTACATCGAGAACAACGGTGTCATCGCGCAGTACAACGATGAAGGCGTAACGGTCTGGGCGTCCATGCAGTGCCCCTACTACCTGCATCACGCTCTGCAGGTGTGTTTCGGATTGCCGGAAGACAGGTGCCGCGCCATCCAGGTGGAAACCGGCGGAGCCTTTGGCGGCAAGGAAGACTACCCCTCCGTTATCGGCTGCCATGCCGCGCTGCTGGCCATGAAGGCGGGCGTTCCGGTGAAGATGGTGTACGACCGCATGGAGGACATGGCCGCTACCACCAAGCGCCACCCTTCGCGTACGCGGCACCGCACGGCGGTCAGCAAAGACGGCAAGCTCCTGGGCGGCGAGATTGAGTTCGCCATCGATGGCGGAGCCTACGTCACGCTGTCGCCCGTCGTGCTGTCGCGTGGCACCATTCATGCGGCCGGGCCGTACCATTGGCCTCACCTGCGCATCCGCGCTAAAGCGGTTGCCACCAACTGTCCTCCGCACGGAGCCTTCCGCGGCTTTGGCGCGCCGCAGTCCATCTTTGGCCTGGAACGCCACATGGACCTTGTCGCGAAGACAGTTGGCCTTACGCCCGAAGAGCTGCGCCGCCGCAACTTTCTGCACACCGGTGGAACCACGGCAACGGGCCAGTTGATCAAAGACCCCATCGACATGGATGCCATGCTGATGCGCGCGCTGACCGAGAGCGGCTATCACCAGAAGCGCGCGGAGTTCACGACGAGCAACGCAACCAGTCCCATCAAGCGCGGCATGGGGTTTGCCGCCTTCATGCACGGAGCGGGCTTTACTGGCAGCGGTGAGCGGCGTTTGAACTCGCTCGTCGCCATCGAGATCGATCACGAAGGTCACCCGGAGATTCTTGTCTCCTCGACCGAGTTCGGTCAGGGGACCAACACCATTCTGTGCCAGGTAGCTGCGCAGACGTTGAAGATTCCATACAGCGACATTCGCATCGCGCAGCCGGACACGAAGCGTGTTCCCAACAGTGGACCGACTGTTGCCAGTCGTACGGCGATGATCGTCGGCAAGCTGGTGGAGACAGCCAGCGAAAACCTGTTGACCTGCATGCGAACCGCTGGCGTGCTCGGCCAGGAGTACACACCGCAGCAGTTCTGCCATGCGGCCATGGAGTACAGGCAGCAGCATGGCACGCTGCGCGCGGAAGCTCGCTACCAGGCGCCCGGCGACATCTTCTGGGACGACGACAAATATCGCGGCGATGCGTATCCCGCGTACGCCTGGGCCATCTACGTTGCGGAGGTTGCTGTCGACACCCGCACCTACATGGCGACGTGCGAGAACTTCTGGGCGCTCCAGGAGGTCGGCAAGGTGCTGAACCCTACACTCGCCAAAGGACAGGTCGAAGGCGGCGTGGCGCAGGGCATTGGCTACGCGCTCTATGAGAAGTGCGTGTGGAAAGACGGCGTGATGGCCAACAACCAGATGACCAACTACATCATGCCGACAAGCGCCGATCTGCCCGCCATCCACGTGCTCTTCGACGAGGTGCCCTCGATCCACGGAGCCTTCGGCGCCAAAGGCATCGGTGAGCTGCCGATGGACGGCCCCGCGCCCGCCATTTTGAATGCGATTGAAGCAGCCACCGGCATCCGTTTCAACCACTGCCCTCTGCTGCCGGAGGATATCTTCGAAGTCCTCGCCGACCCTGGCGGCACCGCAGCCGACAGCTCGCATCTTGAGCCTGCCATCGCCGGGCCGAACTTCACAGGAACCGCGCCATGACAACCAGCCACCACTTCGGCGGCCATTCGGCGCAAAGCGCGACGGTTTTTCCTGATAACTAACAACTAAGAACTGGCAACTTTTATGATCTCCTTCACCCTTAACGGCAGCCCCACCACCATCGACGCCCCGCCGATGACGCGCCTGCTCGACCTTCTGCGCGAACACCTGCACCTGACCGGCACCAAGGAAGGCTGCGGCGAAGGCGAGTGCGGCTCCTGCTCCGTCCTGCTCAACGGTGAGCTGGTGAACTCCTGCCTCGTCCCTTCGTTGCAAGTGGAAGGCGCGACTGTTACCACCATTGAAGGCCTGGGCCAGTCCGCGCACCTGCACCCTATCCAGCAGTGCTTTCTGGAACAAGGCGGAGCCCAGTGCGGCATCTGCACGCCGGGCATGATCCTGGCTACCCAGCACCTGCTCAACAAGCATCCGCAGCCCACGCTCACGCAGATCAAGGAAGGTCTCAGTGGCAACCTCTGCCGTTGCACCGGCTACATGCGCATCTTTGAAGCCGTGCTGGAAACAGCGAAGCTGGCGGAGGCAGGGAAGTAGCCATGCGATCCGACGCCCGCGACTACACCCTCACTGCTCCCGGCTCGCTCGAAGCCGTGCTCACGGCGCTCGCCGCTAATCCAAAGCTCACGCCCATCGCCGGCGGTACTGAGCTGATGGTGGCGCTCGGTGTTGGCCGTCTTGCCGCGCGCGAGCTTGTCTCGCTGGGCGGCTTGCAGGAGCTGCGCTTCACGCGCGAGACAGCAGACACCCTCACCCTCGGTGCGGGCACAACCTTCACGGACATCCGCAAGAGCGAGATCATCGCGAACGAGTTTCCCCTGCTCGCGCAGACGGCTTCATGGACCGGCTCCATCGCCAACCAGAACCGCGGGACGCTGGGCGGTAACATTGCTAACGCATCGCCGGCGGCGGACAACCCTCCGGCGCTGCTGGCCTACGACGCACAGATCGAACTCATCAGCACCCAGGGCAAACGCACTCTTTTCTATGACGGTTTTCACCTTGGCTACAAGAAGACACTGCTGCAGCCGGGCGAGCTGATCTACGCCATCCACCTGCCGCGCCGCTTCTTCGCGCACCGGCAGTATGTGCGCAAGGTGGGCACGCGCAACGCACAGGCCATCTCGAAGATTGCGCTGGCAGCGACCGTGCTAATCGAGAGCGCGACAGTGAAAGAGATTCGTCTCGCCGGAGCCAGCCTGGCTGACCGTCCTGCGCGTCTTCACGCAACGGAAGCTGCGTTGCTCCATCAACCCATCAACGCCGATACGCGCACCGCCGCAGCGGCTGCGCTTGCCTCTGAGATCAAACCCATCGACGACATCCGTTCCACAGCGAAGTACCGCATCGCCGTCGCGTGCAACCTGCTGGATGAGTTTCTCTTGTCGCTTGTGTCGTAGCTATCCCAGGTGCGTGCTGAACCACGCCACCAGCTTCTCCGTCACCTGCGGCCAGATGGCGTGCATGTCATGCGGAGCCTCGGGATAGATCTTCAGCTCTGACCCTGTTGGCAGGCGATGGATCGCCTTCTGCGCGATGGCGGCCAGCATGCGTTCCTCGTCATCGCCCCCACCATGGATCAGCAGCACCGGGATGTTGATGGGGTTCAGCAGGTCGTCGGCGGAGAAGCTGTTGAAGGCCAGAATCATCTCGCGCGAGGCACGGATGACGGTGCGATGTTCCGAACGCCCCGGAGCAGCCAGAACACCGGTGCGTTCCATCTCGGCCAGCGCGTCGGCGGGGAAGAACTCTTCAAAGCGATAGTGCGCCGCTCCGGTGCCGGCGCCAGTCGTGGCCAATGCCTTGATTCCCGGCTGATACGAGGCAATGGAGATCGTCCCACCCAGCGAATGCCCATACAGCCCGATGTGCCGGAAGCCCTTCTGTTCAAGGAAGCGGATGGCCGAGTGCAGATCGTCGCGCAGGCCATCGGGTGTCAGAATGTCATCGTCCGACTCGCCGCACCCGGCGAAGTCATAGCGCAACGTGGAGATGCCGGCGGCATTCAACGCCGCAGCCAGGGCGGGCAGGCGTCCGCGCCCGTTGCGGTCGCTCATAAAACCATGCGACAGGATGACGGCATGCGTCGGGCTGACCGTCGCAAGGTCGCCGATCAGCGTCAGGTTGCGGGAGTTCTGAAAAGTGATACGCGCTTCTGCCATGAAGCTATTTGATCAGGTCGCGCCACCAGGACCATGCGGTTCCGGCGGCGGTCAGCAACAGCACGGTAATCTCAACCGTCTTCAGGTGGCCACCCACGGCCTTGGACTGCGCTGTCAGATAGGCCGCGACGATGGACGCGATCACGAACACCAGCCCGATCCAGCTCTTCTTCGTCACACGCAGCAGGGCGAACTGCACTGCGCCCAGCGTGGCCACGCTGACCGGTTCATTCGCCGCGCCCTTCCACTTGCCGGAGAGGATGTTGTCCACGTCCGTCGGAGCCACATCCCAGGCGGCGAGCGTGGCCCGCGCCGTCTGGCGGAACCGCCCTTTCACCGCCTTCAGGCGCACGCGGTCCTTCGCGGTAATGCCCCACGGATTGCCCGGAGCAAACAGCAGCGTATCGCCGTCCAACGCGGCATCATGGCGCACTCTCCCTGACTTGCTCATTCGGCCATCTCGCGTTCGGTTTGCAGGTAGGCGGGGAACAGTGTGTTGGGCAACTCGGTAAAGTCGATGATGGTGACGGCCGTGGCCAGCCGCGCCAGCATGGCCTGCGGCGTCATGCCTTCGCCCGCAAGCTGCGGCAGTACACGCGACGCCAACTGCTGGCCGAAGTAGTTGTACAGCGTGGCGTTCACATCGGTCAGGGCTTCGCGAACCTTTTCAACCAGCAGGTCTGACGCCGTAGTGTACTCGGCTTTGAAGGTCTCGGCGGTGTAGGTCTGCCCTCCGCCACTCGTGGGACCGCCAGGCCGCGTGGGCGAGGAGCCGCCGCCACCACCGCTTCCACCCGGAGGCCCGCTGCGCGGCGAGATGCTGGCCGGAATACAGATGCCGCACTCATACCGCCGCTGCAGCGAGTTGCGCAACGCATGCCGGTCGCAGGCAAAGATGGAACAGATGCCGCATCCGCCCAGCGGGTCGCCCGCCGGGCCGCCACCGTTGCTGATGGAGTAGGAACCGGTGTTTCCGTAGACGCAGAGATAACAGGTAGCTGCCATTGCGGTTTCTCCTGGGAGTACGAAACCAAACAACAACGGGCCCGGATGAGAGATGGACTATAGCGCAGAGAAGGGTGGGTTAGGAAGAGGGCACAGTGTGGATGCTGGTGAACTATCGGCGTGGGTGAAGTCACAGATCTGGGTGCCCCATCCATACGCGAAGCGGATGGGTGGGATGGGCGGTACGGGTTCGAGCTTCGCTCGAATCTCCCATTCATGCTTCGCATGAATGGGGCACCCAGAGTTTACTTAGGGGGAAGACCCTGCTTACCCAACAAACGTCTGCCACAGCAGCAGCACATTCAGCGCAACAATAATGCTGACGATCAGCCAGCCCGCATAGTTGGTGCGCTTTGAGTTCACAAAGTCATCCATCACGTCCTTGCGGCTGGTCAGCAGCAGCAGCGGAATCAGCGCGAAGGGCAGGGCGAAGCTGAGCACCACCTGCGAGAGGATGAGGATCTTCAGCGGGTCAAGTCCGATGCCGATGACCACCAGTGCGGGGATGATCGTCAGCAGGCGGCGCAGGAAGATGGAGAACTTGATGTCGAGGAAGCCCTCCAGCACTACCTGCCCGGCCATCACACCGACGGTGGACGATGACAGCCCCGAGCACAGCAGCGCCACCGCAAACACCGTGGCGGAGATGCCGCCCAGTAGCGGGCCCAGCGTGTGATGTGCGTCCTCAATGCTTGAGACGGGCGGCAGTCCTTTTGCGGCAAAGCTGGCGAAGGCTCCGGCGGCCATCACCACCATGGCGGCGTTGATGAAGAAGGCCCCGTTCATGGCGACGAAGACGTCAATCAGCTCAAACCGCAGGTAGCGGGAACGGAACAGGCGTCCGGGCAGGCCGCCGCGTTTGGTCTCGTCCTTGATGCGCGGCTGCACCAGCGCTGAGTGCAGGTAGATGACATGCGGCATCACCGTTGCGCCCAGCATGCCTACGGCCACGTAGATGCTGCCCTGCCGGTCCTTGGTGTCGAACGATGGAAGCAGCGTGTGATACGCGGCCAGCTTCCAGTCCGGGTGTACCAGGAAGATCTCAATGGCGTAGCAGATGCCGATGATGGCGACGAAGGCCATGATGCCCCACTCCAGGAAGCGGAAGCCGGCAAGGTCCAGCGCCAGGATGAGGAAGACGCAGACGGTGGTCAGCAGGGCGGCCGCGAACATCACCTCGGTGCGTGTCCATCCGTGCGAGAGCAGCCATGGGCCAACCAGGAGGTAGAAGCCGAGTGCAGCGCCCAGGAACTCGGCCAGGTCGGTGGCCAGAGCGGCGACCTCCGCGGCGAGCCACAGAAAGATGTTGGTGCTGCGCTTGTAGGTCTTGCGGCAGTTCTGCGGCAGGGTGTGCCCGGTCACGATGCCCAGCTTGGCCGACAGGTACTGGATCAGGATGGCCATGATGTTGGACCACAACAGCACCCAGAGCAGGCGATATCCGAAGCGCGTTCCGCCGTCGATATTCGTGGCGAAGTTGCCGGGGTCGATGTAGGCGACCGATGCCACGAATGCGGGGCCAAAGTAGGTCCACAGCTCGCCGCGTTTCAGCTCCGGCAGCAGGCGGAAGCCACCTTCGCGGCAGGCGGCCTCGGTGGCGGGTGTGGACGGGTTGGTCTGGGGCCGGATCTGGGTTTCTGGCATCGCGAATATTTAGGCAAACCTAAATTAGGTCGTCCTAAACAAGGTACAGCACCGCGCGGAGATGCGCCACCCCTCGATTGAGGGAAGTGATCGAGGGAAAAACTAGGAATGACAGATGGGGCACCCGGGGTGATCTAGCTCACGGCCGCATGTACAGCCAGCAGCTTCTCCAACACAGCCTTCAGATGATTCAAATGCAGCGCGTTGGCGCCGTCGCTCTTGGCGTGCGCGGGGTCATCGTGCACCTCCAGGAAGATGCCATCCACCCCCGCGGCCACGGCAGCGCGGGCAAGCACCGGGATAAACTCCGGCTGGCCGCCGCTGACGCCGTTGGCGGCTGATGGTGTCTGCACCGAGTGCGTGCCGTCGAAGATCACCGGTGCAAAGCCACGCATAATAGGTAGCGAGCGCATGTCCACCACCAGGTTGTTGTAGCCGAAGCTGGCTCCGCGCTCCGTCAGGCAGACGCGCGGGTTGCCACTGTCCTTTACCTTCTCGACGGCATGGCGCATGTCCAGCGGAGCGACAAACTGGCCCTTCTTCACATTAATGGCGCGGCCGGTAGCGGCGGCGGCGGCCAGCAGGTCGGTCTGGCGGCAAAGGAAGGCGGGAATCTGCAGCACATCGACGGCCTCGCCGACGGCGGCGCAGTCCTGCGGCGTGTGTACGTCGGTCAGTACGGGCAGTTCGTGGCTCTCCCGAATGGCCTTCAGGATGCGGCAGCCTTCTTCCAGGCCAGGGCCGCGAAAGCTCTTGATGGAGGTGCGGTTGGCCTTGTCGTAGCTGGCTTTGAAGATGTACGGCACGCCCAGGTCGCTGGTTATGCGCTGGATGGCGTCGGCCATGGTGCGGGCGTGGGTCTCGCTTTCAATCACGCAGGGGCCGGCGATCAGGAAGAGCTTTCCGCCGCCAATCTGGACTCCGGAAACGTCGAAGTGACTCATATCTCTTAGGATTGGAACACAGGCTTACCTCGGGCGCGAACGCCCGCGGGCGAAATGAATCCTTTTCATTCCCGGACCATTCTTCCGTTCTGAAGAGAAGGAATGAAGGCAAAACAATGACAGAAAAAACGACCATGGCAGAAGAAATTGTTCCATCGGTGCTGGCAGGCTGGATTCACCAGGGAGAAGCTCTGCGGATGATCGATGTGCGGTCGCCATCGGAGTTTGCCGCTGGCCACATTCCGGGGGCGGTCAACATTCCTCTGGAGACGCTGACTACGCAGGCCTGCCATCCGGGGGAACAGGTAGTTTTGTTGTGCCAGGGCGGAACGCGCGCACGCATCGCGCAACAGAAACTGGAGAGTGTGGGTATTGCGGCTTATGTGCTGCGCGGTGGCACGGCGGCATGGGCCAGCGACGGCCGCACTTTGCAAAGAGCCACCGCAACCAGTTGGTCGCTGGAACGGCAGGTGCGTCTTGGTGCGGGCTTGCTGGTGTTTTCTGGAACGTTGTTGGCTGCCATGGTCAGCACGAAGTGGCTCTGGCTAACGGGCTTTGTGGGCGCCGGGCTTACCTTTGCCGGGCTAACGGATATCTGTATGATGGGCCGCCTTCTGGCCCGCATGCCATGGAACCGGCGGATTGCATGACGAATGGAAGTGGTCAATACGATTTTGAGGCGCTGGCCAACCAGCACAAGGATGCTGTTTACCGGCAGATGCTGCGCGCCTGCGGCAACCGCGAGGATGCCGAGGATGTGTTGATCGAGTCGCTGATGCGCGCCTATCAGCACCTTGATTCGCTGCGCGCGGCGGAGTCGTTCCGCGGATGGCTCGCCATCATCGCGCGTCGCGTATGCAGCAATCTGCGCGAGCGTGAAAGCATGCAGCCGTTGCTTCGCCTGGCGGAGATGGAAGAGAAAGGCCATGAGATTGCCGCCCCTGCCGTGGCCATGGAAGAGCAGTTGGACGCACGCGTTCTGCGCGATGCCCTGCATGAGGCGATGGAGTTTCTGCCGCCACGGCTGCGCGAGGTCTACCGCCGCCGCGATCTGGAAGAGCAGCCGGGAGAAAAGGTCGCTGCCGACCTCAACATCTCACTGGCCGCCATGAAGTCTCGCCTGCACCGGGCACGGCAGATGGTGCGGCAACATTTAGACAGTGCCCTGCTGGCACAGAAGAAGGAAAAGACAGTATGAAGATCACGGTCGATCACATGGGCGATGTGCAGTTCTCGATGAAGACGCGCACGCACACCATCTACACCGATCAGCCCACGGACAACAACGGATGGGATGAAGCGATGACTCCGCCGGAACTCTTCCTGTCGGCTATCGGCTCCTGCGCCGCGTTCTATGCCGTGGCGTACCTGAAGAAGAAGGGCCTGCCCTTTGAAGGCACGCAGGTCGAGATCCATGCCGAAAAGCTGACCGCGCCCACGCGCCTGGGCGAGATGCGCATCGTCGTGCACACGCCATCGGAACTCAGCGAGGAACACAAGGCAGGCGTGGATGACAGCGTGCACCGCTGCATTCTGCACAACACCCTCACCCATCCGCCGGAGATCAAGGTGGAGATTGGCGAGCCGCTGCCTGCACTCGCTGTTTAGCGGTGATAGGTATAACTGCCGCACAGAGAGGTCGTGTTGGAGATGGCCTCCGGTGTGAAGACGGGCATGGAGCTGCCGGAGAAGAAGACCAGCCGCAGCGTGCGCCCGGTAACAAAGGTCGCCATCCACTGCGTCTCTTCATTGCCGCACAGCGTGTTGCGGTGCAGGAACTTCTTATCGCCGGGAATGCTGAGCCGGTAAAGAATGCCCTTGTTGCCGTTTTCGGCAGGGACGTCAAAGGCCGCGCTTACCTCGGTGTAGCTCAGCGGACGGATGTCCGCGATGGTGAAGCGCGTGAAATTCATCATCAGCTTCTCGCCGGAGATGGCAATGTCGCCCGTAATGGACTCGGCGGTCTTGCTCTCCGCGCGCCAGTATCCGGCATCCTGCTGTGCACCTGCCGCCAGGCAGCAGGAGAAGAGAACGGCGGCCGCCGCGCCTTGCATCATTCGAATCATGCAGAAAGCATGACACCGGACGAGACGGGATGGCAAACTTCGCCTCATTACTTCACGTCCACGCGCGCAAAGCCAAGTCCATTCAGCATGGTCGTTACCGTGGCGCGGGCGTTGCGCTTCGCGTTGTCCAGAATGCCGTCCTGCATCGCGGCATTCTTCAACTGCTCCTCGGCCTTGCTCCGGGTCTCGGTCTCAAGGTTCTGGTCGGCTGGAACAAACAGGCCTGTCGTGCGCAGGTAGACACGCGTCTTCTTGTTGTCGATGGCCGTGGTGAAAATCTCCGACGGTGGAAGCTCCACGTGGATCGCCCCGTTCGTGACCTTCACATCCTCCGGTTTCAGCTTCGACAGGTCGATGCCCGCAATAGCCTGGCCATGAACCACCAGCAGCAGCCGGTCGCCGAAGAGAAGGTCCGGCAGGATGTCGCTGGTACGCTTGCCTTCAACAATCGTGTCCATCGAGTAGGAGACCGTCTCCAGCCGTTGCAGCGACTGGATCTTCTCAACGACAACAGGCACTGACGTGTCATAGCTGACCGGGCGGCCCAGCAGCAGCGTGGCAATGCGGCCGGAGACGCCTGTCACCGCATGGCGCAGATAAACCACCGTGGCAATGGATCCAACCAGAAAAACAATCGCCAGCGCGAGGAGAAGGCGCAAGGCCCGCTTGCTTCGTGTCCGTTCTTCGACCATAGCTAACCAATAAGATGCGTCCCGGCAGCGTATTTGAGGAATGATGCATCAAAAAATGAAGCAAGGAGACAACAAGAAATGACTCTTTCCACGAAATCCTATCTTCGTGCACTCGTTTTTCTGGCAGGCGCAACCGCAGTGACCGCAAATGCGCAGCCCGGGCACGGATACCCTCCCCCGGGGCAGGCGAAGCATGACGATCACTATGATGACCGCCGCGATAACCGG
This sequence comes from Terriglobus tenax, assembly GCF_025685395.1. NCBI lineage: Bacteria > Pseudomonadati > Acidobacteriota > Terriglobia > Terriglobales > Acidobacteriaceae > Terriglobus > Terriglobus tenax. Next base: position 2,075,780 of record NZ_JAGSYA010000004.1, on the reverse strand, counting down.
TACGACAATCGTCATGACAACCGTCCCGACTGGCACTTCCGGGGAAATGAGCGTGACCGCTTCCGTGGCTACTACTCGAACGACATTCGCCGCTGGCAGGGCCGCCGCCGCCCGAACTTCTATGCCGGCTATGCCATTCCGCGTACTTATCGCGTGCAGCCGGTTCCTCCGCCGTACTACAACGGTCTTCAGCCGCCTCCGCCGGGCTACCAGTATGGCTACTATGGCGGCTACGTCGTTGCCTATAACCCAACGACGCGCGTGATTGCCGATGTGGTCGACCTGATCGGTACGCTGGCGAACCGCTAAGTTCCGCGCAATAAACAAACGGGCTGAGGGAGATTTTCCCTCAGCCCGTTTGTTTATTGACTGTCATCCGAACACTACGAATCTTGATGCCGGAAGTCCGCAAGCAGGAATAGTTTTAACCGCATGACGACCAAGCCTCTTTCCCTATTGGCGGTTGTGCTGATCGGCTCTCTGACGGTTTCAGCGCAAAAACTAAAACAGCTTCCACTCCCTGCAAGCCAAAACCCCACGAATGCGGATATTCCAGTCTCTGGAGCCGTGTGGGCAGGCAATATGTTGTTTGTGAGCGGGTGGCTCGACCCGGATATGAAGACGCACACCGATACCGCGTCCCAGACGGTGGGTGTCCTGAAAGACCTGCAAGCGTTCCTTGCGACGCAGAAACTGACCCTGGGAGACGTGGCGATGGTGCGCGTGTTTCTCGGCGGCGATCCTGCGAGAGATGGCAAGGCCGACACCGCCGGAATGACGACTGGATACCGACAGTTCTTCGGCACGAAAGAACAACCGCACAAGCCTGCACGCACAACACTGCAGGTGGTTCTTCCAGCCGCATCGCGTGGCGCTCTGGTGGAAATCGACCTGGTGGCTGTGCGTTCGAAGTAGATTGCAATGGAGGTTGTGGTTCGTCCGGCAGATCCGTATCGCAGATGCAAAACGCGCTTCTCGTCAGGGACAAGAAGCGCGTTTTAAGAGATGCGATGCGGTGAAGTTACTCCGCCAGCGCCGTTGCGTGGCCCTCGGTCAGCGGAGCCGCCTTCTTGCCGCGGTTCTTGTAGCTCGCAGCAACAAAGTCGCGGAAGATGGGATGCGGCTCCAGCGGCTTCGACTTGAACTCCGGGTGGAACTGCACGCCGATGAAGAACGGATGCGTCGGGATCTCCACGATCTCAACGTACGTGGCGTCCGGCGTTGTGCCGGTCAGGCGCAGTCCGCCGCCGGTCAGCACCGCCTCATATTCGCGGTTGAACTCGTAGCGGTGGCGATGGCGCTCGCTGATCTCGGTTGCGCCGTAGGCCTTGGCTGCCAGCGAATCGGGCTCCATCACGCAGGTCCACGCGCCCAGGCGCATGGTGCCGCCCATCTCTTCCACGCCAATCAGCTCGCGCAGCTTGTAGATGATGCGGTGCGGCGTGGAAGGATCGAACTCACCCGAGTTCGCGCCCGTCAGGCCGCAGACATTGCGTGCGTACTCAATGCAGGCAGTCTGCATGCCCAGGCAGATACCGAAGTACGGCACCTTTTCCTCGCGCGCGTAACGGATGGCATTGAGCATGCCTTCAATACCGCGCTTGCCGAAGCCGCCCGGTACCAGGATGCCGTCAAAGCCATGCAGCTGAGTGCGATAGCTGTCGTCCGCCGTCTCCAGGCCTTCGGCCTCGATCCAGGTAACGCGCAGCTTCAGGTTGTGGTGCAGGGCGCCGTGAATCAGCGCTTCCTTCAAAGACTTGTAGCTGTCTTCATACTCCACGTACTTGCCCACAATGCCGATGTGGACTTCGTCCTTGGGATGGTAGGCGCGATGCACCAGGTCCTCCCACTTGGACATATCCGCCGGCTTGGTTTCAACGCGCAGGTACTTCAGGATCAGCTCGTCGGCCTTCTCCGCAGCCAGTGCGAGGGGCAGTTCGTAGATCGTGTCCACGTCGCGGGCGGCGATAACGGCCGCTTCTTCCACGTTGCAGAACAGCGCAATCTTTGACCGCATGTCCTTGGGCAGGTTGCGCTCGGCGCGGCACAGCAGCACGTCGGGCTGAATGCCGATCGACAGCATCTCTTTAACCGAGTGCTGCGTGGGCTTGGTCTTCAGCTCCTGCGCCGCGGCGATCCACGGAACCAGTGTCACGTGGACAAAGCAGGTGTTGTCGCGGCCAAGATCCTGGCGCATCTGGCGGATGGCTTCCAGGAAGGGCAGCGATTCGATGTCGCCGACGGTTCCGCCAATCTCGACAATGGCGATATCGCAGTCCGCCGCAACCTTGCGCATGGCGGCCTTGATCTCGTTGGTGACGTGCGGAATCACCTGCACGGTTTTGCCCAGGTAGTCGCCGCGGCGCTCCTTGGTGATCACCTGCTCGTAAATCCGTCCGCTGGTCAGGTTGTTGTCGCGCGAAAGGCGCGCGTGGGTAAAGCGCTCGTAGTGACCCAGGTCCAGGTCGGTCTCCGCGCCGTCGTCGGTCACAAAGACCTCGCCGTGCTGGAAGGGGGACATGGTGCCGGGATCGACATTCAGATAGGGGTCAAACTTCATCAGGTTGACCCGCAGACCGCGAGCCTCCAGCAGGCTGCCGATGGAGGCCGCCGAAAGGCCTTTACCTAAAGAAGACACAACTCCGCCTGTTACAAAGATGTACTTTGCAGACATCTCGGCCTCCGTATATTCAATTGTTCAGGATTGGCTCCGCAGGGGTGCACGATCAAGTATACCGCAGCGGTTTTGAGGAAAAAAGGACTCTCCAGACGTGGAAAAGCCCTGGCGGGGAACCAGGGCTTCCGGGGTGCCGTTCAACCGTTATAAAAACCGGGGGAGGGCTGTATTAGAAGTTGAACGACACCTGCCCGTTGACCGTTCGTGGCGAAACAAAGTGCGTTCCGCTGAACGTCGACAAGAAGTTGTACAGCGCATACTTGTTTGTCAGATTCACAACAGTCAGGCTGATATTCGTTTTGATTCGGTCCTTATGGAAAAGGTTGTCCCAGCCCAGACCTGCATCGAACATGGTGCGTGGAGCGATGCGGGGCGGGTTGCGGTCGTCATCTTCCGTTCCCGGAGCCGGGATGGACAGCAGCGGCGACTGGAGCTGATTAGGAGCGCAGCTGGTCAGCGGAGCGTTGAGGGTCGCCTTGACGCCGCCGCAGCTCAGGGCAATCTGCTGCTGCTGGTCGGCCGTCAGGCCGGTCAGGTCCACCGGCGTTGTGGTATCCGTGGCAAACGGAGCGCTTCCAGCCACCAGGCCGCTTTCGTAGCGCCAGGTGAAACCGCCCCAGGGACCGTTCTTTTTCGGCTGCCACTGCAGGTGCGTGGTCTGCTGGAAGGCCTGGTCGTGGTCAATGCGGAAGACGGTGGCATCGGTCACGCTGGGGTCGTTGAACAGAACACCTCCGGTCTCCGGCCCAAAGAAGCGCGAGCGCGTGTGGCCCAGCACCGAGTAGGCTGAGACGCCATGCTGCTGCGGAACATTGATCTTGATACCAAAGCCGTCAATCTTCGACTTGCGCCACTGGATGGGGAAGGCCAGGGGGGTGTTGAACAGAACGCCGAAGTCGAAGTCGCGATCGGTGTACTTCCAGAAGTACTCGCCGCTGACCACCACCAGCTTGCCGAAGCCCTGCTCAAAGCCCACGTTGTACTGGTCGCGCGCCGCCGGCTTCAGCGGTACAGCGGCGGAAGCTCCCTGCAGGCCGCCAATGCCGGTGGAGCTGGAGACGATCAGATTTTCGTTATAGGGAGTCAGGAACAGCTTGCCGTAACCAGCGCGCAGAACCGTGTTTGACTTGGGAACGGTATAGCTCATGCCCAGGCGCGGCTGCACCATGCTGCGGCGGCTCAGGCCGTTGTAGTTGTCGGCGCGCACGCCAAGCTGCAGCTGTACGCCCTTCCAGTTGTAGGCATCCTGCACGTACAGGGCTTCCTGTTTGATATCGGTTTTGCCGTTGAAGCGGTAGAGCGATCCGCCACGGGTCAGGTCATAGGCCACCGCGCCGGGGATAAACGCGTCGTTCACGGTATAACCGTTGCCGGCGCACTGCGCGGTGGAGGTGATGGTCGGGTCGGTCACCACATCGCCGTTCGCATCAAAGCAGACCGCGTTGTAGCCGGGGTCGGTAATACCCAGCGAGAAGCCTTCATGCAGGAAGGTGTGGTAGAAGTTGCCGCCCACCTTCAGCGTGTTCGTGCCCTTGGTCCAGGAAAAATCGGCCTTGATGCCGGCGTTCTGCAGGCGGCGGCTCTGCGACAGGGTTGCCGGGGTGTCGTTGAAAGGATTGGCCGAAGGGTAGTAGTGGAAGTTGTCCTGGCGCAGGTACGGATTCACGCTGAACAGGGTGTGATCATTGACCACGTGCGTCCAACTGGGGGAGAGGTTGTAGCTCAGAATCTTGCCCTTCTGGTCCTGCCCGGCGGCCTGCTGGTCATACTGGTTCGGGTTCTGGAACCAGGAGCGCGAGGCCGAAAGGTTCAGCTGGAGGGTGTTCCGGTCGTCGGGCTTGTAGTCAAAGCGGTCAAAGAAGTTCTGGTTGTTGCCGTGCGCGTGGACCGGGTTGAACTCCGGCGTATCCAGGTAGCGGCCGCTGTTCACGCCGTCCAGGCTGAAGAAGTTGCCGAAGTGGTCGCCGCCGACGCCCAGGGCAAAGTTCAGTGTGGCCGAACCGAAGGTGCCGTAGCTGGCGCCCAGGGTTCCGGTCGGCTTCTTCTGGCCCAGGCCGGAGCGGGTGGTGGTCTGCACCACCAGGCTGGCTTTGTCGCCATATTCGGCCGGGGCAATGCCTTCAATCACGTTGATGGACTGAATGGCGTTGACCGACATCTGGTTGCCGAAGACGCGGCTCTGCTGGTCGCTGACCGGCTGGCCATCAATCGAGTAGCTGGTATCGGCATGCTCTCCCATCGGGTGGAACAGGCCGTTCGAGTCCGACGCAATGCCGGGGGTGCTGAGAGTGATCAGGGAGGAAAGCGGGGCCGCGGTGCTCTCTGTGGGGAGCTTTTCATACAGGCTGCGGTCCACCTGGGTCGCAGCTACCGGATCTTTGCTCAGCAGATCTTCGGCGTCCGACTCCACCGTGACGACGGTGTTGCCTGCCGAGACGCCGAGCTTGAAGTCGAGCGGAAGAGCTGCCGCCGATTTGACGACGACATCTCCCGTGGAAGGTTGAAAGCCGGTGGAACCGGCGGAGACATGGTAACGGCCAAAGGGAAGGTTGCTGACGGTGTAACGGCCGTCGTTGCCGGTCGTCGTGGTTTGTTCATGGCCGCTCACCGGATTGGTGATGGTCACGATGGCATTGGGAATCACGGCCCCGGTGGAATCGGTCACAACGCCGCTGATGCTGCCGGCGGTTCCCTGGGCGTAAGCGTACGAGGCAAGCAGAACAATTCCGCTCAGCACGAGCAGAAAAAGCTTCTTCATGGGGATACTCCTGATCTGTAGGTGAGGAAGACTCGTCATGCAAGGACGCGCCTCTTCTTACGGACAGCAGAAGATACAGCGAGACCCTTGCCTTACAGAGCGATCAGGTTCGCGAAAGGAGGAGGTCTGCTGGCAAGACCATGCGCCCACAGAAGACGGCGGCGCGTATCTATCGCCGGACCCTGCACCGTGCCCACCATCATCACCGGCTCCGGCGCCACCTGCAGGGCAGTGGGCAGGGCGGAGTGCATGGCGACGCACAACGGGCAGTGGTCGGTCGGGGCGGTCTGTCCCTGTTTCTGCAGGGGTTTCACCGCATCCGGATGGGTATGGCACAGCTCAACCGTGCTGGCCACCATGATCAGCAGCATGCACAGCACGGCTACCCAGCGCATCCATGTGCGCCGCTCGCCGGTGGTGATCTGTTGCATCATGCCCATCTTCATTTGACCGTAACACAGTTGCGAAAGCGCACACGAATGCGTCTAATCGTTTGGCTGCTTATGTTCAAGACGCTACCAGGAACGAAAATGTCGCGTTTTTTTCTGCCGGTTGTTCTGCTTGGAACAACCCTTCTACCCGCCCAACAACCTTATAACGGGCCCCAGCGCACACGCCTCATTCTGAAAGACGGCAGCTACCAGGTCGTCACAAAATATCGTATTTCCGGCCCGAATGTGATCTATCTCTCGGCCGAACGCGGCGCCGCGCAGGAGGAGATCCCGTCCAGCCTGATCGACTGGGTCGCGACCGAAAAATATCAGAAGGATCACGCTCCCGGCGCGAAGGATGCACCAAGTACGGTGCAACTCGATCCCGAATTGGAAAAGGAAGAGGCTGACCTGCGCGCCCGCACACCGGAGGTCGCGCCGAACCTGCGGCTGCCGGAAGATACCTCCGTTCTGGTGATGGATACCTTCCAGGGAACGCCGGAGCTGGTCTCGCTGGCGCAGTCCTCCGGCGAGCTGAACAAGCAGACCGCGCACAACATTCTGAAGGCTGCCATCAATCCGCTGTCGACCTCGCACCAGGTGGTGCAGCTCAAGGGGCAGCGCTCTCCCATTCAACTGCACGTGCCGGACGCGCCGCTCTACATCCGCGTTGGCGACGATGACACCGAGCCGCCCTCAAACGCCTTTGAAGTCAACACGCATGGCGCTGACCAGAAGCAGGCGCCCACTGGCGGATCGGACAAGAGTACCTACGTCATCGTGCGCTGCGATGTCCGCCGCGATGTCCGCGTGGTCTCCAGCTTCAACATCTCGATGGTCGGCACCACGAAGCGGCAGGAAGATGTGATTCCCACCGCCGTCGAAATGCTGCCCGGCGGCCACTGGATGAAGCTGACACCAAAGGAACCATTGGAGTTTGGCGAATACGCGCTGATGGAGATTCTCTCGGAGAAAGAGATCAACCTCGGCGTATGGGACTTCGGCGTTCACCCTAACGCACCGGAGAACCGCGAAGTCATCAAGCCGCAGGAGCGTAAGCGCGCCACGCTGGGCATCCGCAAGCCGGTCCAGTGAAGACCGTTGTGAGTTGTTGGTTCTTAGTTATGAGTAAAAACATTGCGACAAGCAAAGGTCGTGGTGGGGGGTTGCTTTCCGGACCACGGCCTTTTGCCTTTAACTAACAACTGGCAACTAAGAACCAACAATTTTTTTCGCAGCAACGATATGCGCAACATGGTGCCGCGAGTGCCAGCCGTAGATCAGCGTCAGCATCTCGATCGTCCACGGAACCTGCTTCTCCGGGTGTTGCAGCAGGCGCTTCCACTGCGCTTCCTCCAGCGACTCCAGCAGCATGGCCCAGCGCGTGTGCAGCGGTTTGATCAACTCCAGGCTAAGCGCTACGTCGAATTTGGCATCCGCGGTCAGAGCCCATCCCTTCTCGTCATACGGGCGGATCACCGGCGTCTCTTCCGTCAGCGCCAGTTTCAGCCGCGTGAAGGCGTTCATATGCGAGTCGGCAATGTGGTGCACAAGTTGGCGTACGGTCCATCCGCCTTCGCGGTAAGGCGAGTCAAGCTCGGCCTCGGTCATCCCTTCCAGTGCGGCGCTCAGTTTCGCGGCCATCGTGGCAATGTCGGCTATGGCTTCCTTACGAAGTTCCGGCGTGATGGTTGCAGGAAGCGAAAGCTTTCCGATGGGATAACAAGGATCAATGGCTGAGCTCATGCGCTTGAAGGTAGCATGAGTATGTGCGTCTGACTTCGCGGAACTTTCGATGGCTTCTATTGGCGCTGACGATGGGTGCCGGAACACTGGCGCACGCACAGACGCAGCTTGGCTTTGACCGCAACGACTACCCCGGTGATGCCGCCATGCATGCCGCAAAGTCGCGCTTCGCCTTTACCGGCTACTGGCTGAACAATCCTCCCGGCGCGACGAAGAACACCTGGGCAGGGAAGCGCGAGAGCATCCGAGCCATGGGCTATGGATTTCTGATCCTGTGGAACGGCAAGCTGGATGCGCAGATTAAAGCCAATGCAAAGCGCGGTGTTACACCACAGATGCTTGGCAAGGGCGAAGCAGTCGCTGCGGTGGCTGCCGCAAAGCGCGAGGGCTTTCCCGCGGGAGCCGTCCTCTTTCTTGACCTGGAAGAAGGTGGCCGCCTGCTGGAAGAGCAGCGCGCGTACACACTGGCGTGGACGGAAGCAGTCGCCGCCGCTGGCTACACGCCCGGGGTATATTGCAGCGGCCAGCCAGTCGACGAAGGTGGAGGAGTGCACATCACCACGGCGGATGACATCACCGCCTGGGTAAAGAAGCTTCACCTGCACGAAGTCACGTTGTGGGTGGCGCAGGATGCCTGCGGTCCCGCGCCTGGATGTGTTTCCACCACGGCCCCGAAGATGGCCGACAGCGGCACCATGAACGCGACCGTGTGGCAGTTTGCGCAGTCGCCGCGACGGCCTGAGATTACCGCAAGCTGCGCAAAAACCTACGCGCGCGATGGCAACTGCTATGCTGCGGAGATGCCCGGCCTGCACATTGATCTGAACGCCAGCAACAGCAGCGATCCCTCACACGGCCGCTAGTTCTGCTGTTTGAGCCTCTCCACAAGATCGTCCAAAGGCATCGGCATGCCTAGAAGATACCCTTGTCCCATCAGCCTGCCGGAGACGCTGCCCAGGTAATCCATCTGCTCCTGTGTTTCGATCCCTTCCACTACCACAGCCAGCCCAAGACTCTCGGCCATGGAAAGAATCTGCGGAACGATACTGGCCATAATGGAGCCGTTCGCGATTGTTTGCGTAAAAACGCGGTCGACCTTCACGACATCGACAGTCAGGTCTTTCAGATAGGCCAGGCTGGAGTAGCCGGTGCCGAAGTCGTCAATGTAGATCATGTGTCCACGGCGCCGCAGTTCGCGGATTGCCGCAGACAGGCTCTGCGGGCAGGCTTTGGAGCGTTCTGTCAGCTCAAAGCTCAGATGGTGTGTGGCGATTCCGCTCTTTCGCAACAGGTCATCCACGGTGGCGGCAAACTGTGCGTCGCTCAGGTCATGTGCCGACAGGTTGACGGAGATGCGGAAGGAGGGTGCCACGCGCAGCGCGGAAGGAAGATCGTCGATGGTACGTCTGAGGACGTGGCATGTTAGTTCGTGGATGAAGCCGCGTTCTTCCGCAAGCGCAACGAAGTGGTCGGGGCTTACCTCGCATCCGTCCTGGTCAGCCCAGCGAGACAGAGCCTCCGCAGCCACAATCCGGCCGGAGGAGAGGTCGATGATCGGCTGGTAGACAACCCGGAGATCGCCTTTAAGGATGGCGCGCTGCAGACGCCATGCCATCGATCCCCATTTGCGGCGCAGTATCAGGGTGGCAATGCAGAACAGGCTTCCGGCCAGCGCTCCTTCCACGGCGGCAAACAGTAGATCGCGATTATTGGGTTGCAGCACGTCTGCATCGGCAATGCCCACCACAACACAGTCCGGCCTCACGTTGGAACAGGCGGAGTAGTAGAGAGTCCCTTTACGGTTCAGGTACTTGCCGACAGGGACGTAGTCGGGATGGCCCTGCGCGGGAAAGTTCGTATAGGTATACAAACGCTTCTGCGTGCGGATGCTGCGAATGTAACCGGCATAGTACAGCGGCGGACGGTTGAAGTTGGTGAAGACATTCGGATTCACAACAACAAACGCATCGCCGTTCTGAATGGTCTGCGCCTTGTAGCCTTCCACGGCGGGCAACGGATGGTTGTAGAAAATTTTGCGTCCGCCATCGGTGGTCAGGTCGGGGGTTCCAAACGGAACGGGGTGCGGCAACACGCCGCCCACCGCGGAGCAGACCAGGTTGTTCTGGTTCTGCAAACGTCCGATATCTTTCAGAAAATCGGAACGGAACAACAGCCTGCGCATCTGCATCAGCTCCGGCTCGCTGCAGGCCGGTAGCGTGGACTCATTCACTGCAGCCAGGCTGCCGGTGATGTTGACCGCGAGCGTTTCATCAAACCGGATCAGCTCATTCGCATAGGCGGACAAGCGGGAGCGGGAGGCGTCCAAAACCAGCCATCGCGCGGTCAGCAGGGCAATGGCCGCACCGGCGGCTCCGGTCAGCAACAGCAGAAGGGTCGATCGAACGAAAGGATGAACTTTACCTGGCAAGGTGTCTTCCAAGAACAGCAGAGAATCACAAACGATGGCTTCGGGGCCAACGGTACACAACAGCGCAAACTAGACGGGAATCCGCGACAGAAGTATGTCACCTCTTCGCAAAGTACGGCCATGAAAAATGCCGCATGTCCTATTCCCAAATTGGATTTCGCTGGTTGCCGATGCGTATTTTGCCTTTGCGGATGCGGAATTTTACTGCGGGCATCCAGCCGTGTATTACGGAAATGAAACCAACCATTCGTTCGCAACTCTGCGTCTGAACACGGGTATTCACAAATGCCCGGGAAGTAAGAGAGGGCGGAGGAAACAAAATGATCAGCAAACGACTTGCAGGATTTTCTCTCGCGGCTGTGATGTTGGCAGGCACTTTTACCGCGAACGCCATTGCACAGGGGCCGCCGCCTCCTCCGCCGCCGGGATACGGTTGGGATGCTCCTCCGCGTGAGTTCCGCGCCATTGAGCAGCAGGGCTTCCGCGATGGCATCTACGGCGCGCAGAAAGACTTTGAGAACCATCGCCGCCCCACGCCGAACAACCGCGATGAGTATCGTCGGCCTCCTGTAGCGCGCCGCGATATGAACGCCTATCGCAGCGGCTTCCAGCGCGGCTACCGCGTCGGCTGGGACCACATCACCAACGGTCCCCGCAATGGTTTCTACGGACGGTAAGCCTGCGTCTTAAATAATTCGTGTCCCGAAGCATATAGAATGGCCTGCGCCGCTGAGATACGCCGCAGGCCGTTCTGTTTAACCAGCAACCATGGAGTGACTTCGCGTGACCGTACTGCGCCGACTTCTGCCCGTCGTTCTTCTTTCTGCCGCAGCCTTTGCACAAACCCAGCGCCCCGCCGATCCGCAGCGTGTGGGCGATCCTCCGGTAGAGGGCTTTGACCGCCGCGGCACAGATTCGATTGCGCTCACGCTTCCCGGCCTTCGGCCTGGACCGACAGCCATTGAGATCAAGGACCTGGTGCTGCATGACTTCAGCTTCGAAGGCTCACCGGTTGCCGTGTCGAAGCTTCACCTGAAGCAGCTTGGTGAAGGCATCTACGAGATCACCTCGCTGGCCTATGCCGTCGGGGACTGGGAGTTCCAGGTGCACGATGGCGCCGCCGGATACTTCGGCCTGGGCGAGCACTACAACACGCTGAACCACTCCCACGAGGTCATCCGCAACCTGTCGCAGGACAATGCCTATTCCAAGGGTGCGGGCACCTATAAGCCCATCCCGTTCTATCTTTCGACTACCGGTTACGGCCTGTGGGTGGACACCACCGCCGAGGCTGTCTTCGACATGAACGCCGCCGATCGCTACGAAGTGAATGTCTCTGTCCCCGCCGAGCGGCTGCGTATCGTCCTCTTTACCGGACCGGAGTTCCCGAAGATCCTTGACCGCTTCACCGCCACGGTGGGACGCCCCATGCTGCCGCCCTACTGGGCCTTCGCTCCATGGATCGGCCGTGACTACCATCGCAACGATGCCGATGTGCGCGAGGACGTCGACAAGACGCGCATCCTTGGCCTGCCCGCAAGCGTGGAGCTGGTCGACTCGCCCTGGGCCACGGGCTATAACAGCTACGAGTTCAACCCGAAGCAGTTTTCTGACATTACCGGCACCATCAAGCATGTGCATGAGGAGGGCTTCAAGCTGGTGCTGTGGCACACGCCGTGGATCAACAGCCAGACAAAGACTCCTGGCGAGCCGGGCTTTGCCGACAAGGTAGATGTCGAAAGCTCCAACTACAAGGAGGCTGCGGCAGGCGGCTACTTCGTGAAGAACGAAGACGGCTCGCCTTACGTGGGCGAATGGTGGAAGGGCAAAGGCTCGATCATCGATTTCACCAACCCGGCGGCGAAGCAGTGGTGGCAGGACCAGATTCGCAAGGTCATCAAGCTGGGGGCCGACGGCTTCAAGGACGATGACGCCGAAGGCAACTTCATTGGCCCGGTCAAGTTTGCAGACGGCACCGACCAGCGGCTGATGCGGAATAAGTTCGCGGTGCTCTACAACAACGCGATGGAAGAGCTGATTCAGAAAGACCTGAAAGGCAACGGCGTTCTGTTCGCACGTTCCGCCACGGTGGGAAACCACAACATCGCCATGCTGTGGGGCGGCGACAACGAGGGCAGCTTCTCGCCGGAAGACGGCCTGCCGACCGTGGTGACCGCAGGTCTGGGCGCTGGTATGAGCGGTATGGCCATGTGGACCGCCGACCTCGGCGGATACTTCGGTGGGGCGGAGCCTGATCCTGTGAACTTCATGCGCTGGACACAGGTGGCCGCCTTTTCGCCCGCCATGGAGGTGTTGAACACCAAGAACCGTGGCCCGTGGAGCTACGGTGACGAAGCTCTGCGCAACTATCGCAAGTACGCCGTGCTGCACATGAGCCTGTTTCCGTATCGCTATGCCGCCGCGCAGCAGGCCAGCAAAACCGGCATGCCGCTGATGCGTGCCCTGGTGCTGCACTACCAGGACGACAAGCAGGCCCGTGAGTCGAAAGACGAATTTCTGTTCGGCGACGATTTCCTGGTCGCCCCCGTTCTCAACGAAGGCACGCAGCGGCCGGTCTACCTGCCTGCGGGCGACTGGGTGAACTACTGGACCGGCGGGCAGGCCGCCGGCGGCAAGACCATCGTGGTGGAGGCTTCCATGGATGTGCTGCCGCTCTACGTCCGTGCCGGCGCGGTGATCGCGAAGATCCCTGAGGATGTCATGACGCTGGTGCCGTCCGGGGAGTCCGGCAGCAAGACCGTGAAGACGCTGGACGACCGCCGCGTCTATGAGCTGATCTCCGGCTTCTCCGGCCCGGCCAAAACGATCGAGGACTTTGAGGGCCGCACGGTGACCCGCGACGCCGATTCGCTGAAGATCAAGGGTAAGGCGGCAAAGATCACGATCCGCTGGAAGTTCGGCCGTGTGCGGTCCGTCACCGTCAATGGGACTTCGGCGAAGCTGATGACAGACTCTGCCGGTCCTTACGTGGAATTCAGCCACGCGGACGAGTCCAGCATCGAGTGGAAATAGCCCCTTTGCACTGGTTTTTCTCCGGACACGGCCCCGTCTGCCACCCTTCGTGGGCGGGGCTATCTTCTCCAGGCCACGCAGGCGGGCGCTTTAGCATCCTCAACCGGGTAGGGAGGGGGCAAATGAGTCCAAATGGCACTCCGGAGCGTCTATAAGGATGTGGTATTCTGTGGTTCGCTGGGATTCTGCGCCCAAACTATGCCCTCACCCTTCGCGGTAAGAGGAGCTGTGGCCCAGGCGGTTTCAACCGCTACTTCGTTTTCCAGCCCCCGTAACAACCCCGGGACACGTGTCGGCGGTTTCGCCTGATACGAAAAATATTTTCCCCGCATCCAGAATGCGGGAAGGGATGCATTTGTGGCTAACGAAGAAATGGACAATTTCGGAGAGACAGCGATTGACCAGAACAGTCTGGACAAGCTGATCGATGCCGGCAAGGAAAAGGGCTACCTCACCTATGGCGAGGCGAATGACCTGATCCCCGGCGATATGACCAACGCGGACGACCTGGACGACCTGCTGACGACGATCAATACGCAGGGTATCGATGTCCTGTCGCCCGACGCCAAGTTCGACAAGCGTGACGGCTATGAAGCGGAGGCCGAGGACGACGATGTTGAGCTGGACCTGACTCCTGGCCAGCTTGAGAAGACCAACGACCCGGTGCGCATGTACCTGCGCGAGATGGGTACGGTTCCGCTGCTGACCCGCGAGGGCGAAGTTGAGATCGCCAAGCGCATTGAGCGCGGCCAGCTCCGCGTGATGAAGGCCATCTCGCGCTCGTCCATCGTCATTCGCGAGATCCTGGCGCTGGGCGAAGACCTGAAGCGCGGCGTCCGCAACATCAAGGAAGTAGTCACCTTCGACGAAGAAGAGCTGACCGAAGAGATCCTGATGTCGCGCGTCAAGGCGACCGTCAAGAAGATTGACGCAATCTCCGCCCACCAGAAGAAGGCCGAAGAGTTTGCCGCCAAGCTGGCCGATGGAAAGCTGAAGTCCGCCAAGGACCAGCGTAAGCATCGCTGGCTGATGGGCCGTGAGCGCGTGAAGGCGACGCGTATCGTCCGCGACCTGAAGTACACCAACGCTGAGAAGAAGCGCCTGCTCGACAAGGTCAACAAGACAGTCGACTCCATGCGCACGCTGGAGCGCCAGATCAAGTCGCTGGACGCCAAGTTTGAAGCCTCGCGTTCGGAAGAGCTGAAGAAGGAATATCGCCGCCAGCAGAAGAACTGCAAGGTCGATCTCGACCGCCTGGAAGGCGAAGCCGGCCTGACCATCGACGAGTTGAAGCGCACGCAGCGCGAGATGATCCAGGGCGATATGGACGCGGAGAAGGCCAAGCGCGAGCTGATCGAAGCCAACCTTCGTCTCGTCGTCTCCATCGCGAAGAAGTACACCAACCGCGGCCTCCAGTTCCTCGACCTGATCCAGGAAGGCAACATCGGCCTGATGAAGGCCGTCGACAAGTTCGAGTACCGTCGTGGCTACAAGTTCTCGACCTATGCAACGTGGTGGATCCGCCAGGCCATTACCCGCGCCATCGCGGACCAGGCCCGCACCATCCGTATCCCGGTGCACATGATCGAGACCATCAACAAGCTCATCCGTACCAGCCGCCAGCTGGTGCAGGAGCTTGGCCGCGAACCTTCGTCAGAAGAGATCGCCAAGCGCATGGACATCCCGGTAGCGAAGGTCCGCAAGGTCCTGAAGATCGCACAGGAGCCCATCTCGCTCGAGACTCCGATCGGTGAAGAGGAAGATTCGCACCTTGGCGACTTCATCGAAGACCGCATGGCCGTCAGCCCGTCCGACGCCGTCATCTCGGTCAACCTGAAGGAGTACACCTCGCAGGTGCTGCGTACCCTGACCCCGCGCGAAGAGCGCGTGATCAAGATGCGCTTCGGCCTGGAAGATGGCTCCGAGCACACGCTGGAAGAAGTCGGCCAGAGCTTCCAGGTCACCCGCGAGCGCATCCGCCAGATAGAGGCCAAGGCCCTGCGCAAGCTGCGTCACCCCAGCCGCAGCCGCAAGCTGCGCGCGTTTGTGGACGGCGTCAAGGAAATCTAACGTCTGTTCTTCAGCAGCAACAACAAAGGCCGCGCAATGCGCGGCCTTTGTTGTTTGTGTTCCGGAACAGACTACCCTGCGTTCTCCACCGCCCGCCGCTTCTTCACGGCGTTGGCCAGCTCGCGGAGCAGAGTCTGCGTCTCGGGCCAGTCGATGCAGGCATCGGTGATGCTTTGTCCGTAGACAAGCGCCTTGCCGTTAACCAGGGACTGCGATCCGGCGACGAGATTGCTCTCGATCATCACGCCCATGATGTGGCGGTTTTCCCCTGTCGCTACCTGTTCCGCCACGGCGTGGCATACGGCGGCCTGCTTGCGGTGGTCTTTGCTGCTGTTGGCGTGGCTGAAGTCGATCATGATGCGCGGCTGGGCGCCAGCCCGTTCCATCTGCACGGCCGTGGAGGCAACCGAGGCGGCATCGTAGTTGGTCACCTGGCGGCCACCGCGCAGGATCACGTGGCAATCCGGATTACCTGCGGTCAGAAGGATCGCAGACTGTCCGTTCTCCGAGGTTCCCAGGAAGGTATGCGGATGGTTGGCCGAAAGAATCGCTTCAATCGCGATCTGCACATTGCCGGAGGTGCCGTTTTTGAAGCCCACCGGGCAGGAGAGGCCGGAGACGAGCTGACGGTGCACCTGGCTCTCGGTCGTGCGCGCTCCAATGGCGCCCCAGCTCACAAGGTCAGACACATACTGCGGCGAAATCATGTCCAGGAACTCGGTTCCGGCGGGCACGCCCATCTCCGCCAGGTCCAGCAGCAGGCTGCGGGCAATGCGCAGACCATCACTGATGCGGAAGGACTCGTCGAAGTAAGGATCGTTGATCAATCCCTTCCATCCCAGCGTGGTGCGCGGCTTCTCAAAGTACACGCGCATCACGATCATCAGCTCGTCGGAGAGCTCCGCAATGGCCTCCTTCAGCAGGCCGGCATACTCGCGTGCGGCCACGGGATCGTGGATGGAACAGGGGCCGACAACGACGACCAGGCGGTCGTCCGTTCCGTTCAGAATGTCGACAATATGGCGCCGCGCGTCAAACACGGTGCGCGAGGCATTGTCCGTGACGGGCATCTCTTCTTCAAGAAAGATGGGAGGTAGAACAACGCGGGTGGATTTGATTCGGAGGTTGTTGGTGGGATATGCCATGGCTGCTTCATAAGGATACTAGGATGTGGGGTTTCGCTGGGGCTGCACGTTAGCATGGAAAGAACCGGCCGCGTGGAATCGCGGCCTTTCTGTTGCCGCATGCTCTCCCTCTTCGAACCCGCTCCTCCCAACCGCCTGCCGGAGATCCACCAGCGTCTGCTCGCCCACTACGGCAGGCCGGCGGCGCGCGATGTGTGGGACCCGCTGACGCAGTTGATCTACTCCCTTCTGTCAGCCAGGACGAAGACCGAGGTCTCGCTGCAGATCATCCGCGACCTGCGGAACCGGTTCGACGGCTGGGATGGAGACTGGACGCGGCTGCGCGATGCCCCGATTGCCGAAATCCAGGAAGTCATCCGCCCGGTTACCCACTACGAGAAGAAGTCGTACCAGCTTAAAGACACGCTGCAGCAGATCAGCAGCCGCATCGGCGTGCTGCGTCTGGAACCCTTGGCGAAGTACCGCACGGAGAAGATTCGCGCGTGGCTGGAACAGCTTCCCGGCGTCGGTGTGAAGACCTCCGCGGCGGTGGTGAACTTCACAACGCTGCACCGCCGTGCGCTGTGCATTGACGGCCATCATCAGAGGATCGCGCAAAGGCTGGGGCTTAGCTCTTCTAAGGCGGATGCGCGCCAGGTGGAGGCCGACCTGATGGCGCTTGTGCCCGAGGACTGGACACCGGAGATGCTGGATGAAGACCACTCGCTCTTCAAGCTGCATGGGCAAACGCTCTGCACGTTGAACGAGCTGCGCTGTACGCGGTGTCCGCTGCTGGACCTGTGTCCCACGGGCAAGGAAAGGGCCACACCGAAGCGTGGCCCGTATCCTGCCGGCTAACCGGCTATCGCTTGAACAGCCCGCTCAGCGCCTTGCCCAGAGGACTGGACTGAAGGTTCTGCTTCTGTTGCGTATTTCCGCCGATCATCTTGCCAAGGTCCGGCGTAAACACCGGGTTGGCGGTGGTGCCGGAGATGGTGACCGGAATGCCATTGGCCGTTGCCTGTGCCACGGTGGAGCCGAAGACCCCCGGCAGCATGCCCATCGCCTGCGTCGCCAGGCCGCCCACACCGGTGGAGTCCAGCTTGATCAGCAGCCGGTAGTTCAGCGCGTTGCTGGGGCTGATGGAGCCGCTGCCCGAAGCCGAACCAAGTCCGGAAACCACTGCCGCAAGACTGTTCGTCTGCACGCCTTCCGTGCTGTAGCGAAGGTTGGTGCTCAGCACCTGGATCGTGGTGTTTGACCCTGTCTTTGCGCCGGTCAGCGACTGGATGCTGGCCAGCTTCTGACCCAGGTCAAAGCCCGCAAGCTGCGTGTTGGTCACGCGCACCGGGCCGGTGATCACCGGCGCCGTTACCGGCCCCGTAATGTCGAGCGTAGTGTTCAGCGTGCCGCCCTGCAGGCGCGATCCGGAGGGCAGTTGCACACCCAGCGAAGGCAGGAAGGCGACCAGGTCGTCGATCGGCATGTTCTTTCCATCCACATTGATCTGAGTCGTGGTGGTGTTGCCGGTCGTCTGGTAGGTCCCGGTAATGCCAAGCACGGCCTTGCTCACCTGCACGCTGGCGCTGTTGATCTTGCCGGAGAGCGACTGCAGGTCCTGGCCAACGGAGAACTGCACATCCACCGGCTGTGACGACGGTGTTCCGTTCTTTGCCAGCTTCAACTGCGTCAGGTGCAGCTTGCCATCAGCCTGCGCGGTCTGCCCGTTGGATACAAGCTTCGTATCGAGGTCCGCAATGCCGGAGATACCCTGGCTTGCTTCCACCAGCCCCGCGTTCACCAGGTCGGCATGCTTCAGCGCTACCTGCGCGGTGATGGGTGTCAGAGAGGCATCGCGCTGGTTCACCGGGCCTGCATTGCCTGTCACGTCAATGCTTCCTCCAGCCGGCAGCTTGCCGCTTACGGTGAACGGGAAGGCGCTGGCGAACGAGAACTTCTGCACGTTCAGATTCAGTTCGCTGTACACACGCGGCTGTCCCTGCTGCGGCAGCGTGCCCAGGGTCACGGTGCCGTCCTTGATCTCAATCTTGTTGACGGTCAGGTTCGGCAGCAGGCTCTCCGTATCCGCGGACGGAGCCTTACGCTTGCCTTCGCTGCCCAGGCTGGAATAGTTCCACGTCCCGTTTGCGGCGCGAACCAGCAGGATCTTCGGCTGGTCGATGGTGAAGCTCTGGATATGCAGCTCGCGGCGCAGGATGAGCGGCATTACTTCCACACCAATGCGGACATCCTTCGCCGTCAGGAAAGATTGATTACTGAAAGCTGGATCATCGGCAATCGACGGAGACTCGGCCAGCAGGCTTCCGGAGAAGAGCGAGAAATCCAGGTGCCCCAGCTGTACCGGGCGCCCCAGTGAATCCGACAGCGCCTTCTCAATGCGTCCGCGATAGGTGTCCGCATCCAGCAGATGGCTGATGGCAAATATGCCGATCAGTACCAGTACGATTACGCCACCTATCACCATCCAACTGCGCTTTATCGCTGCCATCGTCTCTCCTGTTCCAACGTATTAAAGCTTACGCTCGCCTTGCCGGATAAAAGATTGGATGCACAAAGAGGGGGCCACATTCCGTGGCCCCCTCTTCTTCCTTGGTGTGGGATTGCTTTTACTTCACCGGTTCTGCGTCCAGCGTCCACTCCTCAATGGGAGCGATGTTCAACTCCTTCAGTCCGGGTTCAATCTTCGCCTTGTCGCCGACAGCGACAAGGATCATCTGTTCCGGATGGAGGTAGCTGGTGGCGGCTTCCGCAGCCTGTTTTGCCGTAACGGCGTTGATCTTGGCCGGCAGCGAGCGGTAATAGTCCACCGGCAGACCGTAAGCGAAGATGTTACCCGTAGACCCCACGATGCCGGCGTTGGTTTCAAACTCCCCGGGCAGTGAACGCGCGTAGCTGTCGCGCGCCATGGTCAGTTCGGCGTCGCTCAGCGGCTCCGTGCGGATGCGCGTGAGCTCGTGCATCAACTCCTTCGCTGCGGGCGCGGTTACATCCGTGCGGACTGAGGCTCCTGCGAGGAACGGTCCATTGCCGCGGCGGAAGGTAAAGCGCGAGCTGGCGCCGTAGGTGTAACCGTGCTCCTCGCGCAGGTTCATGTTAATGCGGCTGGAGAACAGGTCGCCCAGCATGGTGTTCATCACCACCACCGGAACATAGTCTGCCGTGGAACGCGGCAGGCCAAGCTGGAAGGCATAGAGCGCCGTCTGGGGCGCTCCGGGCTTGTCCACCACGATCACCCGCTTGGTGGCCGCGGCCGGGGCAGCCGGAGGAGCAGCCACGGCGGCCGTTCCCGTCCATCCGCCAAAGTACTTGGTCGCCAGCGCACGCGCGTTGGCCAGCGTAATGTCCCCGGAGAGCACCAGCGCGGAGTTCTTCGGGCCCACGCTCGTGGTGTAGAACGCCGTCAGATCCGCCGAAGTCACTTCCTTTACGGAGGCAGGGGTTCCCAGCAGGTTATGACCATACGCGCTGGCCGGACCAAACAACGCGGCTGCGCCTACCTGCTGCGCCACGGCGGGAGGCTGGTCGCGCTGCTGCAACAGTTGCGTCAGGCGGCGCGCGCGAACGCGATCCACCTCTTTCTGGTCGAAGGCAGGACGGAGGGCCACATCCGAGAACAGGTCAAACGCATTGTCCAGCTTCGTGGTCAGTCCGCTGACGGAAACCGTCAGAGCATCGTAGCCCGCCACGCCGGAGAGCCCAAGTGCAAGATCGCCCGTCTGGTCGGCAATCGCAGAGGAAGAGCGCGACTTCGTGCCCTCCGTCAGCATGGCAGCGGCAAAGCCCGCGATGCCGGGTTTGCCGGCGGGGTCCTGCGAGGCTCCGCTCAGCGAAACCAGGTTGGCAGCAAACAGCGGCAGCTTGTGGTTCTCGTTCACATAGACCTTCAGGCCATTAGCCAGGGTAAAGGTCTGCGGTACGGGCAGGGTGAAGGCAGGCAGAGGGCCGGCCTTCGGAGCGGACTTGCGCCAGGCCTGCGTCGCCTCAAACTCGGCCGTGTATTCCTTCTCGATCTTCACATCGGCGTCGGTGTTCTCCGGGCTGCGGGCCACATCGTCGATCACCTTTTTGCCCGGCACACCGTAAATCACCACGCGGTGGTTGCTGGCCAGCAGATCGCGCGCGTACTTCATGATGGTGGCGCTGTCGGCATTCTGGTAACGGGCAATGTCCTTCGGCAGATAGCCAGGGTCGCCCGTGAAGTGGTTGTAGTAGTTCAGCCGGTCCGCAACGCGGCCAATACGCTCCAGCGGACGGATCAGTCCCGCGATGGTCTTGGTGCGGGCACGCTCAATCTCTTCCGGCGTCGCTCCGTTTTCCAGAAAGTCGTCCAGCACGGCGTTCGCTGCCTTTTCCAGGTCGGCGGCTTTCACGCCTGGCCGCGCCGTGATCTCGCACTCAAAGACTGAGGCTGCCTGGGCCGATTCATTTGCGCAGGTCGCTGCCTGCGCCACCTGCTGCTCGTAGACCAGCTTCTTGTACATGCGGCTTGACCGGCCGCCGCCCAGCACATCGGCGGCAAAGTCCATCTCCGCGTCTCCGGCGGCATAGGCCTTCGGTGTCAGCCATGCAAAGTACACGCGCTCCAGTTGCACGGTATCGGTGACGGTTTGGCGCTTCTCCGTGGTAATGGCCGGTGTATCCACATTCAGCTTCGGAATCTCGCCACCCTTCTTCAGGGGTCCGAAGTACTTCTCCACCAGCGCCTTAGCCTGGGCTTTGTCAAAGCTGCCGGCAATCACCACGGTTGCGTTGTTGGGTGCGTAGTAGGTCTTGAAGAAGTTGCGAACGTCATTCAGGCGAGCCGCTTCAATGTCCTTGTGCGATCCAATCACAACGCCGTGGTACGGGTGCGGTTCCGGAAACAGGTTGCCGTACAGGGCTTCCTCCACCACGCCATACGGCTGGTTCTCGGTGGACTGGCGGCGCTCGTTCCGTACAACATCCCGCTGGTTGGTCAGCTTGGCGCGATCCAGCGTATCCAGCAGAAAGCCCATGCGGTCGCTCTCAAGCCACAGCGCCAGCTCAAGCTGGTTGGACGGCACGGTCTCAAAGTAGTTCGTTCGGTCAAAGTTCGTGCTGCCGTTGATGTCCGAGGCGCCGGCGGCTTCCAGATACTTGAAGTGGTTCTTCTCACCCACGTTCTTTGAGCCTTCAAACATCATGTGCTCGAACAGGTGCGCAAAGCCGGTAAGTCCCGGACGTTCATTCACCGCGCCCACGTGATACCAGACATTCACGCTGACCAGGGGCAGCGACTTGTCTTCCGTGAAGATGACCTGCAGCCCGTTGGGCAGCTTGTACTGGTCATAGGCAAGGGTGGGGGCCTTGATGGCCGGTGGTTGTGCGGCTGCCGGAAGACTCAGGGCTACGGCAGAGAGAAGTGCTGCGATGCGCAGTTTCATAAAAAGGAGGACTCCGTGCGACTCAGAATGAGTTTTCACAGAGTATCCCCGCACACGCCAAAGGAAAAGGGGCAGCGCATTTGCGCTGCCCCTGTCGGTAAAGATAAATCTTCAGGAAAGCTTACGCCGCAGCAGCCGGCGTAAAGCCATCGCAACCGCTGATGGGGGTCACCTTCAGGTGCAAGGTGGAATGCTTCGGGTGGCCGCACTCGTCCAGCAACGTCTCTTCCGCCTGCTTGCTGGTCATAATGGAGACCAGGATGTTGTCTCTGTGGGTTTCACCAAAGTGGGCACAAAGTCCGCACTGACCGTTGGAAAGC
This sequence comes from Terriglobus tenax, assembly GCF_025685395.1. Lineage (NCBI taxonomy): Bacteria > Pseudomonadati > Acidobacteriota > Terriglobia > Terriglobales > Acidobacteriaceae > Terriglobus > Terriglobus tenax. The sequence continues at coordinate 2,053,770 of NZ_JAGSYA010000004.1, read as the reverse complement.
ATCTGCATAGAAAAACCTCCACTCGCTTGGATTAGAGCCTGCAGCAACTCCCTCACGTTGCCTGTACTCAGAAGAATGCACCTCGCAAAACCCCTTGTAAATTGCGACAAATCCGGGCCGAGATGTCAGGTAACTACGACTGAACCTGTCGGAAAAAGAGTGGAACTCCATCCGCGCGGCTTGCGTATCTGGCTTACGGAAACAAGGGTCGTAAGACCAATGAGGTGGGAAATGACAGGCGATCTTTACACGGCAAATATGAACGACGCGCAGCGGGCATACTTCTACTCCGAATACCAGCGGCTGCGCAAAGACGAGATAGCCGGCATTCTCTTCGCCTTTTTCCTGGGCGGCTTTGGAGCGCATCACTTTTACCTGCGACGCAACGGCCTGGGTATTCTCTACGCCTGTTTCTGCTGGACCGGCATCCCCAGCCTCATCGCTCTGGTGGAATGCTTCCTGATGCCCGGCCGCGTGCGGGAGTACAACACCCTGCTCGCTCTGCAACTGCAGGATTCCATTCTGCGAGGCGTCCCGGTACTGGCGCCCATGGCTCCGGATGCTTCGCCGTTCACCGTGCGCACCTGCGGCCAGTGTGGAACGCCGATGGAGCAGGAGGCTGTCTTCTGTACGAAGTGCGGTGCCCGGGCTGCGTAACTGGCAGAAAAAAGGCGCAGGTGGCGGGCGTTTGCCCATGCCTCCTGCGCCTTTTGATTCGGAAAGCCGCTTAGACCAGCGTGTGCAGGTAGTCGAAGTCGGCCTTCGCCGCTTCCAGCGGAGGCAACGTGTACGGAGCTTCCTGCTCCACGAAGATGTGCTCAATGCCCTGGCCCTTCACGCTGGCGAAGATCGCCTTGTAGTCCACCTTGCCCTTGCCGATCTCGGTGCCCTTGGCGCTCTCGCCCGTCTTACCCGTCTCCCACGTAGAGAAGTCCTTGATGTGCAGCATCTTGATGCGGCCCGGATACTTCTTCACATAGTCGCCCGGCTTGTAGCCCGCCACGGTAATCCATCCGCAGTCGATCTCGAACTTTACGTTGGCCGCGCTGGTGTTCTTGATCAGGTAGTCGTAACCCGGAACGCCGTCTACCAGGGCAAACTCCATGGTGTGGTTGTGCGCGCCAAACACCAGGCCATTCTTCTTGGCCTCTTCTCCCACCTTGTTCATGGCCACGGCCAGCTTCTTGAAGTCGTCCCCGGTCAGCGGAGCCACCATCTTGGCGCGCCAGGCGGCACGCTCGGCATCGGACATCTCCGCCATCGGCTTGCTCGGCCTCTCCTGGATCAACTGCTTCGGCACCGACGCCGTTGCGTACTTACAGCCCAGCGCCTTGGCTTCGTCAAACGACTTCTGCAGGTTGTTCATGTCCCACTGCAGGTGAGCGCTGGGGCACTTCAGGCCGGCATCGTCCAGCAACTTGCGGAACTCGGCTGCGGTCTTCAACGTGCCAAAGCCGGCTGTCTCCACTTCCTTGTATCCCATGGCGGCCACCTGCTTTACGGTGCCGACAGTGTCTTTCATCATGGGGTCGCGTACGGTGTAAAGCTGGATGCCGATGGGCAGGCCCAGCGGGTCAGCCCACGCCGTGCGTCCCAACGCTCCTGCTGCCATTACCGCTGCCGCGCCACCTACAAACTGCCGCCGATTCATCCGCATCTCTCTTCTCTCCTCACGGGGAAATCCTACGTGAGCGAGTCTCTGCGCTTTTCTGACTGCTTGTCAATCATCGTCATGTAAGATTGCTCCACCCGATTCTGAGGAGTGCACCCAATGAAACGTTTCGCCGCGCTTGTTCTCGCCGTCGCAGGCACCAGCTTTGCCGCCACCACGCCCGTCACCGGTAACTGGAACATCTACGGCGACGTCAGTGGTTATCCCGTCAATGAAACCTGCACCTTCTCCATCGACCAGGACAACCAGATCACCGGCAAATGCGCCATGGCGGAGAAATCCTACGACGTAAAGGGCACACTTGCCGACAAGAAGCTGACCTTCACTCACGCAGGTGAGTACCAGGGACAGCCGCTGGTTCTTACCTGGACCGGCACGCTGGCCGAAGATGGCTCGCTGGCCGGTACTATTGACGTTCAGCCCCTTGGATATGACGGCACCTTCACCGCCAAAAAGGCCGACGAGAAACCGGCCGAAAAACCCGCCGGCCTCTAATCCCTTTTGCGGAGTATCCGCATGTTTCGACTCCTGGCAATTGCAGTCGCGTTGGTGGTGGCGGTCATCCTGATCCTGGCTGCCACCAAGCCCTCCACCTACCACGTGGAGCGTTCCATCTCCATCTCCGCGCCGCCGCAGAAGACCGCCAACCTGGTGGATGATTTCCACCTGTGGGACCGCTGGTCACCCTGGGCCAAACTCGACCCTGAGATGAAGGTCACCTACTCCGGCCCGCAGAGCGGCATCGGTTCCATCTATCACTGGAAGGGCAACAGCAAGGTCGGCGAGGGCGAGATGGAGATCCTCTCCGTCGAGCCCGGCAAAACCACCATCCGGCTGGATTTCCTCAAGCCCTTCGAAGGCAACAACACCACCGTCTTTTACTTTGCCGGAAATCCTGACGGACCGGTCACAGTGCGCTGGACCATGGACGGGCCCGCCAACTTCATGACCAGGGTGATGCTGGTGTTTACGAGCATGGACAAGATGATTGGCCCTGACTTTGAGCAGGGGCTGGCTAACCTGAAGACTGCCGCCGAGCGCTAAGATCTCCTACCTCGCTGGCAAACACCACGCGGTTGCGTCCGCTTCGCTTTGCCTCGTACAGGGCATCGTCTGAGAGCTTTCGTAGCGCGTCCAGTTCCGTCGCGTCCTCGGGATACAGCGCCACGCCAATGCTGATGGTGATGGGCACGGTCAGTCCGTCAATCTCAAGCGGCTTCTCAAACAGACGTAGCAGGTTGCCGGCCAGCACCCTTGCACCTTCTTCGGACGATACCTGCCCCACCACCAGCGTGAACTCCTCGCCGCCGGTGCGGGCCAGCGTATCGCTCTGGCGTATGCGCGACTGCAGCCGGTTGGCGACCTGTTTCAGGCACTCGTCGCCCACCAGGTGTCCATAGGTGTCGTTCACCAGCTTGAAGCGGTCCAGGTCAATGGTCATCAACGCCGCGGGCTTGATGTTCCGCTGCGCCATCGACAGCCACTGCCGCATGCGGTCTTCCAGCAGGGTCCGGTTGGGCAGGCCGGTCAACGGATCGTGGTGTGCCTGGCGCACCAGTTCGAGGTTCAGCTCCACGTTGGCGGTGGTATCCACCACCAGCAGAAACCGCGCCCAGCTGCTTTGAAAGGTCACAGGGTACATGGTCATCTCCGCATAGAAGACGCTGCCATCCTGGCGCCGGCTCTTGGTCTGGTACTGGTCCAGGCGGCGCTCCGAACGCATCTGCCGGGCGCGCTTCGTGGCCTCCTCCGGCAGAAAGATCGCGCCAATCTCCATCCTCAGCAGCTCGTCCAGGCTGTAACCATAGGCTGTCTGCGCCGCCCGGTTGGCGGAAAGAAAACGTCCGCTCGACGGCGAGAAGACAAACATCGGATGTGGATTGCCTTCATACAGAAGGCGGTACTCCTCCGTCAGGGTTCGCACTTGCGCCTGGTCTTCTTCCATCACGCGCAGAATCATGCCAAAGGCCGCCAGATACTTGGGCAGATACCAGAGGTTGTTCAGCGTCGCAATGGCGTGGGGCCAGTTGGCTTTGTCCGCCATCCAGCCATACAGCGGGTACTCTGCCGCCCAGAAGAAGAAGCCCTGCGCCACAATCCATTGTCCGGCGCGGCCACGCATCGGCAGCGTCAGAAACATGAGTCCGGCGGCGGTAAAGATCTCTGCCAGCACCACGATGTACAGCTTGTCTGTGCAGCCATGGGTCGCCAGCCACAGCATGGCCGCGCCGCTCACGGTGGCAACAAGATCCAGCAGCAGTATGCGGTATTTGGATTGCAGCCCAAAGCTGCGCCGCATGGCCCAGACTGCCAGAATCTCCCCGGCAACAATCAGGGAAAGAATGATCCACGGCCGCCCTAGTCCAAGATTGATCAGCAGGATGCCCACGCACGCCGGCACGCTGAGCAGCAGCGCAAAGTTCCGCAACTGCGGCAGGGTCAGCTCCTTCTGGCCAAATGAGATCAGGAATGCAATGCCGGCCAGCATCATGGCCCACAGACGGAAGGTCTCGGCCGCCGGGGTCGCGGCACTCTCAACGCGCTCCCACTCCCAGATCGCCATGCTGGCCAGCACCAGCAGCCACCCGCCCAGCCACAAGCGGTAGCGCCGCTGCGGCCGTCCTCTTTGCAACACAGCAAAGAAAAAGGTCAGCAACGGGACCATGATCAAATCGAACAGTTCTTCCCTCATCGGCTCCTGACGCACAGAAACCCCGCCAGCCTGAGGCTCAGCTGTACTCTGCGTGGCATTGTCGGTTAACTGTTACTATCCCACCTGACTGTAGCCGCGCCTAGCAAAGTTGTCTGCAAACTGGGTACGGCAGGAACCGATTGAAGTAACGTGGAAAAAAACTGATTGGAGCATCTCCACATGCACAAAGTTCTGGCAATTGACGTCGGTGGAACCCATATCAAGGTTCTCGCCACGGGAAAGAAAACACCCATCAAAATCGCCTCCGGCCCTGACGCCACAGCCAGCTACATGGTGGAACAGGTGCTGGCCGCAACGGCTTCCTGGGAGTATGACCGTATCTCCATCGGCTACCCCGGCCCGGTCATTCGCAATAAGCCCGCCGATGAGCCGCACAACCTCGGCCCCGGTTGGGTCGACTTCGACTACGAAAAGGCCTTCGGTAAGCCCGTACGCATCCTGAACGATGCCGCCATGCAGGCCCTTGGCAGCTATGAGGGGGGACGCATGCTCTTTCTCGGCCTGGGGACAGGGCTGGGTACGGCAATGATCCTCGACGGCACCATCGCTTCCATGGAACTGGCCCACCTGCCGTATCGCAAGGGAAAGACCTATGAAGAGTTCGTCGGTAAGGATGGCCTGAAGCTTCGCGGCCGCAAAAAGTGGCAGAGGTCGGTCCACGACATCATCGAGCGGCTGCGTGCTGCGCTGTTGTGCGAGTATGTCGTCCTTGGCGGCGGAAATGCCAAGCTGCTGGAGGAGTTGCCTGAAGGCGTTCTGATGGGGACAAACGCCAATGCATTCGCCGGCGGCTTCCGCCTGTGGGACGAGACGCCGATTACAGGCAATCCCAAGAACGTCATCGAGATCGGCCGCGCACATATCCGCCAGTCCGCCGCACGCCGGCACCAGCACGCGCATCCCAGAAACACTTAGCCAAACAAACGTGCCTGTCCCGGAGCAGTGTCTCTCTCCGCGATACCCGGCGGCATCTTCAGTGCCACCTCGGACGACAGCAGGGAATCCATCGAGCGCTTGTTCAGGTGGTACTTGCGGCACAGCGCCGTCACCATCGCGCTCAGCCGCGCGGCGTAGGCCGTCTCGGCAAACTCCCGGTCCTGGAACCGGCGGGCGTATTCCGGTTCCAGGGCAGGGAAGTGCTCGCGAACAAAGCTCAGGTACGTGGGACGCGAGCACGGTTTCAAAAACAGCGGGTTGGCCGCAAAGAAGCACGCGCCATGTTCCGAGGCAAGGCGCGCCATGCGGTCCATCTCCGCCAGTCCATCGGTAATGCCGGGCAGCAGCGGCGAGTTCAGCACACCCACCCATATGCCCGCATCCCGAAGCTTGCGTACGGTGGCCAGCCGCAGGTCTGGCCGCGGAGCGCGCGGCTCCAGCTTCCGCGCCAGCTCCACGTCCGGCGTGGTGATGGTGATGTGCACCACCAGCGTGCTTTTGCGGGCAATCTGCTCCAGCAGGTCGATATCCCGCGCAATCAGCGCCGACTTGGTCACCATGCCCACGCGAAGGCCGCTGCGGCGCGCCAGAACCTCCAGCAGGCTCCGCGTCACACGCAGCTTCCGTTCAATGGGCTGCCACGGATCGGTCGCCGTCCCAAGCGCGATCTCCTCCGCGATGCGGCCCTGCCGCTCCAGTTGCCGAAGCTCCTGCTCCAGCAGCCACGCGGCATTCTCCTTCACGAAGATCTTCCGTTCGAAGACCTCCGGATCATGGAAGTCCGGCTGACCCTCCCCCGGTCCGTCCTTGGGCGCCAGGAACGTATGCGTATATCGCGCGTAACAGTACCTGCAGCCGAACTCGCAACCGCGGTATGGATTGATGCTCCAGGCCATCCAGCGCATCCGCTTGGAGACGGATTTGTTCAGCACACTGCCGACCTTCATCCCGGCAAACTCCACCAGATGGCCGTCATCCAGAGGACCAGCTTCAGCAGCCATCCGGACCATTCCAGAGCTTTGCCGGAGGATGGGAAAGAGAGTCTCGATATTCGCTTTTTCTTCTCCATCCATGAAGTGAGATTAGGCCCGTTTTCTTTCCCCGTCAACCAACTTCTTCAGTGGAAAACTCAAATGCCGGCGGGTATCTTCGTAGCTGTGAATCCACTCAAGTCCGCGCTCACATTCACCTCGTTCGCCCTGCTCGCTGCTGCGGCACAGGCGCAGTCCACGGAGTACCGCATTTCCTTCCAGGACCGCGTTCACCACGTCCTCCAGGTGGAGGCCACCTTCCGCGGTATCCCGGCCAGCCAGCCGCTGCGTGTGCAGATGAGCCGCTCCTCGCCCGGCCGCTACGCTGCCTTTGAGTACGCCGAAAATCTCTTCGACGAACAGATCACCGGCGCCGACAACCAGCCGCTGAAAGCCACACGTCCCGACCCGCGTACGTGGCAGATCACCGGCCACAAGGGCACCGTGCACATCACCTACCACCTCTTCGGAGACCGAGTGGACGGCACCTTTATGGCCGTCGATACCACGCACGCGCACCTGAACTGGCCGGCCACCGTCCTGTGGGCGCATGGCCTCGAAGAGAAGCCCACAAAGATCACCTTCGTTCTTCCAACGGACTCAAAGTGGAAGATAGCCACTCAGCTCTACCCCACCAGCGATCCCACCACCTTCACCGCGCCCAACCTGCAGTACCTGATGGACAGCCCGGCTGAACTCAGCGATTACATGCTGCGCACCTTCACCGTCGCTCCGCTCACTCCTGGTGGCAAGACACAGACCATCCGCGTCGTCGTGCACACGCACGGCACCGACGCACAGATGGACGCCTTCACCAGGGACGTCGAGACCATCGTGCGCGAGCAGCAGGCCATCTACGGCGAACTGCCCGACTACGAGCCCGGCTACTACACCTTCCTCTGCGACTACCTGCCCTGGGACAACGGCGACGGCATGGAGCATCGAAACTCCACCGTCATCACGCAGGCCTCGGCCTTCGGCAACCGCCGCCTCACCGGCACCGTGGCGCATGAGTACTTCCACAACTGGAACGTCGAGCGCATCCGCCCGCAGGGCCTTGAGCCCTTCAACTTCGCCGACGTCAATATGAGCTTCGGCATGTTCCTGGCCGAGGGCTTCACCCAGTACTACGGCCCGCTGGCGCAGGCACGCGGCGGCATCATCGAACGCGAACAGGCGCTTGCCCAGATGGCCGGTGCGATCAGTGCCGTGCAGAATTCGCCCGGAACGAAGTACCGCTCCGCCACGGACATGAGCCGCTTCGCGCCCTTCGCCGACGGAGCCAGCCGCGCACAGCCCGTCTACAACGCCAACACTTTCGTCTCCTACTACACCTTCGGAGCGGCCATTGCCACCGGCCTCGACCTCTCGCTGCGCTCAAAGACCAACGGCAAGGTCTCACTCGATGACTTTATGCGCGCCATGTGGAAGGCCTACGGCAAGCCCGGCGGCTCGGCTCCGGGACTCGTTGGCCACCCCTACACTCTTGCCGATGTGAAGACGCAGCTCGCACTGGTAAGCGGCGACAAGGCATGGGCCGATGACTTCGTCACACGCTACATGGATGGTACCGACCGCATCGACTACGCTCCTCTACTGTTGCGCGCCGGGTACGTTCTACGGCCGGTTCAGGGGCAGGCTGTGCTTGGTGTCCGCGTCGATAAGAAAGGGAACGCCGCGGTCGTCGATACTCCCACCATCGTCGGTTCGCCCGCCTACAACGCGGGCCTGGACCTGGACGATGAGCTGATCTCCATTGCGGGAACACCCATCACTGCACAAGAAGACGTCGTGAAAGTGGTTGCCGGCAAGAAGGCAGGCGACCAGGTCGAGCTGGTCTTCAAGCGCCGCGGTGAGGAGATCCACGCCACCGCAACCCTCGCGCCCGACCAGCGGCTGGAGATCGTTTCCGTCCCCACCCCAACAGAGGAACAGAAAGCCTTCCGCGAAGCCTGGCTTGGAAGCAAGGTGAAGTAGCAGGCGTTGGTTTGAGAGCTTCAGCTCTCAAACGGATTAAGCAGTGGCCTTCAGGCCACTGAATCTGAAGCCGAAACAAAAGGGCTTTAGCCCTGGGTCCCTGCAACAGGCTCAGGGCCGAAAGCCCTTCTTCGTTGCACGCTTAGTCCCTAGTACTGTCCATAGCGCGGATACGTTCTCCGCGAACGCCGTACCCGGTGCCGCGCAGCTACCCTGCGGTGCTTCCGCGTCTTCACGCGAGCACTCCGATGCGCCCGCGTGTTGGAACGATGACGATGACGGGTCATGCCCGCATGAGCGATGGAACCAATGGACAAAAACGCCAGCAGAAGGAACAGAAGGATTCGGTTACGCATAAAAGATATGCGTGATGATGACATGGTTCCTGCCGTTGAAAACATAAATCCTCTGCGAGATTTAACCACCGCAGAGGATTGCTTTTCGTGCTTTGTCATTCCGGAGCGCATCGGGATCCCCGGCCAGCTCGCTGACTGGGGTGAAAGCGAAGGAGTTTCCTTCTACGCTCCAGCAATCGTCATCCCCTCAATGCGGATCGTCGGGCTGGCGCTGGCGCTGCGGAAGCGCAGGTCATTCCCAATCGCGGAGATGTTCCTGTACATCTCCTTCAAATTGCCGGCGATGGTAATCTCTTCCACCGGATATGCCAGCTCGCCGTTCTCAATCCACAGGCCGCTTGCGCCCTGGGAGTAGTCGCCCGTCACCAGGTTCACGCCGAAGCCCATCGTCTCGGTCACGTACAGGCCGCTCTTCACCTCGCCAATCAGTTCTTCCGGCGTCATGCTGCCCGGCTGCAGGAAGAAGTTGCCCGCGCCGATGCCCGGCGTTCCCGCCAGACCGCGTGAGGCGTTGCCGGTGGACTTCATGCCCAGTTTGCGCCCGGTATAGCTGTTCAGGGGGTAGTTCCTGAAGATGCCGTTTTCGACGATCACCGTGCGCCGCGTCGGCAACCCTTCGCCATCAAACGGCGATGTGCCAAAGCCGCCCACGCCATCAAACACGAGCGTGCCATCGTCCACAATCGTGACGTTCTCACCTGCCACCTGCTCGCCCAACTGGCCGGCGAAGAAAGTGGCATGGCGATAGATCGCGTCGCCGTTCGCGGCGTCAAAGATGTTGCCCATCAGGCTGCGCGCAATCTCCGGCGAGAAGACCACCTGGGCCTTCTGCGTCGGTACGCGGCGCGCTCCCAGCCGGCGCAGGGCGCGCCGTGCGGCCTGCTGGCCAATCTCTTCCGGCGATTCCAGGTCGCCAATCCGCCGCGCCGACGAGTACCACGAGTCCCGCTGCATGCCCCCGGTCGCTTCCTGTGCAATGGGGGAGACCGAGAAGCCGCAGTAGCTGCGGCGATATTCGCCGCGGAAGCCGCGTGAGTTCACCATCATCTTGCGCGAGGTTGCCGCATCAAAGTCCGCTCCCGACGAGTTCTGGATACGCGTATCGAAGGCCATCGCGGCGGCTTCGCAGCGGCGGGCAATCTCAATCCGCTCCTCCACCGGCAGGGAGTAGACATCGTCAAAGTACAGCCCCAGGTCGCCCTGCAACTGCCCAAACTCGTCCTTCTCCGGCAGACCGGCAAAGGGGTCTTCGCTGGTAATCTTCGCCAGCGAGACGGCTCCGCTCACCAGCCGCTCAATCGATGCTTCTGAGAGGTCCGAAGACGAAGTATTGGCCGTGCGCTGGCCGATAAAGACACGCAATCCAATGGCGCGCGAGCCTGACTCCTGCAGCGTCTCCACCTGTCCCAGGCGAACGCGCGTGGAGAACTCATCGCCCTCGTAAACGACGGCCTCGGCGTCCGTGGCGCCCGCCTTCAGGGCGCGCTCCACCACCTGCTGGGCAAGAAGGTTCAGGTCGGTCTGCGGCAAGATTGCATCTGCGGTCGGGATACTCATTGCTTTGAGGATATCTGTTCGGCTGGGACGTGTCTGTTGCCCCATTCTTCGCCATGGGCGAAGAATGGGTAGGGCGCGGCAGCGCCACCGTCTTGCAACGCTCGAATGGGCAAAGAACGTTCTGCATATGCGAGACTTCTTCACGATGGAGATGACCCAGTTTGCAACCTACCCAAGCCTGCGCAGCCGCGTTGTGCTGGTCACCGGCGGAGCCAGCGGCATTGGCGCGGCCATCGTGGAAGCCTTCGCACAGCAGGGGGCGCGCATCGCTTTCCTTGATCTGGCACGGCAGCAGGGCGAATCCCTCGCGGCCCGGCTCACGGCAGCAGGACACACCGCGCTCTTCCTGCCCTGCGACCTGACCGATACCGCAGCAGCGCAACAGGCCGTCCGCGCTGTCGAAGAGCAATGGGGCCCTCTGGACGTGCTGGTGAACAACGCCGCCAATGACGTGCGCCACACGGTGGAGGAGATCACGCCTGAGCGCTGGGACCAGTTGATGGCGGTCAACCTGAAGCACCAGTTCTTCCTGGCGCAGGCGGTTCTGCCGGGGATGCAGCGGCAGCAGCACGGCTCCATCATCAACATGGGCTCCATCTCGTGGGCCATTCCGTCGACGGATCTGCCGGTCTACACCACGGCCAAGGCGGCCATCGTCGGGCTTACCAAGACGCTGGCGCATCTCGCGGGTCAGTACAACATCCGTGTGAACTGTGTCATGCCCGGAGCCATTCTTACCGAGAAGCAGCAGCGGCTGTGGCTTACGCCGGAGTACAAGCAGCACGTCCTGGCCGCGCAGGCCATCCAGCGCATGATCCAGCCCGAAGAGGTGGCCCGGCTGGTATTGTTTCTTGCCGCGGACGACAGCACCGCGATCACCAGCCAATGCCACGTCATCGACGGCGGGTGGATCTAGAACAAGGCCGGGGTGTCGCATATTCGATTGAGCGAGTCTTTCTACCTTTTGTCAAAGAAGCTTTGTCGTCTCGACCGGAGCACAACGCGCGGAGCGGAGAGACCTGCATCTGGACGCCATCAGGCCTCCTGCTCCAGTCGGAAGGACAGCCTTTCATACCTTCTCAATTTGTCGATATCTCTAGCCAAATCCGCCAACTTTCTTTACCCGCACCCACATTTCGCTAACGCCTGTTGCGGAGTAGCATCTCACTACGTATGAAAGAGCGCAGAGACATTGTCGCGCTGGCAGGACACGCCACCGGTGGCGTTCTGGTCACGCTGGTGCGCGTGGAAGGCTCCAGCTACCGCAGGCCCGGAGCACGTCTGCTGCTGCTGCCCGATGGCCGCACCGCCGGGACCATCAGTGGTGGTTGCCTGGAGGCGGAGGTGCTGCGCAAAGCCTTGTGGAAGGTGCGCGACGGCGCTGTGATGGAGCGTTTCTCCACCGCCTTTGACGACACCGAAGAGATTCCCTACGGCCTTGGTTGTGGCGGTGTGGTGGACCTGCTGCTGGAACCCGCTGACTCGCAGGCGTGCCGCGCTCTGCTGGGCGCCATGGCGGCATCCCTGCACGGCTACCCGTGCCAGGTCACCACGTGGCTTCCACGACCCGGCGAAAAGGGTCTGAAGCGGCTGGTCCGCACGGCAGATGGCGAAGAGCTATTCGCTGACGAAGGCTTTCAGGATTGCGACGACCCCGAGCGCTGTTTTGAAGAGACACTTGTTACCCCGCAGCGGCTCATTGTTCTTGGCGCGGGCGACGACGCCAAGCCGCTGGTCCGCATGGCGGGCGAACTTGGCTGGAGCATCATCGTTGCCGACGGCCGCCCGCAGCTTGCGAAGTATGACCGCTTTCCCGGGGCAGAGGCCGTGGGCGTTGCCGACTCACTCGAGAGCCTGAAGATCAGGCCGGACGATGCTGTCGTCCTGATGACCCACAGCTATGAACAGGACCGCAGCTGGATGGCCGAGCTGCTGCCCGTCGCTCCCCGCTACCTGGGACTGCTGGGCGCACGGCATCGCTCCAGCCTGCTGATCCAGCAGAGCGCTGCCATGGCCGGTCTGCCCTTGGAAACCGCCTGTGAGCGGGTTCACGCGCCGGTCGGTCTGGACCTGGGCGGCGATGGCCCGGAGGCGGTCGCTCTTGCCATTCTGTCGGAGGCGCAGGCCGTGGTGAACGGGCGGCCCGCGGGGTCACGCCAGCTGACTGCGGACAGTGTGCAAACCATCCTCGCCGAGGGGCCGGAGATTCGCTACGAAGGCGTCGTATGTGCCCTGGATGCGCTGTCATGAAGACCGCGGCGCTGGTGCTTGCGGCGGGAGCCTCCACGCGGCTGGGCCAGCCCAAGCAGCTGGTGCCTCTTCAGGGGGAAACTCTCCTGGAACGGGCGCTTCGCCTGGCCTGCAAGGCAGGCTGCGAACCGGTGATCGCCGTGCTGGGCGCGCATGCGGGCAAAATCGAAGCCGTCGTCAGCTTTGACGGTATCCATGTGGTTCACAACCCTGCCTGGCAGGAAGGCATGGCCTCCTCCATTCGAGCCGGGCTGCATGACCTGGTGATGGGCAGGGCAGAGCGGCTTCTGGTCATGGCCTGTGACCAGCCTTCGGTCACCGCTGGGCACCTGCAGGCGCTCCTGCAGCAGGAAGAAGGAATCGTCGCCAGCGGATACGCCGGCCGCCGCGGTATTCCTGCTGTCTTTCCACGTTCCATGTTTGGAGATCTGATGCACCTGCGCGGCGATGCCGGCGCGCGCGATCTTCTGCGCGGTGAGTCTGTTACCGTCATCGACCTTCCTGAAGGGGAGCTCGACATCGACACACCTGCAGACCTGGCTCGCCTCTCGCAAACCTGACCGGCAAAGCTTCCCCCCATTTCTCGCGTTCTTTGCGAAGGGTGGGTATCGCGCTTGTGCGCGACCGTGTCCAGCCGATGGCCCCAAAGCAAAAGCTAAGGAGGAGGCCGAAGCCTCCTCCCTGTGTGCTGCGATTGTGACTGTTACCGTCCGTGGCCATGCTCGCCGCCACCGTGCGGAGCCTCAGGACGTTCACCACCCTGAGGTCGCGGAGCCTGCTGACGCTGTTGTTGCTGCTGCTGGCGCTGCTGCATCTGCTGTTGACGTTGCTGCTGTTGTTGCTGCATCCGCTGCTGTTGTTCCGCCTGGCGCTGTTGCGTTTGTTGCTGCTGCGCCTGCTGCCGTTGCTGCATCATCTGCTGTTGGCGCTGCTGTTCCTGCTGAACGCGCTGCTGGTTCTGCGCATCCGCCTGCCGTTGCTGTTGCATCTGCTGCTGGTGTTGCTGCTCGGCCTGTTGACGCTGTTGCTGCGCCTGTTGGGCCTGCTGCTGCCGTTGCTGCAACTGCTGCTGCTGTTCCTGCTGGCGCTGCTGTTGCGCATGCTGCTGGTCCTGCATGCGTTGCTGGTTCTGCTGCTGCATCTGCTGGTTGCGCTGCTGCTCCTGTTGCTGGCGTTGCTGATCAAACCCGCCGCGATTCATGTTCTGCGGTTGCTGCTGCTGTCCTGGGGGCACGATGCGCCCGTTCTGGTTGAAGCCGTTGTTGAATCCGCCACGGTTTATCTGCGGGTTGGTATTCAAAGGCACCGGCGTCACACGCTGCTGGTTCTGCGGTTGCTGCGAACGCTGCTGCTGCATCTGCTGCTGTCGCTGCTGCCACTGCGGGTTCACGGCATTCTGGGCCGGGCGCTGGAAGCCGTGGTCGGCCTGCAGAGGACGGCTTACCGCTGCCTCCTGCGGACGTCCCCGGTTAGCCGCAAAGAAATTATTGCGGTTCTGCTGCGCTTCCTGCCGCAGGTTCAGCTGCTGCGTCATCGGACGCACATGCTGCTCGCGGTAGGCATAGCGTTCCTGCGGAGCCGGGGCGCGGTTGATGCCTCCGCGGCCGCCGTAATAAGCCACCCGCGTGTTGTTGATATACGTGTTGTTCACCACGGTGATGTTGCGCTGGTAGACGTACGTCACATGCGGAGGAACACGGTTCACCATGCGGTTGTAGTAGAAGTGGTTGTTGTTCCAGTAGCCGCCCTGATAGCCAAAGCCAATGTAGCCAAAGCCATAGTTAATGCCGCCATAGAAGCCGACATGCGGTCCCCAGTAGCCGCGATGGAAGCGATACCGGTTGCCATACCAGCCCCAGTAGCCAGGCGTCCAAAGCGCACCCATATAGGGCGGATAGACCCATGCACCGGGAACCCAGTAATAGCCCGTCGGAGCGTAGTACCAGTAGCCGGGGGTCCAGATGTAATCCGGCCCGGGAGCGACGGGTTGATCATACGTAGGCAGTTCCGGCGGAGGAGCGTCGGCCACCGTCTCGTCCAGCGCATCTGCTCCCTGGTTGTAATAAGTGTCGTCGTCCGCGTACTGGCCGTTAGGATCGCCCTGTGTGTTCTGGTCCTGGTACTGCGCGTTCGGGTCCTGATACGCCGGCTGCTGCGCAGGATAGTTCTGCGCCGTCTGGACACTCTGTGCCCGGACCGGCTGGTTGGTCTGCGCTGTGGGTTGGCCGTTCTGGTAGCTCTGGGCCTGGGTGTAGGCCTCATTCTGTTGGCTGTTGCCCTGCAGCGGTACCTGCGCCAGGTTGGCGTCGGCAGGATTTGCCGAGCCCGGTTCCTGCAGCGCCGCCTGCGCACTGCTGTGGCAGCCAACCAGCGGAAATGCCAGAGTTACCGCTAATATGCTGATTCTGAGAGAGATTCCGTTCCGGCCCATCGCGTTCACCTCGTTCGTCCACGCCGGGTCTTTCCGTCGCCCGGCTTTCAACCTACCTACCAATAGACACGCGGCAACGCCGAAGCGTTGCCGCATCTTTTTGTTGGGATTGGGGTTGTACGAAAGTTATTTCACAACAAGGCGCAGGGCATAGTAGATGCCGCCCGCGATAAACGCTGCCGCCGGCAGCGTAAAGACCCACGCCAGCAGGATGTTACGGATCGTCTGCATCCGCAGGCCGCTGCCATTGGCCAGCATGGTTCCGGCCACGCCGGAACTCAGCACGTGCGTCGTACTCACCGGCAGGTGGAACTGGTCGGCCGCAATGATGGTGCAGGCCGCAACAATCTCCGCCGAGGCACCCTGCGCATACGTCAGGTGCTCCTTGCCGATGCGTTCGCCCACGGTGATGACGATGCGCTTCCAGCCCACCATGGTTCCCATGCCGAGCGCCAGGGCCACGGCCACCTTCACCCAGGTGGGAATGAACTTGGTGGCGTGGTCAAGGTGGTTCTCGTAGTTTTTCAGGGTCTCTTTATCAACCGGGGAAAAGGGCGGAACTCCCTTTTCTTCGTTCGACTTGGCCAGCAGGCGCAGAGTTTCGCTCTCGATGTACATGTCATTGCGTACATTGCGCTGCTGGTCATCGGGAACATCCGACAACTGGTGCAGCGGAGCAACCTCGTGCGTAATCTCTTCCGACAGGCGGCGGGCGGCGGGAATCACATTCGGCGCCAGTTCCTTGGTGCGGATATAGCTGGCCAGCACGGTACGGGCGTCGTTCACCTCAATACCGCCCGGCGCATAGCTCTCAAACACACGCGAGGCCGACTCGCTGACCGCCACAAAATCCTGCGTCTGCGAGAAGCCCAGGGCGTGGTTCAGGGCATACGCCGTCGGCACGGTGCCGATCAGGATCAGCATGATCAGGCCCATGCCCTTCTGGCCGTCGTTCGATCCGTGGCCGAAGCTGACGCCGGTGCAGGTCAGAATCAGCAGCACGCGGATCCAGAACGGAGGAGGCTCATTGCCCTCCGGAGCGCGATACAGCTCCTGGTCCTTCACCACCTGCTTCAGGATGATCAGCATCAGCGCGGCAAAGGAGAAGCCGACCACCGGCGAGATAAACAGGGCACGGAAGACGTTGCCTACCTGGCCCCAGTCCACGCCGCTGGCGCCGTTGGCGCCATTCATCAGCTGGTGGGCGATGCCCACGCCAAGCATCGATCCGATCAGGGTGTGCGAACTGGAGGCGGGCAGGCCAAGCGCCCAGGTGCCCAGGTTCCAGGCAATGGCAGCCAACAGCAGGGCAAAGACGGCGGCAAATCCGGCGCCGGAACCGGCTTTCAGCACAATTTCAATGGGAAGCAACGAGAGAACCGCGAAGGCGACGCCTCCCGAAGAGGCCAGAACACCAATCAGGTTCCAGATACCGGACCAGATGACGGCGGTATGCGGATCAAGCGAGTGGGTATAGATAACCGTGGCGACAGCGTTGGCCGTGTCATGGAATCCATTCACGAACTCAAAGCCCAGGGCAATCAGAAGGGCGAGTCCAAGAAGGATATAAGGCCAGCCTGTGAGATTCGGAACCCGGCTCAGGTCGCGGCTGATATGCACTCCGGCGTATACGATACCCGCCAGAATCACGGCGCCAAAGACGCCAAAACTACGTTTGCCTGGACTGCGTTTCAGCTTTGCCTGTAATGCGGCTGACTGACCAACGCTTTCTTTGACGGCTACCGTCACACAACACGCTCCGGTGCGCTCGCCTATGGGCAAGGCACCCCAATGGATAGTACCAATCGGATGCTCCCCGAAGGCGACGGGAGTGTTACAGCAATGTTAAAAACACCGTTTGCACCATTCCGGGTGAAATTGCGGTTTTCGGGTTTTATCCGGTCCTCCGTTTGGAAATCTGGGTCGCCTGATGGCGCAGAGGCTGCCACGAATCGTTTTCCGGACATACATATTGGTAAACCTCTGGTCGTAACGCCCCGGCATGGGCTGGAACAACAACCATCTGGCGCATCGTCATTCCGGCTGGCTACAATAGCAGCCATGCGCAGGCCTTCCATCTTGAAGCGCTTTCGCCGCGGCAAGCATGATCGCGGCCGCAACCTCCTGTAATCCTTTCTCTGCCAACCTCTGCTAAGCTTCATACCGCCTGCAGGACGCCCCTTCCATCGCGCGTTCTGCGGAAAACCGCGCCCGTTCGCGGCGCACCTTGAGGATCCTAAGATTATGAGCACCCTGAATAGCTTCGGCGCAAAAGCCACCCTCGCCTCTGGTGGCAAGGACTATACCTATTACCGTCTTGACGCTCTGCACACCGTCCAGCTCTCCCGTCTGCCGTTCTCGCTGAAGATCCTGCTCGAGAACCTGCTGCGCCGCGAAGACGGGGTCACCGTCACCAAGGACGACATCGAATTCCTGGTCAACTGGGACTCCGCCGCCGAGCCCAGCCGCGAGATCGCCTACATGCCCGCCCGCGTCCTCATGCAGGACTTCACCGGCGTTCCCGCCATTGTCGACCTGGCCGCCATGCGCGATGCCATGAAGGCCATCGGCGGCGATGCCCAGAAGATCAACCCGCTGGTCCCCGCCGAGCTGGTTATTGACCACTCCGTGCAGGTGGACGAGTACGGCACCGCCAACGCCTATGACCTGAACTCGCTGCTCGAGTTCCAGCGCAACCGCGAGCGCTACGCCTTCCTGAAGTGGGGACAGACCGGCTTCCGTAACTTCTCCGCCGTGCCTCCCGGCATGGGCATCTGCCACCAGGTCAACCTGGAGTACCTGGCTCGCGTCGTCTTCACCACGGACGAGAACGTCGCCTACCCTGACACGCTGGTTGGCACCGACTCGCACACCACCATGGTCAACGGTCTGGGTGTTCTGGGCTGGGGCGTTGGCGGCATTGAGGCCGAGGCCGCCATGCTGGGCCAGGCTGTCTCCATGCTGGTTCCGCAGGTGGTCGGCTTCAAACTGACGGGCAAGCTGAAGCAGGGAACCACCGCCACCGACCTCGTTCTGACCGTCACCGAGATGCTGCGCAAGCATGGCGTTGTCGGCAAGTTCGTCGAGTTCTTTGGCTCGGGCATCAGCGCCCTGCCGCTGGCCGACCGTGCCACCATCGCCAACATGGCGCCGGAATACGGCGCGACCTGCGGTATCTTCCCCGTGGACCACGAGACACTGAACTACCTGCGTCTGACCGGCCGCAGCGAAGAGCAGATCGCCCTGGTCGAGGCCTATTACAAGGCCCAGGGCATGTTCCACACCGCCGACGCGAAGGAGGCCACCTACACCTCCACCCTGGAACTGGACCTCAGCAAGGTAGAGCCCAGCGTTGCCGGTCCCAAGCGTCCTCAGGACCGTGTCCTGCTCTCCAAGACCGCCGAGAGCTTCAAGTCGCAGCTCCCGTCGCTCTTCGGCCCCAACGGTGACAAGTCCTCTGACCGCCAGGTCGCACGCTGGCAGGGTGAGGGTGGCCACGGCGAAGCAAACGGCGTGGTTGCCACCAAGGACGAGCCGATTGCCAGCATCAAGGACCGTCTTGGCGTAGACGTGGATCAGTACCTGCACCACGGATCGATCGTCATTGCAGCCATCACCAGCTGCACCAACACCTCCAACCCCAACGTCATGCTGGCCGCCGGGCTTCTCGCCAAAAAAGCGGTCGAGAAGGGTCTCAGCACTCCGCCGTGGGTTAAGACCTCGCTCGCACCGGGTTCGCGTGTCGTTACGGACTACTACGACAAGGCCGGCCTGACCGAGTACCTGAACAAGCTGCGCTTCAACACCGTCGGCTACGGCTGCACCACCTGCATCGGCAACTCGGGCGCTCTGCCCACTGATGTCTCGAAGGCGATTGAAGACCACGGTCTGGTGGCGGTTTCGGTGCTCTCCGGCAACCGTAACTTTGAAGGCCGTATCAACTCCGACGTGCGTGCCAACTACCTGATGTCGCCGCCGCTGGTTGTGGCTTATGCCCTGGCTGGCCGCATTGACTTCGACTTCGACAGCGAGCCGCTGGGCAAGGGCAAGGACGGCATGCCGGTTTACCTGCGCGACATCTGGCCGTCGCAGGAAGAGGTGGCCCAGACAGTCGCCAGCTCCATCGACAGCAGCATGTTCCACAAGGAGTACTCCACCGTTGCCGACGGCGATATCAACTGGCAGAACCTGAAGTTCCCGCTGGGCGATACCTACGGATGGGAAGCTGATTCCACCTACATCCGCCAGGCTCCGTACTTTGACAACATGCCGGCCACCCCGGCTCCTGTCACGGACATCACCGCGGCCCGCGTGCTGGCGGTGCTGGGTGACTCCATCACCACCGATCACATCTCGCCCGCCGGCTCCATCAAGCTGAACTCGCCTGCCGGCAAGTACCTGACCGAGCATGGTGTGAAGCCCGCCGACTTTAATAGCTACGGTTCGCGCCGCGGCAACCACGAAGTCATGGTGCGCGGTACCTTCGCCAATGTTCGTCTGAAGAACCGCCTTGCTCCTGGCACCGAAGGTGGCGTAACGCGCCTTCTGCCCGAGGGCGAGCAGATGTCCATCTACGACGCCTCCATCACCTACGCCGAGCGCGGCGTGCCGCTGGCCATCCTCGCAGGCAAGGAGTACGGTTCCGGCTCCTCGCGCGACTGGGCTGCCAAAGGCACGCGCCTTCTGGGTGTCCGCTTCGTCATCGCGGAGAGCTACGAGCGTATCCACCGCAGCAACCTGGTGGGCATGGGCATCCTGCCCCTGCAGTTCCTTCCGGGCGACTGCGTCGATTCGCTCAACCTCAAGGGCGAGGAGATCTTCCACCTGGGCACCAAGCCGGGCGAACTGAAGGAGATGCTGGACTCGAAGTTCGCCGGCGGCAAGCTGCTGACCGTCACCACCGAGAACACCGTCGGCGAAACGAAGAGCTTCAACGTGCAGGTGCGTATCGACACCCCGCAGGAGATCCTCTACTACCAGCACGGCGGCATCCTGCAGTACGTTCTGCGCCAGCTCGCCGGCAAGGCATAACCATCACGCACAAATACAAAAGGCCCGGAGCGAATACTCCGGGCCTTTCTACGTTCAAACTCTTTTTTACGCTGCCTGGGAGCCGTTGGGGCTTTCGGCAGCCTGGTCGCAATAGCCGGACTCATAGTGATAGGACTGCAGATGACAATCGACGCATTCCCAACGGCTCAGCCGCATCCGGGCCATGGCTTTCATGAGCAACCGGGAATCTGAAGCCGTCATGCGAACACATGGGCCGGCACACCGGGAGCAGGTTATTTCCTGGGGTTGTTGATGCATGTAGCTCTTCCACTCCTGCAATCGTGTTGTCTTGGCAAAAGCAACTGCCATGCCAAAGTGACGCCGCGGCAAATCGAATCAATACAAGGAGTTCCGCGATTCTGAGCGACTCCCCAACGTATCCGGCGTCGGGAAAATCATTCCCGGCGGGGAATTTCTTCCCCGCCCCGCAGCATTGACTTTCCGCCGCGAATCACGCTACGTTGAAGTTCCTTTCATCTTCTGAAAGAACGCCAACTGACAACCCAGCCGTACGCAGTCCCGCAGTCCACTTCCTTACCCAGAGGTGTTGTTCATGCGCAGGTCCGCTTTTGCCGCTGTCTCCGTCTGTCTTCTCGTCCTTGCTGCGGGCTGTAACAGCAAGCCTTCCGGGGTGCCCATCGCAAGCAGTTCCGCGCCAAAGCTCGGCATCCGTCCCCACGGCGACGAGACCATCAAGTGGGATGAATCGAAGCTCGCTCCAGAAGCGAAGAAGGCTTTCGACTACATTGATGCCCACATCGACGAGCATGTGGTGAACCTGCAGAACTGGATCAAGCAGCCCTCCATCTCCAACTCCGGTGAAGGCATTCCCGAGTCTGCCGAGATGGTGAAGGGCTTCTTTGACAAGTTCGGCTGCCAGCAGACCCGCGTCTACGACGTGGGCATTACGGAGTACGGCACGCCGGGCAATCCCGTGGTCTACGCCAACTGCAACTTCAACGCACCCAAGACACTGGTCTTCTACTGGATGTACGACACCATGCCGGTCACACAGCCTGACCTCTGGGTGGCTCCGCCGTTTGAAGGACGTATCGTGCCCGGTGAGGTGGCCGGAGTACCAGCGGCCGCCAAGGTAATGGTGGCCCGCGGCGCAGTCAACACCAAGGGCAGCCAGATGGTTACTCTCAATGCGCTCATGTCGCTCAAGGAGACAATGGGAGGAAAGCTCCCGGTCAACATCATCTTCGTTGCCGAGGGCGATGAAGAGCGCATGTCCATTGGCCTTCGCCAGTTCATGAAGCAGCACTCCGACCTCTTCAAGGAAGCCGACGCTCTTTACGCCGGTGGACCGTCGGAAGGCTGCGTCTATGTGGAGCTCACGACCAGCGGCACGAAGTGGGGCCGTGGCCCCACCGTCTCGGATGTTCATGGCATCTGGAAGCGCGCGGCCGACTCGCCCGCGTGGCGGCATATCACCATGCTCTCCAAACTCATCTCGGAGGATGGCAACACGCCGAAGATCAAGGGCTTCTTCGACAACATGGAAAAGCCTACGCCGGAGCAGCTGGCGCGTCTGAAGATGGCCGGCGCAAAGATGAATCTTGCGGACGCGGCGAAGGCCATCGGCCTGGCCCGCTTTATGGCGGACGATCCCGCAAAGATGCTCCAGGACCTGCAATACGGCACCAGCTTCAACCTGGATGGCATCTGGGGCGGTAACATGTACGCCGGCGGCGCCGGAGCCATCCTGCCTAACAAGATCACCTCCAAGCACAATATTCGTTACGTCCCGAAGATGAACGGCCTGGACCTGGTGAAGAAACTGCGCTCGCAACTGGATGCCAACGGCTATAAGGACGTCGAAGTGAAACTCATTGGCGACGTGCCATGGTCGCGCGGCTCTGACCCGAAGAACGACATCAGCTCTGCTCATAACCAGACCATGGCGATGCTGGGCATGAATGCCATGGACACCATGAGCATGTTCATGGGCACCGATCCCAACAAGGAAGAGAAAAAGCCTGCCGGAGACAAGATCGGCTTTGTCTCACCGGATGCTCCCATGATCACGGACCGCCCCGTCGCTGGAGGGTACTGGCCCTCGTACCTGTTTACGGATGGCGAGGTAGGCGAGAAGGTGGGCAGTGTTTCCATCCCCATGGGAATGACCTTCGGCAGCTTCTCCGCCGGCGGGCGCGCTCATGCGGCGAACGAATACTTTGTGATTGAGGGCAAGGGCAAGATGCCCGGTATGGCCACGGCGGAGAAGTATGTCGTTGCCACCGTGCTGAACTACGCCCACACCACGACCACGCCGATCAAGCCGAAGTCAAAGTAGGGGTCTGAAATGGCAAATGCCCGGCATGCCGTCAAAGCGGCATCCGGGCATCGTGCCAGAGCAGGTGTTGGGTCAGGCGGCCCAGGAGTCGGAGCGTTCGCTGCGGATCACGCGGTCATGCACAGCGGCGCGGCTCAGGCCATCCACCTTGGGGTTGTAGCGGACATCGCCGCGGTCACGACTGTAGACCGAACGGGCACACTTGTCGCACTCCCACGGAAAGAGCCGGAAGATCTGACACATATAACGTTGCCACGCATTCGCGCTGGCGCGGCGGTGGAAGCGGCCTTGGCCGCAGTTTGGACAGGTAGCCGTCGCAGGATGGAGGATCATGTTGCGCGGGAATCTCCTTCGCCTGGTTTTTAATATCTGCTGCATCTCGCGGGCCAAATATAACTCATTGAATTCAATAGGTTTTTCGCGTCGTTCCAGCCGCAGCGAAGAAAAAAGGATGCAACCCGCGGCAGATTTTTCCTTGCCGGAAGGGCTACAGTGGACGGAATGGACGTACCCACCCACCGCATTCTGGCCATGGACATCGGGGATACCTTCGTCGGCTTGGCGATGACCACCGGCGTGGGTGACGCCGTCGAACCCCTGTTCACCCTGCGCCGCACCAAGCTGAAAGAGGACGCGAAGAACATCGCCCGCCTGCTGCGTAAGCACCAGGTGGCGGAACTGGTGGCCGGCCTGCCCCGCAATATGGATGGCACGGAAGGCAAACAGGCGCTGGCCGCGCGCGCGTTCGGTGACGCCGTAGCGGCTGCCAGTGGCATGCAGGTGGTTTATTTTGACGAACGCCTGACCACGCAGGAGGCTCACCAGCGGCTGAACCAGTCCGGCTACGGAACCGGCAATCGCAAGCTGGTGCTGGACCAGGTGGCGGCCATCGTTCTGCTGGAGAGCTACCTGGCTGAGAGGTCGTACCTCGAGGCCCGGCTTCGCCCACCCGTCGTATAATCAGTGTTCCGAACGAATGCCGCATGTGGGCGCTGCCCTCGCGTGGTTCCAACAGCGCGAGTGGATGCGCTGTATTTCATTTCAAAGGCCTGAAGCGAAGATGCCTGAGCACATCAAAAAGAGACTCGAAGAACAGATCAAGGCGCTGGAGTATGAGCTGACCACCGAGCTGCCGGCAGAGATCAAGCGTGCCGTCGCCCTGGGCGATCTGAGTGAAAACGCGGAGTACCATTCCGCCAAGCAGCGCCAGGAATTCGTCAACGCCCACCTGGGCCAGCTGAAGAAGCGCATGGCCGAGCTGTCGATGGTCAACCTGGCCAACATTCCGCACAACAAGGTCGGCTTCGGTTCTACCGTTGTGGTGTTTGATTCCAGCAAGGATGAAGAGATTACCTACAAGCTGGTCACCAGCGAAGAGTCCGACGTGACCCTGGGACTGATCTCCACCACCTCGCCCATCGGTCGTTCGCTGGTCGGCAAGGAAGTCGGCGACATCGCCACCGTGGTAACCCCCGGCGGCAAGCGCGAGCTGGAAGTGCTGAAGCTCACCACCATTCACGATTCGGCGGAGTAACTGAGATGGCAAAGGACTTTGACTTCGATCAATTTGTCGAAGACATTGCTCCTGATGTCATGGCCGTATTGGAACGCCAGAATTTCTTCTCGCAGTTGGAGACAGAGATTTATCCGACCGGAAAGATGGAGGAATCGCGTTGTATCCACGATTTCTCCGTATCGCTGCGTCTGCTTACCAATTTAGGGCACGATAAAGATGCGCAAGAGGATGTGCTGTCTGTCCTTCGTTCAAAGGGTGGGTTTTGCGACTGCGAAGCCGTTTTGAACGCGGCTCCGGAGAGTGAAGTGCGCAAGGCCTACTGGATGGCAGAACACGCAAAATTACAGATCAAATCTTCCTGATTAACGGGGAACCTACGTTCTGGGCATCGCGCACTTCCTTTCATCATGAAGACTCCGGGTGCCCCATCCATACGCGCAGCGGATGGGTGGGAACCCCGCATCTGCCGGGTGCCCCACCCTCGCAACGCTAGGGTGGGTTCGACAGCCACTGCCTTTCTTGTTTGTCATCCCGCAGCGCAGCGAAGGGATCTGCTTTTCTCTTGCCCCTAATCCCTAACCCCTTGCATCCTGCCCCCCTTTCCCCTAACCCGGGTGCCCCACCCTCGCAACGCTAGGGTGGGCGGTGAGCCACCACTCTGGGTGCCCCCTCCATACGCGCAGCGGATGGGTGGGATGCGGATGCCCGGGAAAACCGGCGGGCCAAAGGCCCCATCCATACCAGCCTGGGGCAACGCCCCAGGTCACAAGCCAAAGACAGAGAAAAAGCACTGAAAGTGCGCCCTATAAGAAACGTTACCCATCTCCAACGGAACCGAACATCCGTCCCCGGCGTACTCCCTTCCATCATGAAGACGCTCCTCCTCGCCCTCGTTCTAGCAACTGGCAACGTGTACCTGGCAACCGCCCAACCCCCCACCACCGCCAGCCAGCAGCAGGAGATCTACACCGCTCTCACCGGCGAGTGGACAGGCGTTCTGGAATACCGTGACTACCAGTCGGATGGCCGCGTGAAGCTGCCCACCTGGCTGCGCATCCATCCCGAGGGGAACGGTCTGCGCTTCTCCTACATCTACGATGACGGCCCAACCAAGACGGTCGTTGAGTCCTCGTTGGTCACCATCGACCCCGCGAAAGCGCTCTACATCTCGCAGAGCGAGACCGGGAAGCCCGACCCTTCCGCCATCACCGGCCTGGAGAAGCTGAAAAACGGACGCGGCACGCTGGTGCTCAGCGGTACGGGAACCGACAACAACAAGCCCGCCGAGGTTCGCACCACCCTGCGGATCACCCGCAATCTGCTGGAGATGACGCGCGAAGTGAAGCTGGCCGGAGAAGACTACAAGTTCCGTCACGCCTACACCTTCACCCGGTCCGCAGCTCCTTCCACCATGAATGCCATCCAGCATTGATTTGGCCTCTCCGCTCCGGGCATTTAGACTAGTAAACGGTACATAATGACCTGGACAAGTGCATTTGGAAGCGCCTGCGGCTGGTTGCTGCAGAAGATCGTCAACGGTCTGGCGCTCTCCCGCATCTCCCCGAACACGCTCACCTTCATCGGCCTGATCATCAACATCGTGGCAGCCTTCTTCTTTGGCTACGCACGGGCCGCGAATGCTGACCGTATGTTCCTCTACGCCGGGCTGGTCATCATTGGCGCCGGATTGTTTGACATGGTGGATGGCCGCGTCGCGCGCCAGACCAACCAGGTCTCGGTCTTCGGAGCCTTCTTCGATTCCGTCATCGACCGCTACTCTGATGTCGCTCTGTTCTTCGGCCTTCTGGTCTTCTACGCGCGCGGCAACCGGTTCTTCTACGTCTTCCTGGCGGCGTTCGTCATGACCACCAGCCTCATGGTCAGCTACACCCGCGCACGCGCCGAGGCGCTGATCGGCAGCTGCAAGGTCGGCTTCATGGAGCGCCCGGAGCGCATCGTGCTCATCATCCTGGGCGCGCTGTTCAACCACTGGGGAACCATGGCTCCTGCTCTGTGGGTGCTGGCCGTGCTGTCCACCATCACGGTGATCCACCGCATCCGCTACACGTATCTGGAAACCGAACGGCGCAAGCTTCAACCGGCCAGGTAAAGCCCATCGTCAGGGCATGGCTTTAGCCATGCCGCACAGACCCACAAAAAGAACCGGCTTTAGCCGCTGAGGTAGATCACTCTCAGGGGCTAAAGCCCTTTGTCTTTCTGCACGCCATTGGCACGGCATAAAGCCATGCCGTGACGGGAGCCGCCCTAGCCCTTAAACCCGCCCCCGATGTGTTCTCCCGTCTTCAGGTCCACCACGAAGGGGACCTCCTTGTCGGCCATCATGTCCCATCCCACGCCGTGCAGCGTGGCGCCTTCCACACGCAGGCCGGTCATGCCTTCCCATGTCAGCTTCTTCGTCTGCCATGCCACGCCGCCGGCTCCGTAAGCCACCACCGTGTGGAAGCCCGCGAACAGCAGCAGCCCGGCCTCGACCGACACCAGTACTTCTGTGACCGGGCGCTGCGGAACCAGCAGCGCCTGCTCCGGGGCAGCCGTATCCACCACGCACGCATAACCGCCGGAGACCAGGCAGATCTCCTGCGGGCGGGGGCAGCTCCAGATACCGTTCGGCAGGGAAGCATCAGCAAAGCCCCGCGCGCAGGTGGCCAGAAACTCGCCCCCCGTGGCGGGCTTTACCGTGGCATACATCGCACCACGCGCCAGCGCCTCTTCTTCGCCCGCAACCGCGCGAGGATAGGTGAACTGCCGTGCAGGAGCTATCAGCGGAGGCCCGGTCAACACCTGGGCCTTCCAATCAGCAGGAAACGAAAGCGTAAGACTCACACTTCTAGCTTATTCGCCGGGAACGTGCGGGCCATACTTGTCCCAGTTGTTGGTGATCTCATGCAGCGCCTTGCTGCCCACACGCCATGCGTTCTCCACGGCGGGCCGCGTGCCAATGTACGGCGAGTTCACGCTCTGGATAGCCGTATACCCGGGCCGCGGCATGGAGAAGTTTGACCCCGTGCGCAGCACCATTAGCCGGTTGAAGTTGGCCTTCTTCATATGCTCCAGCCGCTTCAGGGCCTCGGCAAAGGCGGAGTCTTCCATCTCCGTCATCACGAAGTTGCCCTGCCCGTCGGTGAACAGCTTCACCCAGTCATTGGCGAAGTCAGTCATCAGCTTGCCGTGCCAGTAGCTGTCTGACGCGAAACTGTCTCCGATCAGCACAAACGGCGGCTTCTGCGCATTGGGATAACCGGTGAAGCTCTTGCGGAACTCGGCGACCTTGGGGTCATCCAGCAGCTCGGTATCCTTGGTCAGCTTGTATGCCCAGGCGGTCAGACCTGGGTTCAGCGCATAGGCGTTCACGCGGTCGTTGATCACGCCACCGGCCGGCGGCAGTTTGTTGGGCTCATGCGCGCCAATCGCGAAATAACCCGTCGACCAGTCTTTCGGCATCTCGCGCGGGTCAATGTAGCGGGAGATATCGTTGATCACGTAGTTGGCCCACGCCGCCGATCCGATGCCCGCATCGCTGGGGTCCACGCCCGCAATGCCGTTCACCAGCCAATACGCCTGCGTCAGGTCAAAGCGCGGATCAAGCCCCAGCGCCATCAGCGAGGTGCTGGCATTCACCAGCGTCGTCCCGCTGACGATGCCCAGCACCGTGTGGTCCTTGTTCGAGCGGATGGGATGGATGCCGCCGGGGAACTCGAGGGTCTCCGTCAGGTGCTCGCGTTCCACCCACAGCTGGAACTCCCCCGGAATGTCGCCTTCATCCTTGCCGATCTCAAAGGTCGTGACAATAACGGCCTTCACCGGCCACGGCTTCTGCGCCTGCTGCGCGCAGGCAAGGGGGGCAAGGATCGAGAGCAGGCCAATGGCGGCGCGGCGAAGAGACAGCATGAAAATTTCTCCTGTATGGGGCGAGAATAGCATCTGAGAGAGCTATGGCAGTGCTCGAAGTCCATCGCGGAGACATTACCCGGCTGGCGGTCGACGCTATCGTCAACGCCGCCAACTCGTCGCTCCTCGGTGGCGGAGGCGTGGACGGAGCCATCCATCGCGCCGCCGGCATGCAGCTGGTGGAGGCCTGCCGCAAGCTCCACGGCTGCAGGACCGGAGAGGCCAAGGCCACTCCCGGCTTCCGCCTGCCCGCAAAGTTCGTCTTCCACACGGTGGGTCCGGTGTGGAACGGCGGCAGCCTGAACGAAGAAGCTCTGCTGGCAAGCTGCTACAGCCGCTGCCTCGATCTCGCACGCGACCATGGCGTGCAGACCCTCGCCTTCCCGGCCATCTCCACCGGCATCTACCGCTTCCCGGTCAAGCTCGCGACAGAGATTGCCGTCCGCACCGTGTGCGCGCACGAATACACCGCACAGCTTGAACGCGTTCTGTTCGTGGTCTTCAACGACGAAGCCGAGCAGGCATACTCCGCTCTGCTCGGCTTATAGTTCGTCTCCCGTCTTTCTGTGTCATCTCGACCGGAGCGAAGAGACCTGCATTTTCAGAGAGCAGTCGCGTCAGCGACTGCCACTTCACTCCGTTTCCAGAGCCTCGCGCAGGCGTCCGCCCGCATGCTGCAGCTTGGCCACCGCTCCATCCACGGACAACCCAAGCTTCTGCATCACCACGGCCACCTTCACGTTGCCGGCCTCTGCCAGCAGGCCGGTGGCGGTGTCATGGTTCACCTCTGCAATCTCCATGATGATGCGCTCGGCGCGGTCCACCAGCTTCTCATTCGTGGGCTGCACATTCACCATCAGGTTGCTGTACGTCAGCCCGGTCTTGATCATCAGCCCGGTGGTGATCATGTTCAGCACCAGCTTGGTGGCAGTACCCGCCTTCATGCGCGTGCTTCCGGTCAGCACTTCGGGGCCGGGAACAGGTGTGATCTGCAGTTCGGCGGCCTTGGAGACAGGCGAGTCCGGCACGCAGGAGAACCCCACTGTCAGCGCTCCAATCGACCGGGCCCAGGCAATGGCGCCCAGCACGTAGGGCGTGCGTCCGCTGGCGGCAATGCCCACCAGCGTATCGCCTTCGGCAAAGCCGGCGGCTTCCAGGTCTTTCGCGCCCAGCTCGGGCGAGTCCTCAATCTTCTCGGCGGCCTTCCTCAGCGCGGAATCACCACCGGCGATCAGCCCCTGCACCAGCGTGGGAGACACGCTGAAGGTCGGCGGGCACTCCGAGGCATCCAGAACGCCCAGGCGGCCCGAGGTTCCGGCCCCGATATAAAACAGCCGTCCGCCACCGACAATTCGCGGAACAAGCGCGTCCAACACAGCAGCAATGCGCGGCACTTCGGCCTCAACGGCGGTGATCACGGCTGCGTCTTCACGGTTCATCAGCGCCAGCATCTCTTCCGTTGGCAGGGAATCGATATTCGTGGTGCGGGGGTTACGGCTCTCAGTAGGAATGCTTGCGAGTTGGACAGAATCAATCGGCACGAGACAATTATCTAGTTGTTGGTTCACGGTTGTCAGTTTTTAGAGCGAAGGCGGCAGGCGCATGCGGAAGTTTGGAGTTCTCGGAATTTTTTTGGCAACGGCACTCGCCTGCATGGCGCAGGCAAAGAAGCCGCTGGTGGTCGTCGTCTCGGTCGATGGCATGCGGCCCGACTACATCACCTACGCCGAGGAGCACAAACTGGAGGTGCCCTTCCTTCTGGGCATGATGCACAACGGCGTCTACGCCCACGGCGTCACCGGTGTTCTGCCTACCTATACCTATCCTTCGCACACCACGCTGGTCACCGGTGTTTGGCCCATCAAACACGGCGTGCTGAATAACCGGCCCTTCGATCCGCTGGGCAAAGACCCCTCCGCCTGGTGGTGGAACTACGACACCATCAAGTCGCCCACGCTGTGGCAGGCCGCGCACCAGGCCGGCGTGAAGACCGCTGCCGTCAACTGGCCCGTCACCAAGGGCGCGCCTATTGACGTCAACATCCCCGAGTTCTGGAACCCCGCGCGCGATGACGACGGTTCCACGCTTGAAAACGCCAGTACTCCGGCGGGCATGCTGAAGGACCTCGAAAAGACCCTGGGCCGCTACCCCAGCAAGGTCGTGGACGTCGCCAACGACCACAAGCGCGTCGACTTCGCCATCGCCATCCTGAAGCAGTACCACCCCGGCCTTCTGGCCGTGCACCTGGCAGGGCTGGACACCGCCCAGCACGAACACGGCCCCTTCTCGGACGCTGCCAACGCCGCCGTGCAGGAAGAGGACAAGCTGGTCAAGCAGATCTACGACGCTGCCCTCGCCCAGGACAAGGACGTCATCTTCTGCGTGCTCAGCGACCACGGCTTTGAGCCGGTCAGCTACTACCTCTCGCTCAAACGCGCCTTCATCGACGCCGGCCTCATCACCGCAGACGCCAAGGGCAACGTCACCAGTTGGAAGGCCATGCCCTGGGTCAGCGGCGGAACAGCAGCCATCCAGTTGAACGACCCCGCAGACGACGCCACCAAGCAGAAGGTGTTCACCCTGCTGCGTACCCTGGCAACGGACCCGGCCAACGGCATCGGTCACGTTTACACCCACAATGAAATCGTGGCCATGGGCGGCTATCCGGACGCTGCCTTCCTCGTCGCCCTGCGTCCCGGCTGGCAGGCCATTGCCGAGCTGAAGCCTGATGTTGTCACCGGGGTCAGCGGCCTGGGGTCCCACGGCTACCTGGCCAGCGACCCCGCCCTGCGCTCGGCGTTTTTCATCATGGGGCCGGGGATCAAGGCCGGTAAAGACCTTGGCATCATCGACATGCGGCAGATCGCCCCCACCCTTGCAGGGGAGCTGGGAGCCAGCCTGCCCACCGCCGACGGTAAGCCAATCGACCTGAAATAGGCCCTTCCGGGGCGCAAAATCGCCCTCAA
This sequence comes from Terriglobus tenax, assembly GCF_025685395.1. Classification (NCBI taxonomy): domain Bacteria; kingdom Pseudomonadati; phylum Acidobacteriota; class Terriglobia; order Terriglobales; family Acidobacteriaceae; genus Terriglobus; species Terriglobus tenax. The sequence goes on along the minus strand of NZ_JAGSYA010000004.1, from coordinate 2,023,105 downwards.
AATGCCCTAAAATAGTAGTTTCTGGGAGAAAACACGAACCATGGCAGCAGCAACGCAGCTCAGCCTGCAGCAGCAGGTCGAAGACGCCGCGAAGATCGCGGGTCTGAAGGTCACCGAAACCACCTCCGGCACCGATTTCACCGGCAAGCCCACCACGAAGTTCACCCTCGCCAACGCTGAGGGCAAGACCGAGACGCTGGAGTTCAGCGCCAACTTCGACTTCGGCCGCGCCGAGATCCAGGAAGAGCTGAAGACCTACTTTGCCCACGCCGCCAAGCGCCTCCGCAATCCGCGGCCGGACTGCTACGTGACCATCCACGGCCTGCCCCTCAGCTTCCGTAACTTTGCCTGGCCCTTCCACACCTCCACCTCCGGCGCGGACACCTACATCGTCCACGGCGAGGCCTGGCTGGAAGACGGCGCCGAGGCCGTTCTGCACGCCAAGATCTCCGCCTCCATGACGCTGACCTTCGCCGAGATCGTTCCGGCCATGGAACAGCCCTTCGCCGAGAACTTCATCTACAACGCCGTCCGCAAGACCATGGACCAGGGCCAGCTGGAGCTGGTGAAGTCCGGCAACCGCCAGCCGGTGCCCGTCACCACGCGCTACTACTCGCGCTGGCGCAAGAGCTTCGTCTTCAACGACACCACGGAGCAGCTCCGCCTGGACTTCATCGCCAAGAAGGTCTACTGGCTCTCCGGCGTTCTGGGCGCAGGCCAGCCCGTCTGGGTCGTCGACCCCCGCGACGCGCAGTACCTGAACACCACGGTCGAAGACCTGAAGAAGATCGCCAACGACCTGGCCTCCGACGGCGTCATCCAGCTGACCGAGGGCATGGAATACGCCACCCCCACCGAAGGCCTGATGCAGCACCGCGCCGAGTTCGAAAAAGAACTGCAGGACTCCCTGAACTTCGCCAAGCCCCAGTTCAACGAAGACATGCGCGCCGGCAAGGCGAATATGTAACCGGTAGTTTTAGGAATGACAAAAGCCCCGCGCATGCGGGGCTTTTCGCTTTGTGTAGAGCCACCATTTCGGGTGCCCCATCCATCGCGCTCATCGCGATGGGTGGGATGGATGGGGCACCCGGTTTTTCTCCCTTATCCCGGGCGCCGTTTTTCGCTATGCTCTGGAGCATGCAACGACTCGCCCGCCTGCTCGCCCTCGCGCTGGGCTTCGGACTCGCCCTCCCGTCCACCCTCCGCGCCGCCCAGCCCACGCAGCCGCAGTTTGAAGTTGCCACCGTCAAGCTCGACCCCGGCGGAGACCCCCGCCTCGGCTTCTGGAGCATCCCCAATAAGGGCGAGTTCCGCGCCGAGCATGTCACCCTCACCCGCCTGTTCCAACTCGCCTACAACATCGACGCCAGCCAGATCGCCAACCGCCCCTCGTGGATGGACACCGAACTCTACTCAGTGCTGGCGCGGCCGGAGGAGGGTGTCGCCCTCAGCCGCGAAGAGCTCCGCCCCGGCCTGCAGGCGCTGCTGCGCGAAAGACTCCACCTCGTCTGCCACACCGAACTGCGCCAGCGCCGCGGCTACGCCCTCGTCTCCAGCGAGACAGGAACCTGGCGCCCCGGCCCCGGCATCGTCCCCACCAAGGGCGACCACTTCCCCGGCTACCGCATCGACACTGAGAACGGCCACATGGAAGGCTGCAACTGGACGATGGCCACCCTCGCCCAGTACCTCACCCCCGTCACCGGCTTCCCCGTAACCGACGAGACCGGCATCAAGGGCAGCTATGACATCGCCTTCACCTTCGACCCCACCCCGGACGACACCCCGGACACCGGCAGCAACCAGCCCCGCCTCGAAACCGCCCTCCGCCGCGCAACCGGCCTGGAACTACGGGTAAAGACAGTGCCCGTGCAGACAGTGGTGATCGATTCGGTCGATCGGGTGCCGGTGGAGAATTAGCTAGTGGCCAGTAGAAATCAACAGGCCGATTGACCTTTAGTTATTCCCTCACTCCACGCTTTCAAAATTGAAAGGCAAGCTGCGAAATATTCTGAATTTGTTATCGCGTCGGTTGAAAAGGTCTTCACTTCACCCACAGCTGAGGTCTTCGGAGAAGAGCGCGGAAAGACCGAAGCCAATTCAGAAGTCGTGGACAAGATTCTAAAAAGTGTTGGTGGCTTGGCAGATTCGCTCTCTAAGCTGAAGGAGTGACAGGCTGAGGGCAGGCGAAACGACTAGAATCACCACATGACCCACACCGACCACAAGCGGTATTTCATTGACGTCCTCGGCGTCTCCGAGCGCACCATGGAGCGCTGTCTGGGGGAGGCGCTTTCTGCCGGCGGCGACTATGCCGATCTCTACTTTGAGTCGGTGACGACTACCTCCATCGGTGTGGATGAGTCGCTGGTGAAGTCCGCCAGCCAGGGCATCAGCGTGGGCTGCGGCATCCGCGTCCTCTCGGGCGAGCGCACCGGCTTTGCGTACACCGACGATCTTTCCCCGGAGAAGCTTCTGCGCGCGGCCCGTACCGCCGCGCTGATCGCCTCCGGTCCGGCGAAGCAGCAGGTGCAGGGCTTTACCTCGCCTCATACGCCAGAGCTGTATCCCGTGGCCGGCGCCAGCACCGATGCGGAGATTGCGCAGAAGCTCGAACTGATTCTGCGTGCTGACCGTGCCGCGCGTGCCTTCGACAACCGCATTACGCAGGTGCGCGCCGGGTACAACGACGAGCTGCGCCGCATCCTTGTAGCCGCCAGCGACGGCACCTTTGCCAGTGATACCCAGCCGCTGGCCCGCTTCAACGTCTTCGTCATCGCCAAGGACGCGACCAATACCGCGCGCGGCACCAGCGGTGGCGGCGGCCGCGTGACGCTGGACTTCTTTGAAGGCGCGAAGAGCCCCGAGCACTTTGCCCGCGAGGCGGCGCGTACCGCCATTCTGCAGCTTGGCGCCATTGCCGCCCCGGCAGGCGAGATGCCCGTGGTGCTGGGCCCCGGCTGGCCCGGCGTTCTGCTTCACGAGGCGGTAGGCCACGGCCTGGAGGCGGACTTCAACCGCAAGAAGACCTCGGCCTTTGCCGGGTTGATTGGCCAGCAGGTGGCCAGCAGCAAGGTGACGGTGGTGGACAACGGCATCATGCCCAACCGCCGCGGCAGCCTGAACGTGGACGACGAAGGCACCCCGACGCGCGAGAATGTGCTGATTGAAAACGGCATCCTGCGCGGGTATCTGTCGGACAAGCTGTCCGCGCGGCTGATGGGCATACCGTCGACCGGCAGCGGGCGGCGCGAGAGCTACCAGCACATCACCATGCCGCGCATGACCAACACCTATATGCTCGCGGGCGAGGACCAGCCCGAGGACATCATCAAGAGCGTGAAGCGCGGGCTGTACGCGGTGAACTTCGGCGGCGGCCAGGTGGACATCACGAACGGCAAGTTCGTCTTCAGTGCCAGCGAGGCTTACCTGATTGAAGACGGTAAGGTGACGGCCCCGGTGAAGGGCGCAACCCTGATCGGCAACGGACCGGAGGCGCTGAAGTATGTGTCGATGGTGGGCAACGATCTGGCTCTGGATGAGGGCATCGGCACCTGCGGTAAGAGCGGGCAGAGCGTCCCGGTGGGCGTCGGCATGCCAACCGTCAAGCTGGACAAGATGACCGTCGGCGGAACGAACTAAGCTTTCCAGAACAAACAAATGAGGGAGCCGAAAGGCTCCCTCATTTCATGCAATCAACCGCGGCTACTCTGTCTTCTCACTGAACGTGTGAATGCCGCACTCCAGCTTCTTGCCGCCCCAGCGTCCGGCGCGGGCGTTGTTCGGGTCGGTGGAGATAGCCGTGCACGGCTCGCAGCCAATCGACGTATATCCCTTCGCATACAGCGGCAGCTCGGGAATGGCGTGCTGCTTCGCGTACGCGGTCACCTGGTCCCAGGTCCAGTCGGCCAGCAGCGAGATCTTCTTCAGCTCGTGGCCGTTGGGTGTGCGGTGGTCTTCCACCTTCTTCAGGTTGGCGCGCGTGGGCGACTGCTCACGGCGCAGGCCGGTGAACCACACGCCGTATGGCTCCAGCGACTTCATCAGCGGACCCACCTTGCGCAGGTTGCAGCACTCGGTCGGGTTCACGATGTAGAGCAGGCCGCGCTTCGATTCATGCTCGGCCTTCGTGTCCTCGGGCAGGGCATTGATCAGGTTCAGCTTCCACTCGCGCACCATGCGGTCGCGGTACTCATACGTCTCGGCAAAGTGGTAGCCGGTCTCCAGAAAGATGACGGGGATCTCCGGCTGCTGTTTGCGCAGGATGTCGAGAACCACCATGTCTTCCGTCTGGAAGCTGCAGGTAAAGCACGCGGGCACGCCGGTGAACTCGGCAAAGATCTGCGCGGCCAGTTGCTCGGCGTTCAGCGATTCGTACTCGACAGGCGTAGCAACGCTCATACGGTCACTCCCATCTCCACCAGGGCCGCGGTCAGCGCGGCATCGTCGGTAGCGGTGATGGAGACTGCGCCCTCCGCGTCTCCGGCAACAATCGCAATGACTCCGGCAAGCTGCAGGGCGCGGACCGCCACGGGAACCTCGGCAGCGGTAAAGCCCTGCAGCACGACGGCGCGATGTCCGGCAGCGGCCAGCAGTTCGCGCAGGCGCGTGGCAACGGTGGTGTCCTTTACGGCGATCAGCTTCGGAAGCTCGGCCTTCTTCGCGGCTTCAACAGCACGGTCGATCATCAGCGCGCCCACCGTCGCGTTGCTCAGCGGATCGATCAGGATCGCTGCGCCCGTTACGCGGTTGTCGCGATAGGTATCGAAGAACAGCGGCAGGTTGGTCTCAAACTCAACCTCCGCAATGTCGTTCATCTTCAGTTCAGCCGCATCCAGATGCTCAAAGGTGTTCACGTCGACGCGGTAGGGAATGCGCTTTACTTCGGCGCGCACCACGCGCGAGGTCTGCTTCAGCAGGTAGGTCTTACCCACCTCCAGCGGCTCCTCGTGCATCCACACCACCTTCGCTCCAAAGGCATTGCTGACGGTGGGCACGGAGTTGGCCTGCGCATCGGGCGAGATCAGCATCTCGCCGCGGCTCAGGTCAATCTCGTCGGCCAGCTCCAGCGTGATGCTTTCGCCCGGACCCGCGGCCTTCAGGTCGCCGTCCCAGGTCACAATGCGTTTCACCTGCGTGCGGCGTCCGCTGGGCAGCGCCACAACATGCTGACCTTCGCGCACCACGCCGCTGGCCACCTGTCCGGCAAAGCCACGGAAGGTACGGTCGGGGCGCACGACAAGCTGTACCGGGAAGCGCAACGGCTGGTTGGCCACATGCTCGCGCAACGGCACCGTCTCCAGGTAATCCAGCAGCGTGGGGCCGCCGTACCAGGCCATGTTGGTAGAGGGGCTAACGACGTTATCGCCTTCCAGCGCGGAGACCGGGATGATCTCCACATTGCGCAGGCCAAGGCGCCTGGCCAGGGCGCGGAAGTCGGTCTCAATGGTGCGGAACTTCGCCTCGTCGTAGCCAACAAGGTCCATCTTGTTCACGGCGGCGACCACATGCGGAATGCCCAGCAGCGATGCGATGAACGAATGGCGGCGCGACTGCGGCAGAATGCCCTTCGATCCGTCGACCAGCACAATCGCGACATCGGCGGTCGAGGCTCCGGTAGCCATGTTGCGCGTGTACTGCTCGTGGCCCGGCGTGTCGGCAATGATGAACTTGCGCTTCGAGGTCGCGAAGTAACGATACGCCACATCAATCGTGATGCCCTGCTCGCGCTCGGCACGCAGGCCGTCGGTCAGCAGGGACAAGTCCACGCGGCCATTGCCGGCGCGGTTCACACGGCTCTTCGCAACGGATGCGAGCTGGTCCTCGTACACGCTCTTTGTGTCATGCAGCAGGCGGCCAATCAGTGTGCTCTTGCCATCGTCCACGGATCCGGCGGTGGTAAAGCGCAGCAGGTCGCGATCCAGGTGCGCGTCCAGAAACTCGCGGAAGTCGTTGGGGGTATTTACGGCGGTCGTTGCCATTTAGAAGTAGCCCTCCCGCTTCTTGGTTTCCATCGATCCCTCTTCGTCGTGGTCAATCGCGCGGTTCTCACGCTCTGACCTGCGGAAGCTGATCAGTTCCGCTATGATCTTTTCAATCGTGTCTGCCTCGCTGCGGATCGCGCCCGTGCAGGGCATGCAGCCCAGGCTGCGCATCCGGCACATCACCGGCTCAATCTTTTCGCCCGGCAGCAGACGCGTGTTCGGATAGGTCAGCGTGATCTGCCCGCTGCGGATCACCGCTTCGCGCTCGCGTGCAAAGTACAGCGGCACAATAGGAATCTGCTCGGCGTACAGGTAGAGCCAGATATCGAGTTCCGTCCAGTTCGACAACGGAAACACGCGGATGCTCTCACCCTTCTTCAGGCGGGAATTATAGGTCTGCCACAGCTCCGGCCGCTGGTTCTTGGGGTCCCACTGTCCGTTGCCGTCGCGGAAGCTGTACACGCGTTCCTTCGCCCGGCTCTTCTCTTCATCACGGCGAGCGCCGCCAAAGGCAGCGTCGTAGCCGCCCTCTTCCAGGGCATCCAGCAGAGAGCGTGTCTTCAGCAGGCCGCAGCAGTTCTGCGTTCCCAGGTCGAGCGGGTTCGCGCCGTCGGCAATGGCCTTCTCGTTGCGGTGCACAATCAGGTCCGCGCCAATCTCCTTGGCGTAGTTATCGCGAAAGCTGATCATCTCCGGAAACTTGTAGCTGGTGTCAATGTGCAGCAGCGGGAAAGGGAACTTGCCGGGGTAGAAGGCTTTCTGCGCCAGGCGCAGCATGACGCTCGAATCCTTGCCGATGGAGTAGAGCATGACGGGGCGGGCAAACTCGGCCACCGCCTCGCGCAGAATGAAGATGCTCTCAGCCTCCAGCGCGCGAAGGTGGTCCATCTTGCGCGGCGTCAGCAGCTCGGCAACGGACGATGCGGCGTCAGTGGGAAGAAGGGTACTCATAGGCTCCGGGTGAATCCAGATATGTAAATAGGGAAGAACAATGCGCGGGCGCGGGAAGGGCGCTTAGAGAAGACAACAACAGCGGTCTGTAAAGACGCGGCGCATTCTCTTGATTCTAGCAAAAAAATGCGGAGCAGCCTGGAGTGTCGGGCTGCCCCGCGAGCGCAAAACCTTGTATTGCAGCTACTTGGCGGTAACGGTCATGGTGTACGTGGCAGACCGCGTCAGGGTCCCGTCCGTGGCGGACACGGTGATGGTGTACGTGCCGGGATAGGTGGGGTCGGTGTTCCTGCCCGGCAGCTTACCGCTGCAACCGCCCAGCGGCAGCAGGACGGCCAGTGCCAATGCACAGAGAGCGGCCAGCCGCATCATGCCCTGCACACGCCTGCGGGCAAACCACAGCAGTGCTCCTCCTGCTGCTGCGAAGACAGCCATCCACCCACCAAAGCCGCCGGTATAACCAATGACCTGGTACTGCGAGGTTGTGGTGATGGTCAACGCATCCGTCGTTACCGCCGAGAAGGTGGGTGAGCTGCTGGCGAAGCCGCACTTCGTGCCGCCTGCCGTGGTGGAGCAGCTCAGGTTCACCGTCCCGTTGAATCCGCCGATCGGCGTCAACGTCACCGTGGAAGCCAGCGAGTAGCCCGCAATCGTGTTGCCCGATGCGGGGTTCAAGGCGATGGAGAAGTCCACGCCGTTGCCGGTCAGCGCAACCGTTACCACCGGCACCTTGGTGTCGTTGGTATTGATGGTCAACGTGCCGGTGCGTGTACCGGTGGTGGTCGGCGTAAATGTGATGGTCGCCGTGCAGCTGGCAAGCCCCGCCAGCGTGCCGCCGCAGGTGGTGGTGTAGGCGTAGTCGCCTGTAATCGAGAGGGAAGTTAGCGCGATGGCCGCGTTGGTGTAGTTGGTGATGGTCACTGCCTGCGCCGCGGAGCGAAGACCAAGATCCACGTTGCCAAAGCTGAGTGAGGTCGGGGAAGCTTCCACGTCTGCCACGCCGCGACCGGTCAGGGATGCGGTCAACGTGCCATTCACGCTGCTGGTGGAGGTAAGGGTCAGCGTCCCGGTCTGTGTTCCCAGCGCCGCCGGTGCAAAAGCCACCAGCACCGTGCAGCTTGATGAGGCGGCCACCGTGCCGCAATTGTTCGCGGCAATGGTCCAGCCGCTGCTCACCGTTGCGGAGCTTACCTTCAGCGCAATCGTGCTGGTGTTGGTCCAGGTAAAGGTCTGCGCCGTGCTGGTCGAGTTCAGCACCACGTTGCCATAGCTGGCGCTGGTGGGTGACAGCGTTGCCGTGGTGGGCAGTCCATTGCCGGTCAGCGATACTGTCATCGCCGATCCCGTGGTTGCATCGGTCGTGATGGTCAGGGTGGCCGCGCGCGTGCCGATCGCCGTCGGTGCAAAGGTGACGGTCACGGTGCAGGTCGCCTGGTCCGCCAGCGACAGGCAGTCAGAAGTCTGCGTGTAATCGCCCGCATTGGTGCCGCTGATGGCGATGTTGCTTACGTTCACCGTCGAGGTAAAGCCCGAGGTGTTCTGTACCGTCACCGAGAGCGACTTCGAGCCGCCAACATACACATCGCCAAAGCTCAGTGAGCTGGCAGAGACCGTAGCCGAGGTCGGCACGGCGGGAATCAGGAAGCTGACCACCTGGCCATCGTTGGCCGTCAATCCGGCGGCGGTGGAGGAGCTGTTGGCGTTCGCCGCCGCGAAGTCCGCGGAGAAGTGCGGCTGCACCACGCTGGTCTCATAGCTGGCCAGCGAGTTCTGCGCCGTGGTCGATGCGGTCACGGTAGAAGACGCAAGAATATGCTCCACCGCCTCCGAGTTGCCCCGCGTAATCGCGTTATAGCGCTGCAGGGTGGTCACGCTCCTGGTGAAGTTCTGCAAAGCTCCGGTCGTGGCCGTCGCTTGATACAGCGTCACGGCGGTTGCCGCCGCCGGCGATCCTCGGATGACGCCCAGCACATCCACATAGCCGTCGCTGAACTCCGTGGCGTTGAAGTTGCCGTTTACCAGAACGTTCTCTCCGGCATCCTGCTCGGTCTGCACTAGCTGGCTTACGAAATAGGCCTGCGCTGCGCGGCGAGCGCGAACATCGGCACCCAGCGTGGTGTCGCCAATGTTGTCGCGGCTGGCCAGGTGCACGTTGATCACCGTCACCGGGTAGTTCTTCCCCACCCGGTGTACACCCGCCTTCAGCATCAGTGGAGGCCGCTCAAACAGCGTCCCTCCGCTGTACGTGGTGCTGGCGCCTACCTGCGCTACAGACTCCACATCGATACGCGAGGTATTCACCAGGAAGCCAGGGTTCAGGCTGTTCGTATCGTTAGTCAACCCCAGGTAGCCCTGGTAGCTGGTGCCCGCCAGTGTGTTCACCGCGTTGGCAAGATCGTTCAGCGTGGCCTGGTCCTGCACCTCCTGCACGCTCAGAATGTCCGGCGTGCCCAGTGAGTTCACAATGGCCAGTGCTGCCTTGGTCAGGCGGCGCGTATAGGCAGCCGCGCTGATAGCTACGGACCCGGTCGTCGCTCCCGTGGTCGAGTAGAAGCGGTTCAGATCCAGCGTGCCCACCTGGAAGTGCGTGGAGTCCGCCGTAGCCGAGGTGGTGGTGGCGACACTGCCGCCCACAGTGCAGACACTGGTGGGGAAGACGAGTAGCCGCGCATAGCCCAGCGTGTAGTCAATCAGGCCGATACCCGCCGTCGCACCCACCTTAATGTTTGCCCCCGTAGTGCAGCTGATCGTCTGTCCCACGGTGATATCCACTGCCGTGCCGCCAAAGGTGGTCGTATCAATCAGAATGCGCTGCGGATTGCCGCCCCAGGTCGCCACCGTGCCGGGAGCGCCCGTGGGTACATACTCATCGCCCGCGATGCCCGTTGCGCGGAACAGGTGGTTGTTGGTAGCACTGTTCGAGTTCAGCGTCGCCCAGAACTGGCCGTTCGAGGTCACCGTTTCGGTCGCCTCATCCAGCGTTCCGCCGGTGGGCGAAACGGCGTAAAACGTGGCGGAGGTCGTCATACCGGTGTACTTCAGCGCGTCGCCAAAGCTGGTCAGCACGCCGCTCACCGAGATGGACTGCGTCATGGTTCCGCCGGTGGCGGTCGTCGTGCAGGAGGTCGGCGTAATGCCCGTGCCTGGGGTATTCGCGGCGGTCAGAGCGGTGGTATTGGTCACCATGCCCACCACGGTCACGGTGTTTCCCACCACGGCGCAGGCGGGGTTGGCTCCGGCCGCATAGAAGACGGGGATGCCCTCGGCGGTGGCCACGCTGTTGTCCCAGTTGCCGCTGGGTTCTGAGATGTAGAAGCCGCCGGTAGTCATCACGCCGACAACGATGCCGGAGGTCGAGACGCTCTTGCCCAGGTAAGGTGAGTTCGGCATGTTTGTCATGATGTCGTGAATGGAGACGGAGGTTTGCGCAAGGCCGGCGCATGAAAAAAGAAGCAGGGACAGCAAACCAGAGGCAGTGCGAGTGAACTGTTGCAAGACGCGGCTCGATTCCGCCCATAGCTCCGCCATGGCGGCTTTACCGCCTGCGTGTGCAGATCTTCAGGGCAGGGAGTGAATATCGATTCGCCAATACAGACGCAGGCTTTGTGAGCCATGGTTACATGGCCGTCAGATTGCCAGGCGTCATTTGGAAGCAAAAGAAAGGTGCCACGAACAGAGTCGTGGCACCTATCGCTTGTATGGAGGCGGGCTGCTCGTCCCCCACGAACAGCCGCTGCCACCCACTCAGGAGGTTTTCAGAGGTCCCCGAAAAATCCCCCTATGGACGAAGACGGGCCATAGAGGGCGTGGGTTACAGCCCAGGCGGCAAATTCTGTTGATAACTAGACCGCCAGCTCGCGGCGGGAAGGAAATTCCTTCACCATCACCGGAGACGGCGCCAGCCGCGGCGCTCCATTTGCAGCCGCAAGCCTTCGGCTGGCCACCAGCACCACCTTGCGGAAGATCTTCAGGGCAGGCGAGTGATTGTTTTCAAGGAAAGCCAGGCCAAGCGTCACGGCTGACAACTCTTCCTCAAACGGAAGCACGGTCACTCCCGGAACCACGCAGGATCGCATGCCATCGGTCGTCATGGCGATGCCTTCTCCAGCGGCTGCATAGGCAAACTGCACCGAGCACGACTGTGGGCTCTCCGTAATCTTCGGCGTAATGCCGAACGGAGCCAGCATACTGTGCAGCGAAGGCTGGTGGAACCGGCAGTCCTTCAGGCGGGATGCAATGATCGGCGTCGAGCGGAAGACCTGGACACTGACCGAGCTTTGCCGCGCCAGCTGGCTTTCGGAACTGACCGCGGCCATCATCTTTTCCTGTCGCAGTGGATCGAAATGGATGCCCTCAATCGGAAGAGCGGGCATCATCAGCAGGGCGTCGACCTTGCCCTCGGGCAGGGCAGCCATCTGCTGCTCGGTGGTCATCTCGCAGACCTCGAGCTCAAAGTTCGGGTACTCGCTGGCCAGCAGCCGAATCACATTCGGCAGCAGAACGAACTGACCCACCGGGCCGCAGGCAATGGTTAGCCGCAGGCGGGAGTCAAGCGATTGCAGGCAGTCGCGCGCCGAATCCACCGTGTCCAGGATGGACTTGGCATACTCGCGGAAGGCCGCTCCGGCCTCCGTCAGGCGCACATGCTGGCGTGTGCGCTCAAACAGGCGGACGCCCAGCGCATGTTCCAGGCCCTTGATTTGAAAGGTCAGCGTGGGCTGACTGATATACAGCGAGCGAGCGGTCTTGCCGTAGTTCAACACCTCGGCAAGGGTAAGAAAACACTGCAACTGCCGGATACGAAAGTCCAAAACCCTCTTCTCCCAGTCCAGATCCTGCTCAGGTTGTCGTGCTTGTTGGTCGCGATGAGCTTCTAGTTTTGCCCCGGTTTGGTTCCTTGTCAATACACGATGAATTCTTCATTTATGAATCACACCTGAAAATTTTTCGATTAGACATCCCGCCCGCCCGCTTTTACGCTGCTCTCACACACGATTAAAAAATTCGTTGTTCCTGCGGAGGAGAGCCACATGGCCATCTTCCCTCTTTCTTCCAGGCGGACCAGCTTTCTGTAGCGCTCAGTCTCCGTCACCCCAGCAGCACCGGATCAAAAAAAGAACCACGGGCCCCAGTGTCACGAATCATCGTTATCGATATCGTGCGCGAGGCAGCTCTCTATCTGACCTGTTTCTGTGAGGTATTTCCTGGCATGAAGACATTCCTTCGCTCCCTGTTTCTCCTCGTTGCATTGGCTGTGGTGGCAACCGCGGCCCGCGCTCAACAGACCGGCTTTACCGGAAAAATCACGGACGCTCAGGGAGCGTCCATTGCGGGCGCCACGGTGGATGTCACGCGTGTCGGCGGCGCTACCTTCCACGCCATTACGAACTCTGAAGGCATCTACCTGGTGCCGTCGCTGGTAGCCGCGGATTACGAGGTGATGGCCTCGGCTTCTGGATTCACGCCGGTCAAAAAGCCCGTCACCCTGCTGGTGGGCCAGTTGGTCACCCTTGACCTGTCGCTGCCCGTTGCGTCCACCACCACCTCGGTCGTGGTGGAAGGCGAGTCGGTCGCCATCGATACCACCTCGTCGGTTGTGGCTGGCAATGTAACGCCGCAGGAAGTGCAGGGAGTACCCATCAACGGCCGCAATTACATGTCGCTGGCCACGCTGGTTCCGGGCATCAAAATCAACGCCGTCACCTCGGACGTGCCGGTCGGCTCGGCATCGGAGTCGGGCAAGTTCCTCATCACCATGGACGGCCTGCAGGTCTCGCAGGACACCGCCGGCGCCAGCTTCGGCCAGCCGCGCTTCTCGCAGGACGCCATCTCGCAGTTCCAGATCATTACCAACCGCTTTGACGCCACACTCGGCCGTTCCGCCGGTGTGTATGTCAACTCGCAGTCCAAGTCCGGCTCCAACAGCTACCACGGTGGAGCCTTCGGCTACTTCCGCAACGACTCGCTCAATGCTCCCGATCCGGTCGCCAAGCGCGTTTTGCCCTTCAGCGATCAGCAGTTCGGCGGCACCATGGGCGGCCCCATCAAGAAAGACAAGCTCTGGTTCTTCGGATCGTATGAAGGTGAGCGCAAGCCGGACACCGCCACCACGGTCAACCTGGTCACAAACGCCGCCTTCTCCCATCCCAACACGCTGCGCGTCAACGAGTACCTGGGACGCGGCGACTACCAGATCAACGACAAGAACCGCCTCTTCCTGCGCGGCGACGGCTTCACCTACAAGAGCGATTACCTGGGCGTAAGCGGCAACGCCGATCCCTCGCGCGCCTACCAGGGAACCCGCACCAGCTATGGCTATGTGGCCGACTGGAACTCGAACCTGACGCCCAACATCGTCAACGATCTCCGCGCCGGCTTCCACCATTTCGGCTGGCAGAACCTGCCCTACACGCAGTCGATGGAGATCATCTTCTCCAACATCACCGTCGGCGGCCCCTACAACTACCCGCAGATCTTTGCCCAGAACAGCCAGGACTACCGCGATGACGTCTTCTGGCTGAAGGGCAAGCACTCGGTCAAGTTCGGCGGGGAGTACATCTACACCGGCCACGGCGGCTTCTTCCAGCAGAACGTGCGCGGCCGCATCAATCCCTGCTCCGCTTCCATCAGCGCTGCGCAGTACAACAGCATGTTCCCTAACGGAACCTCGGACTCCACGACCTGGAATTTCACGGCGATCAACTCCATCTGCGGATCCAACGCGACCTACATCCAGGGCTTCGGTAACTTCACCGTGGACGTGCCGCGCTCCATCTTCGGCTTCTGGTTCCAGGATGACTGGAAGATCCTGCCCCGCCTTACGGTCAACCTGGGCGTGCGCTACGACAACGACTTCGGCGCCTTCACCGGCGGACCCAAGCTGACCAACGGCCTGCTGGCTCCGCAGGGCAATGACAATAACAACTTTGCTCCGCGCGTCGGTTTTGCGTGGGACCCGATGGGCAACGGCAAGACCAGCATCCGCGGCGGCGCCGGCCTGTACTTTGCCGACATCTCCGCCAACCAGATCATTGACCAGCAGATCTTCAACGGCCAGTCCACCATTCAGGCTTCGGTGACGGGTACGCCTGCCAGTCCCATCAACTTCTCCAACCCCTTCAACGGCGGCAACCCGGCCACCAACCCCTCGGCATACGCCCAGGCGGTACAGCCGCTGGCCAAGGACGCCAAGGTGCCCTACGCCCTGCAGCTCTCCTTCGGTGTACAGCGTGAGCTGCCATGGAAGACGGTCATGAACATGGACTTCGTTCATACCCGCGCCTATGACGACTGGATCCGCCTGAACGGCAACTTCCTGGTTGACCCCGCCAACGCGCAGCGCAACCTGAACCCCAACTCGACCCTGTCCTCCAGCGTGACCCGCGTCTGCGGCAACGGTTCGGTCGCTCTGGATACCATCGGCACCTACGGCAGCACAACGCGCCAGGTCTGCAACCAGAGCTTCACTTCGGTCTCGCAGTTCTTCACGCCGGGCGGCGCGGGCAGTATCTATGACGCCCTGCAGCTTGGCATCAAGCACTCCACTACAGCTGGTTTTACCGGCGCTCTGGCCTACACCTGGGCACGGACCAAGAACTCCACCGAGGGCCCGTTCTACTACCCCAACAAGCCCTTCGCCTCCGGCATCAAGGATGAGTGGGCCAACGGCACCGACGATCAGCGCCACTCCCTCACCCTGAATGGCGAGTACAAGTGGAAGTACGGTCTCTCCCTCAGCTCGCTCTTCCGCTTCGGCTCGGGTCTCGCGTATGGCACAGCCACCGGAACCGCTTCCCCCAACGGCGGAACACCCTCCTTCAACCGCACCGTGGCCGCGGGCACCACGCCTATCCAGGCTGGTACTACCTGCACCACTTCGCCGTGCCTCTCGGTCTATGCGCCGGTTTCGAAGTTCTACTACGACGCCAGCTACGGCTACTACGTCATGGCGCGCAACGCCTTCCGCGGACGTGCCTATGAGCGCATCGACAGCCGCCTGCAGGAAGCCTTCCCCATCGGGGAAAAGGTCAAGGCCATTGTCGCTGTTGAGGTCTTCAACCTCTTCAACCACTTCAATCCCTACAGCTACAACACCAACGCCAACTCCTCCGCCTACGGTGCGCCCACGGCAGCCGGTGGCAGCGGCTTCCTGGAGTTTGCTCCCCGTCAGCTCCAGTTCATTGGCCGCATCAGCTTCTAACAATCACCCTCGTTGCCCATCCATCGCGCTTCTGCGATGGGTGGGGCAACGAGCAAAGCGAGACCCGTTGTCATCCTGAACGAAGGGAAAGACTTGCTTCTCTTTACAGGATGTAAAGTTTCATCTATCCACGCAGTGCGTCTCTCAAAAGACGCACTGCGTTCTCCCGTTCAAGGAGCTTTCAAGGTTCATGCGTCTCTCCGTCCTCGCATCCGCTGCTCTGTTCCTCTCTGTCTCCGCCTTCTCTCAGGCTGCCAAACCTGCCGCAGCCAAACCGGCAACCGCCGCCGCATCGAAGACAAAGATCATCACCATCCACGAAGGCACCAACATGGCCTCCACCGTCTCGCCGGATGGCAAGACGGTCATCCTCGATCTGCAGGGCATTCTCTACTCGCTGCCCATTGCGGGCGGTAAGGCCAGGCAGCTCACCACGCCTTTCGATGAAGCGGCGTATCCGAACTATGCGCCCGACGGCAAGACCGTCATCTTCCAGTCCTACGCCGGCGGCACCTTCCACGTATGGAAGATGAACGCCGATGGAACGGCACTGAAGCAGGTCACCACCGGCCACGGTGACGATCGCGAGCCGCGCATCTCGCCCGACGGCAAGACCATCGCCTTTGCCTCTGACCGCGACTTCAAGGGCTCTTACGACATCTGGACCGTTCCCGTCGAAGGCGGCGAGCCGAAGCAGATCACTACCGGCGCGAACGATGAGTTCGAACCCGGCTGGACCCCCGACGGAAAGATCGTCTACGTCGCAGCCGTCGAGGAAGAGATCATCCCCGGCATGCGCGTCGCGACCGGCCGCCAGGTCATCCAGATCGATCCGAAGACACTGGACAAGAAAGTAGTCGCCGAAGTGAAAACCGGCCGCATTGACTCGCCCTCGGTCTCTCCCGACGGCAAGCTCTCCTACGTCTACTTCTCAGGCGGCGGACAGACGCTCTATCCCTCGAAGCTGATTGTCGACGGCAAGCCCATCAGCGACAAGTACGACGACGCTTTCCCTTTCCAGGCTGCATGGCTCTCGCCCACCACGCTGCTTTACACCGCCAACGGCAAGCTGGTGAAGGCCGACCTCGCCGCGAAGTCTGAGACGGAGATTCCCTTCACCGCCGACGTGAAGTCCATCCGCCCCATCTTCAAGTCGAAGGACTATCACTTCGACTCGAAGCTGCCGCGGCAGGCGCTCGGTCTTTACGGCCCGGCGCTCTCACCGGACGGCAAGCAGGTGGCATTCGTTGCGCTCAACCAGCTCTATCTGCTCACCATCGGCAACCCAACGCCTAAGGCGCTGACCAGCGACAGCTTCTACAAGCAGGGACCCATGTGGTCGGCCGATGGCAAATGGATCGCCTACGTGTCGGACAAGGACGGCGTCGAGAACGTCTACCTGCTCGACCCGAAGACCGGCGCGGAGCTGCACCCCTCGCCCTCAAAGACCACCGCGCAGATCTTCCCCGCACTCTCTCCCGATGGCAAGTGGTTCACCTCGCAGGACCAGGCCGGAGCCACGCACCTCACCGAGATCGCCACCGGCAAGGACTCTATCGTTGCGCCGGCCACTTTCTTCCCGGGCCGCGCCAGCTTCTCCACCAACGGCAAAACGTTGGCTATCGCCACCATTCATCCCTACACCAAGCGCTTCCGCGAGGGCACCAGCGACATCCTCCTCGTCGATATCGCCACCAAAAAAACAAGCTGGCACAAGCCCGCTCCGTTTGAGTCGGTCACCACTCGTACGGAAGACGGCCCCATCTACTCGCCGACAGGGAAGGAGATGGCCTTCGTTCTCTCGGACCTGCTGGCCGTCATGCCCGTCGACGCAGACGGCACGCCCTCCGGCAAAGCCGAGTACCTGAACAACGAGGTCACCGACGCGCCAACGTACTCCGGCGATGGATCGAAGATCCTCTACCTGAACAATGGCAAGCTGAAGCTTCTCGATCGCAAGACCAAGGCCATCACGCCTGTCGCTGTGAACCTGAAGTACACGCAGGAACAGCCCACCGGCTCTACCGTTATCCACGCCGGAAAATTCTGGAAGGGCAGCGGTCCGGACTCGCTGAAGGATGTCGATGTGCTGGTCACGGGGAATCGCATCGTCTCGGTTACGCCGCATGGCACAGCCAAGCTGCCCATGGAAGCCAAAGTGATTGAGGCTCCCAACTCTACCGTGATGCCCGGTCTGTGGGAGAACCACTCCCACCCCAACTCCGACAACTCCATCTACTACGGCGACCGCATGGGCCGCCTGTGGATGGCCTACGGCATCACCACGCTGCGCGACATGGCCGACAATGCCTACCGCGCGGTGGAGGAGAAGGAAGCCTTCATCTCCGGCGCTGCCGTCGGCCCGCGCCTCTTCGCCACCGGCGAGGCCGTGGACGGCGAGCGCGTCTACTACCCCATGATGATCGCCACCACCAGCGAAGCGCAGCTGCAGCGCGAGTTCCAGCGCCTGCATGCCCTCGACTTCGACTTCCTCAAGCTCTACGTGCGCCTGCCGTTCACATGGATGAAGAAGGGGGACGACTTCGCGCATAACGTGATGGGCGTGCAGACCGCATCGCATTACCTCATCCCGGCCGTGGCTGTCGGCAACGACGGCATGAGCCACGTCTCCGCCACGGCCCGTACCGGCTGGGCGTATTCCCGCTCGCTCACCGGCTTCAGCTACTCGGACGTGCAGCAGCTTGAGGCCGAGTCCGGCATGTGGACCATCTCCACGCTGCTGAACCAGAGCATCATCGGCAACTGGCCCAACATGGCAGACGATACCCGTTACAACATCGCTCCGCCATGGGAGAAGACCCGCCTCCTCAACGCCCGCAATGCAGCGGTGAAGACACCCTCCACCGCCAGCGAAGACCGCGTCATGCGCGAGGAGTCCACAGTGAAGGGAGTGCTCGATCGCAAGGGCCTCTACATCGGCGGAACCGACTCACCGCTCGACCTACCCTCCACCTCGCTGCACCTGAACCTGCGCAGCCAGGTGAAGTACGGCCTGGCCCCGTGGCAGGCGCTTGAGACCGTCACAAGCATCGCCGCGAAGGCAGCCCTGCTGGACAAGGACCTGGGCACTCTGGAAAAGGGCAAACTCGCCGACCTCATCCTGGTCGACGGCGACCCGCTCACCAACATCAACGACGTCATCAACGTGCAGTGCGTGATGACCAACGGCCACCTGCGTTCCGTGGCAGAGATCGCAGCGCCCTTTGAAAAGCTGACCGCCGGCGCCAATATGTGCAAGTAGTGGGACGGTGTGATGGTTCAACAACAGAAGGCCGGCTCAATGCCGGCCTTCTGCTTTTCTTGTCTTTGTCATCCAGTAAGGATCTGTCGTTGCGGCAGCTACTTCTTCTCTGTCATCGCCACATCCTCACCATCCACGCGCGGCTGCAGCACAACACCTTCATAGCTTGTAGCCCCTGCAAGTCGATCCCCCACCGGCCTTACCTGGCGAAGAATCCATCCGGCGTCCCAATGGGTCACCTTCATGTCCTGCGTATTCAGCGCAAACACCAGCGTGTCCGGGCCGTTGGAGGTCACCAGCAGGCGGCTCCGAGCGCCGTCGAAGTACAGCGCGTTCACGTTCGGCACAAACATGTCCTTGTGCACCTGCCAACTAGCGCCGTCATCCTGCGAGTAGTACACGCCTTCGCGTCCGCCAACCCACATGCGGCCCGTGTTATCCACCGCCGTTGCGGAGATCGCCGTCAGCCCGTTCGGCAGGCTCACCGTACGGAAGTTCTCGCCGCCGTCGGTTGAGAGCAGCACCTGGTTGGTCGCCGCGGCCAGCACGCGCTCTCCCTGCGCGGCCACGCTGCGGAACGGCATACCTGCCGCCGTCCTCACATGCTTCCAGTTGTGGCCATCATCGATGGACTCAACCACGCCGTCCTCGCTGGTCGCAATCATGGTCTTGTCCGTCGCCGTGAAGGCGTCCACGCGCGAGGCTGTTTCGATCGCGGGCTTTGGCTTCGGCTGCTTCACCTGCACGGTGATTACCTTGCGTCCGCGCTTGATGGTCTTCGGTGGAATCGGTTCCGGCTGCAGCGGCAGCGTCATGCCGGAGGGCTTCCACGTATCGCCCTCCATCCGGAAGATGCCATGCGCCGTGCCTGCCAGCAGGGTTCCCTGTGGAGTCTGAGCCAGCGCCAGAACGTCGGCTCCATTCAGACCCGCACTCCTCTGCTGCCAGTGCTGGCCGCCATCGCTGC
The DNA here is from genome assembly GCF_025685395.1 of Terriglobus tenax. Taxonomy (NCBI): domain Bacteria; kingdom Pseudomonadati; phylum Acidobacteriota; class Terriglobia; order Terriglobales; family Acidobacteriaceae; genus Terriglobus; species Terriglobus tenax. The sequence goes on along the minus strand of NZ_JAGSYA010000004.1, from coordinate 2,003,741 downwards.
TCATAAAGACGCCGCCCGCGGTCTTGTCATTCAGCACGCCCACATACAATTGCTGCGGATTCTTCGCGTCCTGCATCATGGCCGTGATCTGCCGCGTCGAAAAGCCGTCATTGGACTGTGCAAAGCTGCGTCCGCCATCGGTAGAGAGCAGTACGCCATGCCGGTCCGTCGCCAACAGGACACGGTTGCTATCGGTCGGGTCAATGTTCACGTCGTTCACAATCCACGCTGCATCGCCGTTGCGCTGAAAGGCCTGCCCTGCGTTCTCCGTGCGCCAGATGCCTTCTGTCGTTCCCGCAAACACCACGTTCGGCTGCTTTGCATCTTCCATCAGCACACGCGTGCGACGCGCGGATGCGGGAATGCCCTGCACCTTGGTAAAGCTAGCGCCTTTGTTCGTGCTGCGATAAATCCCCGAACACGCCGATAGATACACGTTCGACTCGTTCACCGGGTCCACGATGATGGAGAACACATCCGAGTCATCGATGATGCCCTGCGTCATCTTCGTCCAGTTGGCTCCGCCATCGGTGGTCTTCCACGGCAGGTGCCATGTCCCGGCGTAGATGGTTTTCGGGTCCTTGGGATCGATGGCAACCGACTCCACCTCGTGAATTTCCTGGTTCTCCATCGGAGAAATGCGGTTCCAGCTCTCCCCGTTATCCGTGGAGCGGTACACGCCATCCAGCGCGCCCGCAATCATGGTCTTCGGTTCAGAAGAAGCCATGCTCAAGGCGCGGATCGAGTGCCCCGCCATCTGCGGGTTTGCTGCCCATGTCTTCCCGGCATCGTGCGAAACGTAGATGCCGCCATCGGTCTTGCCCAGCACCCATGCCCCCAGCACCATGTGCTTCGGCTCGGCCGGGTCCACCAGAATGTTATCCAGGGCCAGGTCGTCCCGCTTGTCGATCTGTCCCAGTCGCTCCCACTTCCGCCCGCCATCATGGGACTCATACAAAGCTCCAAAAGCCGTGCCCAGGTAAAGATGGTTGTGGTCGGAAGGATCCGTCACCAGCGCGCGCGCATCACCGCCGCCAGGGCCATAGGGTATCCAGGGAAGCTTGGCTGAGGTCTGGGATAAGGTCTGGGCTGTAAGGGAAGAGGCTGCAACGGCCAGCAGCAGGGTACTGAGGTATTTCATCACAAGGGCACTCCGGTACGACAGCGTCTATGGATGTCCCCATCGCAAAGCCGCGTTGCCCCGCTTGTTTTCATGCCATGAAGGCAACCTTTCGGCAATGTGCAGTTGCCATCCAACCCCTGCAACCTGCCCTTCAGCCTGCTACTGTCCCCATCCGGCCATCCCCCTATCCCACCATCCGGCCCTCCTGTGTTCCAATCAACACAAGAGGAACAGCATGTCAGAACGTCCAGATTTCGATCCATCGACTCTCGTCATCCACTCCAATCGCTCGTACGAGATGCAGTCGAACTCGATCCTCTTTCCCATCCATCAGACTGCCACCTACATCCATGAGTCGGTCGGCGTCACCAAGGGCTACGGTTATTCGCGTGGAGCCAACCCCACCGTCAACGCCCTGGAACAGGCCATCGCCGCCATTGAGAACACGGCCACCGCGCTCTGTTTCCGCTCCGGCATGTCCGCCATCCATACGCTGTGTATGGCCATCCTCAAGGCAGGCGACCACGTCATCCTGTCCGACGTTATCTACGGCGGCACCATGCGCCTGTTCCACCAGGTGCTCGGCAACTTCGGCATTCAGTACAGCTACGTCGACACCTCCAGTCCCGAAGCGGTTGAGGCTGCCATCAAGCCCAATACCCGCCTCGTCTTCATGGAAACGCCCGCGAACCCCACGCTGAAGATCAGCGATATCCGCGGTGTCTCCGCAGTGGCGCACAGGCACGAGAACATCCTCGTCGCCGTCGACAACACCTTCCTCACGCCGTTGCTGCAGGACTGCCTCAACCTCGGCGCGGATGTGTCCATGCTTTCGACGACGAAGTACATTGACGGCCACAACGCCACCATCGGCGGCTCGCTGGCCACGCATGACGAGAAGCTGATCGAGCGGCTGCGCCTGGTCCGCAAGACCATCGGCAGCATCCAGACTCCGTTCGATAGCTGGCTCGCCCTGCAGGGCATCAAGACGCTTCCCGCCCGCCTTCACTTCCACTGCGCCAACGCCAAGATCGTCGCCGCATGGCTGGAAGCCAATCCCCGCGTTGCCAGGGTGAACTACCCCGGCCTCGACTCCTTCCCGCAGAAGGCTCTCGCCGCCAGCCAGCAAAGCGACTTCGGCGGCATGTTGAGCTTTGAACTCGATGCTTCCACTGAGGACTCGCTCAAGTTCATGAACGCTCTGAAGCTCTGCACCTGCGCCGAATCGCTTGGATCGGTCGAAACGCTGGCCACCAACCCGGCCACGGCCTCGCACTGCGACCTGACGAAGGAGGCCCGCGAAGCCCTCGGCATCAATGACCGCCTCATCCGCCTCTCCGTCGGCCTCGAAGCCCCCAAGGACCTGATCCGCGATTTCGAGCAGGCCTTCGAAGCCGTCTTCGGTAAGTAAGAAACAAGCCGGGTGCCCATATCTGCACAGCAGATGTGGGCCTCCCGCTTTGCGCAGCCGCTTACTCCTGTTTGTCATCCCGACCGCAGTGAAGCGAAGTGAGGGACCGGCATTTGCCTTTCTTGCCTTTTGTCATCCTGAAAGGATCTGCTTCTTCCCTCACGGTATGGGGAGTACCGTCAGGGCACGGCTTCAGCCGTGCCGAAACAGCTCGATAAAACAAACCATGGCCGGCCTCGATAGCCGGCCGCCATGTAGCCTAACAATAGCCATGAAATTCGCCACCAGGCTCGTCCACTTCAACGCCGCTCCCGGCGACCCGCTGCACCCCTCCAACACCCCTATCTACCAGACCGCGACCTTCGCGCAGGAGGAAGCCGACGCCTTCGGTAAGTTCGATTACTCGCGCTCCGGCAATCCCACCCGCAAGGTGCTGGAAGACCAGGTAGCAGCTCTCGAACAGGGCACGCGTGGCTTTGCCTTCTCCAGCGGCATGGCCGCCATCGCCACCGTCACGCACCTGCTCTCCGCAGGCGACGAGATCGTCGCCGACTACGACCTCTACGGCGGAGCCTCGCGCCTCTTCGGCAAGGTCATCGGCCGTGCCGGGCTTACGGTCAGCTTCGTCGACGCGCAGGACCTCGCCGCCCTCGAAGCCGCCATCACGCCGAAGATAAAACTCGTCTACATCGAGTCACCCACCAACCCTCTGCTGCGCATCCTCGACATCGCGGCCATCTCTCAGATCGCGCACCGCCACAACGCCCTGGTCTGCGTCGACAGCTCCGTCATGTCGCCCTACCTGCAGAACCCGCTCGTCCTCGGCGCGGACATCGCCCTGCACTCCGGCACCAAGTTCCTCTGCGGCCACTCGGATGTGACGGCCGGCGTCATCGCGGTCCAGGACGAGAAGCTGGCGCAGGATATCTACTTCCTGCAGAACGCCGAAGGCACCGCACTCGCCCCGTTCGACAGCTACCTCCTGCTGCGCGGCCTTAAGACACTCAAGCTCCGTATGGATGCCCAGCAGGCCAGCGCCCTGAAGGTCGCCCAGTTCCTGGCAGCACATCCCAGAGTCAGCGAAGTGAACTACCCAGGCCTGCCCACGCACCCCGGCTACGAACTCCAGAAGAAGCAGGCCACCGGTCCCGGCACGCTACTCACCTTCCGCGCCGGCTCCCGCGAAGCCGCCAAGCGTATCGCCGAACAGACCGAGTATCTGAAGATCGCCGTCAGCTTCGGCAGCGTGAACTCCACCATCAGCATTCCGGCGGCGATGTCCCACGCCAGCGTCCCCGCCGAACACGCCCGCCAGATTCCGGACGACCTGCTCCGCCTCTCGCTCGGCATTGAAGACGTGGACGACCTGCTCGCCGCCCTCAACGCTTCGCTCTAATCAGCCACTACACCGGGTGCCCCATTCATGCGAAGCATGAGTGGGACATCGCGCAAAGCGCTGCTCATGAGAACACTCAGTCGCTCAGTGTATGGTGCGGATATGGCGAAGATCGCAGTCATCGGCCTGGGAGCCATCGGCTCCGTAACCGCGGCGGCCCTGGAGCAGACCGGGCAACACCAGCTCTTCCTGTGCACGCGCAGGCCGCTTGCAGGCCTGCAGGTGGAAACCCCGGCAGGAGTCATCACGGTGCAGGGCAGCAACCTGACGGAGCCCTCGCAGGCTGCGCCAGTGGACTGGGTCGTCATCGCCACCAAGGCGTATGACGCCGAATCGACCGCCACGTGGTTCGCCGGTCTGTGCGGCGCGCAGACCAGGGGTGCGGTTCTGCAGAACGGCGTGGAACATCGGGAACGCTTTTCTCCATGGCTTGCTGCCGAACGGCTTCTGCCGGTCATCATCGACTGCCCGGCAGAGAAGCGCTCGGATGGTTCCGTGCTGCAGCGGGCATGGGCCCGCATGGCGGTCGAACAGACTCCGCTCGGGCAGCAGTTCGCCAGCCTGTTCCACGGCAGCGGCGCAATCACGGAGCTGACCTCGGACTTTACGACGGCGGCCTGGAAGAAGCTCTGCCTCAACGCGCAGGGCGCGCTCTCCGCCATCACAAAGCTGCCCAACCGCGTGATCGCGGTTCCTGGCATGGAGGCCATCGCTCTGGACATGGTGCAGGAGTGTGCCGCCGTTGGCCGTGCCGCCGGGGCCGCAATCGAAGAAGAATTTCCGGCCCAGGTGATCGCAGGCGCCAAAGCCGCCGCGCCGGAGGGTGTGAACTCCATGCTGGCGGACCGCCTGGCCGGCAGACAGATGGAGATTGACGCCCGCAACGGCGCCATTGTCCGCTTCGGACAGCGCCTGGGAGTGCCCACACCGTTGAACGCAATGGCCGCCGCCCTTCTGCAGGCCGTGCAAAATGCCTGAAACAGGAAATTTGTTCCAGGTAATCCACCACTCCCGGCCATATAAACTGTCACGGATAGAAAAATGAGCCTTAAACCTAAGATCGAAGCCATCATCTATGCAGCGGAAGAGCCGGTAACGCTGGCACAGCTGCTCACCCTCCTTGGGCCAGACCTGGAGCAGGTGCTGGCCGAGCAGGATGCCGTCCAGCCCGAGCTGCCGATGGAAGAGACTCCGGAAACCGTCTCTGAGGCTGCGGAAAATGCCGTGGAAGCCGCTCCGGAGAGTGCGGAAACGGTGCCAAATGACGCCGAAAACGCCTCTTTAAGCACCGAAAGTGCGCCGGAAACAGCCCCTGAGACCACCCCGGCGGAGGTCGAAACCGAGCCGCTTCTGGCCGACGAGAAAAAGCTGGCGCAGCAGCGCGAGCGCCGTCTCCGCGACCTTCTGAAGGCGGAAATCGCCGCCCTGATGGAGAGCTACGAGGACCGCGGCGTATATATCTCCGAGGTCGCCTCCGGCTACCGCATGTCCACCAAGCCGGAGTATCACGACCTGATCCGCGACTTTGCCAAGAGCCTGAAACCGGCGCTTAAGCTGTCGCTTCCGGCGCTGGAGACCCTGGCTGTCATCGCCTACAAACAGCCCGTAACGGCGGCGGAAGTGGGTGAAATCAGAGGAGTTGACTCCGGCGGCGTGCTCGGCGGCCTGATGACCCGCAAGCTGATCACAACGGCTGGCCGCAAGCAGGTGATCGGCCGTCCGATCCTGTACAAGACCACCAAGGAATTCCTTCTCCGCTTCGGCCTGAAAGACGTGGCCGAGCTTCCCAGCATCGAAGAGTTCGAGAAGATGGCCGGCGAACTTGCCGAGCAGGAGGACCTTGAGATGCAGCCGAACTTCAATACCGACGTAGTCCCCGCCGAGCCGGAGAGGGAACCGGATCCTGAGGTAGAGCCGGTCGTGGGTGAAGGCGGCGAGGTGCCGCACACCCCTGAACCGGAGCCGCAGGCCGATGGCTCGGGCGACTCCGTGGACGCGCCCGAGGTGCCGGAGACCCCGGCTTCCGACGTGGAAAACGGCCCCGCCGACGCAGAAGAGCGCGAGGCAGCCGCAGGCATCGAAAACGAGTAAAAAGCTGTCAGGAGACGATCTATCCGGGCACGGCGAAGGCCGTGCCTTCTCCTTTTATGCCCCATTCCGCAGGGATGTGGGGAAACCTGGGGAGGAATCAGGGATAATAGGAAGGTTATGAGCGAGCCCGTACGTCTCCAGAAAATTATTGCCCAGGCTGGGCTCGCGTCGCGCCGTGCGTCGGAGGAGTTGATTCTCTCCGGCCGCGTTACGTTGAACGGCGAGATCGTCACCGAACTCGGCACCAAGGCCGACCCCGAAAAAGATCACATCCGTGTGGACGGCAAGCTGTTACAGGGGCCGCAGCGCCACCGCTATTTTGTGCTGAACAAGCCGCGCGGTTATGTGACGACGCTGCGTGACCCGGAAGGCCGCCCGACCATCCTGGAGCTTCTGGCGCAGTCGCCCAAGGCTCCGCGCGAGCGTCTTTACCCGGTCGGCCGCCTGGACTACCTCTCCGAGGGTCTGATCATCCTGACCAATGACGGAGAGCTGGCGAACTCGCTCTCGAAGGCCGCCAGCGGCGTCGCCAAGACGTACCTGGTGAAGGTCTCAGGCCAGCCCAGCCCGGAGGCGATCCAGCAGCTTCGCACCGGCATCATGATTGAGCGTGGACGCCTGCAGGAGGGCCAGAGCGCCCGCCGCAACCGCGTCCTGACGCAGCCTGCCGAGATTGAACTGACCCGCGGCGGCGAGAACCCGTGGTACTCGGTCACGCTGACCGAGGGCCGCAACCGCCAGCTTCGCAAGATGTTTGAAGAGGTGGGCCACCACGTCGAGAAGATCCGCCGCATTGCGTATGGCGGTCTGGTGCTGGATGTGGAGCCGGGCGAGTTCCGCGAACTGACGCCGGGCGAGGTAACGGCTCTTGGCCGCGCCAGCCAGGGCCGCAAGGTGGAGCGCAAGAAGGTTCTGCCGGAGGCCGCGAAGCTGAAGGAGCCGGGCAAGCCGAAGCGCAAGCCGGGCTTTAAATCCGGCTTCAAGCCTGCGGGACCGAAGCGCCGTTCGCGCTAGATACAGGCGAAACGGTCTTTTTCAAAACCCTTCTAGTCAAAAACTGTGTCATCTCGACCGGAGCGCCGCGCGCGAGTGGAGAGATCTGCATTTGAACTCAAACCAATATCCAATGCAGGTTCCTCTACTCCGCAGAACGCCATACGGCGCTCTGCTCTGGTCGGAATGACAGAGTTTCAGGTTTACTGAGCGCGGTTCCTGATCTCCCGGCGGGTGTAGAGCCCTTCAATCAGGCTGGCGGCCAGGGCGGTCCATCCCGTCTGGTGCGACGCGCCCACGCCACGGCCTGTATCCCCATCAAAGTACTCGTAGAACAGCATCAAGTCTTTCCAGTAGGGATCGTTGGCGAAGCGGGCCTCGCTTGCCTGGCAGGGACGGCGACCGTCCGGGCCGGGAAGGAACAGGTTCACCAGCCGCCGGGCGATGTCTTCGGCAATCTCCACCAGCGTGTGCTGCTCTCCGCTGCCGGTGGGGTACTCGAGCTTCAGGTCATCGCCATAGACGAGCGAGTAGCGCTCCAGGGCGTTGATGAAGAGCATGTTCATGGGGAACCACACCGGTCCGCGCCAGTTACTGTTGCCGCCAAACATGCCGCTGTCGCCCTCGGCCGGAGTGTAGCGGACGCTGAAGCGCTGCCCGTTGAGTTCGGTCTCAAAGGGATGGTCGTGATGGTAGCGTGAAAGCGCGCGGACTCCGTTGCCGGAGAGAAACTCTGATTCGTCCAGAACGCGCTGCAGAATGCGGCGGAAGCGGTCCTGCGGTGCAATCGCAATCCAGCGGGAGCCATGCAGGTCCGGGTGATGCGTGGTCGCCGTGCTGACATATGCGGAAAGCTTGCGGTTGTAGTTCAGAAACCAGTCTGTCCGCTTGTAGAAGTCCGGCAGGTCTTCAACGGTGTCTTTTTTCAGGATGCAGACGGCAAACAAGGGCGCGATACCGACCATCGACCGTACCTTCAGCGTCAGGTTTTCACCGTTCAAGCCTTCCAGGTGATCGAAGTAGAAGCCGTCTTCCTCATCCCACAGGCCGCTGCCACCCACGGTATTGATGGCGTCGATAACGGCGATGTAGTGCTCAAAGAATTTGCTGGCAATGTCTTCGTAGGCCTTGGAGCGGTGATGAGCAAGCTCCATGGCGATCTGCAGCATCACGGAGCAGTACAGGCCCATCCATGCCGTGCCATCGGCCTGGTGCAGGCTGACTCCATCCGGTAAAGGGACGGAGCGGTCAAAGACGCCGATGTTGTCCAGTCCCAGAAAACCTCCGCCAAAGAGGTTGCGGCCTTTCTCGTCGTTGCGGTTCACCCACCAGGTAAAGTTCAGCATCAGCTTTTGGAAGGCGCGTTCCAGAAAATCCAGGTCGCCCACGCCGTTTTCATCCACACCCAGGCGGTAGACATGCCACACCGCCCATCCGTGCACCGGCGGATTCACATCGCTGAAGGAGAACTCGTAGGCAGGAATCTGCCCGTTGGGGTGCATGTACCACTCGCGTAGCAGCAGCAGGAGCTGGTTCTTGGCGAACTCGGCGTCAATGCGCGCCATGGGGATCATGTGGAAGGCCGTGTCCCACGCGGCGAACCATGGGTACTCCCACTTGTCGGGCATGGAGAGCACGTCGCGGCAGAAGAGGTGTTTCCAGGGCTCGCTCTTTTTGGCTCGCTCCGGCGGCGGAGCAATCTGCGTCTTGTCGCCGCTCATCCACTGCTCGGCGATGAAGTAATAGAACTGCTTGGACCATAGCAGGCCGGCATAAGCCTGGCGCGCAACCAGGCACTCCTGCGGCGTGGCCTCGGCGGGAATACGCTGTGCGTAGAACTCATCGGCCTCTTTCAGCCGGGTGGCGAAGATCTCTTCCGCCTGCTGTAACGAGTAAGACGAGGCTGGCTCCGTGGAGCTTTCGTCCTCCAGACGCACCAGGCGGAGCAGGACGGAGCAGCTTTCGCCGGGAGGAATCTGCCAGCGGTAGACCAGTGCGCAGCGGGTGCCTTCGCCAGCCTTCACGGCATTTTCTTCGCCGTGGACGATCAGACGGTCAAAGCCGTCCTTGCTGAAGTGATCGTCTCCCTGGAAATTCGGGTCCAGGCGGCGGAAGTTGGAGTCGTTTTCTGTGAAAACAAGGCGTTCCGGCTGCAAGGCATCGTCTTCCAGCGGGTAGAACGCATAGTTGCCCAGGACCTTGTGGTGAGCGTGAACGCGGAAGTCCGCGGTCTGGCGCAGGTAGGGCCGTGTGTTGCCGGTCTCTTCCAGGTTCTTCCAGGACCAGTTGTTGCGCAGCGTGAGTTGCGGAAGCAGGGTCAGCGGCGCAGCGTCCGGGCCGCGGTTCCAGGCGGTCAGGCGGATGAGGGTGTCCTCGTCGCCGGCCTTGGCGTATTCCACGAAGACGTCAAAGTAACGGCTTTCATCGAAGATGCCGGTGTCGATCAGTTCGTATTCGGGGTCGTTGTAGCCGCGCCTGCGGTTTTCCTCGCGCAGTTGCTGGTAGGGGAAGGCGCTCTGGGGGTACTTGTAGAGGCCTTTGCAGTAGCTGTGGGTCGGGGTGGCGTCCAGGTAGTAGAACTGCTCTTTGACGTCTTCGCCGTGGTTGCCCTCCGGGTTTCCCAGGCCGAAGAGGCGCTCTTTCAGCGTCGCGTCCTGGCCGTTCCAGAGCACGGGGCTGAAGCAGAGGCGGCACTGGCGGTCGGTCCAGCCCAGAAGTCCATCTTCGCCCCAGCGGTAGGCGCGGTATTGGCCCATCTCGTAGGGGAAAGAGTTCCACACGTCACCGTTGTAGGAGTAGTCTTCGCGGACGGTGCCCCACTGTCGTTCCGGCAGGTAGGTGCCCCAGCGTTGCCAGTTTCTGGTGCGGGCTTTGTTCTCGTCCAGGCGGTCATCTTCGGCGGTGCGGGTGAGCGGATCCATGCTACCGGGTAGGATGCAAAACCATTCCATGGCGCCTGGCTACCACTCGCAACCTGTTGTTAACAAACGGGACTATCTTTCAGACATTTCACACGATTGTTGATGACAAACCATATGCGGCTGGCATCTTATTCCTGTCTGGAGTTGTGAGTTGTTTGCTGTACCAGCAGGAAAGGAAGTACGCAGTGCCAATTGAAAAAGCAACGTTTGGTGCCGGATGCTTTTGGGGCGTGCAGACGCGCTTCGATGAGCTATCCGGTGTGTTAGAAACCGCAGTCGGCTACGAGGGTGGTGCCCTCGAGCATCCCACATATAAAGAGGTCTGCACGGACCGGACAGGCCATGCTGAAGTGGTAGAGGTTACTTTTGACCCCAGCCGCATCAGCTACGATCGCCTGCTCGATGCCTTTTTCTCGTTGCATGACCCAACGCAGCTGAATCGTCAGGGGCCGGACTGGGGAACCCAGTACCGTTCCGTTGTTTTCACCCACTCCCAGCAGCAGGCCCAAGCAGCGCAGGCGAAGATCGCCGAGCTTTCTGCCTCCGGAGTTTTCCCACGTCCCATCGTGACGTCCGTGGAACCAGCGCAGAACTTCTGGAAAGCCGAGGAATACCACCAGAAGTATCTTGAAAAGCGGGGCATGGTCGCCTGTCACATCTGAGCGAAGACTCAGTCCTGGAATACCAGAATGAGAAAAGGCCGGCGAGACGCCGGCCTTTTCCTTTGCATAGAACCACGTTACTCGGTCGCCAGGTCGCCCACGAGCTGGCCGTTATGCCAGACACCGGTAATCTTTTCGGTGTTGTCGATCTGCGACAGCGGGTCGGCGTCCAACACGATCAGGTTGGCGTTTTTGCCGGCGGCGATGGTGCCGGTGTCTCGTAGTTGCAGCAGTTCCGCCGCCTTCGAAGTGGCCAGTGTGATCGCCTGCATGGGCGTAAGTCCTGCCTGTACCATCAGTTGCAGCTCCCGGTGTTCCATCACGCCAGGAATGCGGACGGGGAAGGCCCCGGCGTCGGTCCCAAAGCCCACTTTCACTCCCGATTCGACCATGCGGCGCAGGTTTTCCTGGGCCATCTTCAGATCCTGCCGTTTGACGGCTGTGGCGGGGTCGGCCTGAACCTTCGCTTTGTAGGCGGGGTCTTTCAGCTTGCTGACCAGAACCGGGCCGGCGGCCAGGCTGACAAAGCTGCTTTCCAGCAGTTCCGGATGGTCCAGGTAGGTGAAGCTGGATTCATCGGCGGCCAGGGTGGCGATGTACCAGGTGCCGTGGGCTTTCATGGCGTCAATCAGGGGCTGGTCGACGGCAGTATCGCGAACGGAGTGGGCAAGGATATCGACACCGCTGTTGACCAGGTCCTTCGCGTCGGCCAGGTAGTAAACATGGGCGGCGACGCGCAGGTGGTTTTTGTGGGCTTCGTCGATGACGGCGCGGTAGATCTCCGGCGACATGGAAGGCTTGCTGCCGCGCAGGGAATCGACCCAGACCTTGATGAAGTCAACCTTCTGCTTCGCCATGATGCGGACGTCTTCGCGGGCCTCCTGCGCCGTGGTGACGCGATAGATGGCGTCCGGCTGCGCGGCCAGCGGGGGCGCTCCGCCCTCAATACCGATGCCGCGACCGGCGGTCAGCAGGGTGGAGCCACCGATATTGCCCTGCTTCTGCCGCTTACGCAGGTCATAGACCAGGTCGCGGTTCATGCCCAGCGAGTTGATGGTGGTGACGCCATAGCGCTGGAAACGGTAGAGCTCGCCGACAACGTTGGCCTCTGTGTAGGCATCGGCGGAGCTTTCGCCCTTTTCGTGCAGCACAAGGCCAAGGTGTGCATGATCGTCAATCAGGCCGGGAATGACGGTTTTGCCCTGCCAGTTAAGCACTTCGGAGTGCTTTGGGGTAGCAATTTCAAGGTTCGGGCCAATGGCGACAATCTTTTTCTTATGGATGACGATGGCCATATCGTCTTTGGGCGGTGCGCCGGTGCCGTCAATCACGCGAACGCCGCGGATCACGGTGGTATCTGGCAGGGGATGGGTGGTGATGTGATATTTCGGGCCTGCCAGGGCGGCAGAGCTAACGCATCCGAGAACAGCAATGGTGAGATACCGCAGGGCTTGCTTCATCCGGGCCTCTTTTCGTATGTCCCTTCTTTTCTTTTTCCTATCTCAGATGCTCGACGAGGCGGAATGGCCACAAAACCTTAGACGGGGAAGCATGGTACGCTGGAGATACAAGTTGTGGATGGGGAGCGTCGCAAAAAACACTTGCGGCGTGGCCAGAGACCAACACAATGGATGCTGTAGCGCAGAATCTTACTCTGGCTTGGATGGAAGATGAAAAGTCTTCCTCGCCATGTTGCACAGCACGCGTCCCGCGGATGATTGGGTTTCTTACGTAAAAACGCAGTGCTGCTCTTACCCGGTGATGGTTGTTCATTGCCGCTGCGTTGTAGAAAACCACACGCGCTCCTAGAAGGAGTGCCCGCAAAGGATTGCTTTGACCAAGACGATTTCCGCAGAACCTACCCCTGTTTCCACCCCTACCGTTCAATTTTCCGACTTTGCTGTCTCCCCTGAGCTGAAGCAGCGACTGACCAAGGCCAAGTTCATTACGCCCACTCCGGTGCAGGCGGGTGCAGTTCCCCCGGCGCTGGAGGGTAAGGATGTTCTAGCCACGGCCGCGACCGGCACCGGCAAGACGCTGAGCTTCCTGATTCCGCTGATCCACCGCCTGGAGAGCCGCCCGTCGACCTCTGAGGTGAAGAAGCCGATTCGTGCGCTGATCCTGCTGCCGACCCGCGAGCTGGCGATGCAGGTGATTGAGGGCTATTCGAAGATTGAGCCGAACGCCAAGAAGGATTCCGTACTGGTGGTGGGCGGTCTGAGCGAAGGTCAGCAGCTGGACCAGCTTCGCCGTGGACCGCGCCTGGTGGTTGCCACCCCGGGCCGCCTGGAAGACTTTGTGAAGCGCGGCGAGGTGAACCTGAAGCACGTTGAGATCCTGGTGCTGGACGAAGTGGACCGCATGCTGGACATGGGCTTCCTGCCCTCGATCCGCCGCATTGTGGGCGCTTTGCCGAAGACGCGCCAGACGATGTGCTACTCCGCCACGCTGGACGCCAACATCGAGCACGTTCTGTCGGACTACGTGAAGCAGCCGGTCCGCATCAAGATTGGCACCACCAGCAAGCCGACCGAGCGCGTGAACCTGCGCGCGTTCATCGTGATGCAGGACCAGAAGCTGGCCTTGCTGGACAAGGAACTGAAGGAGCACGAGGGCAGCTTCCTGGTGTTTTCACGCACCAAGCATGGCGCCGACCGCATTGCCCGCAAGCTGCAGAAGCTGGGCCACGATGCCACGGTTATCCACGGTGACCGCTCGCAGTCGCAGCGTACAGCTGCTCTGAAGAGCTTTGCCGATGGCAACCACCGCATCCTGGTGGCCACGGACGTCGCGGCGCGCGGTATCGATATCTCGCACATTGCGCACGTGGTGAACTACGACCTGCCCAATGCGTCGGACGACTTTGTCCACCGCATTGGCCGCACCGGACGCGCGGGCGCGACGGGTACAGCGACCACCTACGTGATGCCGCAGGAGCGCGGCGAAGCCAAGAAGCTGGAACGCGAGCTGACCTTCAGCTTCAAGTGGATTGAGGTTGACCACAAGACGCTGGAGAAGGAAGAGCGGAACTCTCCGGTGGACCTGGGCAAGATCGACATGAACGATATCGGCGCGCTGCTGGCGCTGGAGACCCGTTCGTGGAAGAACGATCCGAATGCGGCACCTGCGCCGGCTTCCAAGGGAAGCGGCAGTGGCGGTGGTGGACGCCGCCGCAGCAGTGGCCGTTCCTCCTCGGGCAGCTCCTCGAGCCGTCCGTCGTCGGGTGGACGTTCTGCAGGACGCCGCCGCCGGTAATTGCGGAAGGGGAGTTTTCTCCTATTTTTCCGCGACGAGCCACAGCCTAAAATAGTACGGATGCCGGAAGAGACCATCATCGAGCCGACGCAGACCGCAGCCCCCGAGGCTGCGTCTGCGTCCGTGCCTGCCAGGGTTGACCCCAAGCGCCCCGATCCTGCCAAGGAAGAGGCGTCGCAGTCGCCGTTCTCCATCCTGGTGGGTCAGGTGTATGAAGGCCCGCTGGACCTGCTGCTGGACCTGATCCGCAAGCAGTCGATCGATATTTACGACATCCCGATCGCGAAGATCACCCAGCAGTTCCTGGCCTACTGCGAGCACCTGAAGCAGACGGACGTGGACGCGGCGGGCGAGTTCATCTACATGGCCTCGCTGCTGATCCACATCAAGAGCAAGATGCTGCTGCCGCGCGAGGCCGCCGAGGTGGCCGCCGGAGAGGCGGAAGATCCTCGCCGCGAGCTGGTGGAACGGCTGCTGGAGCACGAGAAGTTCAAGGCAGCCGCGCAGATGCTGCTGCAGAAGCAGCAGATTGAAGAAGCGGTGTGGACCAATCCGGGCCTGCGCGACTTCAAGCAGATTACCGAAGGCGACCGCGAGATTGCGGCCGACACGGTCGACCTGGTGCGTGTCTTCCAGGAAATTCTGGACCGCGTAAAGTCGCGACCGGTGCTGAACGTGGACGAGGAATCGGTCACGGTGGCGCAGATGATCGACTACGTGAAACGCCGCATGGTGATGGAAGACCGTCCGGTCTCTTTGCGGAAGCTGCTGCTCAACACGCACTCGCAGCGCGCTCTGATCTGCATGTTCCTGGCAATGCTGGAACTGGTAAGGCTGCAGGCGGTTCTGCTGCGCCAGGGCGAAGCCTTCGGCGACATCATGATCAAGAAGTCGGAAGACTTTGACCGCGTGATGGAAGAGCAGGAAGCCGTGCGCGACGACTGGCGCTAGGCTGCTTTTCTTCCGATTCCCCACGCAATCAGGGTCAGCATAAGAAACAGCCCGATCACCAGCAGGTTCGGGTAGAAGATCATCCCATGAAAGTGGGGTTCATGCCCGGGTGTGCCCGCCCAGTACGAAGCCTGCGGTAACACCAGCGGAACGAAGAAGAAAGGCATCCAGTAGGAGGCGGAGAGCGCTGCCGCTGCGGTAACACCCGCCCTGGGGTCGTTCTCACGCCATAAAAGCCACAATCCAGTAGCCGCCACGCCGGCGAAGAAGAACAGCAGGACGGCGGAGTGGAAACGGGCGTGCGGGTGCCAAAGCGGGTTGAGCAGGTGATTGCGGCTCCAGTCCAGAACAAAGGACATGGCACTGCCAAAGACGAGGATAAAGCTGAGGAGGATTCTGGAAAGCAGAAGGCGGTTCATCGGATCGACTCCATGATGAGTGAGTGCTCACTATGTTTAATACTCCTGAATCCATCTGGAAGTTCCAAAAAAATTACAATGGCGGCAGATGCCGAAGCCGACCGGGAAAAGCCCCAAACGAAACCGCAAGACCGAGATTGTGCTGGCCGCTGAAACTCTGCTGCGGGAACGAGGCCTGAGCGGTGTGACCACGCGAGCGATTGCGGAGGCTGTGCCCTGCTCGGAAGGCGCGATCTACGTCCATTTCTCCGGCCGTACCCAACTGCTGCTGGCAGTGCTGGAGCAAAGTCTGCCGGAGATGCTGATTCCGTTGCGGAAGCTGGAGGAGAGTGCAGGCATGCTGACTCCGGAACGTAACCTGGCGGCGGCCATGCTGGGGTTACAGCGTTTCCATGAGCGCGTGGCGCCTATGGTGTCCTCTTTGTTTGCGGAGCCGGAGCTGCTTGCCAGCTTCCGGCAGAGCCTGGACAGCCGCGCGAAGGGGCCACGTGGCGGCATTGCACGCATCGCCCGCTATCTGGATGCAGAGCAGAAGCTGGGCAGGATCCCCGAACATGTCAACGTGGAGACGGTGGCTGCTTTGCTTATGTCGGCGTCCTTCTTCCGTGCGTTCAGTAGTGCGCTGACAGGACAGGCGATTCCTGCATTGAATCACCGCGACCTGGTCCAGGAGCTGCTCCGCTAAAAATGCCGGACCTGCGGTTTCTCCTGGGGTGGCGGCGTGGGGAACGGGTCCTGCGGCGTATTTTTTTCGAGCGAGCGGGAGACCATGTCGCGGGAGCCCAGGCCGACGGCGAGTGACAGCGTGAGCACGATACCGCCGAAGAGGATGCCGAAGGCCAGCTCGATGATGGCTCCGCCAATCTGCAGGTGGTCCAGGATCATGGCGGCGGTGAGCACCAGCACCAGCCACTTGATGCCGAGCGACAGAATGCGCGCGTATTGCAGGCGCATATTCACGGCACCGATCAGCACGGTCCGCGCCAGGAACCGGGCCGCCAGGTTGCCGATGAGGAAGATGATGATGGCCCCGACCGAGTGCGTAACGTAGGGCAGGAAGAAGACCGTCATCTGGTCTTTGGAGTCGGCCGAAACATCGAGCGTGGAGATACCGATGATGAAGCCGAGCACGACGAATCCCCACAGCACGACGCGGGAGATGAGCAGCGTGGCGGAGCGGCGCGGGGCAAAGTCCGAGACGCTGGTGGGGGCGCCGGAGTTGATGCGGTCGTCGAACTTGAACGCGGTAAGGATGCGGCGCACCACCCATGCCAGGGCGGCGCCGATCAGCGTGCAGATGAGTATGGCCAGCAGCAGCGCTACCAGCCCGGGAAGAAGGCTGGCCAGCCGTGACAGGACACGGTGGGCTGAGCCGTAAAGGGCCTCATGAACCTGTTGCCACATCGTGTTGTCTCCTTTCGGGGGTCATATTTCGTTCGCAGGATCGCGGTTATGGATTGAAGCGGTCCGGCCAGCGCCAGCGCGAGACCAGGTACGGCTTGTCAGAGTCAAAGGCGGCGGCCAGCGCTTCAAGATGCGCCTGCTGCTTGCCGCCGAGGATATAGCCCGCCACCCACGCCAGGTAGAGCGGCGTCAGTGCGCCCAGCAGGTGTGCCCGGTTGATGGTGCGCAGGCGCCAGGCCAGAAGAAAGTCATAGACGATGCGCACCCAGAGGGCGTCCGGCATGAAGAAGGTCTCCTGTTCCAGGACAGAGAGCTTTTTGAGGCCGAGCAGAGAGTTGGGCGGCAGCACCAGAGACCAGATCTCGGAGAGGTTCTGGTAGCCGATGCGGAAGGTCTCGATCATGGTGGAGACGTCGGGCCGGGGCGGCTCCTCGCTGAAGGTGAGCGGGGCGGTGCCGGCGACGGCGGCCTGGGGGCGTGCGCGCTGCCAGTAGGTGGCCTTGGCCTCAACCTCGGTGAAGAGCGAGCCGGCGACCAGCGTCAGCAACTGGGTCAGGTCGGTGACCTCCGGTACCGGGAACGACCGGGTGCCCATGGGCACCTCCTGCACGGTAAAGCCGGCGGAACAGGCTTCCCCAACGGGCCAGAGCAGGGCGTCGTTCTGGTTGGCGGCGGTGTAGCGCTGTGCAACGGTGGCCAGGCGCTCCGCCATGCGCGCGGAGAAGACGACATCGAGCGGCTGGGGGGTATGCGCCTTGACGGAAAAAAGAGCACGCGTCACCGGCGCAAGGATGATGTTGTTGACCAGCGCATCGTAGGGTGAGGTGGTGTAGCGAGGCAGCACCAGGTCGGCATTGCTGTCGATGGCGATGGTAACCAGGGTGCGAAGACACTCAGGCGCCAGGGTCCAGAACTCGGCGCCAAGCAGCAGGCAGCGGGGCAACTGGTACTCGGTCAGCAGCTTGTGGACGTTCAGGTACTCGGCGGCGGTGTGGACCCAGGGGATGCGTGCGACCGGCGCTGAGGGTGTAACGGCAACCGTGGGCAAAGGGAAGTGGAGCGGCTCTTCCGCCTCGCCAGGATAAGCCACAAGGACAGGCAGACCCGCGAGCGATGCGGCCAGGTGGCTGAAAGCGGCCTGTAACTGCTCATGGTCCAGCAGCGGCAGGGCGAGCAGCAGCGCGGGCGTGGATGCCTGCGGCGTGCTGGTCGATGGTTGGGGAACGGCAGTGGTCGACATCGTGCTCTCAAAGCAGTTTAGTTGCAGTGGAGGTGCTATACGTTAGCCAAGTTCCGGTGGGCCCGGAATCTCTTCTACGGGATGGCCGACTGGTTCGGTGAACAACAGTAAGTCTTTTGCCGGTTCGTGCTGTTGCTGCTGGGTGAGCAGGTCGGGTTGGGCGGGGGCGGTTTGCAGTTCCAGCCAGAAGAAGCTGTAGGGGGCCAGCGTCAGCGGGTAGGGCTCTTCGCCGATGATGGGGAAGGGGACGTAGCCCAGCATCTCCACCGGCATCATGCCGGCGAAGCGGGAGAGATCGAGCGAGACCGGCTGCGCGAAGCGCGACAGGTTGGCGACGCAGACCACCTTTTCGCCATCCCACTCGCGAATATAGGCCAGCACCTTGCGGTTGTCGGGAGTCAGGAATTCGAGCGAGCCGCGGCCGAAGACCTGGAAGAGCTTGCGTAGCGCCACCATGTTGCGCGTCCAGTGCAGCAGCGATGAGGTGTCGGCCTGCTGTGCCTCCACGTTGATGGTCTGGTAGCCCCAGATGGGGTCCATGATGACGGGGGAGTAGAGCTTCTCCGGGTTAGCGCGGGAGAAGCCGGCGTTGCGGTCGCCGTTCCACTGCATGGGCGTGCGGACTCCGTTGCGGTCGCCCAGGTAGATGTTGTCTCCCATGCCGATCTCGTCGCCGTAGTAGATGATGGGCGTTCCTGGGAAGCTGAGCAGGATGGAGTTGAGCAGCTCAATGCGGCGGCGGTTGTTGTCCACCAGCGGAGCCAGACGGCGGCGGATGCCCACATTGATGCGCATGCGCGGGTCGGCCGAGTAGGCCAGGTACATGTAGTCGCGTTCGTCGTCGGTGACCATCTCCAGCGTCAGCTCATCGTGGTTACGCAGGAAGAGCGCCCACTGGCAGTTGTCCGGGATGGGCGGCGTGCGCGTCATGATGTCGGTGATGGGCAGGCGGTCTTCCTGCCGCAGAGCCATGTAAATGCGCGGCATCAGCGGAAAGTGGAAGCACATGTTGCACTCGTCTCCATCGCCGTAGAAGGGGCGCACATCTTCGGGCCACTGGTTGGCCTCGGCCAGCAGAAAACGGCTGGTGTATTCGTCGTCGATAATGGCGCGGATCTTTTTGATGATCTCGTGCGTCTCGGGCAGGGCGTCGCAGCGGGTACCGTCGCGTTCGACCAGGTAGGGGATGGCGTCCAGGCGGAAGCCGTCCACGCCGAGGTCGAGCCAGAAGCGCAGCGCCTTGACCACTTCCTCAAAAACCAGCGGATTGTCGAAGTTCAGATCCGGCTGGTGATGGAAGAAGCGGTGCCAGTAGTACATGCCGACCTCTTCATCCCAGGTCCAGTTGGACTTCTCCGTGTCTTTGAAGATGATGGGCACGCCGGGATACTTCTTGTCGGTGTCGGACCAGACATAGAACTCGCGCTCAGGGGAGCCAGCGGGAGCTTTGCGTGCGCGCTGGAACCAGGGATGCTGGTCACTGGTGTGGTTCACCACCAGTTCGATGACCACCTGCATGCCGCGCCGGTGAGCCTCATTGAGGAAGAGCTTGAAGTCGTCCAGCGTGCCGTAGGCCGGGTGGACGGAGACATAGTCGGCGATGTCGTATCCGTCGTCCCGCAGAGGCGAAGGGAAAAAGGGCAGAAGCCACAGGCAGGTAACGCCCAGGTCCTGCAGGTAGTCGAGCTTCGAGACCAGGCCCGGGAAGTCGCCAATGCCGTCGTTGTTGGAGTCGCAGAAGGCTTTCACGTGCAACTCGTAGATGATGGCGTCTTTGTACCAGAGTGGGTCGTTCGCGCTGCCGGCTTTCTTCACGTTCGCAAGTGCCTCGTTCACGGTGCTCAAACCCGTTGGATGCAATCTGACACCAGAACGTAACAGGAAGAGGTGTCTAGATCCGCTCAGGAGAAAAAATACTTTCCAAATAAAGCGCGAGCACCTTTTTGAACTCCGCGATGACGGCAGGCCTGTCCCTGGGGATGGACTCGGACAGCATGGCCGTCATGCCCTTCACCATCTGCAGTGCAACATTGGCCGTCATCAAGGCGCGTTCTTCGCTGAGCCGGGGGTCTTTGGCGCGGAGGGCTCCGGCAACCACGACGCGGAGAGAATGGCGCACCTTGGGATCTCGGCGGAACCGCACAGGGGCGGCCAGAAGGCTCAGGTATGCGGGGCGCTCTTCGATGAACTCCCGGATGCACTCCATGAAGCGGTCCGCGAACTGGTTGTGGGAGAGTTCGCGGGCGTCTTCGACCAGCGGCTTCCAGTGGTCTTCAATCTCCTGCCCGTACTGCGTCACCAGGGCCGATGCCAGGGAGAGTTTGTCCGGGAAGTAGTTGTAGAGCGCTCCAATGGATGATCCGCTGCGTTCGGCCACGGCGGTCATGGTTGTGCCTTCATAACCCATCTCGACGAAGAGCTCCGCCGCGGCATCAAGACATGCCTGTACGCGCCGGGCAGAACGCTGCTGCACGGGCGCGGTGCGGAGCGATTTTGACAAACTCGAGGGCACCCTCATATTCTAGGCAAAGAAAATCGAGGGTGTCCTCGATTTCATGAAAAAGGAGATCTCTGGCCCATGTCCTCCCTCTCGTTTGATCCCAAGAAAACCGCCCTTGTCGTGATTGACCTGCAAAACGGCATCGTTGCCCTGGATACGAAGCCGCACAGCCCATCCCAGGTGATGCAGAACTCCCGCGCACTGGCGGAGGCGCTGCGCGCCAAAGGCGGCACTGTGTTGTATGTGCATGTGGACATGGAGAAGTATCGCCGCCTGACGTCCGATCAGCAGATGCGTGACCCGAATGCCGCGCTGCCGGCGAATGCTTCTGAGATTGCCGAAGGTGCGGGCATGCAGCCGGGCGACCTGCTGGTAACCAAGTACGGTTGGGACGCATTTGCGCAGACCAGTCTTGAGCAGCAGTTGCGCGAGCGGGGCATTGAAACGGTTGTGTTGACGGGCATTGCGACCAACATGGGCGTGGAGTCGACGCTGCGGCATGGAACCGGACTTGGCTTCCACTTTGTGACAGTGGAGGATGCCTGCAGCACCTTTACGCCGGAGGCGCAGAACTTTGCATTCGGCTTCATCTTCCCGCGGCTTTCGAATGTGCGGTCGACGGCTCAGGTGCTGGAAGCTCTTGCCTGACGAGACGAAAGACAAAGCCAGCAGCGTGCCGGCGGTGTGGAAGGTGGTCGTGGTGGCAGCCATCGGATCGCTGCTGGCGCAGCTGGATTCGACCATCATCAATGTTTCGCTGTCCTCGCTGGCGCAGGACCTGGGAACGACGCTGTCGACGATTCAGTGGGTGACCAGCGGCTACCTGCTGGCGTTGGCGCTGATGCTGCCGTTGAATGCGTGGCTGGTGCATCGCATGGGCGTGCGCCGGTTGTACCTGGTGTGCTTTGCCTGCTTTACAGCGGCATCCGCATTGTGCGGGTTTGCGTGGTCTCCGGAGTCGCTGATCGGGTTTCGCGTGCTGCAGAGCATGGGCGGAGGCCTGATGGCTCCGCTGGCGCAGATGATGGTGGCGCGTGTTGCGGGGCGCAATATGGCGCGCGTTATGGGCTATGCGGCCGCACCTGTGCTGTTGGGGCCGATTCTTGGGCCAGTGATTGCCGGGCTGATTCTGCAGCATGCGACGTGGCGCTGGCTGTTTTATGTGAATGTGCCGGTGGGCGCGCTGGGCATTGCGCTGGCAGTGTTGTTTCTACCGAAAGATGAAGCAGATCTGCGGCGTACAAGCTTTGATCTGCCGGGCTTCTTGTTCCTGTCGCCGGGGCTGGTGCTGTTTTTGTATGGTGCGGACCACATGCGTGAGAACGCAGGGTGGGTGGCTCTTGCAGGTGGTCTGGCCTTGCTGAGTGTTTTTGTGCGGTTTGCACTGCGCAAGGGCGATGCGGCGATTCTCGACTTAAAGCTCTTCCGCGGGGATGTATTTCGCGTGGCGACCGCGGCGCAGTTTCTGTCCAACGGAGTTTCGTACTCTGCGCAGATGCTGATTCCTTTCTTCCTCATCCGCGTCTGTGGCCGGTCACCCGCGGCGACTGGGCTGATGATGATGCCCCTGGGGCTGGGTATGTTCTGCTCATACCCGATGATGGGAGCGGTGACGCGGCGGTTTGGTATTCGCCGCGTGGCGGTTGCGGGCTCTCTGCTGTCGCTGGGGGCTACACTGCCGTTTGTGTATTTGAGCCTGCATGGGCTGATGACCGTGCTACTGGCGGGAATGCTGTTTGTGCGTGGTGTGGGGATGGGGGCGATCGGGATTCCGTCGGTCTCGTCAGCGTACGCGGCGGTACCGCGGGAGCAGTTGCCGATGGCGACGACGACGCTGAACATTGTGCAGCGGCTTGGCGGGCCTACGCTGACCACGCTGGTGGCGACCTTCCTGGCCTGGAGACTCAGCATGGCCTCCGCTACGGCGTTTCCCGCAGCGTTCGCGCTGCTGTGTGTTTTCCACATGCTGCAGGTCGTGGCTGCGCGCCGGTTGCCGGTAGAGCTTCCGACGCGCGGTGTAAATGGCTGATACGACGGAACCTAGCGCAGCCATCCAACCCCATGGGAGGAAACCGCTTCTTAACCCTGTAGACCATCGTGTGTTCCCAAGGACCGAGACAAAACATGCCATCAGAGAAAGTAGAGAAGAATGGCCCGCATCCCTATGTCCACGTATCGTCTGCAGTTGCATGCAGGCTTCGACTTTGATCATGCGTCCGCCATTGCGGACTATCTGCGTGATCTAGGTATTTCGCATATCTACTGTTCGCCGTATCTGCAGGCCGCTCCTGGGTCGATGCATGGGTACGACGTTGTCGACCATCGCAAGGTGAATGAAGAGCTGGGTGGCCTGGAGGGCCATGGCCGGCTGCGCTGGCGCCTGGGCGAACTTGGCCTGGGGCAGATTCTGGACATCGTGCCGAACCACATGGCGCTGGGCTCGGGAAACGGGCTGTGGTGGGACGTGCTGGAAAACGGTCCGTCGTCGCGCTATTCGACGTGGTTCGATGTGAACTGGCATCCGGAGGAAGCAAAGCTGCAGAACAAGGTACTGGTGCCGATTCTTGGCGACCAGTACGGCAAGGTGCTGGCCGATGGCCAGATCCAGCTGGTGCGCCGTGGCGCCGGGTTTGTGATTGCGTACTTTGACGGTGTGTATCCCGTGGCGCCCCGCTCCCTGTATGGCTTGCTGCAGCGGGCGGCCGAGTATGCGCACAGTGATTCGCTGAGCTTTATTGCAGACTCGTTCGCGCGTTTGCCCGCACCGGAGTCAACCGACCTGAGTGTTGCGGCCAACCGTCATCGCGACAAGGCGGTGATCTACGCCCTGCTGGAACGGCTCTGCGAGGAGGATCTCCACATCTGCCAGTCGATTGACCTGGCGGTGTCAGACCTGAACAACAACATCGACGCGCTGGATGATTTTCTGAACCAGCAGAACTACCGGCTTGCGTTCTGGCGCACGGCGGACCAGGAGCTGGGGTACCGGCGCTTCTTTGATGTGAACACCCTGATTGGCCTGCGCGTCGAGCGGGAGCACGTGTTTGAAGAGACGCATGCGCTGGTGCTGCAGTGGCTGAAGGAAGGCGTTCTGGATGGTGTCCGTGTCGATCATCCGGATGGTTTGCGTGATCCGGAGGGCTACTTCCGCCGCTTGCGGGAGCATTCGCCGGATGGATGGATTATCGGTGAGAAGATTCTTGAGCCCGGCGAATACCTGCGGCAGGAGTGGCCGATCCACGGCACCAGCGGATATGACTTCCTGAACGTGTGCAATGGCCTGCTGGTGCATGGCGAAGGCCTGGAGGAGATGACGACCATCTACGCGGACTTTACCCATGAACCGGTGGAGTTTGACGATGTGGCCCATGAGAAGAAGCACCATGTGACGCAGGAGGCTCTGGGCTCCGATGTCAACCGGCTGGCAGCGCTGCTGGTGGAGATCTGCGAGAACAACCGCGACCGCCGCGACACGACGCGGGCGGAGATTCGCCGCGTCATCCGCGAGGTGGCAAGCTGCTTCCAGGTCTATCGCACGTATGTGGCGACCGACCGCGATGAAATCACGGATGAAGATCGTTACCGCGTGTGGCAGGCCATCCATGAAGCCAAGCGGCGGCGGCCCGATCTCGATCCGGGGCTGTTTGATTTTGTGGGCGATGTACTGACGCTGAAGGTACGCGGCTTCCGCGAGAACGAGTTTGTGATGCGCTTCCAGCAGTTCACCTCTCCGGTGATGGCCAAGGGCGTGGAAGACACGGCGTTCTACACCTACAACCGGATGATCGGATTGAACGAGGTGGGTGCGGACCCGGCGCGTAAGAGCATCGGCGTGGAAGAGTTCCATAGCTACTGCACCACGATGCAGCAGACACATCCGCAGACCATGACGACGCTGTCGACGCATGACACCAAGCGTTCCGATGATGTGCGTGCACGGCTTGCGGTGCTGACGGAGATGCCGGCGCGATGGCGTGCCGCCTTGAATCGCTGGTCCCGCATGAACGCGGAGTTCCGCGGAGAGAAGTATCCCGATCGCAACACGGAGTACTTCCTGTACCAGACGATGATCGGCGTATGGCCGATCAGCAGGGAACGCCTGATTCCTTACATGGATAAGGCGATGCGTGAGGCCAAGCAGCATACGTCGTGGACGAACAACAATCGCGAGTATGAAGAAGCTTTGCATGGGTTTATTGAGCGCATTCTGGAGCACGAGCCGTTTGTGAAGGAGCTGGAGCAGATGGTGGAGCGTGTGCAGGAGGCGGGATGGATGAACTCGCTGACGCAGACACTGGTGAAGTACACCGCTCCGGGCATACCGGACCTGTACCAGGGCGGCGAGCTGTGGGACTTTTCGCTGGTGGACCCGGATAATCGCAGGCCGGTGGATTACGATCTGCGGCGGCGTCTGCTGGGCGAAGCCGCGGAACTTTCTCCGGAGCAGATGATGGAACGCATGCCGGAGGGATTGCCGAAGCTATGGCTGATCCACAAGGCGCTGTTGCTGCGCCGGGAGCATCCGGAGTGGTTTGGGCCGCATGCAGCCTATACGCCGCTGGAGGTGCAGGGGCAGAAGGCGGCACATATCGTGGCGTATCTGCGGAACCACAGCGTGATTACGCTGGCCCCGCGCTGGCGCATGAAGCTGGGCGACAGTTGGGCTGGAACAACGGTCGAGATTCCCGAGGGCCGCTGGCGCAATGTGTTGACGGGTGAGATGGAACATGGCGGCCGCCAGAAGGTCGCGAGCTTTCTGCAGCGCTTTCCAGTCGCGCTGCTGGTGCGGGAGTAGAGGATGCATCGTTTTAAGGTGTGGGCGCCCCGGGCGTCGCGGGTACGCGTGCAGGTGAACAAGGGACTGCGGGAGATGAATCCGCCTGCGGGTGTGGATGATCACGGGTGGTGGCATCTTGAGGCCGAGGATGCCGGCCCGGGGACGCGTTATGGCTTCGCCGTGGATGACGATGACCAGGCGTGGCCCGATCCGCGGTCGCTGTGGCAGCCGGACGGTGTGCATGGCCTCTCGTGCGTATATGATCAACGCGCCTTCCAGTGGACGGACAAAAGCTTCCAGGCAAGACCTCTGTCGAGCGGCGTGATCTATGAGCTGCACCCTGGCACCTTTACGCAGGAAGGCACGCTGTATGCGGCGATTGCGCGGCTGGACTTCCTGGTGGAGTTGGGGATTACGCATGTGGAGCTGCTGCCGGTGGCGGCGTTCCCCGGCCATTTCGGCTGGGGATACGACGGCGTTGCGCTGTATGCGGTCCATGAGCCGTATGGCGGTCCGGATGCGCTGAAGCGGTTTGTGGATGCAGCGCATGGCAAGGGGTTGGCCGTGCTGCTGGACGTGGTCTACAACCACTTTGGCCCGGTGGGCAATTACACCGGCAAGTATGGGCCGTATCTGACAGAGACGCACCACACGCCGTGGGGTGGAGCGGTGAACTTTGAGGACTGGGGCTCGGACCAGGTACGCCGCTTCTTCATCGACAATGCGCTGATGTGGATGCGCGACTTTCACATGGACGGTCTGCGGCTGGATGCGGTGCACGCGTTCGTCGACCGTTCGGCGATCCACTTCCTGGAGCAGCTTTCGGCCGAGGTGGAGCACCTGGGAGCTTCAACCGGAAGGCAGCTTGTGCTGATCGCAGAGAGTGACCTGAACGATCCTCGGGTGGTCACGCCGCGCGAAGCCGGCGGCCTTGGCATCGACGCGCAGTGGAGCGACGACTTCCACCACGCGCTGTTTACCGCCGTGGCTCCGCAGGAGACGAAGGGCTACTACGAGGACTTTGGCGGTCTGGCGAAGCTGGCCAAGTCGCTGGAGAAGACCTTTGTGTACGACGGGGTCTATTCGAAGCATCGCAACCGCACGCATGGGCGTCCGGTGGGTGCTCTGGACCAGCACCGGTTCCTGGGCTATATCCAGAACCACGACCAGATTGGCAACCGGGCGCAGGGCGACCGTGTCTCGTCCATCGCCGGGCTGGAGAGGGCGAAGGCGGCGGCGGCGCTGGTGCTTCTGGGCCCATTTGTGCCCATGCTCTTCCAGGGTGAGGAGTGGGCTGCGTCGACTCCGTTTCTGTACTTTGCCGAGCATGAAGACCCGGCGATGGCCAAGGCGGTGCGCAACGGCCGCCGCAGGGAGTTTGCGGGGTTTGGCTGGAAGCCGAAGGATGTTCCCGATCCGGTGGACCGCGCGACCTTCGAGCGCAGCCGTTTGCAGTGGGATGAGCTGGAAAAACCCGATCATGCTGCGATGCTGGACTGGTATCGCAGCCTGATTGCGCTGCGCCACGCGGTGCCGGAACTGCAGGATGGAGCGCCGGGCAACTGCAGGGTGGAGTTCGACGAACAGAAGGGCTGGCTGGTGATGCACCGCGGCCCTATCTCCGTTGCGGTAAACCTCGGGAAAGAAAGCGTCCAGATTCCTGTACAGCCCTTTACCGAGGTGGTTCTCCCTGGCGGGAACGGCGCTGCGCCGGAGCGTACACTGACGCTGGAAGCAGGCGGTTCCGCAGTGCTGCGGCGTCATTAGACGAGCGCTTATAGAGAAGGTTTCAGCGCAATTTCCTTTGAAATTTCGTGAAACTTGTATGGCGGTTCGACCGTACTCCCTGCAGACTCCCCAACTGCAGTACGGTCCGCCAGATATGCGAGATTGGCCGGCTGTGTCCCGGGGTTAAGTACGAGGATTTGGCTATGATCGCGACCAAGAAGGATTTTCTGGCGACCCTGTTCACCGCAACCGCGGTGGTCATGAGTGTGTCGCCCAGCGCGGTGGCGCAGAATGCGTCAGCGCTTGGCACGGTGAAGAGTGTAAGCAGCACGTCGCTAACGGTGGCCACGGACAAGGGCGCTACCGTGGCGGTGACCCTGGGTGACTCCACCAAGGTAGTTCAGCTTGCCCCGGGCAGCACGGATCTGAAGACGGCGCAGCCGTCCACGGCCAGTGAGATTGCCGCCGGCGACCGCGTCCTGGCGATCGGGCCGGGAGATGCTTCCGCAATTACGGCGACACGTGTGGTCTTGATGAAGTCCGGCGACATCGCACAGCGGAACGCGACGGCGCAGGCGGACTGGCAGCGCCGTGGTTCCGGCGGTCTGGTCAGCGCGGTCAACGGCGGAGCCATCACGGTGAAGTCGGGCCAGAAGACGGTGGAGATCAGCACGACTCCGAAGACGATCTTCCGCCGCTATGCGGCTGATTCGGTGAAGTTTGAGGATGCCAAGCCGGGTACGCTGGCCGACATCAAGGCGGGCGACCAGCTTCGTGTGCGTGGCGACAAGAACGAGGACGGTACCGCGATTGCGGCCGACGAGATTGTAAGCGGAGCCTTCCGCAACCTGGCCGGAACCGTAACCAGTGTGGATGCGGCCAGCGGCAAGCTGGTGCTGAAGGACCTGACCAGCAAGAAGAACGTCACCGTGATGGTGACAGCGAACTCTGATTTCCGTGAACTGCCTCCGCAGGCGGCGGCGATGTTTGCAGCCCGTGCGCGCGGCCAGCAGCCGGGAGCAGCGGGCGCAGCGCCAGGTGCACAGGGCGGCGGAGCCCCGCAGGGCGCACCGCGTCCGGCGGGTGGTGAAGGTGCTGCTGCCGGTGGTGGTGAAGGTCGCCGCTTTGGGGGACCGGGCGGAGCAGGTGGCCCGGGTGGGCCGGGTGGTCGAGGGATGGACCTGGCGTCGATGTTGTCTCGTCTGCCAGCGGGCCAGCTTGCAACGGTAAAGAACGGCGACGCGCTCATGATTGTCGGGACCGGTGCGGCGAATGCAGATACTGTCACGGCGGTAACCATGCTGAGCGGAGTTGAGCCGATCCTGGCCGCTCCGAACGGAGCCAGTTCGATGAACCTGGCGCCGTGGAGCATGGGTGGCGGCGGCGGCGGCGACGCACAGTAAGAAGAACGAATACGACGTACGCGGTTGAATGCAATTTTTTTGTGGCACGTGTGTGCCTGGGAGCTGAGATGAAACGCTCATGGTTGAAGTGTGTCTGGCTGCTGGTGGTTTTGGCAGTAAGTGTTGCCGCACAGGCGCAGCAGGCAGGAACGATTCACGGACTCGTGACGGATCCTGATGCGGCGGTGGTGCCGGGAGCGACGATTACCGCGACGGCGGGCAATGGCAAGGCCGTGACGGGAACAAGCAAGGGAGATGGAAGCTACTCCATCTCGAACGTGCCGGCTGGAACCTACTCGCTGACGGTGACCATGCTTGGCTTCTCGTCGTTTGTGCGGACGGGTGTGCGTGTGGCCGCCGGCCAGTCGCTGAACCTGGATGTCAAGCTGGTGGTCGCCGAGGCGAATACTGAGGTCAACGTAACCACGCAGACCGCGCAGGTAAGCACGGATGCGGACTCAAACGCGAGCGCCACGGTGATCAAGGACAAGGACCTGGACGCGCTCTCGGACGATCCCGATGAACTGCAGAGCCAGTTGACGGCACTGGCCGGACCGGCTGCGGGACCGAATGGCGGACAGATCTACATTGACGGCTTTACCGGTGGCACGCTGCCTCCGAAGTCGTCCATCCGCGAGATCCGTGTGAACCAGAACCCCTTCTCGGCGCAGTATGACAAGCTGGGCTTCGGCCGTGTGGAAGTGCTGACGAAGCCGGGCACGGACAAGTTCCGCGGTAACGCCAGCGTCCAGGGCAACCAGAAGTGGATGAACACCAGCAATCCGTTCAGCAAGAACCAGCCGGATTATCACACCTTCTTCTTCTTTGGAGGCCTGAGCGGCCCGCTGACCAAGAAGTCGTCATTCAATGCGAATGGCAACTACCGCGACATTGAAGACAACAACATCATCAGCAATGTGCCGATCTATGCAAGGAACCTGAGCGATCTTTCGACGATCTGCGCTCCCGGTGCGCTTGCGTCATCGGGATGCATCAACGGAACCTATACCGGTGGCGCGGTGCCGCATCCGCAGAAGCGCTGGCAGATCAGCCCGCGCGTGGACTTTGCGGTGACGGACAAGAACACACTGACGGCCCGTTACGGATACGAGAGCAGCAAAGTCGAGAACAACGGCATTGGCAACTTCGTGCTGAACAGCCGCGGCTATACCTCGGGCAACAACGAGCACACCATCCAGATCAGCGATTCGCAGATTGTCAGCGCGAAGGTGGTCAACGAGACACGCTTCGAGTATCAGCGCACCAATGCGACGGTAACGGCACAGAACGTCACGCCGGCAGTGAACGTTTCAGGTGGTATGAACACCGGCGGTTCGCCGACGGGTAACTCCAACACGACGGATACGCACATCGAGGTGCAGAACTACACCTCGGTCGCTCTGCAGAAGCACTTCATCCGCATGGGTGGACGCCTGCGCTACACCAAGGAAGAGGCGTACTCGATTGCTGGCCAGAATGGTACCTTTACCTACGCCAGTCTGAATGACTACATCAGCGGCACGCTGAACCAGTACACGGTGTCGCAGATCAACCAGACTACGGTTTCCAACAGCGTGGTGGATGCGGGCCTGTATGCCGAGGACGACTGGAAGGTGCGTCCCAACCTGACGATCAGCGGTGGTATCCGTTACGAGACGCAGAACCAGATCAACTCGGCTCGCGACTTCGCTCCGCGTCTGTCGATTGCCTGGGGTGTGCCCAGCAAGTCGGGTTCGCCGAAGACGGTTGTGCGCGCCGGTTACGGTCTGTTTTATGACCGCTTCGACCTGGCGCAGGTGATGAACGTGACCCGCCAGAACGGGACGAATGTTCAGACGCGCACCATTCAGGCATCGACGACGGCGATTCCGAGCACCTGCACCCCGAGCAATCCTACCGCTTGCCCCACACAGGCTTCGGGTCTGATAACCAAGTACACGATCGGCGATACTCGTTCCGGCTACATCATGCAGTTTGCCGCGGGTGTGGACCAGCAGGTGGGTAAGTCGATTTCGATCTCGGCCAACTATCTGAATGCGCGCGGTGTTCACCAGTACATGACGCGTGCCTTCACAACCGCCTCCAACTACGACTATCGCTATGACTCGGGCGGCGTCTTCAACCAGAACCAGCTCTTTGTGAACGGCACGGCCCGTGTGGGCAGCAAGTTCACGCTGTTCGGTTTCTATGCTCTGGGCTTTGCCAAGGGCAACACCGGCGGTGCGACCTTCACCACCTCGCGTACCTACGATACGAAGGCCGACTACGGTCGTACCTCGTTTGACGTGCGTAACCGCGGGCTGCTGGCTGGCAGCTTCAACTTCAAGTACGCCATTACGGCCAGCCCGTTCGTGATGATCAACTCAGGTTCACCGTTCAGCGTGACCGCCGGTCAGGACATCAACGTCGACTCGGTTTATAACGATCGTCCTATGTGGACCAGTGCCGGAAGCGCATCGCTTGCGGGCGCCTGCTCGACTGCGGCAGGACAGAACTTTGTCACGAACTCCGACGGCAGCAGAAGCAATGCCTACTACACCATTCCGAAAACGGGAACCACGAACTATCAGCAGATCCCGATCAACTCCTGCGAGGGTCCCCGCTTCTTCAGCTTCAACCTGCGCCTGGCGAAGACCTTCGGTTTTGGTGAGAGGACTGGCGGTGCTGCCGGGCAGAATGGACGTCAGCGTCAGCAGGGCGGCATGATGCCTCCTCCGGGAGGCGGCGGTGGTGGCGGCCGTGGCGGCCCGGGTGGCGGCGGTCCTGGCGGTGGTGGTCCGTTCGGCGGAGCCAGCTCCGGCCATAAGTACACCATGACCCTGGCGGCGCAGGGCAGCAACCTGTTCAACGTGGTGAACTATGGTGCACCGGTTGGAACGCTGAGCTCGCCGGTCTTCGGTCAGTCGAATGCGATCAATGCCGGTGGTGGTTCGTCCAACGCGGTCCGTCGTATCACTCTGCAGTTGAACTTCAACTTCTAACGCAAACACGCAGTAAGAAAGGGCGCAGCCACTGGCTGCGCCCTTTTGCCTGTCTGAACGATGTATCTCTAGGCGATGAAAACCGTCTTGGCGTTCAGGAATTCGCGCATGCCGGCCGCGGCCAGTTCGCGGCCATAGCCGGACTGCTTGATGCCGCCGAAGGGCAGGCGTGGATCACTGGCCACCATGGCATTGAGGAAGACGGCGCCCGCCTGCAGGTCCCGCACGAAGCGTTGCTGATCCACGGGATCGCGGGTCCAGGCAGAGGCTCCGAGACCGAAGGGCGTGTCATTGGCGAACTCGATTGCCTGGTCCAGCGAGGTGACGCGGAAGAGCAGAGCGACCGGGCCGAAGATCTCTTCCTGGTAGACAGCCGAGGTGCGAGGAAGCCCGCTGATGACGGTGGGTTCGAAGTAGTGGCCCTGCTCGCCCAGCATGCGCTCGCCGCCTGTAATCAGGCGCGCTCCCGCATGGAGGCAGGCTTTGACCTGGGCTTCGATTTCCAGCAGACCCTGCTCGGTGGCAAGCGGTCCAATGTCCGTATCCTCGCGCAAAGGGTCGCCGACCTTCAGTGTGTCCATGGCAATGGCGAAGCGTTCTTCAAACTCGGAGTAAACACCTTCATGCACAATGAAGCGCTTGGCCGCGATGCAGGACTGCCCGTTGTTGACGGTGCGCGCCTTCACGGCGGTGTCGATGGCCACGTGCAGATCGGCCGAGGGCATCACGATAAAAGGGTCGGAGCCGCCAAGCTCCAGCACGGATTTCTTGATGTGCTTACCGGCGAGCGAGGCGACGGAGGAACCGGCCGGATTGCTGCCGGTGACGGTGACGGCGGCCACCCGGGGATCTTCAATAACCTTTGCAACCGTGGAGGACTCAATCAGCAGCGATTGGAAGACGCCACGGGGAAAGCCGGCGCGGCGGGTAAGGGCTTCAATCGTCAGCGAGCACTGCGGCACATTGGAGGCGTGCTTCAGCAGGCCACAGTTGCCCGCCATCAGTGCAGGAGCAAGAAAGCGGAAGACCTGCCACAGGGGAAAGTTCCATGGCATAACGGCCAGCACGACGCCAAGCGGATCGAAGCGCACGTAGCTGCTGGAGGCCTCTGTCGGGATGACCTCCGGCGTAAGGAACTTCGCGGCGTGCTCCGCATAGTAGCGGCATGCGGTGGCGCACTTCTGCACCTCCGCACGTGCGCCGCGAATGGGCTTGCCCATCTCCAGCGTGATGAGGCGGGCCAGTTCGTCGGCCTCATCGTCCAGCAGGGAGGCAAGTTTGCGCATGCAGAGAGCGCGGTGCTCCAGCGGGACTTCCTGGTAGGCCTTCCATGCGGAAGCGGCCAGCGCCAGCTTGGCCTCAAGCTGTTCTGAGGTCAGCGGCTCGAAGTGGCGGAGTATTTTCCCGGTGGAGGGATTGGTCGATGTGATCGGCATGCGCGTACGTGCCTTCTATTGTGCCGCAAGGCGGGCAAGTGTGGCTGCAAGTACATGAACTCCGGTGGCAATGGCCTGCGGCGAAGAGTATTCATCCGGCTTGTGAGAAACACCGTTGCGGCAGGGAATAAAGATCATGGCGACGGGCGCGATGCGAGCCATGAAGAGAGAGTCGTGATACGCGCGGCTGACCATTTTTTTGTACGGGATGCCGGATTCAGTGCAGACCGCTTCAAGGGTAGAGACGATTGTGGTGTCGCTGGTGGCGGGCGGGTCGGCGTTGACCAGCTCTTCCGTGATGGTGACGCCGCGGTGGGTCTGGATCTCCGCGATATCGCGGCGAATGGCTTCAATGACAGACTCGCGGCGCACGGGGTCAATGTCGCGCAGATCCAGCTCCAGCGTGACGCGGCTGGGTACGGAGTTCACGGCACCGGGATAGATCTGTGCCGTGCCGACGGTGCCGACCGTATCGATGACCCCGGTCGCCAGCGTATTCCGTTCCACTGAAAGAATGAGTTCGGCTGCGGCGCAAAGGGCATCTTTGCGGTCCGGCATCAACAGCGCGCCGGCGTGTCCACCGAAGCCTTCGAGGTGGAACCGGTAGCCGGCGGGGGCGGCGATGGCGGTGACGATCCCGATGGGAAGGCCCTCGCGCTCCAGCAGCGGACCCTGCTCGATGTGCAACTCAACCCAGTTCTGGTAGTAGCCTGTGGGGAGTTTGACCGTGGCCAGGTCACCGGAGAAATTGGCGGCCGTGCGTACCTGCTCCAGCGGCTGGCCATGCTTGTCGACGAGAGAATCGGCCTTCTCAGGATCGAGCGTGCCGCTGAGCAGCCGCGATCCCAGGCAGCCGATGCCGAAGCGCGTCGGCTCCTCGGAGGTGAACAGCAGCAGTTCAATGCTGCGCGTGGGCTGGAAGCCAGCCTCCTTCAGCGTGCGGATGGCCTCGAGCCCTCCAAGGACGCCGACGGTGCCGTCATACATACCGGCGTGCGGAATGGCATCGATGTGCGAGCCGGTGCCGACAGGCGCGAGCGACGGATCAGAGCCCTTCCAGCGGAAGAAGGTATTGCCGACGGCATCACGGCGAACGTCGAGATCAATCTTGTGCGCAAGGGCTTCGAGAAAGGTGCGGGCTTCCAGATCCGTGTTGGTGAAGACAACGCGCGTGACAGCCGTGCCTTCGTCCGACGGTGGAGCGTCAGAGAAGCTGGCCAGATCTTCGAGCTCCGAGGAGAGGCGATGAATGTTGACGTTGATCTTCATGCGAGCGGGTGCCTGTTCCAATCCTTGTAGATCAAATACTTCGCGGGCTGCTTGCCCAGAGCGCCGAACCACTGCGGGCAGAAGGGCGCCATGTAGATGAAGTCACCGGCGGTGACCGGGTACCACTGGTCGCCCAGCTTGTAGATGCCGCCGCCGGTCAGCATCAGCAGGCCGTGCTCCATGACGTGGATCTCCGTCTGCGCCAGCGTGGCGCCGGGAACATAGCCCATGGTGTTGACGGCGAAGTCGAAGCTGCTGTCGCCAGGCAGCAGCGTGCGCACCGCAAGGTCTTCGTCACCATTCAAAGCAGTGGGTGTGATCCTGGTTTCGTCGCCGATGAAGAGGCCGGGAGCTTCGACACCGTCCAGCACCTGGTACTTCTTCTCGATGACGGCCAGCTTAGCGGGTTGTGTGCTGGTGATGCTGTGTTCCAGGTCTTCCGGAATGTAGGCATAGCCGTTGGCGTTGAGCGTGTGCGTGCTGTCTTCGGCAGAGAGCACAACGCTGCCCTCCAGCACGTAAACAAAGCGCTGTGCCGCGGCTGGGCCAAGCGAACCGTTGGCGGCAAGCTCCGCGGTGTACTGCGTGAAGGCTGCACCGACGGCAGGCGAGACATGCACAATGGCAGTTGCGTTGGTCATGCCGGGCAGCGCGGCGCGGATGAAGGTATCGGCCGTGAGCAGGAAGTGGTCGCCGGCGGTGCGGCTGCGGGAGTGTCCCAGGTTAAACATTGGCAATCCGTTCCAGAAACCGTAGCCCGGTTTCAAAGGCTAACTGTACATCGGATGGCAGCACGGTTTCATCCGGATGATGCGACAAACCACCCGGCGTGCGCAGGAAGAGCATGGTTGCGGGAAGGTGCGGCGCCAGGACCATCGCGTCGTGGCCCGCCCCGCTGGCCAGTGTGAGCGGGCGAGTGGGAGCGGCGGCTTCCGCGAGAAGCCCGGTAAGCGAGGTGTCCATGGGCACAGCGGGTTGATCGAGCTTGAACGTGTGTGTGATGCGAACTCTGCGTGTTACGGAAATGCTGTTTGCAGTGGCCAGCAGAGCCTCGACACTGGCATGACGAACGCTGTCATCCGCGTGGCGTACATCCAGCGAGAGCGCGACCTCGCCGGGGATAACGTTACCTGCTCCGGGATACGGCGTGAGCCGGCCAACGGTGGCAACGAGTCCTGGTGTGTTGCGTGCCAGTGTTTCCGTTGCGAGAACAAATTCGCTGGCAGCGGTAAGCGCGTCGTGACGCAGGTGCATGGGCGTGGTGCCGGCGTGGTTTGCCTTGCCGGTAAAGGTGAGCTGCAGGCGCGACTGGCCGATGATGGCGGTGACGATGCCGAGTGCGCGGTCTTCATGTTCCAGCACAGGCCCCTGCTCGATATGGAACTCGAGATAGCCGAAGTGGCCGGGGTGAAGTATTGCCTCGGGAAGCTCGCCGGGATTCAGCCCGTATGCAGTGATGGCTTCGCGGACGTTGATGCCGTGCGTGTCCGTACGTGTGAGAAGTTCTTCTGTCAGCTCGCCTGTCAGCGCTTTGCTGCCGATGAAAGGGAAGCCAAAGCGCACGCCCTCTTCTTCGCTGAAGGCGATGAGCTCCAGATGAAAGGGAAGCGGCGGAGCTTCTTCCAGCAGTGCGAGCCCGAGCAGGATGCCGAGCGGGCCATCGTAGGCTCCGGCATTGGGAACGGTGTCGAGATGCGACGCGAGCAGGAAGGTCTTCTGCGTGACGATGTCGGCATTACGCAGAATGTGGAGGTTGCCCGCGGCATCGTAGCGCGTGGTGAAGCTTTTCTCCGTGGCCCATGCGGCCAGTTGATCATTCGCGCGGCGCATGGCGGGCGAGAGGAAGGTTCGCGTGGTTTCCCCTTCCACATCGGTGATGCCGGCAAGCTCACGGCAGCGCGCAACAATACGTTCTCCAACCTGCATTCAGACAAGGTAGCAGGAGACAGGCGGGTGGGTAAGTGGGTTCTTCGCGGAGGAAACACGCACCGCACCCGCCGCGAAGAGGATGGACTACATGCGCACCAGTGTGGCCTGGATAGTGCCATGTGGCTCATCCGTGGGCACGAAGATCTGGTTGTTGTTCTTCAGCCCGAAACGTTCCAGGTCGATGAGCAGCGCATGCTTGTTGGGCATGGTCAGCGTGATCTCGCGGATCTCCGGCACGGCTTCGAGTACAGCTTCGCCCATGGCATAAAGTGTCTGCTGTACCGATTTCGAATCATGGTTCGCGAAGGTGCTCAGCATCGTCTCGCGGGCGCATTCGCGCAGGGCGTTGTAATGCAGCGGAGCCGAGTGGATGTACTTCCACGTGGCCGTGCATGCCGTGGCGAAGATGCGGTCGCTGGTGGGCTTCAGCGTGGTCAGCTCGTCGACAATGTAATCCTCGAAGCCGGACTGCGCGGTTTTCATGATGACCAGGTTGCTGACACCGGAGGTGACCTGGAAGCCCTCGGGCTGAATGCGCTGCACGTGCGTGGTCTGCTGCTCATCGCTGCCGCGGATGAAGGCCGTGGGATGCAGGCCGCCATCCACCTTCATGTGCTTCCACAGCGCGGAGTGGATGGTGACCTCGGCCGCGGTAACCTGCGGGTTGCGTGAGAGCAGAAAATCGATCAGCTCTTCCGCGAAGCCCTCCATGGAGGCGGCCTGCGAACGGTGCGCCATGTAGTACACGGTGTTCTTCATGGTGTCCGTCGGAAGAATCTGAGAGTTATCGCCTTCGACGTGGGCGGACTCGAAGTCGCCCTGCAGCAGCACTTCGACGGTCCACTCGTCCACATGGTGGTGCGCTTCGTGACGGGTGACCTTCAGCAGGCGGACGCGGGATTTGCCGTAACGGTTCTGTGCGAGCTTGATCATTGGGTTCCTAGAGTACAGCCTGACTACGTTCCGCGGTAGGTGGTAAATCCGTTGGCGGAGAGCAGCAGCGGTATGTGGTAATGTTGCTCGCCTTCGCGCACGGTGAATGTGATGTCGATCACCGGATACAGCGTCTCCTGCTGCAGAGCGGCGAAGTAGGCGCCGGTGAAGAAGCTGATGCGGTACAGGCCGGGAAGCATTCTGGTCTCCGCCGGCAACAGCGCGCGGATGCGGCCGTCGCTATCAGTCTGTGCCAGCGCCAGCTGTGTCCAGGCGTCGAATTCGAAGCGGCACAGGCGGGCATCGACACGCGTCGCCGGGCGTCCGGCGGAGGTGTCGAGAATGTGGGTCGAGATGGACATAGAAAAGGTGTAAGGTGCCACACGCGAGTGCGCAAGTGGCTAACTTGCGGCCAGCCATTTACGCAGGCGAAGCTGCGTGATCTGCCGCTGCTGCTCGGCAGCCTCGGCGAACTCGGTTTCCTCGTCGTTGTGCAGACGCTGTTCAAGAATCGCAAGCATCTGCTGCTGCGTTTTGCCGGTGGCGCACACGATGAAGATGCGGCCGAAGGTTTCTTCATATTTCTGGTTGGCTTCCGCCAGCGCCTGCTGCACGCGCTCATCGTCCGAGAGTGTCTGCTCCTGCGACGACCATGTGAGCGACTGCGCGGTGGCTTCCTTCGCGGCGTGGCGCTGACCAATACGCGGGTGCGAATCGAAGGCCTGCTGCTTTGCGTCATCGCTCAGGTGGTACCAGATGTGGTCGGCTACTTCAAAGAGCGTCTGCTCGCCGGGATAAGGCCGGTGCGATGCCATCTGCTCGGCCCACGCCTGTGATCCGTTGGTGGGAAGAATGACGGCCGCGGCTTCGTCGGCGGGGAGCGTGTTCCAGTGGGCAAGCGTGGGATTCATGGGAGGTTATTGTCGCAGATGGAACAACTACACTGACAGGTCGCGACCGTTCGCCAGCATGGCAAATCCCCCCGCGCTGTAAACCGCTTCGCCGTGCAGATAGGTGGCCACCACCTCGCCTGTCAGCGTGCGGCCAAGGTAAGGCGAGATGGCATGGCGATAGTGCAGGCGGTCTGCGGTGACGGTCCAGTGCTTCTCAGGCGCGAAGACAACGAAGTTCGCCGGACGCGCGAAGGCAAGCTGGCCGTGCGATTTCGTCAGGCCCGCGAGCTTTGCCGGTGCAATCGAAAACCAGCGCACAAGGTCTTCGAGTGTGAAGCCGCGCCTCTGCGCTTCGGTCCAGGTGACGGGCACGGCGGTGGAGAGCGACGCGATGCCTCCCCATGCCTTGTCAAAGGCACCGCTGGGCTTCATCTCCGGCGGGCAGGGCGAGTGGTCGGTCGAGACCAGGTCGATAACGCCGTCGCGCAGCGCCTGCCATAGACCATCCTGGTTGTTTTTGCTGCGGATCGGCGGGGCGCATTTGAACTGTGTTGCGCCGTCGGGAATTTGCTCTGCGCTGATGGCCAGGTAATGCGTGCAGGTCTCCACCGTAATCGGCAGACCCTCAGCCCTGGCGGCGGCCAGCATGGGCACGGCCTGCGCCGTGGCCAGGTGAACAATGTGCAGCGGAAAGCGGAACTCGCGCACAAGATCAATCAGCGCGCGGATGGCGGCAAGCTCGGCTTCGTCAGGCCGCGACGCGAGGTAGGTTGCGTACTTTGTCCAGTCCGCATGGTGTGCGTATAAGGCCTTGCTGGCTTCCATCACCGGGCCTTCCAGCTCGGCGTGGACGAGGAGTGGCTTGCCCAGCCGCGCCAGCGTTGGTGCAGCGCGGCGCAGTTGCGCCAGGGAGAGATGCGAAAGGCCTTCGCAGCCGGGGTAGAGCAGGAAGCATTTGAAGCCGGGCACACCGGCTTCAACCATCGGTTCCAGGTGCTCCAGGTTCGCGGTCTCGTCCTCCCCGGGGCCGACCAGGCCGCCCCACGGCAGCCAGTCAATGTAGGTAAGCCCCCTGGCGGCGATGCGTTTCTGCTCTAGCGCGTCGACGGTGATGGTCTCCGGCAGGCAGTTCAGCGGCATGTCCACCACGGTAGTAAATCCACCCGCTGCTGCGGCGCGCGTTGCCGTCTCGAAGCCTTCCCATTCTGTACGGCCGGGCTGGTTGATGTGTGTATGCACGTCGGTCAGGCCAGGCAGAATGGCGTGGTCGCCGAAGTCCGTCAATGCCACATCGGGCGGAAGCGCGCCCGTAGTGAGCACACGTGTGATCAGGCCATCCTGCACCAGCAGTGTGGCCGGGCGGGTGCCCTCGGGCAGGACGACGCGATTGGATCGAAAGGCCTGTGCCATAATCAGAGTTACGCGTGATTTTACGCGCTAAACGCGTATTTTCAAGCGTTTGTGAGCGAGATGAGCGGCAATCAGAAATTCATGCAGCGCGCCATTGAGTTGGCGACCGAGAATGTTCGCTCTGGCCGTGGCGGCCCGTTTGGCTGTGTGATTGTGAAGGATGGCGAGATTGTTGCCGAGGGCATGAACCTGGTAACAAGCACAAACGATCCCACGGCACACGGCGAGGTGGTAGCTATTCGCCGGGCTTGTGAAAAGCTGGGTACCTTCTGCCTGGACGACTGCGAGGTCTATACCAGTTGCGAGCCCTGCCCCATGTGCCTGGCGGCCATCTACTGGTCGCGCTGCAAGGCCATCTACTACGGCAACACGGCGGCGGATGCGGCCGCAATCGGATTTGATGACAGCTTTCTCTACGACGAGGTAAAGCGCCCGCTGGAGCAGCGGACGATTCCTACCCGTCAACTGCTGCATGACGAGGCGTTGGAAAGCTTCCACGCCTGGGCAGACAGCGCCAAGAAGATCGAATACTAACGAAAGAAT
Source organism: Terriglobus tenax (assembly GCF_025685395.1). Lineage (NCBI taxonomy): Bacteria > Pseudomonadati > Acidobacteriota > Terriglobia > Terriglobales > Acidobacteriaceae > Terriglobus > Terriglobus tenax. The sequence continues at coordinate 1,964,073 of NZ_JAGSYA010000004.1, read as the reverse complement.
CGGCAACAAGATTATGGCGAAGACAAAAGTAGCAATCCTGGGATTTGGCACGGTAGGCGGCGGTGTAGCGGATGTGTTGGCGGCGCGGAAGTTTGCCGACATTGAAATTACGCACGTCTACAACCGCGATTACGAGCGCAAGCTCTCGCGACCGCAGGCGAAGAAGCTGCCGAAGACTGTTGTCTGGACCGACGACATCAACGTCATCCTGAAGAGCGACGTCGATGTGATCCTGGAACTGATCGGCGGCCTTGACCCGATCGAGGGCTGGCTGAAGAAGGCGATCTCCGCGGGCAAGAGCGTGGTGACCGCCAACAAGCAATTGATTGCCTATCGCGGCGCGGCGCTGGAAAAGTTCGCGGCAAGGAAGGGTGTATCGCTGCTGTATGGCGCGGCCGTGGCCGGCGGTGTGCCGGTGATCCCCGGTGCGCTGCAGGGCATTGGCGGCGACGCCATTGTGAAGATCAGCGGCATTGTGAACGGCACCTGTAACTTCATCCTGAGCCACATGGAGCAGGGCGCGGAGTATGACGAGGTTCTGGCTGAGGCGCAGAAGCTAGGCTATGCCGAGGCGAATCCTTCGGCGGATGTGGATGGCTTCGACGCTCGTGCAAAGCTGTGCATCCTGTCGCGCGTTGCCATGCACGCGGAGCTGAATCCCGACGAGGTGCCGACGCAGTCCATCAGCAAGGTGTCGGCTATCGATTTCCAGTACGCGAAGGAGCTTGGTTGCACCATTCGCCAGGTAAGCCGTGCGCAGGTGCAGGATGGAGCAGTTCATGCGCGCGTGGGACCAATGCTGGTTCCCATGGAGTCGCCGATTGCCTGGAGCCACGGCACGCAGAACATGGTGGTAACCAGCGGACGCTTTGGCGGCGATGTGGTCTTCAGCGGGCACGGCGCGGGCGCGCATCCCACGGCGGTGGCCGTGGTCAGTGATCTGCTGGCCGTGGCGCAGCAGTGCGGCGTGGTCCGCCAGCCGGTGCGCAAGCGTGCGGTGGTGGGCGAGTTCCTGGCTCCGCATTACCTGCGCTTCGTCGTCAGTGACAAGCCCGGCATCGTCTCCGCCATTGCCGGAGCGCTGGCCAAGGTGGGCGCGAACATCGATTCGATCCTGCAGCGGCCGGGACACCCCAAGGACCGTCTTCCGTTTGTGGTGACGACGGAGCCCTGTCTGACCTCCGTTGTTGAGCGTGCGTTACGCTCCATTACGAAGATGGACTGCATGCTGGAGAAGCCGCTGTGCCTGCAGATGCTGCGCATCGAAGACAAGGCCGAAGACTAGGCATTGCATGCAGCGGAGGCGCCGCGCGCAGGCTTGTGGGGGAGCATGATTCGTTGGCAATGGTTGCGGATTGCGGTTCTGGCATGCGTTTGCACAAGCGCGCTGGCGCAGGATATTGCTCCGGTTCAACATGAGCCTGGCGCGCTGAACTCCGGCAAAGCGCGCCGGGCCCATTACGTGGTGCTGGTCTCGCTCGATGGTTTCCGCTATGACTACGCGAAGCTGCACCGCGCCAGCAACCTGCTGCAGATGGCGCAGGACGGTGCGTCCACTCCGGATGGCATGATTCCGTCCTACCCCACGCTTACCTTTCCCAATCACTACACCCTGGTGACCGGGCTTTATCCGGAACATCACGGCATTGTGAGCAACAAGTTTTTGGACCCCGCGCGCGGCTATGAGGAGTACTCCTACAACGGGCCGTCCAGCAAAGACGGCAGCTGGTACGGCGGAACTCCGCTGTGGGTGCTGGCGCAGAAGCAGGGCATGCGCGCGGCGACTTTCTTCTGGGCCGGCGCGGACGCGAAGATCGATGGCATGCGTCCGGACTACTGGGTTCCGTTTGACGACAAGTATGACGATGCCAAACGCGTGGACCAGGTAGTGTCCTGGCTGAAGTTGCCCGCAGCCCAGCGCCCGCACTTCATCACGCTCTACTACTCCAACGTCGATCACGCCGCGCATGACCACGGACCGGATTCGCCGGAGCTGGATGCGGCCGTGCATCACCTGGACGCGCTGATCGGAGATCTGCGACAGAAGCTGAAGGCGACGAAGCTGCCGGTGGATCTGATCGTGGTCTCAGACCATGGAGGCATCGCCTTCAAGGACCGCCACTGGGTGGAACTGAACAAGGATGCTGACCTGTCGAGCGTAAAACCCGGGCCGGAGGCGCACATGTACGGCGCCGACGATGCCGCGAGCGAGAAAGCGTATGAGTCGTTGAAGGCGCTGCATGACGACCGGTACGAGGTCTACCGCCGCAAGGACGTGCCCGCGCGTCTGCACTTCAACAGCAATCCGCGCATCGGCGATCCGGTGATCATCTGGAAGCAGGCCTATCCCTTCCGCACCATGGTCGATCCCGCACGTCCCAAGGACACGGTGATTCACGACGGTCCGGGGGAGCATGGCTTCGATGTGGCGACGATGCCGGAGATGAAGGCAAGCTTTTACGCCGAGGGGCCGGACATCAGGCGCGGTGTCCAGTTACCCAGCTTTGAGAATGTGAACGTGTACGACTTTGTGTGCGGCCTGCTGGGGCTGAAGCCCGCGAAGAACGACGGCTCACCCGTTGTACTAAAACACGCGCGAAGATAAGGCCTCGGGCCACAAAGCAAAAGGCCGGGATTATCTCCGGGCCTTTTGCTTTTACTATCCAACCATCCATCTACTTGATGGACTTGTCATCCAGTACGGTCCAGCCCTCGGCCTTGCGGGCGGCAATCTCGCGGCCGCCGCTGGGCACGATTCCGACTCCGGTGGTGAGCTGGTTATCCGCCACCTTGTTGGCACGCATGGAAGCGTGGCAGGCAACGAAGCTGACGTCCTTGCCGATGGACTGTGTAACTTCGCTTGAGAGGGCGTTGTTCTTGTCAATCAGCTTCAGGCCATCGCCGGTGGCCAGAATCTCAACGCGGGTGTCATAGGGCTTGGCGGCGGAGCTCATCAGCTCGTTCGCTTTCTTGACGGCGGCGTTCCAGTCTTCGGGTTTGTCGGAGTGCACATGAATCAGCACACGCTGCGTGGGCAGGTTCGGCGTGGTGGCAGGTGCGGGTGCCGCAGCCTGGGCCAGCAGGCCGGCGGTGGGAAGCAGGAGCAGAGAGCTGAGGCGGAAGATCCAGGAGCGGCGTGTCATGTCAGGTTTCCTTTTGGTTCTGCGGTGCAAATGTCTGTGCGTCGAGTGTAACCGGGATGCTGATTGAGTTGCTTGATAAGCAAGAGATGCAAACTCGTGGCTATACTTTTCCTGCCATGCGTACCCTCCTCGTCGCCGCCCTGACCCTTGCTCCTCTTCCCCTCGCCGCGCAAGTTAAGACCGCATCGTCTGACCTGGTGCGGTATGTTGATCCGTTGATTGGCAGCGAGAAGACAGCGGAAGGCTATGGCCGCACGCTGCCGCTGGTGGAACCTCCGTTCGCCATGACCGGATGGATTCCGCAGACGCGGCAGAACAAGATCAGCGTGTTGTCGTACGAGTGGCATGACACGACGATGTCCGGCTTTATGGGCACACACCAGCCTGCCATGTGGATGGGCGACTTTGGCTATGTCACCGTGATTCCGCAGGTAGGGGATGCGCTGCGCACCACCCCGGAGACGCGGGCGATGAAGTTTCGCCACGAGGACGAACAGTCACATCCGGATGTATACACGGTGACGCTGGATGCGGGCGAAGGGCAATCCCTGAAGGGCGAGATGACCGCTACCGAACGCTGCGGCATGATGCGCTTCCGTTTCCCCGCGAAGGGGGCGGCTCGCATTCTTGTAGAAGCATCCCGGCCAGGCATCAATGGATGGGCCGCGGTCGATGTTGCCACGGGTGAGATCACCGGATGGAATCCGCATCGCATGGACGCGCACCTTGGTCCCGGCAGCATGCCGAATGCAGGAGCCGCGGCGCTGCCCAACTTCAAGGGATACTTCGTCGTGCAGTTCCGCAAGCTGCCGAAGATGGGCAATACCTACGGCAAGGATGCGAAGGAGTATCGCGGTGCGTATGTTGAGTTCGCTCCGGGTGAGATGGTGGAGCTTCGCGTCGGTACCTCGTTCATCAGCCTGGAGCAGGCGCGCGCGAACCTGAAGGCCGAGATGCCAACGTGGGATTTCGATAGATTGCAGAAGAAGCTGCATGCGATGTGGCAGCAGAAGCTGGCGCACCTGCAGGTGCAGGGCGCAAGTGACGATGACAAGGTACGGCTGTACACGGCCTTCTATCGCTCGCAGTTGTTTCCGCGCATCATGACGGAGGGCGATCGTTACTATTCGGGCTTTGACGACACGGTGCACGAGGGTACCAGCTACACGGCCTACTCCATCTGGGATACCTTCCGCGCGGAGTGGAGCTGGCTGACACTGACAGCTCCGGAGCATATCGACGGCATGGTGACGGCCCTGCTGAACGATTACAAGGAAGGCGGCTGGATGCCCAAGTGGCCGAACCTCAGCTACACCAACATCATGATCGGAACGCATGCGGACTCACTGGTAGCCGAGGCCATGCGCAAGGGCTTCCACGGCTTCGATCGTGAGCTGGCATGGCAGGCTGCGTGGAAAGACGCGACGGTTCCTCCGGATGGCGATACGACGCGCCGCTGGCTCGACCGCGAAGAGAAGACTCCGTATGAGGCTCGCGCGGGGCTGACGTATTACAAGACGCTCGGTTACATTCCGACCGACAAGATTGACGAGGCCGCCAGCCGCACCATTGAAGACAGCTACGATGACTGGTGCGTCGCGCAGATCGCGAAGGCCCTTGGCAAGGACAAGGAATACAAGGAGCTGATGCAGCGCTCACTGAATGCGCGTCATCTCTACAATCCCGCACTGCACCTGATGAACGGCAAGCGCAGCGACGGAAGCTGGGCGCCGATCAGCGGCGGCGAAGGCGGCGACACCAATACCAATCGCACGCTTGCCGGATGGACCGAGGGTGATGCCTGGGTCTACACCTGGGGTGTGTTTCACGATCAGGCCGGATTGATGGAGTTGATGGGCGGCGCGGAAAACTACACGAAGTATCTGGACGCGCACTTCGCCGGCGGCCACAACGACCACAACAACGAACCCAGTCATCACTACGGCTACCTGTATGACTTTGCCGGGCAACCATGGAAAACGCAGGAACGCGTCCGCCAGATTGCGGCCGACCACTACAAGACCGGCCCGGCTGGCTTGATTGGAGATGATGACTGCGGGCAGATGTCGTCGTGGTTTATCTTCACGGCCATGGGCTTCTACCCGGTGAATGCAGCCAGCGGCGAGTACATGATCGGGTCGCCGCTGTACCGCCATATGAGCCTGAAACTTGCGAATGGCAAAACCTTTACGGTGGACGCGGTGAATAACTCCACGGAGAACAAGTACATCCAGTTAGCCACGATCAATGGCAAGCCGCTGACGCAGCCGGTGCTGACGTGGGAACAGATTCAGAGCGGTGCGACAGTGCAATTCGTGATGGGGCCGAAGCCGTCGCAGTGGGCAAGCCAGTATCGGGCAGCAGCGGCAGTCCGGTAGCTACTGCTGGTTCAGAATGCGACAGGACACCGCAGGCTCAGACCATAACCGACGGACAAGGCGCGGGGGAAGTTACCTGCTGTTGGACTGCCCGCTTAGTCATCTTTCTTGCCGGCGAAATAAATGGGTCGTAAATTTATGTTGCGCGAATGCTGGAGATGAGTGAATATCTCATCAAATGATGACCCCGGCTCATGAAGCCTGGGGCGTTCTGGCCATCCTCATACGATTGTTGTCTTTCCTTTAGAAGGGGCTTCCGCCAGGAGCCTGTGTCAATCGTTGAAATAGCACCACGCAGGAACTCGTCTTTTTCCAAGAAAAACAAGCAGGTTGCGGTCGCATTGTGCCGACACGCCGCCCCATATCTGTATCTGCACGGAGGAGCATCATGACGTTCTGGCAGTCGTGTATCCGTTTTCCGAAATCCTTTCTTCTACTCACACTTACAGCGCTCTTTCTCTTTACCGTCGCTCCGCTTTCCTCACAAACATTCCGCGGAGGTATCAATGGCGAGGTCGCCGATCCTACCGGGGCCACAATCGCTGGAGCAACCGTCACACTGATCAACGAAGCTACCCAGAGTAACTACAGCACCGTCACCTCAAGCGCGGGAACCTTTCTCTTCAACGATCTGCCGCTTGGCGCCTACACCTTGACGGCAACTCACTCCGGTTTCAGCACCGCGAAATTTAATAAGATTCCCGTCTCTGCCGGTGTGATCTATTCCTTGCCTTCCATCAAGCTTTTCGCCTCGGCGATGCAGATGGTGGAGGTGCAGGCTTCTGACATTACGCTGGATACGACAACGGTCACGCAAAACATCGTGTTGGAGTCGAAGACGGTTGCGGACATGCCATTGAATGGCCGCGATTTCACGCAGATGATTCAGCTGACACCTGGTTTCGCCGGCTATACCGGCGGCGGATACGGATCACTGAACGGAACCCGCGCCAACCAGATGAACTGGCAGATTGACGGTGTGGACAACAACGACCTGTGGCATAACGTACCGGCGGTGAACCAGGGCGGCGTCTCCGGTATTGCCGGTATCGTGCTGCCGATCGATGCAGTGGAGCAGTTCTCCGCGCAAACGCAGGCTGGCCCTGAGGGTGGACGTAACCCGGGTGGCACCATTAACCTGACACTCAAATCAGGCACAAATCGGCTGCACGGGTCGGCGTATTACTTCAATCGCAATGAGCTGTTTGGAGCGAAGAGTCCTTTCAGCGATACCAAGCAGAAGGTGCGGAACTATAACGTCGGCTTCTCCGTGGGAGCTCCGCTTCTGAAGGACAAGCTCTTCGCCTTCCTCACCTTTGAGAAGCAGCGCTTTGTGATTGGTGAATCGGGTACGGCGACTGAGCCTTCGGTCGGCTGGCAGAATCAGGCCAAGGCGATTCTGGCCGCGCACAATATCCCGGTCAACACCACCATGCAGAATGTGCTGAACACACTCTGGGCCGGCGGCAACCTCTCCGCAGATACGGCCGGTGTGGTGAATAACTTCCACTCCAGTGTCCCGGAGTTCGGTTACAGCTATAACGGCCTGGGCAAGGTGGATTACCACATCACGGACAAGGACAGCCTGAGCGCGCACTGGTTTGTAGGACAGGGCAACCAGGTCGCTCCCGTGGGATCGCAGCTGTACGACTACTTCGAAGTTGCGCCGATCCATGTACAGAACATCGCCCTTGTCTATAACCGCATGGTGACGCCGTCCATCTCAAACCAGCTGCTGGTGGGTGTGAACTACTTCAACCAGGTCTTCAACGATGCGAATACCAACTTCAACGTGCAGTCGCTGGGCTTCAATACCGGAGCCAGCTTTACCAATGCACCCAACATCACCATTACCGGCTTCGATCCTGTCGGTATGACGCCGCCCGAAGGCCGCAACGATATCACCGGCCACTTGACCGACCAGTTGAGCTGGGTGAAGGGCAAGCACCAGATCCGCCTTGGCGGGGAGTTCCGCCAGGCGCAGCTGGATGAGTTCTACAAGCGGCACTCGGTCGGTTCGTTCACCTTTGATGGAACGCGTATTGGCGTCTCCGGCCAGGCGGGCGCGCTGGCAGACTTTCTGGCAGGCTACACCTCGGCTGCCTCCATCGCCATTGGCGATCCGGAGCGCCAGGTCTTCGTCAACACGTGGGAATTGAATGCCGGAGACTCCTGGCAGCTCTCACGCAAAATCACCATCAACTATGGCCTTCGCTATGACTATGTCGGACCGCTGCACAACAGCAACAAAGACCTCTCGGTCTTTCGCCCGGAGCTTACCTCTTTCAATGGCATTGCATTTCAGGGCAACCAGATCAGCTCGCTCTATCAGCAGTACTACAAGAACTTCAGTCCGCGCGTGGGCATGACCTATGGTCTCGACGAGAAGACGGTCGTTCGCATTGGCTATGGCTTCTACTTCGACACGCCGAACCTGAATCCCTTCCTCGACAACCGTCCCGGCAACCAGGCGCCGAATGGCGTGGAAGGCAACCCTGCCGGTCCGAACCCGGTGTACACCATCAGCGCCGCCGGGAAGGCGATTCCGATTGACCCGACGGTCCAGCCCGGCAAAACCACTATCGTTGCAGGACAGGCGATCTTTCCTTCGACAATCAGCTACCCATGCTCCTCTTCCAGTCCATGCGGTGTCTTCTCGGTTGACCGTAACTTCCGCACACCGTACAACCAGAACTACAGCCTGAACATTGAGCGCACGCTTGGCGCTAACATGATCGCGCAGCTTGGGTATGTTGGCAGCGAAGGCCGTCGCCTGCTGAGCCTGCTTGATCTGAACCAGCTCAACGTTTCCGCCGGAGCCTCATCGTTGCCGTACAGCACCAGCTATCCGCAGTACGGCAACATCAACCAGATTGAGAGCATTGGCACCTCAAACTACAACGCTCTGCAGGCGCAGCTTCGCATCTCCCGCTGGCATGGATTGATGACGCAGGCGGCCTACACCTGGAGCCATAACCTGGACGAAGTGACGGCCTACCGCGGCAGCCTGCCGCAGGACAACTTCAACTTCAAAGGCGACTACGGCAACAGCGACTTTGACACCCGCAATACGCTCACCGCCCTTATGGGCTACGAGATCCCGGGCTCTTCCTGGGGTCCGAAAGAGCTGACGCATGGATGGCAGTTGAACTCCTTGTTCAGCTTCCACGGCGGCCAGCCCTTTACGGTGCACGCTTCCGGCGACATCAGCGGAACGAACGAAGGCAACGATCGCGCGGTGCAGATTGGCGATCCGAAGAAAGGTTTCCAGGGGCAGAAGCCTGGAGCGAGCTGGCTGGATCCTTCCGCCTTTACGGATGCGGCGGCCGGCCACTTCGGCACCACGCGACGGAACGCCTACTACGGCCCCGGTTACTCCGACGTCGACTTCTCGGTCTTCAAGAACACGAAGATCAAGGAGCTGATGACGGTGCAGTTCCGGGTGGAGATGTTCAACCTCTTCAACCGCATCAACTATGCTCCGCCCAGCAGCACGGTCGGCGGAAGCTTCAGCCTGTATGACACTATCGGCGATTACAACGGAGCTCCTGGTATCGGCGCCGGTGAACCTTTCAACACGCAGTTCGGGTTGAAAATCCTGTTCTAACTCCCTCCCATTCGAGGCCGGGCGTGCGCATGCGCCCGGCCTATTTTTTGCCGGTTTGCGAGGTCCTAATCGTGATCCATACTCTTTCCGGCGGGTCGGAGGATCACGTAGGATCACGTGGATGAAGAGTTCGACACGGAATAAACACCAGATCAAGAGCGAAACGACACGCGCAGCGCTGCTGCAGGCGGCAGAGACGATCTTTGCGCGCGATGGGTTTGAGCGCGCCCAGATTGATGAGATCGCCCGGGAGTCCGGGCGTACGCGCGGTGCCGTGTACGCGCAGTACAAGACCAAGGAGCAATTGTTCTTCGCGCTGCAGACCAATCGCATCCGTCAGGCCGTGCAGGAGTTTCAGGAACTGGTGGCTGATAGCGCGCAGGATGATTTTGAGGGAAGACTGGCTGCGTTGCGCAGGTACTATGCCGACAGCCTGTATGTAGAAACGGCCCTGCTGGATCTTGAGATGAAGCTGTATGCCTTGCGGCACACGGAATCGGTTGAGGATTTGCGCGAAAGCTACCGACAGATGTATCCCACGGGAAACGTTACGCGGGAGTTTGGTATCGCCAATGAGCCGGGACGATCGCGTGTGGAAAGTCGCGTGCTGGCGTTGAGCGCCATCAAGAGCGGGCTGGTTCTGGCCATGCAGTTTCAGCCTGACGTGCTCAGCCGGAAAGAAATTAAGAGACTGCTCGCGGAGGTTTTCGACGGGCTCTTCCCGGAGAAATCGATTCGTCGTAAAGGAAAACGAGCGGCACGGAAGTAGGTTTTGTGCGCGCTTTGCGGGCAGGTGTTGAATCTTTTAATAAAATACATGTTGACACGTATGTAATTTGAAAAGTATCACCCTTATACCGCCGTTCCGCGGAGGAGCGGGAGGATGGAGCTTTTGCGTGTCGAAGAGAGTGCATTCCGGATTTGTGGCGGCAGCATTTGGCTGCCTCGGTTTTGGGTTCGGTGCGGTTGCTTTGACGGCGCAGGTTGCATTGAGCCCACAAACGATGCCGGGGATGGCCAGGGTGGATCCGCGTTTTGTTTCGTACAACATTGAAGCGGTAGAGATCACCGGGGGCCGGTTCTGGAAACCCTACAGCGATGAGGTGAGGCAGCGACTGGCCGCAAGCGTGTCTCAAGGCCCGGGGAAGGCCAACGGCTTGGCGGGGCTTGATCAGAACCTATTCCAGTACCGTCCGCCCATCAACCTGGCAAATTCAAAGCTGCGCAATCTGTCCGCTGCACTGGGGCCGGCGTATATCCGGGTGAGCGGCACCTGGAGAAACACAACATACTTTCAGGACGACGATGCGCCGGCGCTGCAGCAGCCTCCAGCGGGATACAAGGGGGTAATGACACGCGCGCAGTGGAAAGGTGTGGTCGATTTCGCACGCGCTACCGGCGGTGCAATCGTGACCTCCGTTGCGATTGGTGATGGAGCACGGAATACAGACGGCTCCTGGAATCCGGAATCGGCAAGAGGGCTGTTTGAGTACACCCGTCACATCGGTGGCCACATTGCCGCGGCTGAGTTCATGAATGAGCCGACCTACTATCTGGCGGGCGGAGCTCCGCGGGGCTACAGCGCGAAGACATTTGCTACGGACGTCAGGACGTTTCGCGCATTTCTGAAGGAAGCCTCACCGCAGACGATTTTTCTCGGTCCGGGAAGCGTGGGCGAAGGCGTTGAGATGACTCCAGCGAATGCGCCGAAACAACCAGTGCTGAGAGCAGAAGATCTCCTCCAGGCTTCAGGACCGGTGTTTGATGTGTTTTCGTATCACTTCTATGGCACGATTTCGCATCGTTGCGCCGCCATGTTAGGCCCGGCCGCTGGGACAACGCTGGAGCAGGCGCTGACTTCGGACTGGTTTGCGCGCAATACCGCGGTGGAAGAGTTCTATGCGAAGCTGCGCGATACGTATCTGCCCGGCAAGGAGCTGTGGCTCACTGAAACGGGTCAGTCAGGCTGCGGCGGAGACGCATGGGCCGCTACCTTTGCGGACAGCTTCCGCTATCTGGACCAGCTAGGAACATTGGCGCAGAGAGGCGTGAAGACCGTCATGCACAACACGCTTGCATCCAGCGACTATGGCCTGCTGGACGAAGAGACGTTTGACCCACGCCCAAACTACTGGGCGGCGCTGTTGTGGACACGCAGCATGGGAACGACCGCACTCAGTCCCGGTGTGAAAGAGACAGGAGATCTGCACCTTTTCGCGCACTGCGCAAAAGGCAATCAGGGCGGCGTTACTCTGCTTGTCCTCAATACAAGCGCATCAACAGTGGATACCCTGCGTCTGCCGGTCGCGGGCGAGGTGTACACACTGACAGCGACGGAGCTGCAGAGCCGCAACGTGATGCTGAACGGCGTGGAGCTTCGCGCAAATGCGGATGGTACGCTGCCTGCGCTAACGGCGAAGAAGACCGCTGCCGGCCAGGTTCAGTTTGCGCCGCGCAGCATCAGCTTTCTTCTGCTTCCCACGGTGCATAACAAGAACTGCATGCGGCAGTAGCTTTTATCTCTGCGGCTGCCACAACTCCAGAAGGAGAACTATCCGATGAAACTGCTTTCGACTTTGTTTCTGCTGGCTTCCGCAGCGGCTCCGGCATTTGCCCAGAGCGCAACGGTCAACGGCGAATGGGCGCTGCACCTGAACGTCTCCGGTAACGAGGCGGACGACACCTGCACCTTCAAGCAGGATGGCGAAAAGCTGACCGGTACGTGCAAAACCTTTACCAACGTAACCGGCAAGATCGCAGGCGACGTTATAACGCTGGACCTGACCGGGAGCCAGGCTACGCTGGGTGTGAGCGCGAAGCTCGAAGACCACAAGATCGTCGGAACAGTCCTGGTGAAGGAGTATGGGATGGAAGGCTCTTTCACCGCTACGCAAGCGAAGTAAACATCCCGGTTGGCCCCGCCGTGGGACCAACCTGAAACAGCCGGTCTACAGCGTGCGTTCCGATTCCTTGATGGGCAGGTCGTTGATGCTTGCTTCGCGGCGCTGCATCTGGCCGGACGGAGCAAACTCCCACAGTTCGTTCCCGTAGCTTCTGTACCAGTGGCCGGCGTCGTCATGCCATTCGTAGTGGAACTTTACAGCGATGCGGTTGTCGTGGAAGCTCCAGAGCTCTTTCTTCAGCTTGTAATCGAGCTCGCGGTTCCACTTGCGTGTAAGGAACTCGACAACGGCTTTGCGTCCCTGAAGAAAGTCCGTGCGATTCCGCCATACGGTGTCTTCGGTATAGGCAAGCGCCACGCGCTCGGGGTCGCGGGTGTTCCACAGATCCTCGGCCATCTGCACTTTCTTTGCGGCCATCTCTGCGGAGGTAAATGGGGGAGCGATGATGATGCTCATAGGTACCTCTTACAGTCATTAGACCTGCGAAGCCGTGCCGGGGTCGCAGGTAAAAATGCAAACGGAGCCCAGGACGGGCTCCGGCGCGTTGTTCTGCAAGAAGAATCTAGGCCAGGTGTGCCTGCAATACCGTTTCAAACTGGCGCAGCCACTCCGGGTGAGCGGGCCAGGCCGGACCGGTAACCAGTTTGCCGTCCGTCACCGCGTCCGTAACGTTGAGCGAGACGAATTCACCTCCGGCAAGCTCGACCTCCGGTGCGCATGCGGGGTAGGCGTTCAGGCGCTTACCCTGAAGAATGCGTGCCGCAGCCAGAAGCTGGGGCCCATGGCAGATAGCCGCAATAGGCTTATCCGCCTTGTGGAAGTACTGCACGATTTCGAGGACGCGCTTATCCAGGCGAAGATACTCCGGAGCGCGGCCACCGGGAACAACGAGCCCGTCGTACTCCGTTTCATCCACTTCACTGAAGGTGGCGTTCAGGGCGAAGTTGTGGCCGGGCTTTTCGCTGTAAGTCTGGTCACCTTCAAAGTCATGAATCGCGGTGCGGACAGTGTCGCCCGACTTTTTGCCGGGGCATACGGCATCCACGCTGTGTCCCAGAACCTGCAGGGCCTGGAACGGAACCATGACCTCGTAATCCTCCACGAAATCTCCAACAATCATCAGCAGACGTGCGCTTGCCATGCGAATGTTCCTCCACTTCCAGTATGGCGCATGCTACACAGCATGACGCTTTTTGCGCCACCCAAGCCGTAGGGCAAGATAGCCAAGCAGCAGCAGCGCGGTGAACAATGCAGCGATCAGGCGGTTGTAATAGATAAGGCTGGCGAGGCAGACAACCGCACACAGCAGCGCCCACAGGGGCAGCAGCGGATACAACGGCGTGCGAAAGGGCCTCGCCATGACGGGTTCACACCTGCGCAGCCGGAACAGCGCGAGCATGCTGACGATGTACATTACCAGGGCGCCAAGCACGGACATGGTGACAATGTTGGCCGTCAATGGCTGACCGCCGAACCGGATCCAGTTGTCACTGTAGATGGCTGCGATGCCGATAATTCCGCCGGCAACGACAGCGATCCACGGTGTGCGGAAGCGTGGATGAATCCTGCCCAGCACCGCGGGAAGATAGCCCGCACGCGCCAGCGCATACACCTGCCGCGAGTAGCCGAAGATGATGCCATGCAGCGACGCAACCAGCCCGAAGAGTCCGAGCCAGACCAACATGTGCAGCCATCCGCTGCTGGCGCCGACGATGATCTTCATGGCCTGCGGCAAAGGATCGTTGATATTGGCCAGAATGCGCCAGTCGCCCACGCCGCCCGCAAACAGCATGACGCCAAGCGCGAGCAGAAGCAGCGTGACGATCCCGCCGATGTAGGCAATGGGAATGGAGCGCGTTGGCTTCTTCACCTCTTCGGCGGCCATGGCCACGCCTTCAATGGCAAGGAAGAACCAGATGGCAAAAGGCACGGCGGCAAACATGCCGGTGGTGGTGTGCAGTGTCAGGTGTTCGTGTCCGGCCCATCCATGGGCAAGGAAGTTGCTCAGGCGGAAGCCCGGTGCCACAACGCCCATGAAGACCAGCAGTTCTACGATGGCCAGCAGCGTGACCACCAGTTCAAAGCTGGCGGCAATTTGTACGCCCACAATGTTGATGGCCATAAAGAGCAGGTAGGCCAGCACCGCGGCGTTTCTGGGTGCGAGCCCTGGAAACTGCACATGCAGATATGCTCCGATGGCGAGTGCAATGGCAGGCGGTGCAAACAGGAACTCGACCAGCGTAGCGGCGGCAGCGATGTAACCGCCGGTATCGCCAAAGGCGCGTTGCGCATAGGCAAACGGCCCACCGGCGTGGGGAATCGCCGTGGTCAGCTCGGTAAAGCTGAAGATGAAAGCCGTGTACATGGTCGCTACCAGCAGGGTGACCGCGAGAAAGCCAAGGGTGCCGGCGCTGGCCCATCCGTAGCTCCACCCGAAGTACTCGCCGGAGATGACAAGGCCAACGGCAATGCCCCACAGCTGCCAGGTGTTGAGCGTGGCTTTCAGGTGCGAGTGTTCTTCCAAAGGGGAATCCTCAGCCCCATTATGCCCGTTGTGGGTCAAAGCGCTATGCTCGGAGATCTTCTGAAAAGGCAGAAATGGCCTGGAGAACAAGCGGGAGGTGTTCACGTTCTGTTAGAACAGATTTATCTAAAAATTCAATCGCTCCTCCCAGAGCGCGCAGGAGAGAAGTGCCGTGCGTCAGCTAGCAGCAGCCATCCTCTTGTTGAGTCTTCCCTTCGAAGGCTTGGCCCAACAGCCCGCAGCGAAACCGCTGCCGGGGTACACCAGCACAAGCTCTGCGACGGAGCTTGATTGGGAAAAGCGCTTCCGCGAGATTCCGGAGGCGAAGCGCGCACACGAGAACATGAAGGTTCTGGCTGCCCATCCGCACCATGTCGGATCGGAGGCGCAACGCAAGAACGCCGAGTGGATGGTTAAGCAGTACAAGTCCTGGGGCTGGGACGCGAAGATTGAGCAGTTCGACGTGCTCTATCCCACGCCAAAATCGCAGCTGGTGGAGATGATTGCTCCCACCAAATTCGTGATGAAGCTCACGGAGACCCCGCTGGCCGAAGACCCGTACACGCACGAGACCACGACGCAGCTCCCGGGCTTCAACATCTACTCGGCGGACGGCGATGTGACCGGTCCGCTGGTCTACGCCAACTACGGCATGCGCGATGACTACGAGGAGCTGGAGCGGCAGGGCATCAGCGTCAAGGGCGCCATTGTGATTACGCGCTATGGCGGCGGCTGGCGCGGCTTGAAGCCGAAACTGGCCTACGAGCATGGAGCCGTGGGTTGCATCATCTACTCTGATCCCGCCGACGATGGCTACGGCCAGAATGATGTTCTTCCCAAGGGCCCCATGCGTCCTTCCATGGGAGTACAGCGCGGCAGCGTTGCCGATACGTCGCTGTACTCCGGCGACCCGCTGACGCCCGGAGAGGGCTCGGTGAAGGGGACGAAGCGCCTGAAGATTGAAGAGTCGAAGGCCATCATGAAGATTCCCGTACTGCCGGTCAGCTACGGCGATGCGGAGCCGCTGCTCAAATCGCTGGATGGCCCGGCGGTTCCGTCCACATGGCGCGGAGCTCTTCCGTTCACTTATCACTTCGGTGCGGGCAAGACCAAGGTTCACATGAACCTGAAGTTCAACTGGGAGACCAAGCCTGTCCTCGACGTGGTTGCGACGATGAAGGGCTCCACGGAGCCTGATCAGTGGATCGTACGCGGCAACCACTACGACGGCTGGGTCAACGGAGCGGATGATCCTATCTCCGGCCAGTCGGGTCTGCTGGAAGAGGCGCGCGCCCTGGGCGAGCTGCACAAGAAGGGCTGGAACCCGAAGCGCACGCTGATCTACACCGCGTGGGACGGCGAAGAGCCTGGCTTGCTGGGCTCCACCGAATGGGCAGAGACCCATGCGGCTGACCTGGACAAACACGCCATCCTGTACGTGAACAGCGATGAAAGCAATCGCGGTTTTCTGAACGCCGCCGGCAGCTATCAGACCGAGCAGCTGGTGAATGATATCGCCCGCCAGATTACCGACCCCGAGACAAAGGTCTCCGTGTGGGATCGTCAGTTTGCGGCGCGTGCCACCCGTGCGGGCCGCGGCGGCGCTGCTCCCTCGGGAGATATCATCCCCATCGGCGCCGTGGGCAGCGGATCGGACTTCCAGGCCTTTGTCGATCACCTTGGCATCACCACGGTCAGCCTAGGCTTCGGCGGGGAAGACCGCAGCGGTACATATCACTCCGCCTATGACACGCCGTGGTTCATTGAGCACTTCGGCGATAAGGAGTCGCTCTACGGCAAGGCCATTGCCGACATGGCGGGCACACTGGTGATGCGTGTTGCCGATGCGGACGTGCTGCCGTATGACTTCCGGAACCTGGCCTCGACCGTCAAGGGATACTCCAGCGAGATCCAGGCGCTGGTGAAGCAGATGCAGCGCGCTGCATCGGAACGAAAGAAGAACATCGACGCGGGCTACTACAAGCTGGCCGCCGATCCGACAAAGACGGTGAAGCTGCCGGAGGCTCTGACGCCGGTGCCGGAGATGGACTTCACGGCTCTGGACGCTGCGATTGCGCAGCTTGCCAAAGCCGCCGCTGAGTTGAAGGCCGCCGAAGACGCTGCCGGTCCCCTGGATGCCGCCAGGGCTGCCTCCATCAATACGAAGCTGTCGCTTGCGGAGCGCAAGTTCCTGAACCCTGCCGGTCTGCCGCGCCGTCCGTGGATGGAGCATGTACTCTACGCCCCGGGTGTCTATACCGGCTATGGTGTGAAGACCCTGCCGGGTATTCGCGAGGCCGTGGAGGACAGCAACTTCCAGGAAGCCACGCAGCAGATGGTCATCGTGACCAACGCCATCAAGGCAGAGGCGGAGTACCTGCAACAGATTGCGCAGGAGTTCGCCGCGAAATAGCCGTACGCGATGTGCAACAGGAAAGGCCGCCCGTCATGGGCGGCCTTTCCTGTTGCGGTGAGAACCTATCGCAGGATGGGGCCATTGCAGTCGTACGATAGCCACTCATTTGCTGTCGAGCCGGTAACGAATCAGGTCCATGGTGCATCTTAAGGAGTACATCTCTCGATTGAGATTGGACTGGTAGGGCATTCCGCCCGCGGCCAGGAATTTAAACCATTCATCTTGGCGCATGGGAGGCAGGTAAGCTGCAGCAACTCACGACCATTCTCATTTTGTTGTTTGCCGTTTCGCTGTCCAAGGTGATTGCGAAGGTGACACGCGTTCCTTTGCCGTTCCTGCAGATAGGTCTGGGCGTTGCTCTTGCGGGCCTCAGGATCG
Organism: Terriglobus tenax; assembly: GCF_025685395.1. Classification (NCBI taxonomy): domain Bacteria; kingdom Pseudomonadati; phylum Acidobacteriota; class Terriglobia; order Terriglobales; family Acidobacteriaceae; genus Terriglobus; species Terriglobus tenax. The sequence goes on along the minus strand of NZ_JAGSYA010000004.1, from coordinate 1,946,724 downwards.
ATAGTCCGCTGGATCCATCGTTGTTCCTGCTGTTGTTTGTCGCTCCGCTGCTGTATGTGGATGCGAACCAGTTTCCGCGTGCGGAACTGAAGCCGCTGGGCAGGCCGATCCTGCAGATGGCGGTCGGCCTTGTTTTCTTCACAGTGATTGGAGCCGGCTACTTCATCGACTGGATGATTCCGCAGATGCCGATGGCGGCGTGCTTCGCCTTGGCGGCGGTACTCTCGCCCACGGATGCCGTTGCGGTATCGGGCCTGATCGGTGAAAAGAAGATGCCGTCCCGGCTGATGCATCTGCTGGAGGGCGAGGCGTTGTTGAACGACGCAACCGGCCTTGTCTGCCTGCGGTTTGCGGTTGTCGCCGTGCTGACCGGCAAATTCTCCGCGGCACAGGCCGCGGTAAGCTTCGTGGAAGTCGCATTAGGAGGACTTGCGATTGGCGCGGCGCTCTCCTTTGCCGTCATGCAGGGTGAGCGTTGGATGGACCGGCTGATCGGCTCGCATCCCGCCGCGCAGATTCTGCGCTCGCTGCTCTTGCCCTTCGCAGCCTACCTGGCGGCGGAACACTTTGAGTTCTCCGGCATTCTGGCCGCCGTGGCCGCAGGGTTTGTGGCGAACTGGGTGCTGCAGGAAGCGCCCGAGGTGGAGACGCGCATCAAGTCGGAAGCCATTACCGACATGGTGCAGTTCACCTTCAACGGATTGATCTTCGTGCTGCTGGGCCTGCAGTTGCCCGCAATCGCACGCAGCATTCCGGAGGTAATGAAGGAAGAGGGCTTCGCCTCAGCATGGGTGCTTGGCGGTTTCGTCCTTGGCATCACCCTCGTGCTCGGCATGCTTCGGCTGCTGTGGACATGGCTGGCGCTGGAGTGGTCGTTCTATCGGCAGAAGAATCGCGACGGTGAGATACGGCATACGCCCTGGCGTCTGCTGGCTGTCACCATGATGGCTGGCGTGCGCGGCGCCATTACGCTGGCGGCGGTGCTCTCCATCCCGCTAACGCTGCAGGACGGCTCTCCCTTCCCGGGCCGCAACCTCGCCGTTTTGCTGGCCACGGGAGTGCTGCTGTTCTCCATGATCGCGGCTGCGTTTGGGCTTCCTGTTGCGTTGAAGGGCGTGCAGGAGCCGCCGGAGTCTTCCGCCGAAACCAAGAAGCGAAACGCGCAGATTCTTGCGGCGCAGGCTGCCATTACTCGGCTTGAGTCCGCCGAACACGAACTGTCACAGAACAGTGCCATGGCCGATGGTTACGCGTCTATCGCGGCTCGTCTGATGGACTATTACCGGCGCAGGATCGAGGCCTTCAGCGGAGACGATGCAAGCCGCGCCAAGGCCGATGCGCTCCGCGCAGCCGAGCGGCGTCTTCGGTTGGAAGCAGTGCGCGCCGAACGCCAGCAGATCAATACCATGCTGGAGAACCACACGCTGAACTCCAGCGAAGCCCGCGCCATGCTGACCAAGCTGGACAACACCGAAGCCACGCTGAAGGGAAACTGAGCAGGGACAGTGTGCTGCCGGCATAGGTCCGCTTCTGCTGCGGCGTTAGCGGAGGTGCGTGCGAAGGGTCTCGTCACCGGTTTATGCTGCTTGCGCTACACTTTATCCTCTCCCCCAAGAGGATCGGTTCTGTGGAAGGGCTTTGAATGCGTATCGCAACCATTACAAACTGGGCGTATGGAGCCACCGTTTGTATTTCAATCACAACGGGAATCGCGATGCTGCTGGCATCCAACGCAGACCGCGCCGAACGGATAGCTGTTGAGCAGCGTGCTCAGTTTGACCATCTTTCTGAGGAAGTAGAGACCGACACCTACGAACTCAGTGACCAGGTACGGCAGTATGCCATCACGGGCGCTCCTGGATATGCCGCGTCTTACCAGAACGGGCTTGCAGCATTGGGCAGCATCGAGCAGCGCATTGCCAGGCTGCAGGATGCAGGCGCAACGGAGACGGAACTGAAGTCACTGCGCGACGGGTTACAGGTAGCCGACTCTCTCCAGGCAGAGCAGAAGCAGGCCATCGCCGAGGTCGCAAATGGACACCAGGAGGCTGCGCGGCAGCTTCTGTTCAGTGCGGACTATGAACATGGGTTGGAGCGTGTTGCCGCGCTCTTCAATCAGTTTCAATCCATGCTCGACCAGAGAACAGAGCAGGCTGTCACCGATGCCGGTGTCGTCACCAAGCGCTTAAGAAGTATCTCGGAAGCAATGGTTGCCGCCACCGCAGGACTCTTTCTGTTTGTGCTGGGCTTTATCCTCAAGCGCCGCATCCTTAAGCCGGTCGTCACGCTCAGCGATGTGGTCAACCGTCTGGCGGCGCAGGACTACGATGTGGAGACGCCCTCCTACGACTACGTGGATGAGATTGGCGACATGTCGCACGCCATCCGCATCTTTCGGGAGAACGGGCTGGAGCGCCAGCGGCTTGAAAAAGAACGTGATCATGAGTGGCGCATCCGCGAACTGCTTGCGCGCATGACCCAGCGTTTGCATGGGTGCGAATCGGTCGAAGACATTCTGAACGTCGCGGCGCGCTTCGTCCCGCAGATCGCCCCAAACCTTGCAGGCACTCTTTACGTGCAGGATGACCGCCTTGGCCTGATGACCTCCCTGACGTCGTGGCTTACTCCCAGGAGCAGCATGCCTTCGTTCCTTCCGGATGATTGCTGGGCCCTGCGCCGCGGGCAGCTCCACCGGCCGGAGAGTGTTGTCGATATACCGTGCAAGCACGTGGCCGCGGAGGCCGTTGGAAGCTCGATGTGCGTGCCCCTGACCGCATTGGGGGAAACTATCGGGCTGCTTTGCCTGGAAAAGACGACGAGTGATTTTCCGATTCCCGCCCAGGAGTACCTGGAGCTGATGGCAGAGGCCATCGGGCTCTCCATCGCCAACATCCGTCTGCGGGATAAGCTCCATGAGATGGCGCATTCGGATGCACTGACCAGCCTGCGAAACCGCTACAAGTTGCAGGACGTGCTGCATCGCCACATCGCGTATGCGGAGGAATCCAGCACTCCGCTCAGCTGCCTGATGCTCGATATCGACCACTTCAAATCTCTCAACGACCGGCATGGTCATGAGGCGGGCGACCTGGTCATCAAAGAGGTTGCGGGCATTATCAGGAACGCCGTTCGAGAAACGGAGATTGCCTTCCGGTACGGCGGGGAAGAGTTTCTGGTCCTGCTGCCGGAGTTCGACGTGGTCCGCGCTTATGAACGGGCAGACCTGATCCGTGAGCGCATTGCAGCGCTTTGCCTCAAGTATGAGGAGACGATGATTGCAAACATCACGGCCTCTGTGGGCCTGGCAAGCTATCCCATCCACGCTTCCGGCGAGTCGCTGATCCGAGCCGCCGACGCAGCCCTGTTGCGCGCCAAGGAACTGGGCCGCAACCGGATCATCGTCGCTACCACGCGCAGCTCCAGTACGGGCCCGATTGAATCCAACCACGGGAGCAACAACCGATGAGCGCAGTTTCCTCACTTGCCCAACAGGCTATCGTCACCTTCCTTCCCATCAGCAATGTCGACAAGGCTCGCACCTTCTACCGCGACACCCTGGGCCTTGCTCTGATAGAGGAAGAGCTGCCCTTTGCGCTGGTCTTCGACGTAAACGGCGTCATGCTGCGGCTGACCCTGGTGGGCGAGTTCACGCCCGCGCCGTGGACGGTCTTCGGCTGGCAGGTAACGGAGATTGAGCAGATGGTGCAAACGCTAACCGCGGCAGGCGTAGAGTTCACACGCTATGACCAGTTAGAGCAGGATGAGCTGGGCGTGTGGAGCGCTCCGGGTGGAGCGAAGGTGGCCTGGTTCAAAGACCTTGAGGGGAATGTGCTGAGCTTGTCGCAGCATGGGTGAAGTGAGTGGTCTGTTCGGCCGTGCAAATAAGGAGAGCTTAGTTCTCACTCAGAGGCTGGATGGTGTCGATCACCGGCAGCGATACAGGCATGCGTGCTGGCTTCAGCGTGATGCCGAGCTGTTCCCGGATTGCTTCCAGAAAAGATGGACCGGTGGCCGTGGAGTCTTTGCGCATCTGCGTCGGAGGCAGTAGCTCCAGCGTGAAGTCCCATTGTCCGGTTAGTCCGGTCTGGTCGACGACGCGGCGGTCGATCTCATTCTGCATCTGGCCTGTCATGCCGACAAATGCGGCCAGCAGTTCCATGGTGGTGGCACGCGACCCGTTCAGCCACTCACCGTTCTCCGCAGGACGTGCAGAGTAGGCATAGCACATGGGTGGGAAGACCGTTTTAGACGGAGTATCGCAGGCAGGTCCCTGTTCATGCGGAGTGAGCTGTGGCCCTGGCTTGCCCGGTTTCACCAACGTCATAGCGAGCACGGGCAGATCTTTCTGCTCGAAGTGCAGCGTCAGGCCGAAGCGTTCGGCGAGCAGTGACTGCATCATCAGGCGGTACTGGTCTTTGGTGGTGTGCAGCGGAGCGTTGGCCTGAACCTCGAAGCGCTGCGTGCGGACCCAGTCGGGCAGCTTGGAGTAGAGGGCGCGCGACTCCTCGGTGGTGAGCCAGAACTTGTAGGCGAAGCTGATGTAGGTGGTCAGAGTGAAGTCGGCGTGGAAGTGACCGTTGGGATCGTTGAACCATTCGTCGGTGCTGAGGGCGAAGGAGGGGGATTTGAAGGGGCCATCGTCGGGTTTGATGGAGGCGACTTCAAAGCTCATGTGATCGCCGGCGGCTTTTTGCCAGTCGGGTTGCTGGGCGTGCACGGCGATGGTGGTGATGCAGAGCAGGAGAAGGATTAGCTGCTTCAAGGGCGCACGCTCCGGTGGAGAGATTCAGAGTAGCAGGCGAGTCGCTGAAGAGTTGGCTTTTAGGAGAGGCGGTCCTGAGATATCCCGCTAAAAGAATAGAAAGATTCAGTTGGATGTCGCGCTAGACTTCCTGCATGTGGAGCAACTTCAGAGCAAGGCGCATACCTGTCCATCTGTGTATTGCAGTGGTCTACTTTCTGGCAGGTTTTGTAGCGGGCGGCGCATGGAGCCACTTTCAGGAAGAGAATTCACAACCCAAACCCCCGAAGCCTATTTACACTCGCGCTCTTATTAACGACTGTCTTAATCGAAATTTCTCAGGGCCGGAGTCGCGGACGGCGGTTTCTGTTGCGGAGGGGGTATATCCCTACGACTCTTCCGCAGGTATGCCCCCGATCGAATTTCAGTGGAGAAGGTTCTCAGAGTCTACGCAGATCCCGCCACATAAGGCTTCGATCCGGCTCAATATGGTGACGAAGGATAGGGTCTGGTTTGCCGGTACCATCGACTTCGATAACAGAGATGAAGAGTTTCAGAAGCCTTCGTGGGTCAACTGCGAGGATACTGCCATTCGGCAGTATGAAAATACAGACAGGTAAGCCGAGCTAAAAGCCCGGCTTACCTGCAATTTAGTACTTGGGCATCGTCGGATCGATCTTATCGGCCCAGGCGAGGATGCCTCCGGCAACGTTCTTCACATTACTGAAGCCCGCCGCCTTTAGCTCAAGCGCTGCCTTCTGGCTGCGAGCGCCACTGCGGCAGTGGACCAGCACTTCCTTGTCCTTGTACTGCGACAACTCCAGCAGCTTCGCGCCAAGCTCTCCCAGCGGGAACAGCGGAGCGCCGAGGTTCGCGATGCGATACTCATGTGGCTCGCGCACATCGATCAGGACAAAATCGTCGCCGCGATCGCGCTTGGCCTTCAGCTCTTCCACGCTGACCTGCGGGATGCCGTCCTGTACGGGAACATCCCCTACAGCCGCGTGCTGCTGTACTTCCAGCGGGCCGGTGGTGGTGGGCGGTGCGATGCCGCAGAACTGGTCGTAGTCAATCAGCTCCTTGATCTCGCGCGTGCCGCACATCGGGCACTTGGGGTTCTTGCGCAGCTTCAACGTGCGGAAACTCATGGCAAGCGAGTCCACCAGCAGCAGGCGGCCAACCAGCGGCTCGCCAATGCCGAGGATGTGCTTGATGACCTCAGTCGCCTGGATGACGCCGACCAGTCCCGGCAGGATGCCGAGCACGCCGCCCTCCGCGCACGAAGGCACCAGGCCCGGCGGTGGCGGTTCGGGATAGAGGCAGCGGTAGCAGGGGCCTTCCTCGGTGGCGAAGACCGAAGCCTGGCCCTCGAACCGGAAGATGGAGCCGTACATGTTCGGCTTGTTCAGCAGAACGCAGGCATCGTTCACCAGGTAACGCGTCTGGAAGTTGTCCGTGCCGTCGGCAATGATGTCGTAGCCGCTGAAGATCTCCAGCGCGTTCTCACTGCGCAGCATGGTGTTGTGCTTCACCACGTTCAGGTACGGGTTCAGGTCCTTCAGCTTCTTTTCGGCGGAGTCGACCTTCAGCATGCCGACGGTCGAGGTGGAGTGAATGATCTGGCGCTGCAGGTTGCTGGCGTCCACCACGTCGAAGTCCACCAGGCCCAGCGTTCCAATACCCGCCGCGGCCAGGTAGTAAGCCAGCGGAGCGCCCAGTCCGCCAGTGCCAACGCACAGCACCTTGGCGGCTTTCAGCTTCTGCTGGCCCTCAAAGCCCACCTCGGGCAGGATCAGGTGGCGGGAGTAGCGCGAGATTTCGTCGTTCGAGAGTTCTGGGAGTGCGACTTCTTTCAGGTCTGGCATTACAGTTTCCTTCGGCTTGGGTGGTTGCATCTCCCACTCATTCGCTTCGCGTAGGAATGGGGCACCGGGATTCGTGATTCGCCCTGGATTATCGTTTGCTTTTCTTGTTTGTCATCCCGTAGGGATCTGCTTCTGTCTTTGTCTAGCGGCAACAAAGACTGCGTGAAGCACGTACGCCAGTCCCACCGGCAATGCTGGGGATAATCGTCAGTTCGTCGTCGGCATTGACGGCGGAGGCTTCCGTGTTGGGCAGGTAGCGGACATCGTCGTCATTCAGGTAGACGTTGACGAAGCTGCGCAGCTTGCCGTCGGCGGTGAACAGGTGGTTCTTCAGCTCCGGGTGCGCGGCAACCAGGGCGTCCAGCCCGGCCTGTACGGTTTCGCCGGCTACCTCAACGGTGGCCTGCTTGTCCGTGAAGGCGCGCAGCGGCGTGGGGATGTTGATCTTCATGCGTTCTCTCCTGCTGCCTGGGTAATAAGAATCTCTTCGTGCTGGAAGGCTTTATCCTCTTCCGTGGTGCCGCTCAGGTGAAAGGCGTTGGTCAAAACAGACTTGCCTTTCTCGACGCTGGTGATGACGTAGCAACAGCCAAACCAGTGCGCTTCGGCGAAATCGGTCGACGACCACATCGCCGGGTGGTCCGGGTGCGAGTGGTAGAAGCCGACGATGTCGTAGCCCTGCTTGCGGGCCTCACGCTGAATCTTGATCAGCTCCATGGGCGAGATGTTGTAGCGGTTGTGCGCCGAGTCGGTACGCGTGTTGCCCGCGCGGACGATGGCGGCAACATGGTTGCCGTCGTCCCTGGCATGGCCCAGCAGAACCCCGCAGCACTCGTGCGGATAGGTCTCTTCGCCGTGGACGCGCAGGGCCTCGTAGTCGGATTGTGTAATGTGCAGCTTCATTTTGATTCCTGCCAGAACCGTTCGCTCAGGTATTTGTCCGCGGAATCGCAGAGGATGGTGACGATGACGGCTTCTTTGCCAGCCGTGTGCAGCTCTTCGGCCACGTGCAGAGCGGTGGCAATGTTGGCGGCCGCGGAGACGCCAACCAGCATTCCTTCCTCGCGGCCCAGGCGCTTGGCCATCGTGTAGGCCTCCTCGGTGGAGGCTTCCATCAGGCGATCGGCAAGGGCCGGGTCATAGATCGGCGGAACGATCGCCGTCGGCATATACTTCAGGCCTTCCAGGCCGTTGAAAGGCGAGTCCGGCTGCATGCTGATGCACTGGATTTCAGGGTTCAGCTCGCGCAGGCGGCGGGTGGTGCCCATGAAGGTGCCGCTGGTGCCCAGGCCGGCGACAAAGTGGGTAATCTTGCCGGCAGTCTGTTCCCATATCTCGTTGGCGGTGGTTTTGTAATGCGCCTGCCAGTTGTTGTTGTTGCCGTACTGGTCCGCGTAGAAGTACTTGTCCGGGTCCTCGGCAGCCAGCTTGCGGGCCATGCGGATGGCGCCGTCGGAGCCGTCAGCCGGGTCCGTCAGGACAATGTTCGCGCCATAGGCGGCGAGGATCTTCTTGCGCTCAGGAGAAGCATTGGACGGCAGGCACAGTGTCACCGGAAAACCAAGAGCCGAACCCAGCATGGCGTACGCAATGCCGGTGTTGCCGCTGGTGGCGTCCAGCAGGTGCTTGCCCGGGACGAGTTTGCCCTCAGCCTGCGCGTTCAGCACAATGTTGCTGGCCGGGCGGTCTTTCACGCTACCGCCGGGATTGGCCCATTCCGCTTTACCCAGTAGCGTAATGCCGGGCAGGTGGGCGGCGACGCGCTCCAGGCGGACCAAGGGAGTGTTGCCGATGCGGTCGAGCACGGAGGAGCCCAGCCTGGTGGCGCCAGAAATGTGGGTTTCTGTCTGCAAAACTCTCGTTTCCGTTTCTGCACGCTGCCGGAGGGGCAGCGATATGCGACACTGTTGTTGAGTTTATCCGCTTATGGCCCGAAAGACACAGCAGCAGCCGAAGTTCGACCAGGTGTTGTCCACCCTGGGGAATCAGAAATTTGATGTTTCCGCTGGCGCCAATGGTGCAAAGCGCGTTTCCAAGTATGGCTGCGCGGCTGAGGTTCGCTCCGCCACCGACGGAACCACCGAGATCACGGTGCGCCCGGGCTGGCTTCTGAAGGGCGAGATCGCCCGGCTGGTCGACAAGGGTTATCAGAAGTTCCTCAAGGCCGGCCACACGGAGATTCCCGCCACGGCGGACAATCTGCGCCAGCTGCATACCTTCAGCGAAGAGTTGAAGGAGATCATCGGCGCCAACGTGCTGTACAACGAAGCCCTGGGAACCACCAGCGACCGCTACGTGTACGACCGCGTCCTGGGCCGGGCCTAAGAACAGTTGTGAGTTGAGAGTTTTTCAGTTGTGAGTAAGCCCGCTCTCCGGAGTGGAACTTCCTGCTTTTAACAGACAAATTACCGGCAGCAAAAAAACGGCCCTCCGAGTGGAGGGCCAATCTGCCTTGGTTCTCTCTGGTTAGGAGAGCCTGGTGGGTACGCGCTCTATATCGGCTGCGTTTACCCGAACTTTAGGGATGCGGCGGCATTTTTCTGCCGCCGCTCTCCATGGGGTTAGCGGGCCGAGGGCTCCGGGGTGGACGTTCCAGCCATCGAGGTTGCCGGAGCTGCCTGGGAGTCCATGCTGGCCAGGCTGTTGTGCAGCAGGGCTACGCGGACGCCGTTACGAACCGGCTTCTCCTCACCCTCTGCAGCCTTGGCGGTGTTACGGCCCAGGCCACTCTTATAGATGCGGTAGACCGGAACTTGATGCTCGGTTACCAGGTAGCGAACCACCGAGTCGGCCATGGCCTGCGAGGTCGCTACGCCATTTCCGCTGAAACCCTGAACGTCCAGGATGTAGCCCTTTTCGGTGGCCAGCTTCTCGGCCATCGCATCCAGCTCAGCCTTGCCCTTCGGTCCCAGGGCGGTGCTGCCCTTGGCGAACGGAATAGCGGCGTCGGTGACCTTGTCGTACTGGTCAAGGTTCTTTACCGTGCCATGCAGAGCTTCGGTGCGGGTGGTGGCGGTAGAAGCGACCTGGTTGGCCTTGTCGGCGCGGTTACCGGCATCCAGAGCGTGCTGGTCTGCCAGGTCTGCCGCGGACTGGGCCTTGTTGATGCCGGCCGTTGCACGGGAATCGACATCACGAATGTCATTGGCGTTCTTGGCCTGAAGCTGATCCAGCTCATTGACGCGGTCCTTGACCGGGTCGATCTGGCGATGTACCCACTTCTTGCGGGCAAAGGGATTGACATGTCCCCAGAAACCTTCCTTGCTCTGGTTCTCCAGGGGCTGACCGGTGGCATAGGTGCTGGTATCGGTCGCGTCCTGCTTCTGGGACTGGTCGGGGGAGGAAGCGGGGCTGCTCTGCTGAGCGAAAGCCGGAACGGCAAGGGCGCCTGTCAGAACGACGGCAGACAAACCGGAAAAGGCACGAGCATATTTCATATCGGTAGCTCCTTTTTCTAGGGTCGCGGCGGTTAGGTGAAACACCCCGTCACAACGCTTCGTGCCCTTACCTAGAGCAGCTACCGTGCCAAACTTTGATTTATTTAGAATCTATGACTTACGAGAATCCCACAGGGCATTTACCGCGCACTGGTCTGCGCAGGTAGGAAAATTCTTCCCAACCTTACGGTAAATTCACGGGATTTACTTGGATTGCACTCCCACAATGCGCAGCTCAGGCTGCTTTTGATTCCAGCTTTGCGGCAGACCTTCGAAGATGAGGCGGAACTCCGCGCTGGCGCCCGGGGCAACCGGTGCAATGGACACAGGCTGGGTGTCCACGTAGGGCTCGCGGGTACGGATCAGCGTGAGAGGCACGGTCTGCAGGGAGACGGTCTGGCCATCGTCCGCCTTGAAGATGGTCTGCACGGAGATGCCGGTGACGGTCTTGTCACCGTTGTTGGTTACTTTGCCGTCAATGTAGGTAGAGCGTCCGCCGGCAAAGGGAGAGGTGGCTTCCGACATCTCAATGCTGCTGAGCGGAAGGCTTGTCGCGTAGGCATCCAGCGGTGCAACGGTGGTGGGTGCCTCAACCTTGTGGTGCCCGAAGACCAGCAGCAGAACGACAACCAACAGGACGACTCCGCCGCCAACAAGCAGCGGAAGACGCATGGAACTGCGGGATTCGGCGGGTGGGGGCGTGAAGAGTGCGTCGGCCATGGAACCGATTCTAGTACCTTCGCAAATTCTCACGATATTTTTGCAAACTCACCGCATCCAAATAGTGCAGGATTACGTTCAACAGGTAGAGAGCAGCAAGACTCTCACCAGCCCCTCAGGCAGCAGAACCATTCAGGAGCAACAGCGATGCAGACGGAAATCAACCGCAAACAGCGGGTCGATGAAGCGATTTATCGTGTCGTGGCGATTGTTGCCGCGGTGCTGATCGCGATGGGTGTTTTGGTGCAGTAACACGCTCCAGATCCCAGAGTAATAAGGCTGTTCTGGCAAAGTTTCTGGAAAGCTAAGCTTTCCAGCGGATTACGCGTAGGGTTTTTAGCCCCACGAAATAACGGCTATCGGAGCATGGCGCTTTAGCGCTGGGTTTCAGTCCGCAGCTTTCCATCATTTTTAAATTTCCAACCATAAACAGATAGCATCCGATACGAAGGAGAAACTCTTCTGAACGGATTTGCTATGTCGCGTAGCCGCAAAATGGCGCTGGGGATCGCCCTCGCTGTGCTGGTTGCAACCTCCACCGGCAGCCTGCTGACGCGGGGAGTGATGGATAATCTCCCTTTCCTGCGCGCCAACGGTGCGTTTGTGGCCAAGGGCATCGTGGATCAGCGCCCGTGGCAGACGGCCTCCACTCTGGCGGCGTTGGCCACCAGTGCGGAGGAGAAGGAGTTTGCCCGTGAGGCCGAACGGCTGGCCGATCATGAGGTAGACCAGAACTTCTCGCAGTCTCTGCGGCAGGCCAGCCTGAACCGGCCCAAGCCGAGTGAGAAGGCCAAGGCATTGCAGCAGCGTATGAATGAGCTGCAGGCCACGGTAAAGGCAGACCAGGCGCAGGTCGCCAAACTGGCCTCCGCCGGAGAAGCGGCGGAGAACGACCTGGAGCTGGCCAAGGCTCAGCTTGGCCTTGACCAGAGCGAACTGGACGATACCGCCGACGACCTGACGCGCGAAACCGATGAGCATCGCCTGAAGATTCAGCAGGAGCTGAACGCCCGCCAGGCGGAGATGAAGAAGTACAACGACGCCGCGGCGAAGGGCGAGCAGGAGAGTGCCGTAGCTTCCGTGGGAGGCCGCCGCACCCTGGCGCGCCGCATCAATTCCTGGTTTGCCAATCGCAGCCGGCAGCAACTGCTGCAGCAGGCGCTGAAGCTGGCCAGCGACGATGCTGCCGCGCTGGCAGGAGACCACGTGCGGCTGAAGGCAGAGTACGAGCAGCCGCAGGCAGAGAATCTGCCAAGGCTCGAAGCGATCCAGAACAAATCAACACAGCAAAGCGTTCTGATGATTCTTGCCGACCGTCTGGCCACGCAGAAGCAACTGGTCGGGCTGTACCAGAAGTGGAGCCGCCAGGTTGAAATCCAGCGGCAGATCCTGGTGCATCGCATGCTGGAGTCGCTGGCAATCATTGCCGCGATCATTCTGCTGACGATTCTTGCGGGCTGGGGCCTGCAGGTGGCGCTGGACCGCACGCTGCGCGACATGCGCCAGAAGAATACGCTCAAGACCATCCTGAACCTTGGAACGCAGTGCGTCGGGTTCATTCTGGTGCTTCTGGTCATCTTCGGCGTACCGGAGCAGACACCCACCATCCTGGGGCTTGCCACCGCCGGTCTTACCGTCGTCTTCCAGGACTTCATCCTCGCCTTCTGCGGCTGGTTTGTGCTGATGGGGCCCAACGGCATCCGCGTACATGACTGGGTGGAGATTGATGGCGTGGGCGGCGAGGTGGTGGAGCTGGGCATCTTCCGCACCTGGCTGCTGGAGACCGGTAACTGGACCGCGAACGGCCACCCGACCGGCCGCCGCGTCAGCTTCCTGAACGGGTTCGCCATCAAGGGCAAGTACTTCAACTTCTCCACCGCGGGGCAGTGGATGTGGGACGAGATCAAGCTCACCGTACCGGTGGGTGCGGACATTCACCGTCTGGTGGAGAAAATCTACGCCGAGGCGGTGCGGGTAACGGAAGCCGATGCCAAGATGGCGGAGACGGAGTGGAAGCGTGTTACACGGGAGGAAGGCGCCCCGCAGTTCAGCGCCATGCCGCAGGTGAACCTGAGGCCGGCAGGCGCAGGCGTGGACCTGGTGGTGCGCTACATTACACGCGCGTCCGTACGCCTGGAGAAGCGGAACAAGTTGTTTGAGAAGGTGCTCGAGGCGCTGCAGGAAGCGAAGCAATAAAACTTTGTCCATAGACAATACGAACATCTTCGTATTAATGTACGAATATGTTCGTATATCGATTTGCACTGTGTGGCAGCCTCCTGTTTGCTTTGCTGACATCTTCCATTGCGCAGGTACGTTCATCTATCGATGAAGCCAGGTTGAGGGAAACCTTTCAGCGTCTCGGAGATGCATATCTCAAGACCGGCAACACGGACGGCATGTCGGTAGCGGTGGTGCAGGCCGGAAAAACGAGGTTCTACAACTTCGGCACGATCTCGCGTGAACATCCGGTGCTGCCGACGCAGGACTCGGTGTATGAGATCGGGTCGGTCAGCAAGGTTCTTACATCTCTTGTGTTGGCTCATGCGGTAAGCGAGGGCAAGGTGCGGCTGAGTGATGACATCCGCAGGTATCTGCCCGGCAAATATCCGAAGCTGGAGTGGGAAGGTGTCCCTGTCACCTTGAAGGAGCTGGACGATCGTGCTTCAGGACTGCCGGATAATATTCCGTCCTTCAATGTTCCGGGAACACTGGATGAAAAGCCCTTTCGCATTGCGGAGAGGTTGAACGCTTACAGCGATGCGGAGCTTCTGAAAGAGTTGAAAGGAACATCATTGCTGGACCGGCCTGGTCATGAATTTCGGCATTCGAACCTGGCAGCGGTGCTGATGCGGTTGATCCTGGAGCGTGTGTATCACCAGCCGTATCCGACGCTGCTGGCGCGTTATGTCGAGCGGCCTTTTGGGATGCAGAAAGGGTCAGCGGCACGGGCCTATCAGGTCACCGGATACAACGGTAATCATGTAAAGATGCCAATGCTTGACGCCCCGTACATGCTTGCAGGAGCTGGCTTGAAATACAGCGCGGCGGATATGGCGAAGTTCCTGCAAGGGGAACTGGCTGCCACGGAAAAAGCCGTACAGTTGAGCCAGCGGGTGGAATGGGGCGATGTCGAGAAGAGCGCCTGCGGCGGCAACTGGACGATCAACCGAACGCCGGAAGGGTATTTGCATTACCGCATGTCGGGCGGAACGTTTGGCTTTGGCAGCTATATCGAAATGTATCCCGAGCTGGGCTACGGGGTTGTTCTGCTGGCTAACCGCAACGTCACCACGCAGGACGATATGCAGAAGATTGCCGAGAATGCGCTGAATGCACTCTTCGGACAGCCTTCCATCGATGTACTGAAGGCGAAGCTCGAGCAGACTCACTTTGTGGATGTGGACGACTCCATACGGAGCACCATGCACAGCTACCCGCGGCTGCATCTGACAGATGAGTATGTCAATGGGTGGGCCTATGACCTGCTGCACGCGGGCCGGACAGAGGAGGCCCTGGCACTGTTTGCATACAACAACCGGAAGTGGCCTGAGGACTGGAATACGTGGGACAGTCTGGCTGAGGCGTACGCCGTCAAAGGAGACAAGACACGCGCGATTGAGCTCTACCGCAAATCGCTGGAGCTGAATCCGAAAAATACGAATGGTGTCGAGCAATTGAAGAAGCTCGGCGTCAGTTAGGCCAGCGTGGCGCGCTTGATCTTCTGGCGGAAGTCTTCGCCCTGCATCTCCACCACGACGCACATCTCCTGCAGCCGTGATCTCATGCGCTCGCCGATGCGGTCACCCAGCGACTCGTCGCGCATGATGTTGCGCGGAGTGGGGGCATCCGTAACCCCGATGGGCGGCAGGTTGGCGTAGTTGGTGGTGATGATGGTGGTGCGCTTGTCGTTGTAGCGGGTGTTCAGAATGTGGGCGACCGTGTCCCACACCCAGTCCGTGGGTTTGGAGGCGCCAAGCTCATCCAGAACAAGGATTTCCGCGTCGAAGACCGGCTGCAGAATCTCCAGTTCGGTGGCGGCGACCTTTGGGTTGTAGCTGTGCTGCACTTCCTTCAGAAGCTCACGGTAGTCGTAGAACAGGCCGGTCGCGCCGCGCTCCATGATGAGCGACTGCAGGATGCCGACGGCCAGATGCGTTTTGCCGACGCCGATTGAGCCGTTGATCAGAAGGCCCGAGCCGTCCGTTTCCAGCGGATAGCCTTCCACGAACTTCTTCGCCGCCATGTGCGCCCGCAGAAGCGACCGGTGCGAGGTGGGGAAGCTGGTCTCAAAGTTTTCGAGCGTGCAGTGCTCATACCGCCTGGGGATACGGGCGCGCTCCAGGTTGGCCAAGGCGCGACGCTGGGTCTGGCAGGTGCAGGCCGTGGCGTACTGCTCGCCGTCCGGGCGGGTAAGAATGCGGAGGCCAGCTCCTTCGCAGATGGGGCAAACAACGCTCATACAGTCTGTTAGATGAGTATGGGGCCTCGGGCGGCGTAGGAAAAGCCACGGAGTGGTTGAAAACCCCTTCCTGCGGGTCCATAGAAGCGACCGTTCGGTCGCTTCTATGGGGAACGGAGAGGAGGGAAAGAGACCGGGCGGTCCCTTTTGGGATGCAGAGAAGCGTGTGCACCATCCCCGGTGCAGACCTTGGGGGCAGTCGCGGTATACTAAGCAGAGCGCCCGTAGTCGACAGGCACATCGATGTTGCGTGAGCATGCCGCAGCAAGCGAACCGCCCCCGGGAGCCAAGCTGGTACCTCCGGAATTTACCGGGCGAAGCCGGCAATACAAGAAAAGGATTTATACGCAATGCCAAAGCAGGGAATTCACCCGAATTACACCGATATGAACGTTAAGTGCGCCTGTGGGAACGTTTTTGTAACCCGTTCCACGCACAAGGGCGACCTGACGGTCGAAGTTTGCTCCAACTGCCACCCGTTCTACACGGGCAAGCAGAAGCTGATGGATACGGCTGGCCGTATCGAACGCTTCCGCCGCAAGTTCGAGAAAGCAACCAAGTAACCCGTTCCGAACCAAGGCCAGGGGCCCTTGCCGATGGCAGGGGCCCTTGGTTTTTCTGTTGAATCGCGATGAAGAAGCACTGGGACAATCCGACTGAGAATGTAATGCCCGCCGACGGCGTGGCCGTACCCGCTGAGTTTTCCATTGGCAAGGTGCGCGTGGCTCCCGCCACGGTGCTGGCGCCTATGGCCGGTGTGACGGATACCGTCTTCCGCCGCTTCATCCGCAATGCCAGCATGTTTACGCCGGATGCTGCCGGCGACGTGAATGCCGAGGTCACCAACCAGCAGTCGGGCTGCGGCTTGATCATGACGGAGTTCACCTCCGCGGACGGTTTGTCGCGCATGCGCGAGACCAAGCGCAAGCGCTACCTGACGTATTACGAGGACGAGCACCCCATCTCCGCGCAGTTGTTTGGCTCCAATCCGGAGACGCTGGCTGAGTCTGCCCGCATTGTGGAAGATGCCGGTTTCGACATTGTCGACCTGAACCTGGGTTGTCCTGCCAAACGGGTTACCTCCTGCAATGGCGGCAGCGGTTTGCTGCGCGACCTGCCGCATATCGGGGAGATCTTCAAAGCGGTTCGCGCGGCGGTCTCGATTCCGTTTACGGTGAAGTTCCGCATGGGCTGGAGCGATGCCAGCATTATCTGCGTGCCGCTGGCGAAGATGGCCGAAGACATGGGGCTGAACGCCGTAGCGCTGCACGCCCGCACGCGGGAGCAGGGCTACAGCGGCCAGGCGCGCTGGGAGTGGATTGCCGCGGTGAAGGACGCCGTGAAGATTCCGGTGATCGGCAACGGCGACATCCGTACTCCTGAAGATGCGGCGGCGATGGTGGCCGCGACGAACTGTGACGCGGTGATGATTGGCCGCGCCGCGCCGGCGAATCCGTGGCTCTTCCGCCAGATTGCGCAGTACACGGCGACGGGTCGCTACGACGCTCCGACGGAGATGGATCGTTATCGTATGATCCGCACCTACTTCGAGATGCTGCTGCAGGAGTTGGAGCAGGAGCATCCGGAGATTGATTTCTCCACGATCGACAGCATGACCGAGCAGCAGCGCGATCAAATGAACCGCAAGAAGCGCGACCGGGAGTCAGCGCGTCGCGATGCCATCGGCAAGATGAAGCAGTTCGCTTCGTGGTTCACGCACGGCATTCCGGGCGGAGCCGCGCTGCGCAGGGCTATCTATGAGGCGAAGTACGGAGAGGAAGTGATGATCTCCGTGGAAGAGTTCTTTGCAGGCAAGATGAAGCCGGGTGCGGAAGCTGTTGCGGAAGAGCCGTCGCTTGAGGCGCTGGGCGCTGGGTGTGACTAAGGCGTAGATCGCTTCTGAAGCAGCCTTACGGGTACCCGGAGTTTGTGGCGTGTCGAGAGCAAATTCCTCTGCGTTATCGCGCAATGACTATGCATCTTCACGCCGGAAGTGAGCTATGCCCAATGGCACTTCTTTTCCGTCAATCAACAGCAGCATGTTCACGATCATGCGGTTGGAGTCGGAGAGGTGGATGCTCTCGCGCAGGAACTCGGCTCCGTCTTTGCGGCCGGAGCCGCGCAGTGTTCCTTCGTCCCACCAGTAGGCGATCTCATCCGCGATGGGCGAGCCATGGACGGGGTAGAAGGCGCCGTCCACGGCTGCGTTGATCTCTACCGTGGAGACGCCGGTCTTACGCGTGATCTCTTCCTGGATGGCCAGACGGTTGTGCTCCAGGTGGACCCTTTGGATCCACCCGACGGGAACGGGGGCGTACATGGTTGAACTGCCTGAGTCGAAGATCCATGTGCCTGTAATCGAGGAGCCGTGCATATCGTTCTTTCCTCTTCTGCCCCAGCCTGCTAACTGGCCGGCGACACCTGTTGCGTGATGGACTAACTCTTCATTCCTGTAGCAATGCGATCAATGGCCCGATGTGCGGAGAGAGCAGCGCCCTGCTGCCAGCCGACCAGGTGGGACAGGTAATCGCCCGCGAAGAGCGTGCGGCCTTCGGGTTTGTCGAGCTGATTGTACGCATCCTCTGTTCCAGGAAGTCGTGTATTGGCATAGCAGCCCAGCGAGTGGGGAATCTGCTCCCAACTGATGTAAATCGGCTTGGTCAGCAGGGATGACTTGCCCGGATGCAGGGCGTCGACGGCTGCGCGCGAGGCGTCCAGCTTGCCTTGGCGCGAAAGCTTGCCGAAGGCGGTGAACTCGCGCGTCATGTCGTTGCGTTCCAGGTTGAAGCCGGAGATGATGATTCCGGTTTTCGAGAAGAGCTTGTCCGACGGATACCAGACCAGGTCAATGGTTTGCCGGGGGAAGCTGATGCCGCCGTAGATGCGGTTCTCCTTCTCCCAGAAGCGCGGCGACTCCCATGCCACCTTGTAGTGGCTGGCCATGGGGACGCTGGTGAAGGCTTTCTGCGTGGCGGCGGTGAAGTTGTTCTTTGTTTTAGCCAGAACGGCGAGCGGCACGGTGCAGATGCACCAGTCGGCGGTGATGGTCTGCGGCTTGCCGCCTTTGCTGTAGGCCACGGTGACGGAGCTGTCGCCGGTGGTGATTTCGGTGACCGGGGCGTCGTAGACGATGGCGTCGTTGAGCACCTTGGCGAAGCCATAGCCGATGCGGTCCATGCCGCCGATGGGCTGGAACATGGTGGCCTGCCAGTCGATCTGTTCTTCGTACAGAATGCCCTTTGAGAGATCGGCGGCCAGCAGCTCGCTGAGCTTCAACGGATCGTGCAGTCTGGTGACAGACGGGCCTGCTCCGGGCGGTGCGACGAAGCCCGCGCGCGATGTGCCGGTGTACTTGCCGTTGTCGTCCAGGTCGCCGAAGCCTTTCAGAAAGTCGGCCATGCGGGCGGCGTCTTCTCTGGTGAGCTCTTCGTCGAGCGCGTGCTTGTGGATGGCCTTCGATAGCAGTTCGGCGAGGTAGCCGCGGGTGTCGTGGACGACCTGACGCTCTTCCACGGCCTTGCCGCCGTTCAGTACGTCGGCCTGCATCAGCGCGGAGCGCGAGAAGTTGACTTCAACCTCCAGCGGCACGCCGAGCTCCTGGCAGTAGTCAAGCATGAGCGTGTGATGGGATGGGATGCGGGCCGGGCCGGCGTTGAGGTAGTGGCCGTCTTCCCAGGTGCATTCCTGCTTTGTGCCGTCGATAAACTCAACCGTTGTGCCTTTGCGCACGGACCAGGAGCGGCCTCCGGGGCGGTTGCGGGCTTCCAGCACCGTGACGGTGAAACCTGCTTTGCGCAGTTCATAGGCTGAGACCAGGCCCGCGATGCCGGCGCCCAGGATGACGACCTTTTTGCCTTTGCCGAAGTCAGCGGCGAGCTTTGGCAAAGCGGACGCGCCGGAGGCGGGGATAAGGCCCAGGATGTGCATCGTGGAGTAAGCAGCGGAGTAGCCTCCAAGCTGCGCCATGCGCTGGATAAAGACACGACGGGTAAGGCTCATGCGATGGGCTCTTTCTTACGTCTGAGTTTTAAAGCGGGGGAACGGCTTGAGGTAATTATGCGGGAAAAAGGATGGCTTCGGCGAGTGTTGTGCGGGGAAGAGCATTGAATCCCACCCATCCGCTGCGCGTATGGATGGGGCACCCGAAGTTGTGGTGATGCGAGAAGCAGATGCTTACAGGATGACAAAGGACAACAAAGGTAAAGGCTGGAAGCAGATTCCTCCGGCTTGGCCTGCGGAATGACAAAGCAAGAAAAGCGGTCGCGCGGTGCCTCACCCTTTGCTTTCACCCCAGCCAGCAAGCTGGCCGGGGACCCCGATTCGCAAAGAATGGGGCAACGGGGCATGTCCTTCGCATTAGCGCTTTTTGCGTTTGGACTTCTGTTCGCGCTTGATGGATTTGCGTGTGCCCTTCTTGATGGCTTTTTTTGGCGGCTTGTAGGGGTGATAGCCGGGGCGGGCTGCGCGTGGTGTTCCGCCCTCGGGGCGATCGCCGCGGGGTAGAGGCTCCAGCGGCGAGCCGTCTTCTTCCACGATGGCAAACTGCAGGCGGCGGTTGATGCGATCGACGCGGTCGAGCAGGACGTGGACCTTCTGTCCCATCTGGAAGCTGCGTCCTGTGCGGTCGCCGGTGATGCGGCGGGAGCTTTCGTTGAAGTAGTAGCGGTCGTCGCGCAGGGAATCGAGCGGGACCAGCCCCTCAACAAACAGGCCATCGAGTTCGACGAAGAGGCCGTACTTGGTGGCGGAGAGGATCATGGCATCGAAGTCTTCGCCGACGCGGTCCTGCATGAACTTGATCTTCTTCCACTCGATCAGCTCCCGTTCGGCCTCTTCGGCGCCACGCTCGCGTTCGCTGGATTCCTGCGCGATGGCGGTGAGCTCTTCGGTGTCGATAGGGCCGATGGCATCCGAAGCATGTTTGGCAAAGTGAGCATTGCCCCACGGCGAAGGTTTGTCGCTGAGCACTGCGCTGCCTGCCGGGTTTGCGCCGGTGTGCAGTAGTTCCTTTACGATGCGGTGCGTGATGAGGTCAGGATAGCGGCGAATGGGAGAGGTGAAGTGCGTGTACGTAGGGCTGGCCAGGGCGAAGTGTCCTTCGTTCTGCGCCGAGTACACGGCCTGCTTCAGGGAGCGCAGCATCAGGTAGGCAAGGATGCGTTCCTCGGGTTTGCCGCTGATGCGTGCCGTCAGTTTCTGGTACATCTTCGGCGTGACGGGGATGGCGTCTGCTACCTCGTGTGTTTTCGCGGCGCGGCCGGTTCCGCGCACATCGCGGCGGTCGCCGCGGGTCTGGATCTTTTTCACGGGCAGGCTGCCGATGCCGAGCGAGTAGCCAAAGCTGGCGGCGGTCTCTTCAAATTCAACGATGCGCTTGGCGTCCGGTGTCTCGTGGATACGGTAGATGCCGGGTACGCCCTGGGCTTCAATCCAGGTGGCGACGCACTCGTTGGCGCTGAGCATGAACTCTTCGATCAGGCGATGGGCCCAGATGCGCTGGCTGCGCACGATGCCCTGCATCTCGCCGGCTTCGTTGAACTGCACGACGGGCTCGGGCAGGTCAAAGTCGATGGAGCCGCGGCGGACGCGCTTCTGGTTGAGCAGGCGCGAGAGGGTCTCCATGCGCTGGAACTCTGGAACGAGATCGGCGAACTCGCGCAGGGCCTGCGGGTCGTCATCCAGCACGCGCTGCACGTTGGTATAGGTCATGCGTTGCGCGCTGCGGATGATGCCTTCCATGACTTCGTAACGCAGTACTTCGCCGCGGGAGTCAATCTCCATGACGCAGGAGAGGACGAGGCGGTCTTCATGCGGGCGGAGCGAGCACATGCCGGTGGAGAGTTCCATTGGGAGCATGGGGATGGCGCGGTCGGGGAAGTAGACGCTGGTGCCGCGCAGGCGGGCTTCGAGGTCGAGGTCGCTGCCGGGGGTGACGTACTCGGCGACGTCGGCGATGTGGACCTGCAGCTCCCAGTTGCCGTTGGGAAGAAGACGCGCGTGGACGGCGTCGTCGAAGTCCTTGGCGGTTTCGCCGTCGATGGTGACGATGGGGAAGGAACGGAAGTCCGTGCGGGTGTGATGGTTGGATGGTGTGATGGTTGGATGGTTGAAGCCTTCCCACCCATTCGCGATGAGGCTGTGAATGGATGGGGCACCCAGAGCTGTGGCGCGTTCGCGGGCTTCTTCGAGGACGTTGTCCGGGAAGGTGTGCGGCAGGTGGTGCTTGCGGATGATGATTTCGACGTCGACACCGAAGGCGTCTTTATCGCCCAGCACTTCGATGACGCGGCCGGTGGCGGGGCGTGAGGTGTTGGGGAAGTTGGTGATCTCGACATCGACGGCCATGCCTTCCAGGTTGCGCCAGTCTTCGTCCAGCTGCGCTCGTGCCTCTTCGCCCAGAACGCGGTGCGGCGAGCCGTCTTTCTGGACGGGGACTTCCATACCGTCGGGGATGAGGACGGGCTGCGTCATGCGCTCGTCGAGAGGTGTGACGTAGTTGCCGCGCACCAGCGGGTTGTCATGCCGCTTCTGCGGACGGGCGTAGTGGAAGATGCCGACGATGGTGGGATGTTTGCGTGTGAGCACGCGGGCGATGCGGCCGGAACGGCGACCGTCACGCTGTGGCGGACCGAGCTCGATGAGCACCTGGTCGCCCTGCATGGCGCCGTTGATCTCCGGCGGAGGAATGAAGACATCGTCTTCGCCGGGGATGCGGACGAAGCCGAAGCCGTCACGGTGCAGGTCGAGCTTGCCGGCGATGAGGTTGTCGCGGGTTTGCTGCGATGCGGCGGAGGGGTACTTGCCGCGCCGGATCGAGACTCCACCCTTGGTCTGTGACGAAGAGGGGGGCGACGGTTTGGCTGGCAACGACCACTGTTCGCGGTCCACTTTCTGCAACTGGCCGCTGGCGGTGAGCCGGGCGAGATGTTCCAGCAGCAGGCGGCGTTCGCGGCCTCCGCCGAGGCCGAGTTCGCGGATGAGCTGTTTGTAGCCCGCGCGTCCACCGGGGGCACGTTCAATCAGGCGAAGTAGCTCGCGGTCGGTCTGGGGATAGTGTCCTGCCATGTCCCCATAAGCATAAAGGGAAGCGGTGAAGTTGCGTCTGTGACGGGGCGAAGCGAGTCAGGCCTCGAGCGCCTGCCGCACGTTGATGGGGTGGATCCGTCCCAGCAGAAACGCGTAGGAAACCACCCCCACAACCAGGTAAACGGCGGCAATGCCGAAAGCCCACTTGAAGCTGTGGGTGGCCTGCACGGTGTATCCGGTCAGGATGGGCGCCGCGATTGCCGAGAGCTGATTGGAGAAATTCAGAATGCCGCCTACCTTGCCGGTGCTGGAGTTGGGTACCAGCAGCGAGGGGAGGCTCCACACCACGGGAGCCGCGGCCGAAAGCCCGCCAATGGCGATGGAGATGGGAAGCAGGGCCGAGGGAAGGTCATGCGCAAATGCGGCTCCTACCAACCCGAGGCCGCAGGCTGTGCCAATCAACAATACGGTGCGCCGTACGTTGCTGGCATTCCGGCCACGCCGGATGAGCAGGTCCACCAGAACTCCGCCGAGGAAGAAGTCGCACACCGTGGCCACGAGCCACGGCGCGGCGGTGAACAGAAAGCTTTGACGCAGCGTGATGTGCAGCGTCTGGGCGAGATAGGTTGGAAGCCAGGTCAGCAGCAGGTAGAAAACGTAGTTGTAGGCTCCGGAACCAATGGCCAGGCCGATTACTTTGCGTTCGCGCATCAGCCGCGCCAGCGGAATCGGCGGAGCGAGCATCGCTGCTGCATCCTCTGTCTTGCCCCCGGAATGCACGACATCACGCAGGGAAAAGCGGTCCGGCTCGCGGTACAGCAGGGCGAACAGGCCGAGGTACGCAAAGCTGAGCATGGCCGTAAAGCCAAACGACATCCGCCAGCCCACGCGCAACAGCAACAGCCCG
This sequence comes from Terriglobus tenax, assembly GCF_025685395.1. Taxonomy (NCBI): domain Bacteria; kingdom Pseudomonadati; phylum Acidobacteriota; class Terriglobia; order Terriglobales; family Acidobacteriaceae; genus Terriglobus; species Terriglobus tenax. The sequence goes on along the minus strand of NZ_JAGSYA010000004.1, from coordinate 1,923,566 downwards.
AGCAGAGGCACACCCACGGCGTTTGCCAGCTTCGCGGCACTGTCAAAGATCGCCGTTGCGAGCGACCGCTCGTGTTGCGGGAACCATGCACCCACGGCCTTGGCATTTGCCGGAAAGGTGGGAGCTTCGCCAATTCCTAACAGCAGCCGCGCCAGGAAGAACAGCAGGACGCCCGGCGCGAAGGCCGCGGCGATGGAGGCGATGCCCCAGATGGCGATGGAATAGAGCGAGACCTTGCGTACACCGAAGGCGTCCAGCACGACGCCGGTGGGAAGCTGGCAGGCCGCGTATGTCCAGGAGTAGGCAGCCGAGAGCTGGCCGAAGACCGCAGGGGTGATGCCGAAGCTCTGCACCAGGGCATCGTGCGAGACCGACAGGTTCACGCGGTCAAAGTAGTTGACCAGCACACCGACGCCCAGCAGAATGCCGATCGTCCAACGGTAGGATTCAGGATTGCTGACGCGCGCGCTCATCGGGCAGGGAGGACTCTACCACGCGCGCAATACAACAATCGACACGCACGCGCATACACTCATAGGCATGGAAGACAGCCCTCACGTTCCCTCCGCCAACGACTTCCTGAAGGTGCGCCTCACCGGCAGGCACGTCACGCTTGTGCCGCTTGCGAAGGATCACCTGGACGACCTGGTCGCCGCCGCCAAAGACGGCGAGTTGTGGAAGCTGTGGTACACGAGCGTTCCTGAGCCGGAGAGGATGGCCGCTGAGATCAACCGCCGCCTGGTCCTGCTGGAACGCGGACTGATGCTGCCGTTCACCGTCTTTTCTGAGGCAACCGGTCGCGCCGTGGGCATGACCACCTTCATGAACCTTGACTATATTGCCAACCGCGTGGAGATCGGCTCTACCTGGTATGCCAAAAGCGTGCAGCGCACCGGCCTGAACACTGAGGCCAAGTACCTTCTGCTGCAGCTTGCTTTTGAGCAGTGGAACTGCATTGCGGTGGAGTTCCGCACGCACTTTATGAACCACCAGAGCCGCCGCGCGATTGAGCGCCTTGGCGCAAAGCTGGATGGCGTTCTGCGCAGCCACACGATTGCCCATAACGGCACCGTGCGCGACACCGTGGTCTACAGCATTCTTCCGCACGAGTGGCCCACCGTGAAATGCCACCTGGAACACCAGATGCAGAAGCCGCGTTAAACCGCGAGTGCATCCTCACTTCACTTCGCAACATCTGCATAGTCAGGGGAGAACCAGATGGATACCGGTACGAAGCCTTCGCCCTTCCACATCGTCAGCCAGCCCGCGCAGAAAGACCCTGTCTGCGGCATGATGGTGGACCCCGCCACGGCAAAAGCGAAGGCCGAATACAGCGGCAAGATGTACTACTTCTGCTGCCAGGGCTGCGCGACGAAGTTTACCGGCGATCCGGAAAAATATCTGAACCCCAGGCCCGCAACTCCACCTACCGCAGCGGAGATGCAGGCCGAATACACCTGTCCCATGGACCCCGAGGTTCGCCAGAAAGGGCCCGGCACCTGCCCGAAGTGTGGCATGGCATTGGAGCCTGCCGCTCCTCCGTCCCTGACGCGCGTGGAGTACACCTGCCCCATGCATCCGGAGGTGGTCAGCGACCATCCCGGGAATTGCCCGAAGTGCGGTATGGCGCTGGAGCCACGCACAGTCGAGGTTGAGGAGCAGGAGAACCCTGAGCTTACCGACTTTCGCCGCCGCCTCTGGATCTCTGCCCTGCTGACCGCGCCGGTTTTCGTCGCCGCGATGAGTGGCATGTGGCTGGAACATCTCATCGGTAGCAGCACCCTGCACTGGCTGGAGATGGCGCTTGCGACGCCTGTTGTTCTGTGGGCCGGATGGCCGTTCTTTGAGCGCGCCGTGCAGTCTGTCCGCACGCGCAACCTGAATATGTTCACGCTCATCGGGCTGGGTGTGGCGGTGGCCTACGGCACGAGTGTGGCCGCGATGATTGCCCCCGGACTCTTCCCGGCTACTTTCCGCGACGAGATGGGACAGCCGCCTGTGTACTTTGAGGCGGCTGCTGTGATCGTGGTGCTGGTGCTGCTGGGCCAGGTGATGGAGCTGAAGGCCCGCGCCCGCACGGGGCAGGCCATCCGCAGCCTGCTGGGGCTTGCGGCGAAGTCCGCGCGGCGTATCAAGGCCGACGGAACGGAAGAGGATGTGCCGCTTGACCTGGTCCACGCAGGCGACCTGTTGCGCGTGCGTCCCGGAGAGAAGATTCCCGCTGACGGCATCGTTACGGAAGGTGCAAGCTCGGTCGACGAATCGATGATGACGGGGGAACCTCTGCCGGTTGAAAAACACGCGGGTGATCGCGTGACCGGAGCTACGCTCAATGGCACGGGAACCCTTGTCCTTCGCGCCGAGCGTGTGGGCCGCGACAGCCTGCTGGCGCAGATTGTGCAGATGGTGGCCGAGGCGCAGCGCAGCCGCGCTCCCATTCAACGGCTTGCGGACAAGGTTGCAGGCTACTTTGTTCCTGCCGTCGTCTTCGCGGCGATTCTTGCAGCGGTGTTGTGGGCGACGGTAGGGCCACAACCACGGCTGGCACATGCGTTGGTCGCGGCTGTCTCCGTCGTCATGATTGCCTGCCCCTGCGCTCTGGGCCTGGCCACGCCGATGTCCATCATGGTAGCCAGTGGCAAGGCCGCGCATATGGGTGTGCTGTTCCGCAATGCCGAGGCGTTGGAACGCTTCGGCAAGGTCGACACGCTTGTTCTGGACAAGACCGGCACGCTGACCGAAGGCAAGCCGAAGCTAGTCGCTATCCAGGCCAACGACGAAGCCCGTGCGCTGCAGCTTGCCGCCAGTCTTGAAAACGCCAGCGAACACCCACTGGCCGCCGCCATCGTCGGTGCAGCCAAAGAACGAAACATCGCTCTGCTACCGGTAACGGCCTTCACTTCCATTACCGGCAAAGGGGTTCGCGGGCAGATTGAAAGCCATGCAATCGCTTTGGGCAATACGGCGCTGATGCAGGAGCTTGGCATCGACACTGCGCCGTATGCCGGCGCTGCGGATGGCATGCGCCGCCTGGGCCAGACAGCGATCTTTCTGGCGCAGGACAACACCTTCGCGGGCATCCTTGCTGTCGCCGACCCCATTAAGGCCACAGCGGTAGATGCACTCAAACAGCTTCGCAACGAAGGCCTCGCAATCGTTATGCTGACTGGCGACAGCCGCGCCACGGCCGAAGCCGTAGCCGGTCAGCTTGGCATCGACACGGTGATTGCCGAGGTACTGCCAACAGGCAAGCGCGAGGCTATTGAGAGGCTGCAGAGTGAGGGCCACGTGGTCGCCATGGCTGGGGATGGTGTCAACGATGCTATTGCCCTGGCCAGGGCCGATGTCGGCATTGCAATGGGCACCGGCGCCGATGTTGCCATGCAGACGGCGGGCGTCACGCTGCTGAAGGGCGACCTCAGCGGCATTCTGCGCGCACGCCGCCTGAGCGAGGCGACGATGAGCAACATCAAGCAGAATCTCTTCTTTGCCTTCGTCTACAACGCGCTGGGGGTTCCGGTCGCCGCCGGCGTGCTGTATCCCCTCTTCGGCATCGTGCTTAGCCCCATGATCGCGGCTGCTGCCATGAGCTTCAGCTCGGTCTCTGTGATTGCGAATGCACTGCGGCTGCGGGCGGCGAAGCTTTAGAGTGCCGCCTTCACCTTCTTCGGCAGCTTCTGGAAGACACGTGTGTGCGCCTGGCGCAGAAGCTCTTCCAGCTCTGCCTTGCGGAAGATGTTCCACTCCGCCAGCGCCACCCACTTTGCCCGTGCCAGGTAGGGTGCGGGCAGAACGCCTTCTATCTCCAGCAGTTCGTGGAACTGTTCCGGATCGGCGGCGAAGCTGAAGACTACCGGCTGCCGGCCCAGGCGGGACTCATCGTCCAGGTTGATGAGGGCGAACATCTTGCCACCGGTGGTCTTATCGCCAACCCAGAAGACCAGGTTGTCGCCCCACTGCCGCGTTTCCTTTACGTGCGGCAGTGACTTCAGGAATCGGCGTGTGCTTTCGGCGTCCATGGCGGCAGTATCCCACCGGGCTACTGACAATGTCTGCCGCCTTCTATACTTGTAGGTGCCTAGCCATGACCTTTCCGTCTTTGCAAGAACAGCTCGATCTCATCACCAAGGGCGCTGCCGAAATTCTGCCCCTTGAAGACCTGACCAAGCGCATTGAGAAATCAATCGCCACCGGTGTGCCCATGCGCATCAAGGCGGGCTTTGACCCCACGGCGCCGGACCTGCACCTGGGCCACACCGTGCTCATGCGCAAGCTCAAGCACTTCCAGACGCTGGGTCATACGGTCATCTTTCTTATCGGCGACTCCACCGCCCTGATCGGCGATCCCACCGGTAAGAACCAGACCCGCAAGCCGCTCACACGCGAAGAGATCGACGCGAACGCCGAGACCTACAAGGAACAGGTCTTCAAGATCCTGGACCCCGAAAAGACCGAGGTCCGCTACAACTCCGAGTGGCTCGACCAGCTGGGCTATGCCGGCATCATCAAGCTGACGGCGCAGTTCACCGTCTCGCAGATGCTGGAGCGCGAGGACTTCCACAAGCGTTTCCAGGAAGAACAGCCGATCCATGTGCATGAGCTGCTGTATCCCATGGCACAGGGCTATGACTCGGTTGCGCTGAAGTGCGATGTGGAACTGGGCGGAACGGACCAGAAGTTCAATCTGATGCGCGGCCGCGACCTGCAGCGCACCCATGGCCAGGCACCACAGATTATCCTGATGACGCCCATTCTGGAAGGCCTGGATGGTGTGCAGAAGATGTCGAAATCGCTGGGCAACTTCATCGGCATCACCGAGCCCGCAGGCGAAATGTATGGCAAGCTGATGTCGGTCAGTGACGAGCTGATGTGGCGCTACTGGGTCTTCCTGACTGACCTGCCGCAGAGCGCCATTGACCAGATGCGCGCCGACGTTGCCAGCGGAGCCCTGCACCCGATGCAGGCCAAGAAGAACCTGGCTCGCACCATCACTACCGGCTTCCACTCCGAGGCCGAGGCGCAGCAGGCGGAGGAGAACTGGGCCAAGACCTTCCAGCAGAAGGCGGTTGCTGATGATCTGGAAGAGGTGGCGGTTTCGTTTGCGGAGATTACGTTGGGCGAGAACACCGTGCGCGTGCAGAAGCTGCTGGTGGCACTGGGCCTTGCTGCCTCAGCCGGTGAAGCGACCCGCAAGCTGGCCGAAGGCGCAGTGCGCATCGACGGCAATGTTCACAAGGAAACCGCATTGACTGTGCCCGAGCTTCCTGCGCGGATTCCGGTGCGCCTGGGCAAGCGCGCCAAGCTGGCCGTGATCGCCTGACACGATTCCCACTCACGCTGAGCGTGAGTGGGGCACCCGGATCCGTGGGTCACGGGCCTGGGTGCCCTATCCATATGCGCCGCGGATGGGTGGGCATCTTTGGCCATCGAACCATCCATTTATCCCATCATCCAGACCTTCCGAATCAACGGTTTACAAATCCCTTGTAAACCGTGCGCGACAAAGGTGCATCCAACCGGGTCAGCAAGATTACGAAGGAGCCCTGACGTCATGATGGCTGCCCGATGGATTGTCGTACCGGTTGCATTTGTAGCTTTCGCCCTACCTGTCTTTGCACAACCGCAGGACACCGCCGCACAGAGTCTGGCCCGCAACGTCATGCAGACGGAGTTGGAGGCCAACCGCAATGACCACACCCGCTGGCAGTACCGCTCGCACTACCAGAAGCCCGGCGAAGACTTTCTGTTCTACGTGATTGAGACCGATGGCGGCGCTGTGAAGAAGAAGATCCGTGCCAGCGGTAAAACTCTGAATGCCGCGGAGCTGGCGCAGGAAGATAAGAAGATCTCCGATTTCGTCTCCAGCCCCAGTGAGCAGGAGAAGCAGCGCAAGAACGGCAGAGAAGACGATAAGCGCGCCGAAGACATGCTACGCATGATGCCGGATGCCTTCTACTGGTCGGTGAAGTCGGAGACGCCCGACACGACGACGCTTGCCTTCCAGCCCAATCCTAACTTCACGCCGCCTTCCATGGAGGCCCGCGTCTTTGCGGCCATGGCAGGTGAGATTGTCGTCGATAAAGAGCAGCACCGCATGAAGCTGATGCGCGGGACGCTGGTCAACGATGTCACCTTCGGATGGGGTCTGTTTGGCCGTATGCGCAAGGGAGGAACCTTTTCGGTGGAACGCCGTGAGATCAGCCCCGGGAAGTGGATCATTGTTGAGACCCACATCCACATCGACGGCAAGGCGCTCCTGTTCAAGTCGATTTCCGAGCAGGAGGACGAGGTTAAATCCGGCTTCAGGATGACGCCCAGCGGCACGACCTTGCAGCAGGCTGCCACGGAACTGAAGCAGCAGCCTCCGGATACCCTGGCGCAGCGGTAAGCAACAAGCAGGCAGAGTGGTGATAAAAGCACCTTCGTCCTTCGCGTTACGAAGGATGACACGGGCAGCAGCTACTTTTTTACCAGGGCGCGGGTTGCGCCGATGGAGATGCCGCCGTCAATCAGGATGGTTTGTCCGGTGACGTAGCGTGAGGCTTCGCTGGCCAGGAAGACGACGGCTCCGTCCAGGTCGTTGGGTGCGCCGGGGCGCTTCATGGGGATGCGTTCGACCAGGTATTCCACCCAGCCCGCATCTTCATACATCACGCGGTTCTGGCTGGTTTTGAACCAGCCGGGGGCGAGGACGTTGACGGTGATGCCGTGCGGTCCCCAGTCATCGGCCAGGCTCATGGTGAGTTGCTTGATGCCGCCGCGGCTGGCTCCGTAGGGCCCCAGACCGGCGGAACCGCGAACGCTGGTGACCGAGCCTACGTTGATGATGCGGCCGTAGTTGCGTGTGATCATGCCGCGGGCGATGGTTTGCGCGACGAAGAAGGGGCCGCGCAGGTTGGTTTCGAGGATGGTGTTCCAGTCCTCCCAGGTGACGTCAAGCGCGGGCTTGCGGATGTTGCAGCCGGCGTTGTTCACCAGGATGTCGACCTTGCCGAAGGCGGCTTCGGCGGCGGGGCCGAAGGCAGCGATGCTCTTCTCGTCGCGGACGTCGAGGGTGAGGGCTTTGGCTTCAATGTCGAGACCTGAGAGCTCTTCCAGGAAGGCGTCGCAGTCGCCTGCCTTGCGGCTGGTGACGACCAGCTTTGCCCCGGCACGTCCCAGTGCGCGGGAGAAGTACTGGCCCAGGCCACGGGAGGCTCCGGTGACGACGGCAACCTGGCCGGTGAGATCGAAAAAATTATGGCTCAACGCGACTTCTCCTTGTTGGGGGCGACGACGACTTTCAGCAGGCCTGCCTCGCGGGCGTGGAGGCGGCTGAACCAACCGGCGGCCTCTTCCAGGCTGCTGACGGCGGTGATCAGGGGTTTGACGGTGATGGCTCCTTCGCTCATCAGGCGGATGGCGTCGGCGTACTCGCCGGCGGAGGCGCAGGAGCCCTGCAGGCGCACCTCGCGGGTGACAACACGCTGCAGGGGAAGGGGAACCTCGGGCTGGATGTTGCCGATGAGGCCGACGGTGCCACCGCGGCGAACGCATTCGATGGAGGCGACGACGGTCTCGGCGCGGCCCACGGCTTCGAGGACGACGTCTACACCGACGTTGTGGGTGCGGCGCAGGATTTCGGCGACAAGGTCGTTGCCGGAGAGGTGCAGGGTGTCCGGGATGCCGACGTCGACGGCCATCTGCAGGCGTGCGGCGTCCACGTCGGCGATGGTGACGGAGCGTGCTCCTGCGGCGCGTGCGGCCTGTGCGGTCAGCAGGCCGATCATGCCGGCTCCGATGACCAGTGCGGAGTCTCCGGGCTTGAGCTGGGAGACGCGAACGCCGTGCAGGGCGACGGCGACCGCCTCCAGCATGGCGGCTTCTTCAAAGGGGAAGCCGGAGGGCAGTTTGTAGAGGATGCGGGCGGGGACGGCGACGAACTCGGCGAAAGCTCCGTGGCGGCGGTAGTCGCCGCAGGAGACGCCCATGACCTGGCGGTTGTCGCAGAGGTTGACCTCGCCCCGGCGGCAGAAGTCGCACTGGCCGCAGTAGACGGTGGAGTCGAAGGTGACGCGGTCGCCGGGCTGGTAGCCCTGGACCTGGCTGCCGACGGCGGCGATGACACCCGCGGCTTCGTGCCCCATGACGATGGGGGGAATGCGGCGGCCGGAGCCGCCGTCGTAGCCGTGGACGTCGGAGCCGCAGATGCCGCAGGCGGCCACCTGGATCAGGACTTCGTCGCCGGCGACGGGCGGTACGGGCATGTCAATAACCTGCAGGTTTTCGTACTCGGCCAGCATGAGAGCTCGCATTCGGCACCCCTTTTTGTTCCGCACCAGCATAAGGTGTGGCGGGTTGGTCTGTCCTGCGATTGCCCGGCGGGCAAAAGTGCGGTATTCTTTAACTTCGGCAGCAAGCCCGTTGCGTCGTCGTGCCTTTTGGGGCGAGGATGGTGCGCGGTAAGCCTAAAGCGATCGGGATACATGGCCCGGTCCCACTGTCCGATCCAAATTCATCGTCATTCTCGGCACAACCGAAGACGAGTCGGAGATTTTGTCATGGCACAGACCTGTGAGCTTTGCGGCAAGGGACCGCAGTTCGGCAACAATATTTCGCACGCGCACAACGTTACCCGCCGTCGCTGGAACGTGAATCTGCAGCAGGTGAAGGCTGTTGTCAACGGCGCCAGCAAGCGCGTCCGCGTTTGCACCGGCTGCATCAAGGCCGGCAAGATCGTCAAGGCGTAAGCCTTCCTAACGTAGTTTCAGGGCACCCGGTGAGCGCGTAGCTTGCCGGGTGTTCTGCGTTAAGGAGAGGGTGCACTGGTTTTGGTGCAATGAATCTCTTTCGCTCCCGTTCGAGGCCTGCGCTGGTTTTTCCTTAGGGAATTTTTGTGGCACGGCTCGAAGCCGTGCCCTGACGGGAAATGCGAATGGAGTCCCTCCGCCTGCGGCGACGAGCTGACAAGCAAAAAAGCCGGAGCGGCAACAGCTAAGTGGCTTTACTGGTCCGTTTCTCCGCGCTTTGGAAGAGGTTGACGGCCAGGATCATGATCAGCGGCTCCAGCACGTGGCGGAAGCGAGCCTGCACGGTGACCATGTAGTAGGGCAGCGGCAGCAGGAGGAAGGCGGCGGCCATGAGCCAGGCGGCTTTTCGTTTTTGACGGATGGCCAGAAGAAGGCCGAGCAGCCCGGCGGCGGTACCGAAGGCGAAGTTGATCTCGCGGCCGTATTCCACGTATTCCTTGTGCGGGATGAGGGGTTGCGGCACGCCGGCCCAGAACATGTAGGCGCGCAGGGCGGTCAGCTTCCAGAAGCGTGCCCGGTGGGTTCGTATCCACTCGCTGGCGATGTCGCCACGTTCCCTGGACCACTGGACCTCACCCTTGGTGCGGTACTCGTCGAGGATGCGGGTGTTTTCGAGCGGGACGGTGGTGCCCCAGGGAAATCCAACCGACCAGGGCGAGTTGCCCATGTAGTTCTCTGCTCCGAAGTTGCTGCGGATGGGGATGAAGGCGTGCATCACGCGGTAGTTGCGGAGAACCCAGGGGGCGAGAAGTGCGCCTGCGATCAGGCCTGAGACGATGGCGCGGCGCAGGGTTTGCAGCCGGCATTCCGGAGCTCCCCAGAAGACCCACAGAGCGGCGACTGGCAGGAAGACGGTGGGGGTGGCGTTGTTGAGAGCCAGCAGGCCACCAAGTGCTCCAAAGAGGCTCCATTGCCGCCAGGTGCCGCCGCCTTCATCGCGCATACGGAGGGCGAGGAGGAAGATCCAGGTGAAGAGGCAGCAGGTCAGGCTCATCTCCCAGATCCACTTGACGGCGAACTGCAGGGCAGCGGGGTAAAGCGCCCAGAGCCATCCGGACCAGAGGGCGACTTTGGGATTGAAGCAGCGGTAAGCGATCTCGTAGACGGCCAGCGCTGTCAGCGCGGAGAAGACAGAGTTGAGCGCCAGGACGGTCCAGGCGCTGAGCGGCGTGTAGATACCGAAGAGCTTGAAGCAGGCCGCGATCATCAGCGTATAGAGGGGCGGCAGCCAGGCAGTGGGGCCGGTGTGTCCCTGGAAGGGGTCGGCATAGCCGTAACCGTTGACCAGGGCGCGGGCGACGCGGCCTGCCTCCCATCCGAACTGGAAGTGATCCTCAAACAAGCGGATGCGGTAGGTGTGGGCCAGCGTCATATAGAGGATGCGGACGATGAGTCCGATCCAGAAGATCTTCCACGGCAGACGGATGGGTGCTTGCTCACTGCCGGTGTTGGTTGCCATGGCTTTATTGAACCAGTGGGAGGGCTGCTTGGCTAGATGACTGGTTGGCTGGTAAAGACAAAAGCGTGACGCTTGCTATCCCCAGCCTGCCCGCATCTGCTGCGCAGGTACGGGGCACCCGTTCGTTGCCAGTCATCTAGCCAACGAGCCCTCCAGCCATCTATCCTCCGTGCATGGCCAACCCTTATCTTGCGACCCTTGGGGACACCGATCCTCTTACTGTGCTACCTGCGACACCGGCAAAGCTGAAGGCCCTGGTTGTGGGGCTGAGCGCGGAGCAGCTTAACACGCCGCCTGCGCCGGGCAAATGGAGCATCCGCGAGATCTTCGCGCACCTGGCCGACTGCGAGCTGGCTTTTGGATGGCGGCTGCGCCAGACGCTGGCGGTCGATAACCCCACGCTGGAGCCCTTTGATCAGGACAAGTGGGCGGAGCACTATGCGGCGTATGACTATGCGACGTCGGTGGCGTTTTATGAGGCGTTTCGCGCGTGGAATTTGAAACTGCTTTCGACGGTGACCGAGGAGCAGAAACAGAGGCCGGCATCGCACCCGGAGCGTGGATTGATGCCGTTCTTCGTGCAGTTGCAGACGATTGCGGGGCATGACCTGCATCATGTGGCTCACATGGAGAAGCTGGTGGCGGGGCTGAAGGGGTAGAGTTCGGTATTTTGTTGCCCCATTCTTTGCGTAGCAAAGGGTGGGGCAACGTAACTCTTCATCCCGAATTTGCGAAATAATGGTCGGATGCGTTCTTCTCGTATTGGCATCGACTTCGGCACGACCAACACCTCCATCGCACGTGCTGAAGGGGGCCAGGTAACCCTGGCACACTTTGCCGCGCAGGCCGGTGAGACGCCGTCGTACCGGTCATTGCTATACCTGGAGCAGGCGCGGGAGAAGAACCGTCCGGTGGTGCATTCCTACACGGGGCCTGCCGGAATTGAACGTTACCTTGCCGCCGACCATGATTCGGTGGGCACGCAGGGGCGGCTGATCCAGTCGCTGAAGTCGTACCTGCCGTCGAAGACGTTGACCGGCACGGAGGTCTTTGGGCGGCGCTATACGCTGGAAGACCTGATTGCGCGCATTCTGACGGATGTACGTGTGGCCGCGGAGAAGCAGTTTGGTCACGAGATTCGCAGCGTAACGGCGGGCCGGCCGGTGCGTTTCGTCGGGTCGGATTCAGAAGAAGACGATGCCTACGCCGAGTCGCGGCTGCGGCAGGCTTTTCAGATTGCGGGCTATGAGGATATCCGCTTCCAGTTGGAGCCGATCGGCGCGGCATACAGCTATGAGGCGTCACTGGAGCGGGATGAGCTGATCCTGATTGGCGACTTCGGCGGCGGTACATCGGATTTTTCGCTGCTGCATGTGGGGCCGAGCTTCCGCAACCAGGAGGACCGGGGGAAGTCAATGCTGGGGACCTCTGGCCTGGGGCTGGCGGGCGATGCATTTGACGCGAAGATCGTGCGCAAGCTGGTCTCTCCCGCGCTGGGTGCGGAGACGCTGGCGCGCAGCCTGAATAAGCTGCTGCCGGCGGTGCCCAACTGGATCTACGCGAACCTGGAGCGCTGGCACTACCTTTCGTTTCTGCGCACGCGCAACGTGATGGAGATTCTGGGCCGTGCGGAGAAGTCGGCCCTGGAGCCGGAGAAGATCACGTCCCTGATTACGCTGATTGAGCGTGACCTGGGCTACCAGTTGCACCAGGCGGTGCAGCGGACAAAGGTGCAGTTGTCCTTGACGGAGGCCGCCGAGTTCTACTTCCGCGATGATGACCTGGAGTTGCGTGCGATGGTGACACGCGCCGAGTTCGAAGGCTGGATTGCGGACGAACTGCAGGCGATTGAGCGTACGGTGCAGAAGCTGCTGGATGAGACCGGTGTGCAGCCGCACCAGATTGATCGCGTATTTCTGACGGGCGGTACCAGTTTTGTGCCGGCGGTGCGCACGATCTTCCATCGGATGATTGGTGAGGGGAAACTGCGGACGGGCAATGAGTTCACGTCGGTGGCGTATGGATTGTCGCTGAGCGCGTAGCAGTGCAAAAGAGATGGGTGGGGCACCCGGCAGAATGACAAACAAAAAAGACAAGTTCTTATAATGGCCAGCAGCGCGATGGCGACTGCGAAGAACAAACCGAGGAGCTTCAAGGCGACGCTCGAACACCTGCAGGGAAACCTGGGGTGGGTGGTGGTGTATCTTCCGTTTGATCCGGCGAAGGCGTGGAGCGAGCGCAGGCGGCTGAGGGTGCGGGGCGATGTGAATGGCTTCGCCTTTCGCAGCTCGTTGTTTCCGAAGACGGGTGGCGGCGGGTTCTTTCTGCTGGTGAACAAGACGATGCAGAAGGGCGCGAAGGCCACGGTGGGCTCCGTGGTGACCGTCACGATGGAGCCTGACCTGGAAGAGCGCGATTTCGGCGTGCCGGCCTCGCTGGCTCCGTATCTGAAGAAAGATCGCGCGCTGAAGAAGTTCTATGACGAGTTCTCTGACTCGACGAAGCATGACATTGCGCGCACGTTCGCCGAGGTGAAGTCGCCGGAGACGCTGAAGAAGCGTACGGAGCAGATGGTAGAGCGCATGATGCTGGCCATGGAGGGCGAGCGCGATACGCCGCCGATCCTGCTGATGCTGTTCCGTGAGAATCCGATGGCAGAGAAGGGATGGAAGCAGATGACGCCGGTGCAGAGGCGCGGGCATCTGCTGGGCATCTTCTATTACCAGACGCCGGAGAGCCGCGAGAAGCGGGCGCGTAAGGTGGTGGACGAGGCGTTGAAGGTGGCGGAGAAGAAGGGGTAAAGCGGTCTCGCTTCGCTCGATATCCCACGCTCCACCCCGACGATTATGACCGCCGGAGACACCATTCTTTGCGCGATACGGCCGCGCAAAGAATGAGGCAACGATTTCAGTGGAAGGACAATCCTGTGTCGTGGGACACATGCGTCTTTGCTGGGCGCGTGCGATTCTTAATGCGTGAGCACTTTGACCGTAGACCTGGCCATGGAGCCGTTGGCGCAGCTTCAGCAGCGGATTCAGCCGCTGCATGATGAGTTGGCGCAGCACCCCTTGTTTTCTTCCTTCCGCACGATGGAGGACCTGTACCGCTTCATGCAGACGCATGTGTATGCGGTGTGGGATTTCATGTCGTTGCTGAAGGCGTTGCAGCGCGGCCTGACCTGCGTGGATGTGCCGTGGCTGCCTTCGGCGGATCCGGTGGCGCGTCACCTGGTGAACCAGATTGTGCTGGGGGAAGAGAGCGATATGTATGCGCACCAGCATGTGTCGCACTTTGAGCTGTATCTGCTGGCCATGCGTTCGGCGGGTGCGCCGACGGAGTCGATCGATCGCTTTGTAGAAGAGCTGCGTGGTGGCAGCCATGTGCGGCCGGCGTTGATTACAGCCAATGCGCCGCTGGGCGCGGCCACCTTTGTGCGTCATACCTTTTCGCTGATTGAGCAGGGCGATCTGCACATCATCGCGGCGGCGTTTACCTTTGGCCGTGAAGACCTGATTCCGGATATGTTCCAGGGATTTCTGGACAGGCTTGCGCCGGAGTTACAGCCGAAGCTTGAGACCTTCCTGTGGTATCTGAACCGCCATATTGAGGTGGATGGCGGGGAGCATGGTCCGATGGCGCTGAAGATGGTGTCGAACCTGTGCGGCAACGATCCGGTGAAGTGGCAGCAGGCGACAGAGGCGGCGGAGACGGCGCTGCGGGCGCGGCTGGCGTTGTGGAACTCGCTGTTGTAGTTGGATGGTTTTGTTGGTGAGAGACTGATCGCTCGACCCCGCCTAGCGTTGCGAGGCGGGGCACCCGGGTTTGTGGGATGGATAGATGGACTATCCCACCATCCATCTATCCAACCTCTTCCAGGTAGATCTTTGTGTAGTCCAGGTAGTTATTGGCGTACATCAGGATTTTTTCGCGGTCGGAGTCGTCGAGCTGGCGGCGGATTTTTCCGGGCAGGCCGGCGACGAGGGAGCGCGGTGGGACGATCATGCCCTCGGGGATGAGAGCGCCTGCGGCGATGATGGAGCCTTCCCCGATCTTCGCTCCGTTCAGGATGGTGGCGTGCATGCCGACCAGGACGGCGTCGCCGATGGTGCACCCATGCGCAATGGCGGAGTGGCCGATGGTGACCATTTCACCGATGTGGACCGGGTGAACGTAGCGCATGCCGTGGAGCACGGCGCAGTCCTGGATATTGCTTTTGGCCGCGATGCGGATGGCGTTGACGTCGCCGCGGATGACGGCGTTCATCCAGACGGAGCACTGGTCGCCGAGGACGACATCGCCGATGACCTGTGCGGACTGGTCAATGTAGCAGCCCTGGCCAATGAGGGGCGTCTTGCCCTGGTAGGAGCGAATCATGGGGATGATTCTACTTACTCTTCGCTGACGACAAGACCCAGGCGCTCCATCTCGCGCACCTGGATCTTGTAGTCGAGCCAGAAGCCGACGCCGATGGCGATAGGGATCAGGCCTCCCGCGGAACCTGCCAGGATCTGGCGGTAGCGAAGGATGATGGTCAGCAGAAAGCAGGTGATGATGACGCCCGCGCCGCCGCAGATGAGGATGAGAGCGGTGAGGCGGATGTTGTTGAGACGGGTCATCGGGTCTCCGTTGACCTCGGCGCGTTCGGCGGCGCCGAAGACCTTCTCCACCTGGTCCAGCGGAATGCCGCGCTGCAGGGCAGCGATGCGCTGTTCTACTTTGAGCCGTTTTTCCTGGTAGCCGGAGATGATGCCGGCCACACCGAGGACGGCGATCATGGTGAAGAGAGCGACGGGGACGATAAACGGGCTGAAGATCATGCGAGAAAACCTCCGTACTGTTCTGCGGGCGTAGGACTGAGCTTTGCCGTGAAAGTTTCATGTGTATGGCATGAAACTTTCGGAGACAATCGCAGTCTTACCCGCTTTGCAGACGGCAGCCCAATTCGAGCAGATGGTTCAGGAACACCAGCAGCAGGTCTTTCGCACGCTGGCGCGCCTGGTGAACCGGCGGGAGAATCTGGAAGACCTGGCGCAGGAGGTCTTTCTGCGGCTTTACCGCGCTCTGCCGAGCTTTCGCGGAGAGGCGATGTTGTCGACCTATCTGTACCGTATTACGGTGAATGTGGCGCAGGATGAATGGAAGCGCCGCCGCAGGGTGGATGACCCGCTGCTGTCACTTTCGTCGAAGGAAGATGAGAGCGATTTGCCGATGGAAGAACGGCTGCCCGGAAATGATCGCGGGGCCGAGCGGCAACTGCTGGATAACGAGTTCTGGTCGCTGGTGCAGCAGCAGATGATGACGCTAAGCCCGGTGGAGCGTGCCGTGCTCACGATGTTTCACCAGGAAGAGCAGACCTATGAGCAGATTGCGGTGGTGTTGAGTTTGCCGATCAACACGGTGCGGACGCATCTGCACCGCGCACGCACGCGATTGAGGCAGCGTGTGGAGCAGGCGATGACCCACACCGGGCGTGCTGCTAGCATTCAGGAAAGGGTGAGCCTATGAGTCCGGAGTTTGTTCCTACCGAGCTTGACCAGCGGATTACGCAGGCCCTTGACCATGCGCCACAGGTCGCTGTGCCGCAGGACTTCGCGGTGTGCATGGCCTCGCAGATGCCGCAGCAGGCCGAGGTACGCGGGTTCCGTCACACCTATGCACGCCGGCTCGCGGTGGTGTGCGCCGTGCTGCTGGCGGTGGGGGTGCTGGTGCTCGCTTCGAATACAGCTTCGAGCTTCACCCTGATGGAGATGTTGTTTGCGGTGGAGCTGGCCCTGTTGACGTTGTGGCTGGTGTCGTACCGCCGGGCCTGATAGGAGCCCCGTTCCGGGTTTTTATACGGTCGAGGCGCGGGGAAAGATTCATAGACAATCATGGGGGAACCATGTAACGTGCTGGTACCGAGCGGGCTTCTCGGCGCTTTGTGCAAGAGATCTATTCACGTGGAGCATGATCGTGTCGCACCTCTCAGGAGCTATGCCAGCGGCCCTGCCGCGGAATGAGGAAGAGCGCCTCGCGGTGCTGCGAGGACTTTGCATTCTGGATACTCCGTCCGAGTCGGCTTTTGATGAGCTGACGGCCATGGCCGTGAAGATCTTCTCCGTCCCGGTAGCCCTTATTTCTCTTGTGGATGAGCACCGCCAGTTCTTCAAATCTGTGCATGGGCTGGATCTGCGGGAAACCTCGCGCGATCTTTCTTTTTGCGCGCACTCGCTGCTGACGGAAGGACCTACCCTTGTGCCGGATGCGCGGCTGGACCTGCGTTTTGCGACAAATCCTTTTGTTACGGGCGATCCGAATATTCGTTTGTATGCCAGCGCTCCGCTGACGACCAAGGATGGCACACGGCTGGGCAGCTTCTGCATTATCTCGCCGCAGGTACGGAACCTGACGCCGGGCGAAGTGGAGTTGCTGGAGCATCTGGCCAATGCAGCCTCCTACCTGATTGACCAGAGGACGACAGCTCTGCAACTGGAAGCCGCGCAGAAGCAGATTGACATTGTGGGCGAGCGGTACCGGCTGGCTACGCGCGCGACATCGGACGGGATATGGGACTGGGATTGTCGTGTGGGCGACATCTATCTTTCGCCCCGCTGCAGCGCCATGTTTGGTTTTGAAGAGAAGGAGCATACGCTGCGTCTGCGGGACTGCCTGCGGCATATCCATGCAGAAGACCGCCGCCGGATGCTGGACCAGTTAAACCAGGCGGTGGAGCAGCACCGGAATTTCTCCTGCGAGTACCGTCATCTGCGCGCTGACGGCGAATGGCGGTGGATGGAATGCAGCGGGCTGGTGCTGACCGACGCGAAGGGGGCGCCACAGCGCAAGGTGGGCGCACTTCGCGATATCACCCGCATTCGTGCCCTGGACCCGCTGACCGGCCTGTATAACCGTGCATCCTTCATTGAGCGGGTGCAGGGATGTATGGATCAACAGGGGAGGCAGTGCGGCCCCTACGCCGTACTGTACGTGGATGTGGACCACTTCAAGCGCATCAATGACAGCCTGGGCCACATGGAAGGCGATGTGGTGCTGGAGGAGATTGCCCGGCGGATCAGCCAGGGGCTGTCCTCGCATTCCAATAGCTGCGCCGCGCGGCTGAGTAGTGATGAGTTCGCCATCTTCCTGAATGAGTATGGGGAAGAGGCAAATGTTTTTTCCTATGTGGAGCAACTGCGCGAGGCGTTGCAGGTACCGGTTTACAGCGGCGAGCAAACCCTGATTCTGACCGCCAGTATCGGGATTGCGCTCAGCGATCCAACCGTAAAGGATGCGCGCACTGTGCTGGAGAATGCCGACCTGGCGATGTACCAGGCCAAGAACGCCGGACGCGCGACCAGCGTTTTCTTTCTGCCGGATATGCGCGAATCGGCCGCTCGCAAGGTGCAACTGGAACTGGAGCTTCGCACGGCTATTGAAGAAGGCCAGATTCACCTGTACTACCAGCCCAAGGTGGTCCTGCGTACGGGCAAGGTGGTTGGCTTTGAGGCGCTGGTGCGGTGGAAGCATCCGGTACGCGGGATGGTTTCGCCGGCGGACTTTATTCCCGTGGCCGAGGAGACGGGACTGATCCGGGAGCTGGGGCTCAACGTACTGAGCCAGGCGATTCAGCAGTCGGCTCGGTGGAGGCAGGAAGGCATCCTGACCGAGGAGATGAATGTCGCGGTCAACATCTCCGGCAAGCAGATTGGCGACAGCAACCTGATTGGTTTTATCCGCGATCAGTTGCAGGCGGCAGGGCTGCCACCGCATAACCTGCGGCTGGAGGTGACGGAGAGCCTGCTGCTGAACAGCGACGAAACCACCGGCGAGTTCTTCCGGGAGATCAAGGCGCTGGGCATCGGGATCGACATGGACGACTTCGGTACAGGCTACTCCTCGCTGAGCTACCTGCACCGTTTTCCGTTCGATGCCCTGAAGGTGGACCGGTCGTTTGTGCAGCGCATTGACCAGACTGAGGAAAGCCTGAGCCTGCCGCGGTCGATTGTGGCGCTGGGGAAGGCGCTGGGAATGCGCGTGCTGGCCGAGGGCATTGAAAACCAGCAACAACTGGCACAGCTTATCCGGATGGACTGCGGCTACGGGCAGGGTTACCTGTTCTCACGTCCGGTGCCGCCGGAGGATGTCGCTGACCTGATCAAAAAGCTCAACGGCAAGATTCGTACGGAGCTGATGGCTTCCTGAGCCTGCAATTCATCAAAATCAACGGTTGATCCGGCGTTCAAAAGGGAAAAATTCCGTCTCTTTGGAGCCAGGGTTTGTTGTGATGTCTGGGAACCGCATTGGCTTGCACCATGATTGGTGCAAGCCAATGCGAACCTCGCGGTTTGCTCACCTTCTGAAGGGAGCGGGGTCTATCAGAGTGAGATTGATTTCCTGACTCCGGAGTCAGACGGCAGATGCAGACAGAAACGTTGGATGCGAACGTCATTTCACCTTTGGTGAACGGTGTAGGAGCCAGCATTGGCCTCCGCCGGGTAGAATCTTCCGCAGCGATGGCAAAAGCGGCGGCAACCCGGGCAGCGCGTAACGGCGGCAGGCTGACTCAGGCTCAGATGGATGCCCGCGCAGCGCAACGCGCGGAAGACGATGAGCTGATTCGCGCGGCGCAACGAGGCGACCGTGCCAGCTTTGACCTTCTGGTGCGCCGGTATGACCAGGCGGTGCTGCGGCTTGCGCTGCACATGCTGGGCAACGAGCAGGATGCACAGGATGTCCACCAGGAAGCCTTCCTGAAGGCTTACCGGCACATCCATAACTTCCGCTTCGACAGCTCGTTTTACACCTGGCTGTACCGCATTGCGACGAACCTTTGCCTGGACGCGCTGCGCCGGCGTAAGAGCCGCCGCGAAGATCCGGCGACGGTGACGGATGCGGCCGGCGAGGAGATGGACCTGATGGCCAACATCTCCGACGATCGCGCGATGGCGAACCCGGCCCGCGAGCTGGACCGCAAGGACATGGGCGAGCGCATCATGTCTGCGCTGGGCAAATTGACGCCGCGTGAGCGGATGGTCTTTGAGCTGAAGCATTACCAGGGTTTGAAGCTCCGGACGATTGGAGAGATGTTGAACACCACGGAAGAGACGGCAAAGAACACGCTCTTCCGCGCTACCCGGAAACTGCGGTCGAATCTGGCCGAACTCCGGGCGTAGAAACAGTTTTTTCGCAGTACCCCAAGCGGACGCAGGGCAGAGCCATTCACGACGATCCGCTGGATAAAGAGCAGTACCGCGGTACCCATTTTTGAGGCTGGTTAGAGGCAGAGACACGCGATGAAGTGCGAAACGGCACAACTCGAGGTCGTCCTGCTCGCATACGGCGAGCTAATAGACGACAAACTTCCCGAATTGGACGAGCACCTGGCAGGTTGTGAAGCCTGTCGGCAGGAGCTTGAATTGCTGACAGCGATGCAGGATGAGCTGGCGGCGGTGGAACAGGCGGAGCCTTCGCCCAACCTGCTGGCGCAGGCCCGTGTCCGGCTGGACGAGGCGTTGGACTCCGAGCCTGAGCCGGGTCTGCTGGCGCGGCTGCGCAGCCTGGTGATGGGCAGCCTGCATCATGTTCACGCGGCTCCCGCGCTGGCAACGCTGCTGGTGGGCGCCGGTTTTCTGGGCGGCACGGCGCTTAGCCGCTACCAGACAGCGCATGAGCAGAAGCCACCGGCCATGCTGATGCAGCATTCGGCCGACTCCGCCATCGCCAATATCAGTTCGATTGTGCAGACGCCGGACTCCAAGCTGGTGCAGGTGAACTACAACCGCGTTGTGCCGGAGACGGCGCAGGGAACGCTGGACGATCCGCAGATCAAGCAGCTTCTGCTGATGGGCGCGAAGAACGGCATCAGCAACGATGTGCGCGACTCGTCGGTTGCCCTGCTGGCGGAAGGCTGCAAGGCCGGTCATATCTGCGATGACGATGATCAGCCCAGCGACAAACGCGGCCAGACGGTGCGTGACACCCTGCTGGTGAGCCTGCGCTACGACCGCGATTCGCAGGTCCGCATGAAGGCGCTGCATGGCCTGGAGCGCTACCTGGTCAGCGACCAGCGCGTGCGCGATGCCGTGCTGGAGTCGATCATGAACGACCATGACTCGGATGTCCGGATGCAGGCCATCAGTATGCTGGAGCCGGTGCAGGCTGACTCGTCCGTGCGCCAGGTACTGCACACGGTTTCGACGACCGACGAGAATCCGTATATTCGTAATGCATCCATGACGGCCCTTGAGGGCGCAAGTCAGATCCAGTAACGGCGATGACAAGCAGGCTAAGATCATCGTCGAATGGGTGGAGAGAAGAAGCGCGTACTTCCATGAAGCACTTGCTGGCTTACCGGTTAACTCCGCTGTCCCTTGCAGCTCTTGCCCTGGTGGCCGGGCTCGGTGCGGCGGCGCATGCACAGGACGGAGCAGGACCGCGGTGGCGTATGGTGCTGGTCTCCGGCGCTCGCGCACAGGGCTACCTGGGCGTTGATTTTCATGACATCTCGCAGGACCAGGTCTCCACTCTGCGGCTGAAGGACAACCGTGGCGTAGAGGTGGTTATGCTGGATCACGACGGGCCCGCCTGCAAGGCCGGCCTGCGTGAGCATGATGTGATTCTGCAGATGGATGGCGTGACGATTGAAAGCGAAGACCAGCTGCGCCGCGCTCTGCATGAGTCCACGCCGGGCCGCAAGCTGTCATTGCTGATCAGCCGCGATGGCCAGCAGCAGACGATGCATGTTGTGCTGGCCAACCGTTCAGAGATTGAACGGAAGGCATGGAGCCAGCACTTTGTGGTGCCGGATCCCGGGCTTGACCAGCCGGCCGGTTCGCGCCGCGAAGAGAGTTCGCTGGCCCGCTTTGGCGACAAATTTCTTCCCAACCCCGCGGTGATCCTGGGGATGCCGCGCATTGGCGTCACGCTGGACCCGATGGAGCCCCAGCTGGCCGAGTTCTTTGGCTCGCCCAATGGGAAGGGGCTGCTGGTGCGCACGGTGGAGCCGAACAGCGCCGCCGAACGGTCTGGCATGAAGGCGGGCGACGTGGTGCTGAAGGTGAACGGCACCGTGGTGACCTCGCGTAATGACTGGCTGCGCGCCCTTCACGAAGGGAAGTCAAAGCCCGTAGCGGTGACCATTCTTCGCGAAAAGAAAGAACAGACGCTGACCGTGAACATGGACGACAAGAAGAAGAGTGAGGTGGAGGAGGGAAAGCCCCGCCACGCTCTACTGATGCAGTTCGTTCCGTAGTTTGGCTGTCAGAAAAACGTGAGAAGGGCCGCCCAGATTGGCGGCCCTTTCTGCGTTCCAAATGCAGGTTTCTCCACTCCGCGCGAGGCGCTCCGGCCGAGGGGGACAGACCCTCTTTGAAGCCCCCTTAGAGTACGGACATAAAGTTCACCAGGTCCTGCTTCTCCTGCTCGGAGAAGTGGGCACTGAAGCGTTTGTCGTAGAAGTCGACGACCTCGCGCAGATCCTTCGCGGTGCCGGCGGTGAAGTAGGGCGCGCGTGCGGGCAGGCCGCGAAGCTGTTGCATGACGAACGATCCTACGTCGGCGCACTTGCCGGTGACGAGGGCGCGCCCGGGGTCGTTGGTGTAGATGACGCGGCCCAGGTACGGGTGTCCCGCGCCGGTGGTGCAGGTGATTTTGAAGAGTGGCAGTTCCGGCCGGTCGCCGATCCAGCCCTTTATGCTGGTGCCGATGTCGGCCCATGCGCCCTGGTTGCTGACGCCGGTAAAGCGCTCGCTGTGGCAGGTGGCGCAGGTGCCGTCCACGGCCTTGTGCCCGGCGACGTGCTCCAGGTTGGCGGTGTCGCCAATGTGGAAGGTGCGCGCAGAGAAGACGCGGCTGCCGCGAAGCACGGACTCGCGGAAGGCATCGCGCGGCGAGGCGCCCTGGGCATGGTGGTTTGGCCAGTCCTGCACGGTAAGGAAGCGGGCCAGGTTGCGGTCGGCAACCGTGTGCAGGTCATCCGCTTTGGCGCGGCTCATGTTCCAGGGGCCGAGAGCTTCCGGGCCGCCGACCTCGGTCAGGTCGCCGCCCAGTTCGTCGCGGCTTTGCGCGACATAGACCTGTTGTTCAAACTCGACGATCTGCCGCAGGTCTTCGGGGGCGATGTTGCCGCTGCCCTGTTCATGCATCCGGATGGCGTCCAATGCCTGCTGCTCCAGCGTGGTGGCGCGGCTGTCGGCGGTGAATGCTCCTGCGGACAGGAACTTGAAGTTGCCCACGATGCGCGGTCGACGGTAGACGGAGATGGTGGGATGCGCGGACTTCAGGCCGTAGGTCGCGTCGGTGTTGCAGCCGGTAGGGTCGCGCATCACCTCAATGGTGAACTCCGGTTTTACGCCCGCTGCTGGCCAGGCCTCATAGATGCGGAAGAGGCCGTGCTCCAGCAACAGGGAGTGTGAGGACTTTTCCTGCTGCGGCAGGCTGGGGCAGTTTGATCCGTCCACGGCGGCAAAGACCGCGTCGGTGCCACGGGTCTGCTGCCAGCGCTCGTTCAGCCGCTCCAGGTTCACGCTCATGGCGGCGGAGGGCTGGTGGCAACTGATGCAGGCGCGGCCATTGCTGCCTAGTTTGGAGAAGAACGGGTGGCCGTTGGTGCCCATGTCGCCGGTCTGGTTGTAAACCAGGATGTCGCCGGAGCTGTCACGGAAGAGCGCCGCCAGCGGCATTTTCTCGTTGGTGTTGGCCTCCCACCAGATGGGCGAGCCGCCATAGCCCTGCGCCAGAAGGGCAACTACGGGCAAAGTAACGGCTGCGGCGGCAATAGCTACACCACGACGGCGGAATCTGCGGAGAAAACCCTGCATGCGCGCTCCCTCAAAAACACGGCAAGACGATTCAGACGGGCCCGGTAAAGATTACGGATGGGTGAATCCTAGTATGCCACCGCCGGGCGCGGCGTGGCCCACTGAATGGGGCGGGAGCGGTAGAATAAAGGGAGTCATGTCGCAGCCCGCTACCCAGACCAATCCGCGCCCCATGCCGCTTCGCCGCCGCGTGAAGGCTGCTACGCGCCGCCTGCGCGAGCTCGGCTCCATTGCCTCCGCCCTTGTCTCCACCGGGCACCCATACATGGCGCAGATTGTGCCGATGCGCCGCTGCAACCTGGCATGCACGTACTGCAACGAGTATGACGACCACTCGAAGCCGGTGCCGCTGGACGAAATGCTGCGCCGTATCGACGACCTGGGACGCCTGGGGACGTCGGTCATCACCATCTCCGGTGGTGAGCCGCTGCTGCACCCGGAGCTGGACCAGATCATCGCGCGCATCCGCAAGACCGGTGCCATTGCCGGCATGATCACCAACGGCTACCTGCTGAACGCCGAGCGCATTCAGCGCCTGAACAAGGCCGGGCTGGACCACATGCAGATCTCGATCGACAACGTGATGCCGGACGATGTCTCCAAGAAGAGCCTGAAGGTGCTGGACCAGCGCCTGATCTGGCTGGCGGAGCATGCGGACTTCCACGTGAACATCAACTCCGTGGTGGGCGGCGGTATCGCCAACCCGCAGGACGCGTACACGGTTTCAACGCGCGCGCTGGGGCTGGGTTTCAGCTCGACGATCGGCATTATTCACGACGGCGACGGCCAGCTGAAGCCGCTGGGTGAAAAAGAACGCTCCGTGTGGGACGCCGTGCGCAAGCTGACGCGCCGCAGCTACTCACGCTTCAACCACTTCCAGGAAGCTATTGCCAACGGGCAGACCAACGACTGGCGCTGCCGCGCCGGCGGGCGCTACCTGTACGTCTGCGAGAACGGACTGGTGCATTACTGCAGCCAGCAGCGCGGCTTCCCGGCCAAGCCGCTGCGCGAGTACACCACGGCAGATGTGAAGCGCGAGTTCCTGACGGAGAAGACCTGCAGCCCGAACTGCACCATCAGCTGCGTGCACCAGGTCAGCTACATCGACCACTGGCGCTCTCCGCAGACGAGCACGACCTCCCCCGGTGCTCCGCATGGACATGGGGAACTGGTGCAGATTCAGTAGGCATTAGTACAAAGCAGGGTGCCACTTATCTGGCTGGTTTATTGCTGGATGTGGAGGAGTGTGTCTTTCTTCGTGAGAGATAGAGATCGCGCTTTGTGCGATGCCCCACATCTTCTGCGCAGATATGGGGTACCCGGTTGATGGGGCTCTGTAATATCTGCGACAAAGGCCTACTCTTTGGCCAAGTGGAAGAAATATCCCGTTTGAGGCAGTTCTTTCCTATCTCTTCCGCAGTAAATTCCGTTGGGGAAATAAGCGCTTTGTTTTCAGTCCGGGCCGGATTGGCGTGGGACGTGCACTCTGCCTGGCAGCTTTCAACCCCAAGGGAGTTTCATAATTTTGAACAACACCATACTTCGTCTCCTGATTTTAGGGAGCAGTGTGTCGTTGCTGGCCGGGGCTCAGTTTGCCCATGGACAGTATCGGCGCGGTCATAAGGGCTCTTCCACCACTTCTTCTTTATCGGCGTCCGTCAGTGCTTCGCCGGCCTCTATCACAGCAGGGCAGCAGTCCACACTTAGGTGGAGCACTTCGGGTGCGACTGCGGTTACTCTCAACGGCGCGGCGGTCGCCGTCTCCGGATCGACGGTGGTCGCTCCGCAGCAATCCACCAGCTACAGCCTGGTGGCCCGCAATGGGTCCACTACGAAGACAGCTTCTGCAAGCATTACGGTTACGGCTGCGCCAACCACACCAACTACACCAACGACTCCTCCCACGACAACACCTTCTTCCGGAAGTACGACTCCCGGTGCGCCGCATATCAACTTCACGGATCTGAACGTCGGTTCCGGCACGGGTGGCGACACCGGCAATGGAGTGTATGTCCGCATCTTCGGCAATCACTTCGGCGCGTCGCAGGGATCGAGCTCTCTTTCGTTGGGCGGTCCACTGGTGACCAACTGCAGCCTTTGCTCGTGGAGTGACACCATGATCATTGCGCAGCTGGGGCCGTCGGCGACAACCGGTCAGATCGTCGTGAATGTGAATGGTCTGCCTTCGAATGGAGCTCCGTTCACCGTTACGCCGACCACGATTCTCTTCGTTTCGCCGAATGGCGCTGACACCAACCCCGGAACCTTTGCGCAGCCGTTCAAGAGCTGGCGTGCTGCGTTCAACCTGGCAACGTCGCATGACAACGCGTCGCCTTCGCAGAATACGGTGATCTACCTGATGCCCGGAACGGACGTGAGCTTTGATGATGGTCGTGGATACAAGTCCGCCATCTCAACGGATATCGGTGGATCGTCGCCGACCAGCCAGCTGTCGATCGTTGGTTATCCGGGCGGGACTGTCAACGTGGGCAGCACCAGCATTTCCTATGGTGTGCATGGATGGGGCAAGAACATTACACTTGCCAACCTCAACATCGTCGGCCAGGTATCGGCTATCGATGCGGAGGCGGGCAACATCCGCATTATCAACAACAGCCTTTCGTGCCCGGCGCCGCCCAGCGGTCTGGGTGGAACCGCCTGCATCCTGGGTGAAACCGGAAGTGCGGCGGACACGTGGGCCTTCCAGGGCAACAACGTGCATGACACGGGCGGCAACGTGGATAAAACCTATCACGCGGTGTACTTCTCCACCGGCGTGAACCATGCGGATGTTGGCTGGAACTCCATCGGTCAGAACTTCAAGGGGTATTGCCGCAGCCTGATGTTCCACGCATCTTCGGGTGGCAACCTGTATGACCTTCACGTGCATGACAACGTCATCACGGGCGGCTACTGCGATGGTATCGGCATGGCGACGGTCGATCCTTCGCAGGGCACGGTGGAGGTATACAACAACGTGGTGACACACACGGCCATCGCTACGAACCCATATGGTGTTGCCAATGAAGCCGGCATCGCCATCAACTCTGACCCTCGCGCTGCCACCAGCGGTACCGTGCAGGTCTACAACAACACCGTCGTGGATGCCGGGGGCTATGTTACAGGCAACCAGAATGGCTGCTTTGGCGTGGTGTATGCCGGTGCGGGGCTGAACCTGACAAACAACATCTGCGTTCAGCCGGGCGCGTCACAACCTTATATCGAGTCCGGCAGCACCAACGTTACGGGCTCGCATAACCTGTGGTACGGAGCCGGTGCGGCGCCTGCGTGGGATTCGGCGCCGGTGACATCGGCTCCGTCGTTTGTCTCCACGACCAACTTCGCTCTGCAGTCCAGCTCCGCCGGAAAGGATGCCGGAACCTCGGCTAAGACTTCGCCGGTGGACATTGTTGGAACACAGCGCGGAAGCACGCCTTCCATGGGCGCTTACCAGTAAGTGAAGAAAGGGAACCGGGCGAGGGCAGTCTTCATGATGCCCTTACCCGGTTCTAATCGTTACGGCTTTACCGTAAAGCTGGTTAGAACTCCGCTGACAAACTGTGCACTTACGTGACGTCCGTTTGCCACGGAGTATTCCCGCGTCATTACGGTGATGGAGCCTTCCTGTTTCTGGCTGGCGAGCTCCGCCGGGCCTAGCAGGGCTTCTACCTGGGCGATGGTCTGGCCCATCTGCAACTGGGCAACAGCGTCGTTCGCCGGAGGTGGTTCCGGTACATTCTGGATTGCTGATTGGGTCTGGGTGTTGAAGTCGACGTACTCTGCCAGCGCCTTGCGGATGCCTTCAGGAGTTGCTGCGCCTTCGGGAATTCCTTTTGGATATTTGATGTTGAAGCGGCTGCCGCCCTTCAGGCGAAGTTCCGCCTCGCGGGTGTTTCGCTGCTGGGTCATGATGGCGTTCTGGGCGGTGATGGCGGTATTGTCCCGCTCGCGCTGGCGGCGCATGCGATCAAGATCATCCTGCAGACGGTCGCGGCGGTAGCGGTCTTTCTCGTTGCGGATCTGGTCCTGAAGTTCCCGTTCGCGGGAGGACTCGTAGCGGAGCGGCGCTGTGGGATACGCCGAGGACAGGGCCGAGGTGTCCGCCATGACGCCGAAACCACCGCCGGCTAACTGGAACTCAATATGGTCGCCCTTTACGAGCACCTTCGTGATCATGACCTGATCGCCCTGGTGAATGGCTATGCCATACCGCTTGATCGAGTTGGCGAGTTTGCGGATGTCCAAAGGGATCTCCGCTGCCGGCTGGATCTCCACGCCTTCCTGAGTGCCGGGCATGTCGATCTTTACGACGACCGGTCTGCCCTCAAAGGACTGCCGCAGCGTTGTATCGTCCTGGGCGGAGGCGAGGGATGAAGCTGTTAACAGGGCAAGAAGAGATAGCGTTGCACGCATGGCTTGCAGTGATAAGCGATTCATGAGGTTCATTTCAAACGTTCCAGTTTTCCTTTTCGCTTCACAATATTTTTGTAGTCCCACTGTATCTCGCGCGATTTTGCCAGCCATTCTGTCAGCGCCTGCTCGTCAATCTGCTTCGCGCTGGTGTAGCGGATGGAGGCATCTTTGAACTTACCGGTGCCTGGCTGCAACTCCGCAACACCGAAGCTGGCGCCGCTCCAGAACATGAGCCGGACGCTGTCTTTCAGCTTGTCGTAACCGGTGATGGGGTTGCCGTCGAGGAACCACACCGGGTGGGCGTGCCAGATTTTGCTTTCGGCCTCGGGCAGGTTGCGGTGAATGATCTTCGAAAGCCTGTTGCAGATGGCCTTGTCTTCTGCGGTCCGCGAATTGTTGTATTCCTGGATTGCCGGAGGGATTGGCATGGCGGAATTGTACTGGGTGCGCACTCGCAGGTGATGTCCGATATCTGCTTGTGATGCATCTGCTACCTTAAGCCCTGAACCATGACCAAAGCAGTTCTTCTTCTCGAATGCCCTGACCGCAAAGGCCTGGTAGCGGCCATTATGAACTTTCTCGTCTCGGAGTATGACGCGAACATTCTTCATGCCGGCCAGCACCAGGACGCCGAGCTGGCGCGTTTCTTCATGCGGATTGAGTTTGAGTGTGCACCGGAGTTGCTGCATCGGCGTGTCTTCGCAGAGCGGTTTCGCACGCTTGCCGATGAGTACCAGATGCGCTGGCAGCTTGCCGAGAGTGACGCGAAGCTGCGGGTGTGTCTCTTTGTCTCGCAACATCTGCATTGCCTGGCGGATCTGTTGCAGCGGTACCAGGCTGGCGAGCTTGCCTGCGAGATTGCGCTGGTGATTGGCAATCATGCGGAGGGCGAGAAGCTGGCAGGGTTTTATGGTGTTCCGTTTGTGTATCTGCCGGTTGCTAACGGCAACAAGGTCGAGGTGGAGGCGGAGCAGCAGCGCCTGCTCGAAGAGCACCGGATCGACCTGGTGGTACTGGCCCGCTACATGCAGATTCTGTCAGAAGAGTTTGTGGCGAAGTGGCCGTCGCGCATCATCAATGTGCACCACTCCTTCTTACCTGCGTTTATTGGGGCCAGGCCGTACCATGCGGCCTTTCATCGCGGTGTGAAGCTGATTGGCGCGACCAGCCACTACGTGACCAGCGACCTGGACGAGGGGCCCATCATTGAGCAGGATGTTGCGCGCGTAACGCAGGGCGATACGATTCCGGATTTGATCCGCAAGGGGCGCGACCTGGAGCGCATTGTGCTGTCGCGCGCGGTGCGCTGGCACCTGGAGCACAGGATTCTGTACTACGCCAACAAGACGGTGATCTTCGACTAGCTATTTTGCAATCGTGATCCTGCGGATGACGACTGGAGTGTCTGGCCGGTTATGCGCGTTGCGTGGGACGCGGGCAATGGCGGAGACGATCTTCACTGATGCCTCATCACACTGGCCGAAGATGGTGAACTTGTTGTCGAGTGCGCTGCGCGGCTGCTCGGTAATGAAGAAGGAACTGTCGTTGGTATTGGGGCCTGCGTTGGCCATGGCCAGGCGGCCGGGGCGGTCGAAGCTGAGGCCGGGAGCGCTTTCGATATCGTAGGCCAGACCGATCTCGCCACCGCCGGTAGAGCCGCCGGGGTAGTTCTGGTTCTGGATCATGAAGTCGGGCAGAACGCGGTTGAACAGCAGGCCGTCGTAAAACGGCTTACCGTGCATCACGCGTTTGGTGTGCGGCATGGTCCAGTCTTTTGTGCCCGTAGCCAACCCGATGAAGACACCGGTAGCGATGGGCGCTTCCTTCTCAAACAGGCGGCACGTGAGCTGGCCCATGGAGGTGTCGATCAGAGCCGTGCGGCCTGTTGGGTCCGGCGGAGGAATGAAGTTGCCCGGCATGGGAGTGGGCTGAGGTACGACAGTGGCAAGGTCAACATTGGGCGCGACGGATGGCAACGGTTCGCCCGGCGGCACGATGGTGATTTTGTTGATGGCCACCGGCTTTGAGGGGTGGTTGTCGGTAGCGACCAGCAGATGCGTGATGCTGGTGACTGTGCCGGCGGCATCGCCGTCGCACTGGCCGAAGATGGCGCCCCGGTTGCCTTCATCCATCTCGGCATTGGCGTGGTCAGTGATGAAGAACATGGAGCGGCTGATCTTGCCTTCACGGATCGACATGGCCAGCCGGCCGGGACGATCGAAGGTAAGGCTCTTCGCTTTCTTGACGGCAAGCGGATCGCCCGCGACGCCCTTGCCGCCGCCGATGCGGTCACCGGCAGAGATGGCAGCCGTCAGTCCGAAGATCGCCGTGCCATCGTAGAAGGGTTTGCCGTGCTCCACTGCGCCGGTCGCAGGGTTCTTCCAGTCCTGTGTCCCCTGGGCAAGGGCAATGAAGTTCGCCGTCAGTTCCGGCGCCTGGGTGGCGTAGAGCGTGCATGCGATGCGGCCCATGGAGGTGTCCATCACGGCGGTTGGGCCCGTGGGTGTTTTTCCCGCATGTGAGACCGCCACGGGGCGTGGACGGGTGGCCTGCGCCATCAGGGGTGTGCTGATGATCCATGCGGCCAGCGCCGCACCCGGCAAAGTCTTCCACATCTTCATGCTCTTGGTTATAGCAGCGTGACGCGGAGATTCGTGGCTTGCCTGTGTTGCTTTCCATCTGGCACCATCGTTACGTTCTGGCCTTTGATCCGTTGACAGGAGAAAGCATGATGCGTGTTGGGCGTTGGATGATTGCGATGTGTTTGTTGGTGGGGCCTGCCGCGGTGAAGGCACAGACCCCGGCGGGAATGACGGGAAGCTGGGCGACGGCTCCGGTGCAGGTGCTGGCAAAGCCGGCGGAGGCCAGGGACCTGACGATTCGAAACATCGTGCACGTCTCGCTGGGTTCGACAGATACGGTGAGCGTGCAACTGACTAACGAGTTTGGGTTAGAACCGTTGACTGTTGGCGCGGCCAGCATCGCGTTGCGACAGAGCGCCGATACGGTTGCTGCTCCGGTTCCGCTGCTGTTCAACGGGCAGGCAAACGTTGTTATCCCACCGGGGAAGTTTGTATGGAGCGACCCGGTGCATCTCGTCTTTCCGGCGATGAACGATGTGGCTGTGAGCCTGTTTGTGCCGTCGCAGCCCATGACCTTTGTCTCGCAGCATAATTTTGCGAATGCGGTGAACTATCTTGCCGCGGGCAACCAGGCCACGGCTCTCTCGTTGACGGATGCGACGAAGCTGACGAGCTTTCGCTATCTGAAGTCGGTCGCAGTGTCCTCGCCTTCGCGTGGAGCGATTGTCGCTTTTGGAGACAGCATTACCGATGGCTCCAAGAGCACAGCGGACACCAACCAGCGTTGGCCCGATCTGCTGGCGAAGCGGCTGGTGGCGAACCCGGCCACGGCGACGGTGGGTGTGATGAATGTCGGTATCGGCGGCAACCGTATTCTGCATGATGTGACCGGTCCCAGCGCGCTGGCGCGGTTTGATCGCGATGTGCTGGAGCTGGCGAATGTGAAGTACATCGTGCTGCTGGAAGGCATCAACGATATTGGCCACGCCTATGACCCGGCCAATGCGTATGACCGTGTTTCGGTAGAGGAACTGATTGCCGCGGACCGTCTGCTGATTACGCGTGCGCATGCCAACCACATCAAGGTCATCGGTGCGACGCTGACGCCGTACATGACGGCGAAGTACGCTTCTCCCGCGGGCGAGCAGGTACGCGCTGCGCTGAACAACTGGATTCGCTCCAGCGGGGAGTTCGATGGCGTGATTGATTTTGACAAGGCGACACGCGACCCGGCCAAGCCGGCCTCGTTTGCGGCGGCGTATGACAGCGGCGACAACCTTCATCCGACGGATGGCGGCATGAAGGCGATGGCGGATTCGATTGATCTGTCGTTGTTCGCCAAGTAGCTGTAGACAAAAAAATAAAAGCGCCCGGGGAGCATCCCGGGCGCTTTTCTATTTTCAGGATAGCAAGCGGTTTGGATAAGAAACAGGCTGTTTTTCTTCCTGTGCGACGGCTACTGTGGTCCACCTGGCGTCAAGCCAGCTTCGTGGAGGAAACATGCGGGATTTCAAAGGCAAAGTTGCCGTGATTACCGGCGCGGCCAGCGGTATCGGCAAAGGCATGGCAGAGCGGTGCGTGCAGGAGGGGATGAAGGTTGTCCTTGCAGATATTGGTGAGGCGGAGCTGGCCATGACGGAGGCGGAACTGAAGGCTGCTGGTGGCACGGTGCTGGCGCTGAGAACCGATGTGTCAAAACGCGGCGACATGGAAGCCTTGGCACATCGTGCCTTCGATGTCTTCGGCGCGGTGCATCTGCTGTGTAACAACGCGGGAGTGGCCGCGGGAGGCGCTCCGTGGGAGGCGACCTGGAATGATTGGGAGTGGGTTGTTGGCGTCAACCTGTGGGGCGCAATTCACGGAGTGAAGGTCTTCACTCCGCTTATGATGGCGCAGAATGTGGAGTGCCACATCATCAACACTGCTTCCGCGGCGGGGTTAGTTGCTGGTAGTGGATCCGGTCCGTATGCTGTGACCAAGCATGCCGTGGTCGCGTTGTCTGAGAGTCTGTATCTTGCACTGCAGCAGAGGAAGTCGCTGGTGAGAGCATCTGTACTTTGCCCAGGGATGGTCCGCACCAACATCGGAGAGATTGAACGTGCCCGTCCCGAGGAGCTTCGCAATGCGTCAGTGGAGAAGACCACGGAGAGGGAAGCGGGTCTCGCGGCTTTCAAGACGTTGCTCGACCGCGCAATGTCGCCAGGGCGGGTGGCGGATGTGGTCTTTGAAGCGATCGGGGACGAGCGGTTCTATATTCTTCCGCATCCGGAATGGATAGAGGCTGTGCGGCTTCGAACAGATCAGTTACTGAGCATGGAGAATCCGGTTAGCCCGGCGGCAACGATTATGAAGATCCTTAATCATTCGTCATGAAGCTACGAGCAGGACTTCCCGTCATTGGTTGGCCGCATCTTAATGCGCATGATTCGCAAACTGAAATCCGGAGAGTTTCGCATCTATAGCCGTCATGCCGATAAGAAGACCGGCAAGCGGAAGAACCTGGGCACCTTTGCGAGCCGTGAGGCTGCGGAGAAACATGAACGGGAGATTCAATACTTCAAGCACGGATAAGCTACGCTGGCTGTGCCTCAGAAAGGTGTTGGTCCGTGGTTTACAGCCGTCGTGACTTTTTGACAACAGCCGCCATGGCGGCCGCGGGTTATGCCCATGCACGGCCCGTGGTCTCGCGGCCGCTTACGATCGACGCGCATGTCCACGTGTGGGCCAACGGTGTAGCATTCCCGTTTGCCGGGGGAGCCAATGTTCCGGCTGGTCTGGACGCATCCGTGGAAACGCTGGTGCGTCGCATGGAGCAGAACCACGTTGCGCGCACGGTGCTTATCCAGGTGATCCATTACAAGTGGGACAACCGGTATCTGGTCGACTGCCTGCGGCGATATCCGAAGATGTTTGCCGGTGTGTGCCGTGTGAATCCCGAAGATCCTGATGCTGCCGACCAACTGAGCCATTGGACGGAGCAGGGCTGCCGGGGCGTGCGGCTCAGTCCGGCAGCGGATGCCTCCGGCGACTGGATTCGCGGTGCCCGGATGGCTGCGTTGTGGAAGCGCTGCGAGGAACTTCGCGTGCCGATGACGCTACTGATTCCTGCATCACGACTTGCCGATGTGCAACCGCTGATCGAGCGGCATCCCGAGCTCACGGTAGTGATCGATCACATGGCCGACTGCGCGATTGACGATGAGAAAGGGCAGGCACAACTGTTGGCGCTGGCTCGCTATCCGCGGGTCTTTGTGAAGATCACGCACCTGTGGTCGCTGTCGCGGCAGGCGTATCCGTTCCGCGATACCTTCGCCCTGGTGGCCCGCGTATGCGATGCCTTTGGCTCGCAACGCATCATGGGTGGAACGGACTGGCCCATCAAGACGGAGCTTGCCGGCTACGAACAACGCCTCGCGCTCTATCGTGACGCGCTGACCTTCCTGAACACAGACGAGCGCAAAGACGTGCTCTTCGGGACCGTGCAACGTGTGTGGCCCTTTGGGCTGTGAGCAAAGTAAAAGGGCACAGCCGCAGCCGTGCCCTTTGGTTCGTGTAATTGTTTAGCGGAAGGTGACCTTGTAGGTCACTCCGGGTTTGAGCGTGAGCTTGCCATCGGCGCCGACCTTCGATCGGTCAGAGGCGGTGACGCCGGCAATGCTTTGGCCTGCGGGCAACAGCAGGTGAAGGGTGCTGCCGTGCGCAGAGAGCAGACTCATGGACGTGACCTTGCCAGTCTTCCAGGTGATGTCTGCAACGGCACCTCCGCGCAGATGCACGCCCTGCAGATTGCCTTCTGTCCA
Source organism: Terriglobus tenax (assembly GCF_025685395.1). NCBI lineage: Bacteria > Pseudomonadati > Acidobacteriota > Terriglobia > Terriglobales > Acidobacteriaceae > Terriglobus > Terriglobus tenax. The sequence goes on along the minus strand of NZ_JAGSYA010000004.1, from coordinate 1,889,726 downwards.
CTGCGTGGGCAGCGCGGGCAGCAGTTCGATCTCTGCTCCATCGTCCATCCAGCGCGACTGCACCAGGGCTTCCAGCATGCCGTTGGCTGCGCCAAGGTTGCCGTCAATCTGGAAGACGCCCGGTGGATGGGTGTCCATCAGGTTAGGAAAGGTGGACTGGCGGAAGAGCACCTGCATGCTGTCATAGGCCTGCTTGCCGTCATGCAGATGGTCCCAGTAGTTGACTACCCAGGCACGTGACCATCCGGTCTGTCCGCCGCCGTTGTCCAGGCGGCGCTGCAGGGAGGTGCGTGCGGCCTGCGCTAGCTCCGGCGTGTGCTGCAGTGAGATCTGCGTTCCTGGAAAGAGTGCCCACAGGTGCGAGATGTGGCGATGGCCCGGAGCGCTGTCTTCATAATCAAGCTGCCACTCCTGCAGATTGCCCAGCTTTCCTACCTTGAACGGCGGCAGCTTGGCGCGGGCGTCTTCTACCTGTTTCAGAAAGGGATTGTCCTGGCCGAGGATGCGGCCGGTGTCGAGCGTGCGTGTGAACAGCTCGCGGATAATCTCGATGTCCATGGTGGGCGCCATGGTCAGCGAGTGCGGTGTGCCGTCAGACAGGTTGTACTTGTTCTCCGGCGAGAGCGATGGCCCGGTGACCAGGTGCCCTTCGCCATCGGGAGTCAGATAGTCGAGGAAGAACAGCGAAGCGTCATGCAGGATAGGCCATGCGCGCGCCGACAGGAAGTTGCGGTCCAGCGTGAAGGCGTAGTGTTCCCACGCATGCAGCGCCAGCCATGCGCCTCCCACGGGCCACACGCCGTACTGGTAGCCGTCAATGGGTTCCGCATCGCCCCACAGGTCAGTGTTGTGGTGGATGACGAAGCCGCGAGCGCCGTAGTAGTTCTGTGCCACCTTCATGCCGGTGCCGCTTGCCGGGGTGCGCACCATATCGACCAGGTTGATCAGCGGCAACGTGGTCTCGGAGAGTCCTGCTGGCTCAGCGAGCCAGTAGTTCATCTCCGTGTTGATGTTGATGGTCCACTTGGATCCCCAGGGATTGCTGATACCCGCCGCCCAGATACCCTGCAGGTTTGCGGGCAGGCCGTCAGGGCGAGAGGAGCTGATAAGCAGGTAGCGCGCGAACCTGAAGTAGAGCTCCTGCAGCGCCACATCATCCGCGCCTTCGCTCACGCGCTTCACGCGTTCGTCTGTCGGCAGAGAGAGTGCCGCCGTGTTGCTGGTCGCAAGGTGCAGCGACATGCGGTTGTAGATCGGCTGGTAAACAGCCTCGTGCGCGGCCATGAGCTGCGGCACACTCTGCGTGCGAGTTTCCTCCAGCACCTGATTGCACCGTGCTTCCGGGTCGCCTCCGGCGAAGGGTCCACCTTTGAAGTCTGTGGCTGCGGCAACCAGCAGTGTGACCGAGTTGGCGTTGCGGACGACAAGCTGTGCATTCTCTGCATGCACGCTGCCGCCCTGGGGCAGTGCCAGAAGCTCCCCGGCAAACCGTATCTGGTCTTTGTGAGATGGACCTTCGCGAAGTACCAGCAGGTTTTCGCCGCGTGTCTTCACGCTGAAGTCGGCGGGGCGGTCCATGCTGGCGTTGAAGTTCAGAGCACCCTTCCTGTCTGCTTTCAGGCGAATCACGATTACCTGTCCGGGGAGGGAGGCGAAGACCTCACGGGTGTAATGCACGCCGTTCTGCGTGTAGCTCACCTTCGCTACGCCGGTGCGCAGGTTCAGCTCACGGCGATAGTCCGTGACCGGGGCTTTCGATTCCGAGCGCAGGTACAGGTCGCCCAGCGTGCTGTAGCCGGGCATGCCCTTCGGGATGCCGATGAGGCTCTCCTGCGCCAGCTTTTCAGCTTCGGTGATCTTTGCGCCGTCGAGCCCTTTGGAGTCGAGCAGAAGCTGACGAATCTTCGGGAAGGCGTCATGCGCTTTGGGGTTCAGGCGGTCGGTGCGGCTGCCTTGCCAGAGGGAGGACTCGTTGAGCTGAATGTGCTCGTCGGTGCCAGAGGTGTGGCTGCCGTTGATCAACTCGGCGTTCTTTGCGGCGTCCTGCAAATCGCCGTTGTTGGGCAGGTTATTCGCTCCGCCAAAGATCATGGCACCCAGCCGGCCGTTTCCCACCGGCAAGGCGTGATCCCAGATGGGAGCCGGCTGTCGATACCACAGGGTATCTTCACTTGCCTGCTGGGCGGGAAGCGCTGAGCCGGCAAACAGGAGAGTGAGACTCGCAGTGGCAGACAGAAATTTATTTCGAGGTCTGTACATAATGTGGGCTCTTCCGCCCGGGGGCAGGGAGTTCGGTGTCCTTTTCGAAGTCAGAGCTGTTTTTGCAGAAGAGAGGAATCGATGTCTGCGCTATCTGTAAAAAACTATTTCTACCTGTCAAAAATGCTCGGGGAAACTTTATCAAATGCAGGGCACCGTTGTATGCCCAAAACAGGTTGCGACCGGGGAGATGTTGATCAAAGCGGACGAAGATTAGCTTCCAGCGTGCGATGATTTGATGATTCGGGAATTGCTTCGATTGTGATTGCGCTGCTGAAATGTCTCCTGCGGTGGCGAACCGGTATTGGTCTGCTTCCGGTCGCGTTGTTCTGCGCGATGGCTGTGGGGCAGGAATACTCTTTTCAGGTTTATGACCAGGCTGCCGGTTTGAAAGATCCGGCGGTCTTCTGCATGGAACAGGATCCCGATGGGACCCTATGGTTCTGCACATCCCATGCGCTGTACCGCTTTGACGGACATAGCCTGGAGGAGTTCGCCGATAAGGCCTTTGGCGATGACCAGATCTTCGGCCTGAAGATCGATTCGGATGGCAAGATGTGGATCAAAACGGGTTGGACTGTGAAATATGGCCGTCCTGGCGCGTTTCTTTCGCTGGACAAGGCGCATGTACAGGCCATTGTTCCGATGGGCGAAGCGGAGGCAATGCTGCTGGTCGATGACCACATCCTGCATGTGCAATATCGTGCAGGACAGTGGATTCAGAAGCCGTATCTGACGGAAGCGGAGTTGCGCGCGCATCCGGAGGCTGCAAAGCTGACCAGCCTGGTGAAAGACCGCGACGGAACACTGTGGGGTGGGTGCGACCGGAAGATCTGCCGCATTCTGCAGGGAAAAGTTACGGTCTGGGGAGATCTTCCACCGGACGACTGGTCGGCATTTCTGAAAGATCGCCACGGTGTGATCTGGGCGCGAGGCCAGCAGCGGACGGCCGTACTGACCGGTACACGCTTTGAGTTACGGGACAACCCGGATGCGCTGCTGCTGCAGCAGGACGTCCCGGACGCATCCCTGGTGGAGGACCGGGACGGGCACATCCTGACCTTCCAGGGGGATGAGGTCGCCAGCTGGGACGGAAGCCGTTGGACGAACTATCGTCCCGGCCAGTACACCGGTTATCCGGTCAGTTTTGTACGCGAGGACCGGAACGGATCGGTATGGATCGGCCGCTCGGCTATTGGTGTGATGCGCTGGGTTGGCTATGGGCAGACCGAGCACTGGACGCGGGCAACGGGGCTGGCCAGCAACCTGATCTACTCCGTAACGCGCGATCACCGGAACCGCGTCTGGATTGGCGGTGTCGCCGGGATTGATGTGCTGCAGGATGGCCTGGTGGTGAAGAGCTATCGCGGAAGCAATGCACAGCAGACGCGTTCGCTGGTCACGACCGAGGACGGTACGGTATGGGCCGGTACTTCGGTGGGCGGGCTGCTGCGGTTCCGCAACGATGGCGAGTTGGTGGTGCAGGCCAGGGATGTTCCGCACATCACCAGCATGTTTCCGGACCACCATGGGAACCTGTGGCTCTCCACATGGGGCGGGGTGTACCGGGTAGACATTGCGACCGGCAAGATGCAGAAAGAGGCCCTGATCCCCCGCGAATCTGAGAGCGTGTATGGCGGCAATGAGGATGCGGAAGGGAATCTCTGGTTTGCGACGGCGAAGGGACTTCTGCGGCGCACGGCGGACGGGACATGGAGCCTGGTCGCGCAGAGCCCCAATCCGCTTATAGAGGGATCGTTCGTCTCCACCATCGATCCGCAGCAGAGGCTGTGGGCAAGTTCGTTTGCCGGCTTTCTGCGCCGCTTTCAATTGAAAGATGGCCAGCTCACCGATGAGCAGCACATCGTTACGCCCTCCAGCTATCTGCGCACACACTACATCCTGTCGCACGACACGCGAGGCTGGATCTGGTTTGGTACCGACCAGGGGCTCGATATCTTCAACGGTCACAACTGGCTGCACATTACGGAAGAGGATGGTCTCATCGCGAATGACACTGACGTGTATGCCTTTCTGGCTGACGCGGATGGCAGCGTGTGGGTGGGCACCAGCCGCGGCATTACGCACTTTCTGAAGCCGGAAAAGCTGTTTGTGGAGAAGTCGCTCCATGCAAGGCTGCGCTCGGTTACCTTTGCCGGAAAACCCGTCCATCCTGACAGCCAGCAGACGCTTACCGGGCAGGGCGGAGCGCTGGAGGTCGGCTTCCGGGTGGATGAGGATCCATCGCCCTACAATCTGCGATTCACCTACCGGCTTGTGGGGCTTTCGGATGAGTGGCAAAGCACGTACGAGAGGTCCGCACGCTTCGTGGGACTGCCGCCGGGAACGTATCACTTCGAGTTTGTCGCGGAGAACCTGGGGCATGGGGTCCGGTCGGCTCCGGTTGGCTTTGACATTACGGTGCGGCCGCCGTGGTGGCGCAGGCCATGGGCGTATGCTGTGGCCGGTCTGCTGGTGGTTCTGCTGGCCGTTGCGCTGTGGCGGTGGCGCACCGCGCAACTGCGTCGCAGCCAGCACGCGTTGGAGCGCATGGTGGCGATACGCACCGAGGAACTGCACAAGGAAAAGGCCGAGCTGATTGCGGCCCGCGAAGAGTTGCGCGAGAAGGCAGAGCGCGACGGCCTGACCCGTTTATGGAACCGGCACACCATCCTCGACATCCTGGATCGCGAACTGGAGCTTGCCCACCGCAGCGGAGAGTCGCTGACCATTGTGCTGGCGGACCTGGACTACTTCAAACGCATCAACGACAGCTACGGTCATCTGGCGGGGGATGAGGTGCTGCGCACGGTAACGGGACGCATCCAGGGCTGGGTGCGTCCCTATGATTTCATTGGCCGCTTCGGAGGAGAGGAGTTGTTGATGATCTTCCCGGGGCTGAAGCTGAACCAGACGGCGGAACGGCTGGAGGGCCTGCGCCGCGTCATCAACCAGGATCCCTATAGCGTTGTGGGCCAAAGCATCTGGGTGACCTGCAGCTTTGGCGTAGCCGAGGCCAAAGCCGGCATGACACGCGAGCGTGTTATCCAGATTGCGGATGCCGCTCTCTACCGGGCCAAGGATGATGGCCGCGACTGCATCCGTATCGGCTCAGAGATCGCCTAAATTCGGCTGGTCCAGTGAAGAACGTCTTTATGCTCTTCTTACACTTTCCGTCCGAGAATTAAACCTGAGGCATTCGGGACGGAGGGAGACATGAAGTCGCCGATTGTGAAAACAGGTACCGGGCGGCGCATCTATCTGATGTTTGCAGGAGCCCGGCAGAAATCCAGCAAGCCAGAAACCCCGGCGAAGGACGATGACCGCTGGACCTTTATCGTGGCTTTCCTGCTGACCTTTACGGGCTGCATCCTCCTTCTCACCCTGTTTGATTTCCTGCGAAAACACACGTGGTAGGAACGCTATCTACGGGAGAGCGTGGACACAGATATGTCGATTCTCGATAAGGTTGTAGGTTCGGCCCTGGCGACCGAAGAAGAACACGGGCAAACCATCTCAGCAAAAACAGGGGTAGCGGTCTTCGGGCTGGATGCCCTGAGTTCCGCCGCCTATGGTCCGGAGGCAGCGTTGACGCTGCTGATTCCGCTGGGGCTTTCCGGAAGCTCGTATTTGATTCCCATTACCGCAGTGGTCATTCTGCTGCTCACCATCGTGTTCTTCTCTTACAGGCAGACCATTGATGCGTACCCTGGCGGTGGCGGCTCCTACACGGTTGCCGGGGCGAATCTTGGTGCGACCTCCGGCCTGCTCGCCGGTGCTGCGTTGATGATTGACTACATTCTCAATGTGGCCGTGGGTATTGCCGCGGGTGTTGGCGCGATCGTCTCCGCGTTTCCTGCGTTACAGGCGCATACGGTTGCGCTGTGCCTTGGCATCCTTTTCCTGCTGGCCTTTCTGAACTTGCGCGGCGTCAAGGATACGGGCGTTGCTTTTATTCTTCCTACCTACTGGTTCGTCTTCGCCCTGACAGCGCTGATTGCCGCCGGAGCGTGGAAGATCCTTGCTTCGCACGGACACCCCTCGCCTGTGGTGGCTCTTCCTGTACCCCCGGCTGCTGCGCTGGCACTGCCGGGAATCTGGCTGCTGCTCAAAGCCTTTGCCAGCGGCTGTACGGCGATGACGGGGGTTGAGGCTGTCAGCAACGGTGTCACGGCTTTCCGCCGCCCGGCTTCCACCCAGGCCAAAAAGTCGCTGAGCATCATCATCGGCATCCTGGTGGCGCTGCTTGCGGGGCTGGCGTGGCTTGTTCATGCGTATGGCGTGACTGCGACCGACCCTGGAGCTCCGGGGTACCAGAGCGTGCTTTCGCTGTTGCTGAGCGCTGTTGCGGGGCGCGGATTGTTTTACTACTTCACGATGTGCAGCATCACGCTGGTGCTCTGCCTGTCGGCCAATACCTCCTACGCTGACTTTCCTCGCCTGTGCCGCGTGATGGCGCTGGACCGGTTTCTGCCCTCTGTCTTTGGCGTGCGCGGCCGCCGCCTGGTTTACACGCACGGCATTGTCGCTCTCACGGTTTTTGCCGGAGCTCTGCTGACGGCATTCGGCGGCATTACCGACAAGCTGATTCCGCTTTTCGCCGTGGGAGCCTTCCTGGCTTTTACGCTTTCGCAGGCGGGGATGGTGGTGCACTGGTGGAGGCGCGGCAAGTTTGGCATGGCGAGCGTGAACGCTATTGGAGCCGTCGCTACGGGAACGACCGTTCTGATTGTGCTGGTGGCCAAGTTTACCGATGGTGCATGGATCACGCTGCTGCTGATCCCCACGCTTTACGTAGGGATGGTCGCTATCCGCAGGCACTATCACCATGTTGCGAAGAGCATCACCACGCATGCACCGCTGACGGTGCGTTCTACGGAAGAGCCGATTGTGATTCTTCCGGTCGATCGCTGGAGCCGTGTTTCGCGCAAGGCGCTTTCGTTCGCCATGCGGTTATCTTCCGATGTGCGCGCCGTCCATGTGGGAGGCACGGGAAGCCACTGCATGCTGGAAAACCAGTGGAAGGAGATGGTGGAAGAGCCTGCGCGGAAGGCCGGTGTACCTGCACCGACGCTGACCAACGTGCATTCTCCCTATCGCTTTGTTGTCCACCCTATCCTGAAGTTCGTTTTCGAGGTGGAGCGGCAGAACCCGGACAGCCTGATTGCCGTTGTTGTTCCGGAGCTGGTGGAACGCCGGTGGTATCACCACATCCTGCACAACCAGCGTTCGGCCATCCTTAAGGCGCTGCTTTTTCTGCGGGGCACCAAGCGCATGATGGTCATCAACGTGCCGTGGTACGTGGAAAAGAGCGACCAGGAAGACCTGCTCACGGAAAGCAGAATGTCGCGTCCCCCGGCCGGTGCACAGCGGCGTGGCGTGCTGGTTGCCCCGGCAGACTAGAGATGCTCACAAGAGGAAAGGCCGCCCATGGGCGGCCTTCTCTTATTCCGTGCAGCGCAGGTTTACTTCTTTGCGGCCTTTTTGACTTCCGGTCCGCTGGTCTGGGCCTTGGCGGACTGGATGGCGGGCTCGATCTGGTCAAAGTCCGAGATCTGCTGGAATGCCTTGTCGGTCACGATCCAGATGGTCGGGGTCTGGTTGATGCCGATCCGGTCGCCCAGGGCACGGTCAGCCTTGACCTCATTGGCCAGCTCGCCCTGCGGGTCAACGACGAAGGGCAGCTGCAGCTTGCGGTCAGCCATAAACTTCTGGGTGGCCCGCAGCAGGTCGTCCTTGCTGGCGATCATGGTCTGGTTGGCGAAAACTGCGCCGCGGTACTGGTCGGCGAGATTTTTGCCGTTGGGCAGCTTGTCCTGCATGTAGCGGGCGTAAACGGCCGCGTCAAAGCTCCAGATATGGGCTCCGCCCAGCGGAAAGTCCTTCTGGACCACCGGAACGCCGTACTTCATGCCCAGCTCATGTACCAGGGGGTAAGCGCGGGAGCAGGCGGGACACTCCAGGTCCACGAACTCCCAGATGGCCACTTTGGCGCCAGCCGGAGGCTTCAGCATGGAGGTGTCCTTGAAGGTTGTGGTCGGGGCCTGGCCGCCGACAAACTGGGCGACCGCGGGCATGGAGGCGGCGGTAAGAGCGAGGGCGAGCAGAAGTCTGGGCGTGCGCATCATATGAGTTAAAGGACGTCGCCGGGCTACCGGGGCGAGCAAGCTGATTTTACCCAATTTCCCGGGTGGGAGAATTTTGCGCAACCGCTTCCGTGCGGCGACAATCTAACAACAGACGAACGCCTGAAGATGACTCGACGCACACGTGCCCTTCGATCGGTAATTTCTGCCCTGCCGCTGGCGGCCACACTGGCCATCGGGCAGAGCGCAACGCAGTTTCCGCCGATTTCTAACCTTCCGGACGCCCCCTCGGCCGCTCAGACGACCTTTGCGGGTGTTCCCATCGGTGTGTCAACCCCGGATGTGCGGCGTCTTTCGCTCGATGAGGCCATCGAACTCGGCATGGAGAACAATCTGCAGCTGGTGGTCGCCCGCCAGCAGCAGCGGTCGCTGCACGGCCAGGTGGGCACCGCCCTGCAGGCCATTACGCCGAACATGTCGGTCTCCAGCACGGCCAGCCGTGCGAAGATCAGCCTGGCGGCCATGGGCTTCAGCCCCAGCAAAGCGGCGGGGCTTCTGGATGCTTTCGGCATCCCGGCAGACTCGATTCCCAGCCTGGTGAAGGTCGATACGGTCACCGCGCAGGTCAATCTGCAACAGTATTTGTTCAATATGCCGGCGATCGAGGTCTACCGTGCCTCCAAGTCGCAGCAGCAGGTGGCCGCGCTGAACACCGCGTCCGTGCGCGGAGAGGTAGTTCTGCAGGTAGGCACGACCTACCTGGGCATTCTGGCCGATGCCGCCAATGTCGCGAACAACAGGTCTCTGCTGAAGCAGGAAGAAGAGGTGCTGCGGCAGGCACGCGCGCAGCATGACGCCGGTGTAGGTACCAATCTGGATGTGCTTCGCGCGCAGTCGCAGTTCCAGCAGCAGCAGCAGGCGCTGATCAGCGCCGAGAATGCGCTGGCCAAGGACAAGATCGCGCTCAACCGGCTGATTGGCCTGCCCGCCGACCAGGCCATTGAGCTGAGCGACGTGGTTCCATACTCCGAGCTGTCGCAGATGTCTTTGCCGGATGCCAAGGCGCTTGCTTACCAGCGCCGTAAGGATTTTCTCCGCCTGCAGTCGCAGCTTCATGTCTACGAACTGGAGCGCCGCGCCATTACTTACCAGCGTCTGCCCGCGCTCAGCTTCCAGGGCAACTATGGCGTTACCGGCGGCTACCTGGCTGACTCCATCTACAGCGGCATGTATCACGGCACGTTTGCGGCCATGGCCAAGCTGGATGTCCCCATCTTTGCCGAGTCCCGCTTCCGTGGAGACCGCCGGATTGCGGACGCGCAACTGGAGTCGTTGCGCAACCAGATCTCTGACCTGCGTGTCGGCATCGACCAGCAACTGCGTTCGGCGATGCTGGATGTGAACTCGACCTCGGAGCGTGTGAAGGTTGCGGGATCGAATGTTGACCTGGCTTCGCAGGCTCTGAAGGACACCATTGACCGCTACCAGGCGGGCGTGGACGACAACCTTCCGGTGATCCAGGCGGAAGCGCAACTGGCCGCGGCGCAGTCACAATATGTGACGGCAAACTTCCAGTTCAACCAGGCCAAACTGCAGCTTGCCCGGAATACGGGTGTGGTGGAGACGCAGTATAAGAGTTATCTGGGACGCTAGTCGCGCAGTTCTGTGGTCTGTGTTGCGTGTTGTGGGTTTGCCGGCGCCGCAAGATACTGCGCCAGGCCAGCCAGCATACGTGAGACGTCGTCTGTCATTCGTTCCAAGGGAAGCAGTTGTTTCTCCTCAGCCATCCCAACCCGCTTTACGATTTCAAGCTGGGTTTGCAATTCGAAATTAGAACCACGAGCAATCAGTACAAACTGACGGAAGTCCTTTCTCGTCGCTCGCGCTGACCCTTCCGATATATTGCTGGCGATGGAGACAAGACTTCGCCGCATCTGTGCGCTGACCGTAGATTTCTTTCCTGGGAAAGGTCTCGGTCCGTTGATAGATTGCTTGTGCGAGAGCGATCGATTTCTGCCAAACAGCGAGCTCACGAAATGATTTGGCCATGGTGCAGAAAGCCTGGCGTTGCAGCAACGCCGGTCAACACACAACTCGCACCGCTTAACCCGCAACTACTCTTTGACTGCCTCAATCTTCACAGCCTTGTCGTTCACAAATGTCACGTCATAGGGCTTGCCGAGGTTGAAGTAGTGCACGGTGCGGTCGCCCTTTTTGGTGCTGCCGCTCTTGCTCACCTGACCCAGCGCCATCATCATCATGTTTTCGCTCATGCCCATTTTTGGCTCGTGTTTGTCGATGGCGGTCCAGTTGTCGGTTCCCCAGTGCTTGTAGAGCGTGCGGGGGTCGTCGTAGAAGAACATCTCGTCCAGGTAGAAGGTGTACTGTCCGTTCTCGATATAGCCAACGGTGGCGGCGTACTGGGCCTTCTCTTCCGGCCTGGTGAAGATGGCCATGATGGCTGAGCTGCCCTCGGGAATACGGAGTGTCTTCAGGCTGGCCGGGGGACGGGCTGTGATCACGTCCTTGATGTCCATAGGCTCGGCGCCCAGCAACGTGCCTGCGGGCTTCCACTGGACTGATTTTCCGGCAGCAGGGAAGTACTGCATCTGCCCACCGGCGGAGACCCAGACCCGTTTGCCGACCAGGTCCCTGGCGTCCTTCATGGAACTGGGGTAAAGGTGCTTCAGGTGCACCATGTCGTCGTCCGTCAGCTTCCACTCGAAGGTGGGCTTCTCCGTGGTCTCCGTTGCAGCCTGGTGGCGTTGGTAGGCGATCATGCCGAGCCGTCCACCTACCGCGAGGACGACGACGAGGGTACAGCCGAGGGCAATCTTCTTCCCGTTTTCCATTTCAAAAAAGATTACTCTACCGGTTCAGAAGATGCCTGGAGTTCGTGGACGGGCAGCAATTCTTCGGCGCTCAACTGGTCAACATCGCGCAGCGGCTTGAACAGGACGCTCCACAGGCCGGTGACGGTGAGGGAGAGGACACCGCCTATCACCACCGCGCGCACGGCTCCCAGCCACTGTGCCGTAACGCCCGACTCGAATTCGCCGAACTCATTCGATGCTCCAAGGAAGAGCCAGTTCACGGCGCTGACGCGTCCGCGCATCTCGGGTGGTGTGGCCATTTGCAGCAGGGATGAGCGTACGACCACGCTGACCATGTCGCTGGCGCCGACGACGGCAAGCGCGGCCAGGGAGAGCCATAACGATTTGGACAGGCCGAAGACAATGGTGGCTACACCGTAGATGGCCACGCAGCTCAGCATCTTTTTACCCGCACTGTGGCGGATGGGCCGTACGGTCAGCAGAAGGGAGATGGTGAGGGCTCCTACGGAGGGCGCGGCGCGCAGCATGCCCAGGCCGGCGGGGCCGGCGTGCAGAATCTCCTCGGCAAAGATCGGCATCAGCGAGACGGCGCCACCCAGAAGCACGGCGAACAGGTCCAATGAGATAGAGCCGAGCAGCAGCTTTTTGCACCAGAGGTAGTCCAGCCCGGCGAGTACGGTCTTCAGGCTGATGTTCTTGGGACCGGCAGGAGCTCCCTGCGGCTTGACCATGCTGATGAGGACAACGAAGGACAGCAGACCGATGATCGTGAAGCAGTAGACAATCGGCGCTCCACGCATAGGCGCCAGGGTGCCCGTCAGTGGCAGGGTGAACAGGATGCCGCCGAGTGCGGGGCCTGCCGCATTGGCAATCTGGAAGAAGGTAGCGCCCCAGGTGACGGCATTGAAGAAATCATCCTTGGGAACAAGCTGCGGCACCAGAGCGGAGCTGGCGGGGCCGCTGAAGGCGCGGCCGGTGCCGATGAGGAAGAGCACCGCGTAGATAAACAGCACGTTCCTGGTGCCGGTGAGTGCGACCCACAACAGTGCCGTGGTACAGACTGCCTGCAGGATGTAGCAGATGCGGATGACGTTGCGGCGGTCGTAGCGGTCGGCCACGTGGCCGGCCACCAGGGCGAAGAAGATGCCCGGCAAGAACAGCGCGAGGCCGGTGTAGCCAAGGTCGATGGCTTTGTGCGTGATCTGGTAGACCTGCCAGGCCACGGCGATGGTCTGCGCTTCTGCGCCAAGGATGCCGAGCAGGCGTGCGGCCTGATAAAAGCGGAAGTTTCGCGATCGAAAAGCGCTGGCGGCCGAGCTCCGCCGTTGCGAAGAGTCTGACATTGCAGTCCTAATGCTTGCATATCGGCCATAGCGCCGTCATGCGGAGGTTATCCGGGTACGCAAGTAGGACGTTGGCCGGAGCAAAGGGTATTCTGAATTTACCCCCGATCATTACTTCTGAAAGAAGACGTATCCATGATTCGTAGGCCTCTAGCTGCAGCCGTGTCTCTGTTTTCCCTTGTTGCGCCGTTTGAATCGGTGGCCCAGTCGCCGGAGCCGGTACGCGCCAAACATGGCATGGTGGTCAGCATTCACCATGATGCCTCCGACGCTGGCCTGGAAATGTTGAAGCAGGGCGGCAATGCCGTGGATGCGGCCGTGGCCGTGGGCTTCGCCCTGGCGGTGGTATATCCGCAGGCGGGCAACATTGGCGGTGGCGGCTTTATGCTCATCCGCGATAAGCATGGCAAAACGCATTTCATTGACTATCGCGAGAAAGCTCCGGCCGCGGCCAGCGCCAACATGTACCTGGACGAGAAGGGCAACATCATCCCGCGGATGTCGATGACCGGCATGAAAGCCAGTGGCGTTCCCGGCACGGTGGCGGGTCTTGCTTACGCCGAGCAGCACTTCGGCAAGCTGGGGCTGGCAAAGGTCATGGCTCCAGCGATCCGCTTTGCGGAAGAGGGCTATACGCTCTCCGCCGGGGAGGTTGGTTCGCTGCACAGCGCCAACATGGCCAAGTTTCCGGAGTCGCACCGCATCTTCCAGCGCAATGGCGACTATTACAAGGCGGGCGAGGTTTTCAAGCAGCCGGAGCTTGCCGCCACGCTGAAGCGCATCGCCGCCGACCCGACCGAGTTCTATAAGGGCAAGATGGCCCAGCAGATCGCGGACTTTGAGGCAAAGAACGGCGGCAATATCACCGCTGCAGACCTGGCGGCGTATGAGGCGAAAGACCGCAAGCCCATTGAAGGCGACTACCACGGCTATCACATCATCACGGCTCCCCCGCCAAGCTCCGGCGGCATTGTGCTGATGGAGTCGCTGAACATCCTCTCCGGCTATGACCTGACAAAGTTCGGCGGCGACCGCAGCCCCGGGCAGGTGAACCTGATTACCGAGGCCTATCGCCGTGCCTTCATGGACCGTGGCGACTACCTGGGCGATCCGGACTTCATGAAGATGCCTCTGAAGGAGATGGCCAACCCGAAGTATGCCGCTGCATGGCGCAAGACCATTACTCCGGGCAAGGCGACACCATCGGCAGGTCTGGAACGGCCCGCGGGCTTCATGCCTCCTCCTCCGCAGGTTCCTCCCGTGAAGGACCACATGGAGACGACGCACTTTTCGACCATGGATAGCGATGGCATGGCTGTCTCCAACACCTACACGCTGAACTTTCTCTTCGGATCGTCCGTGACGGTGGAGGGTCTGGGTTTCCTGCTGAATGACGAGATGGATGACTTCGCTTCGAAGATGGGCGTGCCAAATGGCTTTGGGTTGATTCAGGGCCCGGCGAATGCGATTGCTCCGGGCAAGCGTCCACTCTCGGCCATGACGCCGACCATTGTCACTACAAAGAACCACTGGTACGGCAAGGGGAAGGTGCGCTTTGTGCTGGGCTCGCCGGGCGGACCGACGATTATCTCGACTGTTGCCAACGACCTGATCTCGATCTTCGACAATGGCCTGAATGTGCAGCAGGCGGCAGATGCTCCGCGCTTCCACCACCAGTATCTGCCGGATGAGTTGAGCGTCGAGAAGAAGTTCCCACAGGATGTGGCCGAGCAGTTGAAGGCGATGGGCTACAAGATCAAGCGGTCGGGCGAGTTCGACGAAAAGAACCCCGGCGTGTGGGGCGACAGCGAACTGATCGCGGTTGATCCGAAGACTGGCGAGTTGCTGGGTGGGCACGACAACCGCAAGGACTTTGGCAAGGCAGCAGGATACTGAAGAAACAGTTGTGAGTTGTTAGTCAGAGAGGGATGTGGCGACCAGGAATGGTGGCCACATCCCTTTTGCTTGCTGAATTGTGCTTTTCCTGGTGTCGTTACGCGGCGAAGCGGGGGAATTGGTTCCCTCCGTTAGGGTGCCAACTAACAACTAACAACTGTCTTACTTGAGCGCTTTTTCCACCGCTGCAGCGGCAAGGGGCTCCATGATCGCGTAGCCCGCATCGTTCGGGTGGACGGTCTTGTCTGTTGCCAGCTCTTCCTTCATGCCGCCTTCTGAGTCCACAAGGGCGGGGTAGTAGTTCAGGAATACGAGTTTCTCCTTCGCGCAATACTGCTCCATCCACTGGTTCAGTGTCTTGATGGTCTCCGCTGGCTGGACGTCGGGGTTCCAGAGGAATTTTTTTGCCGGCAACGTGCTGGCCAGCACCACGCGGATACCGTTGGCCTTGGCAATGGCCACCATGCTGGCAATGTTGTCCTGGATCATCTGCAGGTTTTCGGGGCCAGTGTTGCCCGCAACGTCATTGGTTCCGGCCAGGATGACCACGGCGGTTGGCTTCAGGTGAACGACATCCTGCTGAAAGCGGATGAGCATCTGCTGCGTGGTCTGTCCGCTGATGCCGCGGTTGATCCACGGTTTGCCGGGGAAGAACTTGCCGGTGCGGCGTCCCCAGCCGTCGGTAATGGAGTCGCCGTAGAAGACCACGCGCTTCTCTCCGGGTGCAGGCGGCGCCAGCTTGTCGTTGTCTTCGCGGTAGCGGCTGAGCTGTGCAAAGTCCAGAACGCGCGCCTGCAGGCCGGCGATGGTGCGCTCTGTCGGTGTGGAGATCTGCCCCGGCACCGGCGGCATCTTCTGCAGCGGCACGGTGACGGGCTGGGCCGGAGCGGCTGCCTCTGCAGGTTTTACCACCTGCTGTTCTGGAACCGGACTCTGTTCCTTTGGGGCCTGGCCCCATGCCAGCGCCGCACACATTGCTACAGGAAGCATTACAAAACCACGCATCGCAGAACCCTCCACGGTCCTCCATTCAAACACGCCAAAGTTACGTCATGTGCGTTACCTGACGAATCGTGAACCAAACAAACCACTTTCGCACCCAAGGGGGAGTGTCTATCGTCAAATGTTGGGATGCTACGGGCCATTTCTACGCACGTTTTTCTGGAACAGCGGCTGCACCCGGGCCTGCTGGATACCCTTGTGGCCGGGGGAGCTCAGGCCATTGAAGTTTTTGCGGCGCGCCATCACTTCGATTACACCGACCAAGCCGCTACCCGCGAGATTGCCAGCTGGTTCCGTTCCAACAACGTTGTTGCCACCCTGCACCAGCCGCTGCACGACCGCGCCTTCTGGTCGCGCGACCTGTCGCAGACGGTCAACCTGATTGATCCGGACAAGTCTAAACGCATTGAGGCGATGGACGAGATCAAGCGCGCGCTTGAAGCCGCGGACTATGTTCCCTTTGAAGCCATGGTGCTGCACCTGGGGCAGAAGGGGGACCTGTGGTCTCCACGTGCACTGGAGCATTCGCTGACAGCGATTGAACACATCAAGGCTTTTGCCGGTCCGCTCGGCATCAAGACACTGATTGAAACGCTGGACAACGACGTTACCAGTCCTGAACATCTTCTGGAGATTCTGACCGTGGGCCACTTCAGCACGGTGAACGTCTGCGCGGATATAGGCCACCTGAACCTGCGCGGAGCGAACGGTGTGGAAGAAGCCTTTGGCCTGCTGGCCGCACGCATCAAGGAAGTGCACCTGCATGACAACCACGGTATGAAGGATGAGCACCTGTGGCCCGGCAGCGGCACGATCGACTGGAAGAAGGTTTCGGAACTGATCGCCGGCCTGCCTCAGCCGCCGATGGGCGCGCTGGAGATTGCCCACGACCTGCAGGAGACAGCCGACTCCGTCGAGAAGAAGGCAACGGCCGCCTGGAAGCTGTTGGGCGCGTAAGCGACAAAGCCGCTGAAGTTGTCAGGAGTTTCGGTCGCGCAGCCACGCGTGGGGCGTAGCTCCGGTCACTCGCTTGAAGGTCCGCGTAAAGTGGCTCTGGTCTACAAAACCGGTCGCCGCCGCTACCATGGAAAGGCTTTCGCCTTGTACCAGCAATAGCTCCTGCGCTTTGCCGATCCGGGTATTGAGCTGATAACGATGCGGAGATACGCCCGTCGCCGCCTTGAACTGTCGCGCAAACTGCGACGGGGACAGGTCGACCAGCCGCGCCAGTTCGGAGAGCGAAAGGGCTGCATCCAGATGCTGGTGCAGGAAGTCGAGCACCTGGCGGAGCTGCAATGCGGAAAGGCCGGAGCCTTGCTTTCGCGGCGGACTCTGAAAGCAGAGGCTCAGAAGGGCAAGCACGAGCCCCTCTCCATACAAACGCGGGCTTTGCTCGCCGGCGTCGCATGCGGCGGCCAGCAGGCGGGCGCAGTCGACGGCGCGCTTATCCTGAAACATCAGGTCAGGTATCTGCGTTCTCGCCGGGGCCAGGTCAGGTCCGAGCAAATTCGCCAGCGATTTGCTGTCGAAGCTCAACCGAAGCTCGCGTACCGACTCGATGTTTTCCGCATAGCCCCAGGTCCGCATCTCGGCCGGAACAAAGCTGATGTGATGAGGCCGCTGCTGATGGAGAGCGACGGAGCGGCGCAGGTTTTCGCGCGCCTCGCACCGGCCGCCAATCTCCGCGAGCACAACGGTTAGGGTATCCTGCGGGCCTGACAGATCGTGCCAGGCGCGGCCCGGGTTGTTGAAGTGCTGCAGGTGGCGAACATCGATGCCGGCGACCTTTCGCAGGCTTCCACGTGCTGCCTTCATGCCGTGCGGGGAGCGGAACGCAAACTTGTCTGTCCCGTCTGAGGCTTGCATTCCGCACCCCCTTTCACGCAGATAGCATTTTCGTACTATAACAGCCGTTTCGTACAAGCTTTACGCGGTTTTTCTGCCTATGGTGAAAGACATGCCAGGAGGAAAAATGGCCGGAAAGCTTGAAGGAAAAATCGCACTCGTTACGGGCGGCAGCTCGGGAATCGGATTTGCAACCGCAAAGCAATTCATTCGCGAAGGTGCGTTCGTCTACATCACAGGCCGCCGCCAGGCGGAGCTTGACAGCGCAGTGCAGGCGCTAGGAGCGCAGGCAAAGGGCGTTCAGGCGGATGCCTCGAAACTTGCCGATCTGGACACGCTCTATGCGCAGATTCAGCAGGAGAAGGGCCGTCTGGATGTGCTCTTCGTCAACGCCGGGGGAGGTTCGTTCGCTCCGCTGGGACAGATCACGGAAGAGCAGTTTGACTCCACCTTCGACACGAATGTGAAGGGTGTTCTTTTCACCGTGCAGAAGGCGCTGCCGCTGATTCCCGACGGCGGTGCGATTGTGCTGAATGCCTCCATCGTCTCCGTGCAGGGCGTTCCCAGCTTCAGCGTGTACTCGGCCAGCAAGGCGGCGGTGCGCTCCTTTGCGCGCGGCTGGACCAACGACTTGAAGGAACGGAAGATCCGCGTCAACGTTGTCAGCCCCGGCCCTATCGATACCCCAGGGCTGAGCGGACTGGCGCAGAACGAGGAGCAGAAGAAGGCGCTGTATGCACAGCTTGCCTCCACCGTGCCGCTGGGCCGCGTGGGTGAGCCGGAAGAGATTGCCAAGGCGGCCGTCTTCCTCGCCTCCAGCGATGCCAGCTACATCGCCGGTATTGAACTGTTTGTCGATGGCGGTTCGGTACAGGTCTAGCAGGGAGAAAAGATGACTGTTGCCGAACTGATGCGCTACAACTTCGACCAGATCTTCATTGAGCTCGATCCGGTAAAGCGCGAGGCCATGATGCGCGAGGCCTACACCGAAGACTGCGTGTGGATTCACCCGGGCGGCCGGCTGGTGGGCATTGCCGTCATCAACGCCGCAGCGTCAGAGATTCGCAAGCGCATCCCCGACTTGCGTTACACGGTCGTCGGCGAGATCCACACGATGCACACTGTCGGCATCTGTCGCTGGGGCAGCGGGCTTCCGGGTGAGCCCTTCCGGTACACCGGCACAGATGTTGTGGAAGAACGCGACGGGCGCGTGGTCATCTTCTACACCTTCATCGACGGCGGCACACCGCCGCTCGCTGGCTGACTGACAAAACCTGTCCGGGCCGGTTCCTTCGCGGGACTGGTCCGGAGACAGGGCCGTTGCACGCCACCGCCTGCAACGGCGGCTTCGGACGTAGAATAAACAGCGTTATGCAGTTGGCAACCATCGCGTCCCTGGGCCAGTTTGAAGGCCAGTCCGTCACCCTGCGTGGGTGGCTCTACAACATCCGCAAGAGCGGCAAGCTGCTGTTTCCCATCTTCCGCGATGGCACCGGCACCATCCAGGGCATTGTTCCCAAGGCTGCGGTTCCAGAGCAGGTCTTCGAGACGATCAAGGATCTGACGCTGGAGAGCTCGGTCATTGTGACCGGCAAGGTACGCCGCGACGAACGCGCGCCCTCCGGCTTCGAGCTCGACGTCGAGAACATCGAGGTCATTCACAAGATCCCCGAAGAGACGCCCTTCCCCATCTCGCTGAAAGAGCATGGCGTCGACTTCCTGATGGAGCACCGCCATCTGTGGATCCGCACGCCGCGGCAGTCGGCCATTCTGCGCATTCGCGCCACCATCATGCGCGCCGCGCAGGAGTACTTCGATACCAACGGCTTCACGCGCACCGATCCGCCTATCCTGACGCCGAACGCCTGCGAGGGAACGAGCGAGCTGTTTGAGATGGATTACTTCGACCAGGAGAAGGCCTACCTCACGCAGTCGGGCCAGCTTTACATCGAGGCGACTGCTCTTGCCTTGGGCAAGGTCTACAGCTTCGGGCCGACCTTCCGCGCGGAGAAGTCGAAGACCCGCCGCCACCTGACCGAGTTCTGGATGATCGAACCGGAGGTTGCCTACCTGGAGCTCGACGGCCTGATGGAGCTGGCTGAGAACTTCGTCTCGCACATTGTGAAGCGCGTTCTGGAAGGCCACCAGGCTGATTTGAAGGTGCTGAACAAGGACGTCGCAAAGCTCGAAGCGATCCAGGCTCCGTTCCCCAAGATCAGCTACGACGAAGCCCACGCAATGTTAGAAGATGCCTATGCGAAGGGGTTGATCGAGAACCCGCACACATACGGCGACGACTTCGGCTCACCCGACGAGACCTACATCAGCAACCAGTTCGACCGGCCGGTGATGGTGCATCGTTACCCTGCGGCGGTAAAAGCCTTCTACATGGAGCCCGACCCCAAGGACCCGACCAAAGCTCTGTGTCTGGATGTCCTCGCTCCCGAAGGCTACGGCGAGATCATCGGCGGCAGCCAGCGCGTCTCATCCTACGAGCTACTGAAGAGCCGCATCGAAGCCCACGAACTCCCGCTCGAAGCCTTCCAGTGGTACCTCGACCTCCGCAAGTACGGCTCAGTACCCCACGCAGGCTTCGGCATGGGAATTGAGCGCGTAGTGGCGTGGGTCTGCGGTCTGGATCATGTTCGGGAGACCATTCCGTTTGCACGCACGCTGAATCGGATTTATCCGTAAGAAACGGGTACTTGCGCTGGGTTACCTTGTAAGGCCCACACTGATTTATAAAGTTTCCGGCCACTCTTTGTGTCCGATACACTCCATGACGAATCGATTCTTTGTCTTATTGCAGGTAACATTCAGGCGATGCACGTTTCCGTGGGTATGGGTGGAGGTAAGCTCGTAACCAAGCTTGTTCAGCTCATGGAGTGCAAGCCGAAAATCATCAACATCGTAAAGTTCGCCATTCTGCGGAATCTGCTGGTTGGAGCGATTGTCTCGTTTGCTTGTCCTCATGGCAAGGAACCTCTGAATCATATTAGTCCCACATATGTAGTAACTATCAGCAGCCGAATATGGGGTGAGGACACCTAAAAGCTAGCCCGCAGTTCCACCTTCTTCGCCACCGGCTCCACAATCTTCACCCGCCCATGCCCCGGATTAATCTGCTCCCGGAGGCGGACGATTCCATACTCTTCCAGCTTTTTCACGTCGCGCCGGACTGACTTCGGGTCGCGCTTCAGAAGGACCGCAAGCGCGCTCATCGAAAGATGCTTCGTACGCACGGTCTCCAGAAGTCGCGTGCGTTCCACCGTCAGCAGCTGAAGCATCTCGCGAGCTGATTCGAAGGTGATGCCGAACGAAGGTTGAATTTTTTCCCCAGCGTCGAGCTTCTTTGCGCGTGCCAGCGCCCGCTTTGTAAAGCCTTCAAAGCCGTCAGATCGAATCTCAAGGTTCATCGCTTTTTCCTCCGCAATACCTCGACCTGTTCTGCAAATTGCAGAACAAGCGCTTCGTAGCCTGCGAACACAAAGTCGGACACGAATCCGCACTGATGTCGATGATGCTTGCCATGAGCGTTGTCATAGCCCAACACGCGCCCGTTATCTTTCACGCACAGCACATGCTGAATAAACGCGAGGTTATAACGGACAACCTCGCCCTTGGCGTTCTCCCATACCTCTTCGCGCAGCAGGCCTCGGCCAGCGGCGCAGCGAATAGGAGCTTCCTCATCGACCGTCTTTCTCAGCAGGTGTTTGCCGGTCACAGAGGAAGGGTAGCACAGGTAGGTCATAATATGCCCTATCTGCTATTCGTCTGATACCCACCGTTAGCCATTTTGAGACGACTATCCGTGAGCACTTCCTTTCCGCCTCTCCCAAGCCGTACCCTCATACGTGATGGCAAAGAAACTTCGCGTAGGCATTCTCTTCGGTGGCCGCAGTGGCGAGCATGAAGTCTCGCTCCGCTCTGCCGCTTCGATTCTCAAGGCGATTGATAAGAAAAAGTACGAGGTGGTGCCCATCGGCATCACCAAGCAAGGCCAGTGGCTGACGGCCGGCAATGCGCAGGCGCTGCTTGTGGGGGAGTTGCCGGTGCAGGAGCCGGTCCCTGCCGTTGCCATCATTCCGCCATCGCCCGCGATTAAGCCCGCGAAGAAGGCCAAGGGGCTTGCTCTGGCTGCTGCGGCGGAGCCGGCTTCGCCTGCGCTCGACGTGGTTTTCCCCGTGCTGCACGGCACCTTTGGCGAGGACGGTACCATCCAGGGACTGTTTGAGCTGGCGGACATCGCTTATGTCGGCTCCGGCGTGCTGGGCTCGTCGGCCGGTATGGACAAGGACGCGATGAAGCGCATGTTTGCGGCGTCTCAGCTGCCCATGACGCCGCACGTCACCCTGCTGCGCAGTGAGTGGACGGCTGATCCGAAAAAGGCCACACGCCTGATTGAGAAGAAGCTGCAGTACCCGGTTTTTGTGAAGCCTGCGAACCTTGGTTCGTCGGTGGGTATCAGCAAGGTGAAGTCGCGTGCTGACCTGGCGGCGGCCATGGACCTGGCGGCCAGCTTCGACCGCAAGATCGTGATTGAAGAGGGCGTTGGCGGCCCCGGTGTGAAGCCGCGGGAGCTGGAAGTGGCTGTGCTGGGCAACGATGCGCCGGATGCCTCGGTTGTTGGAGAGATCGTGCCCGACCGCGAGTTCTACGACTACGCGTCGAAGTACGACGCCACCAGCACCTCCGAGCCGGTGATTCCGGCCAACATTACGGCAAAGCAGGCGAAGCAGATTCGCGAAATGGCCATTGCCGCTTTCCGTGCCTGCGACTGCAGCGGTTTGGCGCGCGTGGACTTCCTGATGGAGCCAACGCACGATGCACAGGGAAAGAAGATCAGGAATCCGAAGATCGTTCTGAACGAGATCAATACCATGCCGGGCTTTACCAGCATCAGCATGTATCCAAAGCTGTGGGAGGCCAGTGGGATTGGGTATTCCCAGCTGATCGACCGCCTGATCCAGTTTGCTCTTGAGCGCCATGCCGAAAAGCGCGAAACCAGCTTCAGCAAGTGAGAACCTATGTCCGTCACGCATCGCGATAACGACAATATGACCACGCCCGAGCCCGGGCTTCGCCGCCAGGTGATGAGCTATACGCCGGAGATGATGCTGGTGCGCCACACCATGGAACCGGGCTGGGTGGGGGCCGCGCATTCGCATCCGCACCAGCAGATGGTGTTTGTCATCAGCGGGCATATTGTGCTGACCACCCCCGACGGTGACCACACGCTGAAGGCAGGGGACAGCATCATCGTCGCCGGAGATGCCATGCACCAGGCTCGTGCGTTCGAGGCCAGCGAGGTGCTGGACGTCTTCACGCCCTATCGCGAAGACTACGCCTGATCGCTTAGGCCCACGACCGGCAGTACGAAGGAGAGGATGGTCGCTGTATCCTGCTCCGGCGTATGGTTGGCCTCGCCATACATACGGCGTTCGTTCATGCCGCGCAGCAGGTCCATCAGCGCCCAGCCGACCGGTTCAAAGTCGCGTGCTGGAAGCTCGCCGGCACGCACCCCGTCCTCGAAAATCTCGACCAGTTCCTTGACCGTGGTCTGCAGCAGGCCGTGTGTCTGCTTGCGGTGGCGGCGTTCGCGGCCAATGGTGACCAGCATGCGGTAAAGGTTCGGCTGCGTGGCCCAGAAGCTCATGCGTGTGGTCAGGAAGACGCGCAACCGGTTGACGGTGCCTGTGACCCCGGTCATCGCCCTCTGCATGGACTCCTTCTGCTCCTGCGCGGCCTGCGAGATGGCGGCCTCATAGATCTCTTCCTTGGAGGAGAAGTAGAGGTACAGGGTGCCCTTGGCGACCTTCGCCTTTTCTGCGACGTCGTCCATGCGTGTTTCCGCAAACCCTTTCTTGCCAAAGAGTTTCAGGGCGGCGTCAAGAATCTCTGAACGCCGGAAGTCGGTCAGCACCTGGCGACGGGATTTAGGCTTAGCGGGCACTCAAAGCCAAGCTAACATAATGAATCCCGAATGGCGGTTCTTCTCTCAAATGACTAGTCAGTCATTTTTATGACCAGCCAGTCTTCCATCCTCGACGCCGAAGAATCGCTCAGCACCTCCGCTCCCGGGTTTGAACCCGGCGTCCCGCTTGAGACCGAAGCAGAAAAGCCCGCATCGGGCATGCCGTACTTTAATCCGTGGATTATTGCGCTGGTGGTGACCATGGGCACCTTCATGGAGGTGCTCGACACCTCCATTGCGAATGTGGCGCTGCCGCATATCGCCGGCTCGCTCTCCGCCTCGCAGGATGAGAGCACCTGGGTGCTGACGACGTACCTGGTGGCGAACGCCATCATTCTGCCCATCAGCGGATGGATCTCTTCCGTGCTGGGCCGGCGGAACTTCTATCTCGGCTCCGTGATTCTGTTTACCGCTTTCTCTGCTGCCTGCGGATTGGCTCCCACGCTGGGGATGCTGGTTGCCTTCCGTGTTCTGCAGGGATTGGCTGGCGGTGGCCTGCAGCCCTCCGTGCAGGCCATCCTGGCCGATACCTTTCCGGGCAACAAACGCGGCATGGCTATGGCGGTCTACACGGTCGCCATTCTTTGCGCCCCGGTTCTTGGACCTACGCTCGGCGGCTGGATCACCGATAACTACTCCTGGCGCTGGATCTTCTACATCAACATCCCCGTCGGACTGGCCTGCGCTTTCTTCACGAGGATTGTGCTGCATGACCCGCCGCACCTGATCGCTGCACGCAAGGCGCAGAAGGGGAAGCCGCTGCAGGTAGACTTCGGCGGTCTTGCGCTTATCTCCATTGGCCTGGGAGCGTTGGAGATCGTACTGGACAAGGGACAGGAGCTCGACTGGCTTGGCTCGACCTTCATTACCTGGAGCAGTATTGTCGCGGTCGGCTGCCTGGTGGGCGCCATCGTGTGGGAGCTCTACGTCGACAAGCCCGTGGTGAACCTGCGTCTTCTGGGCGAACGTAACTTCGCCATCTGCTGCACCATTGTGCTGGCACTGTACACAGCGCTGTATGCAACCACCTTCCTGCTGCCGCAGTTCATGCAGCAGATGCTGGGCTACGACGCGACGACGGCCGGCATTGCCGTGTCACCTGCCGGCCTGGTGACCATGGCGGAGGTGCCGCTGGTGGGCTGGCTGCTGAGCCGCGGAAGCGATGCGCGCCGCATGATCGCCATGGGCATCACCATGATCACACTCGGTACGTGGTGGCTGGCGCATGGCAACCTGGAAGTATCCATGAGCGACATGATCTGGCCTCGCATCCTGCAGGTGATGGGCGTTGGCCTGACGACGGTGCCGCTCAGTACCATCATGTTCCGCTTCCTGCCGGGCGACCAGACCAGCAATGCGGCCGGCATCTACGCTCTGGTGCGCAATGAGGGCGGCAGTATTGGCATCGCCATCTCCAGCACCTTCCTGCAGCGGATGACGCAGACACATCAGGCGTATCTTGCGGCAAATATCACGGGAAGCAACGTAGCGGCTATCCAGGCTGCGCACGCGCTTGGCGGAGCTGTGGGCGGGGCATCGGCGGACACCAGCTACGCGGGCCTTGCGCTGGTCTATCACCAGCTGCAGAGGCAGGCTGAGCTGCTGGCATACATGGACCAGTACAAGCTGTTTGCGTATGTGCTGGCCTGCGTGCTGCCGCTGGTACTGCTGCTCAAAAAGCCACCGAAGATTGTCGGCAAGATCGAGCTGGACGCGCATTAAGAAACGATCAAGTAGGATGGCTGCTGTTCTGCTGTGTCATTCCGCAAGCTGAGAGAAAGAATCTGCTTGCAAAGCGCTAACCCAGCATCTGCAACAAGCCGGCCTCGTCAATCACCTTCACGCCAAGCTCGTTGGCTTTGTCGAGCTTGCTGCCGGCTTCTTCGCCGGCGACGACGTAGGTGGTCTTCTTGCTTACGGAACCGGAGACCTTGCCCCCGGCCGATTCAATCATCGTCTTGGCGTCTTCGCGCTTCAGCGTGGGCAGCGTGCCGGTCAACACGAAGGTCATGCCCTCCAGTTGCGAAGTCTTCTGCCGCTTCTCGGCGGTAAAGCTGAAGCCGAGCTCGTGCAGCCGTTCCACCAGTTGACGGTTCTTCTCTCCACGGAAGAACTCGTGAATGGCTGCAGCGACGATAGGCCCAATCTCGTTGACGCGCTGCAGTTCTTCCTCGCTGGCATCCATCAGCGCCTGCATGGCTTCATAATCCTGGCCGCGTGAGGCAAACTCTTCGGCCAGCAACTGTGCGGTGCGTTCGCCTACGTGGCGAATGCCAAGGCCCAGAAGCACGCGCCACAGCGGGTTGCGCCTGGACTTCTCAATTTCTTCGAGCAGTGTCTGCGCCGATTTCTGGCCAATGCGCTCCAGCGTCAGCAACTGGTCCATCGTCAGCGTGTACAGGTCGGCGACGGAGTGGACCAGGGCTTCACGTTTTACCGGAGCGGCTACCGTCTCTTCTTCCGCGCCTTCTTCCGGTTCAATCTCGGCTTGCCCCAGCAACTGCGCCACCAGTGCGTCGCCCAGGCCTTCAATGTTCATCACGCCGCGCGAGGCGAAGTGTCGAAGCTCCTCGCGCAGGCGAGCCGGGCAACTCGCGTTCACGCAGCGCCAGTCCACCTCGCCCTCTTCGCGAACCACAGGCTCGCCGCATACCGGGCAGTGGGTGGGGAAGACAATCTCCTGCGTGCCGCGCGGATGATTCTCGTCCACCTTGACGATCTTGGGAATGACATCGCCGCCGCGCTCCACCTGCACCCAGTCGCCGATCTTCACGCCCAGCCGAAGAATTTCGTCGGCGTTGTGCAGTGTGGCGTTGCTGACGGTGGTCCCGCCGATGAAGACGGGTGCCAGCCGGGCCACGGGTGTCAGCTTGCCGGTGCGGCCCACCTGAAAGCCGACATCTTTCAACTGGGTAAGGCCGGCGCGGGCGGGGAATTTGTAGGCGATTGCCCAGCGCGGAGCCTTGCCAGTGAAGCCAAGCCGCGCCTGCTGCGCGGTGGAGTTCACCTTGATGACAACGCCGTCGATCTCATAACCCAGCGTGTCGCGCTGTGTCTCAGCCCCGGCGATGAAAGCCAGAACTTCCTCGATCGATTTGACGGACGCTCCGTGCAGGTTCACGCGGAAGCCGGCGGCCTTCAGCGCATCCAGCGTTTCCTGCTGGCCAGTTAGAAGCATCTCGCCATTCTGCAGCAGGAAGTAGGCGTAGAAGTCGAGACGGCGCTGGGCCACGATGTTCGGTTCCAGTGTGCGGATGGTGCCTGCGGCGGCGTTGCGTGGGTTCGCCTTCACGGGAAGGCCCGCGGCAAGGGCTTCCTCGTTCATCTTCTGGAATGCCTTCTGCGGCATGACCACTTCGCCGCGCACCTCGAACGCCTGCGGGATCCCGGCCTTCTTCAGCTTCGCGGCGGAGATGCTGAGCGGCACGCTCCTGATGGTGCGGACGTTGGTCGTGACATCCTCGCCCGTTGTTCCGTCGCCGCGCGTCAGGCCGCGTTGCAGCAGGGAAGAGCCATCTGTCCCGGGGCCATAATGCAGCGCCAGGGAGAGGCCATCCAGCTTCAGCTCGCAGACAAACTCCACCGTCTCGCCTTCGCGCAGGGCGGCGTGTACACGGTCAGACCAGGCACGCAACTCGGTCTCGTTGTAGGCGTTGTCCAGGGACAACATGGGGCGCGAGTGCGCCACCTTGGCGAAGCCCTCCTTGGGGCGGCCGCCGACGCGCTGCGTGGGCGAGTCCGTTGTCACCAGCTCCGGGTGCGCGGCTTCCAGAGCCTTCAGTTCGTTCATCAGAGCGTCGTAATCGGCGTCCTCCACCTCGGGAGCGTCTTCGACGTAGTACAGGTACTCGTGGTGGCGCAGGGTTTCGCGCAACGCCTCAATCTTGGTTTCAACACTCATGCCATTCGCATGATAGAACGCCCGCTTGTCATATTTCCCGCCGCGGGACTGTGCATTTCACCCTACAATCGGTTCGCAAGGAGAGCCATACCCATGACCGAAGCTGCAGTGCCCTCCACCGAAACCGGACTCACGCAAGTCCAGCGAGTTGTTTATACCTTCACGGCGCCATCCAGGACCTTTACCGATATTCTGACCCGCAGCCGCAATGTGCTGCTGCCGATCCTTCTGCTGTTTGCAGGCTCCTACCTCTTTACCTTCAGCGCGGCTACGCGCGTGGGCTATGACGGGCTGGCGGACAGCGCCCTCAAGGCCAATCCGCGGATGGAAGAGCGCCTGCAGAGCATGACCGCCGAACAGGTGGCGAGCATCCAGAAGCAACAGGTCATTGGCATGCGCGTCACGGTGTACGGCTTTCCCGTGGTGTACCTCATCTTCGGATCCCTGTATGCCCTCGTTTTCTGGGGAACGCTCAACTTTGGCTTCGGCGGAACGGCGACCTTCGGGAAGACCTTCGCGGTGGTGGTCTACAGCTTTCTGATTGGCATGCTGAAGTTTCTGCTGGCGGCCCTGATGCTCTGGGTTACGGATCCACCGGAGATCTTCACCTTCCAGGATCCGGTCGGCACCAACCCGGGTTATTACATGGACCAGCACACGGGCGCCCTGTACGCCCTGCTGACCTCGTTCGATATCTTCGAGATATGGCAATTCATCGCGCTGGGCATTGGCTGTGGCATTGTGGCAAAGCTGTCCGTGAAGAAGGGGCTGATCGCTGTCTTCGCGTGGTACATCGTGTTCGCGTTGCTGAAGGTCGGCTTTGCGGCGGCGTTCAGCTAAATGCAAGGCAGGAGCCATTATTTTGCCCGAAGCGCAGCACCTCCGGTTGGGATGACAGATGTTATGAGGGGAAAAGAAAAAGGCCGCGACAGGGTCGCGGCCTTTTCCGTGTTTCTCAAAAAAACTACTCAACCCACTTCTTGAAGACCAGCGAGCCATTGGTTCCGCCGAAGCCGAACGAGTTCGACAGGGCGTAGTTGATCTCCAGGGGTTGCGGCTTGCCCGGTGTGTAGTTCAGCCTGCACTCGGGGTCC
Organism: Terriglobus tenax; assembly: GCF_025685395.1. Taxonomy (NCBI): domain Bacteria; kingdom Pseudomonadati; phylum Acidobacteriota; class Terriglobia; order Terriglobales; family Acidobacteriaceae; genus Terriglobus; species Terriglobus tenax. The sequence goes on along the minus strand of NZ_JAGSYA010000004.1, from coordinate 1,861,492 downwards.
ACGTTCTCCAGGTTCATGGTCGGCGGAGCGATGCTGTGCTGCATCGCCATGATGGTGATGCCTGCCTCCAGGCCGCCGGCGCCGCCCAGAAGGTGGCCGGTCATCGACTTGGTGGAGCTGACCTGCAGCTTGTGGCTCAGGGCATGCTCGCCGAACAGGTTTTCGATGCCCTTGGACTCCAGCGCGTCACCCAGCGGTGTACTGGTGGCGTGGGCGTTCAGGTAATCGATCTGCTCGGGCTTCACTCCGGCTGACTTCAGAGCGTTGTTCATCGCGCGGTAGCAGCCTTCGCCTTCCGGTGCCATTCCGGTCATGTGGAAGGCGTCGGAGCTCATGCCGTAGCCGACGATTTCAGCGAGAATCTTTGCACCGCGCGCCTTGGCAAACTCCAGCTCTTCCAGAATCAGAATGCCTGCGCCTTCGCCCACCACAAAGCCGTCGCGGTCCTTGTCCCAGGGCCGGCAGGCATGCAGCGGATCGTCGTTGCGGGAGGAGAGAGCCTTCATCGCGGCAAAGCCGCCAACGCCCATGGGCGTGATAGCTGCTTCTGCGCCGCCAGCGATCATGGCATCGGCATCGCCCCGCTCAATAATGCGGTAGGCGTCGCCAATGGAATGGGCGCTGGTGGTGCAGGCCGTGGCCGTGGCTTCGTTCGGTCCCTTCGCGCCAAAGCGGATGGAGACGTGCCCGGCGGCCAGGTTCACGATCGATGCGGGAATAAAGAACGGCGAAATTTTGCGCGGACCGCCGTTCATCAGGTTGGTGTGCTCGCGCTCGATGACATCGAAACCGCCGATGCCGGAGCCGATATGCACGCCAACCATCTCGGCGTTATCCGGCGTGACCTTCAGCCCACTCTGGTCCATCGCTTCCTGTGCGGCGGCAATGGCAAAGTGGATGAAACGGCCCATCTTGCGGGCCTCTTTCTTATCGATGAACTGGTGAGGATCGAAGTTCTTGACCTCGGCTGCAAAGCGGACGGAATGGCCTTCCAGGGGGAAGGCCGTGATCTCCGCCATACCGCTCTTGCCAGCCATCAGTCCATCCCAGATCTCAGGTGCGGAGTTACCAACACCGCAGATCAGACCCAGGCCTGTTACGACGACGCGACGCTTTTCCACGTGATTCCTTTGGTTACTTCTTCGAATGCGACTCGATGTAGTCGATCGCGTCCTTTACGGTCTTGATCTTCTCGGCGTCCTCATCCGGGATCTGGATGTCGAAGGCTTCCTCAAACTGCATCACCAGCTCGACCACGTCCAGCGAGTCGGCGCCCAGGTCTTCCTGGAAGCTTGCACCGGGGGTTACCTCGGCCTCATCCACCTGAAGCTGCTCGACAATGATTGATTTCACCTTTTCTGAAACGTCTGCCATGAGTTGGTTCTCCTGTCTTTCCCTCGTGTGAATCTTGGGTACTGCTCAATCCTGATGCGTTCTTCCGGGTACGCGCGGCAAATTTTCCGCGAAATCCCAGGATACGAAACGCCCTGTTGAGTGTAAAACAACCGGGTGGAAAGGAAAACGAGCCCTTTTAAAAGGGTTCCTCTTCCGATGCCGCCAGCAGCGGAGCAACCCCCGCGATCTCTTCGAAGCTGACCGGCGGCATTTGGTTGTCGCCGGACGGTAACTCCGTCACTCCACGCAGGTTGCGGTTGATGGCCCGGGTGCGGGTACCGATCTCGCCAAGTGTTTTCTGGACGCGTCCGACGTTATCTTCCACCTTAGTCATCAGGACTTCGAATTTTCCGAACTCCGTCTTCACGTTGCTCAGCACCTTCCACACCTCGCTGCCCTTCTTTTCAAGCGCAAGGGTGTGGAAGCCCATCTGGAAGCTGGTCAGAATGGCCATAAAAGTGGACGGTCCGGCAATGGTGACGCGGCACTTCTGCTGGACCTCAGTCTGCAGCCCCGGGCGGCGGACCACCTCGGCGTACAGGCTTTCCGTGGGCAGAAACATGATGGCGTGGGGCAGCGTCACCGGTTCCTCAATGTACTTGTCGCAGATGCGCTGACCTTCAATGCGGATGGCACGCTCAAAGGCCGTGCCTGCCTTGGCAATCTCTTCCGGGGTGCCGTGTTCGTAGGCTGCCTCCAGGCGTTCCCAGTCTTCGCGGGGGAACTTAGCGTCGATCGGCAGCAGAACCTCACCCTCGGCTCCGTTGGGGAACTTCAGGGCATATTCCACGGTTTCCAGCGAACCCTTTTTGATACGGGCATTTTTCACATACTGTTCGGGAGAGAACATCTGCTCCAGCTGCATCCCCAGCTGGAACTCGCCCACAACGCCGCGTGACTTCACGTTGGAGAAGACCTTCTTCAGGTCGCTGACGCCGGTAGCCAGCTCCTTCATCTCGCCCAGGCCCTTCTGCACCTCGCCCAGATGGGTGGTTACCTGGCCAAAGCTCTCGGTCAGGCGGGTTTGCAGGGTGGCGTGCAGCTTCTCGTCCACCGTCTGGCGCATCTCCTCCAGCTTGGCGGCGTTGTCGCGGTTCAGCCGCTCCAGGCTCTGGGTGTTGTTCTGGGTCAGGTCGTTCAGCTTGGAGTTCAGGCTTTCGCGCAGGCTGGTGGCCTGGTCGTTCTGCGTCTGGGCAAACTGGCCCAGGCGGTTCTGCAGAAAGTCCATCTGCACCTTCATGGCGTGTTCCAGGCCGGCGGCAGACTGCTTGTTGTCGGAGCGGAAGCTGTCCAGACCGGTCGAAAGGCGGTCGCCCATCTGCATGATGCTGCCCATGACCTCGGTGCGCAGCTCGGCGGCGGCTTTGGCCTGTGTCTCAATGGAGCGCAGAGCGGCCTCGGCGGTCTCGCGGCGGGCGTCGGCAAAGCCGGTGCGCAGGGCTGCCTCAAGCGCCTCGGACCTGGCCTCCAGGCGTCGCAGCTGCTCGGGATCGATGGGAGGCGCCTGCTTGCGCAGCAGCACTGCGATCACCAAGATCAAGGTCAACCCATTTAAAGCCGCAAGCGCAATCAACATTTCGTTTTTCCTTCGCCCTTCAGGCTACCATTGTTCTGCGACAAATTCTGACGTGGAAATCCTGGGGAGAAACCGGAAAGAAACGTCGAGCGCGGTACATTAAGCAGCGAAGCAGCACGTATCCCTGAATGGAGCTCCCCCTTCCCGATGGCGATGATCGAATTCGTCCGCAACTATTCTGACCGTTCCACGGACCGCGGTTATCAGTTTGAGTTTCGCTGCGACCACTGTCACTCCGGCTATATGTCCAGCTACAAGGCCTCCGCCATCGGTGCGGCCGGGTCGGTGCTGGAGGCTGCGTCCAATATCTTCGGCTCGGTTTTCGGCAGCGCGCGCGAAACAGCCTACGATATTCAGCGCGCCATTGGCGGTAAGGCGCATGACTCGGCCCTGCAGGAGGCCGTCACCGAGGTGAAGCAGAAGTTCTCCCGCTGCCAGCGCTGCGGTAAATGGGTCTGCAACGATGTCTGCTGGAACGCCCGGGCGCAGCAGTGCACCGGCTGCACTCCGAAGTACGAGCAGGAGATCATCTCGCAGCGCACGCAGGCGCAGTTGCAGGCCTCTCAGCAGCAGTTGCAGGAGAAGGCGATGAGTACCGATTACGTCTCTGGCATCGACATGCGGCCTGACGTACAGATCGAGTTCAACCACGGCAACGCCGAGATTGAAGGTCACGATGTGCGCCAGCTTCCTTCCTCCGCCAACCAGGCAAAGACGGCTGCCGTGGCGGCTTGCACCGCTTGCAACGCGCCACTGACCGGTGGAAAGTTCTGTGGAGAGTGCGGAGCGCCGGTGGCACGGGCATGCCCGGCGTGCGGCGTGAGCGCCTCACCCACAGCAAAATTCTGTAACGATTGCGGGACGAAACTCTAATGCCAGAAAAACAGCGCTGCTCCTGGGCCAATTCTGATGAACTGATGCAGCAGTATCACGACAAGGAATGGGGCCGCCCGGTTCGCGACGCCCGAGCCATGTGGGAGTGCCTGATGCTGGAGGGCTTCCAGGCGGGCCTCTCCTGGCAGACCATCCTGAAGCGTCGCGAGGGCTTTCGCAAGGCGTTCAAAGACTTCGACCCGGCCAAGGTGGCGAAGTTCACCGAGAAGGACATCGAGCGCCTGATGCAGGACGAGGGCATTATCCGCGCCCGCGCCAAGATTGTGGCGACCATCGAGGGAGCGAAGATCTTCCTGAAGATGCAGGACGAGGGCGAGGACTTTGCGAAGACCTACTGGTCGTTTGTCGGTGGTAAGCCCATCGTGAACCGGACAGGGAAGTTTGTCGCGGAGACCGAGGTTTCGCAGCGCATCTCAAAAGACCTGAAGAAGCGCGGGTTTAAATTTGTGGGCCCGGTGATTGTGTATGCGTGGATGCAGGCCATCGGCATGGCGGATGACCACCACCCGGATTGTTTTCGGGCGTAGTGTTTTCTTTGTTTGTTATCCCGACCGGAGGCGTACTGCGCTGCGCTCCGGTCGGGATAACAACTCTCTACCAGGTCAAAGCAGCATCTGCCACCTTCGCGCTTTGTACTGCCGCTTTCACATCATGCACGCGGATAACATGAGCGCCGGCCAGGATGCAGGCCGTATGAAAAGCCACGGTCGCAAACTCGCGGTCATGGACGTCGCCGCCAAGGAAGCCCTTGCGCGAAGCAGCCGCCAGTACCGGCAGGCCAAGCTCCTGCATCTGCGACATTCCTGCCAGCAGCTCGAAGTTCTCCGCTCCGCGTTTGCCGAAACCGAAGCCGGGGTCGATCACCAGCCGCTCAGGCTCGATCCCGCTGGAGGCCACGCGCTCCCGTAGCTCCCGTACGACGGTCGCGGCGATCTGCTGCATGGGCGGTAGTGCAGCCCACTCCTGTGGCCTGCCGCGCGTGTGCATCAGAACTACGCCGCAACGGAGATCGCGGCAGATGGCAGTCATCTCCGTGTCCCACAGCAGGCCGGAGACATCGTTGACGATCTCCGCTCCTGCCTCCACCGCAAGCCTTGCCGTGGAGGCCCGGTAAGTGTCCACGCTGAGGATCGCGCCCGCCCTGGTCAGCGCCTCAATCACCGGAAGGACACGGCGCTGTTCTTCGCTGCCGTCCACAAGGCCCGCTCCGCCGGGACGCGTGGATTCGCCGCCAATGTCCAGGATGTCCGCGCCTTCGTCCAACAGGCGCAGCCCGTGCGCCACCGGGTCATAGCTGCCGCCGTCGCTGAAGGAGTCCGGCGTGGCGTTGACAATGCCCATCACCCGCGTGCGCTCCCCCAGCGTCAGCGTGCGGCTGCGAAGCTGCCACGCAAACCGGTTTCTCTTCGCAAAGCCCATCGACCCCAATGCTAAACTCCGCCCATGCGCATGAGTTCGTTCTCAACCGGGTGCCCCACCCTCGCAACGCCAGGGTGGGTTCGGCTTCGTACGATTACCACTGGTCTTTTGCTGGCTTCCATGGCGATGCCTACCTTCGCCGCCAGCAAAAAGCCACGCAAGCCCTCGCTGCCGCAGCAGGTCGCCACCATCCTGGCCGATCCATCCGTCAGCCGCGCCCACTGGGGCGTCTTTGTCTCCACCATGGACGGCAAGCCGGTCTACGGTCTGAACGACGCGCAATACTTTGTCCCTGCCTCCAACAACAAGGTTTTCACCACGGCCACGGCCATCGCGCTGCTGGGGTCGCAGGCCACCTTCATCACGCGCATTGTGGCGGAGGGCAACGGCACGGCGATCCTGAGCGGCAACCTTGCGCTGGTGGGCGGCGGCGATCCGAATCTCTCCGGACGAAGCTTCCCTTATCTGCCGCCCTCGCAGCGGCCCAAGCCCGCGCCGCCCGCGGCCGATCCCTTGCAATCTCTGGCGAAGATGGCTGACCAGGTTGCCGGGACCGGCCTGAAGACCATCAACGGAGACATCGTCGGCGACGACACGCTCTTTCCCTGGGAGCCTTACCCGGAGGATTGGGCGATTGACGACACCGTCGGCGATGACGGATCGCCTGTCAGTGCGTTGACCCTGAACGACAACCGCATCGACGTGATTCTGACGCCGACGGAAACGGGCAAGCCCGCCGCCTATACCTTCGCTCCGGCGGTGCCGTATTACACGATTGAGAACCACGTGCTGACCGTTGCCGCTGGAGGCACAACCCGCATTGTTGCCGACCGCGACCTGGGTGCGCGCACGGTGACGCTGAGCGGGACGATCGCGCTGGACGCCAGGCCCTATGACGAACCGCTGGCCGTGCACGATCCGGCGGAGTTTGCAGCCGTTGCTCTGAAGCAGTTGCTGGAGCAGCGTGGAATTCTCGTCACCGGCAAGGCTGTTGCGCGTCATCGCTTGCCCGTCTCGCCCGCACCGAAGAACTTTCTTGCCGCTTCGCATGCGCCACTTGTTCTCGGCTCACCAAAGCCTGAGCCCCAACCTGCGGGCAGGGTGCTGGCCACGCATACTTCCGTGCCGCTGATCGACGCCATGCTGTGGACCAACAAGATCTCGCAGAATCTGCACGCCGAACTCTTCCTGCACCACCTGGGCGCGGCCTTTGGCGACGATGGCTCGACGGTCGAGGGTGCTCGTGTGGTCCGCAGCTTTCTGACGACGCGCGCGAGCGTGGGCCCGGATGATTTTGTTTTGTTTGATGGCAGCGGCCTCTCGGGCCACGACCTGATCACACCGCGCGCCCTGGGCAAGCTGCTGCAGTACGCGGGCACACAACCCTGGTTCGCAGAGTGGAAGAAGACTCTGCCCATCGGCGGTGAGGATGGCACGCTGTCTTCGCGCTTTCCGAACGCCCCGATGAAGGACCATCTCTTCGCTAAAACGGGAACCTTGTCGGAGGCGCGTGCGCTCTCCGGCTACGTGGATACGGCCAGCGGCAAGACACTGATCTTCTCCGTGATGGTGAGTACGCACTACCCGCGGACGAATGCGGACCGCGATGCGATGGACAAGATCGTGACCGCGATTGCGGCGGAGAACTAGCGCAATTTCTTGTCATCCCTCCACTGCGGCGCTACGCGCCTCCGGTCGGGATGACAAGTCTGCGGGATGCGTTACCCCTTCAACCAATCCTCCAACCGTATCTCACCCAGCCACGTCTCACCGATGGGCACCAGCGAATGGTCATCGACCGTCGCTCCGAAGTAACCAACGGAATCATCCGTCACCACTACCCGCGGGTCTTTCTTCGCGGCGAGCACCCGGCGCACCAGCGCATCAATCCCCGCCTTCTCCGGCCCGGCAACATCCACCGTCGCATGCAACGGAATGCCCAACGTAGCCTTCGCTACCGCAGCAGCTACATCATCCGCAGCCATCGGCTGCATCTTTACGGAAGAGACCGTCACGAATCCATCCTTCGTCGAAAAGTCCGCAATGCTTCCCAGGAACTCAAAGAACTGCGTCGCCCGCACAATGGTGTAGGGAATGCCGCTGGCCTTCACGGCCTCTTCCTGCGCAACCTTCCCGGGCATGTAGCCACTGCCGGCCTGCCTCTCCGCTCCTACAACGGACAACACAACATGATGCTTCACTCCTGCCGCCTTCTCCGCCGGAATCAGGTTGGCCGCGCTCTTCGTGAAGAAGTCCATCACCACGGCCGGGTCGAACGATGTGGGATTGGTCAGCTCCACCACAACCTCCGCGCCGCGCAACACATCCGCGAGCCCCTCACCGGTATAGGCATTCACGCCTGAGCTGGGCGATGCGGCGACTGCCGTGTGTCCAGCCTGCTCCAGAAGCTTTACCAGCTTCTTTCCGATTAATCCCGTTCCGCCAATGACTACGATCTTCATGATCTTTCACCTCTCTGCCAGTCATGACCGGCGAGGGTTCAGATCTGTGACAGCGCGGCGATATTTTTCAGCTTGGCGGGATTCATGACCCACAGCATGCGATGGACGCCTTCGTCGGTGGCTTCCATGTGGATGATGGCGAACGGCTCCGTACCCTGCACCAGAACGAGGGCGGGTTCGCCGTTCAGTTCCATGCGGGTTGTGCGCATCTCCGGACCGAAGCGCTGGCCGAAGAAGGCAACAACCTGCGCCACGCGCTCGCGGCCGAGGACAGGTACGCGCGCTGCTGTGACCACACCGCCGCCATCGGCCAGGGAGACGATATCCGCTGTAAACAGCTTTTCGAGTGCGGCGGTATCGCCCGTCTGTGCCGCTGCCAGAAACAGGTCGAGCAGCCGCTCCTGCTGCTGGCGTGAGACGGTGGCACGGCGTTCCGTGGCCAGATGTTTCTTTGCGCGCGTCACCATCTGGCGGCAGTTAGCTTCTGTAGTCTCCAGCAGTGCGGCAATCTGGTGGTAATCGTAGTCAAAGGCCTCACGCAGCACATAGGCGGCGCGTTCGGCGGCGGGCAGTTTCTCCAGCAGCAGAAGAACGGCCATCTCCAGCGCCTCGCCGCGTTCCGCGCCAAGGTAAGGATCGGCGCTGGTATCGACCGGTTCCGGCAACCATGGGCCAATGTAGGTCTCCCGCTGCACGCGGGCGCTTTGCAGGGCGTTGATGGCCAGCCGTGTGACCGTCGTGGTCAAAAATGCCACCGGCTCGCGGATCTCCTCGTGATTGGTTCCTTGCCAGCGCAGCCATGCGTCCTGCACCACATCTTCAGCCTCGGCGGCGGAACCGAGCATGCGGTAGGCAATACCGAACAGCCGGGGCCGTGCCGCTTCAAATGCGTCCAGGCTTTCTGTGGAGACAGTCTGCATTGACTGGCATTGTATAAACTCGAAGTTTCACGGAGAACCTTCGCCCATGAAGCAAGCGCTCGCCCTCTCTCTCCTCGCCGGAACCCTGGTCGCGCAGACCTCTGCGCCAAAACCGTTGCCGCCTGCTGTGGAGGCTGCCGAAAAGGCCGTCTCCGCTGATTCGATCCGCGCCTTCGACCAGTACCTGTCGGACGACCTGCTGGAGGGCCGCTATCCCGGCCAGCGCGGCGGCGAGTTGGCCGCAAAGTTTATCGCCACGCAGTTTGCCAGCTACGGCCTGCGGCCCGGCGGCGACAACGGCACGTATTTCCAGCAGGTGGACTTCACCAGTGTGAAGTCGGACGCCGCGAAGACCAGCTTTACGCTGGTTCCGAAGTCGGGAGCGGCGCTGCCGCTGAAGTTTGCCGAGGACTACGTCGTCTTCAACTCGAAGCTTGAGCCGGAAGCCACCGTCAACGCTCCCATTGTCTGGGTTGGATATGGCGTTACCGCTCCCGAGTACAAGTGGGATGACTATGCGGGCGTCGACGTGAAGGGCAAGGTCATTCTCTGCATCGTCAACGACCCGCCATCGGACGACCCAAAATTCTTCGGCGGCAAGGGGATGACCTACTACGGCCGCTGGACCTACAAGTTTGAGCAGGCCGCCAAGATGGGCGCCGTCGGCGCACTGATCATCCACCGTACCGATCTGGCCAGCTACGGCTGGGACGTCGTCAAGAACTCGAACACCGCAGAGAAGACCTTCCTCTCGCAGGACAAGGACCCCAAGCTCTCGGCGGCTTCATGGATACAGCTCGACATTGCGAAGAAGCTTTTTGACGCCAGCGACACCACGCTGGACAAGGAGTTTGCCGCCGCTGCCAAGCCCGGCTTCAAGGGCCGTGAGCTTCCGGTCTCGCTCAAGGCAACAGTGGTCAGCTCCGTGCGCCACTTCCAGTCGCCGAATGTCATCGGCATTCTTCCCGGCGTTCTGCGTTCCGCACGTGACCAGGCGGTCGTCTACTCCGGCCACTACGATCATCTTGGCGTAAAGGCAGATGCGAAGCCCGGCGAAGACGCCATCTTCAACGGAGCCGCCGACAATGGCACGGGCACAGCCATGCTGCTGGAGATGGCCCGCGCCATCACGTCCTCGAAGGTGATGCCCCCGCACTCCATGGTCTTTGCTGCGGTCACGGCGGAGGAGCAGGGCCTGCTCGGCTCGCTCTACCTGGCGCAGCATCCGCCCATCCCCCTGGGCCAGATCAACCTGAACCTGAACTTCGACGAGATTCTGCCCATCGGCATCGGCAACGAACTGCACGCGGGCGGCATCCAGCGCACCAGCTTCTATCCAACGATGGAGGCGGTGGCAAAGAAGTTCGGCTACACCATTCCTGCGCCTCGTCCGGACACCAGCGGCGGCTACTACCGCTCTGACCATTTCTCGTTCGCGCATGCGGGCATTCCGGCCTTCTCCATCGGCCAGGGCGGAACCTTCAAGGGTCACGATGCCGCGTGGGGCCGCAAGCAGGGTGAGCTGTTCAACACGAACGACTACCACAACGTAAGCGACAACTTCCGCCCTGAGTGGGACTTCAGCGGCTTGGCGAACCTGTGCCGTCTGGGGATTGAAGCTGGCTTTCTGTCGGTGGCCGAACCGCCGATTACATGGAACGCAGGCGATGAGTTTGAGGCCGCTCGGAAAGAGACGCAAAAGTAGCTCATAATACAAAAGGCCCGGAGATTTCTCCGGGCCTTTCTTGTTTTAAGCGAATGCTTCTTACGCGAACTGCTCCAAAAACCGCATATCGCCGGAGTAGAACTGGCCGATGTCGCCTACCCCGTAGAGCATCATGGCAATACGCTCCACGCCCATGCCAAACGCGAAGCCGGAGAGCTTCTTCGGGTCGTAGTCGACGAAGCCGAAGACGGCAGGATCGACCATGCCGCAGCCCAGCAGCTCAATCCAGCCGGAGTACTTGCACTTGCGGCAGCCCTTCTGGCCGCAGAACGGGCAGCTGATCTGCACGTCGGCGCTGGGCTCCGTGAAGGGGAAGAACGAAGGGAAGAAGCGCGTCTTCACGTCAGAGCCGAACAACGACTTCATGGCATGGTCCAGCGTGCCCTTCAGGTCGCTGAAGGTGATGTTGGTGTCCACGCAAAGACCCTCCACCTGGTGGAAGACCGGCGAGTGGGTGGCGTCCGACTCGTCATTGCGATGCACCTTGCCGGGGATGACGATACGCAGCGGCGGCGGCTGCTTCTCCATGGTGCGGATCTGCACCGGGGAGGTGTGCGTACGCATCAACAGCCGTTCGCGCAGGGGCTTGCCATCCTGGTTGGCAAGCACCAGGGTGTCCTGGGTGTCGCGAGCCGGGTGGTTCGGCGGGAAGTTCAGGCTCTCAAAGTTGTAGAAGTCGGTCTCGACCTCCGGGCCGGTGCCGACGGAGTAGCCCATCGCCTTGAAGACGCCGACGACCTGCTGCATGGTCTTCACCAGCGGGTGCTCCACGCCGACGCGAGGCGAGGTGCCGGGCAGCGAGATGTCCAGCGCAGCGGCCTGCTTGCCGCCACCGGCGACCGAGCCACTTTCGAGCGCGGACTCAATCTCCTGCTTCAGTTGGTTGAAGCGCATGCCCAGGGCCTTTTTGGCCTCAACAGGCGCGGTCTTCAGCCATGCGTCGCTCACCAGCTTCAGCCGGCCCTGCTTGCGGCCCAGCCACTCCAGGCGGAAGTTCTCGACGGCCTCGGGTGAGGCAAGAGAGGCAGCGCCTTGGCGCACCTCGTCCAGCAGGCCGGTAAAGGCCTGCTCCAGTGCGGCTTCGCTGTAATCGTTCAGTTGCGGAATCAGTTCACTCATACGCCGTGTATCAGGATAAATGCCCGGACCGCGCGCGTTAGAAACGAATGATGGCTGAAGCGATGACCAGCAGCATCACCAGGCCGATCACCAGGCTGTTTTTGTCTTCCAGGGCGTAGACCACCGGATCCTCGTCCAGTTCGCCGCGGGAGGCCACCATCCACAGCCGGCTCACCCACAGGATGATGATCGGGATCAGCAGCCAGAGCCGGGTAATGTGGGGGTACAGGTTCTGCGCAGCCAGCGAGTTCAGATAAAGCGCCAGGACCACCACGGCAGCATAGCCGCTGGCCGCTCCAAAGGTCCGCAGCTGTTCCAGGTCGCCAACGCGGTAGCCGCGTCCTGCCGCGGTCTCTTTTTCGCGGGCGCGCAGGTTCTCCAGTTCCGCAAAGCGCTTGGCGAAGGCCAGCGACAGGAAGAAGAAGATGCTGAAGGCGGCCAGCCATGTGGTGACCGGGACGCCCGTTGCGACCGACCCCACGATGATGCGCAGGGTATAGAGCATGGAGAGCACAATCGCGTCGACCAGGACCATCTTCTTGAGCCGGAAGCTGTAGCTCAGGGTCATGATGGTGTAAATCCCCAGCCAGAGCAGGAACTTATGCGGGCTGGGAAGCGAGGAGTGGCCGGGGACGGCGGTGAAGATGTAGGGCAGCGCGAGGCCCAGGAGCACGGAGAGGGCAAAGAAGGTGGCAACGATGGCCAGGCCGGCGCCAACGCTCAGATCGGCTGCTGCAAAGGGGCGGAAGCGCTTGCGGGGGTGCCGGCGGTCGACTTCCAGGTCCAGCAGATCGTTAATGATGTAGGTCGCGGAGGCGCACAGGCCAAAGCTCAGGAAGGCGACGGCTGCACCGGCGAGGGTGTTCCAGCGGATCTGGTGGGCCAGCAGCAGGGGAAGGAAAATGAGGACGTTTTTGGCCCATTGATGGATGCGGATGGCCTTAAAAAAGGCCTTTATGGGGGGCTTTTTGTCCTCAAAAACACGCGTCGGAACAGTTCCCGCGCGCTTCATGGCGACCTTCAGCTTGCCATGGGGATTGGCGACCATCGGAGTCTGGCAGACGGCCAGCAGCTTTGCATCCGGCAGGGCGTTGCCGATATAGCAAAACCCGCCAGGGAACATCTGTTCGAAAGCGGCCAGTTTATTTTTCCCTGCCAGATTGATCTTTCCTTCGCTGGCCAGAACCCCGTCAAAGATGCCCAAGTGGTCGGCCACGCGGTCGGCCAGGGCCTTCTCGGCGGCGGTGGCCAGGTAGATTTTGCGGCCGCGGGCCTTCTCCTCGCGCAGGAACTGTAGAAGGGCATGGTTGTAGGGCAGGTGCGCGGCATCCAGCATTACCACGGAGGTGACGTGGCGCTTAAAGGCGGCCTTGCCCTGGCGCAACCATCCGAAAGCTTTCAGAATGCTGACCGGGGACTGGCGCATCATGACCATCAAAGCGTCGTGCAAGGTATCGCTTTTAACCAGGGTTCCATCGAGGTCGACGCAGAGTGGTACGTCCACTCTCTGGTCTGAAGCGTCAAGTGTTTGCAGTTCGACTGGCAAGATCACCGCCTTAGGGTTTGGCCCGATTATAAATTCGTCTCTATTTTGAGAAACCTTCTAGGGGGGTCGTCCGTATTTTCAAGTACGCTTGCTCTAGCTTTCCGGGACAACTTTGCACCGCCTGTCCGGGGAGATTACCACCCAAACGTTTCAAGATATCTACAAATCAAATCTGGAATTGATTTCGAAGTCATGACGACCGTACAGAAGCCCGAACACGAATCCACCCAGGCCCTGCCTTCGCCTGCTCACCACGACGCGCTGCCTTCTCCTGAGGAGCCGAAGAAGGGCGGCGCTCTTCGCAAGATCATCATCTTCCTGGTGATTGCAGGGTTTGTGAGCTTCTGCGTCTGGAAGATTGTGGATAACCGGAAGAATGCGGCCGCGCAGGGCGCGGGTCCGGGTGGCGCGGGCGGACGTGGCGCGGGCGGATTTGGCGGACCCGTGGCTGTGGCTGCCGCCGCTGTTCAGCAGCGCACCATGCCGATCTATTACACGGCGCTTGGAACGGTGACCGCTTACAACACGGTGACGATCCGTTCCCGCGTGGACGGCCAGCTGCTGCGCGTCAATGTAACGGAAGGACAGCAGGTAAAGCAGGGACAACTGCTGCTGCAGATTGATCCGGCTCCGTACGAGGCCGCGCTTGCCGTGGCAGAGGGCAACCTGGCCCGTGACCAGGCGACTGCGATCAATGCCCGTCAGCAGGGCACCCGGTATGACCAGCTGTATGCCGCCGGTGTTGTAAGCCGCGAGCAGGCACAGACGCAGGATGCGGCGGCAGGTCAGGCTGACGGCACGGTGAAGGCCGACCAGGCCCAGATCCAGACCGCGAAGGTGAACCTGAGCTATACCCGTATTGTTTCGCCGATCAATGGCGTGGTGGGTCTGCGCCAGGTGGACCCAGGCAATATTGTTTCCGCAGCGTCGACGACCGGCCTGCTGGTGATCACGCAGATGCATCCGATCGCGGTGATCTTCACCCTTCCTGAAGACCAGCTGCCCGAGGTGCTGAAGCGCACGCGTGCCGGTCAGAAGCTGAAGGTGGAGGCGTACGACCGCTCCAACACGAACCTGCTGGCGACCGGATCGCTGCTGACCGCCGACAACCAGATTGATACGACGACCGGCACGGCCAAGCTGAAGGCCGTTTTTGACAACAATGACAACACCTTGTTCCCGAACCAGTTTGTGAATGTCCGCCTGGTGCTGGAAAACCGTCCTAACGCGATTGTGGTGACCACCGCCGCGGTGCAGAACGGAACCCAGGGACCGTTTGTGTATGTCGTGAAGGAAGGCAATCCTCCGGCCGGCGCCGAAGGCGAGGGTGGCGGCGGTGCGCGCGGCACGGGTGCCGCACAGCCTGCCGGGCAGGGTGCTGCCGCGGGTCAAGCTGCTGGTGCAGGCCGCCGTGGAGGACAGGGCGGTGGCGCGGGTGTACAGCAGGGGCCGCCGCGTTATGTGGAAATGCGCCCGATCAAGATTGAAATGACCGAGGGCACGCTGGACATTATCTCTGACGGTCTGAAGCCGGGCGAGATGGTGGTTACCGACGGCGCCGAGCGTCTGCGGAATAACTCGCGTGTGACCATGCGTCAGGCCAACCCGGTGACGGGTACCGCGATTCTGGGCAACGGGCAGGGTGGTGGCCGACGTGGCCAGGGAGCAACTCCTGGATCGCCGACCGCTCCCGATACCACGATGGGTGAGCCTCCGAAGTCTCGTTCGGGTGAAGAGAGCGGACGCGGTCAGCGTCCGCAAGGGGGGCGGTAGCCATGAGCCCGTCAAGGCCGTTTATCCTCCGGCCGGTGGCCACCTCGCTGTTGATGGTGGCCATTCTTCTTGCCGGAGCGGTTGCCTACCTGCAGTTGCCGGTCTCGGCGCTGCCGCAGGTTGACTATCCCACCATCCAGGTACTGACCTTCTACCCGGGTGCGAGCCCGGATGTGATGACGCAGTCTGTGACCGGACCTCTGGAACGCCAGTTCGGCCAGATTCCCGGTCTTACGCAGATGACCTCCATCTCTTCCGGTGGCGGGTCGGTCATTACGCTGCAGTTCAACCTGAACGAGTCCATCGATATTGCGCAGCAGGATGTGCAGGCCGCGATCAACGCCGCCAACTCCTACCTGCCGAAAGATCTGCCGAACCCGCCGATCTACTCCAAGGTGAACCCGGCGGACGCTCCGATTCTGACGCTGGCGCTGAGTTCCACGTCGTTGCCGCTGTCAAAGGTCGAAGACCTTGCCGACACGGTGATGGCGCAGAAGATCTCGCAGCTTTCCGGAGTAGGCCTGGTCAGCATCAACGGTGGCCAGAAGCCGGCTGTCCGCATCCAGGCCAACCCGACGGCGCTGGCCAGCTATGGCATGTCGCTTGAGGACATCCGCACCTCCCTGGCGTCGGCCAACGTCGACCAGGCCAAGGGTGGTATCTCCGGCGCGCGCCAGGCGTTTACCATCGGCGCCAACGATCAGTTGCTGAGCGCGATTGACTACAACAACGTCATTGTCGCCTACCGTAACGGTTCGCCGATCCGCCTGTCGGATGTCGCCAACGCGGTGGACTCGGCTGAGAACCTGTACCAGGCTGCATGGTGGAACGAGGACCCTGCGGTCATCGTTAACATTCAGCGTCAGCCGGGCGCCAACATCATTTCGGTGGTGGATTCAGTGAAGGCGTTGCTGCCGCGCCTGCGTGAGACGCTGCCGAACACGGTCCGCATTGAGGTGCTGACCGACCGTACCAATACCATCCGCGCTTCGGTGAAGGACGTTCAGTTCGAACTGCTCCTGACCATCGGCCTGGTGGTGCTGGTCATCTTCCTGTTCCTGCGCTCGTGGCGCGCGACCCTTATTCCTTCAGTGGCTGTGCCGCTGTCGATTGTCGGCACCTTTGGCGTGATGTACCTGTTGGGCTACTCGCTCAACAACCTGTCGCTGATGGCGCTGACCATCTCCACCGGTTTCGTGGTGGACGATGCCATCGTCATGGTCGAGAACATTGACCGTTACCTGGAAATGGGCGACTCGCCGCTGGATGCCGCGCTGAAGGGCTCCGAGCAGATCGGCTTTACGATTCTGTCGTTGACGATCTCGCTGATCGCCGTGCTGATTCCGCTGCTGTTCATGGGCGATATCGTCGGCCGCCTGTTCCGCGAGTTCGCGGTAACGCTGGCTGTCACAATTCTTGTTTCGGCGGTGATCTCGCTAACGCTGACGCCGATGATGGCCGCCAAGCTGCTGAAGCATGTGCCGGAGTCGGAAAAGGGTCTCTTCTACAAGAAGAGTGAAGACTTCTTCAACTACGTGATCGCGAAATACGCCGTGGGAGTGCGCTGGGTGCTGCGCAACCAGGTGCTGACGCTGCTGGTGACGCTGGGCACCTTTGTGGCCACGGTGATGCTGTACATCTATGTGCCGAAGGGCTTCTTTCCCGTGCAGGACACGGGTGTGATCCTGGGCATTACGCAGGGGCCTGAGGATACGAGCTTCAACGCGATGGCCGCGCGGCAGAAGGCGCTGGCTTCTGTCGTGCTGAAGAATCCGAATGTTGAGAACCTGTCGTCGTTCATTGGCATTGACGGCACCAACATGACGGTGAACTCCGGCCGTATTCAGATCACGCTGAAGGATCGCGAGGAACGCACGAAGACCGCCAGCGAAATCATCCAGGAACTGGAACCGGAGCTGGCCAAGGTTGAGGGAATCAAGATCTACCTTCAGCCTTCGCAGGACCTAACCGTGGAAGATCGTGTGACGGCGCTGCAGTATCAGCTCTCCGTGGAAGATGCGGATTCGGCAGAACTGCAGACGTGGGTGGGCAGGATCATGGACCGGATGCGGACGCTGCCGGAGGTGACGGCGGTGACCAGCGACCAGCAGACCAATGGTCTGGGAGCGCACCTGGTGATCGATCGTGATACTGCATCGCGTCTGGGCATTACACCGCAGAACATTGATGACACGCTGGACGATGCCTTTGGGCAGCGCCAGATCTCGACGATCTACACGCAGATCAACCAGTACCACGTGGTGCTGGAAGTATCGCCAAGGTTCCAACGGAATCCTTCTTCGCTGGACCATATTTTTGTGAAGAGTTCGAACGGGACCCAGGTGCCGCTGTCGACCTTCACGCACTTTGAGCAGATACGGACGCCGCTGTCGATCAACCATCAGAGCCAGTTCCCGTCGGCAACCATCTCTTTCAACGTCGCTCAAGGCAAGAGCATTGGCGACGCGGTGGACTCGATTGAAAAGTCGATGAAGGAGATGAACATCCCGCTCAGCGTCAACACGGAGTTCCAGGGAACGGCGCGCAGCTTCAAGGCGTCGCTGTCCAATGAGCCGATCCTGATTCTGGCCGCGCTGGTCGTCGTGTACATCGTGCTGGGTGTTCTGTACGAGAGCTACATTCACCCCATCACGATTCTCTCCACGCTGCCTTCGGCCGGTGTGGGCGCCATTTTGGCGCTGATTATCGTGAAGGATTCGCTGAACGTGATTGCGTTGATCGGCATTATCCTGCTGATCGGTATTGTGAAGAAGAACGCGATCATGATGATCGACTTTGCCCTGGAGGCCGAGCGGGAGCACGGCAAGAGTCCGGAGGAGTCAATCTATCAGGCGTGCCTGCTGCGCTTCCGTCCCATCATGATGACGACGATGGCCGCGCTGCTGGGCGGTGTACCGCTGGCCCTGGGCAGCGGCACGGGTTCGGAGCTGCGCCGTCCGCTGGGTATCACGATTATCGGCGGCCTGATCGTTTCGCAGGTACTCACGCTTTACACCACGCCGGTGGTTTATCTCTTCTTTGATCGTATTGGCCGCAGGTACTTCAAGACGGACGAAGCTGACCGCAAGATGCGTGAGCACGAACACGCGGTATCGGCGGACTAAGAAGGTTTGAGGGGTGACTTCGCCGGCCTGCACGGGTGGGCGAAGTCCAAAACGGATTCAGAAACAGGCATCTACGTATTTCGCCTATGCATATCTCAGAACCATTCATTAAGCGGCCGGTGGCCACCTTCCTGCTCTCGATTGCAGTTCTGCTGGCAGGTGCGATTGCGTATATCTTCCTGCCGGTTGCTCCGCTGCCGCAGGTAGAGTTCCCCACGATCTCGGTCAACGCGAGCATTCCGGGTTCTGATCCGGAGACGACGGCATCGGCTGTGACGACTCCGCTGGAGCGGCAGTTTTCGCGCATTGCCGGCATCACGCAGATGACCTCGGTCTCCGGTACGGGCAGCTCCAGCAT
Organism: Terriglobus tenax; assembly: GCF_025685395.1. Classification (NCBI taxonomy): domain Bacteria; kingdom Pseudomonadati; phylum Acidobacteriota; class Terriglobia; order Terriglobales; family Acidobacteriaceae; genus Terriglobus; species Terriglobus tenax. The sequence goes on along the minus strand of NZ_JAGSYA010000004.1, from coordinate 1,843,179 downwards.
CATTCTTCAGTTTGACCTGTCGCGCGATATCAATGGAGCGGCTCGCGATGTACAGGCGGCTATCAATGCTGCGCGCGCGCAGCTGCCGGCCAACCTGCCGCAGAATCCCAGCTTCCGCAAGATCAATCCTTCGGATGCGCCGATCCTGATGCTGGCGCTGACCTCAAACACCATGACCACGGCGCAGCTTTATGATGCTGCAGACTCGATCCTGACCCAGAAGATTGCGCAGGTGGAAGGTGTTGGTCAGGTGTTCGTCGGTGGCTCGGCCAAGCCTGCCGTTCGGATTGAAGCCAATCCCAGGCAGCTCACGGCCTATGGCATCGGCCTGGAAGCTCTGCGCACGGCGATCAGCCAGATCAACGTGCTGCAACCAACCGGATATCTGCAGGACGACGAGCACAAGTGGTCGGTATCGACCTCTGATCAGCTCTATGGCGCTGCCGCGTATGCTCCGCTGATCATTGCAACGGACCGTGGCAATGTATCCAGCGCCGTGGCTTCCACGGGACTGCCCGCTTCGGTAGCTTCCGCCGTCAGCACGGCAACCACGACCAATACGATGACAAGCACTGCCAGCGGCCCCGCGAACAATGCGAACCGTACAGCTGTCGCTGCATCGAACCAGTCCACCAGCGCCGCGTCCAACGCGCACGGAACGGTTCGTATCCGCGACGTCGCCACGGTGTATGACGGAGTGGAGAACATTCAGACCGGCGGCTTTATCGATGGCAAGGCAGCCATCCTGATCCAGGTCTTCAAGTCGCCCGGCGCGAATGTGATTGAGACCGTGGACCGTGTGCTGGCCACGTTGCCCACGCTGCGCGCCACCATCTCGCCGGCGATCAACCTGCAGGTCGCACTGGACCGTACGGGAACGATTCGCGCCTCGGTGAAGGACATTACGAACACGCTGGTGCTGACCATCGGACTGGTCGTCCTGGTGGTCTTCTTCTTCCTGCGTGAGGTGCGTTCCACGCTGATCCCATCCGTGTCCGTCCCGCTGTCGCTGATGGGAACCTTTGGCGTGATGTACCTGCTGGGGTATTCGCTGGATAACCTGTCGCTGATGGCACTGACCATCTCGACCGGTTTTGTGGTGGACGATGCCATCGTTGTCATTGAGAACATCTCGCGCCACCTGGAAGACGGGATGCAGCCGTTTGAGGCGGCGATGGTGGGGTCGGAAGAGATTGGCTTCACGGTGCTCTCGATGAGCATCTCGCTGATCGCCGTCTTTATCCCCATCCTGATGATGGGCGGCATTGTGGGCCGCCTGTTCCGCGAGTTCGCGGTGACGCTGTCGGTGGCCATTCTGGTGTCTCTGGTGGTGTCGTTGACGACGACCCCGATGCTTGCGGCAAAGTTCCTGAAGCCGCACAACGAACAGAAGCATGGCCGCTTCTACATGTGGGGCGAGAAGTTCTTCAACTGGCTGCTGAAGGAGTACGACCGCGGTTTGCGCTGGGTGATCAGGCACTGGGTGCTGACCTTCCTGATCACGGTAGGAACGTTCATCCTGAATATCTATCTGTTCACGCTGGTGCCGAAGGGCTTCTTCCCGCAGCAGGACACGGGGCGCATCGGCGGCCAGATCCGCGGGCAGCAGGATACTTCGTTTGAGGCCATGCGGCAGAAGATGGTCGTTCTGTCGAACATTGTGCAGCGTGATCCGGCGGTCGAGCATGTGATGTCGTTTGTTGGCGGCGGTGGCCCCGGCGGTGGCGCTACCAATACCGCGAACCTGTTCATGGCGCTGAAACCATGGGACGAGCGCCAGAAGAACGGCGATACGGCAGACGCCATCATCAACCGTCTTCGCCCACGTCTGCAGGGAGTACCGGGAGCGCAGCTCTTCCTGCAGGCTCAGCAGGAGTTGAATATCGGTGGCCGGCAGTCCGCGGCGCAATACCAGTACACGGTGACGGCTGATACCGTTGCGGACCTGAGAGAGTGGGGACCGAAGCTGCAGACGGCCATGTCGCGTCTGCCGGAGCTGCGCGACATTAATACCGACCAGCAGGACAACGGTCTGCGCTATCAGCTGGTTATTGATCGCGATACGGCATCCCGTTTGGGTGTAACGCCGCTGACCATTGACTCCACCTTGTCGGATGCCTTCGGACAGCGCCAGGTTTCGACCACCTATCGCACGCTGAACCAGTACCACGTGGTGATGGAGGTTGCGCCTGAGTTCCAGACGGACGTGGATTCGCTGGGGCACATCTTTGTGAAGAGCTCCAATGGCGGACAGATTCCGCTGTCGGCCTTCTCGCACTTTGAGATGACGCGTGTGCCACTGCAGGTGAATCACCAGTCACAGCGGCCTGCCTCCACGATCTCGTTCAACCTTGGACCGGGGGTTTCTCTCTCGGATGCGACCGCCGCGATTGAGCGCGCGAAGAACCAGATCGGTCTGCCGGGTACGGTTGTGGGCGGCTTCCAGGGATCGGCGCAGGCCTTCCAGGCATCGCTTTCGTCAGAGCCGTATCTCATCCTGCTGGCCATGATCACGGTCTACATCGTGCTGGGTATGCTGTATGAGAGTTTCATTCATCCGCTGACGATTCTCTCCACGCTGCCCTCGGCCGGTGTCGGCGCGCTGCTGGCGCTGTTGATTACGAACATGGACCTTTCGGTCATTGCGATGATCGGCATGGTGCTGCTGATCGGCATCGTGAAGAAGAACGCCATCATGATGATCGACTTTGCCATTGTTGCCGAGCGTGAGCATGGCAAGGATTCAGAAGGCGCGATCTATGAGGCATGTCTTCTGCGCTTCCGTCCCATCATGATGACGACGATGGCCGCGCTGCTGGGCGGTGTGCCGCTGGCCCTTGGCTCGGGTGCGGGCTCTGAGCTGCGCAAGCCGCTGGGTGTCACGATTGTTGGCGGCCTGCTGGTATCGCAGTGCCTTACGCTGTTCACGACTCCGGCCGTGTACCTGTTCTTTGACAAGGTGCAGAAGCGACTGGCGAAGTTTTTCCCGAAGAAGGCTGTTGCCCATGGGCATGAACCGCATCCTGCTCCGGGAGACTGAAAACAGTTGTGAGTTATGAAAGGAAAGGCCGGGATTGATATCCCGGCCTTTGTGCGTGAAGAAACTCACAACTCAGATCTCACAACTACTTCACGACTGGCATTTCAATGAAGCTGGCCTTGCCGGGTTCGTGCCAGATGCGCTGCTCGGCTTTCTTGTAGTCGCCGGGCTTTGCGTTGAAGATGTTGGGTACGAAGGTCTGTGGGTTGCGGTCGTAGAGCGGGAACAGGGAGGACTGTACCTGCACCATGATGCGGTGGCCGGCCTCAAAGGTGTGGTTGACCTGCGGCAGATCGAACTTCACCAGTTCCGGTTCGTTGGGTTTGAAGGCCTCAGGCTTTTCGAAGCTCTTGCGATACCGTGCGCGGAAGATGTCGAGCGAGATGGGCAGCTCGTATCCTTTCCATTCGCTCGGAGCGGTCTCCGGGTAGACATCAATGACCTTTACGGCGAAGTCGGCGTCGGTGCCGGAGGTGGAGGCCACCAGGTTGACGACCGGCGTTCCGCTCACGCGCATGGGTTCCTTCAGTGGCTCGGTGACGAAGGTCAGCACATCGGGGCGACCGTCGACGAAGCGCTGATCGGTGACCAGCCAGGTGCGCCAGTGATCGCCGGTAACGGGGCGGGGCAGATAGGGCACCGGGTTGGCGGGGTCAGCGGTGTAGGCCGTGTACTGGCTGCCATTTTTTGGGGCGTCCCAACTCAGCGTGTTGCCGGCATTCAGGTACAGCGGCTTCGACTTGCCTTCGCAGCCGGAGTCGCAACTCAGCGGCCATTTGTCGAAGCGGTCCCAGTGGTTGCCACTGGTGTTGTAGATCAGCACGGGCGGCGTTGCCGCCTTAGGAGCGGCTTCCACCAGGTACTGGGTGAAGAAGGGCATCATGATCTCGCGGCGGAAGTACTGCGTGGTGTCGCCATCCCAGACCAGCGGGCCGAGGGCGCGGCCTTCGCGGTTGACCTGGGAGTGGAACCAGGGACCCATGACAAGGTAGTTCAGCGTGTTGGTCTTGTCCTTGGGTTCCGCGGCGCGGTAGCTGTGGATCGCGCCCCACATATCTTCCTGGTCCCACAGGCCCTGCAGCCACATGGTGGGCACAGTCAGGGGCTTGTCGCCGGGCAGCTTGTCCAGTGCCTGCGCCTGCCAGAAAGCGTCATAGGCAGGATGCGACTCGACCGTCTTCCAGTAGGGCAGCTTTTCCTCGCCCAGGTAACGGGCCATGTCCCCAGCGGAGCCGCGCTCCAGGTAAGCGGTGTAGTCATCGGCTGCGCCGTGGTTCGCGCGCTTGCCGCCGCCGCGGGCGGAGGTCTGCGACAGGAAGTAATCGAGATTGTTCTCGCGGAAGGCGCCGTAGTGGAACCAGTCATCGCCCATCCATCCGTCGGTCATTGGGCTTTCGGGCAGGGCGACCTTCAGCGCCGGATGCGGATTCAGCAGGGCCATCTGGACGGTGTAGCCCTCATAGCTGGAGCCGAGCATGCCGACGCGGCCATTGGACTCGGGAACATTCTTTACCAGCCAGTCGATCGTGTCGTAAGCGTCGGTGATGTCGTCCGCGCCAGTGGCATTGAAGGGGCCGACGGGCGGCGGAGTCATCAGGTACGGGCCTTCGGAGCCATACTTGCCGCGGACGTCCTGGTAGATGCGAATCCAGCCAGCATTGACGAAGACCTCGTCCGGAAGGCCGAGTTCGTCGATCATATGCGGGGAGTCTTCCTTTTTCGTTGCTGCACCACCAGGGCTGGCTGCCGTGGCGTTGCCGGTAGCGTTCGGCGTGCGGATTGCCGCAGCGCGCGCGGCGGCATTGTAGGGCGTGCGCGTCAGGATCATGGGCACGTTTCTGGCGCCCTTGGGAATGACGATGACGGTATAGAGCTTTGTGCCGTCACGCATGGGCACCATCTCCACGCGCTTGATGTAGTCCCACTCGGGTTTGGTGGTGGTTCCGGCCGGCTGGTTGGGGGGCGGGGCACCCGGAATGTCGTTGTGAATCTCAGTGGTTTGCGCAAAAGCGCATCCAGCGGCAAACAGTACGGCTGCAGCCAGACCGGTCAGCTTCATCGGCGGAGTTCTCCTGTGTGGAAACAGGATATGTCAGAGAAAGAGCCGGATGCCCGCAATTCCTTTTGCGCCGGCCTGGAGGCAGGCGGCGGTGTTTTCTGGAGTGACGCCGCCGAGGGCGAGGACGGGAGTTTCTCCCGCTGCGAGGCAGGCTTCGTGCAGCAGGTCGAGGCCGGTTCCTGCGGCGATATGCTCGCCCGTTACCGATTTCTCAAAGACGGGTCCGAAGAGGACGAGGTCTGCGCCTGTGGCGCGAGAGATGTCTTCAAGGGTGTGGCAGGAGACGCTGACGATGGCGTGAGGTAGGACCTTGCGCACCTGAAACGGGGTCAGTTCTCCTGGATGGGAGGTCAGGTGGACGCCGTCGGCTGCGACAGCCGTTGCGACATCCAGCCGGCTATTGATGAGCAGTTTGGTACGGCTGCCGACAAGGACGGAATGGAGTTGCCGGGCGAGCGAAACCTGTTCGGCCGCCTCTAAGTCCTTTTCTCTCAACTGCAAATAGTCCACGCCGGTTTCTGCACAGCGGTGAGCCAAGGCAACCAGGGCTTCGCGAGAGGCTTTCTCGTGCTGTGAAACTATCTTTCGATGGGTGATGGCATACAGTGTCATGCAGGTGCCAGTCTAACCCCTGTGTTAGCTTAGGGTTTGGCAACGTAGTGCAGCGAAACCCGTCCACGTGCAACCAAACGATTACCCGGGGATCATTCTAAAAAGCGCATGAGCAGTGTTTACGATCTGATCGTTATCGGTTCCGGCCCAGCCGGTCAGCGCGCCGCAATTCACGGCGCGAAGATTGGCAAGAAGGTCGCATTGGTAGAGAACCGCGAGGTCGTTGGTGGAGCCTGTATCAATACCGGCACCATCCCCTCCAAGACCATGCGTGAGGCTGTGCTGCACCTTTCCGGCTACAACTATCGCTCTATCTACGGCATGAACTACCGTGTGAAAGAGCGCATCACGATGGCCGACCTGGCCTTCCGTGTGCAGCACGTTATCAAGACCGAGATTGATGTCACCACGGCGCAGCTTTCCCGCAATAACGTGGAAGTGCTGACCGGTACGGCGAGTTTTGAGGATCCGACCCACATCCGTGTGACCAACTCCCGCGGGTCGACGGTGTATGAAGCGGGCGCGACGCTGATTGCGACCGGAACGAAGCCGGCCAGCTCGCCCAAGGTGCCCATCAACGGCACCACCATCATCAACTCTGACCAGGTGCTGGATCTGAAGACCCTGCCGAAGACCATGATCATTGTGGGCGGCGGCGTTATCGGTGTGGAATACACCTGCATGTTTGCCGCTCTTGGCGTGCGCTGCACGCTGATTGAGCGCCGTCCGCGCCTGCTGGAGTTTGCCGACCAGGAGATTGTGGAATCGCTGAGCTACCACCTGCGCGACTCGCGCGTGACCATGCGCCTGAACGAAGAGGTGGAGTCGGTGGAGTCCATGGAAGACGGCACCGTGGTGGCCAACCTCGAGTCGAAGAAGAAGGTAACCGGTGACACGCTGCTGTACGCTGTGGGCCGCCAGGGCAATGTGGATGAGCTGAACCTCGCCTCCATCGGCGTGGAGTCTGACAACCGTGGCCGTATCCCGGTGGACAAGGACTTCCGCACCAAGTGCCCGAATGTTTTCGCCGCGGGTGACGTGATCGGCTTCCCGTCGCTGGCTTCGGTCAGCATGGAACAGGGCCGCGTGGCCAGCGCCCGCGCCTTTGGCGATGAGACAATCCTGTCCAACCCCAGCTACTACCCCTATGGCATCTACACCATTCCAGAGATCAGCTTTATCGGCAAGACCGAGGAGCAGTTGACGGAAGAGGATGTGCCGTACGAGGTGGGAGTGGCCTACTACCGTGAGATTGCGCGCGGCCAGATTCGCGGCGATACGACCGGCCGTCTGAAGCTGATCTTCCACCGCGAAAACCACTCTCTGCTGGGTGTCCACATCATCGGCGAAGGCGCTTCGGAGCTGTTGCATATTGGCCAGGCGGTGATGGCGCTGGGCGGTACGATCGAGTACTTTGTCGACACGGTGTTCAACTACCCGACGCTGGCCGAGTGCTACAAGGTAGCGGCCTTCAACGGTCTGAACCGTGTGAGCAAGTTCGACTAGTCTGAAAATTCAGAAAAAGGCCCGCCCACTGAGCTCTGTGGTCGGGCCTTTTCTTTGCCTGAGAATCCACCTTTGTGTTGCGAAGGTAGGGCACCCGGTGGGTGATTACTCTTTGATGATTTTGACGAATGCGCCTTCAGGCAGAGTTACGCCGCCCAGGACATGGACGACGCCGTCGCGCACGAAGCCGCGCAGCATGGGGTTTCCGTTGGGATTGGGCGGGGCTACGGACTTGACCGGGTAGGGAATCGCCTTCAGCGGCGCAGGAGCGGGAGCGCCGGGCTTGTTTTCGCGCTTCATGCCGCGGTCCATGGCTTCGTTCGCCAACTGGTCGGCGATCTTGTTCTTTGCGCGCAGGGCGTGGGTGATCTCAAAGCCTTTCAGATGGCGGATGCGGCGTTTCGCCTCTTCCCACAGGGGCTTCAGGTCGGGGGAGTTGACCTTGTACTTGCCCTGGATCTGCTTGACCATCAGCTCCGAGTCAGACGTTACCTTCAGGTGCGTGATCTCGTGCTTGATGGCGTATTCCAGCACGGCCAGCAGGCCGGAGTACTCGGCATAGTTGTTGGTGCGGAAGCCGAGGAACTCGCTCAGCTCCGCAAGGATGGTGCCGTCCGGCGCATAGAGCACGGCTCCGAAGCCCGAGGGGCCCGGATTGCCGCGTGCACCGCCATCACAGAAGGCCGTGACCCAGCCGGTTTCTTTTGTGGATTGTTCTGCAAAGAGGCCTGTTGATTCGCGCATGAAAGAGTGTTTGTACCTCAGGGGCTAAAGCCCGTTCGCTTGTAAGCGTGCATGCGGCATGGCTAAAGCCATGCCCTGACGGTTTGCGAGCAATTACTTCGCCAGCTCCGCCTTGATCATCTCGGAGACGCGCTTGTTGTCCGCGTGCAGGCCGCTGGCTGCAAGACGCTGCTGAACGATCTTCATGGCTGCGCCCATGTCCCTGGGGGTGGGTTTGGTGCCGCTCTCGGCCAGCGTGGCGATTGCGCCCTGCACCACAGAGAGGATCTCCTCGTCGGAGGACTGCTTGGGCAGGTAGGCCTCCAGGATAGTGATCTCCTCCAGCTCCTTCTTCGCCAGTTCTTCGCGGCCACCCTTGGTGAACTGTTCGGCGGAGTCCTTGCGCTGCTTGATCAGCGTCGTCAGGATCTGCTGCTCCTCGGCCTCGGTCAGGGGCTGGCGCTTGTCGATCTCCTTGCTCTTCATTGCGGACTTGGCCATGCGCAGGGTGGTGAGGCGCAGCTCCTCTTTCGCCTTCATGGCCGTGATGATGTCTTTTCCGATCTGCTCTCCAATGGGCATCGTCGTTTCCTTTCAGTCGAACTCTAGTGTAAGTCTCCAGGCCGATGCCGGGGAAACGCCGCCCCTCGTACAATGGAGGCATCATGATCCGTAAAACCCGCCTCTTCACGCCCGGTCCGACCCCTCTGCTTCCGGCAGCGCAATTCGCCATGGCAGCTGCGGATATTCATCACCGCACGCCTGAGTTCCGCGCCCTGTTTACCAAGGTGCTTTCGCAGTTGAAGGATTTCGTCGGCACCTCCAACGACGTCATCATCCTGTCTTCGTCCGGCTCCGGCGCCATGGAGGCTTCGGTCTCCAACCTGACCTCGCCGGGAGACCGTGTTCTGGTACTGACCGCCGGTAAGTTCGGCGAGCGCTGGACAGGTATTGCCAAGGCCTTTGGCCTGCAGGCTGAGGTGATCAGCCGCCCTTACGGCAGCACCTTCTCGCTGGATGAGGTGAAGGCCGCGCTGACGCCGGAGATCAAGGCTGTGTTCGTGCAGGCCACCGAGTCTTCGACCGGCGTGCGCCACGACATCAAGGGCATTGCCGAGGTGCTGAAGGCTGCTGGCTCCGACGCTCTGCTGATCGTCGATGCGATCACCGGTCTGGGCACCACGCATCTTGATATGGATGCCTGGGGCGTGGATGTGCTGATTGGCGGTTCGCAGAAGGCCGTGATGATGCCTCCGGGACTTGCCTACCTGGCCGTGAGCGAGAAGGCATGGGCGCGTATGGAGACCAGCAAGAGTCCACGCTATTACTTTGACCTCCGCAAGGAGCGCAAGAACGCCGCCAAGGGCGAGTCCGCTTACACCCCGCCGGTATCTCTGATTGCCGCGCTGGGTGCTTCGCTGGACTACATTGCCGGACAGGGCGGTGGCGATCTGAAGGCCGGCCGTGCTGCGCTGGTGGACAACGCCGAGACCTGTGCCGCGATGACTCGCGCTGCAGCGACGGCGATGGGACTGAAGCTGTTTGCTCCGGTGGGCTATGAAGCTGCCGCCGCGACGGCGATCCTGCCGCCTGAGGGCGTCGATTCCGGCGTGATCGTGAAGGGTCTGAAGTCGAAGTTCGCGGCCATTGTCACCGACGGCCAGGGCGAGATGAAGGGATCGTTGTTTCGCATCGCGCACATCGGCTTCTTCGACTACCTGGACACCATCGCCATCATCGGCGCCCTGGAGCAGGTGGCGATCGCCAACAACATCCTGCCGGGTCTGGAGTTCGGCAAGGGGTTGATTGCCGCGCAGAAGGTATTTGCCGAGCACGTGAAGTAGCAGCTTTTCGTCAGGGCACGGCTTCAGCCATGCTGCGAAAAGGCAGAAGAAAACAGGCTTTAGCCGCTGAGGCAGGAATGTTCATTCCTCAGCGGCTAAAGCCGTAGTAATTTGGAGCGAGGACGGCACGGCTGAAGCCGTGCCCTGACGAATACATCATGAAACGCTCTCTTCGCGTTACTGCTCCTCTTCTTGCCTCTACCGCCCTTGCCTTGCTGACCGCCTGCAAAGAAAAAGAGATGCAGCGCTGCGTCGATGAACATGACCAGGTGGTTGCTGACAACCTGTGCCAGGGCCAGCCGGTCACGCGCACGGAGCAGCGTCCGGATGGTCACGGTGGTTTTGTGCCATTCATCATTCCCATGTATCGCACCTACTACGGCGGCTATGGCAGCTACGATATCGGCTCGCGCGTGGGCGGCGGCGGATATGCTCCGCTCGCCGGACACAGCTATGGCACCAGTGTGAGCCGTGGTGGATTTGGGCGATCCTTTTCCTCGCACTTTGGGTCTTAGTTGATATGAAGCGTCAACGTCTGTATCCGCGCAGCAACTGGCAGCAGCTTGTCGAAGAGCAAGGCCTTACCTTTCACACGTTGGAGAACGGCCAGCCCTACTGGGATGAGTCGGTCTGCTATGAGTTCTCGTCGGCCGAGGTGGACATGCTGGAGTCCTCCGCCAACGAGATGCAGCAGATGTGCCTGGCCGCTGCGCAGCATGTCATCGACAACCGGCGCTACGACGAACTGGAGATTGATCCGGCGGCGGTGCCGATGATTGAGTGGGCCTGGGAGAACGAACCGCCTGCCGTGTATGGCCGCTTCGACTTCAGCTATGACGGCGTTACGCCTCCGAAGCTGCTGGAGTACAACGCGGACACGCCGACCTCGCTGCTGGAGGCCGCTGTGATCCAGTGGAACTGGATGGAGCAGGTGAAGCCCGGCACCGACCAGTTCAACTCGATCCATGACCGGCTGATCGCCAAGTGGAAGGATGTTGCGCCGTACCTGTCAAAGCCGGTGTACTTTTGCAGCGTAGACTCGCCGGAAGATCTGCTGACGGCCACCTACCTGCGCGATACGGCAGAGCAGGCGGGCATTCCCACGCAGCAGTTGCTGATGGAGGAGATTGGCTGGGACAACGATCGGCAGGCCTTTGTCGACCTGGAGAACCGCCGCATGGACTCCATTTTCAAGCTGTATCCATGGGAGACGATGGTGGAGGAGGAGTTCGGAGCCTCCGCGCTCGAGACCTACCGCGAGGTGAAGTGGATTGAGCCTATCTGGAAGATGCTGCTCTCGAACAAGGGCATCCTGCCTATCCTGTGGGAGCTTTATCCGGACCATCCGAATCTGTTGCCTGCGTACTTTGCTGACCTGAGCGTGCCGCCTGCGCCGGGAACGGTGCGCAAGCCCATGCACTCGCGCGAGGGCGCGAACATTACGATGGTGCGTGCGGACGGCTCTGTCTACGCGACCGAAGGGGATTACACGGATCGGTTGTGCGTGGACCAGGCGCTGGCTCCTCCGGCGGTGTTTGACGGGCAGTACCCGGTGCTGGGGTTGTGGATGATTGACCAGGAGTGCGGCGGCATGGGTATTCGCGAGTCTGCGGAGCCGGTGACGGGAAACCTTAGCCGTTTTGTGCCGCACTTCTTCCAGTAGGAAGATCTGGCCGGGGAATCCTCAGCTTCCACAGTTTTCCTCGAAATCCACAGGCGTTATCCACCGGGGCACCTTTGGGGTTAATGCTGATTCTGATTGCGGCGGGCGTAGGCTTGGAGCCATGATCCGTCGCTGCGCCCTGCTCGCGGTACTGTTTTCTGCCGCCTTTACAGCCCATGCCAAGGTGTACCCAAACTTCCCCCCGCACAAGGTTGCGGGGAACCTGTATTCCGTGGGCGACAGCTTCGAAGATGCCTACCTGGTGGTGACGCCGAAGGGCAATATCCTGATCAACGTCGGCGACTCGGACGAGATCAACATGGTTAAGCAGAACATCGCCGCACTTGGCTTTAAGTATGCGGACACGAAGATTCTGCTGAGCAGCCAGGCGCACTTTGACCACGTGGGCGCAGCCGAGCAGGTGCGCAAAGAGACGGGCGCGACGTTCGAAGTGATGGACGGAGATGTGGAGCTGGCTGAGTCCGGCGGCAAGATTGGCGTGGCTTACACGGAGCAGCAGTATTGGTTTCCGCCGGCGCACGTGGATAAAACGCTGCATGACGGCGATGTGGTGGAGCTGGGCGGCGTGAAGGTTGTAGCGCACAAGACTGCCGGACATACCAAGGGAACGACGACCTTCACCATGACGGTGACGGACGCGGGCAAGAGCTACCATGTGGTGATTGTCGGCGCGGGCGGCATTGGCTATGGCGATGCCGGGTATGAGCTGAAGGGGAACAAGAAGTATCCGCAGATTGTGGAAGACCAGCGCCATGCGTATGCGGTGCTGAAGTCGCTGCCGTGCGATATCTTCCTGGGCGCACATGGCAAGTACTACGGTCTGGAAGAGAAGTATCCGCGGATGAAGGTTGAGGGTGTGAAGGCCTGGGTCGATCCGGCTGGATACAAGAAATATGTGGCGGAGAAGAGCGCGGAGCTTGAAGCGGAAGTAAAGAAGGAACAGGCTGCGAAGTAGGGACGTCGAACCCACCCTGGCTTTGCGAGGGACACCCTGGTTGGGAGAACGGAACAGCAGATTCCTCTGCCGCGCTACGGAACGGCAATCAAGAAATGCGGTCGCGCTTAAGCGCGAAGCCCCACCCTTCGCTTCGCGAAGAATGGGGCAACGGGTTGTCTCAACGAGATTACGAGCCTGAAACCTTACAGCGGGAATTCCTTCAGCCAGGCGCGGAACTTGTCGCCGAGCTGTTCGTTCTTCAGGGCGAACTCAACGGTGGCCTTCAGGAAGCCGAGTTTGTCGCCGGCGTCGTGACGCTTGCCTTCGTAGGTAAAGCCGTAGACCTTCTCATACTGCATCAGAGCCTTGATGCCATCAGTCAGTTGCAGTTCGCCGCCGGCGCCGGGGGTGATGGTCTCCAGCATGTCGAAGATGCGCGGCGTAAGGATGTAGCGGCCGATGATGGCGTTCTGGCTGGGCTGCGTGCCCGGCTTCGGCTTCTCGACCATGTCGCTGACGGCCAGCAGCTTGGGGTTTTTGGGATCGGGAGTGCAGGCCAGGCAACCGTAGGCGGAGATGGCATCGCCTTCGACGATCTCCGAACCGAGGATGGAGGCCTGGGTCTCGTTGAAGGCTTCGACCATCTGCTTCATGCAGGGAACCTGGGCATCCACGATATCGTCCGGAAGGATGACGGCGAAGGGTTCATTGCCGACCAGCGACTTGGCCTGCAGCACGGCGTGGCCAAGGCCGAGAGCTTCCGCCTGGCGGGTGGAGTTGATCTTCGCAAGCTTTGAGACGGCGCGTGCAATCTCCAGGAGGGCGGTCTTGCCCTTGGCTTCCAGCGAGGCTTCCAACTCGGCGGACTTGTCAAAGTGATCTTCCATGATCGACTTACCGCGGCTGGTCACAAGGATGATCTCCTCGCATCCGGCGGCGACGGCTTCTTCCACGCCGTACTGGATCAGCGGCTTGTCGACCAGCGTCAGCATCTCCTTCGGAGTGACCTTGGTGGCGGGCAAAAAGCGAGTGCCCATACCGGCAGCGGGAAAAACAGCTTTGCGAACTTTCATGGTTGCCATGAGTGATTGTGTCCTTGGAAGTTACTTGAGTACCGTCATCGTACCAAAACTAATGGTGTGGGACGTTATAGCACTTCCGATGCAGAGGATGAGCATCCTGTTTGCTAGACAGAAGGTAGATTTTGCAATTGCGGCAGGCCGAGCGTGCTGAGAATAAGCTCTGCGCGCGCGGAAACGCTCGCCTGCGGCAGAACGATTCCCTCGTACCCCAGCGCTGGATATGTCTCCAGCAGGTGGTTGTATTCCACGACAGCTTCTTCGAAACCATGCTTTCGCTCGGAGTCGCTGACGTAGATCTCCGGCCACGGCGGTGTGAGGAAGACACGCCGATGGTAGCGGTGCTGTTCGGCGAGCAGCGCCGGTATCGGCTCACCGAGAATGCGTTGCCGGGCTGCGGCTGCGTCAATCCAGCCGCGGTCGAAGAAGATCCAGCCCGGGTGGTGCTGCATGGCCTGCCGGTCGGCGAGAGAAAGTTCCATGGCGCGGCGAAGAAAGGCCGTCATGTCCATCCAGGGCAGGGCAGAGCCATTGTGTTCCATCTCCTGTCGCACGATGCGGCGGCCGGGTTCCTCCACCACGGTGTAGCCGCGCCGCGCAAGCTCGGCCAGGACGGAGGACTTGCCTCCGCCCGAGCAGCCGGAAAGAACAACAAACTGGTTCATACGGGAGTGGAATTGCCGGTACTGGCTACAGTACCGGGGAGTTATCGTGCAGCATGTTCCTGCGGATGATCTTGATGGGCACAGGGCCCTGCCGCATCAGGTCGTCGTGGAATTTCTCCAGGCTGAACGTCGCTCCCTGCTTCTTCTTCACATCGTCGCGCAGCTTCAGAATCTCCAGCTTGCCCAGCGTGTAGTACATGTAGAGCGCGTCGGCGGTGCCGCGCTTGGTCTCAACCATTGCGGCGGAGCGGGACTGGTAGCCTTCCTTCACGAAGAAGTCGACGCCCTGGTCGAAGCTCATCTGGCCGGTGTGCATCCTGATGCCGACGATGAAGCGTGCATTGCGCAACAGAGCATCCTGCAGCTGGCCCAGGCGGATGAGCTTCGCTTCGCGTGCGTCTTTGGCCCCATAGCCGGGCTGGCCGTAGCCTTCGTCCAGCATCATCTGCTCGGTGTAGTGCGCCCAGCCTTCTACGTTGCTGGCGGACATGGTGAGCTTACGCACCTTGGAGGGGAACTGGTTCTGCCACAGGAACTGTACGTAGTGGCCGGGATAGGCCTCATGCACGGCGGTGGAGATGATGGTGCCCACGTTGAAGCTGGCCATGTGCTCGGCGACGTGTTCCGGTGTCCAGTCCTTCTCCGGCAGGGTGACGTTGAAGTACGCCTTAGTGGAGTTTTTCTCATAGGCGCCGGGTGAGTCCATGCTGGCCACGGTGGTGGCGCGCATGAAGGGCGGCGTCTCTTCGAGCGTTGGCTGTACATCGCTGGGAATAGTGATGATCTTCTTCGCGCGGATGAAGCTGACCAGTGAGTTGAAGGTGTCCTGGAAGGCGCTCAGCAGCTTGTCCGGAGCGGGGTGGATGGTGGCCAACTCGGCCAGCACCTGCTCGGGAGTTTTGGTGGGGTCAAGCTCCTTGGCGATGCGGGCGAACTCGGCCTGATTGGCGCGCAGGTTTGCCATGTCGATTTCGACGAGCTTGTCGAGCGGAAGGTCCACCATCTCATCCAGCGCAAGCTTCTTGCGGAAGGTAGTCTCGCCGAACTTGAAGTCGCCGCTGGAGCGCGGCAGGAGATCGGCTTTGAGCCACTCGCCATAGCTCTTCAGAGCGTCGATGACGGCCTTGTTGGACTTCGCGAACTCGGCTTTCGTTTCCGCGTTGGTGGCCTTGTCGAAGGCGAGCGGGACATCGTTCTCGAAGAAGCTGACCAGGCCGGGGATCTGCTCGATGGCGATCTCGGTGTAGATCTTCGGTGGGTTCTTCAGGTTCTTGCGGGCTTCCAGAAAGACCTGCGGCATCAGCTTCTCGCGCTCTACGGCGGCGCGCAGACGGGTGTCGACCGGGGCGAAGTCACGGCTCATCAGAACGAAGATGCTGCCGGTGATGCCGGAGGAGTAGTTGTCCGGGTTCTTCTCCCACATGCGGATGGTTTCAAGCGAGAGCAGGGTGGACTCGATGTTGTTCAGCAGCACCTGGCGGTCGTCGGCCACAGCGGCGTCCAGTCCATCGGCGGGGATGGCCTCAAACTTTTTCTGCCACTCGCGGAAGGTCTTGATCTGCGTCTGCACGCCGGCGGCGGAGTAGTCTTCCAGGCGCCCGTCGTACTGGTGGAAGCCGGCCTGGGTACCGTATGTCGGCGAGAAGTTGAAGACGTCGTCGAAGTACTGGTCGACGTAGAAGCGGAAGGTCTGCTGTGCTCCGTCGGCGGAGAGCTTCTGCGCGGGGGCGGTGGTGGTCATGGCGACTCCGAGGGCTAGCAAGGCGGCGAGTTTCTTCATGGGGAGTGTTCCTGCACAGCAGTGTACTGCTATAGCTATTTCTCAGGACAACAACCGAAGGCTGTCCTCTCGACCGAAGCGTGGCGGAGTAGAGAGACCTGCATCATGAGTGACTGAAAAAATGCAGGTTTCTCCGCTGCGCAGGAAGTAAAAGCTGTCCCGCTCCGGTCGAAATGACAAGCAAAGGCGACTAGTGGAGGATGCCCGTGCGCGCCAGGACGAAACTCAGCGAGATGATGGCCAGCACCAGCAGAGTCATCCCGGCCCAGATGCGTTCTCCGGTCTGGACAAAAGCGATGGTGGAGGCCACCACCCGGCCGATGGGTGTAAGGATCAGCAGCACGACGCCGATCATCATCCAGATATTTGGGTCGCCGTGCGCAAGGCCGTGGGTGACAACGCTCCAGTGGTAGTAGTCGGGCATCGCTTCCAGGCTTGAGGGAACACGGTCAGGATGCACGATGGCCAGAGCGACGCCGATGCTGAACAGCGCGGTGGAAACCCACATGCCGAAGGTGAGCACGTTGTGGACGGCGGTGTAGAGGCCTTTCTCTTCGTGGGTATCAATCATGGCTACGCTCCAAAGCTGGGAAGATGGATGCCCCAGTGCAGCTGGATCGCCTTGGCGATCATGGAATAACTCATGTAGAGCACTACAACGGTGAAGACCAGCTTCAGGTCGCGCGATCGAAGGCGGTTCATGATGGAGGTGCCGATGTTCGCGCCGAGCGTGGTGCCCAGGGCGACCGGGCCAACCAGCGAGAAATGCAGCGTTCCAGCAAGAAAGAAGACCAGCGACGAGACCGCCGCGGTAATGCCGATCATCAGCTTGCTGGTGCCGACTGAGACCTTCATCGGCACATTCATGTAGCGGTTCATGGCGGAGACCTTCAGGATGCCTCCGCCCACGCCCAGCAGGCCGGAGCACAGGCCCGCGAGCACGGAGATGATGCCGCCAAGGCCGAGCCCGGTGACGTGGTACGGCACCTCCTGCTTGAGAGACTGGTCATAGTACGCGCCGTGGATGTCGAGCTTCTTTGCCAGCGTCCCCGTGGGCGGCGTGTTGAAGGAGCCAGCGGCGATGCGCTGCTCATCCAGGTTGCGCGTGGTGAACGATCCGTAACCCATGTAGAGGGTCAGCAATGCGAAGACCAGAAGCATGAGCCACTCGGCCAGATGCAGGGCCAGAGCGGCTCCGGCGATGGCGCCGAAGGTGGTGAAGATCTCCAGGTACATGGCCAGCTTGATGTTGGCGATGCGCTTCTCCACGTACGAGGAGCCGCCTGCGTTGGAGGTGGCGATGACCGAGACGATGCTGGCGGCCACGGCGTACTTCATGGGCAGGTGAAAGCCAAGCACCATGATGGGAACAATGAACATGCCGCCGCCAATGCCCAGCAGCGCGCCAAAGATGCCGGCCACGGTCGCTCCGAAGAACAGCCAGCACAGAAATGGAATGGAGTAAGCGATCATCGCTGTTCCTCGCTCCTTCTGGAAATGCTTCGTATGGCCTTGATGAACGGCCTTGCATTCAGTTTCTGCCGGGAGCTTGCGGGTGATAACCCCCATTCAGGGGTGGCAGCGCAAGATAAGCCGAAAGATAACTACTGCGGCCGCAGTACGAGCTGTTCCAGCAGCGAACGCGTCTCCGCCAACACGTCTTCTGACTTTGCCGAAGTGAGCGGCCAGCGCAGAACGCCCTGCGGGGAGAACTGTGCTCCACGCTTAGCGTAACGGGCGACCAGCTTCATCAGCTCGCCGGGGTCGATCATGCTCTTCGGATCGAAGCGCACATGGAGCATCTCCACGTTTTCCTTCTTCTTCTGAATCTCGATCTGAGTGCGCTTGCGGTCGATCTGCGAGACGCAGAGGCGCTCGGCTGTGAGCCGCAGTTCGGCGGCAGAGAGCAGGTTCAGCACGGAGTCCGGCAGTGTGCCGTAGCGGTCAATCAGTTCGGCGCGAACGTCGGCCAGATCGGCGTCGGTAGTCGCTCCGGCAATGCGCTTGTACATGCGCAGGCGCTGGTTCTCTTCGCCAATGTAGTCGTTGTCGATGCGCAGGGAGATGCCCAGATTCAGTTGGACCGGCTGACGTTCCTGCCGCTCCTCGCCCTTCATCTTGGCGACTGCTTCTTCCAGAAGGGTGGTGTACATCTCAAAGCCGATGGCTTCAATATGGCCGCTCTGTTCGCCGCCCAGCATGTTGCCCGCGCCGCGCAGTTCCAGATCGAGCGCGGCGATTTTGAAGCCGGCGCCCAGGTCAGAGAATTCTTTCAGTGCGGCAAGTCGGCGGCGTGCGACTTCGGTCAGCTCCGTCTCCGGAGGGATCAGCAGATAGGCGTATGCGCGGCGATTGCTGCGGCCCACACGGCCGCGGAGCTGATAAAGCTCGCTCAGTCCGTGACGGTCCGCGCGGTTGATCAGGATGGTATTGGCCAACGGGATGTCGAGGCCGTTTTCGATGATGCTGGTGGCCACAAGGACGTCGTACTCGTGGTTCATGAAGGCGAGCATGACGCGTTCCAGCTCGCTCTCGCCCATCTGGCCGTGGCCCACTACAACGCGGGCCTGCGGCACCAGCTCGCGGATGCGGGCAGCGATGTCGTAGATGGTCTCCACGCGGTTGTGAACGAAGTAGGCCTGGCCGCCGCGCTCCAGCTCCATCTCAATGGCGGTGCGGACGATCTTGTCGTCGTACTTGGCCACGATGGTCTGGATGGCCATGCGGTCCTTGGGCGGTGTTTCAATCACGCTCATGTCGCGCAAGCCGACGAGCGACATGTGCAGCGTGCGCGGAATGGGCGTGGCGGACATGGCCAGTACGTCCAGGTGCGCGCGGAACTGCTTCATGCGTTCCTTGTGGCGCACTCCAAAGCGTTGTTCTTCGTCGACGATCAGCAGGCCGAGATCCTGGAACGAGAGGTCTTTTGAGAGCAGGCGGTGTGTGCCGATCAGGATGTCGACCTTGCCCGCGGCGGTGTCTTCGGCGATCTTCTTCTGCTCCTTGGCGGTACGGAAGCGGGAGATCATTTCGACGTTGACGGGAAACTTGGCGAAGCGCTTCTTGAAGCTCTCGTAGTGCTGGAAACTGAGCACGGTGGTGGGTGTCAGCACAGCGACCTGCTTGGAGTCCTGTACGGCCTTGAAGGCGGCGCGCATGGCCACCTCTGTCTTGCCGTAACCCACGTCGCCGCACAGCAGGCGATCCATGGGGCGCGTGTTCTCCATGTCGCCCTTGATGTCAGCAATGGCCGAGATCTGGTCGTCGGTCTCGTTGTAGTCGAAGGCGTCTTCGAACTCGCGCATCAGGTTGTTGTCCGGCGAGAAGGCATAACCCTGCGCTGCCTGGCGCTGCGCGTAGAGCTTCAGCAGCTCGTCGGTCATGTCCTGCATGGCCTTCTTCACGCGCGCCTTGGTTTTGGCCCACTGCTGGTTGCCCAGCTTATTCAGCTCCGGCGCGGGGCCGGTGTCGGTGGAGCGATACTTCTGGATCAGATCGAGCCGCGTGAGCGGGACGTAGAGCTTTGCGCCCTCAGCGAACTCCAGCGTCATGAGCTCCAATGGGAGCCCGTCCTGATCGATGGTGCGGAGGCCCTGGTACTGCGCGATGCCGTGCTCGACGTGGACGACGTAGTCGCCCATGGCCAGATCGCGGAAGTCAGAGACAAAGGCGGCGGTCTTGGACTTCTTGCCCGCGGTGCGGCGCGGAGCGATGTCGGCTTCATCTTGCAGGTCCTGCGCTCCGTAGACCACCATCTGACGGGCGGTGGCCTGATCCATGTCCAGCACATGCACGCCGTTCAGCAGAGCGGCGCGTACGATCATGGGGGCATTCGCGCTGCCAGAGTGATAGGTTGTCTCGTCGTACACGTTGGCCGATCCGCTGGCCGTCTGTGTGCGCGAGCCGATGCGGTAAGGGACCTTGTACTCCTGCAGCAGCCCGGCCAGGCGTTCCACCTCTCCCTGGTTGGGTGCGGTGAGCACAACGCGTGCCTCCTGGTTCATCAGCGAACGGAGCTGTTCCACCAGTGCGGGAATTGAGCCATGGAAGCGCGTTGTGGGCCGCGTGGGCATCTCGATGCCGCTCAGCGCGTCGACCTGCGAATCGAGTACGTCCACTGCGCCCAGCTGATCCAGCTCAATGCCCGGCATTCTGCGGATGCGATCTTCCAGGTCCCACGGCGAAAGGTAGATATCTTCGGCCCGGACCAGCGAGCCGATGCCGGCGCGGTCGTGTGCCTGCTCAATCTTGTTCCACCAGCGCTCGCCCTGGTTCTTCACCATGGCGGGTTCGTCCACGAAGACGCGTGTTGTTGCTCCCATCAGGTGCAGCAGGTCGCTGTTGGCCCCGGCGACGGGGGCGTAGAACTCCCATCCGGGGAAGACAGTGGCTTCGCCGTAGGTGGTGCGAATCTCACGGGGCTGGTCCTGCTGTTCAATCGCTTCGCCGCCTTGCAGCTCCGCGGCGGTCGCTCCAGAGCGTGTCAGGCGATTGTTGATGGCGGTCAACAGGGCTTCAGTAACGGGAGTCTCGGTCAGCGGCAGCAGCAGGGCTTCTTCAATGGGCGTGGAGCTGCGCTGCGTCTCCGGATCGAACTTGCGGATGGTCTCAATCTCGTCGCCGAAGAAGTCGATGCGGACGGGGCGGTCCTGTTCCGGAGAGTAGACGTCGATGATGCCGCCGCGGTGGGTCACCTGGCCGGGCATCTCCACGACATCGACGCGTGTGTATCCGACCGAGAGCAGGTGCTCGAGCAGCATCTCCGGGATGTGCTCTTCGCCCCGCTTCAGATGCAGGGCAAGGCCGGCATAGTGGTCGCGGGAAAACAGCCGCATACAGGCTGACTCCAGCGGAGCGATGACCAGCTTCGCCGTGCCGCTGGCAATCTTCCAAAGCGTGGCGGCGCGCTGCTCCTGGATTTCGGCGTGCGGGGACAGATTCTCAAACGGCAGTACGTCATGCGCGGGCAGGCGCAGAACCGTTTTCGGATCGAGCGCGCCGGTAAGATCGCAGGCTTCGGTAACCGCCTGGTGCAGGGCTTCAGCGGCCTTGTTGTCCGGCACGATGACCAGGCAGGGTGTGTGGCTGGCGCGCACCAGGAAGGGCATGTACAGCGCGCGGGCGGTGAAAGTAAGCCCGGAGACACGACGACGCCCCACACCGGCACTCAGGTGGCGGCGCACACGCTCATACGGGTCAGTATGCTCCAGCTCCGCAAACAGCTCGCGGACGAAAGGGAGAATCATCTGCTTTCAGTGTAATTAACGTGTGAGATTTCGTTAGGTGCTTGATAAATAAGCGAGTTGAGAGAAAGAGGCTGGATTGAGGACTAAATTTGTCGTAATTTAAGGAGAGGCTTCCATGGAGGGATGGAACCGCGAACGGTATCGACTGCGATGTTCCAGACCTTTCTCCATCATCCGCGGAAGTTGTGGCTGCGCCGTGCGCTCTTCCAGGTGCATCTTTGGGCAGGCATTCTGCTGTCGCTCTACATCGTGGTGATTGGCACCACGGGAGCCTTGCTTGTCTTTGAGGACGAGTTCTCGATCCTTGGCCAGCCCAGAGGAGCGTTTGCGAGCGAGCCGGCGCCGGTCTCCACGGTGATTCGCATGGCGGAGGCGAAGAAGCCCGGAGAGCACGTCACCTTTGTGACGATGCCCACTCCGGAGAAGCCTCATTACGAGGTTTACCTGCAGAACGCCGCCGGCAAATACACCGAGGTGGCGGCAGACATGGCCACCGGTGCGGTGAGGGAGACGGGCAGGAGCTGGATTGAATGGGTGCATGACCTGCACACCTCGCTCCTGATGGGCAATATTGGTGTGGGCGTCAACGCGGTTGCGGCGATGGTGCTGCTGCTGCTGGCCATCAGCGGTATCTTCCTGTGGTGGCCGGGCGTGAAGACATGGGTACGCGGCCTGCGCATCAACTTCCGCAGCGGATGGCGGCGCATCAACTTTGACGCGCACAACGCCATCGGCTTCTGGACCCTGGCGATTGTGAGCTGGTGGGCCATCAGCGGCATCTATTTTGGTTTTCCCCGGCAGGTTGCGGCGGTGGTTGGCGTGGTGTCTCCGCTGAAGAACATGAAGGAGCCGGAGCCGCTGAAGGAGGTGGCTGCCAGTGGGCAGGTCAGCCTGGAGTCCATTCTGGAGAAGGCGCATAATCACCTGCCCGCGGCGTTTTTGAGCGGCTTTGGCCTGACAGGGCAGCCCGGCGGCAATGTGACCGTCTACATGGACGTGGAGGAGCCGGGTGACTTCTCGCACCGTGACATTCTGACTTACAGCGGCGGTACTGGAAACCTGCTGGCCACCTGGCACTACGGACAGAACCAGACGCTGGGCGACTGGGTGATGTGGGCCATGTATCCGCTGCACTTTGGAACGCTGTGGGGCGTGGGGTGGAAGGTGGTGTGGTTCTGCCTGGGGCTTAGCCTGGCGGTGCTGAGTATTACCGGCCTGCTGATGTACTGGAACCGCTGGCTGCGGCACCGCTGGAAGACACTGCGCGGCGCGGCGTCTTCTGCACCCCTAGAAACTTAGCCGAATCGCATTTCCTGCCATAGCATCCATTTAACGAACCCCACAGGAAAGACCGGTTTCACGCACGTATGAGGGAACGAAGATGGATGCCGGCGTTGCTGGCGGTAACCCTTTGCGGCGCCTGCTTTGCGCAGGCCGCGCAGCAGGAGTCTGCCCCGGTGCAAAGCCAGCGGATGATGCCGGTACAGCAGACCCCGCCTCATGCGGCGTTTGTGCAGGAGATGGACTCCGACGCGCAGGCACAGAAAGATATTCCCGCTGACCCGCTGTTCCAGGCAGATCCTTTACAGCCGGTGCTTGGCCCGTTAAATGGCGGGTTGCACCAGTTGAGCGCGCGTTACCGCTTGACTGTGGGCGCGGCGTACACCCTTCTTTCGCAGTATTCCCATAACGTGGTGCCGGAGGCGCCGCGCCACCAGCAGTTCAGTGGCAGGCTGGACTTTAACGGAAGCTGGGTCTTTCACCAGAAGGGCGGCAATCGCGGATCGCTGAATTTCCTGGTACGGTCCGGCACGAACATCGGTACCAGCCAGCAATGGGACCTGAGCGACGCGGTGGGCGCGGCCAACTTCATCCAGTGCCTGCAGGCGACCGGCCCGCAGCGGCCTATAACGTTGAACCTGCTGTACTGGCGGCAGGACATGCTGAACGGCCGCCTGGCCCTCTACGTGGGCAAGATTCATCCCAACGACTTTATGGGGCTAAGCCCAGTCAACAACGACGAGACGCGGCAATTCCTGGCCGGCACCTACGACGGTAATTTCGCTAATCCGTACTCCGGCGCCTACAGCTCCGGCGGGGCACTGGCCTACCAGCTCAACCGCAAGTGGTACGCGCACCTGGTGACGGTAGACACGGAGGGCACGGCCTACACCGGGCCGCAGACCATTGCCCATGGGCACTTCTACGAAGGCCTTGAAGTCGGCTACAAGAACGGCGTGCTTGGCAAGGGCGACCAGATCTACCGCGTGGGCGTGTGGCGCGACGATACGAAGAATCGGGGTAGTGGATATGGCGTCTATGGCGAGGTGGACCACGAGTTTCGCGCATGGGTGGTCTTTGGACGCATGGGGGTGGCGCCGTCCCGAGGGACGACGGCCAAGCATACAGAGGGTCTGGGTTTTGCGCATATCCGGCCGTTCGGCAGGCGGGGCGACATGTTTGGCGCGGCGTTCTCGTCGGTAAGCCCGCAGGACACCAGCAAGCGTATGGAGCAGTTGTACGAGATGTTCTACCGCGCGCGCATCAACCGCAGTACGGAGTTTGGTCCCGACTTTCAGATTGTCATCGACCCGGCCAACGATCGACGGCTGGATGGGACGGTGGTGATGGGCTTCCGGCTGCGAGTTGTTCTGTAAGTGTTGACACAGCTTGTCCACCGGGCGTGAGATTGCGGCGCGGCTGCGCTACACTCTCGCCATGAAGCAGGCACTGCGAGAGGAAAAGTGGCCTATCCTGCGCAAGGATGACGATGCGCTGATGAAGACGCTGGAAGCTACGCTGACCAAGCGGGCCAAGGGCGATCCGTACGACAGCCGTGGGAGCTTTTCCGCCTGTATCGCCAAGCTGCCCGTAGGCCTGCGTGCCATGGCGGCGACGCACTGGCTCGACATCAGCCTAAGCATGGACAGCATGACCTGTCATTTTGGCAATTTCGGCGAACCGGGCCTGGTAGCCCAGACCGAAGAGGGATTGCTGGAGCTTGGCCTGCCGGAGATGGCGGAGTGCTTCCATGAAGCGGCTGAGTTCATGGTGCCCTTGTTAGCCCGGATGAATGAAGGCGAGGATCCCGCCGAGGGGCTGGAACGGCTTGGTCTGACAGAGCAAGCGGACCGGATTGACCGGCGTGGCATGGAACTGAAGGACTCCGCCGACGGCGGCTCTGTGATTTACGAGGCGTGGATTCCGTATGCACGGAAGCATCCGGAGCGGGTTTTCGGCTCCTGAATTGATAAAATTTACTTCTGATGCCCACAGCAAGCGCGCTTTCGCCCGAGGTTCTCGCCAAGTACCAGCCCGTCATCGGACTTGAGGTCCACGTTCAGCTCTTAACGAAGACCAAGGCCTTCTGCGGCTGCGTCAACCTGTATGGCGGCGAGCCGAATACGCACGTGTGCCCGGTATGCCTGGGCCTGCCCGGAGCCCTGCCCGTGCTGAACAAGCAGGCGGTGGAGTTTGCCGTTCTGACGGGAGCGGCGCTGAACTGCCGCATCAATCCGACCAGCATCTTCGCGCGTAAGAATTACTTCTACCCGGATTCACCTAAGGGCTATCAGATCTCGCAGTTCGACAAGCCTACCTGCGAGGGCGGATGGCTGGATATTCCGGACGGCAGTGGCGGACTGAAGCGCATCGGCATTACCCGCGCGCACATGGAAGAGGACGCTGGCAAGAGTATTCACGATGGCTTCCCGGACTCGGTTTCGAAGAGCTACATCGATCTGAACCGCTGTGGTACGCCGCTGATTGAGATTGTCAGCGAGCCCGACCTGCGCACGCCGCAGGAGGCCTTCGATTACCTGACCAAGCTGAAGGAGATCCTGCTCTACGCTGGTGTCAGCGACTGCAACATGGAAGAGGGCTCGCTGCGCTGCGACGCGAACATCTCCATCATGCCCAAGGGCGCGACGCAGTTCGGCACCAAGGCCGAGGTGAAGAATGTGAACTCGTTCCGCTTCATCCGTTCGGCGCTGGAGTATGAGATCGAGCGCCAGATTGAGATTGTGGAGAGCGGCGGCAAGGTGGTGCAGGAGTCGCGCCTGTATAACTCCGCCGAAGGCGTGACCCACTCCATGCGCTCGAAGGAGCAGGCGCACGACTACCGTTACTTCCCGGAGCCGGACCTTCCGCCGCTCTTGATCAGCGACGAGTGGAAGGCTGAGATTCTGAAGGGGCTTCCTGAGCTGCCGGAGGCCAAGCGCGCCCGCCTGATCGCGGAGTACGGCATCACGGAGAAGGATGCAGAGACGCTGACTGGTTCGGCTGCTTTTGCTGACCAGTTTGAAGCGGCTGCCAAGGCATCGAAGAGCCCCAAGCGCGTGGCCGCGCTGATTACCAGCGAGTTGACCGGACGCCTGAACGCTGCCGGTCTTGAGCTGGAGCAGTCGCCCGTCAGCATGAAAGGCCTGGCGATGGCCGCCGATCTGGCGGAGAGCGGAGAGCTTTCCAGCAAGATGCTGAAGCAGTTGCTGGATACCTGCTTTGAGAAGGGCGAGGACTTCCCGGCGGTCTACGAGCGCGAGAAGCCGCAGCAGATCAGCGACACCTCGGTGATCGAGAAGATGATCGACGAGGTGATCGCCGCCAATCCCAAGCAGGTGGAGCAGTTCAAGGGCGGCAAGACGACGGTTTCTGCCTTCTTCGTTGGCCAGGTTATGCGTCTGTCGAAGGGACAGGCCAACCCGGCGCTGCTGAATGAGCTGGTGGTGAAGAAGCTCTCGGAATAAGACAGGCTGAATGGAGTGGCAGACAGGCCGGGACGAAAGTTCCGGCCTATCTGTTTTCGGGCCGAGGAAATAGCATCGTAGGAACATGCGGCGAGTGTTGCGTACGGTGGCGATGATGAGTGTGAGCAGTGTGCTGATGATGGCGCAGCCGGCGAGCGCGCCGGTGTCGCCGAATACGGTTGCGCTCTCGCAGATGATGCGTGAGCTTTCTGCCCAGCCCGGCTTTACGGAGAAGCTGCTGTCGGTGATCAATGGCGGACAGAAGGCCGGGGCCATGCTTACCCCGAAGCTCTTTGACCTGCTGCGCACGCTGATTCTCGGCAAGGAGTGGCAGAAGCTTGACCGCTTTCCCGGCTGGACGATCGGCCGCGTGAACAGCACGGTGGATTTGGGCACGAAGGTCTTTGGCGAGAAGCTGAAGCCGGAGACACGGAGCCTTTCGCAGTGGGTGACGCTGGGGCCGTACACGCTGGAAAGCGCGCAGACGGAGGATCTCGACAAGCCTTCAGATCGCGGGGAGCTGAAGGCGGAGATCACCGACCTGGGTTCAGGCGTGGTGCGGGGGGATGAGGGCGATCCGGCACTGGCTCCGCTGCACGCTGAAAGCCAGCGGCTGGCTGAGGTGCTCAACCGGCTTTCGTTGAACACACTTGAGGGCGCGCAGAACTTTACGGCGAAGCTTGATGGCAGGGATGCGGCGACGCCGGAGACATTGATCGATGCGCTGGTAGCCAGTGGACATCGCGTGACGGTGGCGGACGCGCGCTACTTCGCCAACTTCGGGCACTTCCACTACAAGGGGCAGGATGTGAGGATGCCCTTCTACCTGGATTCGCAGATTCTCGTGCCCGCGGATCACTGGTGGCAGAGAAAGCATGCGCTGCTGGTGCCGGTGTCGCACGCCGAGTATGAGCTGATCGTCGACGGGCCGCGGATCCATGCGGATGTGACCTTCTACTTCGGTATCGACGGACGCGCGGAGTTCCGCACCAATGACCTGAAGAATCAGCCGTGGGTGATGGGGCGCCATGCCCATGAGTACACAGGAGCGCAGGCAAGGGAAGTCATGCGGTTGCTCGGCGGTTTTACCGTGGCCTATGCGCGGCTGCATCTTGCCAATCCGCAGCTGCCTTTTGGCGGTTATTACACGCTTGGTGTCTGCCAGGACGCAGTCTCGGCCATTGAACTGAAGATGACGGGAAAGACGACCCTGTTTCCCAACTCGGCCCAAATGGAGTTCTTCCGGGATCCGCAGGATTCGGAGGTGAACGCGTTGATGGCGGCCATTCCGAAAGATCGTGATGGAGTGATGCCTGCGCCGGAGCGCATCTTCGGCTCATTGCCCACAACGGACTTCCAGGCAATCACGGTGCCGGATCTGCGTGAGGATGTGCAGAAGAGCTATGCGGCGTATCAAAGCGGAGATCTGACGCGAGCTGCGGGAGTGTGGCAGCTTGTGCTGGAGGGGATTGCGTTTGTTGCAGCCATTGTTCTGTCGTGGTTTGGATGGCGGCACTTCAAGAGCTTGCAGCGTACCGAAGACAACGAATCGTCGTAAGCGGCCCTCTTATTGCTGCGGAGGATCGTTCCACATGGCAACCAAAAAGGCAGCGAAGAAGAGCGTCAAGAAGGCAGCGAAGAAGGTAGTTGCAAAGAAAGCAGCCAAAAAGTCCGCGCGCAAGTACTCGCCCTCGGCCGGCAAAAACGTGGAGCGCGAGATGCGCGCCATGAAGGAAGGCAAACTGAAAAGCGGCAGCGGGAGAAAGGTCACCGACCCGAAACAGGCCATCGCGATTGGTTTGAGCGAAGCGCGCAAAGCCGGTGCGAAGGTGCCGAAGAAGAAGGCTTAAGCAAAAAAGGCATGGCTGGTGCGCCATGCCCTTTTGCATTTGGAGAAGGGGTTACTCTTCTTCCTTCTTCTTGTTTCGTCCCTTGGTCTTGAACCAGATGGGTGTGCCGACGAAGCCGAAGCTTTCCCGGATCTGGTTTTCCAGGAAGCGTTCGAAGCTGAAGTGCAGCTTCACATCCTTGTCCGTGAATAGCACAAAGGTCGGCGGAGCCACCGCCGCCTGCGTCATGAAGTAGATCTTCACGCGCTTGGCCATGGGGACGCTGGCGCGCTGGAAGTCCACCCGCTTCAGGAAGCGGTTCATCTCGCCGGTGGTGACGCGCTTGCGGCGTTCCTTGGCGACACGAGCGACCTCGCGGAAGACCGACGGCACATTGACGCCCTTCTGCGCGGAGATGAAGAGCAGCGGAGCATAGTCCAGGTACTTCAGCGCATGGCGCACCTGCTCGGCATAGGCTTTCTGGTCGGCGGGGGGCTTGGTTTTGTCCTCGCGGTTCCCTGTCACCAGGTCCCACTTGTTGATGACGATGACCACGCTGCGTCCGCTTTCATGGGCGTAGCCGCCAATATGCGCGTCAGCGGCGGTTACACCTTCCACGGCATCAATCACCAGCAGGGAAACGTCGGCGGCTTCCAGGTGGCGGCGCGCCATGATGACGGAGAGCTTCTCGGCCATCTCATGCGTTTTGCCCTTGCGACGGATGCCGGCCGTATCGACAAAGCGGAAATCGTGCCCGCCCCGCGTGACCACTTCATCGACAGCGTCGCGCGTGGTGCCTGCAATCGGCGAGACGATGGCGCGCTTTGTGCCGGTCAGGGCGTTCAGCAGCGTGGATTTGCCCACGTTCGGACGGCCAATGATGGCCACCTTCGTCTCATGCAGGTCAAATTCGCCGTGCGTGCGGTGCAGTGCCGCGGCATCGCTCTCTTCGCTTACCTCGGCCAGGTCTTCGTTCGCGGCATCTTCCCCGGCCAGGGGGGCGGCAGCGGGAAGCACGTCCATCACCGCATCCAGCAGGTCGCCGACACCGGTGCCATGCTCGGCGGAGACCGGGTACAGGTTCTTGAAACCGAGCGTGCGGAAGTTCTCCGCACTGGTCGAGAGCGACTCGCCTTCCATCTTGTTGACGGCCAGAAAGAGCGGCTTGCCGCTGCGCAGCAGGATGCGCGACATCTCAACGTCCGGCGCCGTGATCTCACTGCGGCCGTCGACCACCATCACGATGGCGTCGGCCTCTTCGAGCGCCACCTGTGCCTGGCGGAAGATCTCGCTGGGGATCAGGGCTTCGTCGTCGGGAATGACGCCGCCGGTATCGACCAGGCGGACGTGGCGGCCCTGCCACTCGACTTCGCCGTAGATGCGGTCGCGTGTAATGCCAGGCTCGTCTCCCACAATGGAGCGGCGGCTGCGTGTCAGCCGGTTGAACAAGGTGGATTTGCCCACGTTGGGGCGGCCGCAGATAGCAATCAGCGGTTCGGAGGCAGGACGAACTGTCTCCTCAATCAGGTTGCCGCCAATTTCGACCTGAGAAGCCGGACGGTCGCCGACGCGAACCTTCTCATCCGGAGCGACGTAGCGTTCGCGGCGTGGCGGCGGAGGAGCATCGGGGACGATGGTCTCCTTGCGCTCAAAGTCCGGAGACTTGCGCGGTGTGCGTGCCTTGGCCTCGGCCTCGCGCTTTTTGTTGGAGATGGCTTTACGATTCTTCGGTGCAACATCGCCCGTACGGCCAGTGGCTTTCTTCGGAGCCTTTGGCCCCTTGCCCTGCTTGGGCCGCGTGGACGCCTGCCGGTGCTTCTTTCCTAATCTCTTCTGTATCTTCCCGGCCACTTTTGCCTGCTTTCTGTCACTTTTCATTATAGAAAGGCGTAGGCGGGTATTCCCGAAAGAAGAGGTTATCTCGATGAAACAGTTGGATCGTGCTCAGCCTGTCGGTACGCTCATTCTTCGCATTGCCCTTGCCCTGTCGATGACCGTGCATGGGTACCAGAAGGTCTTTCACGCGGGGGCTGTGCAGCATTTTGCTGCCTATGTCGCCACACTTGGTATTCCGGCCTGGCTTGGCTATGTCTCGGCGTGGACCGAGTTTCTGGGCGGCATCCTTATCCTGTTTGGCCTGCTGACGCGGGTGGCATCCGCCCTTGTTGCCATCAACATGCTGGTGGCGCTGCTGGCGGTCGGTATCCAGCAGGGATTCGGGATTTACAACTACATCTTTGCGTTGCTGGCGATTGCCGTTGCGCTGGTTTTTCAGGGGGCTGGACCGATTTCTGTCGACCGCCGGCTTGGAATTGGATAGCCGGCCTGGGTTGCACCAAGTGCAGTGCAATTCGGCAGGAAATCTGCCAAATCGTCCGAAAATCGGATATTCTTAGATGATCCCTAGCCGGGACGGGAGTGAGGTGTATCCCATTGGCAGAGGTTCGAGTACAAGAAGGCGAACCCCTTGAAAATGCACTGCGCCGCTTTAAGCGCAAGGTGCAGCAGGAAGACATTATCAAGGAAGTAAAGCGCCACTCCTTCTACCTGAAGCCGGGTGAGAAGAAGCGCGTCAAGGAAGCTCTCGCTCGCAAGCGCAACCGTAAGAAGTCGCGCAAGGAGCAGGACTAATCGCAGTACCGGCAGGGCCGCGGCAAACGCCGTAGTCCTGCCGTTTTACCTTGCAGTTCTCCGCCGGTGGCATTCCTCTTTTCGCCACGGCGCTCGGCACCTCCAGTGTGCCGTTCGCAGAGCCGGTTTCTTGGTTCTGTCCCGGGCCCCCAGCACTTACATCATCAGATCGATTGGCTTTTTGGGTGACATCGCCATGAAGGCGTGTCTCCGTCTTTTACGCACGTAACGAAAGAAGCCCCCATGGAGTTTGTGGACCGTATTCTGAAGTGCTCCGACTGTGGCAGTGAGTTCGTGTTCACTGCCGGGGAACAGGTGTTTTTCTTCGACAAGCAGTTTAAGAACGATCCCAAGCGCTGCAAGCCGTGCAAGGCGAGACGGGCAGCGCGGGGAACGGGGTCGGCTCCTTCTACCAGAACCGAGACGCGGACCGAGTGCAGCGAGTGCGGTGTGGAAACAACCGTGCCGTTCAAGCCGACGCAGGGCCGTCCGGTGCTGTGCCGCACGTGCTTCCAGCAGAAGAAGCCGATGGTTGTGCCCCAGATTGTTCCGGTGCCGGATCCTTCATCGACACCGCTGGCACAGGCCTGAGAGCGATCTAGAGTGCCATCCGCTCCTTCAGGGCCTGCGACTGCCTTCTCGAAAAGACAACCTCTGTTCCGTCCTTCAACACGGCGCGTACGGCGCCGTCGATCTCTAATTCCATTTTTGTGATCCATCGCAGGTTCACGATCTGGCTGCGGTTGGCGCGAAAGAAATGTTCATCGAGCCGTGCCTGCAAGGTGTGCAGGCTGCGCAGGATGAGCGGGCGGTTCTCGCCGAAGTGCAGGCGGGCATAGTTTCCCTCGGCCTCAATCAGCTTAATCTCGACGGAGCGCACCATCCAGGCGCGCTCGCCTTCGCGGATAAAGAACTGGTCCAGAGGCAGGCGCTGTGGCTCCGCGCGCTCGCTGGTACGGACGTTTTCCAGTGCCGACTTCAACCGTTCCGGCGTA
This sequence comes from Terriglobus tenax, assembly GCF_025685395.1. NCBI lineage: Bacteria > Pseudomonadati > Acidobacteriota > Terriglobia > Terriglobales > Acidobacteriaceae > Terriglobus > Terriglobus tenax. Next base: position 1,811,804 of record NZ_JAGSYA010000004.1, on the reverse strand, counting down.
ACGGGCTTCAGCAGATAGTCAGCGGCGCGCACCTCAAAGGCACGCAGAGCGTAGCGGTCGAAGGCCGTGGTGAAGATGACGGCGGGCGTGAGTTCGCCACCTGCGATCTCGTCCAGCAGATCGAAGCCGGTAGCGCCGGGCATCTCCACATCAAGGAAGAGCAGGTCCGGCCGTTCGCTGGCGATCTTCTCCTTTGCTTCGGAGACATTGGCGGCCTCCCCGGCGATGGTGACCTCAGGATGGGCTTCAAGCAGGCGGCGCATCTCCGCGCGGGCACGGCGTTCATCGTCAATCAGCAGGGCGCGCATGGCTATATTTCCTGGATCTCCTGGGGGCTATGCGGCAGGCGCAGGGTGACGGTTGCCGTGGTCTGGTGGATGTGCAACTCCAGCGTGGCCAGTGTGCCATAAAGCAGTTGCAGCCGCTGGCGGGTGTTTTCAAGGCCGGTACCCGTGCTTTCCTGGGATGCCTGTGCGCTTCGTGCGACAGGATTGGTCACGCTGATCTCCAGTTCGGCGCCGATTACCTGGGCGGAGAGAACGATCTCTCCGCCGGCTTCGATCCGCTCAATGCCATGCTTGACGGCGTTCTCTACCAGGTGCTGCACGGTCATGGGAGGGACAAGCGCCCGCTCGGCGCCGGGTGCGATATGGGTGTGGACCCGCAGCCGCTGCTCGAAGCGCATCTGCTCCAGCTGCAGGTAGTCGGTGACGACTTCCAGTTCGTCCTTCAGGGGAATCTCGCGACGCTCTTCGCTGCGCAGACCGGCGCGCAGCAGGCCTGCAAGCCGCGTGAGAGCATGGTCGGCCTGGGCAGTGTCCTCGTACATCAGGGCACGGATGGTGTTGAGTGCGTTGAACAGGAAGTGCGGGTTTACGCGTGCGCTCAGGCTGCGATACTGTGCCTCCTGCGCGGCCAGTTCCATGGCCAGGCGGCGCGACTCTTCGCGGCGGCGTTCGCGGGCGGTGTAGATCAGCGCATAGATAATGATCCAACCCAGCAGCATGATGCCGTTGTTGAAGAAGAGGGAGAGACCGATGGCCTGGTCAATCTTCCCCATCGTCAGGTGCAGGGCGCGGTCGTTGATCAGGATGAGTGCGGCGGTCAGGAGAGAGGCTGTCAGCAGCAGGGACGGGACAATCCGCAGCAGCAGGGCGTTGAGCGGCAGTTTCATCCAGCGGCGCAGACCGAGGTGCAGCAGGTGTGAGAGCAGAAGCCCGTAGCTCATGTAGAGCCCGTAGGAGAGGAGCACTCTTCCAACGATGGCGCGCGTAATGGCGTGGTGGCTGTACTGCAGGTAGACCAGGGCGATGGAACAGAAGAGGACGCAGGTCAGTCCCCAGCCACCCAGTTGCAGCCACACATAGCGGCGGGAGAGGGTGCTACCTGCGGCCAAACATGGCCTCCAGCAGGCGCGTGGCGTGTGCCAGGGTGTTCAGAACGCGGAATTCGTGAGCACGGTCGGAGAGGACCATTTGGGCAATTGTTACGGCTGCGCGGTGTTCCACCCGCATGGTGGCGCGTGGGTTCTGTTGCGCCATCAGCAGGCAGCCGGCCAGAAAGAGAGCCAGCGCAATCAATAACATCACCAGACTCCCGGAGCGGATTCTGGAACGAATCATAGGACAAAGACCTCGGTGCAGTTTGAGAGTACGGCGGGCCGGGCCGGTTTTGGGGGAAAGATTGACGAGCGGTGAAATAGCTCCACCAGCGCGCCTGTTGCCTTGCACGGTGCTAACGGCAGCCCTATAATTTCGTCAGTTCCCTAAGAGCAGCGCCCTCTCGTCTCACCCCCGCGAAACAATCGGCTGAACGATAGAGAAGCGGCCAGTTATGCCGCACGGTCTGCCCGCAGGAAAACAGAGGTTTAGTGGTATCCGGTCACATCGACCATCAAGGAGTTTCACCATCCGCATGAATCGTAACGTTCTTCTCCTTTCCGCGATTGCCGCCGGCATTGCGGTTCCCGCTCTGGCACAGACCGCCGCTCCGCAGCCTGCTGCTCCTGCTGCCGCGCCGGCACAGGTGAAGCCCGAGGCCGTCCCTGCAAAGATCGCTCTGATCGCGTTCGAGCAGGTGGTCCTGGCCACTAACGAGGGCCAGCAGGCCGTCGCTACCGTCCAGAAGAAGTACGAGCCTGCCAAGGCCAAGATTGATGCGACCGCCAATGAGGTTGAGTCGCTGAAGAAGCAGCTGCAGAGCGGCACCAGCCTCTCCGACGAGGAGAAGGCCAGCCGCGCACGTACTATCGACACCAAGGAAAAGGCTCTGAACCGCGACGCCGAGGATGCCCAGCAGTCCTACAACCAGGACTTGCAGGAAGCCGTCAGCAAGATTGCCGGTAAGGTAAGCCAGGTCGCCCAGCAGTATGTTGCCAAGAACGGCTACACCCTGCTGCTCGACATCGGCAGCCAGCAGAGCAACGTGATGTGGGCGACTCCGAACACGGACGTCTCGCAGGCTGTTGTGGATGCCTACAACGCCAGCTCGGGCGTTGCTGCTCCGCCGCCGGCTGCACCGTCGGCCACCAAGCCGGCCACTCCGCGTCCGTCGACTGCTACCCCCAAGAAGTAACAACCGCTTTCCAGGACAAAAGGCCGGAGCATTTGCTCCGGCCTTTTCCTTTGCCCTGTGGAAAATTCTGTGGATTCATTTTGGGTATCGCTGGAAAAATCCGGTCTGATACGAATGAGTTGCACCGTTTATGGTTCGTAGGATTGATATAAGTCTTATATTTTCAATCACTTATAGCATTGATTTGACAGGCCACCCGTCCTGGTTTTGTGTGTCTGCCGTATGACGGCCACGAACGGGCTTTCCACAGTTCGCATTACGAGACTGTTAACGCATCTGATGCATCCAATGCTGTTTATCCGGAAATGGAACCTGGAAGCAGAACAAAGGGCCACCTTTTGAGTGGCCCTTGCAGTTTTTCAGATCGAGCGCCGGGGCTAGTCTTCGCCGACCTTGAGTACGGCGAGGAAGGCTTCCTGGGGGATGTCGACCTTGCCGATGCGCTTCATGCGCTTCTTGCCTTCTTTTTGCTTGTCGAGCAGCTTGCGCTTACGGCTGATGTCGCCGCCGTAGCACTTGGCGATAACGTTCTTCTTGATGGCGCCGACGGTTTCGCGGGCGACGATCTTGGACCCGATGGCGGCCTGGATGGCAACGTCGAACATCTGGCGCGGGATCAGTTCTTTCATCTTGTGGACGAGAGCTTTGCCGCGGTCGAAGGCGAAGTCGCGATGGACGATGATGGAGAGCGCGTCGACGGCTTCGCCGGAGACGAGGATGTCCATCTTGACCATGGGAGACTCCCACATGCCGGCAAGCGAGTAGTCGAGCGAGGCATAACCGCGCGAGACCGACTTGAGGCGGTCGTAGAAGTCGAGGACGATCTCGTTCAGCGGGAGTTCGTAGGTGAGCAGCACGCGGTTGGAGGTGGCGTACTCAAAATTCTTCTGCTGGCCGCGCTTGTCTTCGACGAGCTTGAGGATACCGCCCACATATTCTTCATTCGTGAGGATGCGGGCGGTGATGATGGGCTCTTCGATCTTGTCGATCGACGTGGGGTCGGGCCAGCGCGAGGGGTTTTCGACCTCGACGACCTTGCCGCCGGTGAGGGTGATGCGGTACTTCACGCCCGGGGCGGTGGTGATCAGGTCCAGGTTGAACTCGCGCTCCAGGCGCTCCTGGATGATCTCCATGTGCAGCAGGCCGAGGAAGCCGCAACGGAAGCCGAAGCCAAGGGCGACGGAGCTTTCGGGCTCGAAGGAGAACGACGCATCGTTCAGCTTCAGCTTCTCCAGCGCATCGCGCAGCAGCGAGTGCTCGTGCGATTCCACCGTGTACAGGCCGGCGAAGACCATGCTCTTGATGTCTTCAAAGCCGGGCAGCATCTCGCTTGCCGGGTTCGAAGCGTCAGTAATGGTGTCGCCCACCTTGGTGTCTGCGACGTTCTTGATGTTGCCGACGAAGAAGCCGACTTCGCCCGCGGAGAGCTCGCCAATCTCGACCGGCTTCGGCGTCATGACGCCCATGCTCTCCACGTCGAAGAGCTTGCCGTTCGACATCAGCTTGATCCGCTGCCCTTTGTACATCTTTCCGTGGATGATGCGGGCCAGTACGATGACGCCCTTGTAGGGGTCGAACCAGGAGTCGAAGATAAGCGCCTGCAGGGGTTTGGAGCTGTCGCCCTGCGGTGGCGGAAGACGCTCGACAACGGCTTCGAGGATGTCCTGCACGTTGAGGCCGGTCTTGGCGGAGACGGCGACGGCATCGTCGGCGGGCAGGCCGACGGTGGTCTCAATCATCTCCTTGGTGCGCGGAATGTCGGCGCTGGGCAGGTCGATCTTGTTGATGACCGGAATAATCTCAAGCCCGTTGTTGATGGCGAGATAAGCGTTGGCCAGCGTCTGGGCTTCCACGCCCTGCGAGGCGTCAACAACCAGAAGGGCGCCTTCGCAGGAAGCCAGCGAACGCGAGACTTCGTAGGAGAAGTCGACGTGGCCGGGCGTGTCGATCAGGTTGAGCTGATAGGTGTGGCCGTCCTTGGCCGTGTACATCATGCGCACGGAGTGAGCTTTGATGGTGATGCCGCGCTCGCGCTCCAGGTCCATGGCGTCGAGCACCTGGGCCTGCATTTCGCGGGCGGTGAGCGAGCCGGTCATCTCCAGCAGACGGTCGGAGAGCGTGGACTTGCCGTGGTCAATGTGCGCGATGATCGCGAAATTTCGGATGTACTTAGGATCCATCTCGGGTGGGAACTGCCTCACTCTCCATCTTAACATCCGCGCGGGGCCAGGGGACGACAACCATCGGCGCGGCGTGGCGTCATACAATGAGCAGGAACCGCGTGCGTCGATCCCTTTCCATGCCGACACGATTCGGCAAAATGCTTCTGGGCCTGGCCTGCACACCCGTTGTGTTTCTAACGGGCTGTCCTCAGCAGCCGGCAAAGGCGCCCGCACCGCCGGCGCCTCCCACCTCCACGGTGACTGCTGCGGTTCCCTCCGCCATTGCGCAAACGCCGGAATATGCCACACGCGCGCAGGCAGCACGCGCCCAGCAGCTGATCACGCAGGTGGAGCGCAGCTACAACTCCGGCCTGCAGAATTATCGTGGCGGAAGGCTGGATGCCGCGCGCATGGACTTTGATGCGGCCGTGGACATGATGCTGACCAGCGGCCTGGATATCAAGTCCATTCAGCCGCTGAATGACGAGTTTGAGCGCGTGGTGAGTGCGGTGAACGCGCTGGAACTGGATGCGCTGAAGCAGGGAACCGGCTTCTCTCCGAAGCTGGAGGCCGCGCCTCTGGATGCGGCCAACGAGGTCACCTTTGCACCTGACCCCGAACTGACAGCCCGTTTGAATGCCGAATTGAAGACCACGCAGTCGGATTTTCCGCTGGTGGTGAACGATTATGTTGCGGGCTTTATCAATTATTTTTCGAAGTCGCCCGGCGGACACGCGCACCTGTTGCGATCGCTGGAGCGCGCTGGGAAGTACAAGGACATGATCCAGAAGATTCTGCGCGAGGAAGGTGTTCCGCAGGATCTGATCTATCTGGCCGTGGCCGAGTCAGGTTTTCAGCCGCAGGCACTGAATGGCAAGAGCGGCGCGGGAGGCATGTGGCAGTTCATGCCCTTTGCCGGAGCGTATGGCCTGACGCGCAATGGGTGGGTGGATGAACGGTTTGACCCTGAGAAGAGTTCGCGTGCGTATGCGCGCTATATCAAGGAGCTCTACAACCAGTTTGGTGACTGGTACCTGGCGATGGCGGCGTACAACTGGGGCCCGGGCAATGTGCAGCGTGCCGTGATGCGTACCGGCTATGCCGACTTCTGGGAGCTGTACCGCCGTGGCAACCTGCCGGGCGAGACCAAGTCGTATGTGCCGGGTATGATCGCCGCGGTCATCATGGCGAAGAATCCGCAGCAGTACAACCTGGCGGATATCAATCCCGAGCCGCCCGCGGTGTATGACACGGTGACGGTGAACTCGCAGGTGGATCTTCGCCTGGTTGCGGATGTGACGAACTCGTCCGTCACAACGCTGGTGAGCCTGAACCCCAGCATGCTGCGGCTGGTCACGCCGCGCGACATGAGCTTTGATCTGCATATTCCAGCGGGTACGAAGGACCAGTTTCAGAAGCGCATCAGCGCGATTCCCGAGGACAAGCGTGTGAGCTGGCGCTTCCACGAGGTGCGCGGCGGCGAAAGTTTGAGCTCGATTGCGGAGAGCTTCCACGTGCATGCTTCAGAGATTGCCAGCGTGAACGACATTCCCGATGGCAGCGCCCTGGAGCTTGGCGATGCGCTGGTGATTCCGGTGCCGCTGGTCAGCAGCACCTCCTCCGGCGCGGTGCATGTGCAGCGCTACAGCATCCGCAAGGGCGATACGTTGATCACCGTTGCGGACCGCTTTGGTGTGTCGGTCGAGCAGTTGCGACGCTGGAATTCACTGCATTCCAACCAGGTGAGCGTTGGTAAATCGCTGGTTGTGAGCGAGCCTGTAAGGCTTGCTCCGCAGGGCCGCGGAGCGCGGAAGAAGTCCTCTCAGAGCGCAGCGGCAGGCTCTGCAAAGAGCAGTTCGAAGAGCACGGCGAAGCCGTTATCGAAGACCGCACCGGCTGCAAAGCCGAAGACAAGTGTGCCTGCAAAGAAACACCGGTAAGCAAAAAGAGTTCCTCCTTTGCAAGTTCTTCTTGCCAACGCTTCCTCATCGTTGCATTCTTTAGCTAGAATTCGTTCCGCCATAGTTGCTGCATCTAACAGCAATGCAGGTGGAGGAGACACATGGCTTACGACGACGAGATCATCAGACTTCATGCAGCCGCTGTAGAAGACAACTACGACGACGAGATCGATAGCGATATCGACGACGATCTTGACGATGAAGAAGAGGAGGTTGTCATGACCTCCGATGATGACGATGCGGATCACCTGTTGCATGAATCGCCGCACGCGGAGGAGGTTGTTCTCTCCACTTCGCTTGCCGATCCCGCCCATCCGTATGAGCCCGCCGAGACAGAAGCTGTGCTGCCGTTTGCGGCAGAAGCCCTGCCGGAGCCTGTTGCTCCTGTGAAGAAGGCTCCCGCGAAGAAGAAGGCCGTTACGAAGAAAGCTGTCAAGAAAGCCGTCGTAACGAAGGCTGCCGCCAAGAAGGTCGTGGCGAAGAAGGTTGCTGCCAAGAAGGCGGCTCCGAAGAAAGCAGCGAAAAAGGCTGTAGCGAAGAAGACCGCCAAGAAATCTGTGGCGAAGAAGGCCGTGAAGAAGACCGCGCCTAAAAAGGTTTCCACGAAATCTGCCGCGAAGAAGTCGAGTGCTCTACGCGGCGGAAAGGCGATCCCCAAAAAGGCCGCCGCAAAAAAGAGCACTCAAAAACCATCGAAGAGAGGTATTACCTTGGCAACGAAGAAAGCTGCAAAGAAGGCTGTAAAGAAGGCCGTAAAGAAGGCCGTTGTGAAGAAGGCCGTAGTCAAGAAGGTCGCGGCGAAGAAGGCTCCGGCGAAGAAGGCCGTAGCGAAGAAGGCCGTCAAGAAGGCTGTTAAGAAGGCCGCCAAGAAGGCCACCAAGTAACCAAGTAACCTAAGGCAAGCAAAAAAGCCCGGAACCTCGAAAGAGGCCCGGGCTTTTTTGCGTCTGCTCAACCGTTCGTTGCCAATGAAGAAGGCCCGCCGGAGCGGGCCTTCTTTTTCAGAAAGAGGAAGTTTTACTTGTGCGATGCGATTGTGGCCAGGATCTCGTCCGAGTGGTTGGGAATGTCCTTGACCTCCCAAACCTTGGCGACGTTGCCCTTGGGGTCGATCAGGTAGGTGGTGCGGGCGGCGAACTTCATTGTGCCGCGCTCGGCGATGGGCACGTTGTAGGCGTCGATGACCTTGTGCTCGGGGTCGGCCAGCAGTTTGAAGGAGAAGGTGTCCTTGCTGCACCAGGTCTTGTGGCTCTCGACGGTGTCCAGGCTCACGCCGAGTACGACAGCCTTGGCGGCCTCGTACTTCTTCATGTCGCGCTGGAAGTTGTGGGCTTCAAGGGTGCAGCCGGTGGTCTGGTCCTTGGGGTAGAAGTAGAGGACGACCCACTTGCCCTTGTAATCGCTCAGGTGGACGGCCTTATCTTCCTGCGAGATGGCTGAGAACTCTGGCGCCTTGGAACCGACGGGCAGGAAGCCCTCGGCGGCACGTGCCCGGATCGCCAGCGATCCGGTAGCAATAAGACCAGCGACAACGACTGCGGCAAACCAACCTTTACGCATGCTGCATTCTCCTTAAGTTTGAAGCGTCCTCAGTGTAAGCCTGAACCCATCAGGCGGGGGTCACCGCAATGGTGATGCCTGCGGCGTCGGCCGCTGCAACGATTGCGGCCTGGTCAAAAACCAGGGTGCGCCCGGCCTCGATGGAGAGACAGGTCGCTCCTGCCGCAATCATGGTCTGAAGGGTCTTCAGGCCGATAACGGGCACGTCGAAGCGCATGTCCTGCCGGGGCTTGGCTACCTTGATGACTGTTAGACGGCGGGCCAGCGTGGAAGACTCATCTTCGAGCGATTGAAAAATTTCGCCGGCGCGGGCAATGGTGGCGTCCGTGCCTTCCATGGCCTCGACGGCGACGCAGGCCTGCGCGGCGATGACGACGGTTTGGCCAAGGTCGAAGCCAGCAATACCGAGCGCGACCTTGCGGCCGTATTCGATGTCGGCGAGCTCCTGTTCGTCGGGCGCGCGTGCGGTCAGAACGCCGGACTTGGCGAGCAGCGGTTCGAGGTATTGCGTGGACGAGATGAGTTCGATGCCCTCGTCGCTCAGCACCTTGGCGACGGCGCCCAGTAGCATATCAGTATTGCGGGTGCGCAGGTTCAGCAGCAGCTTGGCCAGCCGCCAGTCCGGGCGGATGGAGGAAAAGATCTGCTTGTGCTTCACCTGGCCGGCCATCACAGCGCGGGAGACGCCTTCTTTGTGGAAGGTATCGATGAGCTTGGAGAGCTCTCCCAGTGAGAGCCAGTGCACGCGCACCTGGGGATCGCGAGCGGCGATGTCGTCGATCTCCGGCTCGGTTTCTTCCTTGATGGCGGCGACGACGACGGTAAGGCCATGCGCGCGGGCGGCTTCGAGCAAGAGAAAGGGGAACCTTCCGTTCCCCGCAATCAGGCCGAGTTTGCCTTCGCTCACTTGATGACTCCGCGTTTGCTCTGGGCGATAAAATCGGCCAGGTAGGCGACTTTTTCGCCGAACTCGCCAGCGGTTACTTTCTCCTGGATGGCGGCGAGGGCGTCGCTCATGTTCAGCTTCGATCCATTGATGAGGCGGTAGGCAGCGCGCAGCTGTTTGATCTCTTCTGGTGTAAAGCCGCGGCGTTCCAGGCCTACCTTGTTAATGGAGTAGGCGTGGTTCTCTCTCGTGGCGCTGGTCAGTGAGTAAGGCATCACATCCTGCGTGGCCATGGTGCCGCCGCCGATGTAGGCGTATTTCCCCACCGAGCAGAACTGATGCACCGCGCTGAAGGCGCCAACGACGGCGAAGTCTCCAACGACGACGTGGCCCGCAAGCGTAGCGTTGTTGGCGAAGATGCATTGATCGCCCACCAGGGAGTCATGCCCGATGTGCGTGAAGCACATCAGCAGGTTGCCGGAGCCGAGCTGCGTGAGCCCACCGCCGCCAACGGTGCCGCGCGAGATGTTCGCGCTTTCGCGGATGTCGTTGTTGTCTCCGATGACGACGCGGGTCGGCTCGCCCTTGTACTTCAGGTCCTGTGGAGGAATGCCGATGCAGGCGAAGGGAGAAATGCGGTTGCCGTTGCCAAGCGTGGTGTGGCCGTCCAGCACAACGTGCGAGACCAGGGTATTGTTCTCTCCCAGAACCACGTTCGGCCCGATGGTGCTGTAAGGGCCTACTGTGCAGCTTGCGGGGATAACCGCTCCTTCGGCAATGATCGCCGTGGGGTGAATGCTCACGCCGGTTCCTCTTGCTTCTTCTGCGGAGTGCGCGTCACCATCTGCGAGGTGATGGTGGCTTCGCAGACCAGCTTGCCGTCTACATGCACGGTGCCGGTCATTTTGACGGCTCGGCTGCGCAGCTGTAGCACGGTGGCCTCAATGCGGAGCTGGTCACCGGGGGTGACCGGGCGGCGGAACTTGGCGCCGTCGATGCCGGTGAAGACCATCAGCTTGTCGCTGCGGTCTTCGAACTCGCTCATCATCAGGATGCAGCCGGCCTGCGCCATGGCTTCCACCATCAGCACGCCGGGCATCATGGGCTGGCCGGGGAAGTGGCCATTGAAGAACTGCTCATTGATGGTGACGTTCTTCAGGCACACGATGCGCTTCTGCGGTTCCAGATCGAGCACGCGGTCGATCAGCAGAAAGGGATAGCGGTGCGGCAGGTAGGACATCACTTCGTTGATGTCCATGGTCCGCTTGGGCGCGGCGACAGCCGGCGTTTCCGGGGTAGCTACAGTCTCCATAACATCCCCGATTCTATCGAATTTCCTTTGCTGGCCGGGAAAACGGCTACTTCTTCTTGCCGACCTTCTGCCTGGCGGCGATGGTGGCCTGAATGTCGAACAGCTCCGGCGAAAGATTCTGGTTGTACTTCACGTCGGTGTAAAACTTCTGGCTCACCATATCGCCATTCTTGAAGCGGGTGATGGTGTAGGCGGTCTGGATGCCCTGCACCGGGTGGTAGCCGTCGTACTCCTCGCGGTCCACGTCAAAGTCCCTGTACTTCTCGTTGCGGTACTGGTAGGTGCGGGCCAGCGGCAGGTGGCTGTTGGCGTCCAGTTCGATGGTTACGGCGTCGTTGGTGGGAGAGATGACGGTGACCTTGTCCGCGACGCGGCGCTGTACCATCGTGGTGCCCTCAAAGACGACCATGGTGCCCTTCTGCGGCAGCCAGTCATGCAGTACGGTCTCAATGGTGTGTGTGCGGCGGCGGAAATAGTCCTGTGAAACGTCGTCCGGCAGGGGAACCTTGCCGCGGAAGGTGATCTCGTCGGCGGATTTGGCGGTGAACATCTGCACGATATCGCGCTTCTTGGTGTACTCGATGCGCTCCTCTTCGGTGTCAGGGCCGCCCAACTGGCGGTGGAAGTCCCAGAAGACGACGACTGAGCCGGTGGGCTGGCCGCGATAAAAGCTGCCGAACTGGCCTTCAAAGACCCAGTCGTGACGATTCAGCCAGCCGTCGCCGCCCATGGCGATGACCATCTGGCTCAGCAGGTCGCGGGCCTTCTGTTCGCCAGCGGCGTCAGTAGGGGCGGAGGTCTGGGAAACGGCCTGGGCCGGTGCAACAGCAGCACAGGCAGCGAGCAGAGCAGTAGCGAACAAGGTCTTCAGACGCATCAGAACTCCCGGAAACAGCTTAGCCGACCAGAACCGCGCCGCCGTTGACATTGAAGATCTCGCCGGAGATGAAGCCGGCCAGCGGTGTGCACAGAAACAGGATCGGACCGGCGATCTCCTGGGGGTAGGCAGCACGGCCCAGGGGAATGGTCGCCAGATACTTGGACGCCGATGGGCCATTGAGGGCTTCAGCGCTCATCTCGGTCTGCACCCAGCCGGGAGCGACGCAGTTGGCCAGGATGCCCTGCGGCGCAAGCTCGGTGGAGAGGCTCTTGGTGAGCGAGAGCAGGGCTCCCTTGCTGGCGGCGTAGTCGGCATGGAACGCCTCACCCCGCTGGGCGGCAGTGCTGGCTACCAGAACGATATGGCCGCGCGTGCCGTGAGCGTCCAGCGCCTGCTGCTGCATCTGCGCCGTAGAGGCGGAGACGAGACCGAAGACCGAGTCCAGGTTCACGCCGAGGGTGGTGCGCCATTGACTGTCTTCCATGCTGCCGATGGGCTGGTCCACAGGTGGCCAGATGCCGTGATTGGCGACCAGGATGTCGAGCCGGCCAAAGGCTTTGACGGCGGCTGCGACCAGTGCGCGGCCGTCCTCCACGGTGGAGAGGTCCTGCTGGACAGGGCAGGTCTCTTCCGGGCCGCACTCTTCGGTCAACTGCATGGCCTGCATTGCGGCGGAGCGGTAGTTGAACACTACCTGTGCACCGGCCTGGCGAAAGAGGCGGACGGTGGCCGCTCCAATACCGCGCGAGCCTCCGGTGATGAGGGCTACTTTGCCTTGAAGAGAGAGCGTGGGAAGCATCCCCTCAAGGGTACCTGTTTGGAGGACGAGGCGTCCTCAGCGGCTAAAGCTGCACGGATATGAAGGCTTTTCGGCACGGCTGAAGCCGTGTCCTGACGAAAAACATGCCTGATACATTGCCAGCCCTCCTAGAACTTCCACTCCAGGTTGAACTGCATCCGGCGCGGAGGCTGCGCTGCGACTGCCCTGCCGAAAAAGGGCGAGGTGATGACGCCGACGTAGGTTGTCGGGTTGGTGCGGTTCACCATGTTGAAGGAGTTCACGGAGACGGTCAGCGTCTGGCCGGACTTCTTCTCCTTTGTCAGACGGAAGTCGTGCGCCAGGTTGAAGTCCAGGCCCGCGTAGCCGGGGCCGTGCAGGGCATTGCGATGCACGCCGGCGGGGCGGTCGTTGGTGACGCCGTCTCCGTTGTTGTCGCTTCCGGTCAGAATGTTGACCGGAAGCCCGGAGTAAAGCGATAGCGCTGTGCCCAGGGTGAAGTAGTCCTTTGCGTGGAAGGTGCCCAGCAGGTCGAACTTGTGGCGGCGGTCATTGTCGGAGCGCGACCAGTCGTTGAGCGGAGAGTTGCTGCTGCCGGGGAAGTAGGTGATGCCCTGCGTGTTGTTGTAGCTCTTGCTCAGGATGTACTGCACCTGCCCGGAAAAGTAGCTGGTGGGGCGTCCGCGGAAGCTGATTTCGAGTGAGTTGCCCTTGGCGTAGCCCTCCGGCTGGATGAGGCGCACCTGGCCAAGAGACGGATTGGGCCGCACTGTAGTGCCGGGCAAAGGAGCGTTGGCATCGATAGAACGGAACAGGTTCATCCCGCGTGAGCCCAGGTAGGTAATGCTGAGCGTGCTGCTGTGGGTGACCTGCTCTTCCACACCGAGGCTGAACTGCAGCGTGGAAGGCATGCGTATGCGTGGATCAAGCTGCACCACGCTGGTGGGGAGCGCCGTGGTGCCATTTGAGGGGAAGGGATACGCAGGCTGAGAGATGATATACCTGCGCAGCGTGCTGCCGTCGAAGTGCTTCAGGTCCGAGATAGGCGCCGGGCCGGTGCGGTCATAGAAGAAGCCGGCTCCGCCGCGAATTACCGTGCGGCCTTTCGCGGAGGGCGCATAGGCAAAGCTCAGGCGTGGAGCAATGTTGAAGGGCACGTTGTGGAAGTAGTTCTGGAAGTAATAGCGGAAGCCGGCGGCGACGGAAAGGTTGGGGCGCAGGCGGATCGTATCTTCGAAGATGCCGCCAAAGATCGTCTCCCAGAAGGTAACCCTCGGCTGCCCGCGCTGCGTGACGTAAAGCGCAGGCGTTCCGGCGGTGTAGTTGGCAAGGCTGGAGAAGGTATAGGTGCCCAGCGCATTGGTTCTGTCAATGAAGGCACGGCGGCTGGTGTCAGGCATGTCGATGCCGAACTTGATCTCCTGCTTGCCGCGTGTGTAGGTCACGATATCCGCGCCGTCAGCGTGATTTTCTGTGCGCTTGAAATCGGCCTGCGCTCCGCCCCCGGTGAAGGCGCCGGAGACGATGATGCCCGGCTGTGGTGTAAGGCTGTCGATGCGGTTCTCATTCTTGCCGACCAGAAAGCGGAACTGGTTGATCAGGTGAGGAGAGAGGACACGTGTATAGCCGATGTTTACTTCATGCTCGGCCACGCGGGTGTTGGTGCCGGCCTCGGGCAGTACCGTGCCACCAATGCCGGCGTTCTGCACCACGCGCCGCTCGTAGGAGTAGCCGATCCAGAGCTGGTCGGCTTCGCGCAGGGTACGGAAGACGCGGGCGGAGTAGAAGTCGTGCGTGGTGGGGTTGGCGACGTTGCTCTGCACATCGCCCGACGGCGTTGCGGCCAGCACAATGGCCTGCTGCCGGTTGTTGTCATGGTTACCGGTGACCAGGAAGGTCGTCTTTTTGCCGATGGCGAGCGGGCCGGTCAGAGCGCCTTCAAGGTACAGGCGGCTCTCCGGCGGTTTGATGCGGGCAAAGGGATTGCGCGCATCGAAGATGGAGTTGCGTCCAAGCGCATTCACGGAGCCGTGGAACTGCGGTGTGCCGCCCTTGGTGGTGATCTCAATGCGGGCGCGGCCAGGCGAGGCATAGAGCGCGGTGTAAGGGTTCTGGTTGATCTTCACGCTGGCAACGCCGGAGGCGGAGACTCCGGGCCCGTTGGCCTCGGCTCCGTTGACCACCAGCGTGACGCCGGCGGTTCCGGTGGCATCACTGCTGAGAAAGCGTGAGAGCGTGGCGATGTAGTCGCCATCGAAGACCGGGAGACGGTCGAGCGCGTCGCGATCCACATCCGTGGCGCTCTGGTTGTTGCTGGTGTCGGTATTGACCTGCAATTGCTGCTCTTCCGCGCTCACGTTTACGTCGGACACATTGCCCATCACATTCAGCGTGATGTGCAGCGGAGCGCGTGCAGGTACGGTGATGGTTTTGTCGGCGGTGCGGAAGCCGTCCGCCGCGATGCTGAGGGTGTAGGTCCCCGGCTTCAGGTTCGAGAGGTGGAACTGGCCGGCGGCGTCGGAGCTGACCTCCACCGGTTTGCCGCTGCGTGCCTGCAGGGTGACATGAGCATTGGGAATCAGCGCCCCGGTGGTGTCCAGCACATCGCCATTTACGGACGACGGCGCCTGCGCCCACGCGCCTGCTGGAAGCAGAAACAGCGCGAGAAGAAACAGCGGAAGATTACGGGCGAGGGGGAGTAGAACCATGCTGCAGGCAGCTCCAGAAAGCACAGTGGTGCTGCAAATCACCCTAGAAAAGTGACCTTAACGCTTGCTGAAGCAGGTTTTGCCGGTGCAGGGAAGGAGGGCCTCCGGGATAAACTTAACCTGATGGCTACGCTTAAAGCTCCCCGCGGCACGCGCGACCTGCTGCCGCCCGATACCGCGCTCTGGAACCACATCGACACGGTTGCCCGTTCTGTCTTCGCTCGCTATGGCTTTGGTGAGATCCGCACGCCGGTGTTTGAGTCGACCGAGCTCTTCGCCCGCGGCGTGGGCGAGGAGACGGATATCGTCTCGAAGGAGATGTTTACGTGGGAGGATCGTGCTCGCGCTGCCAGCGAGAAGTCGCAGTCGCTGACGCTGCGTCCGGAAAACACCGCCGGCGTGGTCCGCGCGTACATCGAGCACAAGCTGGGTGAGACGGGGAACCTGCAGAAGCTCTATTACATTGGGCCGCAGTTCCGTCGCGAGCGTCCGCAGAAGGGGCGCTACCGTCAGTTCTTCCAGATCGGTGCGGAGGTCATCGGTCCTGCATCGTCAGGTTCAGAGTCGCCGCTGCGCGATGCCGAGATTTTGGAGATGCTGGCGACCTTCCTCGACGAGCTTGGTGTGAAGGACTGGAAGTTGAACATCAACTCGGTGGGCAGCTCGACCGATCGTCCGCGCTATCTGCAGGCGCTGCGTGAGGCGCTGGCTCCCATCAAGGACCAGATGAGCCCGGACAATCAGCGCCGCGCGGAGACCAATCCACTGCGCGTTCTGGATTCGAAGGACGAGGGCGATCAGGAGCTGATCAATGGTCTGCCCAAGATTGCCGACTACCTGGACGAGAGCTCGAAGTCACACTTTGCGCAGGTGCTGGCCGCGCTGGATGCGTGCGGTGTGCCGTACACGGTGAATCCGCGGCTGGTGCGCGGGCTGGATTACTACACCCGCACTACCTTCGAGTTTGTGACCGAGACCGGCCTGGGCACGCAGAACGCCTTGCTGGGCGGCGGACGTTACGACGGTCTGAGCGAGATCATCGGCGGGCCGAAGGCTCCGGGCATCGGCTTTGCCATCGGGCAGGACCGCCTGGTGCTGACGCTGCAGGCACAGCAGGAGGCTGAAGCTGCCGCGGGCAATGCTATTGCGGTGAAGAAGATGGATGCCTACATCGCTCCCATGGGCGAAGGACAGAACCCCGCTGCGCTGAAGCTGGCGCGCGATCTGCGCCGCGCCGGTCTGCAGGTTGAGGTAGGCGATGGCAGCTTTCGTCTGAAGAAGAGCTTTGAAGTTGCGGACCGCGTGGCGCGCAGGATTGTGATCCTGGGTGAGGACGAGGTTGCCAGCAGCACGGCGACGGTGAAGACCTTCGCAACGGGCGAGCAGGTGAAGGTGGCGTTCGCGGAGATTGCCGGCACATTGCGTTCGTAAAGACTTGGCCCCCCGGCTGAG
The DNA here is from genome assembly GCF_025685395.1 of Terriglobus tenax. Lineage (NCBI taxonomy): Bacteria > Pseudomonadati > Acidobacteriota > Terriglobia > Terriglobales > Acidobacteriaceae > Terriglobus > Terriglobus tenax. The sequence goes on along the minus strand of NZ_JAGSYA010000004.1, from coordinate 1,795,531 downwards.
GGCAGCTACGATAGCGGCATGAAGAGAGCCTTGCTTGCTGCGTCGTTGTTGCCCTCGCTCTGTTTTGCGCAGACCTCTGTTCCAGCGGGTGAACGCAAAGGATTCGATCGCATTGTGCAGGCCGACCTGCGGAAAGACCTTGCTTACATTGCAGGGGACTCGCTTGCCGGCCGCCTGAGCCTGCAGCCGGGTGATGACAAGGCCGCTGAGTGGGTAGCGCAGGAGTTTGCCCGCGCGGGTCTGAATCCGATTCGCCGCGAGTCCGGTATCCAGGGCTACTACCAGCCCTTCACTCTGGTGGAGTATCGCCCGGACCGGGCGGCCAGCACGGTGACGCTGACACGTGGCGGTAAGTCCACGGTCTTTCATGCGCCGGAGGCCACGGGCGTTTATAAGCACAGCATCGATATCACCGCGCCAGTGGTCTTTGCGGGCTTCGGCATTACCGCGCCGGAGCTTGGGTATGACGACTACAAGGGCATCGACGCGAAGGGGAAGATCGTCTTCGTCTTTGACCATGAGCCGCAGGAGGACAACGCCCACTCGGTCTTCAACGGCACCGGCAACACGCGCTATGCCACCACGCGCGTGAAGCTGCTGAACGCGCAGGTGCATGGCGCGCTGGCGGTGGTTGTAGTGGCAGAGCCCAACCGCAAACATCTGACGAACGCGGAGCGTGCCGCGCGCATTGGCGGCAGCGTGACACGGACGCAGCCTCTTCCATTGCAGGCGATTGAAGAGGACGAGGTGAAGATTCCCTCCTTGTTGGTGCAGGATGCCGTGGCGGCGCAGATTCTGGCCACTGCGGGAGCGACAGGCAAAGAACTTCAGGCAGGCATCGACGGTGACCTGAGGCCGCGGAGCCGCGTTCTGCCGGACACCTCGTTGACGATTCATCTGCGCAATGCCAGCGAACGCACCGGGACGACGCTGAACGTCGCGGGAGTGCTCGAGGGATCTGACCCGAAGCTGAAGGCGGAGACGGTCCTGATCACGGCGCACCATGACCACGATGGTTCCACTCCGTGCGCTGCTGGCAAGGGCGATGTGGATGAGCTGGGCAAGCCCGCACCAGCGGGCGAGGAATGCCGTCAGGTATGGCATGGCGCCGATGACAACGGATCAGGCACGGTGGGCGTGGTGGAGCTGGCACGAGCCTTTGCGGCCAACGGAACGCGGCCCAGGCGGTCGATCCTGTTCGCCGTCTTTGCGGCGGAGGAGCGTGGTCTGCTGGGCGCCTACTGGATGGCGGCGCACCCGGTCCGTCCACTGGCCACGACACGCGCACAGATCAACTTTGACATGATTGGCCGCGACGAGAAGCCCAGCCCGCAGACAGACGGGCTGATTGAGATTCCCGCCGACACCAGCAACCGGCTAAACCTGATCGGAGCTCCGTATTCACCCACCTACAACCGCGTGGTGGCGGAGGAGAACAAGCACGTGGGCCTGGAGCTGGACGACCGCTTTGACCGCGACGCCGTGCTGAATGTCTTCTTCCGTTCGGACCAGTTCCCGTTCGTACTGCACAACATTCCGGCCTTCTGGTGGTTCACGGGTTTCCATCCGGATTATCACCATACCTCGGACACGGTGGAGAAGATCGACTATCCGAAGATGGAGAAGATTCTGAAGCTGGCGTACCTGTCGGCGTGGCGCTTTGCCAGCGATGCGAAGACGCCGGTGTTTGTGGCTTCGCCGAAAGTGGAATAAGTAAAGAGGACGCGCGATAAAGCCGCCCCCCTTATTCTTTGCTGGTTGTCCTTGTTCATTCGTGGATATTCGCTGGGGTGGCTTTATAGTTAGGGACATCCCAGAATTCCACGGTTGAGCAATGAAATCTGTCCCCCTTCGTTTCTTTCGCGCCCTGTCGGCGTGCGTTCTTTTTCTGTCTTGTGTTGTGGTTTCGGCCCAGGTCCAGCCGAAACCGATCCCGAACCCAGACAGGGTTCGTTCCACAGAGGAGCTTCGGGCTCCGGTCCCGCTTCGCGGACACCGCGTCAGCTTCCAGCGGGCGGAGAACGACACGGGGCCCCTGGATGCCGGTACACCGTTGCATCTGACGATTACCCTGCGCCGCTCGGCGGAGATGCAGGCTGCATTCGATCAACTGACAGCCGATCAGCAGGACCCGGCCTCACCGCGCTTCCATCAATGGCTTACGCCGCAGCAGATTGGCGAGCAGTTTGGGACGACCCAGAATGATCTGAATGCGGTTGTCTCCTGGGCGTCGAAGGCAGGGCTGGTGGTTGACGATGTCTCGCCCAGCCGGATGTTCGTCCAAGTGTCCGCTTCGGCAGGCGTGGCCGCAAATGCCTTCCATGTGCAGTTGCATACCTTCCGGGTGATGACGGGGACGCAGGTGCGGTCGATGTATGCGCCCGTGGAGGATCCCCTGATTCCTGCCTCCCTGGAGCCGGTGGTCGCTTCGGTTTACGGGTTGAGCAGCCCACAGGAAATCCCAACCCAGCAGCCCATCACGAATGTGACGGTTCCGGATGCGACACAGCCGTTGCTGAATGCCAACAACGGGCTCCATGCCACGAGCCCGGGCGATTTTGCCATCATTTACAACCTCAACCCGCTTTATAACGCGGGGTATCGCGGAGCCGGGCAACGGATCGCCATTATTGGCTGGTCGCGCATCAGTGGGACCGATCTGTACAACTACGGGTCTCTTACAGGGCTCAGCCTGAGTTCCCCGAATGTGATCGTGCCGGCCGGGTCCGTTGATCCAGGCATCAGTTCGGATACGGGTTCTTATTTTGAGGCGACGCTGGATGTGCAGCGCGTCCTGGGAACGGCTCCTCAGGCGGCGGTCGACCTGGTGCTTAATTCCCGGAGTGAGGGGATTCTGCCGGCGATTCAATGGGCCATCAACCGCGTCAACGACCCGATTCTTTCCATCAGCTTTGGTGGTTGCGAGGTATCGGCAACGCAGGTAAACACCTATGGCGCACTGTTCCAGCAGGCTGCGTCACAAGGGATCTCGGTCTTTGTCTCGTCCGGAGACAGCGGTGTCGCCGGTTGTTCTGACCACACCAGGCCACCGACGGCGAGCCAGGGCGCGGGAATCAACGCTCTCTGCGCCAGCAGCTATGTCACGTGTGTCGGCGGAACACAGTTCTCGGATACGGCAAATCCTTCGGCGTACTGGGCATCCGGATCAGGCTTTGTGTCGGCGCTCGGCTATATTCCCGAGGGTGCGTGGAACGAGCCACTGAACTCCTCCACCGGAGCCACGCAGTTTGCCGCGACCGGAGGCGGTCCCAGCGCGTATGTTGCGAAGCCCTCGTACCAGGCGGGCCGGGGTGTGCCTGCGGACAACCAGAGAGATACGCCTGACATCAGCTTCCTTTCGTCCGCACATGATGGCTACTTCACCTGTTTTTCCAATTGTGTCCTCAGCAATGGCGGCTACTCGTTTTCCCTTGCCGCCGGGACCTCGGCTTCCGCACCGTCGGCAGCGGGTATTGCGGCGCTGCTCAATCAGGCCATCAAGAGTTCCCAGGGGAACCTGAACCCCACGCTCTATCGTCTTGCGACAACCACGCCGACTGTTTTTCACGACGCGACCGTCAGCTCAAGCGGAGTTTCGAACTGCTCCGTCTCCACCCCCAGCACCTGCAACAACTCCACCCCCGGCCCCGCGGGGCTTGCGGGTGGACAGCAGGGCTTCCTGCTGACGGATGGATACGATCTCGCGACCGGTCTGGGCTCTCTCAATGTCTCCGCGTTTCTGAATGCGATTACGGGGACCCGCCAGGCGACGACTACGGTTCTGAGCGGAACCAGTGGAACCGTGTACGGTTCTCAGGCGCTCATCTATACCGTGCAGGTCAGCGCTGCCAGCGGAACGCCGACAGGGACTGCGACGCTCCAGGTGGACGGCAGCGATGTGTCGCAGCCAGTAAGGCTTGATAGCAGTGCCAGTGCCACGGTCAGTACCCCGAACTCGGCTGCCACCGGAGCGCATCTTGTGACCGCGCGGTATTCCGGGGATGGTGATTATTCGGCCTCTACCTCGCAGGCGGTTTCCATTACGGTGGCGAATGCGGGAACAACCGTGGCTAAGCCCGTGCTGACGGTGACTCCGCTTCAGCCTGTTGCTGGCAATAGCGTCACGTTGTCTGTTGCCCTGCCGGGAAGCAGCGGCAAAACGCCTACCGGCACGGTGGCATTCCTGAGCAATTCGGCGGTGGTTGGCGTGGCAACGCTGACCAATGGCACCGCGCAATTGAATCTGGGAGTGCTTCCCCCTGGCTCCTATATGTTCAACGCGAACTATTCCGGCGATCAGACCTTTGCCAACGTATATTCAGATGCCGTCTACATCACCATTGCAAAGGCGGTCACGACGACTTCGCTGACCATGACCCCGACGTCGATTACGACGGCGGATAGCGGTGTGCTGCGGGGGACGGTCTTTGTGGCTGGACTTCCGCCAAGTGTGGCCGTCAGCGGGAACGTGGTTATCCAGGATGGCCGCTCCACCTTTACGACGCTGCCCATCAGCAAAGCGGCCGGGCCCTTGAGCGCGGCAGTCGGGTTTATCGTCACCAGTCCGCTCTCTGCCGGCACGCATAACTTCTCCGCTACCTATTCCGGGGAGACGAGTTCGGCCTCGTCCGTATCCACCGCGGTGCCGGTCACTGTGTCGGGTTTCAATGTATCTGCTTCGGTTTCTACGCTTGCGCTCTCTGCCGGTGCAATTTCCGGGAATACCTTCAACGTGGGAGTAACCTCGGGCGGAGGCTTCAGCGGAGCGGTGGCACTGTCCTGCACCGTGGCCTACACAGGCAGCGGAACGGCTTTCAATGCGCCAACCTGCAGTTTGAACAACCAGAGCCTGACCCTTTCCCCCTCAGTCACTACGGGGAACACTCTGATCACCGTGCAGACAACGGCGCCCAGGGCGGCTGCACTGAGCGTTCCGGTCGCTGCATCGGCAGGTATCTCTATTGCTGGCCTGTTGATGCTTGTTCTTCCCGGGACACGGAAGCATCGCATCCGCCTGCTGTGTTTTGCCGTTCTTGCGGCGGGCTTCAGCGGACTTGCCGGTTGCGGAGGCGGTGGGAGTACAAGCTCTCCGGGAGGCGGAAGCAACCCGAATGGAGGGACGACTGCCGGTTCGTACACCTTAACGGTGACCGCCACGGGCACAAGTGGTGCGACACAGCTCACTTCCACCTCTACGGTCGCCCTGACCATTCGGTAGAGGCGAACGACGCTCCAGAAGGGGTTGCACCATCTGCGGTGCAACCCTGTTTTATGCGGGATTGCTGTTTGCACCCGGCCCCGAACTGGGGTAAACTTATCAAGTTTGGCGATGCGGCCATTTGTCCTGGGGCCTGGGGTGGAAGATCACCCGGCGGAAGGATAGGCGGCGGCTTGGAAGCAGGCCTGTTTCGCCCCATGCAATACCAATGAAGATTTCCGGGCAGAGCGTCATTGGACGTGGCTGTCTGTGGAGGGTTTGACCATGTACGCAGTGATTCGCACCGGCGGTAAGCAGTACCGCGTTGCTCCCGGCGAGACCGTAAAGATCGAGAAGATTGCCACCGACGGAGCTGTTGAGTTCTCCGACGTACTCGCTGTCAGCCCGGAAGAGGGCAAGTTTGAGAAGCTGGAAGGCGCCAAGGTTCTTGCCGAGGTCGTGAGCGAAGGCCGCGGCGAGAAGATCCTGGTCTTCCACTACAAGCGCAAGAAGCAGTACAAGAAGCTGCAGGGCCACCGCCAGAGCTTCGTTGAGGTGAAGATCAACGAGATTCAGGTGAACGGCAAGAGCTTCAAGGCATAAGAAAGACCGCGATTTCGCGTTTTTCAGCAATTCCAGATTTTCCGCCGGGCAGATCCCGGTGATGAACGAGGTTCAAGGCAATGGCACATAAAAAAGGTGGCGGTAGTTCTTCTAACGGACGCGACTCGAACGCACAGCGTCTCGGCGTCAAGCGCTTTGGCGGCGAAATGGTAACCGGTGGCAGCATTCTGGTGCGCCAGCGCGGTACACCGCTGAAGGCCGGCCTGAACGTCGGCCGTGGCTCGGACGACACCCTGTTTGCCAAGATCGACGGCCGTGTGAAGTTCACCGACCGTGGCCGTCTGGGACGTTTCGTCTCCATCGAGGCTGTCTCGGCGTAAGTTCATTTCGATTCAAGCAAAGGCCCCGCCATTGGCGGGGCCTTTGCTGTTTGGGCGGGCGGGGTGGTTGTTGTGTCAGAGTGTGTGCTTCTGAGATGAGGTGTGGCAGTAACAGCAGATTCCTTCGCTGCGCTGCGGAAGGACAAAGCAAGAAAGGTAAAAGCAGGTCCTTCGCTTCTTTCAGGATGACACGCCGATGGGCCATGACCGGTCATCCCACCCATCCGCTGCGTGTATGGATGGGGCACCCGGAGGTCGTTTTGTGCGATGCCCACATACGCTTTGCCTTACTTCGGAAACTGGCGCGTGAAGAAGCGTACCTGTGTTGTGGTGACGCCATACTTCTCCAGACCTTCGGAGAACTTCTGGAAGTGGGGTGTGGTCAGGTGGTAGTCGAAGGCGGCGCGGTCGTCGTAGACCTCGTACAGGGTCACGACCTCGGGTGCGTCGTCTATGGTGACGACGTCGAACTGGTGGCAGCCCGGCTCGTCGGCGACGCTGCGTTCGCTGTCATAGCCACAGAGCGCGAGGAACTCCTCACGGGCGGCGGCGGGAACCTGGAACTCGGCGATGACGACGAACGTGGCGGTGCTTTGCGACATGCTTTCTTTTCTCCTGAAGCGGGTGAGGCGGGCGTTGTGCCTGCCGTCGTTCCGTTCACTTCATGCTATTTCATCGTGGCTTTCTCTTTGGCTTCCTGTACTTCCAGCGGAGGCGAGGTGGTGCGGTTGCGCAGCCAGTCCACGGTGACTCCTTTGGCGTTGCGCTTCTCCTGCGACAGGTTCTTCAGGTTGGGCATGTAGACCTCGATGCCTGCCTTCTCCGTGATGCGCGTGCTGCCGTAGACCAGCTGTGCCTGGTAGTTGGTCAGGTCGAGTTCGAACCAGGGGTCGTCGGTGGCGTCGATCATGGTCAGGTCGGCCTGGCGCATGGTCAGTTTGCCGAAGTCGATGGTGCCGCCCACCAGGCGCAGGAAGTTATGCCACTGCGCCAGCTTCTGCTCATCGGTCTCGGCGTCAGCCTTGCCGTAGACGACGATGAGCTCCTGCCCGGTGGCCGTGATGCTGGTGATCTGACCGTGGATATGAGGTGGGGGAAGGAAACGCTGCGTGTCCAGGTAGAGGTCGTTGCCGGCCACCTGGACGCCCGCGACACCGGCGCTGGGCACCAGGTCCTCCGCGTTGACATGGAAGACCTTCAGAAGCCCCTTCATGGGGACCTTCAGAACGCTGATCTTGTTCATGTGGAACTTCACGCGGCCATCGGACAGGGGAAAGGCATTGCCGGTGATCTCGACCGGCAGGGGCAGGAGCTTGTGCAGGGTGCCGTGGATGTCGAGCTGCCCGTCTTTATTCTCGATTTTGATGTTGGTGAGCGGGGCTTTGCCGGTCTCGCCGGAGTTCAGATAGTCGGCGATGTCCTCCAGTTTTACGTTGATGACACCTTTCTCGATCTCCAGAAGGAAGGACTCCGGCAGATCAAAAGAAGGGTTTTTGCCTTCGCGGGTAGACATCATCTCGCCGCGAATCCAGCGGACGTAAACGCGGAAATGCGGGCCTTTGCGCAGGATAAGGTTATGAGCGTACAGGCGCGTGGGTTCCTTGCCGTCGGTGGCGGGCATGGTGCCGGCACGGTGGTCAGTCACGGGCGGAGCGTTGTAGGAACGGCCAACACGGCCCAGCCAGAAGGCTGTGGCGCAGGCCAGAAGGGCGAGCAGGGCCCACGCGATCGAACGTGGGGGGACGCGCAGGGTCATGCTGGTGTAGATGCGAAAAATCGGGAAAGCAGCTATGAAGCGTCGGTTACAGGCAGGTTTGCGGAGAGGCGCAGGCGAGTCGTGTACGTACCCTTCTAAGCTTTTCGCCATAGTCAGCTATAGGAAGGCTGCTGTACCCTGCTGGGCATGGCTTTGAAGACCCTCGCGGCGGCGCTTGCCGCTTCCCTCGCCCTGACGCCTGCTATCTTTGCCCAGAACGAACGCAACCCGGCTACGCCGCTGATTGCCTTTGACCCGTACTTCAGTGTGTGGTCGATGGCGGATACGCTGACCGAGCAGAACACGAAACACTGGACCGGCACGGAGATGCCTATGCGCGGCTACCTGCGTGTGGACGGAGTCCCGTATCGCTGGATGGGCCGCAGCCCAGGCGCCGTGACGGCGGCGGACCAGACTGGCCTGCATGTCACTCCCTTGCAGACCGAGTACACCTTTGCGGCGGCGGGGGTACGTTTGCAGGCGGAGTTCCTGTCGCCCAGCATTCCTACGGACCTTGAGTTGATGGCGCGGCCGGTCACGTATCTGACATGGCATGTGGCTGCGACCGATGGAAAGCCGCATACGGTGGAGCTTTACCTTGGTGTGGATGCACGTATTGCGGTGGATACCGGCGACCAGCAGGTGGCCTGGAAGCGCAGCCGTGTGGGTGGCATGGAGGTGCTGAGCGTTGGCTCTACCGAGCAGCGTGCGCTGGCCAGGGCGGGCGATAATCTGCGCGCCGACTGGGGCTATTTCCACCTGATTGTGCCGCCGGAGCAGCAGGCTTCCACCTCGACCGGGGTTGACAGTGCGGCGGAGTTTCTGAAGAGCGGGAGCATTCCGCAGGACGATGACCTGGACCAGCCGCGCGCGGCCAATCGCGCACCGCAACTGGCGGTTGCCATGAAGCTGCAGGTGAACGGATCGACGCCGGTGGAGCGGCACGTGGGGCTGGCCTTTACGCAGCCGCTGGTGATCGAGTATCTGAACCGCAGCCTGAAGCCTTACTGGGCGCGCAATGGCAAAACGGTGCAGGTCATGCTGACCGAGTCAATGAAGGACTACGCCGCCGTGGTGTCGAAGTCAGATGCCTTCGACAAGCAGCTTGCGGCGAAGCTGGAGAAAGATGGAGGTCCGGTCTACGCGCGGCTGGCCACACTGGCCTTCCGGCAGGCGCTGGCAGCGAATGGGCTGGCGGCGGACCTGGATGGCGCGCCGTTGCAGTTTCCGAAGGAGAACTTCTCCAACGGCTGCATTGCCACGGTCGATGTGCTCTATCCGTCGTCGCCGTTCTTCCTTTACTTCAACCCTGCTTTGCTGGAGGCGCAGTTGAAGCCGGTGATGGAATACTCTGCTCTGCCGCGCTGGAAGTTTCCGTTCGCTCCGCACGACCTGGGGACCTATCCGCTGGCCAATGGGCAGGTGTATGGCGGCGGCGAGCAGACGGAAGAGAACCAGATGCCCGTAGAGGAGAGCGGCAACATGCTGTTGATGATTGCCGCCATGGGCCGCGCGCAAGGGGACTGGCACTTTGCCAAGCAGTACTGGCCGCTGCTGGTGAAGTGGGCGGCATATCTGAAGGACAAGGGGTTGGACCCGGAAAACCAGCTCTCGACCGACGATTTCGCCGGTCATCTGGCGCATAACGCGAACCTCTCCATCAAGGCGATTGATGCGCTGGGCGCCTTTGCCGAGATGGCGAAAGGCGTAGGCGACGAGAAGCTGGCGAAGGAGTACACGACAGCTTCGAAGGAGATGGCGAAGAAGTGGATCGACCTTGCCAAAGAAGGCGACCACTACAAGCTGGCCTTCGACGCCGCTAACACCTGGAGCCAGAAGTACAACCTGGTGTGGGACGATCTGCTGGATCTGAAGCTGTTTCCGGCATCGGTCAAGAACACCGAACTGGCGTACTACAAGACGAAGCTGAACCAGTACGGCCTGCCGCTGGATAGCCGGAAGGACTACACCAAACTGGACTGGGAGCTGTGGACGGCCACACTGGCCGACGATGAGGCGACCTTCCGCATGCTGGTCGACCCGCTGGGCAAGTGGCTGGATGAAACCCCGACGCGTGTTCCGCTGACGGACTGGTATGACACGAAGACCGGCAAGCAGGAGAGCTTCCAGGCGCGCTCCGTTGTGGGCGGGCTCTTCATCAAGTCACTGCGGCAGCAGGGGCTACGCCGGAAGTAATGCTTCCCGGGCAAGGAAAAAGCCCCGCCGGCAGCGGGGCTTTTTCCTTTGAAGCGAACAGAAACTTAGTCGTTGACCTTCAGGTTGATCTGGAAGGCGTTCTTGCTGTCGAAAGAGCTGACGGTCTTGGTGCCGCTCTTCTTGCCGTCATGGACGGCCCAGAGTTCGTAGTCGGTGTTTTGCGAGAGCTGACCGAAGCGGTAGGCTCCGTCCTCGCTGGTGATAAAGCTCTTCACCGACTGCGTGCGAGTGTCCTTCAGATAGACGACGGCTCCTTTGAGGGAAGCGTCCGAACCGTTGATGACCTTACCTTCGACCGTACGCTGCTTCTGCTGTGCTACGGCAGCCATCGGTGCGGTAACAGGAAGCGCCACTGCGGCGGTGAGGCCGACGGCAAATACAAGGCGAAGTAGACCAGTGCAACGCATAGTACTGAGTATAAACACGCCCGCTGGCCGAAAGATGCGGCTGGCGGCAATCTCAGCCTTCATCGTAGGAGGTCTCTTCCTCGTCGTAACCCTCTGATTTGATGGCTCGCAACTCTATAGGGTGAAGGGAAATCACCTCCAGTTCGGCGCCGCATTCGTCGCACTCCAGGGTTTCGCTTTCGGCAATTGCATCTTCTTCAAGGTCAAGGGGGTTATCGCACTCTGGACAGGTAGCCATACAAAAGATGTCCTTTTCTGGAACGGGCTTAGTCTCCCGCGCCACGCCGTGGGCGTCAAGACTCCTTTGGGTAACCCGGGCTTCAGACAGCGGCTGCTCCACTGTGTTGAAATGGAGGTGCATGCGCAGCACGAGCCCCATCACGCTGAACCTGCCCCATTTTTCCGGAGCAACCCGCAAGCTCATCCTCATCCACCTGGCAGCCTTCTTCGGCTTTGCCGTGTTGGGCTGGGCAGCGCCCTCGTTCTATGGACTGCTGGCCGGCTATACGGTGCTGGTGCCGCAGAGCGTCTTCCATGGCCTTGTCTGGAAGCTGGTGACCTTTGTTTTCTTCCCGGTCGGCTTCCTGAACATGGCGTTTGCCATGCTGTCGCTGTGGTTCCTGGGCGTGTGGATGGAAGGCACCTTTGGCAGCCGCCGTCTGGTGGAGCTTTATCTGTTTACGGCGGTGGGTGCTGGCCTGCTTGCTTCGGCAATTACGTACACCCACATCTTCGGACTTCGCCCCGACCTGGTGGCAGCCGGTCCGTGGGCTGCCTTGATGGGCCTGATGACGGCCTTCGCCTCCCTGATGGGCGACAGCGAGATGTACGTCTTCTTCGTCATCCGGATGAAGGCGAAGTATGCGGTTACGGTCTTCATCCTGCTGCAGGTGGCGATTGTGATCCAGGGTGGCGACCGGCTTGGCGCGCTGGCTGAGGTGTGCGGTGCGCTGTGCGGATGGCTCTACTTCAGGTTTTCGCCCACGCGAGGACTGGCCTACGGCGCAAGCGAACGTTATTTCGGCTTGCGAAATGGCTACTACCGCTGGAAGCGCCGCCGGGCCGCGCGCAAGTTCGAGGTCTATATGCGCAAACAGAACCGCGTTGTGAAGTTCGACGAAGAGGGCCGCTACATCGCTCCTGAGGACGAACGCCGCAACCCCAAAGACAAAAGCTGGATGAACTAAGGAGAGTCTGGATGGAGAAGAGGCAGCTTGGCCGCTCCGGTCTGATGGTTTCGCCCATTTGCCTGGGCGGCAATGTGTTTGGTTGGACCGCGGATGAAGCACGGTCTTTCGAGATTCTGGACGCCCTTGTAGAGCGCGGCTTCAACTTTGTGGATACGGCGGATGTGTATTCGCGCTGGGTGCCGGGCCACACGGGCGGTGAGAGCGAAACGATTATTGGCAACTGGTTTGCGCGAAGCGGAAAGCGCGACAAGGTGATTCTGGCCACCAAGGTCGGTATGGAAGTGGCCGAGGGCAAAGGGCTGAAGAAAGCGCGCATTCTGGAAGCGGTTGATAAATCGCTACGGCGCCTGCAGACGGACTATATCGACCTGTACCAGGCTCACACGGACGATGTGGATACTCCACTGGAAGAGACGCTGGGCGCGTTTGCATCGCTGGTGCAGGCGGGCAAGGTGCGTGCGATCGGTGCGTCCAACTACACCGGCAAGCGCCTTGCGGTTGCGCTCGATATCGCCAAGCAGAACGGCTTCCCGCGCTATGAATCCATCCAGCCGCACTACAACCTGGTGGTCCGCAAGGACTACGAAGAGGACATTGAGCCGGTTGTAGATAAGCACGAGATCGGCGTGATTCCTTACTTCTCTCTGGCTGCCGGATTTTTGACCGGGAAGTACAAGACGAAGGAAGATGCCGAAGGCATGGCGCGGTCCGGCTATGTGACCAAGTATTTTGACGAGCGCGGCGAGCGCATTCTGAAGGCCCTGGCTGAGGTGTCAGAAAGCACGGGAGCGAAGCAGGCGACGGTTGCGCTGGCATGGCTGCTGAGCCGCCGTACGGTGACCGCGCCGATTGTAAGCGCTACCAAACTGGATCAGTTGCGGGATGTGCTGGCAGCTGCTGAATTGAAGTTGCACCAGGATGACAAAGTGAAGCTCTGCAAGGCGAGCGCGCTCTAGTGATTTGGCCCGGCATCGGAATTCTCTGGTGCCGGGCTGGACACAGCGCCGGACGCGGCGCAGAATAAGCGCACGGGCCATCCGTCTGCCCGTGGGTTCCTGAAAAATCCAAGTTCTGTAGCACGGCTTTTGCAGTGAGGCGTTCATGCGCCGCTTTGCAGCGCATGCGCCTATCTCTCTCCATCCGAGAAGGAGTGTGCTGTATGTCCATGTCCGCGCTGTCCCGCCGCAGGTTTATCCAGTTGAGCGGTGCGCTTCCTGTAAGCGTCGCCCTTGCCCGTCCCGCTTTTGCCGCAGCGTCTGGAGCCGCGCTGCCGAACCCTGGCCTGATGGATGTTCCAGCAAACCTCGTACTGATCAACGGCAACGAGTATCCGAGCGGTCCTACGCCCGCTGCGCTGAAAGCCCTGAACGCTGTGGCTGCCAACGGCAATCGTTACTACATGGCAGAGACAACGAAGTTCACCGGCGAGCTTGCGGCGTATCACGGCCTGAAGCCGGGCTATGCCACTATCTACGCGGGCTCCAGTGAGCCGCTGCGCTTTACCACCATGGCCTTTACCGGACCGGCTAAGAGCCTGGTGACCGCGGATCCCACCTTTGAATCTGCCTGGCGTGCCGCCGATGCCATGGGTGCGAAGGTCCACAAGGTTCCGTTGAAGGCCGATTTCAGCTATGACGTGAAGGCGATGGTTGCGGCAGACCCGAACGCGGGTCTGATCTACATCTGTAATCCGAACAACCCGACAGGCGCCATTGTGAAGCGCAGTGACATTGAGTGGGTACTGGAGAACAAGCCCAAGGGAGCGGTGGTTCTGGTGGATGAAGCGTACATCCACTTCAGTGATGCGGAGAGCGTGATTGACCTGGTGGCGAAGGACAAGGATCTTGTTGTCATCCGCACCTTCTCAAAGATTTACTCCATGGGCGGGCTGCGCTTTGGTTATGCGCTGGCGCGGCCTGACCTGATGGAGAAGCTGCTGCACTACGGCGTGAACTCCATGGCGACGACGGCGATTCAGTGCGCGAAGACGATGCTCTTCGACAAGGACCTTGTGCTGCTGCGCAAGAAAGCTAACGCCGATGCGCGCGACATGACGTTCGAGTTTCTCTCCAAGCAGGGCTATGCGTTTTCGCCATCCCAGGCGAATCATTTCCTCGTGGACATGAAACGCGATGGCAGGCTGGCCGCTGCCTCTTTCGCAAACAAGAGCGTGATCATTGGCCGTAGCTGGGCCAGCATGCCGACATGGTCCCGTGTCTCCGTTGGAAGCATGAAAGAAATGGAGAGCTTTCAGACGGCGTTTGTCGATGTGATGAAAGACCCAGCGGGAAAAGTGAATGCGATGGCGCATCCGTACCCGCATCTGGAAGATGCCTTCCGTTGTTAAGTCCCGTTATTTCAGCCAAAAGCGGACATTTGTTTGTCATGCGGAGTGGAGAAACCGGTATTCAGTTTGTATGCGGATTTCTCCACTTCGCATGGTTGCGGTCCGAGAAGGCAAAGGTCCGGAAGCAGCAAAACACTTGCACGATTTTTTCAGTCGTGCATAATAGACAACACAGCCGTATGAAGAACGATTTTCTCAGCAACGTGATGCACGCAGGCCGGAACGCACAGTTCTACGCCGCTGCACGTGTGTTGCCCACGGCTGCCAAGCTCCGTGGTTGTTGCTGCCCTCGATAGCTTTTCCCGGGTCAACGGGGCATGTGGGTGCTGTATGACTCTTCGCCGCTGTTGACCATCCTCTGACAACCTAAAGCGCTTTGTGCTGGAACCGTTGTGTTCCGCCGTATTGCGTTCTCTTCCGGTGCCTTGTTGCGCATGTTTGCGCGCATGGCCCAGGAAAGGTCATTGGTATGGCCCGTCTGCGTCGGCCTTTTGCCGTGTTGTTTACGATTGCTTTGTTTGCTGCCGGTGTGCACGGCCAGATCGCCGTGAAGCGCCAGGGATACATCCCGTACAGCGAAGCACCGATCCGCTATCTGCAGGATGAACTGCATGATCCCGTGGCCGAGCTCGAGAAGCAGCTTGAAGACGGCACGGTGAAGTTCTCCTATGACGAGCGTCTCGGCTATCTTCCCGCTGTTCTGAAAGCGCTGCATATCTCGCAGGATTCGCAGACGCTTGTCTTCTCGAAGACCAGCTTCCAGTACAAGAAGATCTCGCCGGAGCATCCGCGAGCGCTGTACTTCAATGACGATGTCTATGTTGGTTTTGTGCATGAAGGCAAGGCGCTGGAGATCATCTCGTTTGACCCGAACCAGGGTGCGGCGTTTTATCTGCTGGATGCGAACAAGTCCGAACACCCCAAGTTTGAGCGGGCTGAGCTTGACTGCACGCAGTGCCACATCGCTCCTGGTACGCGCAATGTGCCCGGTGTGCTGGTGCGGTCCATCTACCCTTCACCGACGGGCACGCTGGCGAACTCGACTGACTCCTCCGTAACCGGGCAGGAGACGCCGATCAGCAAGCGCTGGGGCGGATGGTATGTGACCGGTGCGGCCGGCAAAGAACACACCATGGGCAATGCGGTCATGCCAGCGGGTTATGGAAGCGCGAACGGGCCGCATGGCGATCCTGACCAGAGCCTGCAACCGATAGAGCAGCGCTTTGTAAAAGCCGAGTATCTGAACCCGGATAGCGACATCGTCGCGCACCTGGTGCTGGCGCACCAGACGCAGGCACACAACCTGATTACGCTGACGAATTACAAGACGCGCATCGCGCTCTTCGACCATGCAAAAAGCGGCGATGCCAACACGCCGCTGACGCCGGAAGAACGCGCGAAATTTGAAAAGCCCGCGGAAGAGCTGGTGAAGTATCTGCTCTTTGCCAATGAGGCTCCACTGCCGGCAGCGGTGAGCGGAAACAACAGCTATGCGCGCAGCTTTGCAGCAACCGGCCTGCGCGATCGCAAAGGACGCTCCCTGCGGGAGTTCGACCTGAAGACACGCCTCTTCCGCTATCCGGTCAGCTACCTCATCTACTCTGACCAGTTTGACCAGTTGCCTGCGGAGGCGAAGAGCTATGTCTATCACCGCCTATACCAGGTGTTGAGCGGCGAAGATCAGTCGCCCGCATTCGAAAAGCTTTCCGCGGCAGACCGCACCGCCGCGTACCAGATTCTGCTCGCGACCAAGCCACATCTACCAGAAGAGTGGCGACAGTCGGCTGCTGCAGCGGCACGGGCAGAACGGCTATCCCGTCGTAAGGCGGGATAGCCAACCCATCACTCCATGCCCGTATTTCTGCAGTCTTCAACCGACAACGCAACAGAACATTCTTAGGAGATTTTTGCCATGACATCTCGCAACCGGACCACCGCTCTTGCCGCCGTTCTGCTTAGCGCGACCGCGGCCTTTGCCCAGGGCGCTGCACCGTCTTCACCGCTTGCAGGCCGCTGGGATGCAGCCTTCACGCTCAATGGGACCGATATTCCTTTCCGTCTCGACATTTCGCAGGATGGCCAGCAGGTGAAAGGAACGCTCTTCAACGGCGACAAGGAGACGGAAACAACGACCAGCGCAAAGCTGAACAAGGGCGAAGTAGTGCTGGACTTTGAGCACTACCTCACCACCATCTCCGCCAACGTAAACGGCGATGCATTGACGGGTAAGCTGCGCGGCCGCTTTGAGCGCGAGAAGTACATCGCCGATTACCCGTTCCACGCGAGCCGTCACAAGGACGGCGCTGTTCAGGCCGCCGCAAACGTGCCAAACATTGCAGGCAACTGGGAGATTCCGCACGAGACTGCCAAGGGGGAGAAGTCGTGGCGCTTTATCGTGAAGCAGAACGGAGCGGAGGCACAGGCCTCTATCCTGCGCGTGGATGGCGACACCGGATCGCTGACCGGAACCTACAACAACGGCAGCTGGCTGCTAAGCCACTTTGACGGAGCGCGTCCGCTGCTGGTGCGCGTGACACCGAAGCAGGATGGCACGCTGGAGGTGAAGACCGAAGGCGCGTATACGCCCGCTGAGCCGCTGCAGGCGTATCGCGAAGAAGTGGCGCGAGCGAAGGGGCTGCCGCTGCCAGAGGACTACGGTACGCACACCACGGTGCGCGATGCGAGCGAGCGCTTCGCCTTCAAGTTCCCGGACGTGAATGGCAAGCTGGTGTCGAGCGAAGATACTCGCTTCAAGAACAAGGTCGTGCTCGCCATTGTGACCGGTACCTGGTGCCCGAATTGCCACGATGAGGCGCGCTACCTGGTGGAGCTCGACAAGAAGTATCGCGATAAGGGACTTGAGATTATTGCGCTGGACTTCGAAGAGCCCGAACAGCAGGACTCTCTCTCGCGAGAGAAAGCCTTCATTGACCACTACGGTGTGAAGTACACCTACCTGCTCGCGGGCGCTCCGGCTGAGATGTGGGAGAAGGTGCCGCAGGCCGTGAACCTGAACACCTGGCCGGCCACGCTGTTTGTCGGTAAGGACGGCCGGGTCCGCAAGATCCACTCGGGCTTTGCCTCGCCATCCAGCGGCGCGTTCAATGAGCAGCTCAAAAAGGAATTCACTGCGGAGATTGAAGCGCTCCTGGCAGAGAAGGACACCCAGAAGCTTGCGGACAACGGAACAGCTCCGCTTGCCGCGCATGCTCCTGCGTCCATACATAACGCTTCGTACTAGCCCCTCACACACGGCGGCGGGGGCAGCGACACCCCTGCCGCCGCCTTTTTCCCTGCATCTGGACATCGCAGCGCAGACCGGGCAGAATAACCACACGCGCACTTTGCGCGTTCCGCAACAATTTGTAACGGCCTGTTCTGAGCAGTGAAGGCGCAGTTCAGCCTGCGTCTATCTCCCCGTCGAAGGAGTCGTCTGCAATGTCCCTGTCCCGCCGTAAGTTTATCCAGCTCTCAGGTGCTGCCCCGGTCGGCGCCGCGCTTGCGAAGCATGCCTTTGCCGCGCCCATGGCAGCAGGCGCCCGTGGTGGCGCCGGAGCGTTGAACGATCCCGGCCTGGTCGATGCGCCCAGCGATCTGGTCATCCTGAATATCAATGAGTTTCCGGCGGGACCTACGCCCGCGGCCGTCGAGATGATGAAGCGCGTTGTGACCAACGGCAACCGCTACTATCTGACGGAAACGCGCAAGACGACGGAGGCCATTGCCTCGTCCGTCGGCGTAAAGCCGCAGTATGTGACCATGTATGCGGGATCGAGCGAGCCGCTGACCTTCTCCGCGCTGGCGTTCACGTCGCCGGAAAGAAGCCTGGTGCTGGCTGACCCTACGTATGAGCAGGCCATCGGCGTGGCCGAGAAGGTGACGCGCGCCAAGGTGCATCGCGTGCCGCTGAAGGCCGACTACAGCTACGACATCAAGGCGATGGTGGAGGCAGACCCGAACGCCGGGCTGATCTACATCTGTAATCCGAATAATCCGACTGGCACGGTGGTGAAGCGCAGCGACATCGAGTGGGTGCTGGCGAACAAGCCGAAGGGAAGCGTCCTGCTGGTGGATGAAGCGTACACGCACTTCTCGACGAACACCGAGAGCGTGATTGATCTTGTCGCCGCGGACAAGGAGATCATGGTGCTGCGCACCTTCTCGAAGATCTATGCCATGGGCGGCATCCGCGCCGGATACATTGTTGCGCGGCCGGACATGATGGAGAAAATCCATGCGTACGGTGTGAACATGATGCCTACCGCTGCCGTGCAGTGCGCGCGTATCCAACTGCAGGACAAGGATGTAATTCCGCTGCGCCGGCAGATGATTGCCGATGCACGCAACGACACCTTCGCCTTCCTCGGCAAGCATGGCTACACGTTTACTCCTTCTGAGAGCAATCACTTCATGGTGAAGGTGGGCCGTCCTGGCGGCGATGTCCACAATGCGCTGGCGCAGAAGAACATCATCATCGGCCGCACATGGAAGGTATGGCCGGAGTGGGTGCGTGTCTCGGTGGGCAGCGTGCAGGATATGAAGAGCTTCCAGACGGCGTTCGTGGATGTGATGCAGCAGCCGCCATCTGCGCATGTGGGGCTGGTCCATCCGTATCCGGAGTACGCGCGCATGGCCGAACAAATGTGCTAACTGCAGTTGTGAGGTGTGAGGAAAGACAAAGGCCCCGCTGATTGCGGGGCTTTTGCCTTAGGATGGGTTTCGTGCAGAAATCTGTTCTTGTGATCGGCAGCCTGAACCTTGACCTTGTTATCCATGCAGAGCGTATTCCTTTGCCGGGCGAGACGGTGCGTGGTCTTGGGTATGAAGAGTTGCTTGGCGGTAAGGGTGCGAATCAGGCTGTGGCTGCCGCACGACTTGGAGCCAGCGTGCGCATGGGTGGCCGTGTTGGCAGCGATGCCTATGGGCATTCGCTGCTGGATGGACTGACTGCTGCGGGTGTGAATGCTGCCGGCGTGCAGGTGAGTGAAGGTCCTTCCGGGCTTGCGGTCATTACCCATGCTGCGAGTGGGCAGAACAGCATCGTGGTGCAGCCCGGGGCCAATGGTGCTGTGACTGCTGCAGACATTGTGGAGATGGAATTTTCGGGAGTGGGTCTCGTGCTCCTGCAACTGGAGATTCCCATGGAAGCGGTGTGTGCCGCCGCTAAAACTGCGCGACAGGCAGGCGTGCCGGTGATGCTTGATCCTGCTCCTGTGCAGGCATTTTCGAACGACCTGTTGCAGGCCGTTACCTGGCTTACGCCGAATGAAACCGAAGCCGCCGCATTGACCGGCGGTGTGTTTCCTCCGCAGGAGACGGCGGAGAAGCTGCTCGCCATGGGCTGCCGCAACGTTGTGCTGAAGCTGGGCGAGTGCGGAGCGTTTCTGATGGGCTCCGATTGTGAACCGGTGCTGGTGCCATCGTTTGCGGTGAAGGCTGTCGATACGACCGCAGCAGGGGATTGCTTCAACGGAGCATTTGCCGCACGCCTGCTTGCGGGAGATGCGCCCGCTGAAGCCGCGCGGTATGCCAATGGGGCTGCGGCGATCTCTGTCACACGCATGGGAGCACAGGCATCGATGCCGTCGCAGGATGAGGTTGCGGAGTTACTCGAGAATCACCGTTAAAAACGAAACCCACCCATGCAAAGCATGGGTGGGATATTGCCTGTTCAGCTAGCTGCGAACCGTCGTCTTCAGATGAAGTTCCTTCATCTGCATCTCGGTCGGTGCGCTGGGCGCGTCGACCATCAGGTCGATGGCCTTGGCGGTCTTCGGGAAGGCGATGACTTCGCGCAGGCTCTGCGCACCGGCCAGCAGCATCACGATACGGTCGATGCCCAGGGCGATGCCGCCGTGCGGGGGCGTGCCATACTCCAGAGCGTCGAGGAAGAAGCCGAAGCGCTCCTTGGCCTCTTCGTCCGTCATACCCAACGAACGGAAGATTTCCGCCTGCACGTCCTTGCGGTGGATACGGATCGAGCCGGAGCCAAGCTCCAGGCCGTTCAGCACCACGTCATAGGCTGAGGCGCGGACCGCGCCCTTGTCGTTGAACAGGGCGCCGCTCTTGATGTCTTCTTCGTGCGGCGAGGTGAACGGGTGGTGGGCAGCATCCCATACCTTCTTCTCCTCGTTCCACTCGTACATCGGGAAGTCGGTCACCCAGAGGAATTTGTAGTCTTCCGGGACGCCCTTCTTTTCAAAGAGGCCGTGCTTGTCGGCGTACTTCTTCGCCAGTTCCAGGCGCAGAGCGCCAACGCGCTTCCAGATCCAGAGGCGGTCGTAGTTCCACATCTCCGGTGTCTCAAGCTTTGGCGTGACGACTACGGCCAGATCGTTCGCGGTCAGCGACGATCCGTTGAAGGCTGCCAGCTCGATGTTCAGCTTGGCGGAGATGGCGTCGGCCAGCGGAACAAACTGCTCGGCTGTACGCAAGCGGACCAGGTCCAGCAGGTCAAGACCGCTGTCGCCGAAGCTGGCGCGAACCTCGCTGAGCAGCGACTTGCGGGCGGTGCTCGAAAGCTCGCCCACGCCCGGAATCACGAAGCCAAGTACAGGACGGTTCTGCTCAATCTTCAGGGTGGTGCGCAGCTCGGGCGTCAGGACGTCGGTCAGGTCAGCCATTGCGGGCAGACGCATGTCCGGCTTGTCGATGCCGTACTTGCGGATCGCCTCGTCGTAGGTCATCCGCAGGAAGGGCGCATTGATCTTTTCTCCTGTTGCAGCAGAGAATGCAGCCGTCAGGAAGCGCTCCACCACGGCGAAGACCTGGTCCTGCGTGGGGAAGGTCATCTCCAGGTCGATCTGCGTGAACTCCGGCTGGCGGTCGGCGCGCAGGTCCTCGTCACGGAAGCAGCGGGCGACCTGAAAGTAGCGGTCGAAGCCGGAGATCATGAGGATCTGCTTGAAGATCTGCGGCGACTGCGGCAGAGCGTAGAAGGTGCCGGGGTGCACCCGCGAGGGCACCAGGTAGTCGCGCGCGCCCTCGGGGGTGCTGCGCGTCATGAACGGCGTTTCAATCTCGAGGAAGCCCTCGTCGGAGAGCGTCTGGCGGATGGCCTGGTTGACCTTATGACGCACCAGGAAGTTATGCTGCATCTCGCTGCGGCGCAGGTCGATGTAGCGGTACTTCAGGCGCATCTCTTCGTTCTGAATGGCGTCGTCGGCGGGCGAGAAGGGCGGCGTCTTGGCGTCGTTGAGCAGAAGCAGCTCGGTGGCCAGCACTTCAATTTCGCCGGTAGGCATCTTCGGGTTGATCAGGTCAGCGTCGCGCAGTCGGACCTTGCCGATGGCTGCGATGACAAACTCGGGGCGGGCGGCTTCGGCTTTCGCCAATGCGTCCGCGCCGGAGAGCGACTTGTCGAGCACCACCTGGGTGATGCCGGTGCGGTCACGCAGATCGAGGAAGATCAGATCGCCGTGATCGCGGCGGCGGTTGATCCAGCCCATCAGGACTACGGGTTTGCCGGCGTCAGCGGCGCGAAGCTCTCCGCAACGGTGGGTGCGGGTAGTGGAACCTAAGAAATCCAGTGTCACGATAGTGTCTATTGTACGAATTTGGGAGCCTTAAATCGAAATGACCCGCCGTAGCGGGCCATTTCTTCGTTCAAGGGCGGGATTTACTTCGGTTCCTTGTCAAACTCCAGCGAGGCGGAGTTAATGCAGTAGCGCAGGCCGGTGGGGCGTGGGCCGTCCGGAAAGACGTGGCCCAGGTGGCCGCCGCATTTGGCGCAGGTCACCTCAATCCGGCGCATGCCGTAACTGGAATCCTCATGCGCCACAATAGCGTCCGCCGAGACCGGATTCCAGAAGCTGGGCCAGCCGGACCCGGAGTCGAACTTCTTGTCGGAGGTAAACAGTTCGGCCCCGCAGGCGGCGCAGCGGTAAATGCCGTCCTCGTGGTTGTGGTACAGGGCGCCGGTAAACGCCGGTTCCGTACCCTTCTGACGAAGGATATGGAACTGCTCCGGGGTCAGAAGCTGGCGCCACTCCTCTTCGGTTTTCTGGATCTTGCCGCCGGTCGTTTGCAGATCGGGCACAGGGGTGTCAGCCATCGGAAGTCTCCTCTGAGCATTAGACGCCGGAGGCGCTTATGCGGATTCCTTGGCGATAACCTCGATCTCGACCAGTGCGTCCTTGGGCAGGGCCGCCACCTGGATGGTGGAGCGGGCCGGTGCGATCACGCCCTCGGGCGCCAGGTAGGTGGCGTAGATGGCGTTCATGGCTGCGAAGTCCTTCATATCCTTCAGGAAAACGGTGGTCTTCAGCACATTGGCGAAGTTCAGCCCCGCTGCGGCCAGAACGGCCTTCAGGTTTTCCAGAACGCGGACGGTCTGCGCCTCAATGCCGCCCTCGATCAGGTTGCCGGTGGCGGGGTCCAGGGCTACCTGGCCGGAGGTGTACAGAGTGTCGCCCACACGAATGGCCTGCGAGTAGGGGCCGATAGCGGCCGGGGCGTCCGAGGTGGAGACGGCGGTCTTCTTGGTTTCGCTCATGAAGTCGAGTTTACTGTGTGGCCGCAGGTCCGGCCCAGTAACTTTGCCGTGCGCGCAGTTTTGCGCCGGGGTATTCAGGCACGGTAATCGAGATGCTGTGCAGTCCCGGTTCCACGTTCATGGGCGGCTGGAAGCTGAGCAGGTAGTAATCGTGGATGTGGTTGGACAGCTTCAACATGCCGTTGTCGAAGCCCTTCTGGCCGCTGAAATTGATGTACTCGCCGCCGGAGAGTTCAGACAGTGTTTTCGGCACATTCTTCTTCAACGCGTTGACGGCCATCACCAGCAGGCCCAGCGGGCCGGATCCCATCTGGCCGTGGAACAGGCTGTTGATGATCTCTGTCTTGCCGGGGTTGAAGCTGACCGAGTCGACGACAACATTTGACCGGCCAAGCTCTTCCACGACGGCTTCCGGCTTGATCTTGCTGCCGTGGTCGCGGGTTTCGCCGATCAGCAGGATGGCGCGGCGGTACTTGCTGGGCCGCTTCGACAACGCTTCGGCGGCGTACTTCACCGCGTCCAGCGTGTTGGCGTTGCCGTCTTCGCAGGGCTTGATGCCGTTCAGCGTCATGTTGGTCTTTTCCATGTTGCCGGTAAAGTCCTGCAACAGCTCCGGGCCGGAGGCATAGCGGGCTACGGCAATCAGCTTTGGGGCTCCGCCAACGATGCTCTCGACCATGGTGGGAAGGCCACTGATGTTGCCGAACTGCATGACCGCCTCGCGTCCGCACTGGACCAGGACAAACAGCGCAACGCCCTGCAGGTCGGCGTCTTCATCCAGCCGGATCTTCTGCACAATGCCGTTGTCCTTGACCTCAAACTGCTCTGCCTTCAGGCCATAGAGCCGCTCGCCCTTGTAGTCCACTGAGACGGGCACCTGCACCAGGTTGGTGTTCACGCGAATGGTCGGTGTGGGGTCGTCCTGGGCGAAGACGGCGGGAGAGAGCAGCAGAAGCGCGGCGAGGAAGCTCTTCTTCATGAAGTTCAGCATATAACGTTACGCATTTTGCCATAGAAATAGTGGCATAATGTTGTTATGAATGCGGCGATGGTCCAGATCGGAGACTGGCTGGGGCTGGATGCTCCGGCGACTGAGGCCGGCGTGCTGAAGATCGTCGAGGCGCGCCTGTCGCCCACGGTCATTGCCCGTCTCTCGGAGCTCGGCCTGGAACGCGCGGAGATTGACGAGGTAGTGATTCCCTCGCGTACATTGCAGCACCGCAAGGCAAAGCGCGAGAAGCTGACGGTCGAGGAGTCCGACCGCGTGCTGCGGGTCATTCGCGTGCTCTCGGCAGCCGAGGCGACCTATGGCTCGCGTGAGCGGGCGCTGGCGTGGCTGCGCCGTCCGCAAACGCGGCTGGATAGCCGCTCACCGCTCTCCCTGCTGAAGACGGATACCGGCAGCCGCATTGTGGAAGAGCTACTCGTGCAGATTGACGAAGGTTACTTCGTTTAGTGATTTTCTGGCGCATCAGCCGCTTCCAGGACCTTCGCGGCGCGGGGGGATTGAAGGCTCCGGGTCGCTGGCACTTTGCCGGGCAGCCGGTGGTCTATCTGGCGGAGCATCCCGCCGCTGCGCTGCTTGAGGTCTGCGCGCACACCGCCGCCAACGACGTTCCCCCGGAGTTCACATTGCTGCGGGTAGTCGGCCCAACCATCAAGGTGGACGAGATCAAGCTCTCGCAGCTGCCGCATGCATGGCAGCAGAGCCCGGAGTTGACGCAGAAGCTTGGAACGGAGTGGCTGCGAAAGGGAGAGGCGGTGCTGTTGCGTGTGCCGAGCGCGATTGTGCCGGAGACGTCGAACTATCTTTTCAACCCTGCGCACCGCAGTGCAAAACGGTTTCGCATCACGGCAACGTATGCCTACCCGTTTGATGTGCGCCTGAAGCGTTAGATCTTGTTGATGCGCTGGACGTCGCGGACTCCGCTGACGCGGCGCAGATCGTTCACCAGTTTGTTCAGGTGCTTCAGGTCGACGGTTTCGACCACGAACTCGACCGTGGCTGTGCCGTCGTCATTTGACCGTGATTCGACGCTGCGGATATTCGTGTCGTCATCGGAGATGATGGCGGTGAACTCCTTCAGCATGCCCGAGCGATCGTCACAGGTCAGAATCAGCTTCACCGGATAGGTGGTCTGGCGGGCGTTGACGGAAGGTGCAGCCGACCACTCCACGTTGATGCGGCGGTCGCTCTCATACAGCAGGTTCTGCACATTCGGACAGCTTCGCGCGTGGACGGCCACACCCTTGCCGCGTGTGACGTAGCCGATGATCTCTTCTCCGCGGATCGGATTACAACATCGTGCGCGATAGACCAGCAGGTCATCCTGCCCTTCCACCTGCAGCGAGTCCGAACCGCGGCCGAAGTAGACGCGCTTGACCGTCTCGGACATCTGCCCGATGCTGCCCGTAGCCGCTTCCGGCCCCGCGGTTTCGGGTGGCATGGTGCTGCCTGGTTCAAGCTTGTTCAGCACCTGGCGGGCAGAGAGTTTGCCAAAGCCCAGTCCGGCGAACAGGTCCGCTCCGCCGCCCAGGCCATACTCGTTGGCCACGCGGGTGAAGTCAGCATCGGTCAGCTTGGTAATGGCGACCTTGAACTTGCGGCCTTCGCGGTCCAGCAGTTTTTTGCCGATTTCGATGGCGCGCTCGCGCTGGTGTTCGTTGATCCAGTGCTTGATCTTGTTGCGTGCGCGGGAGCTTTTGACAAAGCTCAGCCAGTCGCGGCTGGGGGTGTGCCCGGCCTGCGTGGTGATTTCGACGATGTCGCCGTTGTGCAGCTTGGTGCGGAGTGGAACAATGCGGCCGTTCACCTTGGCCGCGGTGGTGGTGTGGCCAACATCGGTATGGATGCTGTAGGCGAAGTCGACCGGCGTCGCGTCCTTTGGCAGAACGACCACCTTGCCCTTGGGGGTGAAGGCGTAGACCTCTTCCGGGTACAAGTCGATCTTGAGCGTCGACATGAACTCGTTGGGGTCGGTCATCTCGCGCTGCCATTCCATGATCTGGCGAACCCAGGCGAGCCGCTGCTCGTCCTTGTCGGTCACGCTTTCATTGGCCTTGTACTTCCAGTGCGCGGCAATGCCTTCCTCGGCAATGCGGTGCATGTCCTCGGTGCGGATCTGCACTTCGAACTGGTGGCCGCCCTCGGCGATCAGCGTGGTGTGCAGCGACTGGTACATGTTGGGCCGCGGCATCGCGATAAAGTCCTTGATGCGGCCCGGCACCGGGCGCCAGGTGGAGTGCAGCAGGCCCAGCATGGCGTAGCACTCGCCCACCGTGTGTGTGATGACGCGCACGGCCAGCAGGTCATAGACCTGGTTCAGAGGCAGGTTTCCGTCCTGTAGTTTCTGCTGGATGGAGTAAAGGCGCTTGATCCGGAACTCGACGCGTCCCTGAATGTGATGCGAGACCATCTTCTCTTCCAGCGTGGCGACGATGGTCTTCAGGAAGGTCTCGCCGGCGTCGCGCACCTGGTCGACTTCCTTTTCCACCTGCTGATAGGCAACGGGGTCAACGTAGCGGAAGGCCAGGTCTTCCAGTTCACCGCGCAGCTTACCCATGCCCAGCCGGTGCGCCAGCGGAGCGTAGACGTCCAGCGTCTCGCGGGCGATTTTCTGCTGCTTTTCGGGCTTCAGATGCTCCAGCGTGCGCATGTTGTGCAGCCGGTCGGCCAGCTTGATCAGAACCACGCGCACATCCGTGACCATGGCCAGCAGCATCTTGCGGATATTCTCCGCCTGGTGGTCTTCGCGATTGGCGAACTTGATCTTGTCCAGCTTGGTGACGCCTTCGACAATGTGCGCCACCTGGTCGCTGAAGCGGGTGGCAATCTCTTCCGTCGTGACGTTGGTGTCTTCCACGGCATCATGCAGCAGGCCGGCGGCAATGGCGGTGGAGTCCAGTTTCATCTCGGCCAGAAGCTGGGCTACTTCCAGTGGATGGATGACGTAGGGCTCGCCGGAGGCGCGCTTCTGGTCCGCGTGGTTCTCCAGGCAGAAGATCCATGCCTTGCGGATGACATCCAGGTCGTCGCCGGGGCGGAAGGTACGGACGGTCTCGAGCAGGTGCGCGAAGTGGGCGTCAATCTCTTTGGCCTGGGCGGCATCCAGCCAGGTCAGATAGGGCGTGACCGAGGTGGTTTCAAGGGGGGCGGGTGGCTTCTCGCCCAGGATGCCGCTGGGAGCGGCCAGCGAATCGTTCGCTGTCACAGACGCAGCAACGACCGGCTCCAGATCAACGCCCTTTGCGGCGGAGATGCTGCTGGAGTTGGTGCGGGAGGGCGTCGTTTCGGATCCAGCCTGCTTCGAGGCTGGCCGCGCGGTAGCCATACCTGATTCTAACGCGCCTTAAAAGAAAAGGGCGGAGGAGCTGCTTCCGGCTCCTCCGCCAAGTGTGCTTCTCGTACTTCGGTTACTGTCGCGGGGACAGGCCGATGGTGAAGGAGACCATGAAGCTGCGCCCTGGCAGCAGGCCCAGGGTGTCTCCGGAGGCCGGCGTGAAGCTGTAGTTGGCGCGATTCAGGGGGACCGATCCTGCCGGGTTCACGCTGGTGATGTTGTGCTGGTTCAGCAGGTTGTTCACGCTGAAGCGGATCTTTGTCTGGTCGAAGATCGATCCGCGGCGAACCGTGAAGTTGACGTACATGTTGGTGACGTTGAACGGATCAATCGGCACCGCCTGGTTGGCGTTGGTTCCCAGAATCGGGTTGGCGGACGAGGCATACTTGCCGTCGTTCCACATGGGCCCGATGCGCTTGTTGAACATGCCCAGGTTCAGGTACTTGTCCTGGTAGGTCAGGCCAAGGCTCTCGGTGTTGGCGGGCGTGCTGGCTACCCAGAGGTTGTAGTTCAGGTTAGGCGAGCCGCCGACCAGTTGGCTGACGTACTTGGCGGTACCGGCCGTTCCATTGGCAAACAGGCTGAGACCCTTGCCCAGGTAGACATTGGTTTCGCCTTCAAAGCCTTTAGTTACCGAGTCGCCCTGCGAGGTGTAGTTCACCGCGTTAGGATCGCTGGGTGCGGAGTAGGCGTTGCCAAAGCGCACGTAGTACACGTCCGCGCTGGTGGTCAGGCGGCGCAGCTTCAGCACCGTGCCGGTCTGGTAGCTCTTGGCGTAGCTGGGCTTGGGAAGCGTGCTGAGCACAGCCGCGCCGGTGCTCTGGTTGATGTCAAAGACGCTGCTGGGCGGAATCACGCTGCCGGTCGCAAACTGCCCATAGACTGACCAGTTCGGACGGATGCGGTAGTTGGCGTCAACCGACGGCAGCACCGAGTTGTAGCTGGCGTAGTTGCGCACATAGGCCGCACCGTTCAGGTTGCCAACGGTGGAGCCGTTGTCGGCATACTGCTTCAGATCCATGGTGTAGTGCGCGAACTTCAGGCCGCCGGTCAGTGTCAGCTTGTTGGTCGCGTGATACTCATACTCGGCATAGGGCTGATAGGTGTTGGTCCAGAACTTCTCGTGGAAGTTGGGCAGCGCGCTGTCGATCTGGGTGATGGGGTCCTGTGGAATCTGGTAGCGATCGGTCGCCGCCCACTCGTACCACATGCCCACGCGGAAGATGCCGAAGCGGGAGACCTGGCTCAGGCTGGTGATCTCGCCATACTTGCGATAGCTGTTCAGCTTGTCGGTACCGCAGGGCAGGGCGTTGCTGACCGGGGTGGCGCAGTTCGGCTCACTGACAGTGCCCTTCTTCGGGGTAGCCGCGTAGTTCTGCTTGTTGTTGTAGCTGTAGGTATAGGGCTTGGTGTCCAGCGACCAGCCGTGTCCCAGCTGCTGCTTGTAGCCGACGTACTCGAAGTCCGTAGGTACATGGTAGAAGTTGTACTTATAGTAGTTGGCCTGCGTCGGGTCAGTGTTCTGCAGCAGGTAGTTATCGCCGAACTGCGCCACCTGGGCACGGGTCGGCCCCTTGATGTTCGGCGTGTTGGAGTCGAGCCAAAGCACGCTGGCAAAGCCGGTCAGCACCTTGTTCTCACTGAACTTGAATTGGTACTTCAGGGCGCCTGCGTTACGGGTCTGGTAGTTGAAGGTCTGGTAACCGTCGGAGTCCATGTGGTGCACATCCACGAAAAGGTTGTTGTGCTTGGACGCTCCGCCGAAGTTTCCGGTGTCGTAGTTCACATCGATCAGCTTGGTGTTGAACGAACCGTAGCTGATGCCGCCGCGCAGGTTCCGTACGTCCGGCATCTCTTTCGAGAGCAGGTTGATCGATCCGCCGAAGGGCGTGGGGCCGACCGTGGAAGCCGAGCCGGGCGAACGATCAAAGTCCACGCCGCCCAGGAACTGCGACGGGAAGAAGGCCCATGAGTGGTGCGAGGGCGAGTTGGTGTCGTTCCACGGAATACCGTCGAAGGTGATGTCGTAGTTTCCGTCGGAGAAGCCGCGGAAGAACATCTTCGCGTCACCCAGGCCAACGCCGTTGGCGTTCAGGCTGTAGGTTCCGGGAGCGTTCTGCAGAACTTCGGTGTAGTCGGCCGTGGGAGAAACATAGTTCTGGATGTAGGTGGAGTTGATCTCGGTGCGTGCACTGCGGGCATCCAGCACGCCGTCCATTACGGCATAGGACGCGGCGATGGAGTTGGCCATGGAAGCGTCGACCGTCACCTGCTCATTGGCGCCGCCAACCTTCAGCGTCAGTGCGACGTCCTGGGTGCCGCTGCCGTTGAGTACAACACCCTGCCGCGTGGTGAGCGCGAAGCCAGGAGCTGAGGCCTCCACGGTATAGGTTCCGGCGGGAATGCCGCTGACGCTGAAGTGTCCGACAGAGTCGCCATGCAGGTTGCGGACAAACTTCGTGGCGTCGTTGCGCAGAACGATGGTGGCGTTTGGAATGGAAGCGCCGATAGCGTCCTTCAGGCTTCCGGAGAGGGTTGCCGTGTCCTGCGCCCGGGTAGGCGAGGGGACGGTAAGTGTGCATGCGATGAGCGCGGTCGCAAAGAAGCCGCGCGTCCTGTGTGCCAGAAAGTGTCGAGACACTGGTATCTCCTAGAGGTGAGGTTTTCTACCTTGGGGCCGGGGATGGTGCAGCGTTGTGGTGTGTCTTTAGTGCTGTGCGCCCAAGTGGGCACGCAGTTCCTCGCGCGCTGCTGCAAGGTCGTTCTGGAATTTCGAATGGGTCAGCATGTTGCCGAAGGCGGCATACGCGACACGGCGACTTGCCTCAGTGTCGGCGCGATAGTGAACACCGCAGACCAGCCGGTTGTGGGCGTAGTCCTCGGCGCGCGCCAGAATGGCATCCCGCTTCTCCGGGACCAGGTCGGCAAGCGTCAGCGCCAGCAGATAGCCGGTGAGAGAGTGTCCGCTGGGATACGAGTTATGCGCCTCGGTCAGCTTGCAGACCGGATGCAACGTCTTGTCGGCCTGGTAGGGACGAGGGCGTTGAAACAGCGTTTTCAGCTCTCCGCTCAGTACGGATTCATCGTTATGCACGTGTTCTGAGAGAGCGGCGGTTTTGGGAAGCTGCTCCGCGGTGAAGTGTGGTCCCATCACGTCGCGGAAGATGAAGATGTCTTCTTCTTCGTCATCCGCTTTCGCCGCGGCAATCTGAGCTGCGGTGCGCGATGTTTCCAACCGGTGGACTTCGGCAAGGTCGGCGACAGCTTGCGGATCGGCAGGCGCAGGAGGAGCCGGGATCAGATGCCTGATGGGGAGTGTTTGCGGATCAACGTAGTAGGCTGTGTGTTTCGAGGGGGCGGCGGATTGCGCCGCTCCTCCCAGATCCAGACACAGCAATATCGCCAGAGAAGAGACAACTATTCTGTTGTTCACAATGGCCAGAAAGTAGACCAGAAATGTGAACAGTCAGTGTGCGGTCGATGAACGCCAGGTTGATCGACGTTCGAACACGCGGATTTCTGTGGAACTTAAGGCTGGCTTAAGCTTCACGGTCCGGTCGCTAACGCAGCAGCCCTGCCTGCGGTGCTTTCTTCTGGTGGACCCATACCAGCAGCTCATCAAAAGCGCGGCCGACTTCGTCGGCGCTCATGGTGCAGTGTCCTTCCCGGTGGACGTACTTCTGCACGTAGTTGCTGCCGAAGCCCGCTTCCTCCACCATGCGCCCATACAGGGTCATGGCGTTGGCGGGAATCAGGGGATCGAAGACAGTGTGCAGCGCCAGCATGGGCTTGGTCAGTTTGCCGGTAGGTGTGTACCAGGTCACCACCCACTTGCGTGCCTTGTCGTCGGCCGCATAACGGCGCACACCGTCGTTCAGGGCGTAGTCGGTGTGGGAGTCATCGCTGGAGCGTGTGTAGATGTAGTTCCGGTTGTCGAATGGATTTCCACCCGCCTTCTTCTGGAAGTCCGCCATCTGCCAGGTGATGTAGGTCACCATATTGGCCACCTGAATGTCGGTGTGCTCAAACATCATTTCGCGCAGGGCGGCGGCGGCGGCGGGCTTGGAGCGCAGTGCGGCCAGCACTTTCTGCTTGAGAGCGTCGGTCTCCTGGAAGTCCGGAGGCGTGGGGACAAGCGGAGGGAAGATTCCGGGGAAGTAGTAGTCGAAGGCGGCGCGCCAGGCAAAGCGGCGCTGGGCGAACTCGTACGTCGGCTCCACGGCGCCACACAGGTCCAGGGCGGCGGTGTAGGGCTTTGGATTCAGCTCCATGGTCATCATGGTGAGGGCTCCGCCCATGGAACCGCCCGCGACGAAGGTCTCCTTCGGCTGCCCGTATTTCTTACTGAAATACTTCCGCAGCCGCTCGGTTTCCGGGTAGCCGGCCTGCAGTGCCCAGCCAATCTGCGAGTAGCCGCTCTGGACGATGGCGAATCCGCGCTGGAACATGGGCCGTGCCTGGTCATGCAACTGCGACTCGGCGCGGTAATGGAAAGGCTTTTCGCTGTAACCGTGGTAGAAGACCACCAGCGAATGGTTCCAGTTCGTTGGCACATCAATGCGATAGTCGGCATCCTTCATGGAGCCGGTCTCGACTGTTCCCGACGCCGTTTTCAAAATCCTGGGAGGCGTGCTGGGGCTATCTTCCGTTTCGGGGTTGCGCTGGGCGTATCCGGCGTTAGCCAGCCAGAGGCCGGAGAGAAGGAGCAAAACAACAGGTCGCATGGGTGAAGCCATTGTAAGGCGAAGATACGCCCACTGGTCTACCCAGGTTTTGCTTACACGGTTACAGCGGCTTGCTTCCGCGGTGTTCCAGCAGGAAATTTTTCAGGTCTGGCAGGAACATTGGGCGGGCCAGCAAAAAACCCTGGGCAGCGTCGCACTTCAGGCTGCGGAGCAGATCCAGTTGTTCCGGCAGTTCCACTCCCTCGGCCACCACGGTCAAGCCAAGCTGGTGGGCCATGCGCAGAATCGATTCGGCCAGTGCCGCGCTGTCCTTGTCCACCTGGATATCCGTGACAAAGGCGCGGTCCATCTTCAGCTTGTCGATCGGGAATCGCCGCAGGTAGCTGAGCGAGGAGTAGCCGGTGCCGAAGTCGTCGATGGCAGTGGAGATGCCCTGCTCGCGCAGCATACGCAGACTCATGGCGGCCTTGTCCGGGTCATCCATCAGCGAGCTTTCCGTGATCTCCAGCTCCAGGCTCTCCGGTGCAACGCCAAACTTGCTGAGCGTGGCGATAATCATCTCCACCAGGTTGTCCTGCTGGAACTGGCGTGGCGAAAGGTTGACGGCGAAGCGCGGGCTGAAGCCGATGCTCTGGTCCAGCTCCTTCAACTCGCGACAGGCTGTCTCCAGTACCCACTGGCTCAGCGGCACAATCACGCCGGTCTCTTCCGCAACGGGAATGAACTTGGCCGGCGAGATAAATTCGCCGGTAGCCTTGCGCCAGCGCAGAAGGGCTTCCATGCTGACCACCTGGCCGGTCTTCAGGTCGAACTCCGGCTGGTAGGCCAGGGTGAACTCGTTGCGTCCCAGGGCATGCCGCAGGTCATTCTCCAGCGAAAGACGCTCCAGCAATGCCTTATCGACCTCCGGGTTGAAGATGCGGAAGTCGCCGCGGCCTGCTGCCTTGGCACGGTCCAGCGCTGTGTCCACCTTGCGCAGCAGGGTCGATACATCCGTTCCATCGTCCGGATACATGGCGACGCCGATGCTGGAGGTGACGTGGATTTTATGGCTGCCGACGATCAGCGGCTCTGAGACGGCATGAAGAATTCTGCGGCAGATACTCTGCAGGTCGCCTCTGTGTTCGATCCGCGGCAGCACCGCCAGGAACTCATCGCTGCTGACGCGGGCAAGGACCTCGTTGGAGCCGATCGATGCCTGCAAACGCCCTGCTGTCTGCTGCAGGATCAGGTCGCCTACCTCGTGCCCCAGGGTGTCATTGACGCCTTTGAAACGGTCAAGGTCCACGAGTGCCAGGGCAAAGCGGTCATCCGGTCCGCTGTTATGGATGATGCGCCGGATATTTGTCTCAAGCTGAGAGCGTGTCTGCAGCCCAGTCAGGGCGTCAATGCCGTTCGAAGACTTGCTGCCGGCACGATCCATGATGGCCGATAGATTCCCGATTGCGATACCGCACCCAACCATGGCTACCAGAAGGGAAGCGAGCGGCATCAGGGCCGGGTGCCGCACTGTAAAGCTATCTGAAGGCGCAAGGGCTGTAAGGTGATACAGCGACCAGATTGCGCAGGCCAGGCCAGCACCTCCCGCGGTCGCGGCAAATCGCCTCTGCCGTGGTGCAAACCGGCTGCGCAACATACTCAGGCGCAGCAGCCAGCACGCCGTGAGCAGCGCCCCAAGGACGAGCATGGCCCAGAGCATTAAAGTTGTCGTCGTCGATGGGCTTTCAGCCATTCGGGTTCATC
This sequence comes from Terriglobus tenax, assembly GCF_025685395.1. Classification (NCBI taxonomy): domain Bacteria; kingdom Pseudomonadati; phylum Acidobacteriota; class Terriglobia; order Terriglobales; family Acidobacteriaceae; genus Terriglobus; species Terriglobus tenax. The sequence continues at coordinate 1,762,211 of NZ_JAGSYA010000004.1, read as the reverse complement.
CCGGTCTTGGTCTCCACATCGGACTGCATTGAGTTAAATGGCTGCACCTTGAGGAAATCTCTGCAGGACGTCTTAAAGTCGTGCTCACGAGGATATAGCAAGGAATACGGACGAGCAGGGCCAGCGGTTTTCATCATAATGCTATTCCCGATACGGGACCCGCTGTTCCTTCGAAAAGGCGGGCTTCGGCGTGATTACCAAACAGGTACTAGAGAGTTACCCCGTGTCATTGCTACAATCTCGCTGTCCCCGGGATGAATGATTCCTTCTATTTTGGCCAGTTCTGCTGATACTGGCTCTCTCTGCCATGAATACGCACAACCTGCTGCTGATCAATACGCTGACAATGCTGGTTTATGCTGCGGGGCTGTGCGCTCTTCACTTTAGCTATCGTCGCGCCCGTGGCATCTGGTGGTTCATGGTGGCGTTTGTTGCGTCAGGCGCTTCCAGTGCGCTGATCGCCGGCCACAGTCTTTTTTCCCGGAACGTCCATCTTGCCGGTGGCATGTTGCTGCTGACCATCAGCCTATGGCTGCGCCACACTGGCTTTGCGGAGTATCTGCATGTGCGCAGCCGCCATCTGTGGGCGCAGGCGGCCCTGGTCGGCGGCTATGCGGCATTCCTGGTCTGGTCTACAGTATTGCAGGGCAACCCTGCCATCGGGTTGCAGGCTCTTGCGTTTGTGCTTGCAGCGCAAACCCTGCTGAGCGTGGAGGTACTGCTGCGCTTTGGCGTGGACGAAAACCGGCTGCTCCGGATCGTCACCAGTGCCGTCATCCTGTTGGTTGCCGCTTTTCGAATCGTCATGTCGATGATGGACTCGAGGAAGGAAGCCTTCGGCGGAGGCAACGAGTCGCTTGCCCATGCCCAGTGGCCGCTGAACACGCTGTTCAGTGCGGCTACGGTCTTCTGTTTTGTCAGTATTTTTGTCAGCCAGATGGGGCTGGATCTGCGCGAAATCGCCAGTACCGATGCGTTGACCGGAGCCTTGAACCGTCGCGCTCTCGAGGCGCAGGCCGCCCGCGAGATGGCCCGCTGCCGCCGCTATGGATTTCCACTCTCCGTCATCGTCATGGACCTGGATCACTTCAAGTCTCTGAACGATACGCATGGCCACAATGCTGGGGACGCCGCACTCTGCATGGTGGTGCGCGATCTGCAGGCAACTCTGCGGGGCACAGATCTGCTGTGCCGTTCCGGTGGAGAAGAGTTCCTGATTCTTCTGCCGCACACCGATCACGCTACGGCTCTGCATCTTGCGGAGCGCCTGCGCAAGCGCGTCGCACAGGTCGCTGTTCCGGTGGACAACAAGAAAATTGGCATTACGGCCAGCCTGGGTGTTGCCAGCTGGAGCGGGGCAGGCGAAAGCTGGACCACGATCGTCAAGCGGGCCGACTCCGCCCTGTACCTGGCCAAGAACTCCGGGCGCAATCGTGTTGTCACGGGGGAAGAGCCGCACACTTCTCCGGAAGCCAGCGCCCAGCCGGCATAACACTCCGACCGCTTACTTCCACTTCATGACGTCAACCGGCTGTGGCTTCCCTGTCCGGGGACGCGTTTTCTTCCGGCGTGTAAGCCAACACCCCGGTATAAAAGCCCGCTCAGGCACACGTCTGCCCCGATGGGGAGGACGATGATCCTTCGCGGACCATCCATGAATGGGTTCTTTTGCGTTGGTCTATCAACAACCGTGCACTTAGCCCATTTCCTTGAGAGTTTTTTTCAAGTCATCGACAGTGAACGGTTTTGCAAGGAAGAAGGAATCGGAGATGCGTTGTGGATGCCTTTCCCATTCATCGGTGCTGATACCGCCCGATATATACAAAACACGAATCTGCTCCTGAGTGGAAGCAATCTTAGTTGCGAGAGTCCAACCGTCCATTTCGGGCATTTGGATGTCCACCATCAATACGTCGATGCTGTCATGGTGCTGCGAAAACAGTGCGATCGCTTCTATGGGAGCGGTGGCCTCCAGAACCGTAATTCCCAGGGTACGTAGCACCTCCGCGAGTACCTGACGCACGTCTATCACATCATCGACTAGCAGCACTCTGCGAGGCAGTTGCGATACTCCGCGCGCGACTTCGATAAGTTCAGAATTACGTCTGGAGATATGTTCGGAGAATTCAATTATTTTTTCTGTCATTATTCTGGCCATTCGAGTCCATTAGCTCGCGTCGCTGTAAGCGTAGGGCACTATTTTTGCAGGTCCTGATTTGGCGTTTCCCCTTGAAAACAACCTAGAAGATGAAGCTGCTGGAGGGAGTTGAGGATGCACTGGATAAAGCAGTCTATGTATTTCGACCTGCTCCTTCAGATAGCTCCCGAGAAGCAGGGAATCCATGCGCGCCTTGGATACACCGATTTACCCTTCGAAGTCCAAAGTCGGTTAATTCGTAATCGTGTTGAATACATAGATGTTAGTTGCTATTGGAACCAGCGTCTTGGATAAAAGAGGGGTGAATGGAATAAAACGATCAACATAAATTGTTCACAATCCAAATTTGACTGCAACGAATTAAAACTCACGCTGCTTACACATTGACTGCGGTACGATCGACCATATCAACGAGAGAAATTTGTGATGCTTGATTCGATCTAATCGCAATTTATTCGGCGATTGCATTCACGATCGAACTCCACGCGGCATGACCTTAGCTGCCACACGAAGAAAGATGTTCGTGCATTCATAGCGAGGATTTGGAGAGGAGCCATTAATTTCGTAACCCCAATATCTGAAGGAGAGAACATGCAACACCTTTTCCAAAAGCTGCGCTGCCTGACAGTCATCATTATCGGCCTTATGGTCAGCAACGTTCCCTTGACAAGTGAAGCCCAGGTACGTCTGAATGATAAGGATGTCGAGCGCCTCATGGTTAACCTGCACGATGATGTCAAATCATTTCGCGGCCCCTTCGAATCTGCGCTCAAGAAGAGCTCCATTCGCAAGACAAGCCAGGAGAGGGATGCGAAAGAGCTTGCTAAGCGCCTAGAGACACAAACTGAAAACATGCTCCATTCCTTTAAGGACCACAAGAAAGCGGACGAAAGCTTCCATTCTGTGAGCAGTACCGCTCAGCAGATCGACAACATTGTTCAGCAGCTAGGGCCGCAATCCATCGCGACCTCATCGTGGGAACGTGTCCAAGGCGATTTGAAGGCGCTAAATGCTGCCTTTGGTGTGTCGACCAATGCTTCCCAGCCGAGTACGGAGGTTTCCTGTACCCAAGCAGTAGGCGAGCAGCGTGCAACTCGATTGGCTGAGGAATGTCAGGTCGTCTCGACCGCCACGAGTGGTCCATGTAATGCACGAAACTCCTGCAAGGTCGTTATCGATGAGATTCGCCGCGGGTGCTCTCTCATTGGGACAGGAGCTCCAGCCTTCTGCTCTGAATATCGATGATTGAGTTCCATCGATAGGCAATGGCATCAGGGATAAACGGTGGTGTGCCAATCGTGGTGTTGGCATGAGCTCCCTCGTCAGCCCATCTCGGGCCACACCAGAGTCTTGCCTTGATCCCTGGTGTGGTCCGAGGTTACTTTCTGGGGCGCACTCCAGCAATCGGGCACGGGGCTTCTGATCCGCCATCAGGCTGACGAATAATTGGTTCCGCGTGTTAGCCATGCTCAGCGCTTGGATTTGCTTTGCACTAGCCGTGGAGCTCCGGCACATACGCAGACCGCATGCCTGCTGGAGAGCCCACAATCATCCGTTGGAAGAGATGCCAGTTGTTCTCCGCAGGATGATTCACTGCTCAGCTCACCTTGGCAGCGACAGATCGACCTTCCGCCATTCCTGGAATATCGGAACGAAGCAATCCATATTGGAATGAAACAATCGCAATCTACCCAAAAGTTGCGTAGCTACATGAATATCTTCTCTTATGGGTATATCGGTTTGTTGAGACTCTAGCAGAGAATCGACTTATTGGCGGCAAGCCCTCGTCTGGAAATGGCACCTACAAAGCTTTGCTTTTCTGCCCGGAGTTATCTACCAATGAACAAATTAAGCTTCTTGTCTGCACTTGCAACGATGGCACTGTCCGCTCTAGCTTCTGGACAGGATCAGGAGAGCAAGAAGGAAGCCCTTTCACCTGCGTCCCCGATTGGGCATTGCCTCTCAATATCGATGTCCTCCCCATTGAAAGGGATATCGCTAGCACAAGCCGTTTTGAGTAGCAGGGACTCTCCGCTAGAGACACAAATCCGCGCATTCGATTGCATGGCTCATGCTGAGGTCATTCTAGGTAAATCGGATGCGGCGCGCGAAGATGAGGGACGCGCACTTCATCTCTTGAATTCATCCCATCTTTCGGAACCGTTTCGAGCCAACATTCTGTCAAACGCAGGAGGCGTATTTACAGCGTTAGGTGATTCCTCTCGTGCAATAGAATTGTTCGAGGCGGCCAGCACTCTAGCCAAGCAGCAGAATCTTCCAATGATTCAAGTGGCAGTGCTGATGAATCTGGCATCGCTCTATAGCGAGACTCTCGATGAGCCGGCCACAGCAGATAGGTACTTTAGCCAGGCAATTCAGCTGGCCAAGCCGTTACATCGTGATGACGTCTATATGTATTTCAACTACGGATTCAATCTTGCCCAGTTGAAGAAATATGCCGAAGCTGATTCCATTTTCATGCAGGTCATAGATCTCTCACAGGGTAATCCAAACCTGGAGGGAGTGCGATATAGAGCAAAATCGCAACAGGCTATTATTCTCCTTGCCGAAGGGCGCGTAACGCAGGCGCTGGCACTCTTACATGATGCGATTCCAGAGCTAAGACGATTATCCGATATTGAAGGCGAAGCAAGAGCCCTTCTTTCGCTTGCGGACATTCAGTCATCAAGAGGATATAAGCGAGAAGCATTGCGATCTGCGCAGCGAGCGTTGAGACTGAGTGAGCAAAGCAAATTCACGAGGGGACGCATCGAAGCGATGCACCTTCTAGTTCGAATATATCTGGCGATGAATTTGCCGCGAAAAGCGCTGGGATTCTCCGAAAGGCTGCACGCGCTGGAAATTGCAGACCTCAAACAACATAACTACCGTGGCATTGTTAGTTTAGAGGCTGAACTGCACAATCAAGCCAGTGAATATGAAAACAAACAGCTACAGGCACAACTCGAGATCCGTACGCTTGAAATCAAACGAGGCAATCTTATACGGAATGGTCTGATTGGTGCTCTCTCGGCAACTCTCGCCTTAGGATGCGCATTTTATTTCTATCATCGCCATATCCGTCGCACACTACAGGCTCTAAGCACTACCGATTCATTGACAGGACTGCTCAACCGTCGCGGGATCAAGAGACACCTTGCCGAATATCAGGATGGAGATGCGCCGCAAACTGACAAGCAGATGGCACTTCTCCTAATCGACACAGATGATTTCAAGAGAATCAATGACAAATATAGACACTCGGCTGGAGATCTGGTCTTATCGCAACTCGCGAAACTCCTACAGGATGCTTGCCGTGCAGAGGATCTTCTAGCGCGATGGGGAGGTGAAGAATTTCTTATCCGTACCTGGCCCACCGACGTCCAGGATGCGACCGCAATGGTTGAGAGGCTTCGGTCTCTTGTAGAGAAGCGGGCTTTCACGATTTCAGATGGTGTTGAGCTCTCGGTCACAATTTCAATTGGGTTTGTGCTGTATCCTCTTTTTCCTGGAGGAGCAGATCGAGGATGGCGCGATGCACTGCATCTGGCCGATCTTGCCCTGTATGCTGCCAAGGATGCGGGCCGGAATGCGTGGGTAGGGATATGGGGCGTCACTCTTGATTCGGAAATAACGGCCAAGGCTATCGCCTCCAATATCAGGAAAGCGGAAGAGGCTGGCCAAATCAAAATTACAAGCAGTAGACCGCTCGTATGGGAGGATCCATAATCTTTTTGGCGGATCAACTTGACAACGTCAAAACAGTCTTGGTGGATCAATTTGCTTTGCCGCTCCCCGATCTGTGCCATGGTGCAAGGTCGCAAGATAGGAGTTTACTGTCAACAGCTTCTATGTAGAAGCGTGATTTCAGCAAGTGACCGGCTCTAGGGTTTAGTAGAAACAGTCTCGGCCAAGCAGTTGGCAAAATCATCCGGAACGGTAGGAGAGAGTTTCTTTACCCATTGCACGATGCTCGTCTTGTCAAAGGCTGCTGTGTGATCCTTCCATACATCATGGAACACTAGTCCGCTTTTCTCCTGCGAGTAGACGAACACGCTCTGATTTGTATTTGATGGCATAGCCCATACGGCCGTCCAGTTTGCAATCGTCAGTTTCCTGTCTATCTTGATTTGGGCTGGCGGCTGCCATTGCGAAAGATTGCTGGAAATGGAGCGCACGTACATCTTCCGCTCCGCCTGACCCAAGTTCGTGGAAGCCTTAGCACATGAATCTGCGGCGATCGCAGACAGGGAACAGGCCAGTAATGCCATAACTACAATGCTCTTCATGTCCACTCCTTTGAGTTGAATCGCGATTACGGAACAGATCTGACTTGCTCGTAGGGGCTTCGGATACCCTCGATATCGCCTTCGAAAGACTCTCGTCTTCGATGCTCAATAGAATACGCGAGCAGTCAAATATGCAACACCAGCCGGAACAGCGAAGAGGAGAAGGTGGATCATGATCTCCTCCGCGATCGAGTAGCCAGCCCGCACGCCTTTGGCGGTATCGACGACACACGGGACTAACCAAACTGAAAGGAAGGCGATAATACCGGCGAGGGTGCTTCGTCCAAGAGCCTTCGCAACGTATACAAACCCAGCTGCGAGAAGTGAGCCAAAGATAAGGGATATGATCGTCCTCATGTGGCGCTGCCCTGTTCTGCCTGACCGATATCGAGCCGAACGATTTTGCCGTCCGGCGAAAGGTAGAAGTTGAAATAGACTCGGAAGTCTCCCCATAGGTCGGAGTGGAATCTGCCGACGACGTTCAATCCACTATTATTGAGCGATTCAATACGCGTAAAACGCTCATGACCGATAACTTCGTTCGCGAACGTGGCCAAGTCCCTCGGCTTACCATCGTCAAAGAGCTTCGCATCCGGAGCAAAGAGGATTTGCCATGCAGTTCTATCGCCAGTTTGCAAAGCGTTGATTGCTGCTTCGACCACGGGATGCATTGCGTTACCAGTTGCCATTAGCGTGTTCTCTTCGGCGGGGAGTCCCTTTGGGAGAGAACTTGCCTGATACAGGGATCATTCTCATTATGAGACAGAAGCGGCGGCCATTCGGAGTCCGCCGCCTGGCCGCCGCCATCTTTAGCGTGTTGTGTATCCACCATTGGCAAATATGGTTTGTCCGGTGATCCACCAGCCGTCTGTCACGAGAAATTCGACAATTGGAGCAATGTCCTTGATCTCTGTGAGCTTGCCATTCATGGAAGCGGATTTATGGTAAGCGATCGAATCCGGCGTCTCCGCTGGATAGAAGAACGGAGTATCCATAGGGCCGGGGCCTACGTTATTCACGGATATGCCGCGGGCACCGAACTCCTTTGCTGCGGCGCGAGTAAAGTGCTCGACTGGCGCCTTACCTCCAGCATAGGTTGAGTACAACCCGGTGAATGCAGCCAATAACGAGGTCACGATCGTCACGATCTTGCCGCCATCGTTGAGTTGCTTGCCGGCTTCACGCATAAACAGATAGGCGGTCTTGGAGTTAATCGCCATCATCTCGTCGAACTCTGCTTCCGTTGTCTCGACGATCGGCTTCTTTAGTACCTTTCCGATCGTATTCACAGCGATATCAATACCGCCAAACTGCTTCTTTGCTTCGGCGAATACAGCCTCAACATTGGCAAGCTTCGTAAAATCACCCGGGATGGCAAATGCATCCGATCCAAGGTTCTTGATAGCCGCTACGGTCTCGTCTGCTGCGCCTTTTGTAGCAGCACTGTTGTAGTGGACAATAACCTTCGCGCCCTGTGCAGCAAGTGAGCGACTGATGAGTCCTCCAAGATTCTTGGCGCCTCCTGCAACAATAGCGACCTTTCCATCGAGCTTCTTCTCGGCCATGCTTGTTCCTCCGAATCTAAGCATGACGAAGCAATGATCGTGATGTCTTGGATGAAACGATCTCATTTGGAAAGAAACGATCACAAGCGCGGATTGTTTCTCGCTTTTATTCCTGTGTTCCTAGAAGGAACGAGGATCTACCGTTATCTTAACGATGACCCCTGGAACAGAAAGCCACCTAGGAATGCTTGCATTGTTTAGATTTGCCAGCTGGAGTGTTTGCGCATTGGTTCTCTCTGGAGCTTTGCCGGCTGTTTCCGCATCGACGCCCAATGGCCGCTATGCTTTCTCGTTCAGATCTCGCTTTCGACCAAGGCAAAGGCAAGACTGCCACAACCGCCTGAAGGCATCGTGATATCGGCAAGGTATTACGGAGACTCTTTGCCGAGCAGGGAAAATATGCGGATGAGGTCGGGCAAATTCCACTTGGGGCCGAACAGGTTCAGATGCCGGGGAAAGACGGCTCTGTCGTGATTCGTGGAGTCAACATGATTGAGACGCGTCTGCCTTGGCTGCAGGGCCCTATCTCCGTCAACGTAAATGTGTTCTCAGCGCGACGCAGCGGTCCGAACAATATCCTGGCATGCGCCTTTTTCGATGGGAACCTATTGGATGCGCGAAGGCATCCGATAGCAATTCATTGTTCCTGGATCGAAGCGTATGCACGAACTTCGCAAAAGTTTTAGCTGACATATCTGTAGTAGAAATCTGCCGTAAAAGGGGAACATTTGATCTTGAGAAGAATTGCGGCCCGGCTTTGGAATCATCGGCGGATTGAGGGAGTATCGTATCGTGTATCGCTGATTGCCTTTATGTTCACTGCGGCAGGGCATGTCAACGCTCAGGAACCACGCATTACGAGATTGATCGTGGAGAAAAAGGCTGGGCAGGTCGATGGCAAGGCCATGGCCACGGTGCTGGGGCCAGCCGGAAAAAAGGGAGAGATAACACCGCAGGAGAGGACTGGGAGCATTGCGAGCCATGTCGTGCAAGCGTGGCCCATCATGAGCGGACACGGGGCGCTATTGTTGCTCTCTCCGGTAAAGCAAGGGCAACCATATCGACTTCGCTACTACCAGTTGGATGAAGGTAAGGGGCGCTTGCTCGGTTTGATTCCGTTTTCTAATGCCGTGATGGTTGAATCCCTCGATACACGGGCTTGGGCTTTTGCCATCAGCGGGACAGATCCCTCGACGAATCGGCCGATAACTTTTGCTGGAGACATCAATGCCATTCATGCGCGACTGGAAAATACTTCCGATCCGCATTTCTCAGGCGAGTCCGTCTCGTTTCGAGTGGCTAATGAGACCAGGACTCTGCCGACAGAGAAGCTCTTAGGCTGGCGGGCTGTAAAAAATATCTATTCGTTGCCAGCAGGGTCTTCGCAAGCGATGTACCTGCAGATTTTTCCGAATGGCACTTCCGCCACCGCGGGCGAGAACTCCGTAGAGCATGGCCGATGGATGAGCGATGGCGTGATGGTTCATATCGCTTCTCCGGCTGGAAAGGAAGCCGTATGGCAACTCGACAAGCTTCAAACAGTCACAGGCATGCAAGCCGAGAGCAGATTAACAGTACGCCTGCTCGAGCCACTCTCGTCGCGGACCTCCAGAAAAGGAACTCCGGTAAAAGCAGTCTTGCTCTCACCCGGCATCTACCAAAACAGGATTCTGATTCCACAGGGCAGCGAGTTTGATGGAAGCGTGGTTGAAGTACATGGCGTCGGATGGGGAATCAAACACGAATCGGCTGCCCTCACGGTTCATTTTGACTCCATCCGGTTCGCTGACGGGCGAACATTAGCGGTTGACGCACGCGTCCTAAAGGTGGAGAACTCGCGCGAGGAGGTCACAACAGCTGGAAAAATCCAGGGCATCCGCTCCACGGGTACCTTGGGACATACGGCTGAGAATCAGATCAACTCCCTCGCACAGATCGATCCCATCGCCTATATCTTCACGAGCGCCTCGGGGCCTGCGGTGCTCGGCTTCGCCGAACCAGAGATCCTCTACGGTGCCGGCACTGAACTCGATATTGCGTTCAACAAACCACTCATCACCGACAAGGCATACGATCCGCGGGTTCCATCTATGAAGCTTCCAGAGGAGCGCGCAAACGAATTAGGCGGGGTTGTTCAGAATCTTCCATTTCGCACGGAAACAGAGAGTAGCCATATACCATCCGACATCACAAATCTCATCTTTGTCGGCACCCCGGATGCACTGCGCCGCTCTTTTGAGGCCGCTGGATGGACTTCTGCCGATTCACTCACAGCGGCCGCGACGTTCCAAACGGTAAAGACGCTTGCTGGAAATCAGACCTATACCCAGGCACCCATGTCGGTTCTAACTCTGGATGGCAAAAAACCACTGTTCACGCTGCAGAAGACGACGAACACATTTTCATCGCGACACCATCTTCGCGTATTCCCAACCGGGCAGACCTTCGATGGCCAACCCGTCCTGACCGCATCTTCAACCCAGGACATCGGTATTGCGTTTTCTTATAGGCAGAAGACATTTATTCACGTCATCGATCAGTACCTCGATAACGAGCGATCCAAGGTGATCAACGATCTTGAGTTCACTGGATGTGTCGCAGGCGTCAGGATGCTTCCTCGCCCATGGGTACCGCAAGATGCCTACAACTCAACCGGCGACCGCTTACGGACGGATGGGAATGTGGCCGTGCTGCACATGGATGATTGCGTCACGCCATATAGAACCCCGACAACACCGGCTACGCGAGCATCCCTCTTTGAGCGCAGCGAACGCAACACCATGCTCACGATTAAAGACACCCTTTATCGCGGAAATCTGATCTATACGGGAATCTCCGGTGGCATAAAAATTCACCACTACCTGTCGACACAAGGAGAGCTCGGCGAAGATGTTGGCAACTGGCGGAAGAGCGACGCATCTGGAACTGAGTATCGGATGACCGGCACCGCGGGGCTGCAATCTTCCGACAGACTATCCCTGAATGGAAGATTGTCGCCGGAGAGTCAGCGGGAGTTGGATGCTGCCGCTCAGGCCTTGATAACGGCCCATAAGTGGGACCCACCTCACTATGAAATCGCCCTCAATCTCGGATACTCCAGCTACAGAAACAATACCCTGGAAAGCACGGCTCTCATCCTTCAGTCGAGTGATTCCGCAAAGCCTCTTTATGGCCTTGGGCTCGCTGATGGAGTCTTTGACGGATGGGCAGCGGGCGTATCGTTGACGATCAACAGTTGGAACTGGATATCGAACGAATTCTCGTACATGCGGCAACAGACCAAGTTTGACCTTGTTGGCGTTACAGTTTCCTCCGATCCTTCGCAGGAAGCTCCGATCGATGCACAAACCGTCGGCCTGGTGACACGACGATTTGCCTACAATACGATCTTCAACCTCCGCCCCAGAACCTCGCGGTGGCGTCCCTACATCTCTGCTGGCCCAGCATTTCAACTCCTTGCTCTCTCCGATGCTCCACTGAAGAAGCCTGCTGGGGTCTTCAAGCTTGGCTTGGCTAACATCGGGCTACTGAAAGCTGCCTTCGATTTCGGAAACACTCCTCCGCTGGACGGCGGGGGCGTCTTCCAGTTCGGCCTTCAATATGGTGGGGGGATCAAGTATCGGGTCACGCCGCGATTCATGGTCCGAGGTGACTATGGTGAAACCTGGAGCCCCAACCCCAAGATCATACGCGACAGCTATCTCGGCTATATTCCGGATGGAGTGGACGATACGTACACAATGAGCGTCACCAACGTCCATCCGCCAGGAAGATTCATCCAGCAGAGAGCAACTGTAGGATTCGCATTTACGTTCTAGCAGTGGGCGAGCATCTTCGTTTTCACTTTTCAAGACCATCTGTTCCTGTGAAACTGGATATGTCTTGTGAGATTGCGTTCGCGCGAAGGTGTGCTATGACGAAAAAACAGCATCTTGATCGAGAGAGCGTTCAGCGCTCATGGGTTAAGCCTCACTTTCACAATCTCAACAGCAGTGGGGAAGTGCTGGATTGCCTTATCGCGGAAACGAACCTGGAAGACGCGTACGTCGAGATGGCCAAGCCATATCCTGCGCTGGTTGAGCGCCACATTCTTCTCGTTCGCGATGATGCGGTTTGCGCGAAACTTGACTGGACAATCAACGGTCGGAGAAAGACAGATGCTTATGTCAGTGGCGATCTCATCCTGAATCCTGCAGGGCTAACCACCTTTCCCCGATGGGACAAGAGAGTGAAGCTCCATCTGCTGGCCATCCGTCCGGAATCTCTTAAGCGCGCAGCAGAGCAGATGGATATGACGTCGAAGGTAGAGCTTATACCGCACTATGGCTTTCGCGATCGCTTGTTGGCTCAACTTATACAAACGGTTGTCAGCGAGTTCTCCCAGCCATACCCAGACCTCCTGTACGCCGAGACAATGGCCCATGCAACAATGGCACATCTGTTGAAGACATCAGCAAACAATGTGAAGCCAACGAAGGATTTGAAGGGCAAGCTTTCGGCCCGAACCCTGCAATCCGTGGCCGAATATATGCAAGCCAATCTTAGCCGTCGCGTCTCGTTGGAAGAACTCGCAGCCATCGCACAACTAAGTACAGTTCACTTTGCACGCCTGTTCAGGCAGACCACTGGGCGACCTCCCCATCAATGGCTTCTCGAACAACGGCTTCGACAAGCCGAGAAATTATTGATCGCAAAAACTCTGACCATCTCTGAGATAGCCACGCAAACGGGTTTCTCCGATCAGAGTCACCTCACACGCGCCTTCCGGAGATCGCGTGGAATGACCCCCTCTCACTTCCGCTCTCATTGAACTCTCCTAAGCCCAGATCGGCCCCTCTATTTAAGAGGCGCTTTCGTGGTCTCTTTTGCACTGTCCATTACTCCCAAAAAGGGCGAAGCTGGTTGGGCCGAAAGCAGTCAGTTCGCATTTCACTCGAAGAGGGACTTCGGGAAGCACGCTTATAAGATGCTGCGCAACGATGTCAGTGCGATCGATGCCGAGGGGAAAATGATCGGCATTATTTTCGAGACGGCGAGACATGGCGCGGGTCGTTCGACCTGGTACGGACTGCCGTAAGAACGGAGACGCATGGCATTCACGATTCCCGAGAAGCCCGCTGTATGCCCGGATGATCCCAAATCCTTGTTCAGGGACCTACGCAAGAAAACCGTGCCTGGCCTTTTATCCTTCTTCAGCATTTCGCCCTTCCCTACTTGGCACGTGATTCAGAACTTCTACGGTCTTTCCATGAGGCCCGAATTCAAACGCATGCAACACCACAAGTTCCCTCTGGAAATGGTGAGCAAGGATGGCCGCGTAACCGAGCGCCAAACGGGAATTTTGATGGAAGTCCGTCGCCAATAATATTGTCCCGATGCGCTCTTTCAGCCATCCTTCGCGGTATTTCATATTCGTCTCCAATCGAACAATTGCTCAGTTGAGTACGATTTACTAAAACGTTGGAAGATGCGAATTCTATGGGGGCTCCTACGAAATACAAACTGTTTTGTCACCCATCGGGGGTGGTCTTAGTGACCAATCTTGTGCTATTTCTCGCGTCGGACGAATCTTCGTTCATCACGGGAACGGAACATATCATCGACGGCGGCATGACGGCCCAATAACTGATAACCAAAAGGAGGATGCGCATGCGGGCGGTCCAACTCAAACGTGTCGGTGAGCTCGTTCAGGCCGAGGTGCCAAAGCCAAATATCGCTGCGGGGCAGGCCCTGCTCCGCGTGACCGCGGCAGGCATCTGCCAGACCGATGTCCACATTCGTCGCTCGACCAAGCAGATGATTCCGGATGGAACGGTGCTTGGCCACGAGATCGCTGGCGAGATCATCGATATAGCCAACGATGTACAGGGGGTTTCGTCTGCGATCACGTCGTGGTTTATCCGGTCTGGTCCTGCGGAGTCTGTCGTATGTGTATTGGGGTAGGGACACGCCTCATGCGCTGCTTTGACCGCTTCTTCTGCAGTCGCCTGAAGGCCTGTAATCGTCACATCGAGCGCGACGGAAAGGCGAAAGGATTTCGTGCGAAACGAGTTGAACGGTAGGTCGACAGAAGTGCCGGATGTATGGATCTCGGATAGAATTTTCGCTAACTAGCTCACGCGAATCGGCAATGGAGACAATGGGATTTCGGCAAACACGACGTGAGGTCCTGCTTGGAGGCGCGAAGTGCGCCCTGCTTTTCTGGAGTTACCCTCGCAATTTGCGGGCTCAGGCAACCGTGCAGGGTATCGATCGCTTCTCCGACGCGGTGCAAAGCCTGAAGCCGGGAGAGTTCCTTTGGGCGCCATCCATCGCCCCCTCCGGACCGGTTTTGGCCATAGTCAGCCTGCCGTCGCAACGGTGTTATGTCTATAGGAATGGCGTGCTCATCGGGATTTCCACTGTATCTACTGGCAAGGTGGGCCATGAAACTCCTACAGGTGTCTTCACCGTTCTCCAGAAGCAGGTCCATCACAAATCCAACCTCTACGACTCGGCGCCTATGCCCTACATGCAGCGGCTCACCTGGTCGGGCGTGGCAATGCACGCAGGCAATCTTCCCGGTTTTCCCGCTTCCCATGGATGCGTCCGGATGCCCATGGCTTTTGCAAAGCTGCTGTATGCCACGACAGCGCTAGGAATGACGGTCGTGATTACGAAACTGGACGAAGTTCCGAGAATCGCGCCCACGCCGGACCTGCTTCAGAGTGAAGCTTCTACGGCAAAGGCGGAGGATGGTGCTTGGATCTGGCTGCCGGAGAAGTCGACGAGTGGTCCAGTCTCGCTCATTCTCAGTGGCGACGATCGCAGATTGATCGTTCTTCGCAATGGGATACTGATTGGATCTTCTCCTGTAACGATTGCCGGAGAGATCACAGAGACCGCAGCGTATAGCTTGACACAGGTCGATGCCAAAGGATTTCACTGGATGCAGCTGCCCCTGCCTGGAGAGAACTGGGTTGGGAGCAAAGAACTGAGCGACTCCGAACGTCGTCGCGTTCGCATCCCAGATGCGTTTCGCGCGCTGCTGGACGGTGAACTCACCCCAGGGGTGACGCTGGTAGTGACGACGGACTCCCTTCGAGCCGGTGCTACCGGCCGCAGCCTGACGGTGTTGGAGGCGCAACCCTGACGTTGACGAGTGCCTCTGCTTCCCCTACTTCGTCGTAAGCAGTCGATCGAAGATGGAACAGATCAGCTTGCGGGTCCCCTTGACGGAGATCTCCGATCCAAGCAGGCGTTGGCTGACGGCCAGGCCATGGGCAAAGCTAAGCATCGCCATCAGGAACTCGTTCGGAGGCAGGGTGAATTGGATGCCAGGTTGTTGAGCCAGTTTCTTGAGGATCCGCCGCCCATCCTTCAGCATGGCGCGGTACAGCTCGATGTAGGTCTGGCGCATCTTCTCGCTGCGTAACGCGCCAGCCTCAAATTCCGCTTCCAGGATGATCCATTCCGGGTCTGTGACCCGATCCGCCAGCGCTTCGCGAAGACGCTTCAAGAGGCTCTCCACGGGTTCATCGCTTTCAAGGATCGTTCGGAACACGCTGAACCGCTTTTCCTGATCGTCCCGCACGATGGTGAGAAAGAGATCCTCTTTGTCGGTGAAGTTGCCGTAGAATGCACCCCGGGAAAATCCTGCTTCTTCAGCGATACGCTCCGCAGCAGCATCTCCGAGTCCCTCGCGCAGAATGTGGCGCCGCCCCGTCTCGATGAGGCTGGCGCGCGTCTGTGTCTTGCGCTCCTGACGGGAGCGCCTTCTCCGGGGCGGTTCGCAGGCAAACTTAACGGCACCCTGGATGCGGTTACCACTACGGTGAACAACGCAAACGATCTCGTGGTTGGGATCAAAGAAGGCAAAGGCGTCGCCGGCGTGTTCCTGCACGACCCGGAGACGGCGACCAACGTCCGACAGGCAGTTACCAATGTCAGGGACGCGTCCTCCGGGTTAAACCATGCAGCAGGGCAGGCCGACCTGCTCGTCTCCGATCTTCAGTCGAGACAGCTTGGCGTAAAGGTCGATCAGACCATGGCAACCGTTCAGAATGCTGCCACCAATCTGGATATGACATCACAGCAGGTTCGGCAAACCGTATCCGGGCCATCGAGAGCTACAAGAACGAAAACGTTCGCGTGGTCGCCTACCTGTCCGCCAGGGTCGTTTATCTATCCGCCACCATATGGCTGGCTGTCAATGAAGGGTGATACCACTCCTCGCAAGTTGAACGGTATTCTGCCTCACCGCAAGGCGGTGCACCAGGCTATTTGGGCGGCTGTAGGTAAGAGCGGGCATCCTTGCGCCGTTTCCATTGGGCACGGAGCAATGGATTCCAGAAACAATCTTTCTGGCAGTAAGCATAAGCCCACTCATAATGCTGTTGCGAGCGGCGCACAGACCCGCAGTGTGAGCCTGATCGTGAAGAACGCGGATGACGTTTATGTGCGAGCCAAGAGCGCCGGAGCCGAGGTGGTGGAGCCTATTGAGGACAAGCCATTCGGTGGCCGCGGCTTCGCTTGCCTCGATCTGGAAGGCCATATCTGGCACGTACTGACATACGATCCGTGGGCGCCGCAGTAAGGAGGTCCTGACCGATAACCGACAGGTCCTTATCGGGTTGGATCGGGTGTATGGTCGGCAATTGGGAAATAATGAATAATTCACTGGACTTCTTAAGGAGCTTGCGATGAATCTTTCTGCTCATTTTGCCGCTGTATTTCTCGCGCTGTGCCTGCCGTGCTGCTGTTCGGGGCAGGATGCGGTTGCCGCGTCCAGTGCAGCGGTCGTTCCGGATGGTTCAGTGTTGGCGCTGGGCGATTCGTGTTACACGATTACCTCAAAGCAGGATGGGGCAGAGCGGTCAGTTGGCGCGGTGTTCCAGCGCATTCAACGCCAAGACATGAACGGTGTCGATGTATTAGCCGTCATCGTGCATCAGCATCTTTCCAGCGGCAAGTTCGACATGCGTGACAGCTTTCTTCTGCGCAGAAAAGACCTTCGTCCAATTCGCCTGGATACGGAGCGCAATGGAGCGCCACATGTTCATCTGGATTATGCTGCGCATCGCATCTCGGGATGGAAGATGGTGAATGGAGTCAAAGAACCTATCGACCTTGCATTGGATGGCCCTGTATGGGATGGGAATCTCTGGGGTGTCACCTTTGCGGCACTGCCGCTGAAGGCAGGTGGTGACTATCGGATTCCGACTTACCAATATGACAGTGGGAAGGGTACGTTTCTTGTCACTGTGAAGGAAACAAGAAAGATCGAGATCCCCACGGGTGTTGCGGATGCCTGGGTGCTCGAAGCTGGTTTGAAGGCCGACGAGCGTGTTGAGTATCTGGTCGGCAAGAACCCGCCTAGAGATCTTGGATATCTGGCCGGACCTATGTCGCAGCATATAGGTGGAGACTGTAGCGGCATTCACTAGACGTTTTTCTATCTGCGGAGGATACAACAAATGACAGTTGCCAGGCATTGCGCGAAATTGATGGCGCTACTTCTTCTATCGGCTGGATCTGCTATCGCAGCATCTTCAAAAGCTTTCAAAGCTGACAATGCGAGCGTTCTTGTTCCACACGTGCAGCAGGGACAAACACTCAGCGACATCACCTATCGCGTGATTGCATTACATGGGGCAGGATTTGATGACCGTGTGGTGCAGATGCCAGCTACAGGGACATTCACGTTTCAGCCAAACAACGATCCGTCCACAATCAAGTGGACGTTTTCAGTACGAATGGATGGAAAGACAGTCATTGAGAATGTGCCAGGTGAGTACCGCGAGGATGGCCGTGTCCAATGCGTTAATGGCCAGTGCAATGAGATGACCGATGCGAGCTCTCCCTTCTACAACCCCACATTTTGGGGTAAACCAGTTGGTCCGCTAGCTCCGGGAAAGACCTGGAACGTCGAGCTAAAACAACCCTGGGAATTGGGGCCAGCGGGGATGCAAACGATCACCGTCCTTTCGGTTGATCATGCAAGCGGAATTGTTGTCCTCAAGCGAGAAGGCGAGGGAGTGGGCCCTTATGAGGGAAAACATGACTCAACTACGGTGAAGAAGGACGGTAAGGTAATCCGGGTTGATACCAAATATGGCAAGGCGCATTGGGTGGGGCAGGCAGTTTTTCAGCATGGCATTACGGTCAGCGACGAGTTGTTGACCATTACACCGGTCGAGGTGTCATCTCCCGAAATTGGAACTGTTCACGGAGAAGAACGCCAATATATGTCTCTGCTTCAGCATCCAAATCCTATACCTGTCTCTATGACTGTAGATTCCTCTGTGGATGTCCTTCGATAGTAGATATTCAAGGCGACCGTATCAGCTCGGTGATACGGTCGCCTTGAATGCCGGTCTAACGGCTTGACATCATTGCCGTATCAAGTCCGTCGGCACCTGCAAGTCCCCACTGGTTGGCAAGAGTTCTCTCAGTGTGACCAAAAAGTGCCTTCGCTCACCGTTACGCAAAACATCGAGGTTCAGCCGTGTTCCTGCGGGTTGTGACAGCAGCTCTTGAATCTCGGAGAATGGCTGTCCACTGACCGGTCGATTGTTAATCGCGATGACCTGATCGTGGTCCTGAACGCCTGCCGATGCCCCCGGTGAGAACTCGTTTACTGACGTAACGGAGATGTCTCCCTTCTCGGTCATGTCGAGGTGAATTCCTGAGCGGTTGTATGGCATGGAATAACCAAAATCCGGAGATCGTTTGAGATAAAGAGAACGATGCTCGTAGTCGAAGGTCATGATGAAGTTACGGAAAATCTGAGAACCGAGATTCCCTGCGACTCGTGTCGAAGCAAATGCCCCGCCGGTAGCGGAATGCAGTTCGGTCAATGGGCGCTGCACCGTAAAGGGTCCGATTGAGAACGAGTTCACACGTGTCAACAGCGTGGATGCGCTGCCTCCGACGCCTCCCTGAAAACCCTCGATGCCTGGAGTTTGGATTGGTAAAGGATGGGCAGAAAGGAAAGATCCAAAGAGTGTCAGCGCGCCATCGTCGCCGGTGTCGATTCCAAAGTATCCAGGCACACTGTCCACCGATGCTGTGACGAAGCAATTCCGACCGTTGAAAAGTAGCTGTACCCTAGTGCCACGGTCGGCTTCTCCTGTCTTTCCAGGCAACGCAATCGTTAGCTCTCGACGGTGATAGTCGATCTGTACGAGGAAGCGGCGCAATAGCTCATAACCGATCAATCCGGCAACGGGTGCTTGTTTGCCGTTGTCGATGAACGTGCGAGGCAGCGGAAGGATAATAAAACGCTGATCGGCGAGTTCGGCAGAACCGACCCGGTACGTTCTAATGTGGGCCAGATGCGCGCTGACCTGGCTATTGCCAACGCCATTTGCAGATAGATCACCCTCCGTGGCTACCTGAAGACTTTTAGCGGCTTCAGGCGTGAGCACATTCAGTGCGCCCGAATCGAGGACAAAAGGAAGCGGTGGCTTTCCGTTGATCGACACGTTCACGACAATCATCCCGCCTTTCAGGAGGAACGGGATCGTCGTTGATTCTCCTGCCAGAAGCTGCGCATCATGCACCGTCGAGATGGGCGGTGCAAAATCCTCTTTTGTGAGTCCTGTGCGCACACGGAACTTGGTGATCGTCATTGTAACGTCGCTGCTTGGATCTCCTGTGGAACTACGCTGGACAAAGGGATACCAGATGCCGTTTACCTGGCGGTAATCAGAGAAATAGGTTGTGTTCTCTCGCTGGTGGCCATCGAGCCAAACCACTCTGGCCAAGCGGTGCGTGTCAAAATCTATCCACAACGTCAAGGCGTGCCCAGCAGGTGGTTGGACCTTGACCAAATGAAAGGACCTGTCACCCACCTGTCGAGAATCGAGGTACACCGGAGGAACACTGGAATCAAGCTGAAACCAGCCATTGCGATCTTCGTACGATTGGGTAGCGGTGTCAGCAAGTGCTTCGGGGGCTTCTTGAACTGAGACTAAGCCTTTTTCGTCTGCCCACCAACTTGTGGCCTCTTCTGTTCCTTGCTGACCGCGCGTCGTTCCTGCGTCATACGTCAACACATCACGGCCGTTTTGGAGATCGATGATCTGATGGAACGTGCCTTTAAGACCACCCATGTCATAGCTGCCAGAAACTTCCATGCCTGGCACTCCGTTCCACCCCTCACCACCGGTGGCAACATACATCTGCCGCAAGAGAGAAGATGCGTTAGGTGTAGTCCTGGTTTGAGCGGATGAGCTTATACAAAGAACGAGCGCGGCAGCAGTTAGCGCCCATAATCCAGATCGCGAGGCAGGCTCCAGAAACATGCCCCATCATGCCGTATTATCTTGAATCTGATCAATCTGAATGCTCGACAATGTCAGAGGCAAGCAGGGGAAAGCATCCCTCACGCTCACGGCCAACGTGGAAGGTGAAGCAAGGCTCTGATGAGCGCTTTTCTTGCTCACTACCCTCAGCTTCCTGCTTGACGCACTAGAGGGTCGCAAGCGCGTCCAGCGTCGAGCGATCTCCTTTCTGCTTCTTGATGCAGACCGTTCCAGGTCGTGACGCCAATCCTGGTATCGGTTTGGAGAAGAATTGTAACCCGAGCTTCTATGCTGATGCCGCTTCGAATAAGGCGAGGCTGTGGCAGCCCATCGTCGTTTTGACGAAGGCGGTCTTCGTGGTCGCATTATCCTCGATTTCACGGGGCTGAACACTGCTTGAATCGCTGGTCCTCGGGGTAGGATGCCGGATTCCGAGAGCTCTTGTCGCACGTCTGGCTGCCACCATTCCGCCAATCGTGAACCCTGCTCCACTTATGACGATACGAAGGTACGCCTCGCGCAACTTTTCGATGGACGACCTGATCGCGCGCGGGATGCTGCCCCGCGGCCAGGCCGCCGATTTGGCCGGGCCGTGGAACGGGGAAAGAATGTCCTCATCTCCGGGGGGAACGTCGACCGGCAAGATAACCCTGCTCAATATGCTTGCAGACGCTATCCCCGCGCAGGAACGCATTTTGATCATCGAGGACGCGGCAGAGTTACATATACATACCAGGAACTACCGTAATCGACTTCTGAACCCTCTTGCCAAATGGCTGGGATTGCCAAGACTAAACTTCCAGATCCTGCGTCGGACCATGGCAACACAAGCGCAGAGAATGGGGTCAGTGAAGGACATCCAGGCGCACCTCAGGCATGCAAAGGCAGATACCACGGCCAATGAGTACATGCAGGAGTTACCGGAGAGCGTAAAGAAGATGGTCGGCGGGGTTTATACCATGCTTAAGAAAGGAGGAGATTCGGAAATAAATTTGAAGCATTTGCCGCAAAACGCCACAAACTTTTTCTGGAGAGCAAGCTGTAAGTGCTTGAAAGGAATGGTAGGCACGAGCGGATTCGAACCGCTGACCTCTACCGTGTCAAGGTAGCGCTCTAACCAACTGAGCTACGCGCCTGCGAGGTCGTTGAACACATTACTGCGTCCACTCGACAATTGTACCAAAGAAAGCGGGGGCTTCCCTCTGCGATCCGGATTGTTCTACCTCCGGAAGCGTTTTCCTGTCGTCTGCCGCAACACTTTGATTCAGAAAGAGAAAGGCTTTTGCCGCGCGTTCCTTTAAGATGCATCTATCGCTGTGAACATTTTTGCTCAGTTTCGTACGGCCCCGAACCTTCTTACCCTTCTGCGTCTCTTCCTGGTGCCCTTCCTGGTCATCCAGATCTTTGACGGCAACTGGTCGCTCGCCCTTGTTCTGTTCGCCGCGGCCGGACTCTCAGACGGTCTGGATGGTCTGCTGGCGCGCAAGCTGAAGCAGCGCACCACGCTGGGAGAGTACCTTGACCCCATTGCCGACAAGTTGCTGCTCTCCACGCTCTTCCTGGTGGTGACGCACGAGGGGCTGGTGCCGCGCTACGTTACGGTGCTGGTCTTCAGCCGAGATCTCGGCATCCTGCTGGTCTGCACGCTGCTGTACGTAACCAACACACTGCGCGATTTCCCTCCCAGCCTGCTGGGAAAGGTCAACACCGGCGTTCAGATTCTTACCGTCATCCTGATTCTTGTGCACCAGGTGTGGTTATGGCTGCCGTTCCAGATGCCGATTAGCATGCTGCTGCGGGCGATCTCGATCATTGCGCCCATGTCGGCCGTGCAGTATGCGTGGGCTGTCGCGCGTCGCGTGCAGGAGAAGTCAGCCGCCAGCGTCGCCTGAAAGGTTCATGATTAAACAACTAGAGGTGCGGGGCAATCATCTGCTCCCGCACCTCTGGCTATTTATAAGAAGCGCTACTTTCTGCGGCGGCGCTTCCGGGTTGGAGTGGCTGTCCGCTTGCGGCCGTAGGCTTCTCCGTGCGAACGGATGGTCGCGGGATCGAAGCTCCTGGAGCCGACAGCGGGGTTGGTTGCGCCCGGAGGCAGCAGGATGGAATCAACGCCCCTGCCCATCTGCGAACCGATCCGCGTTTCAATGCGGGATGGGTCAATGCCCTTGTCCTGCTTGAGATAGAGGCTCACATTCAGGCTGCGCTCCGCACCGGTCTCTGCTGATTCGCCGGTATCGTAGTTGCCCAGCAGCACCAGCTTGGCATCGCCTTCGCGGGCCATGACCAGAGCAATCTCATCCAGGCAGGCCTTGGCCTCGTTGTCCACGCGCACAGGCCGTCTGCGGTCGCGAGCGAAGGAGACACTGCACAGGTTGCGTGAGGACGGCAGTGGTGGCGGCGGAGGAGCCGTCACACTTACGGTCGTGGTGGCTGAGGCGGTCTTGCCCTGGTCATCCACAACCGTGCAGTTCACCGTGATGGTGGCGGGTGTGCCGCCTGCCTGCAGGGTGCGTGTGCTGCCTTGGCCCGTAAGCTGACCGCTGGTTGAGGTGAAAGTGTAGCTGAGCGGACGGTTCTGCGGGCTGCGTCCTGAGGCGCTAACCGTTACAGACTCACCGATCTTGACGCTGCCGGGGCTGGCCGAGCAGGACACTGTGGGGGGATCATACGGACGCACCGTGAAGTCGCGGGAGCAGTCAGCCTGCTGATAGCTCTTGCCACCTTGTGTCAGATGACCCTTGACGGTATAGGTGCCTGGCGCCAGGTTAGCGGTATCCAGGTTTGCACCATCGCCGGCAACTGTCAGCTGTCCACCGGTCGTGGTCCAGGTATAGGTCGTCTTCTTCTTCGGGTTCAGGTTGACCGTCGCCGGTTCAATCCGGATTGGATCGCCGGGGTAGACCTGGCTGGGCTCCACCTCGCACGCCTCGGAGACGGCCAAGGGTGTCTCAACATTGCCCAGGCGCATGACCAGGCCGCCGGAAAGCTTGATGGCCGGCATGTTCAGGATGCCGGTATAGTTGGCCGCGGCAGGTGTAGGCGTAGCGCCATAGTTGACGTGGGAATACTGGAAGTCCGCCTGGATGGGACGCAGAGCGAAGGTCTCATTCCAGAACCGGAAGATGTAGTCCACACCGCCGCCTGCGGTTACGCCATAGCCCCAGGTAAGCGGCTGCAGAAATGGTCCACGGGTGCGGGAGCCGCCGCCGAGTACATGCGCGAAGGGTGAAAGGTGGCCAAGCCGCACGCGGTATACCGGACCGCCCTGCAGCGTGTAATTGGACTGGTCACGTGAGGAGCACGCGCCACCGATGCACTGACCAAAGGCTCCACGCGGGCTATCGGCGGAAAAGTAACCAACTTCGCCCTGGATACCCCAGTGCTGCGTCAGGTACCCCGTCACGCTTATGGTCATGTTCTTGTTGTAGATGGAGTTGAAGGTCTGTCCGTTGATGGAAGTATTGATCGGTTTCAGATAGCCATAACCGGCATAGATGTCGATGCGGGAAAACTTCTGTTCCGAGAGTCCGGATTTGGTAGCCTGTGCCAGAGCTAGGGGGGAGCAAAGCAATAACGCGGCAGACGCCAACGTGCAAAGGAAACCGCGAAAAACGTTCATGGATTTACCGTCCTGTTGGGTAAAAGGCAAAAAAATCTGCAGTAGCCGTAAAGCAGTTATGTCGCAGGTGGACACACGAATGCGCATCCACGCGACGGGGTGAACCTCACAGGGGAATGAGGGAAGCCTAGCACGTTTGAATGAACGTTTGCTTCTTTTCGTCTTATCAAAAAAGGACAGGAACCAAACGCGACAAGCCTGTCTTACTGGCTGGACGAAAATACCGAGGTCAGCGCGCTCTGCTGCAGTGCCCGCAACGGAGCCAGCCGTGACTGCTCCAGCCCATCGCGGTAGAACATGTTGTAGGTATCAAAAGGGATCAGCCGTTTGGCGTCCGGATGCGCGATATGGATGCAGGTCTTGCGGATGGACCGCAGGTCGAAGCTTTGCGCATCGATAAACTGCACAATCAGAATGCGAAACAGGTTGTCATACCCCAGGCTCGGAGCGGCAATCTGCGGCAGGCAGCACAGCAGCTCCCGCAGGGTGCTGGCCTGTGCCATGGGGGACAGGTTGGTGGCAAACAGCTTGAACAGGTGGTCGCGCACGCCCTTCTCGTTCTCGTAGATGATGGTGTTCCGCGCGCCCTCAATCAGCACCTCCGGCGGCACCATGTGGGTCAGCGGAGTCACCTTGCCGCCCATCTTCAGTGCATAGCCCATGGCCAGTGAGTCCGGATGGCAGGGGACCGGGATAATGTCCTCAGCGGCGAAAGTCTTCGTCTGTTCCAGAATGCGGCGGCGTACTTCCGTGAGTGTGAGCCGGTTGGCGCCGGAGTCGAAGTTGGTGAGGCGGCCTGCCTGCTGCACCGGCTGGAAGGTTACGCCACGGACGCAGGGTTGCTGCAGCGCGAACTCTACGATGTCGCCAAGCTCGCTGTCGTTGATGCCACGAGCCACCGTCACCACCAGCGTGGTGGAGATGTTGAACTCATTCAGGTGCTCCAGGGCCTTCTGCCGGATAGAGCGCAGATCGGCCCCGCGCAGCTGCATCAGCGGATCGCGCCTCATCGAATCGAACTGCAGATACAGCTCGAAGCCCGGCATATACCCGGCCAGGCGCTTCACAAACTCCGGCTCCTGGGCAATGCGAATGCCGTTGGTGTTCACCATCAGGTGCTTGATGGGCCTGCGCTTGGCCGCGTCCAGGATGGCGAAGAACTCGGGATGAATCGTGGGCTCGCCGCCGGAGATCTGCACAATGTCCGGCTGGCCCTCATTCGCGACGACCATGTCCATCATGCGCTCAATCTGTTCCAGCGGCCGGAAGCTGGTGCGGTGCGGTCCGCTCTCGGCATAGCAGATGGGGCAGGTCAGGTTGCAGGAGTCGGTGACCTCAATCAGTGACAGGCAGGAATGCTGCTCGTGGTCCGGGCATAGGCCGCAGTCATACGGACATCCATACTTCACCGGGGTGTTGTAGTGCAGCGGCATCTCCGGCGGCTTCAGAAAGATCTCGCGGCAGCGACGGTAATAGTCCACATCATCGGCCATCAGCACACGCTCAAACCCATGCTGCGGACAGCGCTTCAGCATGTAGACCTTGTCGTCCTCAAAGACAATCTTCGCGTCCACCCGGCGAAAGCAGGTGGTGCAGATGGAAGTGGCGGTGTCATAGAAGAGGTAGGGGCGTGTCTGTGCCATGGGGTGCTATGAAAACCATTTTCTTAGAAGGTTGACGAGGGCTGCGAAGAGAGTTCCAAGTAGTCCCAGGACACAGCAAAGTCCGAGGATGAAAGAGAAAAGACCAAGCGCACTGACATAGTCGTTGGGATAAAGTTTTGCGCTGATGCCACATAGCCCAAACGAAATGAGCAGGCCAGCGCCGAAGAGTGCGAAGTAGAAGCCCAAGCCGCGTGTCTTCTCAGGTTCGGGTATTTCGCCGGAGGGAGTGGGGACGATGGACATCGCTCTTAGCTCAATTCTTGGAGAAAATCCCATGGACAGCCCAAACGATAAGGCAAAGGACAAAGCAAATCAACGAGCCTGCCATGCCCACGAGTGAGAATACGGCTAGGCCGCCTTCATCGTTTGTCTTCAGGCTGATGCCGCAAAGTCCCAGCGAAACAAGGAAGCTCACGCTGAAGAGCAACAGCCAGAAGCTGAGTCGGCGGGTTTTGGGTGGATGCGCTGTATCACGATCAGACATATCGGAACCGTGCGGTCAGCATACTTGGTCAACCTCGGAAGCTTGAAGCAAATTCACGCACAAGCCAGATGAGGCCGACGAGGATCAAGCCAGCAAGGCCGATTATTATGCCCGCCAGTTCAAGGTATGCGGTGAGGATAAAGAAAGATCCGATAGTGGGCCGATTACGAGAGCGTTGGCACCGCATAATCCAAGCGAAATGCTAAACAGACACCCAAAGATAGTAGCTGCTTTCGCTAGTCCCGTCTGATCTTTCCACGGCATCTTCATATTCTTCTCCTCGCAAAGAAAAGCGCGTCGAGCAGACAAAAGCACAGCCCACCCACGCACGCCCACTGAATCGCATTCAATCCATGCAACAACGGCTGCGGCTTGATGAAGTCTATGGCGAATCGCCACGTAAGATATCCCGCAAGAAAAATACGAAACAGCACACCCTGCGCATGTGGCTTTCGTGAGACCCGCACGATCACCGCAGCCAGCACCAGCAGAAATACAATCTCGTAAAGCTGCGTTGGATGACGCCGTACGCCATCTCCAAAGTCCACACCCCATGGCAGGGAAGTAGCTTTGCCATAGGTGTCATCCGCGAGCCCGGCCAGAAAGCAACCGATTCGGCCAATCGCGATACCAAGACATAGCGGCAGCGCAAACAGGTCGCCCGTGCGCTGGCGAATGCCGCTGAGCCACTTCACCAACTCCACCGCAAGCCATCCGCCCAGCAGGCCGCCGACAATCGTCTTGCCGCCGCTGCCGAAGAGCATCTGCTTCCAGCTCATCGCCGCCAGCAGTGGCCACTGCTCCAGCAGGCCAAGCACACGGCTGCCTACCACCGCGCCTACGATGGCTGCGGCAATCACGTTCCAGCGTTGTGTCTCCTGCAGAAAGTCGCCCTGGCGGCGCTTGGCATAGCGATAGGCTTGGAATCCGCCGGCATAGGCCAGCGTCTCGAAGACCGGATGCAGCGCAGGATGGAAAAGGCCGGGCACTTATCGCTGAGTGTACCCGGCCTTTCTGCTGCAGTCTCTAGTTGGATTTACTTCTTGTCGTTGGCGAGAGCTAGCGGCTTGCCTTCGCTCACGTAGTTCCGGTTCCAGCTCGGAATCTCCACGGTGTAGGTGCCGGGCTTCTCAATCACGGCCTGGCAGCCAAGGCGTGAGTTCAACTGCGGTCCGGCGGCCTGGTCAATGCGGTCCAGCTCATCGTCCTCGGGCTCGGAGAGACCGGCTTCGCCTTCCTTGATGTAGACATGGCATGTCGTGCATGCGCACGATCCGCCGCAGGCGTGGTCCAGGAAGATGTGATAGTTCTCGGCTACGTCCAGGAAGCTCATCGGCTTGCCGTGATGGTCGTAGGGCAGCGTGCCGAACTTGAACTCGACGGTCTTGTTCTCCGGCAGGAAGGTGACGCGCACCATGTCGGCGGCGGGCGGCTTGCTCAGGTCAACTTCAGGAAGCGTTGTGTTCTCTGACATATCTCTTAATCCTTTTTCTCTTCTGGCTTCTGGGTTTCGCTGATGTGGGCCGGAGCGAACGGATGCGGCGCCGTAGGGCCCTCTCCCATTTTCTCACCGGCGGCCTGCATCGTCTGCCCGGTCAGTGCACCGGCTACGGCGGAGTCCATCATCAGCTCGGCAAAGCGGCGGGTGGCCTTGTCCAGGCCGTCAATCGCCGTGCGAATCGTCTTGTAGTCCGCACCCACAATCGCGGCATTCAGTGTCTCTTCCGCGGCAGAGATTGCCGCCAGCTCCTCGGCCGTCAGTTGCTGCCACGCGGCGTGATTCTTGCCTTTGGCCACGGCGTCCTGAATCACGGAAGCCTCATTCTTCGCCTCAATCAACTGGCGCTCGGCCAGGTCGGTTTCGGCATTGTCGAAGCTGGCGAGGATCATCTCTTCCACCTGCTCGTCCGTAAGGCCGTAGGTGGGTTTGACCTCGATCTCCTGCTCTTTGCCGCTGCGCTGTTCGCGAGCGCTGACGTGCAGAATGCCGTTGGCATCGATCAGGAACTTCACCTCGATGCGCGGCATACCGGCGGTCATGGGAGGGATGCCCTTCAGGTCAAAGCGTGCCAGTGAACGGCAATCCTTCGCCAGTTCGCGCTCGCCCTGCACCACGTGAATGGCGACGTTGGTCTGTCCATCGACGCCGGTGGTGAAGTGTTCGGTCGCGGAAGCGGGAATGGTGGAGTTGCGTTGAATGATCTTCGCAACCACTCCGCCGAGAGCTTCGATGCCCAGCGAAAGCGGAGTTACGTCCAGCAGCAGCAGGTCTTCGGTCGCGGCCGAGCCGCCGGCAAGAATGTCCGCCTGCACCGCCGCGCCCAGGGCAACGACTTCGTCAGGGTTCAGCTCAGTG
The DNA here is from genome assembly GCF_025685395.1 of Terriglobus tenax. Classification (NCBI taxonomy): domain Bacteria; kingdom Pseudomonadati; phylum Acidobacteriota; class Terriglobia; order Terriglobales; family Acidobacteriaceae; genus Terriglobus; species Terriglobus tenax. Next base: position 1,733,786 of record NZ_JAGSYA010000004.1, on the reverse strand, counting down.
TGCGCCTTCTTGCCACGCGGGCTCAGGTTGAACAGGGTATCCACCAGCGCACGGACGGCGGGAATGCGTGTCGATCCGCCCACCAGCACGACCTCATCAACCTGCTCCGGCGTGAGGTTCGCATCTTTCAGAGCTTGTTTTACAGGACCAGCGGTGCGGGCGATGACGTCGGTGATCAGACCTTCGAACTGTGCGCGGCTGATGGTGCGCTGATACTTCGCCCCGCCGGGCAGTGTGGCGTCGATGCGCGTCTCCTCCTCAGAGGAGAGAGCGATCTTTGCATCGATTACAGCCTTGCGCACCGCCTGTACCGTCTGCGGATCAGCGGCGAGCGCGGGATCGATCTCGTTGGCAATCTCATCCAGCGCAATGGCCATCAGCAGGTTGTCGATATCGTCGCCGCCCAGGTGCGTATCCCCATTAGTGGAGATCACCTCGAAGATGCCATCCTGCAGCTTCAGGATGGAGACGTCGAAGGTACCGCCGCCCAGGTCATACACCGCGACAAGACCTTCCTTGGCGCGGTCCAGGCCATAGGCCAGCGCGGCAGCAGTCGGTTCATTCACCAGGCGAAGCACTTCAAGGCCCGCAATACGTCCAGCATCTTTCGTCGCCTGGCGCTGCGCATCGTTGAAGTACGCGGGCACGGTGATCACGGCCTTGGTCACCGGCTGCTGGAAGAACCGCTCTGCGTTGCGCTTCAACTGACCCAGCACCAGCGCGGAGATCTCCGGTGCGGTCATTTCGCGCGGGCCCACCTTCAGACGCAGCATCTCGCCCGCCTGGGACGCAATCTGGAACGGGAAGAGCTTCAGTTCGTCCTGCACATCCTCCAGGCCACGGCCCATCAGGCGCTTGGCGGAGTAGACTGCCGATCCCGGGTCGCTCAGCAGAGTGCTGTGTGCGGCGTTTCCAATCAGTGCTGTGCCATTGGCAAAGGCCACAACGGAAGGAACAATCGGAGAGCCGTCCTCGCCGGGAATCACCACCGGCTGCTCGCCCTGCATAAACGCGACCAGCGAATTGGTCGTTCCCAGGTCGATGCCCACGACGCGGCCCGCGGGCTGAATGCTTTCAATTTGCAAAAGGTCTGCCATAAATTTGGTTGTGGCCAAATGGCCTAACACTCTATTGTCGCATCTGTACGCGTAGATTCGATGATTCCGGCGGCTCTGCCGCTGCACTTCCGCGAAAGGATTTCCTCGAAATGTCCAGCCCCGCAGCGAAGGTCCCCTCCACCGTCATTCCCGGCATGCGCTATCGCGACTGCCTCGCCGCCATCGAATGGCTCTGCACCACCCTCGGCTTTGAGAAACAGGCCGTTTACATGAGTGCGGACGGCATCCGCGTCGACCATGCGCAACTTACCTTCGGCAACGGCATGATCATGCTGGGTTCGGAGGGAAAAGAAGGCGAATATGCGAAGTACGCCGCCATGCCGGATGAGTTGGGAGGGCGCGAAGTTCGCAGCGTCTCACTGATCGTGACTGACTGCGTACCGGTGTATGAGCAGGCGAAGTCGATAGGCGCGCAGATCGTTTTTGATCTGGAGGAGAAGCCTTACGGCGGCAAAGCCTTCACGTGCCGCGATCCCGAGGGCTATCTATGGCACGTGGGAGAGTACAACCCTTGGGCTTAGCAATTGGTCTGTCATCTCTCCACTTCGCGCTATGCGCTTCGGTCGAGATGACAAAGTTGAGAGGAGTTTATTCCAACGCCGCGTTGACATCCCTCACCAGGTTCCGGGCATAGCTCCTGCGGTTCAGCAGGGCTACCATGGCATCGCGAGCCTTGGTCTTCGCGGCCTCGTCGTTCGCGTCGACGGCGGCATCCCAGACAGACCATAATGATTCCAACTCACTCTGCGCGCTGGCCAGCATGCCTTCAAAGTTCGTCTTCGCGGTCTCAAGGTCCTTGCGCAGTTGCGGGTCGTCGTCGCCCATCTGCTTGTTCATCTTCATCTCTTCCAGCTGCATGTTCAGCTCGAAGGCCTCTTCCAGTAGCTCCGGTGGGGCCACCTGCTTCTTCGCCGTGCCCGCAGCCTTGGCCGCATCGGTCGCCGCGCGCGACTGTTCCTCAAGCTGCACACCTTCCAGCGCCAGCAGGTACTCCGTGCGTGCGATGGATTCTTTCAGCGTGCGGTAGGCATCGTTCAGCAGGGAAGACTGGCGCAGAGCCTCTTCCTGCTCCGCCGCGGGCTTCGATGCAAAGCGGTCCGGATGCAGCTTACGGCTCAACGTGTAGAACTGCTTCTCCAGCGCAGCCGTGTCTACGTGCAGATGGCGGGGAAGCGAGAAGAATTCAAAGTAATCGCTCATCGCTTTTCAGTGTAGCGGTTTATGCTTAGCCAACGCTGTTTCGAGTCTTTCCCTCATCCCACAATTTCAGGAACAAATCCATGTCAGATCTCAGCGGAAAGTCTGCCTTTGTCACCGGTGGTTCGCGCGGCATTGGAGCCGCCATCGTCAAGCGCCTGGCCTCCGATGGCGCAGCCGTCGCCTTCACCTACAGCAGCGCCGTCGCACCCGCCGAGGCACTTGTCGCAGAGATCGAGAGTGCAGGCGGAAAGGCCATCGCCATCAAGGCCGACTCCGCCGACCAGGACGCCGTGCGCTCCGCTGTGCAGCAGGCAGCAACGGAATTCGGCAAGATCGACATCCTGGTCAACAACTCCGGCATCATCGTGCTCGGGCCCATCACCGAGATCAAGCCGGAAGACTTCGAGCGCATCCTCGCGGTCAACGTGCACAGCGTCTTCACGGCAACGCAGGAAGCAGCGCGCCACATGCCGGACGGCGGCCGCATCATCCACATCGGCTCGGTAAACAGTGATCGCATGCCCTTTGTCGGCGGCTCGGTCTACGCGCTTACCAAGGGAGCTATCTACAGCTTCACCAAAGGCCTGGCGCGCGATCTTGGGCCACGCAACATCACGGTGAATAACATCCAGCCAGGTCCCGTAGATACGGATGCGAATCCCGCGAGTGGTCCGTTTGCCGAGGTGATGCTCGGCCTGATGGCGCTGAAGCGCTATGGCAAAGCGGAAGAGATTGCAGGCATGGTCAGCTATCTCGCGGGGGCGGAGGCGGGATACATCACCGGAGCGAATCTGCTGATCGACGGCGGCTTCGCGGCGTAATCAAGACAGAAGGGCTGACCATGCGGCCAGCCCTTCTGTCTTGGTCTTTCGCTGGGATCACCGATAAGGGCACGGCGTATTTAGCTGCACAATCAGAATGACTGCGAAACAAACCGCTGCCAGTGCTGACGAGATATACCAGCGGCTCAGGCGAACCGCAGCAAACACTGTCGCCGGAACCGAGATAGCGGCAATGGCAAGCAACGCCGGTGTGGAGAGATAGCCATACCGCGCCATGTCCAGCGTCAGCGCAAGCAGGATCATCGCAATGGCAATCGGAAGGCGCATCGGTTTATGCCGTAAAGCTTGATCCGCAGCCGCAGCTCTTCTGCGAGTTCGGATTGATGAAGTTGAAGCCCTGGCGCATCAGCGTCTCTTCAAAGTCCAGGATCATACCCGTCAGGTAGATGAAGCTCTTCGGATCGACGAAGACGCGCACGCGCTCCGTCTCATGCTCGAACTCCCACACACGATCGCGCTCGCGGGGTTTCGAATCAAAGCGAATGGAGTAGCTCAGCCCCGAGCAGCCGCCGCCGGTAATGCCCAGTCGCAGGCCGGCCTCAGTGCCGTTGATGCCTTCCTTGCGCATCGCCAGTGCGATCTTCTTCAATGCCTTCTCCGTCACAGAGATACCAGCGGCCTTTGCATTAGCCTCTGGAGCGAGGACGGGGGTAGCGATCGCAGACGACAAAACACCGGGTTCAGGCGCTGGAGCGCTCATCGCGTTACTGGTCACCGGGTTGATGGAAACAGTCGACATAAAACAATCCTTCATCTGCGCGAAAGCCCCACGCCTCGGTCAAGGCATGGGGCCGCGCAATCTTGAAACCAATTAGTGAGCGGCAACAGCGACCGAAGCCGTCTCTTCCACGCCCTTCTTCTTCTTCCAGTCGCCGATGGCGGCGCGGATGGCGTCCTCAGCCAGCACCGAGCAGTGGATCTTCACCGGGGGAAGCGCAAGCTCCTTCACGATGTCGGTGTTGCTGATGGCCAGGGCCTCATCGATGGTCTTGCCCTTCACCCACTCGGTGGCGAGCGAGCTGGAAGCAATGGCCGAACCGCAGCCGAAGGTCTTGAACTTTGCGTCCTCGATCACCTGCGTCTCGGGATTGACCTTGATCTGCAGGCGCATCACGTCGCCGCACTCGGGTGCGCCAACCAGACCAGTGCCTACATCTTCGGATGCCTTGTCCAGGGTGCCAACGTTGCGGGGGTTGCTGTAGTGGTCTACGACCTTATCGCTGTATGCCATTTGAATTCCTCCCTCACGGGTTCCTTGAGTCTTTAGATTATCCAACCGGAGTGAAAGGTTCGCTCCGTAAATGTTTGTCTTGCACCGTTCTTAGTGCGCGGCCCACTCGATCTTGCTCAGGTCGATACCTTCCTTCACCATCTCGTACAGCGGCGAAAGCTCACGCAGCTTCTGCACCACGTCGATCAGCTTGTCGGCGACGTAGTCGACCTCTTCCATCGTGTTGAAACGGCCCAGGCCGAAGCGGATGGAGCTGTGTGCCACATCGTCGCCAAGTCCCAGAGCCTTCAGTACATAGCTGGGCTCCAGCGTGGCCGAAGTGCAGGCCGAACCGGACGAGACGGCAATGTCATTGATGCCCATCAGCAGGCTCTCGCCCTCCACGTAGACAAAGCTCATGTTCAGGTTGCCGGGCAGGTGGTGATCCATGTTGCCGTTGACGTGAACGTAGTCCAGAACCGACTCGAAGCGCTGCTTCAGGTGATCGCGCATGGCGATCAGGCGGGCGGTCTCTTCTACCATCTCCTCGCGGGCGATCTCGCAGGCCTTGCCCAGGCCGACAATGCCGGGAACATTCAGCGTGCCCGAACGCATGCCGCGCTCGTGGCCTCCGCCGTTGATCTGCTCAGCAATCTGTACGCGCGGATTACGGCGGCGAACATACAGAGCACCTACACCCTTGGGTCCATAGATCTTGTGGCCCGAGAGCGAGAGCACGTCAATGTTGTCCTTGATCACATCCACCGGAATCTTGCCGACAGCCTGTACGCCGTCGGTGTGGAACAGGACACCCTTCTCCTTGCACAGCTTGCCAATCTCGGCGACCGGCTGGATGACGCCGATCTCGTTGTTGGCGTACATGATGCTGACCAGGATGGTCTCCGGTGTGAAGGCAGCCTTCAGGTCTTCCAGGTCCACCAGACCATCTGCCTTTACCGGCAGGTAGGTGACCTTGTAGCCCTGCTTTTCCAGCTTCTTACAGGTGTCCAGCGTGGCCTTGTGCTCGGTCACCTGGGTAATGATGTGATTTCCGCGCTCGCGGTACATCTCGGCGATGCCCTTGATGGCCAGGTTGTTGGACTCGGTCGCGCCGGAGGTGAAGATGATCTCCTTGGCGGTAGCGCCAATCAGCTTGGCTACCTGCTCGCGGGCGTTCTCGACAGCCTGTTCCGCTTCCCAGCCAAAGCTGTGGTTGCGGCTGGCGGCATTGCCGAAGATGGTGGTGAAGTAAGGCATCATCGCCTCCAGCACGCGCGGATCCAGCGGCGTGGTGGCGTGGTTGTCCATGTAAATGGGCAGCTTCACACCCTTCGGAACTTCAACGGTAGCGGCAACAGTGCTCATAACTCTTGGTGTTCTCCTTACAATCTTTTACTGTCCGTAAATCCAAAACTTGTTCGCTTACAGCGCAATGGAGACCAGGCCGCCGCCCAGGGTCGATCCTGCGGATTCCAGCGGCTCAATCAGGTCGGCGATGGTGATGGCGCTCAGCAGGTCCTTGATGCTGTCATTGACCTTGCGCAATGGTTCTTTGATGGTGCAATGGCCCGCCAGGTCGCAGGCGCCGTGGATGGTGATGCAACTGGTAATGAACAGCGGACCATCAATGGTGCGGATGACTTCAAACGCGCTGATCTCGTTTGCAGGCCTTGCCAGCGCATAGCCGCCGCGGGTGCCTGCGGTAGAAACCAGAAGGCCGCCCTTGGCCAGCGTCTGCAGAATCTTCGCCAGCAGCTGCGCCGGGATATGGTAAGCCTCGGCAATATCCTTGGCGCTCTGCGCGCCGTCGTCTACGTGCTCAGCTAAATACTTCAGGGCCATCAGCCCGTAGTCCGCTTTTTTGGTCAGTCTGAGCATGCTTGATCTCTAGGGTCGACCGCGCCCGCAAGGGTGGCCGATATAGGACAAGTCTAGTCGAGGATGAGGGAGAAAGCAACACCTATCAAATAATAATAATTATCAAACTTGGCGGTTCACGTTGACAACCCGCCCATCGCGGGGCAAAATCCGAGTCATCCAGCCTGCTGTAGGCGCGCTGGACTGAATACACCATGACCCTCGACTGCAAGCACCCTCAGGTCCGTGTCGTCTCCAGAGATGAAGACGCCGAATTCGTCGAATGCCTCCAGTGTGGAGAAGTTTTCGACTCCGAAGAATTCCACGATATGCAGATTGAAGACGAGGTCCTGGCCAAAGAAGACGAAGACCTCTAAACAAGGCCTTGCGTTCGCGCCGGGCTTTGCTATCGTCTTGCCATGCGTACCCTTCCTGCCCTCCTGCTCACCGGCACGCTTGTGACCGCAACGCTGTCGCCTGCGGTTTTCGCCCAGACCTCTGTGGCGGACCGTATCGCCCAACAGAACAAACTGTTTGAAGACCAGTTCCAGGACGGGTTGCGCCGGTCTCCCCAGCGTGCCACGGCCTACGGTGACTACCGCTATAACGACAAGCTGGACGATGACTCCCTGGCGGCGATCGCGGACGCGCATCAGAACCAGCTCAAATATCTCGCCGCGCTCGACGCGATTTCGACCGCCGGGTTTCCCGAGCAGGACAAGCTGTCGCACGACCTGATGGTGCGCAGCCTGAAGACCGCGCTGGCCAACTATGACCTGAAGAATTACGAGATGCCGGTTGACCAGATGGGCGGCCCGCATTCGGATCTGGCAGACCTGCCCAACGCAGTTCCGCTGGACTCGGTCAAGCATTACGAGGACTACATCGCGCGGCTCCACCAGATTCCGCGGGTTTTCGAACAAAATATCGAGATCATGAAGGCCGGCGAACGCGACCACCTGATGCCGGTGAAATTTCTGCTGGAAAAGGTTCCCGCCCAGTGCGATGGGGTTATTGCCGCGAATCCTTTCCTTAACCCCATAAAGAAATTTCCGGCCAGTTTCTCGGAAGAGGACAAGAAGCGCCTGACGGCCCAGATTACCGATACGGTCAACCAAGAGGTCTTCCCGGCCTACCGCAGCTTTGCCGCATTCGTGAAGAACGAGTACGCTCCGCATGGACGCACCACGCTGGCCATCACCTCGTTGTCTGAGGGGAAGAAGCGCTACCAGGCGGCTATTTATAGCCGTACTACCACCAACCTGCCTCCAGCGCAGATTCACCAGATCGGTCTGGACGAGATTAAGCGGATTGAGGCGGAGATGACGCAGGTAGCGAAGCGCGCCGGTTTCAGTGATCTCGCCAGCTTCCGGGCCTCACTCAAGGACAACCCGAAGTACATTCCCAAGTCCGAAGAAGAGATTCTCGACAACTTTCGCCGGGCCATTGCGCAGATGGAGCCCAAGCTGCCGCAGCTCTTCGGCCTTCTGCCCAAGTCGCCGGTCACGGTGGAGGCCATTCCTCCCTACCAGGCGGCGATGGCGACCCACTACCAGACCGGAACGCCGGATGGAAAGCGCCCGGGCCGTGTCTCGGTCGCTGTTTCGGACTTTCAGCACCGCGACACCATCAAGGACGAGGCCGTGGCTTACCACGAGGGCATTCCCGGTCACCACATGCAGCTCTCCATTCAGCAGCAGCTTACGGGGTTGCCCAAGTTCCGCATGCGCGGCGGCAACTCGGCGTATGTCGAAGGATGGGCGCTTTATGCGGAGGAACTCGGCAAAGAGGTTGGCTTCTACCAGGATCCTGTCTCTGACTATGGCCGTCTCAGCTCGGAGCTCTTCCGCGCTGTACGTTTGGTGGTAGATACCGGCATCCACGACCTTGGCTGGTCGCGCGAACAGGTGGTTGAGTTTATGCGTAACTCGCATGCTGTCGATGAGCCTACGATTCAGTCTGAGACTGACCGCTACATCGCATGGCCGGCGCAGGCTCTCAGCTACAAGCTTGGCCAGCTGAAGATCGTCGAGCTTCGCGCCCGCGCCCAGAAGGAGCTGGGGCCGAAGTTCGACATCCGCACCTTCCATGACGAAATCCTGAGTGGCGGCGCCCTGCCGCTTGATGTTCTGGATGCTCGTGTCACCGGCTGGATCGCGGAGCAGAAAGCCGCAAAGTAGTTGCGACTCCCGGCTGTTCTGCGGTTGCAGAATGGCCGGGAACCTTTTCCGTTAAGGCACCCCGGAACATTCCTCAGTCACATCGCGTATACGCTCCACAAGGGGCCTGCATTCTCTTCTCGCAAGTCAGGCCTTCTGCACTTCAAACCTTGGGAATTCTGTATGACGCGACACCTCGCTGTGCCATTGCTCACTCTTGCGCTCGCTCCACTTTCTTCGTTGGCGCAGGCGGCGCCATGCACCAATCTGACCGGTGTCGTAGCTGATGCGACGGCGGCGGTGATTCCCGGTGCAGCCATTACGCTGGACGGTTCCGTGACCCGCACCAGTGGGCAGGATGGCCGGTTCGTGCTGCCCTGCGTGGCGCGCGGAAGCCATCAGCTCGCCATCTCCTACAGCGGATTTGCGACAGTCACCGTGCAGGTAACGGCACCGCATGCGGGCGACCTGAGCGTACGTCTTGTTGCCGCCGACCAGACCACCGTGACCGTGAATGCCGATGACAATGAAATGCAGGTCCAGTCTCCGGGCGGAGCCAACGGTCTGACGATCGCCGGGAATCAGTTGCAGGCGCTTGCGGACGATCCGGATGACCTGTTGCGCCAGCTTCAGCAGATGGCTGCCGCCGCGGGCGGAAGTCCGTCCCGCACGACGATCTCGGTCGATGGCTTCCAGGACGACGCCAAGCTGCCGCCGAAAAGCTCGATTGCGTTCATCAATGTCAGCCCCGATCTCTTCTCCGCCGAGTACCGCGAGCCTCCATTCGGTGGTGGCCGCGTAGAGGTCTACACCAAGCCCGGCGCCAAGAACTTCCACGGAGCGCTTTACACCACCAACTCCAGTTCCTGGATGAATGCCCGTAATCCGTTCACCGTGACCAGCGGAACCACCGGCAAGCAGCGGTATGGCTTTGACCTTTCGGGCCCGGTCCGCAAGCAGGGCTCCAATTTCTCTCTCTCGCTGGAGCATCGCAACATTGACGAGATTGCGGTCGTGAACGCCGTAACACTCTCCTCGACCGGAGACGCGGTCCCGACGCGTTACAGCGTTCCGCGGCCTCAGGCGCTGTGGAACAGCAACGCCCGCGTGGATTGGCAGATGGGTCCGAAGAACATTGCGTTCATCACCTACGCCGCCAATGCGAACAACACGGAGAACGCGGGTGTTGGTGGCTCCAGCCTGCTGGAGGCCGGATATGGTGACCGCTTTCTGGACCAGTACCTTCGCTTCAGCAACGTCACCACCATCAATTCGCGGCTAATGCATGAGGCCCGGGTGGGCTGGGAGCACTTTGACGAGACCTTTACGGCCAACAGCATAGCGCCCTCCATCCAGGTTTCCGGTTACTTTACCGGCGGCGGGGCCAGTACGGGCAATACCATCAATCACCGCAACCGCATTGAGTATGGGGATGACATCATCGCCACGCTGAAGCGCCACACCATCAAGACGGGCTTCCATCTTTTCTACATCTGGCGGAACAGCAACATCTACAACGGCTTCAACGGCAGCTACACCTTCACTAGTGCGCAGAGCTATCTTGCGGGCAACGCTTCGCTGTACAGCAACGTAAGCGGCAACCCCAATGTCCGCGTCGGCCAGGTGCGTTTCGATGCCTTCTACCAGGATGATATGAAGCTGCGCGACAACCTGACCGTCTCCTTTGGCCTGCGCTACTTTATGGAGTCCGACCCGGCCACGTACCGTAACTTCGCTCCGCGTGCGGGGCTCAGCTGGTCGCCAGACAAGAAGAAGACCTGGCAGATCAAGACGCATGCCGGTGTCTTCAACGGCCAGTACAGCGCCGATGAGTTGCAGGAGCTGTACCGGCAGGACGGCACCAACCGCGTCACCAGCCTGATCTATAACCCGGTCTACGGATCGCCCTTCAACGGCACAACGCCCATTCACTCCAAGCGCACGCTGGCTCCGAACCTGACTCCCGGCACCTACCTGATGGGCGACTTCTCCGTTTCGAAGGACCTGCCCGGCGGTTTCAATATCAATGCGGACCTGATCTTTGCGCGTTTTATGACCTATGCCCGCACGGTCAACATCAACCAGCCGCTCGATAACAACCCGTACGGTGTGCGTCCCATTACTCCTAACCTGAACATTCTGCAGGTGCAATACGATGGCACCGGACGCGGTCACGGCGAGTTCTTTGGTCTGAGCAACTTCAAGAGCAAGCGTGGCGGCTTCTTTCTGGGCGCTCTGCACCTGAACCTGCGCGACGACACCAACGACGGTACCTTCTTCCAGCCGCAGAGTGCCTACACCGATGCCGGGGAGCAGGTGCGGCGCGACAACCAGGGCCTCTGGCAGGTCTTCGGCAACACCAGCTTCAATCTGCCGGGCAAGTTCACCCTCTCCGGGAATATTTATGGCCAGGGCGGCCAGCCTTTCAATGTAACCACCGGCAGTGACAACAACGGCGACGGCAACTTCAATGACCGTCCGCAGTATGCCGCGCCAGGCGCGGTCGCCAACGGCACCACAGTCTTCCAGACGCCCTTCGGCCTGCTGACCAATGCCGGGTCGATCGTGAACGGTATTCCTCTGCGTCCTATCCGCCGCAATATTGCAGATCTGCCCTGGAACATCCACCTGGACGCCAATCTGCAGCGCACCATCAAGCTGACCCACAACCAGAAAGCCGATCACCCTCAAACACTTACGGTCAACCTGAGATCGGCCAACTTCATCAACCATACCAACGTCACCGGGGAGGGCAGTGTCCTGGGGTCGCCGCAGTTCCTGGTTCCCAATGCGGCTGATACAGCCCGCCGCATTGAATTTGGTCTTCGGTACAACTTTTAGCCGATTAGCGCCCGGAGCCGCCCAAAAGGTGGTACCATTCAATCAATCGTAGAATCCGATCTTGTAATCCCTGCTAGTTCCACCGCTGTATGTGACTCGCAGAATTCCAAACATCAGAATTCAGCGGTACATCTTGCAGTAAAAGGAACAAACACAATGGAACAGGGAACAGTTAAGTGGTTCAACGACGCTAAGGGTTTTGGATTTCTGAGCCGCGACAACGGTGAGGACGTATTCGTCCACCACACCGCGATCCAGGCCAACGGCTTCCGCTCGCTCGCCGAGGGTCAGCGCGTTCAGTTCAACGTGGTCAAGGGACCGAAGGGCTTCCAGGCCGAGAACGTCCAGGCCATCTAAGTTCACTCACGGATAGAGTGCCGAGGGGGGCAGCGCTAAGCGCTGTCCCCTTCGTGTTTCTGCGGGTAAATTGCCGCGTTCCTGCCCCTCTCTGCTCTCTGCGCCCCCAAGATGAACCTGGGCGGCTGACAACTCATCGGCTGGATGTCACATCTATCTAGATACCCGGTTCAAGGGCGCTTGAGAGCCGATGGCCCCTTCCCCGGAAGGGAGTATTCCTTCCACCAAGCCATCCGCGCTCAGCACGTCTTCGCCCCCAACCAAAGCACGACGACATCTGTAGCCATATCGGCTTTGGAGAGATACATCCATGCGTCATGTCGTTCATGACAAGTACTTTTTGAAGGACCTGCTCCGCGAGATTGACCTGTATGACCGCAAGCTGGAGCACCTTCGTCACCATGCCCCGTTTGATTCCGAACCAGAGCGTGATCGCGCTGTCCGCAGTGCCACAACCCGCCGCGACAACCTGACGATCACGGCCCGTAAGCTGATGGCCGAGGGGATCGCCTACGATCCTGAGGTTCTGCCCGTCTCCATGATGACGCCGCAGCAGATGGCCGAGCGCCAGGAGCGTTCCCACCAGGCAGCCGATCGGGTGACCCAGAATGCGTCGGAGATTCATGTTGTGCCGGCGCCGCCGTCAGAACCCCCTGCGAGGGAAGAATCCCATGAGCAGTCTTCGTTTGGCGCGGCCATTGAGCGGCTGCAGGAGCAAGCAAAGACTGCCGGTATGCCACAGGTGAGCTGGAAAGAAGAGCTTCTGGACTACAAGCGGAAACGCAACAAGATTCCGGCCTGAGCTCGCACTATCGCAGGAAGGCCTGGGGATCGGGAGTGGACGCTCCCATCTCCAGGCAGACCGCCATCAGACCCTGTTCCCCGCCCTCCGGACGCACTCCGCGCATTTCCACCAGCCGGATGTCGCCCTGCGGCAGCACCACGTGGAACTGTACATCCAGGTGACCGGTCGTCACCGCCGCACGCACCGCATCCTCCACCCGTTCGCGATCATTGCGGGCGACCTGGCGCAGCCAGTCAGGAAAGGTGCGCGTCACGGTGATATGCGGAAACTCCGGGGAGCTGAGCTCCACGCTCTCGCCGCTCGTGTCATACCTCCACCAGTAGCCGCCTGTAATCGCCACCGGAGAGACCCTGCGCCAGGCGCGGTAGCGGTAATACGTGCGGAAGAGCAGCGAGATCAGCAAAGCGTTGGTCAGGAAGGCTGCCAGGCCGTTCCATTCGGACACGCCGGCAACCCGCATTGATCCCACCGGATAGCGAAGAAAAATTTGTGCCAGCAGACACAGCAGCGTTGCAAGCAGGCCGCACCCCATGCCGCCAAACCAGGCGGAGACGGTGACGGCGGACAGCATCCATGCCGACTCCATGCGAATTCCGTGGCGGACCAGAAGAGCGTTCAACCCGATCGACACCATTGCCGCGGCCAGAGCAAGGCCGTAGCGAAAGGGAAGAGGATAAGGGTTGGGAAGCCGGAGCTTATGCATGTTTACGTTCCGCTTTGTCGAACAGCATTTGAAGGGCCAATGGGAGTGATCTCGGTAGCCTGCCGTTGTTGTCTGCGCAGAACGGCCGCCATCTGCTGCATCAGGTGTGCGGTCGCGGAGTCCACCGTGTACAGAGCCGTATAAGCTTTGCGAGCGGACAGCCGCATTGCGGTACGGTCCTGGTCCGATAACATCCGCCAGCGATTCAGCAGCCTTGTAGTGCCTTCCAGCGTATCGGGCTCGGCGAAACCAGCGCCTTCGCGCACAACGTCCCGCTGAATTTGCACCTGCTCACTCAGCAGCACGGGTGTGCCGCAGCACATGGCTTCTACGGCTGCCATGGCAAAATTTTCCTGGTGCGACGGAAGAATGAAGGCGTCTGCCTGTTGCAGCATGGCCCACTTCTGTTCTCCCTGCACCATGCCCGCCCACACCACGCGTTTGCTTATGCCGAGACTGGTTGCAAGCTTTTGCAACTCCTGTTCATACGACAGTTCGCCTGGGCCAGCCATCACCAGTATCCGGCCCGTATGTGCTTCAGAGCGCGCAAAGGCCTTCAGCAATAGGTCGCATCCCTTTTTGACATGCAGTCTGCCGAAAAACAAAAGGTACTCGCGATCTCTAAGTTGAGGCCATTTCGCATACATCTCCGTTGCATCCACCGAGCTTTGAGGTCCTTCCACGCCCAATGGGGAGACGATCGCCTGCCAGTGATACGGAAAGAAAGACCGCGACGACCGAAGAAGCTCTTCGTCGGTGGTGAACAACACCGCTGCGGCTGCATCCAATGCGCGGCGGCCAATGCAGTGCCAGTAGATCAGCTTCTTCATATGCTTCATGCGGAAGCTCTGGTTGAACCAGGGATCCAGCATGCCGTGGGTATACACGAAGTACGGCACATGGCCACGCAGCAGTGTGTACGCTGCCTGTTGTGGATACTGCCAAAGCCCATGCACCAGCACTACGTCAAAGCGGGAACGGTTCTGCTTCAGCCACTTTGCCAGGCGGCGTGAATACGCATATCCATTACCTGGTCCCAACCGGTGAACCGGGAACGAGAAGGAAGAGACATCCACCGCTTCGCCGTCTGCGCTTGCTGCCTCAACGCAATGCCCCATCGCAGCCTGCGCCTTTCCCTGCAGACGTACCACTTCGGCGGGGCCACCGCCATGTAAATCGAGCGAGGCAATCAGATGAAGAATGCGCACAGCAAAGTCCTTGGGAAAGCAAAATGACGTGAGATAGGTTGACCACGTCCAAAAAGAGAAAACATCTATTCCTGGAATCTGTTGATACCAGATTGCACTAAGCCGGCACATCAGCGACAGAAAAATTACAGCGCAGGGATAAAGTAACTGCGGACTTATAACTCTCGTAACTGGCGGGTGATAGCCATTAGTTCTTCTGTCAGCCTGGTGACCATCGCCGTATCCCCACGGCGGTCCGCTTCGGCCACCATCAGGCGCAGTTCGCGCTGGCGCTTTTCCAGGCCGCGCCGCTGAAGGGTGTGCAGTGCTCCCTGGATCTGCGTGGCCAGGTGATCCTCTTCGGTGTGTGTCTCGGCCAGCACCGTGGCCAGTATGGCCGCCTGCTGCGGGTCTGGCGCGGCCTCCAGAGGGTTTTCCGGCACGGGCGCATTGGCCAGCTGCTCCATCAACCCGGCGGTGGAGAGACCGTCATACCACTCAGGGTGGACGGCAAGGGCTTCGCTTACCACGCGGCGAGCGTCAGAGCCCTCAGGCTGCACGAGTGCGCGTAGCACCAGGCGTTCGGTCTCAGAGACCAGCGGCGTGCTCTGCCGCACCGAGCCAAGGCGGTTTGCGGCGGCCTGCTTCATCTCCTGCCGCAGAATGCCGGAGTCGATGCCAAGCTTCTGTGCGGCGTCCGTGATGAAGGCATCGCGCTGAATCGCCGAAGGGACACGGCGGATATGCGGTAGAAGGAAGTTCACCGCCTTCACCTTGGCCTCCGGCGTACGTGGCGGGAAGAGCGTGCGTGCGCGATCAATCAGGTAGTCCGAGTGCCGCCGTGCTCCGCGCAGTGCCGCGCCGTAGGCCTGGATGCCTTGTTCGCGTACAAAGCGGTCGGGGTCCATGCCGCCTTCCAGTGTGACGACCTTCACTTCGAAGTCTTCTTCGGTCAGCAGGGCAATGGATTTCTCCGCGGCCGTAGCGCCTGCGGTATCAGGGTCAAAGTTAACCACCACACGCTTGGTGAAGCGTGAGAGCAGCCGCACCTGCGCCTCAGTAAACGCGGTTCCACTGGTGGCCAGCACTGGCGGGATGCCGGCCATGAAGACGGAGATGCAATCCATCTGGCCTTCCACCAGCAGGGCGTAATCCTGCGCGCGGATCGCGGCCTTGGCCTTGTCCAGGTTGAACAGCACCTGGCCCTTGGTATAGAGCGGCGTCTCCGGCGAGTTCAGATACTTCGGCGTCTTTTCATCGGTCTGCAGGGCCCGTGCCGTAAAGGCGATGACCTTGCCCTGCTCATTGCAGATGGGGAAGGTGATGCGGTTGCGGAAGCGTGCATACAGGTTGCCGCTGGGCTGCCCCTGCTCGTTCTGCTCCTTGCTGGTGAACAGGCCGCTGGTGCGCAGTACCTCGTCGCTGAAGTGCTTCTTCAGCTCATCGCGCATGTGGTTGAAGTCGTCCGGCGCAAAGCCGATGCGGAACTTCTGCACTGTCTCCGGAGTAATGCCGCGGCCGCTCATATACTCGCGCGCGCGCGCCGCCATGGGCGAGTTCAGCGCGGCCTGGAAATACTGTGTCGCGGCTTCGTGGATATCAATCAACTGCCGCCGCAGCCCGGCCTCGCGCGCCTCTTCCGGAGAGTTGAAGTCACGCTTCGGAAGCGGTACACCGCTCTTCTGCGCGACGATGCGCAGCGCCTCCGGAAAGCTGACATTCTCCAGCTTCATGACGAAGGTAAAGACATCGCCCTTTTCATGGCAGCCAAAGCAGTAGAAATAGCCATGCACGGAGTTCACGCTGAACGAGGGCGACTTCTCCTTGTGAAACGGGCACAGTCCGGAGTAGTTCTGCGCTCCGGATTTACGCAGGCGCACATACTCCTCGACGATCTTGACGATGTCTGCCTGCTGCTTGACGAGTTGTGCGAAGTCGTCGGCCACCTGTCTCTAGTGTAGATGGCTGGTTGGCTGGATGACTGAATGGCTAGTTCTTCTGAGAAAGTGGTTGTAACCAGCCATCCGGCAACTAGCCATCCAGACAACCAGAAAGGATCTCCGTCGCCGTCCCTAGCCGGATATCGTCAAATGCTCCGGCGTTCAGCGGCTCTTCCGGCCCCACGTAGATCGTCTTCAACCCGCGCTGGTTGGCAATCTGCACAAACCCTGCCGCCGGATACACCGAACCCGAGGTCCCCACCACCAGCACGTGCGTGGACGCGGCCAGCTTTGCGTAAATTTCTTCCATCGCCAACGGAATTTCGCCGAACCACACAATGTGCGGACGCACGGCAGCGCCGCAGTCCTTGCAGGTGGGCAAGGTATTGCCGTCTTCGTAAAAACCCCTGTCGGCAAAAGGTACCTCGCACCGCTCACACCGCGACTCAAACAACGAACCATGCATGTGGTGGACACGCAGCGATCCGCCGCGTTCGTGCAGGTCATCCACATTCTGCGTACACAGGTAGAAGCGGTCTCCCATTTGCTTTTCCATCGTGGCGAGAGCGCGGTGCGCCGCATTCGGCTCGGAGGCCAGGGCATCGCGACGTCGCATGGAGTAAAAGTTCCATACCAGTGCGGGATCAGCCTGCCATGCCTCGGGCGTCGCGACCTGCTCCACGCGATAGCCATTCCACAGTCCTCCGCTGCCGCGAAAGGTGGCCAACCCGCTCTCGGCGGAGATACCCGCGCCGGTCAGTACAAACAGGCGATCCGTCGGCAATAACCCAAGTCCGCTCATGCTGCCTAGAATAGTCTTTGTGCTTACACCGGAACAAAAGGCCAATCTCGTCGTCGTTCTGGCCGGCGCGCGCAATCCGCTGAACATCGGCGCAGCGGCGCGCGCCATGTCGAACTTCGGCTTCCGCACGCTGCGCATCGTCACTGAATTTCCCCTGCCGGTCACCGAGGCTAAAAGCGCGGTGGACGCAGCCGAGGTCATGCAGCAGGCCACCGTCCACACCAGCTTTGCCGAGGCCGTCGCCGACTGCAGCGTGATCTACGGCACCACGGCCGTCGGAGATCGCCGGCTTGAGCATTCCGTGGAGCCGTTGCCGCAGGCCGGGCAAGCGATTCATGCCTCGCTGAGCAGCGGCAACCGCGCCGCCATCGTCTTCGGCAGCGAGAAGACCGGCATGACTAACGAGCAGATCAGCTTCTGCAGCGGCCTGCTCACCATTCCGATGGAGGTACACGGCACCTCCATGAACCTGGGACAGTCTGTGGCCGTATGTCTGTGGGAGCTGGTGAGAGAACAGGCTCAGGGGAAGCCGTTGCAGGAAGAGGACGCGCTTGCCGACAGCGGAAGCGTCGATCGCTTTGAAGCGACCCTGCGCGAGGGCCTGACGGCCACCGGCTACGAGGCGAAGTTTCCCGCCAACTGCAACCCGGAGATGACCCGTCGCCTGGTCCGCCGCTTGCGTCTTACGAAAAAGGACGCGGAGATATGGACCGGCATCTGGCGGCAGGTGCTTTGGAAGCTACGCCAGTAATGCGCGGATGTATCCTCAAAAACATCCACGTGGAGGCAGGTTTCCTTGATGAGATTTCGTGTGCAATCTGGCATGTTGTTGTGCATCTTAAGCGCTGTTGCAGTGGCCCAGCAGGGCCGCGTCTATACCGACGCTGATTACGCCGCCGCCGAGCAGCGGCTCAGCTACAACGTCAATCCGCTGGTCTATCACCAGGTCAACCGCGTCACCTGGATGAAAGACGGTCGCTTCTGGTATCGCGATGTCGGTCCCGATGGCGCGCAGTTCTTCCTCGTCGACGCAAAGGGTACGAAGTCTCCCGCGTTCGATGCGATGAAGGTTGCAGCCTCCATCAGCGCGTTGCTCAAGCGCCCTGTAGATGCAGCACGACTGCAGATCGGTTCGTTCGAATTGACCGACGATGGAAAGTCCGCGGAGATCGGCGCCTATGGTGGGAAGTTTCTTTGCCAGAAGAGCGACTGGAGCTGCACCACGCTTTCTGCCCCCGTAGCCGGAACTGCCACTGCGCGCCGCCCTCCGGAAGCCCTGAGCCCCGATGGATCGCATGCTGCCTTCATCCGGGACTGGAACCTGTGGGTGCGCGATGTAAAGTCTGGCGGCGAGACCCAACTCACCACCGACGGCGTGAAGGACTACGGCTACGCCACAGACAACGCTGGATGGACGCACTCGGACAGCCCCATCCTCGTCTGGTCGCCCGATGGCAAAAAGATCGCCACCTTCCAGCAGGACCAGCGCAAAACCGGTGACATGTACCTGGTCACCACGCAGATGGGACACCCGAAGCTGGAGCAGTGGAAGTATCCGCTGCCGGGCGATAAGGATGTCACGATGATCGAACGCGTCATCATCGACGTACCTTCAGCCAAGGTCACGCGTCTGAAGATGGAGCCTGACCAGCATCGCAGCACCAACTGCGACGATGTCAGTTGCCGCGGCGGTTCTGGCTGGGACGATGTGCAATGGGCGGGGGATGGCAAGACACTCGGTTTTGTCTCGACCTCGCGCGATCACAAGTCCGCTACCTTCCGCATTGCAGACGCGGAAACCGGCGATGTCCGCACCGTGATGAATGAGACGGTGAAGACTTACTTTGAAAGCGGACATGCAGAAGTCGACTGGCGCTACCTGCCGAAGTCGAATGAGCTGCTCTGGTTCTCGCAGCGTAGTGACTGGGGCCATCTGTATCTTTACGACCTGAAGACCGGTGCGCTGAAGAGCCAGGTCACCAGCGGCGAGTGGAATGTCTACACGCTGGCGAAGGTGGATGAAGCCAAGCGCGAGATCTACTTCACCGGCATGGGCCGCGAGAAGGGCGACCCGTACTTCCACTATCTCTACAAGATTGGCTTCGAGGGCAAGGGGCTGAAGCTGCTGACACCGGAGGCGGCGGACCACACCATCTCACTGTCGAAGGATGGAAAGCTCTTTGTTGATGCCTACTCCTCGGCCACCGCGCCCACCCTCACCGTGCTGCGCGATGACGATGGCAAGCAGATCGCGGAGATCGCAAAGGCCGATGTCTCCAGGATTTCGAACTGGATCGCTCCTGAGCCAATCATCGTGAAGGCGCGCGATGGCAAGACGGATCTTTACGGCTACTTCTACAAGCCCGCAAATCTGGACGCCTCGAAGAAGTACCCGATTATTGACTACATCTATCCCGGCCCCCAGACGGGTTCCTGCGGAAGCCGTGGCTTTGCCGCGGCGCGTGGCGATAACCAGGCGCTGGCGCAGCTTGGGTTTGCGGTGGTCTGCATTGACGGCATGGGAACGCCGTGGCGCTCCAAGAGCTTCCAGGATTTCTGGTACGCGCAGATGGGTGACAACACGCTGCCTGACCAGGTAGCGGGCATCAAAGAGCTGGCCGCGAAGTATCCATGGATCGATCTTGACCGCGTCGGCATCTGGGGCCACTCCGGTGGAGGCAATGCCACGGCGGATGCGCTGTTTGCTTACCCTGATTTCTTCAAGGTAGGCATTGCAGAAAGCGGCAATCACGACAATCGCCTGTACGAAGATGACTGGGGTGAGCGCTACCAGGGACTGCTGGAAACCAGCGCCGACGGCAAGACGACGAACTACGACAACCAGTCCAACACCACCCTTGCAAAGAACCTGAAAGGCAAGTTGCTGCTGGCACACGGAACGATGGATGACAATGTTCCGCCATACGCAACATTGATAGTGGTTGATGCGCTGATCAAGGCCAACAAGGACTTTGACCTGTTGCTCATCCCCAATGCGCATCACGGTTATGCCGAGAACACGCGCTATATGATGCGCCGCCGTTGGGACTACTTCCTGAGCAACCTGATGGGGGCTACATCGCCGAAGGAGTACAAGATGAGTTCGAAGCCGGACGTCTTCTAACGAGAAAGCAGCCCAATAAGAAGAGGCATGGCGCAGGCCATGCCTCTTCTGGTTTCTCACCTGCAATTCATTGTGGCTTCAGGCCGGCAGCAGCAAGCATGGTCAGAAACTGCCGCTGCGTTCGCATATCCGTAGCGCGCGCTACCAGCTTGCCTTCACGGTTGAAGACGAAGGTCTGCGGAATTCCATTGACGGAATACTGCGTGGCAACCTTATGCCCGGGGTCCAGCAGAATGGGGTAGCTGAATCCTGCTCCGCCGATATACTGCGCTACCTTCATGCTGTCTTCATCGCTGACCGAAAGAATGACAAGACCCTGCGATTTGAAGTGGTCATAAATGGCCTGCAGGTCGGGCATCTCCTTGCGGCAGGGCGGGCACCACGTCGCCCAGAAGTTCAGCAGAATAATCTTGCCGCGAAGCTGCGACAGCGTGACCTTCTTGCCACCCAGATCTTTCAGGTTGAAGCCGCCAAGGGTGAAATCAATCTTCTCCGCTTCGGCATCGTTGTCTTTCATGGTCTGCAGTGCGGTGGCAAACTGCGGGTCGCTGACCTCGGCCGTTGTGCCTTCATAGCGCACCAGGCGGGCTACATCGAAGTAGGGGTTTGCAGGCTTACCGTCTTTCGCGGGCAGGGGATTTTCGTTGAGCGCTTCGGCAAGCGTGGTAGTAACAGCCTGCAACGCTTCCTTGCCGGGATCTCCTTCCGTCACCAGGTGAGAAAGTGTATCGGCAAGCTTCAGCTTCTCCAGGCCGGCAGGCAACGTGCGAACCTGCAGCGCAAGATCGCGCGTCACGGCGCCACGTTTGTCATCCGGCTGCTGACGCAGCGTGCTGATGGCTTTCTGGATAGCTTTTGGGTCGGCCTGTTGTGCGGTGGCAGTAAGGGCGAGGCATTGCAGTACAGCAAGAACGGTGATGCGAGACAAGGTCTTTGTCATTCTGCGTCCCTTTGGGTTTTGATGTGGAAACATTCTAGCCGTAGCAATCTGCTGAGGTGTTATTGCTGAAATCCTGTAAGGATTTCAGCCGGCGTAATTCCACCTGCGCGCAACATGCGCAACGACAAGGCATCATGCCGCTTTGCTAAACGCTGACCGTCCTCATCCAGCATCAGTTCCGTATGAAAGTATGCCGGCGTGGGATAACCCAATGCGTTTTGCAACAGCATCTGCCGTGCCGTGGACTTCAGCAGATCGCGGCCGCGTACAACTTCTGTAATCTGCATCGCGGCATCATCCACCGTGCAGGCGAGTTGATAGCTCGGCAATCCGTCCTTACGCCAGACGAGGAAGTCGCCAAAGTCCTGTCCGGCGGTAAAGAGTTGTTCGCCGAGATTGCCATCGGCAAAGCGGATTACCTCGCCATCGGGCACACGGAAGCGGTAGTTCACGTTCTCCGCAAATTCAGTCACTGCACCCGGAGCAGGGCGGCAGTGGTTGTCATACACCGGTTCATCGTCATCCTCGGCGTGTGGTGCGGCAATCCGCATCAGGTCTTTGCGGCTGCAGGTGCACGCGTATGCAAGCCCCATGGATAACAACCTGCGCAGCGCTGTTTCGTACAGCGGCAGGCGTTCGCTCTGCGTGTACGGTGCAAATGGGCCACCGACGTCGGGCCCCTCCTGCCAAGCGAGGCCAATCCATCGCAGGTCTTCCAGCATCGCCTGCGTAAACTCCGGCTTGCAGCGATGCCGGTCCAGGTCTTCGTTGCGCAGCACCAGCACGCCATCTTGTGCTCTCTTCTGCGCCACCCGGAAAGTGCGCGCATGTCCCAGGTGCATGTAGCCCGTGGGGGTTGGAGCGATGCGGCCGCGGTAGATGGACATACATTGATCTTAGCGGGGAGTGATCTTGCAGACACGCAACGCACACCACGCAACTAAAAACTGCTCTATACTTCAGCGCATGCGGAAACTCCTCCTCAGCTCTCTTTTTGTACTTGGCTGTGCTCCGATGTGGGCGCAGAAAGCGCCGACGGCTGCTGATGCCAAAGCCTTTCTGGACAAGGCGAATGCCGAACTGCTCAAGCTCGGAGTCGATGGCGCGCACGCCGAATGGCTGGCCGAAACGTATATCAACGAAGACAGCGAAGCCGTGACCGCGTTGCAGAACGAGCGAACCAACACGCGCACGCTGGAGCTGGTTGCCGAGAGCCACAAATTCGACAAGGTGAAGCTGCCGGCAGACCTGCGCCGCCAGATGATGCTGTTGCAGATCAACGCCCCGGCTGCTCCCAAGGATCCGAAGCTTCTGGCGGAACAGGCGCAGCTCGCTGCGCAGTTGACCGGAATGTATGGCAAGGGAAAGTTCTGCATGGAACCGCAGAAGTGCCTTGGCATCGATCCGCTGTCAGAGATCATGTCCAAGTCGCATGATCCCGAAGAGTTGAAGAAGGTGTGGGTGGGCTGGCACTCGGTCGGTGCGCCCATGCGGCAGAAGTACACGCGCCTGATCGAGCTGCAGAACATCGGCGCAAAGGACCTCGGCTACAAGGACACCGGGGAGTTGTGGCGTGCAGGCTATGACATGACGCCGGCCGAGTTCTCCGCCGAGCTGGACCGCGCATGGATACAGCTGCAGCCGCTCTACGATGAGCTGTTCAAGTATGTCCGTACGCGTCTGATTGCAAAATACGGCAAGGCCGCCGAGCGCGCCGACGGCAGAATTCCCGCGCACCTGCTGGGTAATATGTGGGCACAGGAATGGGGCAATATCTATGACCTCGTCGCACCCACTGATCCGAAGCTCTCGCAGTTCAAACCCGTCAACCTGGAAGAGGCGTTGAAGAAGCAGATCGCGGCAAAAGACCCAGCTGCGGCACTTGCCTTCGGCTATGGCGACCTGACGAACGATGCAGGCCAGGCGGCGAAGCTGGCCGCGGGCAAGGACATGGTGAAGTATGGCGAGAGCTTCTTCACCTCGCTCGGCTTCGCTCCTTTGCCTGCAACCTTCTGGGATCGCTCGCAGTTTGCCCACCCGCGCGACCGCGATGTGGTCTGCCACGCCTCCGCGTGGGACCTTGATTCGGTTGACGATCTTCGCGTGAAGATGTGCATTGAAGTGAATGACGATTACTTCACCACGGTGCACCACGAGCTCGGCCACAACTTCTACCAGCGCGCCTATAACAAGCAGCCCTATCTCTTCCGCAACGGAGCGAACGATGGCTTCCATGAGGCGATCGGCGACTCCATCGCGCTTTCCATCACGCCTGCCTATCTGAAGCAGCTTGGTCTTACCGAAAGTGAGCCGCCCGCTGAAGCCGACATCCCGTTGCAGCTTCGCACGGCGCTCGACAAGATCGCCTTCCTGCCCTTTGCTCTCGCGCTCGACAAGTGGCGCTGGGGCGTCTTCTCCGGAGAGATCAAGCCCGCCGATTACAACAAGGCCTGGTGGGAGCTGCGCGGGAAGTACCAGAAGCTTGCTCCACCGGTTGACCGCACCGAGGCCGACTTCGACGCCGGTGCGAAGATGCACGTTCCCGCCAACGTGCCATACGCACGCTACTATCTGGCGCGTATCTACCAGTTCCAGTTCTACAAGGCGATGTGCGATGCTTCGGGTTACAAGGGCCCGCTGAACCGCTGCAGTTTCTACGGATCAAAGGAAGCAGGAGCAAAGCTGGCCAGGATGCTCGAAGCCGGACAATCGCAACCCTGGCAGCAGACGCTGAAAGAGATGACCGGCAGCGATCACCTGGATGCGCAGGCCATGGCCGATTACTTCGCTCCTCTGTATACCTGGCTGAAGCAACAGAACGCCGCAACAAGGTAGAAAAGAAGTTTGCCCCTTCGACCGGAGCAGGACGGCGTTGGCCGTCCTGCGAAGTGGAGAACCGTGCATCTTCGATCGATGAGAATGCGAATGCGGTTCTCTTCACTTCGCTTCGGTCGAGAGAACAGGAAATAAAGTTACCGCGTAGTTTCCGGAAGCTTCATCGCCAGCAACGCCGCGGGGTTCAGGCTCTCGCCTTCCCACTTCACTGAGAGATGCAGATGCGGCCCGGTCACACGGCCGGTGGCTCCGGAGAGCCCAAGCACCTGTCCCTTCTTTACCCTGTCGCCGGCCTTCACGCGAAATGCAGAGAAGTGCATATAGATCGTGAAGAGCTGGTTGCCGTGATCGACAATCACGCAGTTACCCTCGAGAAACAGCTTCTGCGCCAGCAGCACGCGGCCGGAGTTCACGGAGCGCACCGGCGTGCCCATATGCGCCCGAAAGTCCGTGCCCCGATGAATGCTGACCTTCTTCCCATTGAAAATGCGGTTGTCGCCGTAGTTCGAAAACATCTCTGTCTCGACCGGAAGAATGAAATCGCCCGACCAGAGCGGCTGCGTGGCGGAGCTTGCCCAGGCGCGTTGCTTGGCCTTGGTGTCCAGCTCAATCTGTCGCTGCTGCGCCGCGCTGGGAGCGATGAACTTGCCCGCCACTTTCAGCGTGCTGGAGTGGAAGTTGCCCTCCGTCACCTGCACGTTCTGCGAAGCGTGCAGCGGCGCTCCGCCCGCGTACGTGCCATCCAGCGTGATCGTGTACTCACCGGGCTGTTGTTCCACATCCGGTCCCGCAAGGGCGTACCAGGTGCGTCTGTCCTCCGATGAAAAGAAGGCAACACTCTTGTCCAGCCACGTGGCGTTGATGCGCGTTGCAGGCTTATCCAGCGTGAGCGTGAACAGTATGGGCGAGGCCTGCTGCACCTGCCGCGGCTGCCAGGTGATGGTCTGCGCGCCAAGCGCCGTGGTCACAACGAGGAGAAGAGCAAGCAGGCGAAGCCGGAACATGCTTCTACCTTGGCACGAATAGGCCTCTCACATCCACTCGCTGCCATACTGCACCGGAATCTGCGTAAACGCGATGCGTGTCGGAGCCGATTCTTTGGCGGACATCATGCCGGCCAGATGCACCGTCGTATGCCCATGCTTCAGGTTCAGTTGGTCAATGGCAGAGGAGAGTTGCGAGCGCCGGTCCTGCGCGGCAAAAAGCCCCGGGTTATAACTGGCCTCCTGCAGCAGGCGGCCCAGCGTCACGCCCACAAAGAATGGCTTCTCGAAGTCCGGCCCTTGTGGCCGTTTCTGCCATAGCTTCTGCAGAACCTCCAGCAGCGTCAGCGTGTCCTGCGCTTCAGGAAAGCGCGCTTCCATACCCCAGCCCGTATGCTTCAGGCCAGAGAAGTGCTGCTTGGCCCGCATACGGTCCGCCTGCTCGCGGTTGAGCGCATAGCGGATATGCAGCGTCATCGACCCCGCGTAAAACTTCTCCATGCGCAACCGCATGGCGGCCTTGTGCAGCAGCTTGTGCGCCACTGCCCACGATCCCTCCAACGTGCGATGCTCCGGCGCCAGCACATGCGAGTGGCCCAGCGACTTCTGCATCTCCTGGGGAATGGGAGCGCCGTCGTCGCCGGTAATATGTCCGTGCAGCCAGTGGTAGATGCGGTCGCCCCATACCGAGTCCCACAGCCGGTGCATGCCATGGCGATCCAGAGCCAGCAACTGCGGCATGGTGTGGATACCCTGTGCGTTCAGCCGTGCCTCCGTACGTGCACCCACGCCGGGTAGGTCGCGCAGCGCAAGATGCGCAATGGCCCGCGGCAACTGCGACGGCAGCAGCCCGATCAGCCCGTCGGGCTTCTGCATATCGCTGGCAATCTTCGCCAGGTAACGGTTCGGCGCCATGCCAATGGAGCAGCGCAGCGCCTCGCCCACATGCGTGTAGATGGACTGCTTCACGTCATAGGCAATGCGGCGCGCGTTCTCCGGCTGCTGCTCGCGGCCCATCAACTGGCACACCATCTCGTCGATAGACGGCGTATGCGCCACGGGGCACACCAGTTCCACCGCATCCGCAATCGCGTGCGAGTACTTCGCATACTCGGCGTGGTTGCCGTGAATCAGGATGATCTCCGGGCAGACTCTCTTGGCCTCGCCCACCAGTGTTCCGGTCTTGATGCCCAGGGCCTTGGCCTCATAACTGGCGGCAATGCAGGCGGTCGTGTCGGATTTCGTGGGGACCACGGCAAGTGGCCGGTTGCGATACTCCGGGTGAAGCTGCTGTTCCACGGATGCGAAGAAAGAGTTCAGGTCGATGTGCAGGAAGACAAACTTGTCCTGCGGCATCTGAAACTCTCCGGCTTGTGGCACTTCAGCCATACGCAGAATCTGATTATATTTCTCCTTTTCTTCGCTTGCGTGTGGATCGCGCGCAAGGCACACTCAACACTCTATGAATGATTTCGGAACCGACCCGGCAAAGGTCATCAGTCGCCAGAACGCTGAGCACTACGTATGGGGCAAGGAATGCGACGGGTGGTATCTCGTCCAGCAGGAAGGCCTGAACATTATTGAAGAGCGCATGCCGCCCGGCACCAGCGAGGTGCGCCACCATCACAACCGCGCGCGCCAGTTCGCCTATGTGCTGGAGGGAGAACTGACCATGGAGGTGGAGCATCACGACTTCACCCTCCGCGCCGGCGAGGGGATTGAGATCCACCCCGGGCAGAACCACCAGGCCATCAATCGCAGCGGCAAGGATGTACGCTTCCTGATGACCAGCCAGCCGCCAAGCCATGGCGACCGCGTGGATGTAGCGTAGCCGTTTGCAGACGTGAAAAAGCCTCGCCACGGCGAGGCTTTTTCTACAGCATTGCGCAAGAAACTAATGAGCCATGCGGCTGTCGTTGGCGGCTTCGTGCGCGGCGGTCATCTGGCGGACCAGCACGGGCAAACCGAACAGGACGCCGGCAATCATGCCCGTGGCGATCAGGTCATTGCGATAAAAGGGGATTCCCGCCACATAGCAGGCCATCAGACCGCCAACCGTCTTGGCATACAGGTGCGACCACGCCCATACGAAGAAGTTCGAGATCACAAAGAAGCTGGTGGCCGAGGCCAGTACAGCTCCGGTCACGCGCAGGAAGCTCTGCTTCTTCGCAAGCGTGGCATTGGCCATCAGGCAGACACCCGCATACCAGGCCCAGGTCGGCAGGTAGTGGGTCGCGTGGAACGGGTAGCCGTAGGCGTACACCGTCAGGTAGTAGTCGGTCGCCATCAGGGCCAGAGCGGCGACTACGGCATGCCAGCGGCTGCGCCTGGCACCAAAGTAAAGCAGACCACCACCCACGGCGGTAAAGCCGATGCCGGACGAATGTGTAAGGTGCGGCAGCAGGCGGCTGAACACTGCGGCGAAAAGTACCAGATAGGCGGTCATGATGAGGGGTTCCTTAATGCTTAATTCTGGGGCTATTGCAGTGTGTGGTCAAGCAAAAGGGCCGCTGAACGCGGCCCTTTCGACCAATCTGCAGAAAAGGGTTAGTTGGCGATGGCCAGTGGAGCCGACTTTTCGGCCGAGCGGCGGATGATCTCCAATTCGGCCGGAGCAAACAGGTCGGGCGAATTGCTGCCCACCACAACGAAGCCAGGATCATGGCCAAGAGCCAGCGATACCTGGTTCCACTTCAGGAACGGAGAGGTGGTTGGCAGTACGATCATGCGGCGCTGCGGCTCGGGAATGAAGAAATAAGCAGCCCACGTCGCGAATGCCAGGCTGATTGCAACCCCGCGGATCACGCTGAAGGCTGAAAACATGTTGGTGGTGTTGGTCAGCCACGCAGCGTTAACCAGTTCCACCGTAGAGAGCATGCCCAAGCCAAGGCTCACACCGAAGATGCGGCTGCGATGAGAAAGTCCCATCGGCCGGATGGCAAAGCAGACAAACAAAAGCAGGCACAGGGTCAGAATGCTCTGGGTGCGCTGCAGATGATTGGTGGCGCTGATGATGAAGGTCGTGCTGCTCATGTTCGGGCCAAAGGCCATGCCCACAGCCACCGCGACCGAAATGGCAGCAGCCCAGCGGAAGACCAGCAGGCCCAGGGACTGCAGACCCTTCAACGGTTCCATCGCAAGCTTGAAGATCGAATAGATCACCAGGATGGACAGAATCGCTTCAAGTGCGTACGCCGTCCAGTAGGTATAGAAGTAGATGCGATAGATGACATGCTTGTCGACGCCATGCAGGTTCAGAAGAACCAGAGCGATGCCGTCTGCAAGCACCTTGGTGCTGAGCAGGAGCAACAGGTTGAAGTAGGCACGAACCTGCTTGGCTCGGATCAGGGCCAGGATGGTGACCAGGCAAAGAATCGGATCAACGTATTCCAGCAGCTCAATTACCGATTTTGCACTCATGAGAAAGGGCTCCTGCAGCTTTCGGGAACTTAACTGTATCCCAGCTACAAGAGCCTGTTCAATGAGATTTCCTGCAACTTCTTGTGTACTACAGGCCGCAGGCGTTTGGTGCGTTCGGCGGGCAGGAAGGAATCGGCACAATGCTGGTCGTGCGGGCGGGCTTCACGTCTTCAGTTCTGGTGTGGGCGGAAGCAACAGCTCCGGTCAGGGCAAGAGCAATGGCAAATGTGCGGATAGCGGTCTTCATCGATGTGTACTCTCTTTCAGGAAATCTCTAAGTCCTTTGCTTTGAACAAAAATGGGTCAGGTGGTCTAAAGGCCGCAAGCGTTCGGTGCGTTGGGAGGGCAGGAAGGAATCGGTATGATGCTGGTCGTGCGGGCGGGCTTCAGGTCTTCGGTTCTGGTGTGGGCGGAAGCAACAGCTCCGGTCAGGACAAGGGCTACAGCGAAGGTGCGAATGGCGGTCTTCATGGTTCTATTTCTCCTGGAAGCAAATGGAAATGCTTGAAAATAAATGACTAGATGACGGACGTATCGAGGCCGCAGGCATTAGGGTCGTTCGGCGGGCAGGAGGGAATCGGCACAATGCTGGTCGAACGTGCGGGCTTCAGGTCTTCGGTCCTGGTGTGGGCGGAAGCAACAGCTCCGGTCAGAACAAGGGCAACGGCAAAGGTGCGGATGGCGGTCTTCATGGATAGCTCCTTCGAAAAATGAAAGTTATTGAATCAAAAATGGTTTGCGCGATTTTTTTTACAGTCCGCAGGCGTTCGGTGCGTTCGGCGGGCAGGAGGGAATCGGCACAATGCTGGTCGAACGTGCGGGCTTCAGGTCTTCGGTCCTGGTGTGGGCGGAAGCAACAGCTCCGGTCAGAACAAGGGCAATGGCAAAGGTGCGGATCGCGAGTTTCATGGGTAGAAAGCCTCAATTGGTGCGGAAATTTTTCACTGGACTCACCAGATGAAGAGAGCGTATCGTGAGATCATCCCTAAGTCCAATGTAATCAATAACATATACAAGTATTAAAGGAATCATGTTACTGAGGTAACATCTGCTTGTCTGGCAAATGTCACCCCAATTGCACCCCCATTTGTGCAATTCGCCGACTTTGGCGCCTTAAACGCAAAACGCCGGCACGAGGCCGGCGTTTCCAGATGGAAGAAGTGGTCTTTATTAGCTACTCAGGAACCTGCCACCCAACATTGGTTTGAGCCAGGGGCGTCGTGTCGGTCGCCTGGCCGCTCAGATCCTTGGCCAGTTGGGGGAAGGCTGTCTTCAGATCTTCGGACTTTGCCCAGGTAGGCACATCTTTCATCTCATAGCGATAGTTGACCGTGGTCTGCCGGAAGCCATCTTTCACGGCCAGCGGTGTATTGCTCAGGATTTCGGTCGCCTCGCGGTAGCCATAGCAGTAGCGGGGAGCGCCGGATTTTCCATAGTCCGTGGGCTCGTAATAGGCCAGCTTCTGTTCCTTGGTGCGCTTCAGCAGCAGGACCTTCACCATGGCATCGAGCTTTGCCTGTTCTGCCGGATCGCTGGTGGTGTAAGGAAAGCGCCAGCCGGCGGGGAACAGGCAGTCGCGGCGGTGCTCCGGCCAGTATTTATTCAAACCGGCCTGGAAATTCTCCGGCTTGGCCGAGGACGGGCTATTGCACCCGGCTGCGGCCATGGCCACACCGAGCAGGAGTGCGATTCGTGCGTGCGCGTTCATTCTTTGTAGGATGCAGATTGGCATGCTTGAGGGAACTCCATCACGAACTGCTCTGCGGGTGGCGATGCGCCGCGCCGCCCACCAGGTCTTCGACCGTCCTTTGGTGCTGGACGATCCCATCGCTCAGCGCATCCTTCCGGCGGAGCAGCGCGAAGAGGTCAAGCGCACCCCGGACAGCCTGCGGAAGCCCTTTTCGGCGGCCATCCGGGCTTTCATGGTCGTCCGAAGTCGCTATGCGGAAGATCTTCTGGCTTCCGCCGTCACCCGCGGACTTGCGCAGTACGTCCTTCTGGGTGCCGGGCTGGATACCTTCGCCTATCGGAATCCTTTCCCGGGACTTCAGGTCTTTGAGGTGGATTTTCCCGCGACGCAGCTCTGGAAGCACAGTCTGCTGGCCGAAGCGGGCATCGATATTCCGGCGAACACCCATTACGCTCCGGTCGACTTCGAAGAGCACTCTCTGGCCGACGGACTCGCCGAGGCAGGCTTCGATTTCCACCGTCCTGCGTTCTTCGCCTGGCTGGGGGTGGTTCCATACCTTACGGATGCGGCCTTTCGCCAGACGCTGCGCTTCATCGTGGAGCGGCCTGCCGGTTCCGGTGTGGTTTTTGATTACTCCCAGCCGCGTGAGGTGCTGCCCTTCGTGGAGCAGATGATGCTGGACTCCATGTCGGCCCGCGTCGCCCAGGCCGGCGAACCCTTCCAACTCTTCTTCCGCAAGGAAGACCTCGCGCAGCGTCTTGCAGAGACAGGATTTTCGACCATGGAAGATCTGGGAGGCCCTGACCTGACCGAACGCTACCTCGCGGGCCGGACCGACGGTCTGCAACTGCGCGGCAAAGGCGGCCGCATCGTCTCCGCCTGGAAGTAGTTCCCTGTCCACGGTGCGTTGCCGGTCCGGAGGGCAATTATAGATGTGCCTTACCGGAACTCTCCGCGGAGCAACTGTTTTCTCCGCGCCTCCGGAAAATGTTCGATGGCGTAGCGTAAAGCTGTCCGCGGCATCTTTGCGTAGTTTGCTTTCAGGAACTCCAGCAGCTCAGCCGGAGACTGCTTGCCCGCCTCGCGCAGCATCCAGCCCACCGCCTTATGGATCAGGTCATGCCGGTCGCCCAGCAGTTTGCGTGCAATGCGGAAGGTCGGCGCCAGTTCACCTTTGCGGATATAGGCAAGGGTCGCAATCATGGCGATGCGCCGTTCCCATAACAGGTCAGACGCGGCAAGGCGATCCAGCAGGCGGCAGTTTTCCGAAGGAAGATGCTCCCCCACCAAGATGCGGGCCGAGGTATCCACCAGGTCCCAGTTGTTCACATAGGCCGTGTGCTCTCTATACAGGCGGTGCAGTGCCTCTCGCTTCTCGGCATCTCCGCGCTCATACTGTGCGCACAGGATCAACAGGGCAATCAGACGGTGTTCATGGAACTTCGACCGTAGCAGCTTCTTTGTTTCCGCCAGGGGAAGTGCTGCAAAGCGCTTGGCAAGAACGCGCTGTTGCGGAACCCTCAGACCCAGCAGGAGGTCGCCTTCCGCATACTCGCCTTTTCCAGTACGGAAGAAGCGTTGCAGAAACTCTGCCCGCGCTGGATCTGCCAGGGTGGCCACATCGGCCTTCACGTGAGCGGCGGTCATCTTCATCGAGATGGACCCGATTAAACACCAAAGACCGCTTCCAGGTTCGGAGAGCGGTCTTATCAGCCGATGCGTTATGCGTCAGTGAAAAACTTAGGCGTTGTCTTCAGCCTTTGCGGCGCCGGAACGGGCAGCGGTGATGCAGGGTGCGAGAACCATGGCAACAAAAATGGCAGCAATAACGATATCGTGCATAGGAGTGTGACCTCTTTTCTGCGGAGCGGCTTTACCGCTCCTGGCAACGTCAGAATCTCGCGCTTTGCAACTTCAGAACATTCCACTTCAGCATGTTGCCGCCGAACGGTTGTGTGATCCCCATTCCACCTTTGTGCTATCCGTACGCTCTAAAATAGAGGGCGGAATCGATATGTCTTATCAGCTAGCCGTCGAACAGCTTTACGCACGGGGTCATGAGCTTGCCCCCCCGCAGCCAGGCGCGCCGCGCCGCAAGTTTGATCTTGCCTACATGCGCACGCTGATGAAGGATCTTGGCGATCCGCAAACCACCTTTCCCGCGGTGCTGATTGCAGGCACCAACGGCAAGGGCTCCACTGCCTCCACGCTGGCCAGTGTGCTGGGCGTCTCCGGCTATCGCGCGGGGCTCTACACCTCGCCGCACCTGGAGCGCATCAACGAACGCGTCCGCATTGGCAGCCAGCTCATCAGCGACGACGACTTCGCACGTCTCTATTTCCAGGTGGACGACGCCGCAAACCGCCTGGTCGCCAGCGGAGACCTGCCGCACACCCCCAGCTTCTTTGAGGTGATGACCGCCATCGCCTTTCTCTCCTTCGCCGAGCAGAAGGTCGATATCGCCGTGCTCGAAGTCGGCCTCGGAGGTCGCCTGGACGCCACCAATATCGTGGAGCCCATCGTCTCCGTCATCACCGACCTCGGTCTGGACCACATGGACTATCTCGGCCCCACGCTGACGCACATTGCCAAGGAGAAGGCAGGCATCCTGCGTAAGAACGGCGTGATGGTCACGCTGCCACAGCACCCTGAGGCGAACTATGCTCTCGGAGAGGTCGCCGTGCCGCTGGAAGTGCGCGGAGTCAACGCTGCGGCTTATATTCCTGATCGCGGACTGGCTCAGGTCAGCCCTTTCCGCAATGTGTACCCCGCGCGAATTCTGGGGCAGGATGTGACCATCGACTCGCCCCTCGGCGGATCGCACCAGCAGCGCAACCTCGCGCTGGCCATCGCCACGGCGGTGGAACTGAACCAGCACCACGGCTTTGCGAAAATCACCGCCGCCACCATCGCCGAAGGCATCCGCTCCACCGCATGGCCGGGCCGGCTGGAACTGCTGACCAGCAACGGAGTCGATTTCCTTCTGGACGTCGCGCATAATCCTGACGGCGCATGGACGTTGCGCTCAGCCATTGGCCAGTTGCCGGATGAGCGGCCACGCACACTCGTCTTCTCGTGTTTGAAAGACAAAGCCGTCGAAGGCATCGCGCAGACGCTCTTCCCGCTCTTTGACTCCAGTGCCGACCGCGTGCACGACCACATCGTGCTTGCTCCCATGAACAACCCGCGCGCCGCATCGCTCAGCGATCTGGAACAGGCCGCCGCGCACATGGAGATCCCCGTAGAGACCGCCTCCAGCGTGGCCCAGGCCATCGACAAAGCGCGCCGGGTGACGCCTCCCTCGGGGCTGGTTATCATCACCGGGTCGGTCTATCTGATCGGCGAAGCTCGCAGGATTCTGAAAAGAGACGACTGACGATGGCGCAACGGACCACCGCACAGAAGCTACTCACCTACGCTCTGCTCGCCCCGCTCATCGTGGCGTCCACGGCTTTCTTCGGCATCATCTCGCTCATCACCTCGCTGTGGGACAAGAGCGGCCGCCAGCAACACGCCATTGCGCAGGTGTGGGCCAAAAGCCTGCTGATGATTTCGTTCTCGCCCATGCAGGTCATCGGGAAAGAGAAGCTGGGCCGCGTCGCCGTCTATGCCAGCAACCACATCAGCTACATGGACACGCCGGCGCTCTTCGGCAACCTGCCCTTCCAGTTCCGTATCCTGGCCAACCACTACCTCTTTAAGATTCCGTTCATCGGCTGGCACTTGAAGCGCAGCGGACAGGTGCCGATTGACCAGTCAAACCTGCGCTCGCAGATTGCGGGCCTGAACAAAGGCATCGCCACGCTGAAGAGCGGCATGCCCATCCTGCTGTTCCCGGAGGCGGGCCGCAGCCAGGACGGCCACATCAAGTCCATGCTTTCCGGCGCGGCGTTCATGGCCATCAAGGCCCAGGTTCCTATCATGCCGCTGGCTCTGGTGGGCACGCATGAACTGATGCCGATGCACGAGTACTCACTCGCCCCGCGACCGCTGAAGCTGGTGGTGGGCGACCCGATTGATACTACGGGCCTGACGACGAAGGATGCCGAAGTGGTGACGAAGAAGCTGGCGGATGCGATTACGGAGATGTATTACGCGCATAGCGAGTTAAAAGTGCTGGCCTAATTCCCTAAAGTGAAGCAAGATTGCGGTGAAGTATTGGTAGAGAGAATGGGACAGACTAGAATTTTCATAAGCTCCACTTGCTATGATCTGACACACATCAGACAGGCGCTTCACTCTCATATCTCTGAGCTTGGGCATATCCCAATCATGAGTGAATTCTCGGCGTTCAGTGTAGATCCACGATTGAGCAATTTAGAAAATTGCAAGAAGAACGTTAGAGACAACGCTGACCTGTTCATATTGATCGTCGGCATGAAAAAGGGATCGGTTGATTCAGCGAGTGGCAAGTCTATTGTGAATCTCGAGTATGAAGCCGCAGTTCAAGAAGGTTTAGATATCTTCACTTTTGTTGATCAAAGGTTGATTGATTTGCTTCCAATATGGAAATCAAATCCTTCTAATGACCTATCCGCAGTGATTGATTCCCCGGATATCTTGAAGTTTGTAGATTCTGTTCGTCGCTCACAAAGATGGACATTCCCGTTCAGGTCTGAAGATGACATTATTTCGACAATTCGCCTCCAAGTGTCATCTCAATTGAGAGAGTTGCTATCGAAGCGTCGAGAAGGTCATCTCAGACATCTAGGTGTATTTCAGAGAGAGAGTGAGCGGGCCAAGTACTTTGTGGAAAACAGGCCTGAGTATTGGGAGCACCTCCTCACGGCGGAGCTATTAGAATCTCGGCTAAGTCGGACAAGAAGACAGCTCGATGATGTCATTGCCGGGCGTGTGCTCGGGCCTCACACACATGTTAATGGGAAAAAATTTAACGAATATGTGCAGAGTAAACTTTCAGAACTAATTTCAACAATGGAAAAGCTCGTGTATGTGATCACAAAGCGCATTCCTGAGTCTTGGGGCCCATCAGGAATTGCCGGTGATCCAATGCAGATATACGAGGCGGTCTCGGAAGTCGACGATATTTTAGCCGCTTTGGTTTCGGCAGAGTCGGAAACCTTTCGTATCCATCCTCCGGAATCAATGCTGCAAGTTAAAACAGC
The DNA here is from genome assembly GCF_025685395.1 of Terriglobus tenax. NCBI lineage: Bacteria > Pseudomonadati > Acidobacteriota > Terriglobia > Terriglobales > Acidobacteriaceae > Terriglobus > Terriglobus tenax. Next base: position 1,698,647 of record NZ_JAGSYA010000004.1, on the reverse strand, counting down.
CTTGCTGGGGGTTACTGATACTTTTACAGACACCCTATATAAGGCTCCGAGCGAAATTAGAAGCACCATCGAGCAGGCTATCAACTATGACAAGTCGCAACCGCCAACGGTCTTGTCAATTAATTTCAAGTTCGATTTTAAACACACGGAAAATTTTACTCGCGCTTATGATGCAGCTATCGCTTCCATGAGGCCAGAGGATTGGGATTAGATGTAGTTTCATCGATGTTGAGTGAGAGATGTTCAAGCGTAACTAGCACCCTTTCTCAATCCCCAATCGGCTTTGAGAACATATGCTTAATCCCCCGCAGCGCCTGCCGGGTTCTTTCTTCGTTCTCGATCAATGAGAACCGCACGTAGTCGTCGCCGTACTCTCCGAAGCCGATACCGGGGCTTACCGCTACCTTGGCTTGTTCGAGCATGAGTTTGCTGAACTCCAGTGACTTCAGGTGGCGGTACTGTTCGGGAATTTTGGCCCAGGCGAACATGGTCGCTTTGGGCATCTCCACCGGCCAGCCGAGTTTGTTCAGGCCGTTCACCAGGACATCGCGGCGGCTGCGGTAGGTCTCGCAGATCTGGTGGACGCATTCCTGCGGCCCCTCAAGCGCAAGGATGCTGGCCACCTGGATGGGTGTGAAGGTGCCGTAGTCGAAGTAGCTCTTGATGCGGGCCAGTGCGGCCACCAGCGTGGGGTTACCCACCATGAAGCCGACGCGCCAGCCGGGCATGTTGTAGCTCTTGGACAGGGTGAAGAACTCGACGGCGATGTCCTTTGCGCCCGGCACCTGCATCACGCTGGGCGGGGTGTAGCCGTCAAAGGCGATGTCGGCATAGGCCAGGTCGTGGACCAGCCAGACGCCGTACTCCTTACAGATGGCCACCAGCTTCTCAAAGAACGGCAGCTCGACGCACTGTGCCGTGGGATTGGCCGGGAAGTTGACGATCAGCACCTTGGGCCGCGGCGTCATGCGGGGGATGACGTCCTGAATGCGGGCCAGAAATTCGTCGGTGGAGTCGGTGATCGGCACGCTCAGCACGTCAGCCCCGGCGATCACCGGGCCGTAGATGTGGATGGGATAGCTGGGGTTGGGCACCAACACGGTGTCGCCCTTGTCCAGCACGGCCAGGCACAGGTGGGCGATGCCCTCCTTGGAGCCGATGGTCATGATCGATTCGGTCGCAGGGTCCAGCGTGACGTTGTAGCGGCGCTGGTACCAGTCGCAGATGGCCTTGCGCAGACGCGGAATGCCCTTGGAAAGCGAGTACCGGTGCGTGCGCGTCTTCTGCACGGCCTCAATCATCTTGTCGACGATATGCTGCGGCGTCGCGCCGTCAGGGTTTCCCATGCCAAAGTCGATGATGTCTTCGCCGCGCTTGCGCGCCGCCGCCTTCAACTCGCCGGTTATGTTGAAGACATAGGGCGGAAGGCGTTTGATGCGTGAAAATTCGTCGCTCACAATGCATTAATCATCGCACGGCAGGCGATGACTGCTATGATCGGTTCCCCCGCCAAAATTGATGAGCAGCAAGAAAGGTATCTCCTGTGGATATTCCTGTCGGACCCGGCACCCTTACGCTCGATGACCATATTTCCGCAACAATTCTCGGTATTTTTACTGCCAACGGCTTCTTCCCGGACACGGACATCGACCTGGACCTGATCAAAGGGTCATTTCCAGCCGTCAACCTTCCGGTCGCCGCTACCGCCAACATCACATTGAATGCCAGCTTCGGCGGCGGTGTTGGTACGGGGATGGGAGTTTTCAAAGATCCCCAGACTGCCTTGGGAAAGCTTGGGCTTGACCCGGCGCCCTCCGTCACCTTTCCAGACTCCGGCCCGAACGATCGCTACCTGCTTATCTCCTTTAATGCCAATGCCACTGGCAGCGTGAACGGCACCATTCCCTTTGGTGTAGCGGGTTCGGCCACCTTTGGTGTTACGGGAGCGGGCGGCACCACGCTTGCGGTGCTGCATCGCTTCGATCACACAACCGTAACGGCTCTGCACGCAATCGCAGCGGCGGGAAGCAACATCAAGGTCGCGCGTGCCATTGGCCGGGCGGAAGATCTTGCTCCTTTCACGTGGATCATTGGCGAGATTGACGGCTCGCTGGCCATGACGCTCGGCGCCAAGCTCGGCTACGACTTCGCCTACAAGAAAGACATTCCAGCCACTCTGCAGCAGCTCGGCCTGCAACAGGACCTGAGCCTGAAGATCGATTCGGCGCTGTCCGTCCAGCTTGGATACAACATCAGCGGGCGTTACCTGGCGATTGTGGGCCGACCCGCCGATGACCAGAATCTGACCCTGCAACTGCACAAGCAGAACTCGTATGGCTACAACTTCGGCCTGGACCTCTCCGTTGGCGTGCAGGCTGACCCGCTGCTGCCGGAAAACCTGGGCGATCTTGTCTCGGGAGCTTTCGGCCTGTTGCCCCAGCAGGTAGCCAACGATCTGAAGAAGTCCATCCCGATCCTGGAACAGTGGACGACGGGCGACCTGGGCGCGAACCTTGCCGCTCTCACCACGGATACGGCAAAGAACCTGCTGCATGCCGTTACCGGGCTGAACATCGATACCGAACTCAGCCAGGCCGTGGGAGCAGTAAAGGATGCGCTCGCGCAGTGGGACGCGCTGGCCACACAGGGCTCGTCCACAGTAAAGACCCTGGTTTGGAATCTTCTCGGTTCGCCCGATGCTGCAACACAGGCGCTGGTCACCACGCTGCTGACCGATCTGCGGGACAACCCTGATTTCAACAAGGCTCTATCGGACGGCCTGCAGGCTGTGGGAACACGCAACTGGCTTCTGGGGATCGCGGAGGCGGTGGGGTCCAATTCCTCGCTTTCCCTCGGTGCCTACCAGGATCAGGTAAAGAAGTACGCCGCCGACATCCTGAGCGTGCTGAGTGGAAGTGTGATCACCAGCCTGAAGAAAGAGATCGATACTGCCTTCAGGCTGAGTACGATCACCTCCGCGGCCAATACCACGGCCATCAATCAATGGGTGCAGGCCCGCCTGGCGGCCTTCTTCAATAAGTCCACGTTTGTGACGGCTGATCTGAAATCGGTTCAGGCAGCGATTGCCGCGCTGGGCAAAAATCTGTCAGGAGCTTATGACAAGCTGGTTGCCGCGCTGACGAACAAGTACAACTTCGACTTTGCCTACAACTATCAGAAGACGACATCCAACGCGGTCATGGTCGATCTGGTCTTCGATATGAATCAGGCGGCATCGCAGTTTACCGCCATTGTGCAGAAGGGACAGCTCGATGTCCTGTTTGCAGGCAATGGACCGATCCCGGGCATCACCATTCAGGATGCTGTGATGACCCACGAGATTCACAGCAAGGCAACCACTCACATCCAGATCCCCAACTTTGTCAGTGACAGTGCGGTCACGCAGGACACGGTGGCCAAGCTGCAGATCCAGCGGAATGGCGCCAGCCTTATCGCTTTCGTTGATTCGAAGGTGAACGCCAACGGCACACTCTATGCCGGCCTGGTGGATCTTGCGTTCCAGGCAGATCTGAGCGGCAAGGTCCTGACCGACCCCACGCTGGCTCTGGCATACGAGATGCGGTTTATAAAGCCTGCCTGCACACAGACGTATCTTGCTGGTGGCATACAGGACTTTACGACCCAGTATCTTGCCGACAAGCTGCCGGCAGGAAGTTTCGTGCGCTTTCTCTCAGATTTTGATGCGGCTGTGATTCAGGCAAGCAGGCAGGCCACGCCAACCGGCGGCTCGGCCACGGCTCACTTTGACAATCTGGGAGACATGGCGGTTTCGATGCAGGTAGCGGTAAGCGGTGAACTTGCGGACGCATGGTTCGTGAAGCGCGGCAGGGACGAGGTAGCCGCAGCACAGCTGATGGCGTCGCGTTTCATTCAGCAGTACCTGCGCCGCTATGTCTACCAGTGGTTCATGGAGGACTCATCGCATGCCACAGACACGGAGGCCGCGCATATCTATGCGTATGCCGCGTTACCTATCTGCACCAATAACGATTGGGACGGCACGAGCGCCAATCTTGATTCGGGCAAGTCTCCAACATGGAACCCCGGCCCGCTGCCGGCGATGAAAGATATGTTGAAGAGCATGATTGAGGTGTCGGTTGCGACAGGCAGTCTGCGGGCACTCGCCGATAAGGCTCGTGTGTTGGGCCTGGTAGGCGGCATGTTCAACAACAATCCGGCGATCACCACGAACCAACTGCGATCCACAGGGGAACAGGATAACCAGCTTGCTTCGCTGGCCTGGATTGCGTATGCCGAAAACAAAATCATCGGCAATGCCGCAAAGGCTATCCAGACTGCCTCCGACGCCGCCAACCAGGCTTCGCTCGACCGGCAAATGCTCTTGAAGACTTTGGCCGACTTTGCGCAGTCGCTGACGAAGGCGATCGCAGGCACATCGCTGGCCAACTATCTGGGGCAGAAGTTGGATGTGATTGGCCCGCTGTTGCTGGCCGAGTTGACGCGCACCCTGTCCACCGATGGCCAGGCAAAGATCACCACGAACGCCATGCTGCAATTGATCTCGCTCAAGGCGGGCCACACCTTCGGCCTGTCCGATTACCTGGCGGGGGACAAGACACCCGCGGACGACCAGGTGGCCGTCTCGCAGTCGCTCGTTAGTGTCCACTAGTCCGATTGCGGGTTAGGGTGCTGCACGTCCTCGGCGCTCTAACCCGTTGTTATTCGGGTGGCTTGGTTGAGCCTGCCGGCGGATTATCCGGATACTCCGGTGATTCGCGGTGGGCCTTCTTCAGCTCGGCTTCCATGCGTGCAATCACATCCGGATGCTGGCCGGCGATGTCCTTGCTCTCCCACGGGTCAACGCTCAGGTCATAGAGCTCCAGCTTCGCACCCTTCTTCAGGCGTACGACCTTCCACTTGCCAAGTCGTCCGGCCTGGCGATACACCGGCTCATAGAACTCCCAGTAGAGGAAGCGGTCTTCTCCTGTGCGCGAACTCAGCAGGTAGGGTTTGATGCTGATGCCGTCCGTCGGCTCGGCAGGCGCGCCCGCAAGGTCCAGGGCCGTTGGTAGAAAATCCGGGAAGTAGACCGGCATCTGGCTCACCGAACCGGCCTTGATCTGCGTGCTCCAGCGTACGATCAGCGGATCGCGGATGCCGCCCTCGTACATATCGCGCTTGTACCCGGTCAGGTTGCCGTTCGAGTCGAAGAAGTCGATCACCCGCGTCTGCGCGGCTGTCGGCTCGCTGCGCGGTCCGTTGTCGCTGGCGAAGAAGACAATGGTGTCGTTATCGAGCTTCAGCTTCTTCAGCGTATCCAGAATCTGCCCAATGCCTTTGTCCATCCACCAGATCATTGAAGCGTAGGTCTTCTCGTCGTCGCTCCAGCCTTTTTCATTCGCATAGGGACCGAAGTCAGGTGCAGTGTACGGGCTGTGCGGGCTGTCGTAGGCGGTGTACAGGAAGAACGGCTCGTCCTTGTGCCGCGTGATGTAGTCGACAGAGTCCTCTGTGATCATCGCCGTGTCGTAGCGGCCCTGCTTGCCGCCGGCGTTTTCGGGGATGTCGATCTCCTGCTCGCCGTTCATGCGCTTTTCGGGCCAGTAACCCTGCGTCTCTTCGCGCGCGGTCAGCCAGCCCTTGAACTCCTCAAAGCCATGCCTGGTCGGCGTGGCCTCGGCATCGTAGCCGTCGAGATGCCACTTGCCCATCAGCCCGGTGCGGTAGCCCGCCTTGCGCAGATAGTCGGCGACGGTGCGGTCTTCCGGCAGCAGGCTGGCGCGGCGAATCTGCTCTTTCTTCTTGTAGCCCACCTTGCCAGCGGCCAGCGCGAAGTTATCGCGAATGCGCGCATGGCCTCCATGTAGCCCGGTCATCAGCGTGCAGCGCGATGGGCCGCAGACCGGAGCCCCCGCATAGCCCTGCGTGAAGCGCATACCTTCTGCGGCCAGCCGGTCGATGTTTGGTGTCTTGATCTTGGTCGAGCCATAGCTCGAGGGATCGCCCCATCCCATGTCGTCGGCCAGGATAAAGACGATGTTCGGCTTGCGCTTGCCAGGGGCTGCCATCGCAGGAGCGGCGGCAACAGCGGCGGCTCCCATGGCAGTGGCCAGAAGGGTACGGCGGGACAGGGGCATCGTAGAAAGTCCTCTCCGCGTTGTGCGGATAGAAACTATTTTTGCATTGAACCTCGAGTCGCGGCCAATCCACAAAGCCTTTGGAACATCCTTCCGGCAACGCGCGTATTGGTCTGCATGATGCGAATGTTGCTGCCGCTCCTCCTTCTCTCCACGTTGTCTGCTCATGCGCAGGAAGGCTTTGACGCCGCCAGCATTCATCTGACGAATGACCACGTCCCCTTCGAACGCGATGGGATGACACAGGTCGCGCATGGAACGCTTCGCATGCATGATGTCACCGTCAGCACCTGCATCCACTACGCGTACGGTGTCGCCACGGCGCAGATCATCGGCCCACCGGAACTGACCTCGGAGCACTACGACATCCTTGCCGCCGCCGGGCACGATGCCACCGACGCCGAGATGCGCAGCATGATGCAGAAGCTGCTGGCAGAGCGTTTTCACCTCGTCCTGCATCCGGACAAGCGCGAGAGCAAGGGCTACCTGCTGACGCTTGCTCCCGGCGGACTGAAAAACTCCGCTGCTATTCATGCGTCTGAGGGAGAAGGAGAAGCCACGCATCAAAACTCCGATATCGGCTTTACCGCGAAGCACTTCACCATGAAGGACCTCGCAAACTATCTCGCCAGCCCGCTACAGGGCCCTGTTGCGGACCAGACAGGCCTTCCCGGCACATACGATATCTCCGTCGATTTTCGCGACTATGTCGATACCGGGTCGACCCTGCGCGAGGAGCGGCCAAGCGCCCTGGCTGTGCTCAACTTCGCGTTGAAAGGCCAGTTGGGTCTGCAGCTCACAGCAAAAAAAGCGGTCTACGACGTGCTTGTCGTAGACCGCCTTGAAGCTGTCAGCGCGAACTAGTGGCCGCGTTTAAACATTGAACTTGAAGAAGAGGATATCGCCGTCCTTGACGACATACTCCTTGCCTTCCGAACGGTAGAGCCCCTTTTCCTTCACCGCCGCCTCGCTCCCCAGGGCGAACAGGTCGTCGCAGTGGTAAGCCTCGGCGCGGATGAAGCCCTTCTCGAAGTCCGAGTGGATGACACCTGCCGCTCCAGGCCCCTTGGTTCCGCGCTTGATCGTCCATGCACGCACTTCGGTTACGCCCGCGGTGAAGTAGGTGATCAGGTCCAGCAGCTTATAGGCCGCGCGGATCAGGCGGTTCAGACCCGGTTCCTCAAGACCCATCGCCTCCAGAAACTCCTTGCGCTCGGCCGGCTCCAGCAGGGAGATCTCGCTCTCCATAGCACCGCAGATGCGGACCACTTCGCTGCCGTCTTCCTTGGCACGCTGCTCCACCTGCGCGGTCCACTCGTTGCCTTCGGTCAACCCGGCTTCGTCCACGTTGGCCACGTACAGCATCGGCTTCTGGGTGATCAGAAAGAGTTCGCGGCTGGCAATCAGCTCATCTTCACTCAGCTCAGCCACGCGCGCGGGCTTGCCCTCGCCCAGCACCTGCTGCAGAATCTTCAGCGCTGAAAGCTCGGCCTTCACCTTGGGGTCCTGCGACTGCTTCGCGACCTTCTCGGTCTTCACCAGGCGCTTTTCGACCGACTCCAGGTCGGCCAGCAGAAGCTCGGTATTGATGACGTCGATGTCGCTCAGCGGATTGACGCCGCCGGCCACGTGCACCACGTTCTCATCCGCAAAGCAGCGGACAACGTGGCAGATCGCATCGGTGGAGCGGATGTGCCCGAGGAACTGGTTACCCAGGCCTTCGCCCTTGCTCGCGCCCGCTACCAGGCCGGCAATGTCGACAAACTCCATCGTCGTCGGCACGGTCTTGTGCGGCTTCACGAATTCGGTGATCTTATCCAGCCGCGGATCGGGAACGACGACCACACCCACGTTGGGCTCAATGGTGCAGAAAGGATAGTTGGCGGCCATCGCCTTGGCCGAGGTCAGCGCGTTGAAGATCGTGCTCTTGCCAACGTTGGGCAGGCCGACGATTCCACAGTTCAAAGCCATTGCTTGGGTGAATCCTCTACTCTCTATCGAAAAAGCTGTCTCTTTGATTGTAGAGTGCGAAGGCCAAAACGGGCCTGCAAGGCGCGGCTTCGCTCCGGTTTGCCTCAGCCTCCTGGAGCGTGCAGCGTATAGTTAAAAGCAGGGCATCCGTTCCGCTCTCTTCCTCGCCCGCAGCCCACCTTCGCTCGCGACGAGCCACGTTCAGGCAAGCAACCGATCCCGTCCGCAGATTCCGTATCTTCCGACGCCCCTGTTTTCTCGAATACACATCACACTGGAGAGTCCCGATGATCGCTGCCACGCCTGAGCGCTATCAACTGAAGTCCCTGCACGAAGATATTTCTCTGATGGACCGGAAGCTGGCGCATCTGCAGAATTTTGAGGTCTTTGCGACCAATGACCTGCGCGATGCGGCCCTCCGCAAGATGCACACCCGCCGCGAAACCCTGGTGAAGAAGGCCCGCGTGCTGCGCGACGAGGGAATCGAATTCCTGCCCTCTGAGATTCCGCTGTCGCTTCGCACGGAGACAGAGATTGTGGCTCGTCAGAATGCAGAAGAGCAGCCCGTACCGCCTTCCGCCGCGATTCCCATCGACCAGCACCGCCGCTCCGCATAGCCGGTTTTCAGGCAGGAAAATGGCGGACACCCCTGGGCATCCGCCATTTTTGCTGAACTAAGGTGAAGCTACTGCAATGAAGCAGAGGTCCTGGTTCCGTTTGCCGCCGGGGGAACCACCGACAGGTCATCGGACAGCTTGAAGTGCACCAGCGACTCGGCCGGCAGGTCAATGTCGCCATTGCCCGTCAGGCCCGCGACCGCGGTACCCGCGCCTGCGCCCGCCAGGCCGCCAATCAGCAGGCCGGTTCCGCCGGTGGCCAGGCCGCCAATCAGCATGCCCGCACCGGTCGTGCCGCCAATCCAGCCAGCGCTGCGCTTGCCCTTACCCTTCTTCGTGCGTGTAAAGGTGCCGGTCTCCAGCGGATATTCCGTACCGTTCAGCGTCATGCCCGTCAGGCGAAGCTGCAGGATAGACGAACCCTTGAAGTGGCCGCGCTTCTTGCTGGCTTCCACCACGCCGCTGACCGGTGTACCTCGCGGAACAATCACGCGATCATTCACGCTGATTGGCTCGGCAATCTCGCCAGAAAAGCGCGATCCCGCAGGCGTCGTCTTCACGCTGATGTGCTGATTGATGCGGATGGCCACGGCCGTTCCAGCGGGAATCTGTACATCGGCAGGCTTGATGATGGGTTTTGCAGGATCGGGGACAGCGCTTCCCGGGCCGGCCTGCTCGGTGCCCGGAGCTGCGGCCGTGGTGGAAGTTCCGGCGGTCGCGGGATTGCTCACCGTCGTCTTCGTGATGGTCGGCTTGTGGGTCGTTGGATCAGGCGGGGTGACGGTGGTTGTGGTGACGTTGCCCTTGCCGTCATTGGTTACAACCTGCTGGGCCTGGCCTGTTGCCGCGGCCTGTTGAGTTGCCTGATCAATCGCTTTTTCTTCAGCAGACTTGCAGCCTGCCAAAGCTCCGCACAGCAGCAGAGCTGCCGCAGTGGATGCAATGGATTTGCGGGGGAGAAACATGGGTCTTACCTCGATCAAAATCGCGCAAGGGGAGAAGTGCGCGGAATGGGTTACGAGAAGTACGATGCCAGGAAAGACGCCTGCAGTTGCGCGCGACGCCGCTTGTTAAAAGCCAAGGGCCGAAGCAACCATTTGCCCCAGCCCATGCTTTACTCACAACTCTTAACTCACAACTAGCTTTTGTACACCACGCGGCCTTCTGAAATCGTCATCTTCACCACACCCGGCAGCGTCTGCCCATCGAACGGCGTGTTGCGAGACTTCGACGGAGACTTGCGCGCGTCGAAGGTCCACGTCGACTTCGGATCGAAGAGCACCACGTCGGCAAAAGCCTCCGGCGCCAGTGTTCCGCGTCCTCGCAGACCCATAATGTGCGCCGGAGCGGTGCTCATCAGGTGCATCAGGCGCAGCAGCGGCATGCGGTGCTGGTGGTGCAGCATTTTGATCGACAGCGAGAGCGACGTCTCAATGCCGGTAATGCCATTGGGAGCTTTCTCGAACTCCTGCTCCTTCTCATGCACGGCATGCGGAGCGTGGTCGGTCGCAATGCAGTCGGCCGTGCCATCCAGCAGGGCAGTGACCATGGCGGCCCGGTCTTCCTCGCTGCGCAGCGGCGGATTCATCTTTGCGTGCGTGTTGTAGCCTTCCACCGCTTCATCCGTCAGCATGAAGTGGTGCGGAGCCACCTCGCAGGTCACATGCAGACCGGCGCGCTTGGCCTGGCGAATCGCCTCCATCGCCTTCGCGGTGGAAACATGCTGCACGTGCAGGTGCGGACGCGGTCCCTTGCCGCCGGTGGTCAGCTCACGGACCAGGCGGATGTCGCGTTCGACGATGCCGGACTCGGCCTCAATCGACATACCGCGCAGTCCCAGCCGGAAGGCGCGAGCGCCCGCGTTCATGCTGGCGCCCACGGTGATCTTCGTGTTCTCGGCGTGCTGAATCATGGGCACACCCGCGCGGGCGGCGGCAATCAGCGCCTGGTGCATCACGGCATCCTGCAGCACCGGCTTGCCATCGTCGCTAAAGCCAACAGCACCCGCGGCCTTCAGCGAGCCGTACTCGGTAATGGTATCGCCCATGCTGCCGCGCGTTGCGGCGGCAACCGGGAACACACGGATGTGGGCTTTGCGTTCCGGTGACAGCATCCAGCGTGTCACCTCGGGTGAATCGTTCACCGGCGAGGTGTTCGGCATGCAGCACAGCGCGGTAAAGCCGCCCATGGCTGCGGCCTTGGTGCCGCTCTCAATCGTTTCCTTATGGCCCTGTCCCGGCTCGCGCAGGTGAACGTGGATGTCCACAAGTCCCGGCGCAACAATCAGACCGGAGGCGTCAATCACCTCCGCCCCTTCCTTCTTGGCCGCGGCGCTCAACTTGCCAGGATCACCCAGCTCCACAATGCGGTTATCGCGAATCAGCAGGTCGCGCGGGCGGTCCGTGCGCGAGGGCGGATCAATCAGGTGGCCGCCTTTGATCAGAATTGTCTTCATGCGGCACCTCCGGTCAGCGCGCGGGCAAGCAAGGCCATGCGAATGGCAAGACCGTTGCTCACCTGCTCCTCAATGGCGGACTGTGGGCCGTCGGCAATGTCGGCGGTAATTTCAAGGCCGCGAATCATCGGCCCCGGATGCATCACCAACGCATTCGGAGCGTAGGCGGCATAGCGTTCGTCATTCAGCTGGAACTGCCGTTGATAGTCGGCCAGGTCAATCTGCAGGCCGGCCAGGCGCTCCTTCTGAATACGCAGCATCATCACCACCTGCGACTGCTTCAGGGCCGCATCGAAATCGCGCTCCAGCGTAATTCCCGTGGAGAGCTGCACAGCCTCCGGCGGCAGCAGTTGCGATGGCCCGCACAGAATCACCTTTGCGCCCAGGCGCGGCAGCAGCAGGGCATTCGACCGAGCCACGCGCGAGTGCAGAATGTCGCCGGTAATGCAGATGGTTACGCCATCCAGCGTCTTCTCGTCCACCGCCTGCTTCTTGCCCAGCCGCGACAGAATCGTGCGCAGATCCAGCAGCGCCTGCGACGGATGCTCATGCATTCCATCGCCAGCATTCAGTACCGGAAGGCCGGTCTGCTGCGCCAGCAGGTACGGCGAGCCCGAGGCATTGTGCCGCAGGATGATGCACTCCGCGCCCAGGGCGCGCAGCGTCAGCCCGGTATCCTTCAGACTCTCGCCCTTTTCAATCGAGGAGGACTTGTCGCTGACCAGTGTCGTCATAGCGCCCAGCGACTTGGCCGCCAGCTCAAAGCTGGTGCGGGTGCGGGTGCTGCTCTCGTAGAACAGCAGGGCGATCTTGCGGTTGTCCAGGAGTTCAGCGTGCTTGCTCAACGGCTCATTTGCCAGCTTGTCGGCCAGCGCAAGTATGCTGCTGACCTCATCCAGAGAGAGCTGTGTGATCGAAAGCAGGCTGCCCGGATGGATCCCGTTGGCGGCCGCTGTGGGCTTGGGTGCAGGCGCAGGAGTTGCTGTCTTCTTCGACGCAGACTTCGGCGCAGGTTTCGGGGCGGACTTCGTAGCAGCTGACATCAGAAAGTGTGACCGGGGTAGCGGGTTAGTCGACTCGCTCTACGAGCAATACCTGCTCCTGCTGATCGACTTCGTTAAACTTCACTTCAATAATTTCGCGGTCGGTCGTTTGGACCTTACGGCCAATGAACTGCGCTTCAATGGGCAGTTCGCGCCAGCCGCGATCAATCAGGACGAGCAGTTGTACCGAACGCGGGCGTCCATGGTCAAATAGCGCGTCCAGGGCCGCGCGGATGGTGCGGCCCGTATACAGAACATCGTCCATCAGGATGATGTCGCGGTCGTTGATATCAAAGCCGATCGCTCCCGGCGTCACGGTCGGTCGATGGCCCGCCGTCGACAGGTCGTCGCGGTAGAAGCTGATGTCCAGCACGCCCGTCTCGACGGGGGTCTTTTCAATGACGCCGATCAGCTTGCCAATACGCTCGGCCAGCGGCACACCACGGCGCTTGATGCCAACCAGCCCCAGGTTCGAGGAACCATTGTTCTTCTCGACAACCTCGTGGGCCAGGCGGACAAGGGTGCGCTCAATCTCGGAAGCAGACATCAGTCTGCCCTTTTCGCGGAGGGTTGGTTTTGGCTTCGACTCGCTCATTCTGCCCTCGAATGATACGTGGCCCCAAAGCCGCAGGCAACCGCGCGTGTGTGAATCCCGTGCGATGAGCGGCTACGGCTCAAAATCCACCGCCTGCCACAACGGTGCGGGATCGTACACCGCACCTCCACGGATGGTTTTCGCAATCTTCCGGGTGTTATGGATATCGTCCAGTGGGTTCGCCTCCAGCAGCACCATATCCGCCTGCTTGCCCACCTCAACCGTGCCTAGCGTCTTCTCCAGCCCCATCACCCGAGCTGGAACAATGGTGGCCGCCTGCAGAGCCTCCATCGGTGTAAAGCCTGCCTGCTCCACGTAAATCTCCAGCTCCCGGTGCAGGGAGTAGCCGGGAATCGCCTGGTCGGTTCCGGCCACGATCGTCAGACCGTCTTTGTGGAGCTCGCGCAGCGTCGCCACCATGGCGTCGTACAGCTTCAACCCCGGCGCACCCGCCGGCTGTCCCGGAGCATCCAGCGCCTCACGCAGTTGTGGTGCCACCCTGGCCGACCCCGGCTCAAGCTGTACGTAGGGCGTCGCAGCGGAGTGATAGATCTCCTCATACAGAGCAATCGTGTCGTCAAACACGGTGTTGTGCTGCCGGTACAGCGCAATCTGCCGCCTGGCGTCTTGTGTCGAGAAATCGAAACTCGACGGCAGGTCTTTCGATGACTTGAAATGCAACAGGTCACGCACCGGGTACTGGATGTGGTTGACCTGGTCGAACCCCGCCTCCAACGCCTGCTCGGTCGTCATGCCGTTCGGGATATGGCCCGTCACCGTCATGCCCAGCCGGTGCGCTTCCTTCGCGATGACGGGAACCAGCTCCGGCTTCAAAGACGAGTAAATCTTGATCTGCAGCGCTCCGGCGCGCTTGTAGCGGTCCACGACGGCAATCGCCTCCTCCGCCGTGGAGGCGGTGACCGCGCCGACCGTCATCTTGCCGGGGGAGTCCACAATGCCCGCAATCAGCACACGCGGGCCAATGCCTTTGCCCGCGGCGATGGTGTCGCTCACCGTGGTGATGTAGTCGAACTCATTGCCGCAGTCGCGGACGGTGGTGACCCCGGCCGCCAGGTAAATCGGCCCCCACTCCACCTGCTCATAGTGCGCATGCATGTCCCACAGGCCTGGGATCAGGTACTTGCCGGTGCCGTCAAGAACGGTCGCCCCCACCGGAATCAGGGGCTTCGCGGCGCTTGAGATGCCAGCGATCTTCCCCTCGCGTACATAGACCGTTGCGTCCCGCACCGCCGGCTTGCCTGTGCCGTCAATCAGCGTGACGTGGTTCACCACCAGGTCTTTCGGCGCTGCCTGCTTTGCCTTTGCCGTCAGCGCGGCCAGCGCCTCCAGCGAGTTCTTCGCCGCCTGCCGGATGAACACATCCACCTGTGGGGCGAAGCGCGCGCGCACCGCCTCAAAGTGGTCAAACTCGGCATCGGTGGAGACCAGGGCCACAAGCTGCTGCGACGGGTCCATCCACAACGTCTCCACACCCCAGATCAGCCCGCTCAGCACATAGCCGTGCAGCACCGTCCCCTGAACCGTCAGCTCGCCCGCCGGCTCCACATGCACCGTTCCGCTGGGCGTAGGAATCTTTGCCGGCTTTCCGTGCGACAGCCAGTAGCGCATCAGCATCTGCTGCATGGCGACGGGCGAGTAGCCGTCAATCAGGAAGGTTCCCTCCGGCGCGGGCATCGCCTTGCCGTCGCGCGTCAGCGTGCCGTTACGGAGCGAGAACTCACCCTTCAGCGGACTCAGCCGCGACGACTGGCCATCCAGCGACAGCGTCAGTGGTTCCAGCGTGGGCGTCGCGGTAAAGACAGCCTTCAGCGGCACCGGTGTCCCTCGGTCCGTGAACAGGAAATCGGAGGTCAGCGTCAGTTTGCCGCCCGCGGAGGCAAGGGAGTACGTCTCCTTGCCGATCGGCGCAGCGAACTTGTAGAGCGTGAACTCGCCCTGTTCCGCGGGAGCCTGGGCATGGATGCGGCAGGAGAAAGAGGCAGCGGCCAGCAGCAGAAGGAGAAGTCGGCGCATGGCCGCACTCTACACGCTCCCATCGCCTGCGGGAAGAATTCACTGCGCCGTCGCGAGTCGTATTCTCCCAAAGCTCGGTAAGAGGAAGTACGCCATTTTTCAGAAACGGACGGAGATGTACCGCCCCTGTTGCTTGCCGGGCATGACCAGGAGCTGAGCCCCACGAAAATGTCCCGGACTGGAAAAGGGCTTTAGCCCCGGGCCGTTTCGAGGAAGCCCGGGGCTAAAGCCCTTCGATCCAGCGCTAGCTTTCGGTGGCTTGAAGGCTATTGCTTAATCCGCGTGCAAACGAAAGGTCGCACGCAATAGAAACGCCTAGTTCGCCTCGCGTTCCTTCTTCCCCTTGTCGTCGTCATCGCTGTCAAAGCTGAGCTTTCCCGGCAGGTCCAGAGCCACCAGGCCAAAGCGCGTCACGCCGTCCTTCTTCTCTATGCCCACAATGTGCTGGTGCTGCTTCGATCCGGCGCGCAGGTTCAGGTCGCCTTTCACGGTGTCCGTCCCCTTGCCGTTCACATTCACATGGCCATCCTTCTCATCGCAGGTCAGGCCCTGGCCGGTGCGGGTCGGTGTTCCAACAGGTTTGTCGTCCTTGCAGGCGATCACGTCGCCGTACTCCGCCAGCGCCTTGCGGTAGTAGGCCTCCACCTTATCGGCGGAATCCGGGGTGGTGTAGGTCACGGCCTTGATGTGGATGCGGAAGTCGCCAAACCCCATGTTCAGGTCAGCGGCGTCAGGCTCGTCCTTGCCGTCCTTGTGTTTCTGGTCCAGGATGGCTCCGGGATAAACCGGCAGGCCAAGCCCGCTGACCACCTTCTCAGGATCGGTCTTTACCTGCATGCCGCCAAAGGGAGTCGCCACACGCACATCCTTGTTGCCGGACTCGCCCGTGGAAGAGACACGGCAGCCGGAGAGCAGCAGAGCGGAGACGGGCAGCAGGATGGCGAAGCGGAGCGAGGTCTTCATAGTGATGGAAGGATACGGTTCGCGCCGCGAATTCGTTCCAAGATTAATGAGATTTCTCTTGACTTGCCCGCATCGGCAACACAATATGTTGTACGGTTCCGTTGTTCGGGGCAATTAGGCTGGCTGACGATGCAGATTCCGGTCCTTTAGGGAGAGCCGGCGGAGGCAGGTCTGGTCGGCAAGCCTAAGCGCCAGCGAACAAGTCAGGCGCCACCAAATCCTTGAGCGAAGGCCCTGCGCAAGTAGGGCCTCTTTTTTCAGGTTGCGAAGCCCAGCAGACCGTGCGGTAGTTAAGGGATGAAGAATACTCTGGCACCGGTCGCCATGCTCGCGGCCCTGGCACTCCCTCTCTTCGCGCAGAAACAGGACGAATCCCCTAAAGTCCCCGCACCCGCACCCGCCGCGGCCATGCCCGCAATTCCCAAGCCCGACTCGGAGACCGAAGGCACCGTGAACGGCATTGCGTACAAGGCGGTTGCCGGAACCCTGACCGTCGCTTCGGATGACGCTCACGATGCGCAGATCTCGCTCGATGGCAGCTGGCTGCCGGAGGCGCATATCAGCCTCGATAAGCCGGAAGAAGCCCCGGCGACGGCGCGCATTTTCTACACGGCCTACTTCAAGAAGGGCGCCAAAGCAGAAGACCGCCCCGTCACCTTCCTCTACAACGGCGGCCCGGGCAGTTCCACCATGTGGCTGCACATGGGGTCGTTCGGGCCGAAGCGCGTCATCACCACCGACACGAAGCACGACCCCGCCGCGCCGTACAAAATTGCGGACAACGCCTACTCTCTCCTGGATGTCTCCGATGTCGTTTTCATTGATATGCCGGGCGCCGGCTTCAGCCGCATCTTCGGCAAGGACAAGGAGAAGGCCTTCTGGGGCATCGACCAGGATGCGCACGCCTTTGATCGCTTCATCCGCCGCTTCCTGACCAAGTATTCCCGCTGGAACTCGCCCAAGTACCTGTTCGGTGAGAGCTACGGCACCACCCGCTCTGCCGCTCTGGCGAGCATGCTGCAGAACGACGGCGTCGACCTGAACGGTGTCATCCTTCTGAGCCAGATCCTGAACTTCTCTGACTCCGCCGATGGCTCGCGCTCCTCTCCCGGCGGCGACATGGCCTACGTGCTTTCGCTGCCCAGCATGGCCGCAACGGCGTATTACCACCACAAGCTGCCCACCCAGCCCGCAGCGCTCGAACCCTTCCTCCGCGAAGTGGAGCACTTCGCCGCCAATGATTATCTTCTGGCGCTGGCCAGGGGGGCAGACCTCACTGACGCCGACAGAAAAGCCATCGCCGAGAAGCTGCACGGCTACACCGGGCTGACGGTCGAATACCTTCTGCGCGCCGATCTCCGCGTCAACGGCGGCGGCTTCTCCAAGCAGTTGCAGCTCACCGACGGGCTGACCACCGGCCGCCTGGACTCGCGCTACGCTGCTCCGGACATGGACCCGCTTTCCTCGGAAGCGGACTACGACCCGCAGGGGCAGGCCGTCACCTCCGCCTACACCACGGCCATCAACAGCTACACCCGCGAGACGTTGAAGTATGGTGACCAGCAGACCTACAAGCCTGGCGTGTATGGCGACCCTGGCTTTGACTGGGATTTCCGCAAGACCTATGGCCGGCCAGCGAATGTGATGACCGACCTGGCCAGCTGCATGAAGGGCAACCCGAAGATGAAGGTGATGCTGTTGGGCGGCTATTTTGACCTGGGAACGCTTTATTTTGGAGCGACTTACGAGATGAAGCACCTGCAGATTCCCGCCGCTCTCCAGAAGAACATCAGCTACCACTTCTACGAGTCCGGCCACATGGTCTACCTGAACGAATCGGTGATGAAGAGCTTCCACGACGACACGGCCGCCTTCATCAGGGCTAGTCAAAGCGGCAAATAAGCGCATTCCGGTGCACGAAAAGCCCCCTTCAAGGGGGCTTTTTCGCGTTTCGAAGACGCATTTTGTGCGTTCGCTGCATGGGGGTCGCCAGCGATATAGGACTTTATTAGTCTGAGTTTGCCGAAGGGTGAGGGCCCGGAAGCAATTCAGCGATTGATTCGCAAGCCAGGAGGGTCCTCAAGGACATGAGCCATCGGACAAAGTGGAAGATGCAGCGGGCATTAGGACTGGAGCTGCCTGGGCTGGGCAAGCCCGGAGCCCTGGAGAAGCGGAACTATCCGCCCGGACAGCACGGGCGCGACCGCAAACACAAGATCTCAGAGTTTGGAGCGCAACTGCGGGAGAAGCAGAAGCTGATCTTCCATTACGGCCTGCGCGAGGAACAGCTTCGCCGCTTTGTGCGCGTGGCCAAGCGCGTGCAGCAGGGCGGCAACTGGGCTGAGGCGCTGGTGGGCCTTCTGGAGCGCCGGCTGGACAACGTGGTCTTCCGTCTCGGCTTTGCGCGGTCCATCGCGCAGGCCCGGCAACTGGTAAGCCACGGGCATGTGCTGGTGAACGGCAAGCGCGTCACCATTGGCAGCTATGTGCTGCGCGTGGGCGACTTCATCCGGCTGACGGAGAAGGCTGGCGGCGAGATGACCGAGGATGCACGCACCAGCCCGCGCCTGAACCTGCCCAGCTATCTGCAGTTCGCCGCCGAAGGGACCAACACGCACGGGACGGTCCTGTCGATTCCCGGCAACGAACATATTCCGTTTGAGTTCAACCTTCGCCAGGTGGCGGAGTACTACGCCAAGCGAGGAGTGTAGCCATGGCCTGTTCCGCGAGTGAAGAGCGCCTGATGCTGGCCGAGCTCGAGGGCCTGGGCGGAGTGAGCCTGTGCGGCTGTGGCACCGTGCATCTGTCCGTCGGTTCGGTTACGGTGCGCCTTGCGCCGGAGGCCTTTCTACAGGCCGTCAAGATGTGCCAGCAGGCGGCACAGCAGTTGACGGTTGAAACCATGATGCGCACGATGGGCGTTTCGTCCAGCGTGATGCACTAAGCTGCCGGTTGCTGGCGGCCGAGGGCGCGCAGAGATGCCGCGCAAAATCGGCACCCCACCATGCTGCTAGCCAATGGCCTCGGAAACCATGGCTGCCAGCGACCGGCAATCCCTCCTAGATCACCCGCTGTGCGGCGGCCTGCAGATAGGCCACCAGCAGCGGGTGTGCGTTTTGCGGCGTGGAACGCGCCTGCGGCACAAAGAGGGTGCCCACGTAGAACGGGTGCGTGGGCAGTTCGACGACACGGGCTTCGTTGAGCTGGTCGCGGCCGGAAATACGCAGGCCGGCGGCTTCGAGCTGTGGCTCGTACTCCGGGTTCAGGCCGAAGTTGCAGTAGAAGTTCTCTTCGGCTGCGCCGGCGCCGTAAGCGGCCGCGGCCAGTGTGCCGGGCTGGAAGCTGACCTCCATGGTTTTGCCGGCCAGCGAGCAGGAGAGCGGAGTAATGACAAGCCGCGAGGCATACGGATCGCTCTCCGCGTGGGCGGCGTCTTCAACGTGCAGGATATTGCGTGCGTATTCCAGAAGTATGTGCTGAAAGCCGCCGCAGGTGCCGATCATAGGAACGTTGTGTTCGCGTGCATAGCGGACCCCGTTGAGCGCGCCCTGCAGGCTGCGGTACGGACTTCCGGGCGAGCAGAACAGTGCGTCATACGCCGCGAGATCGTGCGACTGATCGGTCGCAAGCCACACAGGCTCCACAATGCAGCCGAGATGGGACGCGGCATGCTGCAGTCCATAGTTGGTGGCCAGATGGGTTGGGTTCGCTTCACTGAAGTCGCCGAGAATGCCGATGCGCAGGTGCTTCATACGAAGAGGCTGCCGCTGTCCATGCAGTGTGTCCAACGGATTGTTTGGATGGCAGATATCGGCTGGGGCGATAAGTCGACTAAGAGCCATAGCGGGCTTGGCATGTGGATGGTGGGTTAGGTGCGATAAGCCGACATATCGTTACTAATCCGGCCTGTCTCAGGCCAAAGCCTTCATCTAATCGGCAATCAGGATCAAAAACCCGCTTCATGGTGTCTAAGCCCACATGCGCAAGCTCGTCGGCTGGATGGTATCGGTATCCGTGCTCTCAATATCTATTGGGTGTTCACGTAGCAAGCCGAATCAGGTACCACTGGTGCTTGCCAGTACCCCCGAGCTGTACTTCTATACGAATCCTGCGAAACAGCTCTTCTGGGTGGGCGAACCCGTTGTCATCGGGCTTGAGCTTTACAGCCGATTTGAACAACCACTGCTGGTGGCCCCCTTGCAAAACAATGAGTTTGTCCGATTCAAATTAGCAGGACCTGACGGCAATGAAGTGCCGTGGCAGACCAAAGCATCAGATCGCGCCAGATCCTATTCATCCTCTGACTTCAAGGTGCTCGAACAGTACAACGGGGTCAAGGCAGAGAGAGTAATTTCGCTGAAAGATGGGACAGGGTTTGCATTCAGCCAACCTGGCCAGTACACGCTCACTGCCGTGTTCTCTATGGGGCAGCCGGAGCAATTCACTCCGTTCGTGGGTCACGCAAAGCCTGTAGTTGGCTCCGTTCGATCTTCGAAGTTGGCATTTTGCATCGAAGCATGCGTTCTCAAACCGGTCCCGGTCAGCAATAATGCTGCGCCATCGGCACTTGAAGCTGTTCGTATGTTCTACGCCGACATCATCAAATACCACAGCGCGGGCATTCCGTCCGGTCGGGTGAAAAAAGCACTTATGCCGCTCATGAGTAAGAGGCTTGCTCATGAGATCGATAGCCTGAGTGCGTGTGAGAAGGATTATTTCGGACGCTATGGAGAGATTCTTCGCGCCGGCACGATCAAGGCTGCAATACCGTGGGGAGAGGCAGGACTTTTCACCGGCCCAAATGACGCATCAACTCCGGCGTCGTTTCGTATTCTCGGCAGCAGAGCTATTGGGGAGAACCGCGTTGACGTTCTACTTGCGTTCAAAGAGGACTGGGGAGAATCACAGGGTGACGCAACGGTCGTGCTCGAGAACAATCGCTGGGTTATCGACGATTACGTAGCAATGTACGAGAATGATGCACTGGAGCATTTGTCTGCTGGATATTCGGTGTGCAAAGACGGCAGATGGGTGGGCGAACCGGTCTACTAAAACGTTACGGGTGTGCGCCTCGTTCCTCGTCAGTTCTCATAAACGCCGCTCTCTTCTAAGACAAACAGTGAGTTGGCTGCGTGCGATATAGGGAACCCGGCTAACGCCAAAGGTGCGGGGCGCATGACCACCACTTTGGGGACATGCTATCTCTCCCTACTCAAGAAAAGACATATCGCATGTAGACGCACCCTTTATCCAGGGGCTTTGCCTCCGCCAGTTTTGGTGAGAGACATAGGCCTGTCGATGGAAAGAGGGGCGTTCCTCCGCCGATAATTTCAGGCATGACATAGATTTCAATGTCATCGAGTGCGCCTCTCTGCAGGAAGGCCGATTGAAGCCTGCCACCACCAAGCATCCAGACGTCGCCGTCGTTGAGTGCTCTCAACTCGTCGATCAGGGCTTCCACGTTGTCTCTGGTCTCCAGTTCGCCGGCCGGAGAGGAGATTGGACGGGAGGTTACGACGATGACCCGCTTCCCCTCATAGGCCCAGGGGGCGGGCTGGGCGGCAATGAAATCGTACGTATCGCGACCCATGACTACGGTACGAATCGATTCGGCAAATAAGCGATAGTCATGCTCGCCCAGATCCATACCGTCATACTTGAAGAGCCAGTCGAGACTTCCGTCTTGATCTGCGATGTAGTCGTCCAGGCTTGAGGCAATGTAGCCTCGAATTCGGGCCATCTGTATCTCCATCTCCGCAAAGAATGTTGTGAGGACCGGGTGCTTTATACCTGGCGGTTGTATCGCAGCCGGAGAGCGGGGAAAGGCCTTCCCGAACTGCCCTCCCATCTTAAAACTATCAGGCGGACGGGGGCTTGCCGCAAGCCCCGGGTTTTGCTTCATGCTGTGCGAGGTCGTATCGCTACTTCCTCAAAAGGGGCACAGCAAACCTATGTCAGAAACCGGAAGCATGTTTCGTCAGCAGTTCTTCCACGGAACCCGTGCCGATCTGGCGCACGGCGATCTGATTGTCACAGGCTACCGATGCAACTTTGGAGACGGCACTCCCTTATCGTGGGTGTACTGCTCGGCCACTCTGGATGCCGCGATCTGGGGCGCTGAGCTTGCCGTGGGAGACGGGCGCGAAAGGATCTACCTGGTGGAGCCGACAGGACCGATTGTCGATGACCCGAACCTGACGGACAAGAAGTTTCCCGGTAATCCAACGCTTTCCTACCGCACGCGCGATCCGCTGCGCGTTGTCGGCGAGGTAACGAAGTGGCAGGGGCATTCGCCTGAGCAGCTGCAACAGATGAGAACGGGGCTTGAACGCCTGAAACGCCAGGGAGGCGCCAGGATTATCGACTAAGTGCTTTGAGAGCAAAGCGCAAAAGATAGCTATCTGGCGGACGAAAGACTGCCGCTACCTATCTTCCTTCCTCTGGCCACAACAAGCCCTCCTGAAGCGAGTCCAACACGCAATGCACGGCCTGTTACGAAGCCAGGCGTGCAGGAGCAATTCAAGGGGGAACGAACAATGTCCTGTTCTGAATATGACTTCCTGGAACGTGCGTTTGGTAAGGCGGTGGAAGAAGTGGACCGGCTCCGTCTGTTGGCCATGTCGTCCGGCAGCGCGAGCGCGATGGATGCGTTGGTGGGTGCGGAGCTCACCAAAACGATCATCGGATCGGCCCGGTCGCGGCACCTTCGTGATTGTGCCGCGTGTGTTGGGGCAACGTGGCATCCCCAGGTGCAGGTGGAGAGCAATGGGCGCGCCCGCTTCTAACGGCATCTCCCACGCCGGTCATTCCAGGCCGGCGTGGGGAGGCGTGAGATTGTGATTGGCACGCTCCCCGCTGCATGGCATCCTTCCTGTGTCCTTCGACGGTCCCCCGAGGTGAACGCCTTTGATCCGCAAAACGTATCTGTCTGCCCTGGTTGTCAGGGCTTCGATTTGTCTGTCGTTTTTTAGCGGAGCTCTCAGCATTGCAGGAGCGCAACAGCCACGCGACCTGGTGAGTTGTAAGCCGATGAGCCAGAAGACGGGCGAGACCGGCTGCTGGATTCTTGCGAGCCAGCCTCTTGGTGTTCCCGATGGCTCCGTTTACTGGACGATCGATGTCTTCCCAACGAAGGAACTCGCCGAGCAGGCGAAAGGTCCGCATGGAACTGTCGTTGAATCGCTGGGCAAGGTCTGGCTGCTCTCGATCGGTGATAAGCCAATGCTGGCATCCCAGGGCACGCGCGTGACGCAGATTGGTCCTCTCAACGTGGAGAAGGGACGAAGCTACACCGCGCAATACATGGAGGCGGTTCTGCAGCTGGGGATGGTGAGCAAGACGCATCTTCATTCCGGCATTGAGGCTTTTTATACCGAGAGCGGCGAAACCTGCCTGGAGACACCGGACGGCAGACAGATAGGAAAGAACGGAAGCGATATTGTCGTTCCCGAGGGCGTGCCCATGGAACTGACGGCTGTCGGAACAGAGGCACGTCGCGGCCTGATCCTTATTCTTCACGATGCATCGAAGCCGCCGACTACGCTGGTGGATAGCTGGAAATCCAGGCACCTTTGCGAGTCCGCGAAGTAAGGTGCCTGCGATACGGCTCGCTACACAATGACCGGTACGTTGGCGACGCCTTCCACTCCGAAGACTTTGCGATAGCGTGCGACCTCTTCGGCCTGTCCGGTAGCCTTCTGGTAGTTGTCGCTCAGCTTCACGGCGGGCCGTCCGTTCGCGGTTTGCAGCTTGCAGATCAGGCCCAGCGGCTCCAGTTCCTGCTCGCCGCGCGGATGGCAGTCGCGGAAGTCGTTGGTCAGCAGAGTGCCCCAGCCTGCGCTGAAGCGGATTCGGCCATGGAAGCGCTGGTGCAGCGCGAGAATCTCCTCCACGTCGAGTCCGTCGCTGGCGATCAGGCGCTTGCGGCCAACCTCCTGCCCGCGTTGCCGCAGCCAGGTGATGTACTCTTCGCCAGCGGCAAAAGGATCTTTGCTGTCGATGCGCAGGCCGGTCCATGCGGCCACCCAGTCCGGAGCGTTGCGAAAGAACTGCGTGCTGCCGTAGGTATCGGGCAGCAGCACCAGCAGGGCTCCGCCGTAGGTCTGCTGCCACAGCTCCAGCACCTTGTACTGCGACTGCAACAGCTCTTCGTCATTGTTTGCCATTGCGGCCAGCGCCATGGGCAGCTCGTGCGCGTTGGTGCCGATGGCCTCCATGTCGTGCTTGTAGGCAAGGTAGGTGTTGGATGTGCCGGTAAAGCACGGGCCCAGCGTGGAGTGCATCGCGTTGACCACATACTCATGCCACAGGAAACTGTGACGACGGCGCGTGCCGAAGTCTGCGATGCGCAGGCCATCGACGCCACGCATGCGCTCAATCTTCTCCCACAGCCGCGTCTTGGCGCGGGCATACAGAATGTCGAGCTCCAGTTCATTCAGACCGCGCAGGCCGTAGCGGGTCTTCATTTCGCTGAGGATGGAGAGCGCGTAGATCTCCCACAGCGTGACCTGGGCCCACTCGCCGGAGAATTCAAGCTTCACCTGGCCGTCGACGACATCGAGCACAAAGTCGGGCAGTTGGAACTCGTTCTCGAGCCAGTCCAGGAAAGCGGGCTCGAAGATGCCGCGTACGCCGTAGAAGGTATTGCCGGCCAGCCATACGAGTTCGCTCTTCTTCAAGCGAAGCCCGCGGACATGTTCCAGTTGCGCGCGCAGCTCATCAATGTCGATCTGTTCGGCCAGACGTACCGCGGGCTGACGATTCATCACCGAGAAGGTGACCTGGACACCACGAAAGTGCTTCCAGATGTACTGCAGCATCAGCAGCTTGTAGAAGTCAGTGTCCAGCAGCGAGCGGACGATCGGGTCCAGAGCCCAGTTGTGGTTATGCGCCCGCCGCGCAAGGTTCAGAATCATGTTGTCAATTAGACAACAATGCGGGGCGTTAGAGGAGGAGGGGTTGCACCTATCAACTTTTAGCTCTTCAGAGGCAAGGCAATCCGCATCGTTGTTCCACGATGCTTCGCATCCGTGCTGGTGCGCAGGGAAAGCGTTCCGCCAGACTCTTCCACGATGCCACGCGTGACCCACAGGCCCAGGCCGGTGCCGCGTTCGCCCTTGGTGGTGAAGAAGGGCTCGAAGATCTGCGAGATATGCGCCTGAGCGATGCCTGGGCCGGTGTCAGCGATGGTGACAATTGCGCAGGTACGGGTCTCGCGCGAGCGGATGGTGAGCGTCCCGCCGGTGCCGGACATCGCTTCAATCGCATTGCCGATCAGGTTGGCGAAGACCTGCCGCAGCGACAGGGCAAAGGTTGCGCCAGAGGTGGAAGGGTGCAGATCGGTGATGATCTGTACCTGCGAACCTTCAGCGCGCGAGGCGAAGATCTGCAGCACCTCGCCGATCAGCTTGTTGAGCGCATGGCCCGCGCTGGTGTTGCCGCGGTAGAAGCTGAGCGTGGTGCGTGTGATGTGACCCACACGGTCCAGTTCGCGGGCACCCATGCTGACAAGATCGCGAAGGTCTTCCGGGAGATCCTGGTGGGTCTGCAGCAGGTACAGCACGTTGGTCAGCGCTTCCAGCGGATTATTGATCTCATGCGCCAGGGTGTTGGCCATGCGTCCGGCGGAGGCAAGCCGTTCCGAGTTGATCAGCCGTTTGACCAGGTCGGCGCGCTCGCGGGCATCGGCCTTGCGGGCGGAGATATCTTCAATCACCAGCGACAGCGACTCGGTCTCGCTGGGGTCCGGCTGCAGTACCGAGATGGTAAGTTGCACATCGACGGCGTGGCCGTCCCGGTGGCGTAACCGCTTCTCCACCCGCAGACTGGGAACCTTGCGCGACAGCAGATCTTCGAGCACGATCTCGCGGTCTTCGTCGCGTTCGGCGGCGGGCAGCAGCAGGTCATAAAAACCGGTGGCTTCCAGCCCTTCCGCTGTTTGTCCAACCATGTCGCGGAGGCGCTGGTTGGCCAGGATCCATCGGCCATCCAGCGAGATATGAGCCATGCCCACGGCCGCCTGGTTGAAGGTGGCGGAGAAGCGTGATTCCAGCGCCTTGAGTTCGGCGGACGTGCGAAGCTTTTCGCGGCGGGCGTCGGCATCGGCCAGTTCGCGTTCAATGGCGGGCAGCAGGCGTTCCAGGTTGCCCTTCAGGACATAGTCGTGCGCTCCGGCGCGCATGGCGCTGACGGCGGACTCTTCACTGATGGTGCCGGAGACGATGATGAACGGCAGGTCCATTCCGCTGGCCTGCAGCATGGCCAAGGCATCGCGCGCGCCAAAGCTCGGCAGGGTGTAGTCGGCAATCACCAGGTCCCATGCGCCGTCATGCAGGGCCTCTCGCATCTGCTCGCGCGTCTCAATGCGGCGCATCTCCAGGTCATAGCCGGCGCGGTTCAGGTGGCGGCGCAGCAACAGGGCGTCAGGCTCGTAGTCTTCGACTACGAGGACACGGAGCCGCCTGCGGGCTTCGACAGGCGGCGTGATGTTGGTCTGCGGTGAGTTCACGCTGTCTTCTTTATGCGACTGGAGGTACCTGGTTCAGCAGCAGCCAATACATGCCAAGCTGCTTGGTAGCCTCGGCAAAGTCGGTGAAATTGACCGGCTTACGAATGTAGCTGTTGACGCCCAGGCGGTAGGAGCTGACGATGTCGCGCTCTTCATCCGAAGAGGTGAGGACGACGACGGGCAGCAGAGCTGCCTTTTCCGTGGCGCGGATGGCCTTCAGGACATCCAGGCCCTGCACCTTGGGCAGCTTCAGGTCCAGCAGGATCAGTTGCGGCATGGGCAGTTCGCCGGACTCAAACTTGCCAATCAGGTCAATCGCCTCCGCACCGTCGCGTGCAACGTTGATCTGGTTGGCCACATTGGCCTTGCGCAGAGCGCGGATTGCGAGCGCTTCGTGGTCCGGATCATCCTCGACCAGAAGGATCGAGTTAGTGGTGTTCGTCATAAATAAAACCTGTCCTCACTGAAGATTATGAGCCAAGGGTGAAATAGAAGGTAGCGCCTTCATTCTCCTTGCCCTCGGCCCAGATGCGGCCCTTGTGGCGGCGGATAATGCGGAGCGTAGTGGCCAGGCCTATGCCGGAGCCCTTGAAGTCGCGGTCGCCGTGCAGTCGCTGGAAGGCGGTAAACAGCCGGTCGACATAGTACATATCGAAACCCGCACCGTTGTCGCGGATGAAATAGACGGCCTGTCCATCCTTCAACAGGCTGCCGAACTCGATGACTGCGCCGGGAGTTTTGGAGGTGAACTTGAAGGCATTGCCCAGAAGGTTCTCAAAAGCCACCCGCAGCAGCCGAGGATCCGCCTGCGCCAGCACCGGTGTGGAGGGGATCTCGAAACGGACGTCCCGCTCGGGATCTGACGCGCGGACATCGCCCACCACGGAGCGCACCAGTTCGGCCAGGTCCGTGGTCTCCAGCACCAGATCAGAGCGGGTCACACGCGAGAGCTGCAGAAGGGCGTCAATCAGTTGCCCCATGCGCTGCACGCCGTTGCGGACGCGGTTGATATAGTCGCGGCCTTCGTCGTCCAGCTTGTCGGCAAAGTCTTCGTACAGCGCCAGCGAGAAGCCGTCAATGGTGCGCAGCGGGGCGCGCAGATCATGCGAGACGGAATAGGAAAAGGCCTCAAGCTCCTGGTTGGAGGCCTCAAGCTCCTGCGTACGTTCCTGTACGCGCTGCTCCAGGTCGGCGTTCAGGCTGCGGATCTCGTCGCTCTGGGTCGCGATCTGCTGGCGGGCCGTCGCTTCCTTGCCCAGCAGATAAAAGGCGAGCAGAAGGAACAGCAGGTCCAGCAGGGTAGCGACACCAAAGGTGGTGTAAGCGCTGCGGCGGGCCAGGGTGACCTGCGCCGAACGCATATCCAGCAGTCGACGCTCTTCGCCCTCAACCTGGCTGATGGCGTAGGCAACGGTAAAGCCACCATATTTGTACTGGTCGGCCATCATGAGGCCAAGCTGCGAGGGAGGGAGAGCGGCATCCGGCTGTGCTTTGCGGAGCTGGACACCCACTTCAATGGCTGTCAGCCGGGCCTGGATGCGTTCGCGCACCAGGGGAAGGCGCTGCTGCTGGCTGGGATTGTCCTGGGTCTGCGTGCGAAGCTCATCATAGCTCTTCCAGATGGAGGAGACGGCGTCGCTATACTGCTTCTCCAGAATAGGGTCGGCCTGCAACACGTAACCGCGGGCAGCACTTTCCGCCGTGCGGATTTCGGCCAGCAACTGTTCGCATGCAGTCAGGGTTTGAAGGGTATGGGTCTGCCAGCTCTGACTGCCGGAGAACACGCCAAGAGAGCGGTAGGCAAGCCAGGAGTTGAGCAACACAATCAGAATGGCGCCGATGTAGGCGAGCCGGTAACCAAGGGGACGCATCGAAAAAGTCAGGATAACTTGCATACGATGCGCGCCAGCTTGGCCGGAGTTGCTTAGTCTGTGTTGTAGAAGAAGAAAAAGAACGGAGAAAGTTCATGATCCGGATCCTTGTTGGTGCTGTCCTTGGCTATTTGATATCTCTGGCAACCTCTCTGGTGTGGTTCCTCAAAACCCACCATGACCCTACGCAGCGTGTCTCGACGCGGTACCTGATGGCCAGCATTGTGGTGGGCTTCTTTTGCTCCATCGCTTCGGGTTTTCTGGCGGCTGTCATCGGAGGCTCGCGCCGGTCGGCCTGGGGAGCGGCCATTATCCTGTTCGCCACCGGCGGCTTTGGGGTGGCGGAGTCGCTGCTGGTCAGCCGTTCCGGATCGCTGGAGCTGACCTGGGTGTCGATCGTTGTGATGGTTCCGGCCACGGTTTTTGGGGGAGAGCTGGCGGAGCGGCGGTTGGCGCACGTCAAGAAATAATCTGCATTCAGGGAACCTTGTAGTGGTGTAGTACGTAACCAATACACCATGAGGGTTTTCTGATGCCGCCTGATCTGTATTTGCAAGAGTGGGAGAGCCAGCAGCCGATCTACCGGCAGCTGCGGGACCGTGTTGCCGCGCTTCTGCTGGAGGGCGGCATGGCGGTGGATGAGGCGCTGCCTTCCGTACGGGCGCTGGCGCTGGAGTACCGCATCAATCCGTTGACAGTACAGCGCGCCTACCAGGAACTGGTGGACGAGGGGCTGGTGGAGAGCCGGCGCGGCCTGGGGATGTTTTTGCGGCCCGGCGCCCGTGAGCAGCTTCTGGAGCTGGAGCGGAGCCGTTTTCTGGAACAGGAGTGGCCACGAGTGGTGGCCAGGATGGAACGGCTGGGTCTGCGCCCGGCTGACTTACTGCGCACAAAGGAGGATGTCCGATGAACGTAATTGAGGCACATGGGCTGAGGAAGAGATACGGGCAGATGCCGGCGGTGGATGGCATTGAGCTGGAGGTGCCTGAGGGACGCATTGTCGGTCTGATTGGCCCGAACGGCGCGGGCAAGAGCACGACGCTGGATGCCATTCTGGGGATGACTCAGGTGGAAGGCAACCTGAAGGTGCTGGGGCTGGACCCGTGGACCAGTCGCGATGCGCTGATGGAGCAGGTGGCGTTTATTGCGGATGTGGCAGTGCTTCCGCGCTGGCTGCGGGTGGACCAGGCGCTGGAGTTTATGGCAGGGGTGCATCCGCGGTTTGACCGGGCAAAGGCCCAGGCTTCTCTGGCGAAGACAAATATACCGGCCAGGGCGCGGGTGAAATCGCTGTCCAAGGGTATGACGGCGCAGCTTCATCTGGCTCTGGTGATGGCCATTGACGCGAAGCTGCTGGTGTTGGACGAGCCGACGCTGGGGCTGGACATTCTGTATCGCAAGCAGTTCTATGACACGCTGCTGAACGATTACTTCGACCACAAGCGCACCATTCTGGTGACGACGCACCAGGTGGAAGAGGTGCAGCACATCCTGACCGATGTCCTGTTCCTGCAGCGCGGACGAATCGTCTTCCAATCGTCGATGGAGGCTTTTGACAGCCGGTATGTCGAGGTGATGGTAGCCCCGGAGAAGCTGGCCGAGGCGCGGAAGTTTACATCGGTGGCCGAGCGGACGGTCTTTGGCCGGACGGTGCTGTTGCTGGAGGGAGTCGACCGGGAGACGGCGGCTGGTTTGGGTGAGCTGCGGACGCCAGGGCTTGCGGATGTGTTTGTGGCAGTGATGACGGCTGGTGGAGGTGTGCAATGACGAGTGCGGAGACGATGACAATGCCCCAGGTGGAGACGGAGAAGAGTGTGGCTGCTTCGCGGCCGTTCTACTGGTCGCTGCGGCGGGAGTTCTGGGAGCACCGGTCGCTGGTGCTGGCCCCGTTGGTGGTGGCTGCAGCGATTGTTTTCTTTGCGGTGGTGAGGCTGAAGTTCTTCGCCATGGTGCTTGCTCAGGCTTCCGACCAGGGACAGCCGGGAGGCGCGGCGGTGTTTCTGCTGGCCGGTGTGATTGTTGGAGTCACCAGCGTGTTGACGGGGATCTTCTACGCGCTGGATGCGTTGTATGGCGAGCGGCGGGACCGCAGCATCCTGTTCTGGAAGTCGCTGCCGGTCTCGGATCGTACCGTGGTTCTGGCCAAGGCGGCTGTGCCCCTGCTGGCGCTGCCGGCCATCACCTTTGCGTTGATCGCGGTGACCCATCTTCTACTGGCGGTGATTGCGACCGTGGGGCTGGCCGTCTTCCATGTTCCCGTGGGCGTTTTCTGGAGGGACCTGCCGTTCTTCCAGATGGAGTTGATGGTGCTCTATGGGCTGGCCGCGATGACCCTGTGGTATGCCCCGGTGTATGGATGGCTGCTGCTGATGTCCGCCGTAGCCAAAAAGATGCCGCTTGCGTGGGCAGTGGTTCCGATTGTGGGTGCGATCGGGATAGAAAAGTTCGCCTTCCGGACGGACTATGTCTCGGAGATGGTGCAGCAACGGCTGGGTGGGGCGATTTCCGCGGCATTTGCGCTGGGCCAGGGCCCCGTGATCGGGCTGAAGGATGCGACGCCGGGGATGTTTCTGGCGAACCCGCATCTATGGACGGGGCTGGCAGGGCTGGCGGTGATGCTGGTGCTGACGGTCCGTCTGCGGCGGTTGCAGGGGCCGATTTAGGCTGAGGAAAGTAGTGTGCGAAAGCCCCGGCGATGGCCGGGGCTTTCGTTTTGCCTTTATTGTCAATGGCTTATGCCGCCTGCTTTATATGAGTGTGTTCGTATCACATTTTATGCATCCATTCTGCTATGGTATGCGTCAGATGAAGTGAAGGCCGGAGCGCCCGGCCAACATCTCAGGAGGAAACTCATCATGACGATCACACGTTGGACCCCGTTCTCGGATATGGCTGTTTTGCAGAACCGCTTGAACTCGATCTTCCAGGACTTCCATGCTCCCGAAGGGCGTACGGAGTCGCTGGCGCAGGGAAGCTTTATCCCGGCGGTGGACGTTTATGACGACGCGCAGAAGATTGTGTTGAAGCTCGACGTTCCCGGCATCAAGCAGGAAGACCTGGACATCCGCCTGGAAAACCAGACCCTGACGGTGAAGGGCGAGCGCAAGTTCGAGAAGGAAGAAAAGGAAGAGAACTTCCACCGCATTGAGCGCCGTTACGGCAGCTTTGTGCGCAGCTTTACCCTGCCGCAGACTGCGGATGCTGAAAAAGTAAGCGCCGACTATAAGGATGGTGTGCTTCTGATTCAGATTGCCAAGAAATCGGAAGCGCAGCCGAAGCAGATCAAGGTCGGCATTGGAAATGCGGCTCCGAAGCAGGTGGAAGCGAAGACGGCGGCTTAAGAATGCTTCGAGGAGAGGCGCTCTTTGTAGGAAGAGCCAGCGGGAGGCTTTAGCTGTTGAGGGGACCTGCGGGTTTACCCTCAAGGGCTAAAGCCCTTCTGTTAGCGGGGGAGCTTACGGCACGGCTGAAGCTGTGCCTTTAACATGGCCTGACGCTTGATGCGCGGGTTCCTTTAGAAGGCCTCGCGATGGTTTGTGATGGAGAACACTTCCTCCCAGGACGGGGAAGGCGTATCTAAAAGGAAGAGTGGCGAGGTAGAGTATGGCGATTCGTTGGGACAAATTTACGGTGAAGTCGCAGGAGGCGGTGCAGGCCGCCGTGGGGCATGCGACGGACAATGGCAACCCCGAAGTGTTGCCGGTCCACCTGGCGGCGGCGCTGCTGGAGGACAAGGAAGGCATCGTCATCCCGGTGCTGGAAAAGATTGGTGTGCCGGTGCAGCAGCTTCTGGCCAATGTGAATGCCGCCATTGCCAAGTTGCCCAAGGTGCAGGGGCAGAGCCAGCAGCCGGGCGTGAGCGCGTCCTTGCAGAAGGTGCTGGATGGGGCGTTCAAGGAAGCCGGAAACTTCAAGGACGAGTATGTTTCGACCGAGCACCTGTTGCTTGGCCTGACCGATGAGAAGAATGGCACGGTGCAGACGGCGCTGGCCAGCTTTGGCGCGACGCATGACGCCATTCTGAAGGCGCTGACCGCTGTTCGCGGAACGCAGCGAGTGACCGACCAGAACCCCGAGGGCAAGTTCCAGGCGCTGGAGAAATATGCCAAGGACCTGACGGAGCAGGCCCGCAAAGGCAAGCTGGATCCGGTGATTGGCCGCGACGAGGAGATCCGCCGCGTGATCCAGGTCCTGTCACGCAGGTCGAAGAACAACCCGGTGCTGATTGGTGAGCCGGGTGTGGGTAAGACGGCCATCGTGGAAGGTCTTGCGCGCCGCATCGTGTCCGGTGACGTTCCTGAAATTCTGAAGGACAAGAAGGTGATCTCGCTCGACCTGGGGTCGATGCTGGCCGGAGCGAAGTTCCGCGGTGAGTTTGAAGACCGCCTGAAGGCTGTACTGAAAGAGATCGAGGAGTCGAACGGGCAGATCATCCTGTTCATCGACGAGCTGCATACGCTGGTGGGCGCTGGCGCTGCCGAAGGCGCGATTGACGC
Source organism: Terriglobus tenax (assembly GCF_025685395.1). Taxonomy (NCBI): domain Bacteria; kingdom Pseudomonadati; phylum Acidobacteriota; class Terriglobia; order Terriglobales; family Acidobacteriaceae; genus Terriglobus; species Terriglobus tenax. The sequence goes on along the minus strand of NZ_JAGSYA010000004.1, from coordinate 1,665,976 downwards.
GAGCAACATGTTGAAGCCTGCGCTGGCTCGCGGCGAACTGCGTGCCGTGGGCGCCACTACGCTGAACGAGTACCGCAAGTACATCGAGAAGGATGCAGCGCTGGAGCGGCGCTTCCAGATCGTCTACGTGGGTGAGCCGAATGTGGAGGACACAGTTGCGATTCTGCGCGGCTTGAAGGAGCGGTACGAGTCGCACCACAAGGTCCGCATCAAGGACTCGGCGATTGTGGCGGCTGCGACGCTCTCGCACCGTTATATCTCGGACCGCTTCCTGCCGGACAAGGCTATCGACCTGGTGGACGAGGCCGCGGCTTCGCTGGCCATCCAGATCGGCAGTGTGCCGGTGGAGATTGACGCGCTGGAGCGCCGGGCTACGTCGCTCGAGATCGAGCGCGAGGCGCTGAAGCGCGAGAAGGATGCGAACTCCGTGGAACGCCGCGAAGAGGTGGAGCGCGAGCTGGCCGGCATCAAGGAAGAAGCCAGCGGATTGCGTGCGCGGTGGCAGAAGGAGAAGGATGCCATTGGCCGCATCTCGCAGTTGAAGGACCAGATCGAGGCGCTGCGCTTCCAGATGGAAGACCAGACGCGTAAAGGAAATCTCGAACGCGCGGCCGCGATTCAATATGGCGAGCTGCCCAAGGCCGAGGCCGAGCTGAAGCAGCTTGAGAAGCTGCAGGACGGCAGCGACACGGCGCAGCGCATGCTGAAAGAAGAGGTCGACGAAGAGGACATCGCGAAGATCGTCAGCAAGTGGACCGGCATTCCGGTGAGCAAGATGCTGGAAGGCGAAGTGCAGAAGCTGGTCACCATGGAGAAGCGTCTGCGCGAGCGTGTCATCGGCCAGGACGAGGCACTGACGGTGGTGGCGAATGCCATTCGCCGTTCGCGTGCGGGCTTATCTGATCCGAAGCGGCCGATTGGTTCGTTCATCTTCCTGGGCCCGACGGGTGTGGGTAAGACGGAGACGGCGCGCGCGCTTGCTGAATTTCTTTTCGATGACGAGCAGGCGATGGTGCGCATCGACATGAGCGAGTACATGGAGAAGCACGCTGTCGCTCGATTGATTGGCGCGCCTCCGGGATACGTGGGCTTCGATGAGGGCGGTCAGTTGACCGAGGCAGTCCGCCGCCGTCCGTATGCAGTGGTGCTCTTCGACGAGATCGAGAAGGCGCATCCGGATGTCTTCAACGTTCTACTGCAGGTGCTGGATGATGGCCGTCTGACCGACAGCAAAGGCCGTACTGTGGACTTCAAAAACACGGTGCTGATCATGACGTCGAACATCGGCGCCAGCGCGCTGACGACCGCGTGGGCGGATGGCGAAGAGGGTTTTGCGGATGCGAAGAGCCGTGTGATGGACTCGCTGAAGCAGCACTTCCGCCCGGAGTTCCTGAACCGCGTGGACGATATCGTGGTCTTCCATCCGCTGGGCGAAGAGCAGTTGACGCACATCGTCGATCTGCGGCTTGCCGATCTGCAGAAGCTGCTGGCGGATCGCAAGATCAAGCTGGAGCTGACCGAGGCGGCGCAGAAGAAGCTGTTCGCCGCGGGCTACGACCGAGCGTATGGAGCGCGTCCGCTGAAGCGCGCCATCCAACGCCTGGTGCAGGACCCGCTGGCCATCAAGATTCTGGATGGCGAGGTGCGGCACGGTGACACGGTCCGCGCGGATGCGGGCAAGGACGGCCTCAGCTTTGAGGTAGTGGAGTCCGAAGCGGTTCCAGTGTAAGGAAAGCAGGCAGCAAAAGGCCGGGCAGAGATGCCCGGCCTTTTTGTTTGCGTAAGTCGTCTAACTCAACCACTTCAACAACCGGATAACCCCCATGCTCGCCGGCTTGCGGTGGGCGGAGACATCCGTGCGGGATGCGATCTCTTTGCGGTTCTGCGCGTAGTAGCTGTAGGCGCGCAGCAGCATCTCTTCGTTGGTGAGCGTGGGCTGCCAGTTCAACTCGCGCTTGATGCGGGTGGTGTCGAAGAGGAAGCTCTCGGCGATCATCTTGTAGTGGTACGGGCCGAGCGGCGAGATCTTCAGCTTGTGCGCGGCGATCATGGCGGCGATGGTTGGCCCCTCGGGCAGGGAGCGCACTTTGCTGCGGGAGTTGGCCGCGGCGATCACTGCCTCGTACACCGCGCGCATCGACTTCACGTTGTCTGAACCGATATTGAAGACGTTGCTGCCTTTGTAGCCGACAGCCTGGATGCAGGCGGTCGCCAGGTCATCGGCGTAGATGAACTGGTACTGGTTGGTACCGGGGCCCACGACCCAGACCGTCTTGTGGTCGTCAATGAACTCGTACAGGATGGCCAGCAGGCCAAGCCGGCCGGAGTCCATGATGGTGGGGCAGCGGATGGCGACGACGTCGAGCTTGCCGGTGTACTCGGCCAGGATCTTTTCGGCCTCCCACTTGGAGCGGCCGTAGATCTCGACCGGCGCCGGGGTGTCCTCTTCCAGGATGGGGCGGCCCATGTTGGCGGCCCACAGGCAGTTGGTGGAGGTGAAGACGAAGGGCTTTACACCATGTTCTACGGCCAGGTCGGCCAGCAGCCGGGTGGCGTCGACGTTGGAGGTCCACAGCAGTTTTTCGTCGATCCGTGCGCCGTGTGCAAGCTGGGCGGCGATGTGGAAGATGGCGTCGAATTTGTGTTCAGTGAAGACGCGGCGCATCAGCGCCTCATCGCGCAGGTCGCCCTGGATGGAGGTAAGGCCTGGGAGGCTGTCCTCGTCGTGCTCCAGGTCAATGTTGACGACGGTGTGGCCTTCACGGAGGAGTCTGCGCTTAAGAACGCCGCCGAAGAAGCCGGAGGCGCCGGTGACAAGGGTATGCATGGCGGCTAATCCGATTCTAGACGGTCTTTGCGGGCGGTGCGTGTACACGGCCGGCCCCGGTATTTTTGGCGAAATCCTCCATTAGGATAGAGAGTGGAATGTCGAAACGAGCCGTGATCCTGGGCGCAGGCCCTGCTGGTCTGACTGCCGCCCTGGAACTGGTGCGACGGTCAGGCATTCAACCGATTGTCCTGGAGGCCGGGGACTGCGTCGGCGGCATTTCGCGCACGGTGCGTTACAACGGCAACCGCATGGACATTGGCGGTCACCGCTTCTTTTCAAAAAGCGACCAGGTCATGCGCTGGTGGCTGGAACTGATGCCGGTCGAGCACGCGGACGAAGCCGAAGCCGCCATCAGCTACCAGAACAAGACGCGCCATCTTCCGGTTCACGAGCGCCGCGCGGACGAGGACAAGGACCTGGTTATGCTGGTCCGCCCACGCAAGAGCGAAATCTACTTCATGCGGCAATTCTTCGACTATCCGCTGAGCCTGAGCGGTCCCACGCTGAAGAAGCTTGGTCCGGCGCGGCTGGTGCGTATTGGTTTCAGCTATCTTTCGGCACGGCTGTTTCCCATCCACAAAGAGAAGAGCCTTCGCGACTTCCTGGTGAACCGCTTTGGCAATGAGCTGTACCTGACCTTCTTCAAAAGCTATACAGAGAAGGTGTGGGGCGTGCCTTGTGAAGAGATCAGTGCGGAGTGGGGAGCGCAGCGCATCAAGGGGCTGAGCCTGACGGCCGCAGTCAAGCACTTCTTCAAGAAGGCTTTCGGTCGGACCGAAATCGATATTGAACAGAAGCAGACGGAGACCTCGCTGATTGAGCAGTTCCTCTATCCCAAGTTCGGCCCCGGTCAGCTCTGGGAGCATGTCGCGGACCTTGTTCAACAGGGGGGTGGAGAACTGCACATGGGCTGGCGCGCGGTGAAGGTGAACACCGATGGCGACCGCGTTGTGAGCGTGGAAGCCGTGAACCGCGCGGGTGAGCGCCAGACGTTTGAGGGGGATTACTTCTTCTCCACCGTGCCGGTGCGTGAACTGGTGCACTCGTTTGATGTGGAGCCGCCGGCCAACGTGGTGCAGGTTGCCGATGGGTTGCAGTATCGCGACTTCATCACCATTGGCCTGCTGGTCGACAAGCTGGAACAGACAGAACCCGATGGCAGCCTGTTGAAAGACACCTGGATCTATATCCAGGAGCCGGATGTGCAGATTGGCCGTCTGCAGATCTTCAACAACTGGAGCCCTTACCTGGTTGCCGATCCCACGAAGGTCTGGCTGGGGCTGGAGTATTTCTGCTACGACACCGATCCGTTGTGGAAGATGCCGGATGAGGAACTGAAGGCGTTCGGCGCCATGGAGCTTGAGAAGATCGGCATGATCCGCCGCGAGCATGTACGGGATGGACACGTGGTGCGTGTGCCCAAAACCTACCCCGCATACTTCGGAAGTTATGATCGCTTCGAAGAGATCCGCAAGTACGTTGACCGGTATGAAAATCTGTTCCTTGTAGGCCGCAATGGCATGCACAAGTACAACAACCAGGACCACTCCATGCTGACGGCGATGGCGGCCGTGGATGCCATTCTTGCAGGCAATACCAGCAAAGATGGCCTTTGGGATGTGAATACTGAGCAGGAATATCACGAAGAAAAATAGCGGTACGAAGGTATGCTGTCGATATGAATTTTGCAGCGAGCCTTCGCTGGATGATTGAGTCGTACGTCCTGATTCTGGCCATGCTGATGCTTGGCCTGTGTCTTGCTGCCATATCCATGCCACGGTTGAAAGGCGTTCTGCGCCTAAGCGCCAGCATGATGTTCCTTTCCGTCGCCATGACGGTGCAGATTTATAGCTCGGTCAATCCCAGTGTCGCCTTTGTCATCAGTGAGGTGCTGCTGCTGATCGGCTTTGCTCTGCTGGACGACACCATGACGCGTTTCCTGGAGCTGCCGGTGGCGGAGCGCTGGGTCGACGCGCTGCTGTTCTTCGCCTGCCTTAGTTACACGGGCTATTCCATGTGGATCGGTCTGAATCAGCGGAGCCGTCTTGGCGTGCTGATTCTTGCGCTGTGTATTCAGTCTGTCCGCAGCGGCGTCAAGCTGCTGATGCGTGCTCCGGTCTTCCTGCGCATGCCCGCCCGCTTCCTTGCGGGATGTTTCTTCTTATTTGCGTCGTTCAGTGTGTTCCGTCTGATCGTGCCGGTGCTGCAGGGAACATTCCCTGCGCCTGCCTTGCAGGGTGGCCAGTTGACGATCGATGCGGCGGCACGGCTCTCCAAGGTTGTGTTGCTATGCGCCAGTGTTGCCTTTGGCTATCTGTGGATGGCGGCTCTGCAACTGAGCAGGGAACTGGATGCGCTATCGCTGACCGATCCTTTGACCTCCACCATGAACCGCCGTGGCCTGGAAATGCGCCTGACACGCGAATTGAAGCGGGCCAGACTGAATGAGACGCGCATCTCCCTGATTGCCCTGGATGTGGACCACTTCAAGACAATCAATGACCGTTACGGGCATCACGCCGGGGATGTGGCTCTGGTTGCCTTCTCGAACGCCATGATGGAGATGCTGCGGCCGGCAGACTCGCTGGGACGTTTTGGCGGAGAAGAGTTTGTGGCCATTCTGCCCGGTACGAACGAGGATGGCGCCAGGCTGGTGGCGCAACGGCTGCGTGAGCGGCTGCGAACGCTGCAGTTTGAATTTGATCTCAGTATGCATCTGACCGCCAGCTTCGGCGTGGCGCAATGCGATCTTGACGACACCGAGATCACAGCATTGCGACGTTGTGACAAAGCTTTGTACGCCGCCAAGCAGGCAGGCCGCAACTGTGTTGTGGCCTACAGTCAGACAACGACTTAAATTCGCGTTGCCAGCACGGTGCGCGCTATGCCCTGCAGATCATGGAGAACGGTCACGTCCTGCCATGCCCCCAGCAGCCCGCGCAGGGCGGACTCCTGCCCATAGCCGATCTCAAGCGCCAGCAGACCTCCGGGCTTCAGGTGGGCATGGGCCTGCGGAATCAGGCGGCGGTAGATCTCCAGGCCATCCTCTCCCGCGAACAGGGCACTGGACGGCTCATACTCGCGCACTTGCGGCGAAAGAGTAGGGCGGTCCGTCTCCGGAATGTACGGCGGGTTGGAGACGATCACGTCGAAGCTCTGACCGGCCACCGCGCTCAACAGGTCAGAGTGCAGCAGCAACATGCGCTTCTTCACCTTGTTGGTCGCGGCGTTTTGCTGCGCGATGGCAAGAGCCTCGGTTGAAAGATCGAGTGCCGTGAGCTGTGCCTTGGGCAGATGCACGGCCAGCGCGATGGCAATGCAGCCGGTGCCGGTGCCGACATCCGCAATGTGAACTGCGCGATCATGGGGCAGGCGCGCCAGTACGGCCTCCACCAGTAGCTCCGTTTCAGGACGGGGAATCAGCGTGGCCGGTGTGACGCGGAAGGGCAGGCCGTAAAACTCCTGCATGCCGGTAATGTGTTGCAGCGGTTCGTGCGCGGCACGGCGGGCCAGCAGGGCCCGGTAAGCGTTCAGCTCCGCGGGCAGCAGCTCGCGCGTTGCATGGATCATGAGTTGCGCCTTGGTGATGCCCAGGGTGTAGAGCAACAACAGCTCTGCGTCGCGCACAGGGTTCTCCGTGTGCGCAAGCTGGATGCGGGCTTCTAGTTGTGCCTGGCGAAGAGTCATCAAGGGAGGGAAGGAAGGGCCCACACCCGGAAGGGGTTCCGGATGTGGGGATGCATCAGGCAGCGGTAGCTTCGGCCTTCAGGCGTTCAGCCGTGTCGTGCGCGATGAGTGCGTCGACCGCGGGCTGCAGCTTGCCTTCCATTACCAGGTCAAGCTGGTGCAGCGTCAGGCCGATACGGTGATCCGTGAAGCGGTTCTGCGGGAAGTTGTAGGTACGGATCTTCTCGCTGCGATCGCCTGAACCCACCTGCTGCTTACGCGCGCTGGCCTGGGCCTGGTGCTGTTTCTCCATCTCCACTTCGTAGAGACGCGAGCGCAGAACACGCATGGCCTTTTCACGGTTCTTGATCTGCGACTTCTCGTCCTGGCAGCTTACAACCGTGTTGGTCGGGATATGCGTAATGCGGATCGCAGAGTAGGTCGTGTTCACGGACTGTCCGCCGGGGCCGGAGGAGCAGAAGGTATCGATGCGCAGGTCTTTCTGCTCAATCTTGATGTCGACCTCTTCGGCTTCCGGCAGAACGGCGACCGTGACGGCCGAGGTATGCACGCGGCCCTGGGTCTCGGTTGCGGGAACGCGCTGCACGCGGTGTACGCCGGACTCGTACTTCAACTGCGAGTAGACGCGGTCGCCTTCGATCAGAGCGGTGACTTCCTTCAGACCGCCGACCGAGGACTCGGTCTCAGACATGATTTCGACCTTCCAGCGATGCACTTCGGCGAAGCGCAGGTACATGCGGAAGAGCTCCGCCGCGAAGAGCGAAGCTTCGTCGCCGCCGGTGGCCGCGCGAATTTCCAGGACGATGTTCTTGTCGTCGTTCGGGTCCTTGGGCAGCAGCATCACCTTCAGGGCGTCTTCCACGGCAGGCAGGCGCTCCTGCAGGGTTGCGAGCTCTTCCTGGGCCATGGCCTTGATGTCGGGGTCGGTCTCTGCCAGCATCGTCTTCGCGTCGGAGATGCCAAGCTGGATCTGCTTGTACTCACGGAACTTTTCGACTGTCGGTTCCATGTCGCGGTGCTGCTTGGCGGTCTTCTGGTAGCGCTGCTGGTCGGTGACGATAGCCGGGTCGGCAAGCTCGCGCGAGAGCTCGTCGTAGCGGTCTTCGAGTTGTTGCAGGCGGTCAAACATAGGTATGCCCTTTTGAGAGTGCTGAAAATTAGATGAGGAGGCGCAATAAAACGGCGCAGCAGCGGCGCGAACTTGGCGCAGCTAGGCGAAGTCGTGGCGGGCCGGATTGGAACGGTGGCTGCGCATGTGCCTGCTTCTAGGATACTCCGGTTTGTTTCTGCATCCTAGTCTTTGAATGGCCCAGTTTTCCCAACTTGCAACCCTGGCGGAGGAACTGGCGGGTACCGCCAGCCGCCTGAAAAAGCGGGCGGCAATCTCCGCCGCACTTGCGCAGGTGCAGCAGCAGGGCACAGGCGAGGCCGGCCTGTTTGCCCAGTACCTGGCCGGGCTGCCCTTTGCCGAGGCCGACAGCCGCAAGCTGAACGCCGGCGGAGCCATGCTCAGCGGCCTTGTGAAGGAGGTGTCCGGTGCGACAGACGCGGAGCTTTCGGCGGCCTATCGCAGGCATGGCGACCTGGGGGCTGCCGCAGCGGAGCTGCTCCAGGGAACAGGCAACAACAGGGCACAGGGATCGGCCGGCATTGGTTTGCGGGAGGTGGAGGAGGCGTTTGCTGCTTCGGCCACCGCGAAGTCGACGGCTGCTCGCAGGCAGGTGCTTAGGGATCTGTTGCGGAAGGCCGCTCCGCTGGAGGCGAAGTACCTGCTGAAGCTGATGCTTGGCGATATGCGCATCGGTGTCAAGCAGGCGCTGGTGGAAGAGGCCATCGCTGAAGCGGCGGGGGCAGCAGTGCCTGCCGTACGCAATGCCGTCATGCTGGAGGCTGACCTGGCCGGAGCGGTCGCTCGGGCCTTCGCCGGAACGCTGCACGAGGCGAGAATGCGGCTCTTTCATCCGCTGGGCTTCATGCTGGCCTCGCCGGTGGAGTCGCCGGAAGAAGCGGTGGAACGGTTTGCCTCGACGAAGGAAGCGGCCGAGGCGGCGGATGTGGCTCTTGAAGAGAAAGAACCAAAGCGGGAAGCAGATCCCTCCGCCGCTCTGCGGGATGACAACCAGAAAGACGAAAGCGTGCCGCCCGAATTGCTCCACATTGAAGCTCTGGTCGAAGACAAGTACGACGGCATGCGAGCGCAGGTGCACTGTGGTGTGGAGGGCCGCGTCGCCATCTACTCTCGCAACCGCGAGGAGATTACGGAGAGCTATCCCGAGCTGGTGGAGGCTTTTGACAATGTTCCCGAGCCCCTGATTCTTGACGGCGAGATTCTTGGCTGGGATCTTGCCGCGCAACGCGCTCTGCCTTTCGCCGTGCTGGGGACGCGCATCGGCCGCAAGAAGGTGACCGATGTGATGCGGGCACAGGTGCCGGTGGTCTTCATGGCCTTTGACCTGATGTTCGCCGCGGGAGAGCTGAAGCTGGACCTGCCGCTGCGATCGCGGCGCAACCAGTTGGAAGCCGTGGCGGAGCGTATCTCCGGCATAACGCGTTCGCCGATTGAGAAAAGCGCGGGCAGCCTTTTTGCAGGGGAAGACCCGCCGGTGGAGCGGCTGATTCTTTCTCCATCGTTTGTGGTGGAGAGTGCCGATGATATCGACCGCGTCTATCGCGAAGCGCGCGAGCGCGGCAATGAAGGTGTGATGCTGAAGGCGATGGACTCGACATACCAGCCCGGTCGCCGAGGCCTGCTGTGGATGAAGCTGAAGCGCGAACTGGCGACACTGGATGTGGTCGTCACCGGCTGCGAGTTCGGCCACGGCAAACGCGCCGGCCTGTTGAGCGATTACACCTTCGCCGTGCGCGGACCGGGCGGGGAGTTGTTGAACGTAGGCAAGGCCTACTCCGGCCTGACGGATGTTGAGATTGGGGAACTAACGCAGTGGATGAAGGACCACACGCTCGAAGACTTCGGTCACTTCCGCACGGTGGAGCCGCTGACGGTCTTCGAGGTCGCCTTCAATAACATCATGCGCTCGGAGCGCCACGCCAGCGGCTTCGCTCTGCGCTTTCCGCGCATCGTGAGGATCAGGACGGACAAGCCAGTGGAGGAGATTGATACGCTGGAGCGCGTGGAAGCGATCTACCAGTCACAACCCGATAAAGCTGGCGCATAGCGCGCAGCCCGACAGAGCCGAAGCTTTAATACCGATGCGCCATGGCGCGGGCAATTTTGCGGTCTGTCTTGTATTGCGAAAGCGCATAGACGGCCCAGATGGTCGCCGGAATCCAGCCCAGCAGCGTGCACTGCAGCAGCAGGCACAGCAGGCCGGTGAACGGCCGTCCGATCAGGAAGAACGTGAGCCACGGAAACAGGAAGGCGATCAGTAGTCTCATGCAAGCAAGATACGCTTGTGCGTGGCCGCCGGTTCCGTGGGTAAGGAAAAGGCGAGAAACAGATCCCTCGCTCCGCTCAGGATGGCAAACAAGGAAAGGCCGTCAGAAGAGCGTCGGCAGCATCTCCGGCGCCGGCTGGCCGGGTTTGCCGTCCTGGCACCGTGGGCATTTGCGTTTGTGGATATCGATGCCGTCGGTGCCGTACTCAAAGCCGCAGCCGTAGCGTTCGCAGCGCATCTTGTAGGTGTTCTGGTTGGGCTGGCTGGAGTCGACCCAGGCCGCTTTACCAATCACCTTCTGCTTGTTGCTGTTCACAAACCCGGGGCGCGTCGTTGGAGCTTCACTGCGTGACATAACGAATTCGAGAATAACGGATGCAAGGCGCGTCCGATGTGGAAGCTGACGCATCCCATCTCTATAAGGAGCCAATCGGAATGGAATACAGACTGCTGGGAAATTCCGGCCTGCGCGTCTCGGAGCTTTGCTTCGGGGCAGGAACCTTCGGGCGCAACAATGAATTCTTCAATGCATGGGGCCTGGTGGAAGGTGCGGAAGCCAAGCGCATTGTGGATCTCTGTGTCGACGCTGGCATTAACTTCTTCGATACCGCCGATGTTTATTCCAACGGCGAGAGCGAAAAGGTCCTGGGTGAGTCGATTGCCCACCTGGACCGCTCGCAGCTTGTGATCGGCAGCAAGGCGACCTTTCGCCTGGGAGAGGGCATCAACGATGTGGGCCAGTCGCGCCACCATCTCATCCGTTCGATTGAAGGCAGCCTGAAGCGCCTGAACACGGACTACATCGACATCTTTTACATGCACGAGGTCGACGCCCTGACGCCGATCGAAGAGACGCTGCATACGCTGAATCGCGCGGTAGAAGACGGCAAGATCCGTTACATCGGCTGCTCGAACTTCTCCGGCTGGCAGCTCATGAAGTCGCTCTCCATCAGCGAGCGTTACGGCTGGTCGAAGTACGTGGTGCAGCAGAGCTTCTACTCGCTGCTGGGCCGCGATTTCGAATGGGAGCTGATGCCGCTGGGCCAGAGCGAGAAGGTAGGCACCGTGGTGTGGTCGCCCCTCGGATGGGGACGCCTGACCGGCAAGCTGGGCCGCAACAAACCGAAGCCGGAGACCAGCCGCCTGAACGATCCAAAGAACGTCGCCGCAGGCCCGCAGATCGCCGACGAGCACCTGTACACCGTCACCGATGCGCTGGAAGAGATCTCGAAGGATACGGGCAGGTCTATCCCGGAGATTTCACTCAACTGGCTGCTGCAGCGGCCCACGGTTTCCTCGCTCATCATCGGTGCTCGCGACGAAAAGCAGCTCAAGCAGAACCTGGAAGCGGTGGGCTGGAAGCTGACCGCGGAGCAGATGAAGAAGCTGGACGATGCCAGCAAGGTGAGCCCGGCATATCCGTACTGGCACCAGCACCAGTTTCCGGAGCGTAACCCGGACCTGTTGTAACTGCTTACGATCTTTTAGCGCTTTCTCTACGTCTTTTTTACGGAGCGCAGACGTAGCCTCATACCTGTTGCCTTTGCTGTCCCCTGCAAAGGCAACAGGAGTGATATGAGCTACACGAATTTTGGTACCGGTTTTGCCCGCGTGATCTGCGCGGGCTTTGTTTTGCTTGCAGCCATTGGCACCCAGGCGCAGGCACAGGATGCTCCGCAACAGAATGATCTGAAGGGCAACTTCCTCCAGAGGCTTGGCGGCTATTACAAGGCCGACTGGACAGGCAAGCTGCCGGGTGGTCCGGCACCCGAACGCCGTGCGCTGGATGCACCGCTGAACTCGCCTCCCTTTCCCGGCTCCGACTGGGGCTATGGCGGTTCGTCGCTGCTGGGCGTGCCGGACGGCAACGTGTATCCGCTGATGACCGCGTTGAAGAAGCAGAGAGCGCGCACGAAGATCTATGGCTGGATCGCGCCCAGCGTGAATGCCAGTACTTCCTCGGGAAATAACTTCCCCGTGTCGTATGACATCTTCCCGAATCGCATTGAGTTGAACCAGGCGGTGGTGTACGTGGAGCGCCTGCCGGATACCGTGCAGAAAAAGCACTTCGACTATGGCTACCACTTCACGGCCTTCTATGGCATTGACTACCGTTTCACTACGGCGAAGGACTACCTGAGCCAGCAGCTTCTGCAGAAGAACAAGAAGTACGGCTTTGACCCGGTGCTGGAGTATGCCGATCTTTACTTCCCCGTGAAGGAAGGCCTCAACATCCGCATCGGCCGCTTCCTGTCGGTGCCGGGCATTGAGGCACAGCTTGCGCCCAACAACTACAACATGACGCACTCACTGCTATACACGATTGATCCGTTTACAGACACGGGTATCCTGGCATCGCTGAAGCTGAACAAACAGTGGATGGTGCAGCTTGGTGTGTCGGCGAGCCACGACGTGGCTCCGTGGTCGGACGATCGCAAGCCCTCGGCGATTGCGTGCCTCAACTACTCGACGAAGAGCAATCACGATAACTTTTATGCCTGTGCCAACGGCATCAACGATGGCAAGTATGCGTACAACAACCTGCAGCATTACGATGCCACCTGGTACCACCGCTTCAACGCAAAGTGGCACATGGCGACCGAGGCCTGGTACATGTACGAGCGCGAGGTGCCGAACGTCGCCGGCAATGTGACCAACCCTGTCCCGACGGAGACTGGAGCCAATGGCGCCTACTGTGCTGCTGGTCAGCGCACCTGTACCGCGCCAGAGTATGCCTTCGTCAACTACGTCAACCGGCAGATCAATCCGAAGCTCTTCGTCGGCTTCCGGTCTGACCTGCTGAATGACAAGAAGGGACAGCGCACCGGTATCGCCACAAAGTACACGGAGAACACTTTGTATGCGACGCAGTACATCGGCAGCACGATCCTGCTGCGGCCGGAGGTGCGCTTTGATCACTCCTGGGACAAGCGTGGTTATGACAACGGCACGGCACGGAACCAGTTCTTCTTCGGCATGGACCTGATCTACAAGTTCTAGCCGTTGCCATCTCTCCACTGCGCTTCGCTCCGGTCGAGATGACAGGATTATCCTGCAAATAACAAAGGCAGCCTTATGGGCTGCCTTTGTTATTTGCTTCTAAGAATGCTTAGTGTCCCGCAGATGCGCTTGCGCCCTTCGGGGGCTTGGGCAGCAGGAACAGCAGTGGCAGCATGCAGGCGCAGAACACCGTCAGGTAGCGGATGATGTCGATGTATGCCAGCGACTGCGCCTGTCGATGCATCATGTTGTAGATGTACGCCTGTGCCGTATGCAGGGCGCCCTGCGAGCTGGAGCCTCCATTGCCGCCGGCAAACGTGCTTGCAAACGAATGCACGCGATCCATGAAGGTTAGGTCGCCCGGCGTCAGGTTGCGGATCATCGAGTTTTCATGCGCCGCGGTTCGTCGTGTCAGCATGGTGGCCATGAACGCGGTTCCGCATGAACCGCCCACGTTACGCGCCAGGTTGGTCAAACCGGAGACGTCGTTGTTCTCGTTCTGCTTCACCCCGATGTACGCAATCGTATTGATCGGAATGAACAGGAAGGCGAGCCCCGATGCCTGGAATATACGCATGACGACCAGCGTTCCGTAACTTGCATCCAGGTTGATGTTCGCCATGTAGACCAGCGATATGGTCAACATACTGAAGCCGAAGGCAATCAGTTTTCGCGGGTCCACCTTACTCGACAGGAAGCCCACCACGGGCATCATGGCCATCATCATGAACCCGGCCGGTGACAGCACTTTACCCGCCAGCTCCGCTGTGTATCCTAGCAAGGTCTGTACGTACTGCGGAATCAGGATGGTGGTGCCGTATAGAGAAAAGCCCAGGACGAACATCAGGATGAAGCTGATGGCGAAGTTACGCCGCTTGAACAGCGTCAGGTTCACGATCGGCCGGTGGCCCTCGCGAAGCTGTTTGATCTCCCACCAGATCATGCTGAAGAAGGCGACGACCATGGCGACGGTGAAGAAGGTGATGGCCCTCGACGAGAACCAGTCATCTTCCTGTCCCTTGTCGAGCACGAACTCCAGCGAGCCGAAGGTCAGGCCCAGCAGGGCGAAGCCGAGGAAGTCCAGGCGGATGCCGCCCTTCTGTGCTTCTTTCACCTGCTTCTCCACATACGGTGGATCTTCAACGATGCGGCTGGTCAGGAAAAGCGAGAGCAGGCAGATGGGCACATTCAGGAAGAAGATCCATCGCCAGTCGTAGTTGTCCGTAATCCATCCGCCCAGCGTGGGGCCAATGGCCGGGGCTACAACGACGGCGAGGCCGTACATGGCGAAGGCCTGCCCTCGTTTTTCGGGGGGGAAGGTGTCGGCCAGGATGGCCTGTTCTGACGGAGCCAGGCCGCCGCCGCCAACGCCCTGCAGAATGCGGAAGAAGACCAGCAGCGGCAGCGACGGCGCAAGGCCGCACAGGGCGGAGGAGATGCCGAACAGCGCCACGCAGATCATGTAGAACTTCTTGCGCCCGATGAAGGTGGTCATGTAGGCGCCGGCCGGCAGAATGATAGCGTTGGCCACCAGGTAGGCGGTCAGCACCCAGGTCGCTTCATCCTGGCTGGCTCCCAGGCCGCCGGCAATATGCGGCAGGGCAACGTTCGCAATGGAGGTGTCCAGCACCTCCATGAACGTGGCCAGGGTCACCGTCATGGCAACGATCCATGGGTTGATCTTTGGCCGCCAGGGCTGGGCCGCGGCATTGGGCGCAGTGTTTGTATCCAGGGTCGCGGTAGCGCTCATTCGTGTCCGATGCTTAAAGGGTCGTGATGCTTATGGGTTTGGATTGTGCGGCCTGTCCGTCAGATGCAGTTTATTCGCATCGTGTCCAGCCCAGAAAGGGCAGCGGGATGCAGCCTCGCCGCCGGAAGGGGTAGGATCAGACAGGGAATCTCTATGTCACTGAAACGAATCTGCATCGATATGGACGAGGTGATGGCCGACACCCTCGGTGAGCACCTTGCGCGCTACAACCGCGACCACGGTGAGCAGATTTCGAAGGAAGACCTGACCGGCAAATGGATCTGGGACGTGGTTTCCATTGACCGTCACCACATGCTGCACAGCTACCTGTTCAGTGAGGATTTTTTCGCCGACCTGCCCATTATGGACGATGCGCCGCGCGTGATTCAGGCGCTGCAAAGCCGGTATGAGGTCTTTATCGCTTCCGCCGCCATGGAGGTTCCGACCTCCTTCGCCGCCAAATTCCGCTGGCTGGAACGCCATTTCCCGTTCCTGCCGCCGTCGCACATCGTTTTCTGCGGCGACAAGGGGATTCTGGAGGCGGATTACCTAATCGACGACAACCCCCGCCAGTTCCGGCGCTTCAAGGGAGAAGGCATCCTGTTCACCTCGCCGCACAACAAGCTCATCAAGGGCTACCGGCGGGTGGATAACTGGCTGGACGTGGAACGGCTCTTCCTGGGTACAGGCACCGAAGCCGGCACCCAGGAAAAGCTTATTCCCTGATCAATTCTGACAACTCAGGCACTTTGCGGGCGGTTGACTACAGCCAGCCGGCGCCCCCCGGAGGGACCGCTCACCGAGGGACGGGGTGAGATCTCCGCCTGGTTGGCTGCCTGCATGCTGATGATCAACGCGCGCGCCGGTTTGTCGCCTACGCACTGATAGTTGTGGATGGTGTTGGAGTCGAAGTACACGGCATCGTTGGCGGTTAGCACATGCACCTGTCCGCCATGGGTAACCTGCAGTTGGCCATCCAGCAGGTACAGGAACTCGTGCCCCGGGTGCTGGTGGGCGCGGGTCTCGCGGCCCGGCTGCGGTGGCAAAAATTCGGCCAGGTAAGGATCGAGCTGACGATCCGGCACCAGGTAACCCAGGTTCTCAAAATAGTAGGCCGGGTTTTCCGCGCCGGACTGTGGCATCTTCACGCGCTCCGTGGCGCGGTGAACGCGGAACAGGGGACGTGGCTCGGGCTCGAAAAAGTACGACAGGTCCTTGGAGAAGACCAGGGCAATGCGCGCCAGGTTTCGCAGCGTGGGAACAACACGGCCTGTCTCAATCTGCGAAAGAAAGCTGGCGGAAAGCCCGGTATGGCGGCCAAGTTCAACCAGCCCCATGGATTTTTTCAGGCGCAGGGCCTTAACGCGCTCTCCAAGGCGCTTTTCCTGGATCGTGGATTCGGCAGCTTCGGCAACGGGATCGGGAGAAACGGGAGCTTCTGGAAGTGCGGCTACGGTAGACATACTTTTCGTCTCCTGAACAAAGAACGCTGCTCATGTAAAAACGGATTTTGACCGCACGAACTTTTTTTGTGGGCGGTAGGGCTCTAGTAGCGATGCTAGTCTCTAAAGGCATGCGCCTCTGGGAAAAAAGCGCTTCCTTATCTTTATTTTGCGCACTCCTGGCGGTGGCTGGATGCGCGAACCCCGGCCCTCCAAAACCACCTTCCCTGCACCTTGCGCGGATTCCGTCGGATTTTTCGGCGATGCGGCAGGGCGGCAGGACGCTCTTTCATCTGACGCTGCCCAAAGCCACCACGGACGGTGAGCCGCTGGATCGCGACTCCCACGTGGAGATCTGCCGGGCGGAAGGAACAGAGGAGTGCCGTCCGGTAATCCGTATTCCCGCCAGCCAAATCAATGACTTGCAGGATACTTTGCCGCAGGGCCTGGCGACGGGCTCCTTGGTGGACCTCCATTACCGGGTGCGGATTACCAACGCGCAGGGACGCGCCGCTGGCTGGTCAAACCCTGTGACGGTTGCGGGCGGCAACGCTCCGGAGCCGCCGCAGAACCTGAAGGCGGAACTCGGAGGCGAGGGGCTGGTGCTGCGCTGGACGCCGTCGGCGGCATCGTTTGACCAGGTCCGCATCGTGCGGACCGAGCCGGACAAGCCAAAGCAGAAAAAAAGCCCCATGGACCGCCAGGACTCGCCCGCGGAGACCGTGCTTGCCGTCTCCGCGACGCAGGGAGACCCCGGCGGTGCCGTCGATCCCACGGCGCAGGCCGGGCAGCGTTACCTGTACCGTGTGGAGCGCCGCCGCAACGTCAAGCTGGCAGGCGTCGATACCGTGCTGGGCAGCCAGATGACGGAGCTGGATACCGGGGTGCTGCGTGACACGATCCCGCCGGCGGTACCGCAGTCTCTGGAGGCGCTGGCCTCGGAGACCGGCATCTCACTCTCCTGGCAGCCGGGAACAGAACCGGACATTGCCGGATACGTGGTCTACCGCGCCGACGACAACAGCGAGGTCCGCCTGAATCCTGTCCCGGTAGCCTCGCCGCAGTTTGCCGACACTACCGCCGTGAAGGGCAGGCGCTACCGCTATCGCATTACCGCCGTGGATCGCATGGGCAACGAAAGCGGTAAGAGCGAGCCTGTCACCGAGGAGATGCGATGAAGTACTGCCGTTTTCTGGCCGATGGCCAGCCGTTGTATGGCCGCGTGGAAGCCGGCCGCATCGTCGCACAGGCGGTGAGCTTCGAAGCTCTCTCCTTCGGATCTGCCGTCGACCTGCTTCTTGAAGAAGCCGAGCTGCTGCCGCCCGTCGAGCCGTCGAAGATCGTCTGCGTGGGACGCAACTACCGCGACCACGCCACGGAGCTGGGGAACGATATTCCCAGCGAGCCGCTGCTCTTCCTCAAGCCGCCATCGGCTCTGCTGGCGCCGGGCGGAAGCATCTGGAAGCCAGCCATCACTCAGCGGCTGGACTTTGAAGGCGAGCTGGGCATTGTCATTGGCAAACGGGCCAGCCGTATTGGGCCGGACGAGGACGTCAGCAGCTACATCCGCGGCTACACCATCGTGAATGACGTCACCATGCGCGACATTCAGAAGTCCGACGGCCAGTGGACGCGCGGCAAGGGCTTTGACACCTCCTGCCCGGTGGGGCCCGTCGTCACCGCGGAGATTGACCCGATCCTCGGTTCGCTGACCGTGGAGACGCACCTGAACGGCGAACTGCGCCAGCACGGCGAGACACGCGACTTTATCTTCCCCATCCCGGAGCTGCTGCGCTACATCACTGCTGTCATCACGCTGGAACCGGGCGACCTGATTCCGACCGGAACGCCTGCGGGCGTCGGCCCCATGCAGAGCGGCGATGTGGTGGAGGTGAAGATTCAGGGGATTGGCGTGCTTAGGAACGTGGTGGCTTAGCGTTCCTCCTCCTGCAAAGTCCTGTCATCCCGACCGGAGCGAAGCGCAGTGGAGGGATCTGCATTCAGGGGAAGAGAACAGCCACATGCAGGTTTCTCCGCTCCGCAGGATGGAATTGCCGTCCTGCGGAGCGGAGAAATGACAGAGAGGGAACGGGTTACGCCTTTGAAGCCGTCCGCGGCTTCTTCTTCTTGACGCGGCGTTTCTTCTCAATCACGGCGCGCATCCAGTAGTTGCCTTCGCTGTCGACCTCAATGCCGTGGACCTCGCGCTCAAAGCCGGGGAAGCGCTTGCCGAACTTCTCCATGGCCAGGATCAGCTTGATGACCGGACTGTTGGGGCCGCCCAGGCGCTCGCCCGGCATCGACATCGGGATACCCGGAGGATACGGCACCAGCATTACGGCGGCGATACGGCCGGCCATCTTGGCAAAGGGCACGCGCTCGGTCTCGTTGCGCACCAGCTTCTGGTAGGTCTGCGCCGGGGTCAGAACGGGGTCAAAGTCCTCGTCGCAGGCGGCGTTGACCAGACCCGCGAGGTTCAGCTCAATCATCGCCTCGTGCATCTCGTCGGAGAGTTCCTTCAGCGTCTGGTGACGATAGCGGTGCGGGAACTTCTGCACCAGCTCCGGGAGGGCTTCTTCCAGGGACGCTTCAGAATCGAACAGCCGCTTGAACTCAAACAGGTTCTCCAGCAGCGATCCCCACTTGCCCTTCGAGGTTCCCACCGAGAACAGCACCAGCACTGTGTAATCGCCGGTGCGGGCAATTTCCACACGGCGGGAGTCAAGGAACTCAGTCAGGATGGCGCCCGGGATACCCCAGTCGGCCACCGTGCCCTGCGCGTCCACACCGGGGGTCAGGATGGTCACCTTCGTCGGGTCCAGCATGCAGTACTCGTCCGCGATGTCGGCATCCTGGTAGCCGTGCCAGTCGTGGCCGGGCTTCAGTGTCCAGCAGGAGGGGTTCGTGGCCAGCAGCTCGTCCGGTGCTTCCTCAAACAGGTGTGTCTCGCCGGTGTGCGGATCGGTGACGGACTCCGGCTGGAAAAGGCGGAAGAACCATCCATCGCCATTGTCTTCGGTTGCGCGCAGACGGTGAGCAACGGAAGACATGGCCTTGCGGAAGCTGATGGCGTCCTGAATGGTGTCTTCCATCAGCGTGGGGCCGGCAGGCTCATCCATCATGGCCGCGGCCACGTCCAGCGAGGCGATCAGCGGATAGAACGGCGAGGTGGTGCCGTGCATCATGAAGGATTCGTTGAACTGGTCAAAGTCCATCGGAGCGCGCTCCGACAGTGTGACGTGGATCATCGATCCCATGGAAAAGGCCGGCAGCATCTTGTGGGTGGACTGTACGGCGAAGATTGCCGGACGGTTCGGCATGTCCTCCGGAACGCCCATGGCGTAGCGGCCCTTGTAGATGGGGTGGAACTTGGCGTAGGCGTACCATGCCTCGTCAAAATGAACGCGCGGAACAGAGGCAGCCAGCTCCTTCACCACGCGATTCACGTCGTAGCAAAGGCCGTCGTAGGTGGAGTTGGTCACCACCGCGTAGGTGGCCTCCTGCGAGGTAGCACCCTTGCAGAACGGGCTCTTCGCGATCAGGTCGCGGACGTTCTTCGGGCTGAAGCGCTTCAGCGGCACCAGGCCGATCATGCCGTAGCCGTTGCGCGTCGGCTTGAAGTACACGGGCCGCGCTCCGGTGACGGTAAGCGAGTGGCAGATGGACTTGTGGCAGTTGGCGTCGGCAAGAACGATATCGTCCTGCGCGATGACGCCGTGACCGACGATCTGGTTGGAGGTGGACGATCCGCCAAGGACGAAGAAGGTCCAGTCCGCGCCGAAGATGCGGGCGGCGTTGCGCTCGGCGTCTCCAGGAGGTCCGATGTGGTCCAGCCAGCTGCCCAGAGGAGCCGTCGAGATGCCGAGGTCGGAGCGCATCAGGTTCTCACCGAAGAAGCGGTGGAACTCCTGGCCGATGGGGTGCTTCAGAAAGGCGACGCCCCCCATGTGGCCGGGCGCGTCCCAGCTATAGGCGCCCTGGTCGGTGTACTTCTTCAGTTCGCGGAAGTAAGGCGGCAGCAGGGTCTCGTGGTAACGCTCCACGGCGAAGTCGACGCGGTTGGCGATAAAGGCCGGGGTGTCGCCGAAGAGGTGAATGTACTCATGCACCTGCTTGACCACTTCGATCGGCAGTTCGCTGACCAGGGTACGGTCGGCGATCAGGAAGATCGGGATCTTCTTGTTGTGGCGGCGGACAGCGCGCAGAATCTGCAGCGCCTCGCGCTCTTCAAACTGGTTGTCGCCCTCAAGGTCCCAGTCCAGCAGAACAGCCGAATAGGAGGGGTCGGAGATGACCAGCGACAGGCCGTCCTCCGGCGTCGTCGTACGGACGACGTCGTAACCCTCTTCCGAGATGGCATCGACCAGCCGCTCCATCGCACGGTCAGAAACAGATTCCGTGCCACCGACCTCGGAGGCAATCAAAAGGACCCAGCGCTTTTCACTCATACCAGCTATGTATGCTATCGCGATTGCGTGGTTTGTGCGTGATCAGGCGGCATCGGTTCCGTAACCGTAACAAGGTCGTGCCGCGCACCAGAGGAGATTTATCCTAAGCCGCTCCTCGAGAAAGACATCCGGGTCCCCCTCGTCCGGTTTGGAAAGAGAGACATGGCAAAGAGATTTTTCCTCGGCATGGCGGTTGCGGCAACGCTCAGCAGCCTTCCCAGCGCATGGGCGCAGGCCAACTGGGCCTCCTACGGACAGGACCAGGCGGGTAGCCGCTACTCCAAACTCACGCAGATCAACACAGCGAATGTCACCAAGCTGGAGCGTGCCTGGACCTTTCATACCGGCGGCCAGGTGCAGAACGAGGCAACGCCGATCATTGTGGATTCAGTGGTCTACATGGCTTCGCCCAACGGCTACTTTGCCATTGACGGCATTACCGGCGAGCAGATCTGGAAGTTTGCGGCACAGGACACCACGCTGCGCGGTGTTGCCTACTGGCCAGGCGATAAGACCTCGCCGGCGCGCATTATCGGCTCGGTGGACAAGGGCCGCATCGTCGCCCTGGACGCAAAGACCGGAAAGCCTGTGCCGGAGTTTGGCGAGAACGGCTACGTGGACATCAAGACCAAGATGACCTCGCCACCGGCTATCTATAAAAACATGTTGATTCTGCCCACCATGGACACGCACGTTCGCGCCTGGGACGCGAAGACCGGCAAGATGGTGTGGAACTTCAACCTGGTGCCGCAGCCCGGCGAGCCCGGCCATGAGACCTGGGAGAGCGATGCCTGGAAGACCACCGGAGGCGTGAACGTCTGGGGACACATCACCATTGACGAGAAGCTGGGCATCGCGTTTATCCCCACCGCTCCGCCGTCTCCGGATTACGTGGGCATCAGCCGCCCTGGCGACACGCTGTACGGAACTTCGCTGGTGGCGCTGGATGCCAATACCGGCAAGCTGAAGTGGTATCACCAGCTGGTGCATCACGACCTGTGGGACTTCGACTCCTCGGCGGCGCCGGCCCTGGTGGAGATCAGGCAGAAGGGCAAGACAATTCCAGCAGTGGTGCACATGGGCAAAACCGGCCTGATGTACATCTACGACCGCCGCGACGGGAAACCGGTCTTCGGTGAGGAAGAACGCCCCGTGCCGGTGAGCACGGTGCCCGGCGAGAAGTCCGCGCCGACGCAGCCGTTCCCTCTGAAGCCAGAGCCGATCGCCCGCATCGCCATGAAGCACGAGGAGCTGCCGAAGAACATTACCGACAGCCTGACCAGCTACTGTGAGGGCCTGTGGCAGAAGTACAAGCTGGAGGACGCCGTGCCCTTCAACGCATGGAAGCTGAACCAGGACGTGGTGGAGTTTCCCGGCGCGGTGGGTGGCGGCAACTGGAACGGTGTGAGCTACAACCCGGCGCTGGGGCTGGTCTACACCAACGTGATGAACGCCGGCCAGTGGGGCCACATCGGCACTGGCGGCCCCCGCTTTGGCGGACCGCGTCCCGGAGGAGCAGGTGGACCGGGCGGCGGTCAGCGTCCGGCAGGTGCTCCCCCGGCTGGCGGACCTCCTCCATCCGGAGCTCCGGACCAGGAGTTTGCGGATCGTCCCGCGGCTGCGCCCACTGCAGGCCCGCGCTACAGCAAGATCACGCCCGAGGGGGGACGCTTCTGGCAGGCCGATACTCGCTACTCCTGCGCTCCTCCGCCGTGGGGAGAGCTGGTGGCCGTCAACGTCAACACCGGAGACATCGCCTGGCGTTCCACGCTTGGCGGTTTTGAGGAGCTGGAGGCCAAGGGGTTGAAGACCGGAGCGCCGAACCTGGGCGGCGGCATTACCACCGCCGGCGGGCTGATCTTCATCGGCGCCACGGTCGACTCCAAGTTCCGCGCCTTCGATGCGAAGACAGGGAAGGAGTTGTGGTCGGCAAAGGTGGATGCTCCGGCTCACTCGCACCCGGCAACCTATCTGGGCAAGGATGGCCGGCAGTATGTCGTGGTTTCGGCTGCGGGCGGCGGCTTCCTGCGCGATCCGGTAGCGGATGTCGTGGTGGCTTTCGCTCTGCCGAAAAGCGCGGGGAGAGCTCCGGTGAAGGCAAAGAAATAAGACTCCGGAAGAGTCCGGGTGCCCCACGTCCCGATTCTGGGACGTGGGTTTATTTTTGCCGGTTGATGCGAGGCTTTACGCCAGCGCCAGGGTCAGCACGGTGATGTCGTCCGTCTGCCCGAACAGGTGGGCGGTCTCGGCAATGTCCTCGGCGGGCAGGCGGGTCAGCGTCACCAGCTTGTCGAAGCCATACAGTTCGCCACCGGTTGAGCGTGCTTCCGGCACGCCGTCGCTCAGTAGCACCAGCCGTTGCCGGGCGGCAAGGTGACCGTGCATGGTTTCAAACTCCACCATCGGGCTGATGCCGAGCGGCAATGCTCCGGGGCTGGCCAGCTCCTCGCCATCGAGATAGGGGTTCAGGTGGCCGGCGTTGGCATAGCGGAAGCGGCCATCCTTTTCCACCAGCAGGGCGCAGGCGGTGGTGAAGCCGATCTCTCCCTGGCTCAGCAATGCGGTGTTCAGGTTGGCCAGCGCGCGTGCCGGTTCGCGCGAGCTCTCGCGGTGCAGCACGCCCAGGATCAGCGAGACGCGCATGGCTGCCTGCATCCCCTTACCGGAGACATCCCCGACGATGGCGAACAGCGAGCCATCGTCACCTGGCGAGATAAGGAAGAAGTCGCCGCCGACCTCGGATGCGGGACGGTAGGCTGTCTCCACCGTGAAGCCCGGCGTAGCCTGCGTCGCACGCGCCAGCAGCAATGTCTGCACGTTGTGCGCCGCGGCGATCTCGGCGGAGAGCTCGGCCTTCTCCCGCGCAATGCGGATGGTACGCAGCACCATGAACAGCAGCAGAACAATGCTGGTGAAGAAGTTCATCACCTCAGACCAGGCGATGTTGAAGGCAATGCCTGGAACACGCTGGAAGGGGTCGTCGCCGTTGGGAATGGCATGCGACAGGATCAGCGCCGCGCGCACCAGCTGGGCGAAAAACATCAGTGATGTGGGCAGCGCCGCGACCAGCAGCAGCCCGGCATCATGGTTGCCCCGTCTCCAGGAGCGGAACAGAACAACCGCAACCACGATATCGAGCAGGACATAGGTCACCACGCTCAGCACCAACGGCACAGCTCCCTGCACAAGGAAGGAGAGCCGCGCCGGGTTCAGCATGAACAGGTTCTGCAGGCCGATGTTATTGGCGATCAGCAGAATTCCAGTCATGGCAAACAGCTTCCAGCGTGGCCTGCCCAGAATGCGGCGGGTGAACTCCAGGTTGAAGAGCAGCGGCAGCGTGCTGAGCGTGCTGAAGACAAGCAGGTGCAGGCCCTGCTTCGGAATGGGGTTCCGGAACTGCCACATCTCCAGCAGGTTGTAGGCGGCAAAGGAGGCGTAGCTCAGCGTCAGGTCCAGATACTCGCGCCCGCGGGAGGAGAGATACAGTCCAAAGGCGACGATGCCCGCGATAAACGCAATGACCAGGTTGGTGTAGTTGCTGCTCAGGCTTTCAAAGGTTGTCAGGGCGCGGTCGTCCGCCATGTGCGCCGCGGAGCCGAGCAGAAGGTACGAGTCTCCGCTGATGCCGCCCTCCTGAAACGAGGGCGTATACAGGATGCCCGCGCGCAGGGCCACGACCAGGTGGCCATCGGGAGCAATGTCTTCCGGCAGCCGGTAGATCGTCGGAATCATATCGCCGAAGACGCCGGGGCCCTTGATATCTCCCGCGCCCCCGATGCGGCGGCCGTTGGCGTATAGCTCGTACGGCCCGTGCACGAAGTTGATGCTGACGGCCAGATCTTTCATGCCGGCCGGTACTTCCACATGTGCGCGGTACCAGACCACCCGCGAAGGCCGCTTCCAGTACGCGGCAAGTGATTCGCCACGCTTGTGTGCATGCCAGTGCGAGTCATCGTAACCGGGCTGTGCAAACTCCGGCCTGTCTTCTTCGCCGTTGGTCATCCAGAACGAGGTGATGTTCAGCGGCCGGTCCATGCCGGTCCAGGTCAGGTGCAGCGGGTCGGCCGTCGGCGGCGCAGGAATGCGCGTCTGCGCATGCAGAGCGGTAAAGCTCAGCAGCAGGGCAAGCGCAAGGACAAGGCGGCGCGGCATTCGTTCTCCTAGAGCGCGGCCAGCGCCGTGGCTTCATCCGGCGACAGCGTGGCGTACTTGCCGATGCCCACCATGGTGAAGACCTTCTGAAAATGCGGCGTCAGGCCGAAGATGCCGACGGTGCGGTCGCCCGTCCTGGCGGCATCCAGCAGTACCTGGATGATGATGGCGATGCCGGAAGAGTTCACATACTCGGTGCCGGTAAAGTCCAGCAGCAGTTTCTTCGCATCGGTCGCGTTGTAGGCATCAAGAATCGCGTCCTTCGAGGTAGAAGCGATGTCGCCCGCGAAGGCGAGGATGGTGACCGTGGTGCCGGAGGCAGCCGTGGCTGTCCGCGTCGCAACTTTGGTGGGGGCCTGCATTGCTTAATTCTTCTCCTTGTCGAGCCGGATGACCAGCCGCACAAAGCTCTTGCCCGGCGGTCCCTGGTGCCACTCGGCCTCGTCGACCAGCGACTGGATGAGGAAGATGCCCATGCCGCGAGGGTCTTCCTCGCCGAGCATCTTCTTGTCGATATCGGGTGTGGCCGGCTGCTGCAACATGCCCGCGCCGTCGTCCATGACCTTGATCTCCAGCTGGTCATCACTGGACGAGAGAATCACGCCGACCGACAGTGTGTCGTCCAGCCGGTTGCCATGTTCAATCGCGTTGATGCAGGCCTCGGCTACGGCGGTCTTCAGGTCTTCGATGCGGTCCGGGCTGAAGCCCATCAACTGGGCCATGCTGGCGGCAGTGCTCATGGCCACCTTCTCAAAGCCTAGCTCCGAGGGCAGCGTTACTTCGACGGCGCTTCCGTTCTTCATGCGGTTGCAGCCTCAAGATGGCAGAGGGCCAGGCCGGTCATGTCATCGGTTGGTGGAGCGTTGTTGGAGAAGGCGGCAAGCGTCGCCCAGATGGAATCGAGGATGACCACGGGATCGCGTGTCTCCAGCTCTTTGAAGGTTTCGGCCAGGCGGCCCTCGCCGAACTCTTCATCGTCTTCACGAAAGACCTCGGTCAGGCCATCGGTGTAAAGCAGCACGCGCGCGCCTGCGGGCACGTGGATCGGTTCCGCCATGTAGCGCATGCCCGGCAGCATGCCCAGCGGAGGCCCCGAGGCCTGGATCATGCGAATGGAGCCGTCCGCGCCCACCAGGACACCAGGGTTGTGGCCGCAGTTGACGATTTCGCCCTCGCCGGTCTCCGGATCAAGCTTCAGAAGGATGGCCGTCACATACCGGCGGCGGGCTTCATCGCCTTCGTCATAATGCTGCTGGCCCACCTGCGCCGCCATCTCTTCCAGGGAGACGGCGCGGCTGGCCAGCGAGCGGAAGGCGGCACGGAAGATGGTCGCCACAATGGCGGAAGCCAGTCCCTTGCCGGCAACATCGGCCACCACCATCAGGTGGCTGCCGTCGGGCAGCTCCATCGTGTCCAGGTAGTCGCCGCCCACCTCGTAGCAGGCGGTGGAACGTGCGGCAATCGCGAAGCCGGGAATCTGCGGCATGGTTTTAGGCAGCAGGGAACGTTGAATCTGCCGCGCCGCGTCCAGGTCCTGCTGCACACGCGCCCACTGCAGGTTGCGTTCATGAAAGGTCGCGTTTTCCAGGGCAACGGCGGTCTGCAGCACAAGACCTTCCAGAAAGTCCTGCTCGTAGATGGAAAGCTCAGTGCCCAGCGGAGTGGCGACGATGAGCGTGGCCAGCGTTGCGCCCTCTTTTGCGAGCAGAGCAAAGCGCGGGCAGTTGTTATACGGAGCGGATGGAGCATCGCCGTAACCAACCAGGACTGCGCCATCGGGAGCAAGAAAGACCGCTCCCTCCATCTCCAGCTCGCGGACAACAATGCGCGCCGTCTGCCGCAGAACGTCACCTGCCTGCGTGGTGGAGTGCACCTGGCGCGACGCCTCCAGCAGCGCCTGCAGGCGGGCAATCTGCTGTTCGAGGAAGTGGGTGTCCTGAATGCTCGACATAGCGGGGATGCGGGAAGTTTACATGAGAGGCCATGTCCTCTTGGGAGGAAAAGACATTACCCCGGTAGCCGCTGCTGTTGTTTCAGCTCCAGCAGCAGGTCGTCGATGCGGCTCTCACGCTCCAGCTTGTGGAAGCGGTCTTCTACGGTGTTCAGCCCAAGCACCGCCTGCGCGCCGGAGTTCTCCGCCTCCTGTCCCAGGATCTTCGTCTTCATCCTGTCCAGCGAACGAAGAGCAGCGCCGTCGGCGATCTTTGTCTGTGCCGCCGTGGCTTTCCCTGCGGCCTTCGCGCGGCGATTGCGGGTTATCAGCAGTTCGCACTGAGCCTCGGTCTCCTTCAGGCGTGTCTGCAGTTGCAGGTAAGCATTGCGCATGGTTTCGACCTCCATCTGCTGGTCGTCCATCTGCTGAGCAAAGCTGCCGGCCATTTGTTGTGCGCTCAGACTGCGGTCCAGCGCCATGCGGGCAAGCGCTTCGTCGTTACGCGCTATGGCCAGCTCGGCTTTTCTGTGCCACCCCGTGGCGGACTCCTCATGCTCGCGCTTGCGGTTTTCCAGCAGGTGCAGGTCGGCCACGGCGATCGCGACCTGCGTCTTCACCTGCAGAAGCTGGTTCTCCATATCCAGCAGAAGCTGCTTCATCATCTTCTCGGGATCTTCGGCCTTGTCGATCAGGTCGTTCAGGTTAGCCCGCAGCAGCGTTGTGACGCGTTCGAGTAGTGGCATGATGTTTCTCCTTCTGCACAACAGGCTTGCGGAGCCGCATGGTGCGGCTCCGCAAGATTACAACTTACGCATGGGTGCCCTGCGAATCATCGCGAGGCTTCATCTGCTTCACGTTGCTCATCAGGTCGGTTAAACTCATACCGCTCAGAGCTTCAAACAACGCAGGTACCTGGCTGGCGATCTTGGTCATTTCGCCGGTCAGCTTGTTGGCGCCTACATTGCTGCCGTCGCCGGTGGAGACGATGGTGATCTTGTCCACCTTGGAGAGCGGCTCGCTCATGGCGCGCACCACCTCCGCCATGTTGGTGATCAGGCGGTCAACCACGGCGGCCTGTGTCCACTCCTGGTAGGCTTCGGCCTTCACATTCATGGCCTTGGCCTCCGCCTCGCCTTTCTGGAAGATGATGGCGGCCTCCGCCTCACCCTGTGCGCGGATAGCGGATGCGCGGCCTTCAGCCTCCACGGTCAGGCGGGCGCGTTCCGCAGCGGCAAGGTTTTCAATGCGCTGACGCTCGATCTCAGACTGCTTGAGCACGGTCGCAATCAGCTCCTTCTCGTGACGCAGAATCTCGGCTTCCTGCACCTTCACCTGCTGCTCCTTCTCAATCTGCAGCACCTTCACCTGCTCCGCAACCACCTGCTGCTGCATCACGTTGGTCTGCAGCTCATAGGCCTTGTCGGCCTGCGCTTCCTGGCGGCGGCTCTGCTCAGTAAACTGCGCCTTCTGGATGTCGAGGTCGCGCTGCGCTTCAGCCTGCTTGGCCAGCGATGCTGTCTCAGCGATCACGCGTTCCTGGTCGGCTGCTGCCTTGGCTATGGCGGACTGGCGCAGGGCCTCGGCACGCTTGATGGCAGTGTCGCGCTCAGCTTCAGCGGCGGCAATCTCCGCGTCGCGGCGGATGCGGGCTACGTCCGGGCGACCCATGTTCGTGATGTATTCGTTCTTGTCACGCACCTCCTTGATGGTGAATGAGACGACTTCCAGACCCATCTTGCTCATGTCCTCGGCGCAGGTGGAGCGCATGCGTTCGGCAACCATCTCCGGCTCCTTCACAATCTGCTCCACGGTCAACTGACCGATGATGCCGCGCAGATGACCCTCCATCACCAGGCGGATCAGGCCTTCACGCTGTTGCGGCGTTTTGGTCAGGAACTGCTCCGCAGCGGTCAGGATCGACTCCTGGTCGCTGCGCACCTTGATCTGCGCGACGGCTTCCACGGTCACGGCAACGCCCTGCTTGGTGTACATGTCCTGTTGCGGAGCGACGTCAAACGACATCAGCTCCAGCGAGAGTTCCTTGCAGCTCTCCACCAGCGGAAAGATGACCGAGCCGTGGCCCTTGATAATGCGCGGACCGCGGAAGCCATAGACGATCAGGGCTTCGTTAGGGCCTGCCTTGCGAAACATCTTCGCCAGCAGGACCAGAAGAACCAGAGTAGCGACGGCAATGAGTCCAACAATGATGAATACCGATTGCGGCATAGTTTTCCTTTTTGGGTTGTAGCCAGTCGTAAGGCACAGGTCTGCCGTGCATCCGGTCGCTGGCTGCGGCCGGACGGGCATTGAGCTTTCTCCTACAGCTCAGGCGAGAGAACTTATTGGTGTGCTAATCCGTGCGGTCAAGCTGCAGATCGTGCCACGGCTTTACGTAGGCCACGCCGTGCTCGTACCGCAGCACAATCACCTCGGTGCCACGTTCCAGCGGCAGGCCGTCCACGCTGCGGGCAATGGCCGAGCGCCGCACTCCGTTCTGCGTGTACAGCAGTTCGCCGGTACCGCTCGGCAGGATTCCGGCGCTCAGCTTGCCGGTCACACCGCGAGCATCCGTGTCGGCGGCAGTCAACTCGCGCTCACGCGGCAACAGCACCTTCGCGAAGAACCAGAACAGAATGGTGGCTCCAACGCATCCGCTTCCCGCGGAGAGCAGCAGCACCACGGGCGCAACAAAGGCGCTGTAATGATGCAGCAGGTAACCGGTGCCGCCAAACCAGCACAGAAATGCAAGCACGCTGAAGGCATTGAAGCGCGAAACACCATGGCCGTGATGCAGATTCGCAGAGTGACCCAGGTGCAGGTGGCCCAGATGGAGATGCCCAAACCCAGCCACCGCAGACAGCACACTCAGCACAAAGCCGGTACCAAAGCAGACCAGATAAATGACATCCCAGTTCATCGGGGTTCCTTTCGCCCACGCGCCGTCTTCTTTGCGACGGCTTTTTTGGCGGGCTTCTCAACCTTGTCCGGCCGCAGGATCTCTGTCAGCCGCTCGACCAGGTGGGGCGTGTCGAGCATGGATGCAAGCAACAGCAGGCATTGGCGGGAACGGTCATGCTGAGCCAGTTTCAGCAGTGCGGCACGTAGCTCCGGATCGCGCCGGAAGCGCTCCGCTCCGCTGACCAGCCACAGGTCAACCTTGTCCTCCAGCACGCGGGCGTCCGAAAGCAGGTCGGCGTGGTAGCCCTCTGGGTCATCCACCAGGTAGCCGGGGTGCACCCTGAAGAACTTCGCCAGCACCTGGCGTGTTGTGTTGGTCAGGTGAGGGCGTGCGCCGCTCTCAATCTGCGAGAGATAGCTTTGGCTCAGCGAGCTCCCTGTCTCCGCCTCAATGGCGCGCATCAGTTCCTGCTGCGTCATTGACCGGTTCATGCCGCGAAGTGAGCCCTCCACTTCGCGCAGGTATCGGATTTTGTCGGCCAGTTTCATGGCTATTGCAATCCGCAATATTTATATCGCAATTTGCAATATATTGCAACCAAGATCAAAGCCCGGCATCGCTGCCGGGCTTCAAGGTTTGGAAACGCGATTGGTTTAGAAGTCTTCGTGCGAGAAGTCCACCTCGCCCGCGACGGCCACCTGGTAGGCGGAGACGCGGCGTTCGAAGAAGTTGGTCAGTTCCTGCACGTCCTGCAGCTCCATGAAGCCGAATGGGTTCTTGCTTCCGAAGATTGGGGGCATGCCCAGGCGCTGCACGCGCGAGTCGGCAACGTATTCCAGGTACTGCCGCATGTCGCGGACGGAGAGGCCGGCAACGCCGCCCGACAGCAGGTCTTCGCTGAACTGCAGCTCGGCCTCGACCGCGCCCTTCAGCATCTCCACAATGTCCTGCTCCAGCTTGGCGTCCCACAGGTCGGGTTCCTGCGAGCGAACGACGTTGACCACCTCGAAGGCAAACTCCAGGTGCGCGCTCTCATCGCGGAAGACCCAGTTGGTGCCGGAAGCCAGCCCATGCAGCAGGCCCTTCGAACGCAGGAAGTACACGTAGGCAAACGCCGCGAAGAAGAACAGGCCCTCAATGCAGGCGGCAAAGCAGATCAGGTTCAGAAGGAACTGGCGGCGGTGGTCCTGCGTGGCCAGGTGGTCCAGCTCCTGGATGGAGTCCATCCACTTCATGCAGAAGTCGGCCTTCTTGCTGATCGAAGGAATGTTCTCGACGGCCGCAAAGGCAGCAGCGCGCTCGTCCGGGTCGGGGACGTAGTTGTCCAGCAGCGTCAGGTAGAACTGCACATGCACAGCCTCTTCAAACAACTGGCGCGAGAGGTACAGCCGCGCCTCCGGCGAGTTGATGTGCTTGTACAGGTTCAGCACCAGGTTGTTCGACACGATGGAGTCGCCCGTTGCGAAGAAGGCCACCAGGCGTTGGATCAGGTGGATCTCCGCCGGGGACAGCTTGCTGCGCAGGTCCACCAGGTCGGTAGAGAAGTCGACCTCTTCCACCGTCCACGTGTTCTTAATGCCATCGCGGAACATGTCGTAGAAGACCGGATAACGCATGGGGCGCAGGGTCAGGCAAAGGCCTGGGTCAAGAATGTGCTCGGGGGCTTCAATGGCGGACATGGGTGGCTCCTGTTCGATGCGGTAAAGGGCTTTTTCTGTTGTCATCCCGCAACGAAGTGGAGGGATCTGCTTCCTGCATCTAGAAAAGCAGATCCCTTCGTTTCGCTACGGAATGACAAACCAAAAGTACGAATGCGTTTACTGGCAGGCCTCGCAGCTCTCGGGGTTCTCAAGCGAGCATGCGATGGCTTCCGTCGGGGTGTACGCCTTGGCGGCAGGCGCCGTCTCTGTCTGCCGTGCAGACGAGCCCTGGACGGTGGTCTTGGCAATGCGTGTCGCCGGGCGCGAGCGCAGGTAGTAGGTGGTCTTGATGCCATTCTTCCATGCGTACATGTACATGGAGCTCAGCTTGCCGATGTTCGGGCTCTCGGCAAACAGGTTCAGGCTCTGCGACTGGTCAATGTACGCTCCGCGCTCCTTGGCCATGTCGATCAGGCTGCGCATCGGTACCTCCCACACGGTGCGGTAAACCTGCTTCAGGTCTTCCGGCAGCTCGGCCAGGTTCTGTACGGAGCCTTCGCTCATCTTCAGGCGCTGACGCATCTCCTCGGTCCACAGGCCGCGTTCCTTCAGCTCGTTCACCAGATAGCGGTTCACCTGCAGAAACTCGCCGGACAGCGTCTCGCGCTTGAACAGATTCGATACCTGCGGCTCAATGCACTCGTAGCAGCCAACAATGGAGGCGATGGTCGCCGTCGGTGCAATGGCAATCATCAGCGAGTTGCGCACGCCGTACTGCTTGATGCGCTCGCGCAGAGCATCCCAGCGAGCGGTGTCTGTCGGCGTTACACCCCACAGATCAAACTGTAATTTTCCTTGTGCCAGGCGCGTCTGCGCAAAGGTCTCGTGCGCTCCGTCACGCTCGGCAATCTGCGTGCTGGCCAGCAGGGCGTAGTAGTAGATCTCTTCCTGGATGCGCTGCGACAGCTCGCGCGCCCTGGGCGAGTCGAAGGGAATGCGCATCTGGAAGAAGACATCCTGTAGACCCATTACACCCAGACCCACCGGACGCCACTTCGAGTTCGAAACCTGCGCGCCCGGAATGGGGTAGAAGTTGATGTCGATCACGCGGTCCAGCATCGGCACGGCGATACGCACCGTCTCGGCCAGCTTGGCGAAGTCGAACTCGCCATCCGCTCCAACGTGACGAGCCAGGTTGATGGAGCCCAGGTTGCACACGGCTGTTTCGTCCTTGGACGAAACCTCGGTGATCTCCGTGCACAGGTTTGACAGGTGAACCGTGTTGCCGGGCTCCAGCGTCTGGTTGCACTTCAGGTTGCAGGCATCCTTGAAGGTCATCCATCCGTTGCCGGTCTCGGCCAGCGTGCGCATCATGCGTGCGTACAGGTCGCGGGCTTTCACCTGGCGCTTGTATAGCTTCTCCGCTTCGGCCTTCTCATAGGCCACCTTGAACGCGTCGCCGAACAGGTCCGGCAGCTCCGCCACATCCTTCGGGTCAAAGAGCGACCAGGTGCCGTCGGCATCCACGCGCTCCATGAACAGGTCAGGAATCCAGTTGGCCGTGTTCAGGTTATAAGTGCGGCGGGCATGGTCGCCGGTGTTGTCGCGCAGCTCCAGGAACTGCTCCACGTCTGCGTGCCACGGCTCCAGGTAGACGCAGCAGGCGCCCTTGCGCTTGCCGCCCTGGTTGACGGCCGCCACCGAGGAGTCCAGTGTACGCAGCCAGGGGATAATGCCGTTCGACAGGCCATTGGTGGCGCGGATCAGCGATCCTTCGCTGCGTACGCGGTGAAAGGCCAGGCCAATACCGCCCGAGAACTTCGACAGCAGGGCCACGTTCTTGTAGGTGTCGTAGATCGAGTCCAGCGAGTCCGACGGAGAGTCGTGCAGGTAGCAGCTCGACATCTGCGCATGCTTGGTACCGGAGTTGAACAGCGTCGGGGACGACGGCATGTACTCATGAGCCGCAATCAAACGGTAGAACTCAATCGCCTCCGCGGGCGAGCCGGCAAGGCCGCACGCCACGCGCAGGAAGAAGTACTGCGGCGTCTCAATCACCTTGCGCGAGATAGGGTCGCGCAGCAGGTAACGGTCGTACACCGTGCGCAGGCCAAAGTACTCAAAGCGGTCGCTCAGGCCGTCGTCGACGGCATGGTTCAGCTTGCGCATGTGCGTCTTCACAAACTCGGCGACGGCCTTGTTCACGACGCCTTCCTGGAAGCCGTACTGGATGGACTGCGAGAAGGAGTGCAGGTCCTGCCCGGAGACCTCCTTGTGCAGGGTGGCCAGCAGCAGGCGTGCCGCCAGGCGGCTGTACTGCGGCTCCTCGGCGATCAGCGCCGCGGCCGTGTCAATGGAGATCTTGTCCAGCTCCTGCGTCGTGGCGCCGTCATACAGGCCGCCGATGGTCTTGGACGCAACGCGGATGGCGTCTACCGCGTTCAAGCCCTGGGCGCAGCGCTGCACGGCGCGGACAATCTTGTTCACATCCACCGGCTCAAGGCTGCCGTTACGCTTGCGGACATGCATCACCGGGGTCTCGCTTGCGGGCGGGGGAAAACCGGGGTTCAGATCGTGCAGGCTGGTCTGGGTGCCAGGTTGGGGGAGGGTAGTTGCCATCGCTCGGTAGCTCCTTGTCACCGGCCTGGCAGACGTATGGCGGGCAAGAAGCAGGCACCCAAAGGGCACAAAGCGACCTGTCACGCCATCCCTCCGCGGGGACGATGCATGCGTATTCCTCAGGGCAGGTAGTCGGACTGTAACCGTTGCGGGACAGTGCCGGATTTACACCGGCTTCCCCTGCACATCGTGAGGTTTCTCTACAGTAGCTTGCGATCTTTCCAGAAGCAACACAAGATGTAGCGGTCGGTGTGGAAATGTCGGGGTGCGATGAAAATTCACCGCGTGGTACTGGTCCTACCACGCATCCCGCCCTGTGGAAGGTGTAGTCTTAAGGGGAGCGATATTCGAGCGAGGAGACTCCCATGGCCACCCTTTTGGAGCAGCTGAAGCAGTTCACGACCGTCGTAGCCGACACCGGCGATATGCAGTCGATGGAGAAGTTTAAGCCGACGGACGCGACCACCAACCCGTCCCTGATCACCGCTGCGGCCGGCATGCCTGCCTACAGCCACATCGTCGATGACGTGCTGAAGAACGCCAAGGCCAAGGCTGGCGCCAGCGCGGACGACAAGACCATTGCCGCCGAGGCCTTCAAGACCCTGGCTGTCGCCTTCGGTCGCAAGATCCTGGAGATTGTTCCGGGCCGCGTTTCGACCGAGGTCGACGCCCGCCTCTCCTACGACAGCGAGAAGACCATCGCCGAGGCACACTCGATCATCAAGCAGTACGAAGAAGCCGGCATCGGCAAGGAGCGCATCCTGATCAAGATCGCCTCCACCTGGGAAGGCATCAAGGCGGCAGAGGTTCTGGAGAAGGAAGGCATCCACTGCAACCTGACCCTGCTGTTCGGCATGCACCAGGCCGTTGCCTGCGCCGAGGCCAAGGTCACCCTGATCTCGCCGTTCGTCGGCCGCATCCTGGACTGGTATAAGAAGGACACCGGCAAGGACTACACCGGCGCGGAAGACCCCGGCGTTATCTCCGTCACCAAGATCTACAACTACTACAAGAAGTTCGGCTACAAGACCCAGGTGATGGGCGCCAGCTTCCGCAACATCGGCGAGATTATTGAGCTGGCTGGTTCCGACCTGCTGACCATCGCTCCCAAGCTGCTGGCTGAGCTGGACGAGAAGGAAGGCACCCTCGAGAAGAAGCTGGATGCGGCCAAGTCTGCTTCCATGGAGATCGAGAAGATCCCGATGGACAAGGCCACCTTCGAGAAGCTGCACGCCGAGGACCGCATGGCCCACGACAAACTGAAGGAAGGCATCGAAGGCTTCTCCAAGGCCCTGGAAGAGCTGGAAGCCCTGCTCGAAAAGCGTCTGAAGGAAATCGCCGAGCCGGTCACCGCCTAAGCACCACCGTGAAAGCACATCAGAAAGGCCGTCCGTAATGGGCGGCCTTTTTGTGTCTGTACCTTTTCCGACTGCATATGACCCACTGGTTTTTATTGCTTGAGTTCGTGGTGCTGTTTGTCGCGTTGCCGGTTGCCTACCGGTACTCACCCTGGCGTATCTCGCCCTTGCCTATCCTGTGGCTAGCCGCGGCTTACTGCTGGTGGACTCTGGGGAGGGCTCACCTGCCTGTACCGGTCTTCGGTGCAGCCGCTGTTCCTGCCACGCTGCCCTCGGCTGCGGTCATCTTCCTCATCATTGCGTCCATCATCGTGTACTGCATCTGGCGCTTCATTCCGGACGCCCTCTTCGATATGCCCCGCCAGCGGCCTGCCCTGTGGATGCTGGTGATGGTGCTTTATCCAGTGTTCTCGGTCTACCCGCAGGGCATCGTCTACCGCGTCTTCCTGATGGAACGCTATGCGGTGCTGTTTCCTCATCCTCTGCTGCTTGTCGTTGTCAGCGCCTTCTCGTTCGGCTTCATGCATCTGGTCTTCCGCAACTGGGTCGCGGTGGGGCTTACGGCCTTTGGCGGCCTGCTCTTCGCCTGGAGATTCCAGCACACAGGCTCCATGGCGGCTTCTTCCTATGAGCACGCGCTTTACGGATGTCTGCTGTTCACCGCGGGGCTTGGACGCTATATCTACCACGGCACAGTGGCATTGGCCGAAGCCGTGGAAGAGGTGGTGGAAGAGGTTTCGACGGCAGACTAGGACGCGAGGCGCTCTCAAAGGCAACCGCAATCGCATTTCTATCCCAGAGTGACGATTACGGCCGTGACCCAGAGATCAGCACATCCACAAACCGTCGCGCCTTCACCGGCCAGTCATCCCCTGCGGCTGCGGTAGAAACTCCATAGATGGCCCGCAGCATATCCATCGGATCAACGTCTTTGCTCAGGTCGCCGCTGGCAATCGCATTTGCGGCCAATGTGGTTGTGGTCTCGGTCAGCACATTGGAGCTGTGCTCGTAGACCTGCGATGGTCCGCCCACCATGGCATTCAGGGCCGGGCCTACCAGCTTCTTGGTCTGCAGGTAGTCGATGAAGACCAGCAGCCACTGTCGTAACGCTTCGGCTGGCGGCAGCTCGGCAGAGAACTTTCGTTGTACCTCGCCCAGCCGCTCCACCTCGCTGCGGTAGACAGCCACCAACAGGTCGTCGCGGGTGGGGAAGTGGCGGTACAGCGTACCAGGACCCACCTCGGCCAGCTTCGCGATCTCGTCCAGGCTGGCTTCGGCTCCCCGGCGGGTGAAGACCGCTTTGGCGACTTCCAGAATGCGCTGGCGGTTCCGCTGCGCGTCGGCGCGGGGTTTGCGAGGTGCGGGCGTGGCTGTGAATTTTTTCATCATCAGAAAATGAAACCGGAGATAGTCTCCGGTAATCCTATGGATACGAACGGAGAGACTCTCCGTTTTGATGATAGCCGAAGCCCGTATGGTGCTCCGGCAGGAGGATTTCTGAAATGGCATTTGGTGCAACGTCGACAACGGATGAGGTTCTGGCGGGCGTAGATCTAAAGGGAAAGCGGATCCTGGTGACGGGCGTCTCCGCCGGCCTGGGCGTTGAGACCGCCCGGTCTCTTGTGGAGCACGGAGCCGAGGTCGTTGGCGCGGCGCGCGATCTGGAGAAGGCACAGCGCGCTACCGCCGAGGTGAGCAGGACAGCCGAGGCGAACGGCGGCAGCTTCAGCCTGATCGAACTGGACCTGGCCGACCTGGCCAGCGTTCGTGCCGCGGCCGACAAACTCAACGCCGAGGGCAAGCTCTTCGACGTGGTGATCGCCAACGCCGGTGTGATGGCAACGCCCTTCGGGAAGACAAAGGACGGCTTTGAGACGCAGTTTGGGACCAACCACCTGGGCCACTTTGTCTTTGTGAACCGCATTGCAAAGCTCATCAAGGATGGCGGACGCCTGGTCAACCTGTCGTCGGCTGGACACCGCTACTCCGATGTGAACCTCGATGACCCGAACTTCGAGACCACAGAGTATGACCCGATCGTGGCCTATGGACGCTCGAAGACGGCGAACATCCTGTTCTCGGTCGAGTTTGACCGTCGCCACCGTGGCCGTGGTGTTCGCGCGACGGCGGTGCACCCGGGCGGCATCCAGACCGAGCTTAGCCGTCATATCGGCGACGATGTTCTGATGCAGTGGCTGGAGCGGATTCAGCAGCAGCGCAAGGAAGCCGGCGTGCCGCCGTTTGAGTTCAAGACGATTCCGCAGGGTTCCGCGACTTCCGTCTGGGCTGCGGTAGTGGCTCCGGCGGAAGAGGTCGGTGGCAAGTATTGCGAGGATTGCCACGTGTCCGAAATCGTCGCGGTCGATGCCGAGGGCGGCGTGATGAGCGGCGGTGTCTTTGCCTATGCGCTGGATGCAGCCAATGCAGCCGCACTGTGGAAGAAGAGCGAAGAGCTGGTGGGCGAGACCTTCGCATAAGAAAGAAGCAAACACATCCGCCAGGGTCTTCGCATCATGCGGGGCCCCTGGCGTTTTTCTTCCCGGCAAAGGCATCGCTCTCTCGTTTACGATTCGTGGCATGGTGAGCAACAAGGGAGCATTGGCTGAGGTCCTCCAGATCATCCTTCACAAGCCGGAGTCCTATGGCGAGATCCGCGAGGGCGTGCATCGGTGGCACGCGATTTATCAGGAACTGACCGGAATTTCGGGCTTCGACCTGAACCGTTTTCAGGACAGTCTGCTTCCTTCGGGGAAGGCCATCAGCGCTGCTTCGGCTGCGGCGTGTCTGATGGATTTCCAGCGGACAGCGGTCTTTCTGCGTGGCATTGTGAAAGCCGTCCGCCATTTACAGCAAAGATTTCCCGGGGAACGGATTCGTATTCTTTATGCGGGCACAGGTCCCTATGCAACGCTGCTGACACCGCTGACGGTGCTCTTTCGCGAGGACGAAGTCGTCTTCGACATGCTGGACATTCACCAGGAATCGATCGACGCAATCCAGGCTTTGTACGCTGGGCTGGGGATCACCGGGTACCTGGGGGAGATGCATACCGGCGACGCGACCCGGCACCATGTCCATCCGGAGACGCACGCCATTTTGTCGGAGACGATGCTGCGCGCCCTGAAGAACGAAACACAGGTCCCCATCATGCTGCATCTGCTGCCGCAGTTGCGCGAAGGCGGCCTCTTTCTCCCGGAAGAGATCCGCGTCACTGCGGAGATGCTCAGCCAGAGGGCGGAGAACCAGGCGCTGGAAGGCAAGAGCTCCGAATTGCCGGGGAGAATCTTTGTCGGCGAGCTCTATCGCATCGGGCAGCGGCAACGCGTTGCTCCGGCTGCGGTGGAGATGGTGATTCCGCAGGCGGAGGAGCACTGGCGGTTGCACCTGATGACGGAGATTGACGTCTTTGGCGGCGAGTCGCTGCGGGCGTATCAGAGCAGCCTGACGCTTCCGGAGAAGGTGAAAGAACCGCTGACACCCGGAACCACGGCACGGTTTGCGTACCGCATGACCGGGACGCCGGGATTCTTTCCCGCGGTATCGGTGTAACTGCTTCTGGGTGCCTGCTGCACCGTTGTACCGTCTGGACGGTATACTGGGCAGGACATGAGCAAGCGTGACTCGATTCTGAAGAGCGCCGAAACGTTGATCCGCAACGAGGGTTCGCAGCAGCTGACCCTCGACCGCGTCGCCGAAAAGGCAAAGGTCAGCAAAGGCGGTCTGCTCTACCATTTCCCCTCAAAAGAAGAACTGGTGGCCGGCCTTGTGGCCCGCACCATTGAATACTTTGACCGCGATGTGGACGCGGCGAAGGCCACTCTGCCGGAAGGTCCGGGGCGCAACACCCAGGCCTTTCTGCTGGCCTCGCTTGAGGGCCGCTGGGCTGCGGACGCGGGGCTTTCCCCGGACCGTCTGGATATCTTCGCTTCAGCCCTTGCGGCAGCCTCGACCGACATGAAGCTGATGGAGCCCATGCGGCAGGCCTATGCCCGTTGGCAGGCTGTGCTGGACAACGACGGTCTTGATCCCATCACTGCTACTATCGTGCGCCTGGCGGTGGACGGCCTCTGGTATACCGAGCTGTTTCGCCTGGATGACAACGTCTGTACCGGCGAGCGCCGCGAACAAATTATGGAACGCCTGAAGCGCATGTGCGTACCTGAAGACAGTACCCCTGCAGCGAAGCGCGGCAAGCAAGCGAGAAAGAAGCGATAGATGAGAGAGCAGTTCGGCAGCTCCATCCCTGCACTGATACGTCCCGGCAGTCTTGAGCTGGAACGCGAGACCGCGGAGATCGACCAGCAGTCGATGGCGAGGCTGGAGCAGACGCTCTTCCGCGCCACGGATGCGCTGCTCCACAAACAGCAGGAGGACGGCTACTGGTGCGGCGACCTGACCGCGGACTCCACACTGGCTTCCGACTACGTA
Organism: Terriglobus tenax; assembly: GCF_025685395.1. NCBI lineage: Bacteria > Pseudomonadati > Acidobacteriota > Terriglobia > Terriglobales > Acidobacteriaceae > Terriglobus > Terriglobus tenax. The sequence continues at coordinate 1,626,395 of NZ_JAGSYA010000004.1, read as the reverse complement.
CTGCTGCAGTTGTGGCTGCATCCTCCGCAGCAGGGCCAGGGTTGGACGCCGCCGGAACCGGAGCGCATGGCGAAGCTGGTGCGCTATCTGAAAGACTCCCAGCTTGCCGATGGCGGCTGGAACATGTTCCTGCAGGGCAACGCCAATGTGAATGCCACAGTGAAGGCGTACACGGCGTTGAAGATACTCGGGGAAGAGGTTGACTCCTCCCGCATGCGCGCAGCCCGCGAGCGCATCCACGAGCTGGGCGGTCTGCAGGCCTGCAACAGCTATACAAAGATCAACCTGAGTCTCTTCGGACTGTTTCCGCGCGAGTTTGTACCGACGGTACCGGCGGAGATACTGATCGTGCCGGGCAGCTTTCTGTATGAGATGTCTTCGTGGACGCGCACCATCATCGTGCCGCTCTCCATCATCCAGGGTCTTGGGGCGTCCCGTCCGGCTCCCGAAGGTATGACGCTCAACGAACTGGTCTATCCCGGCACGCCGATCACCATGCCGCGCAAAGACATCACCTCTGAGCTCTTCCTGCGCGCCGACAAGCTTTTGAAGCACTGGGAGCGCAGAGGCATTCAGAAGATCCGTGGCCGCGCCATTGCCGCCGCCGAGCGTTGGATGCTGGAGCACCTGCAGCACTCCGACGGCCTGGGAGCGATCTATCCCGCCATGATGTATGCGGTGATGGCGATGGATGCTCTTGGCTACGAGCGCGATCAGCCGGACATGAAAGAGGCCATGCGTCACTTTGAGGAGCTGCTGCTGGAGCATGAGGACTCCATCGAGTTTCAGCCCTGCAAGTCGCCCGTGTGGGATACGGCCATCGCTGCCTTTGCCCTGGGCCAGGTAGGCGAGATGGACCAGGCCGCGATGACGCGCGCCGCTGACTGGCTGCTGGCCAAAGAGGTACGCCGCAAAGGAGACTGGTCCGCAAAGCGGCCGAACCTGCGCCCAAGCGGATGGGCCTTTGAGTTCGCCAACGATTTCTATCCGGACATCGACGACACCGCGATGGTGCTGCTTGCCCTGCAGCACGCGAAGGCCAGTGATGCCGCCAAACAGCAGCGCGCGGAACAGCGCGCCATCGACTGGCTGCTGGGCATGCAGTCGGCAGACGGTGGATGGGCGGCCTTTGATGTGGACAATGACTGGCAGCTTTTGAACAAGGTGCCGTTCGCGGACCACAACGCGATGCTTGACCCCACCTGCGCCGACATTACCGGTCGCGTGCTGGAGGCACTAAGCCGGCGCGGGCTCAGCTATAAACACCCCGCCATTGCGCGTGGCATCCAGTATCTGCTCACAACGCAGGAGCAGAACGGAAGCTGGTACGGCCGCTGGGGTGTGAACTACGTCTACGGCAGCTTCCTTGCCATTCGCGGTCTGGTTGCCACCGGCGATGCGCGCGCCCACAGCGCCGTGCAGCGCGCCGCCAACTGGCTTGCGAGTGTGCAGAACGAAGATGGCGGATGGGGCGAGAGCTGCACTGGCTACGAAGTGGATCGCTTCATCGCAGCCGAAAGCACACCCACGCAGACCGCATGGGCGCTGCTGGGACTGATGGCTGCAGGTAAGACCCACAGCCCGCAGGTGCAACGGGGCATCGCATGGCTGCAGGCCGGCCAGCGCGCGGATGGCAACTGGGACGAAGCTCTCACAACCGGAACGGGATTCCCCAATGTCTTCTACCTGAGCTATCACCTGTACCGGATGTACTTTCCTGCGCTGGCGCTGGCGAGCTATCGCAATGAGATGAGCCGTGTGGTTCCGGAAGTCCGCTTCTGAGGTTAGAGGGTCTTCTCGAAGACCAGCGAAGTCTTCACGCGCTGGTAGCCGTCGCGCTCATAGAAAGCGTGGGCACGTTCGCGGGTCGCACGGCTGGTGAGCATGATCTTTGCCAGGCCCAGCTCGCGGCCCCAGTCTTCGGCGCGGCGGCACAGCATGGCACCGATGCCTTGACCGCGCGCAGCTTCACTCACCACCAGGCCGCCGATGCGGGCGCGGGGTTCGGATTGCAGATGTTGTTCGACCGAGAGGTCAATCCATCCAAGTACGATGCCGTTCTCTTCGGCGACGAAGACGGCGTGGCCCGCCGAGGCGGTCAGGCGGCGGATGCGGGCTTCCATGATGGCCTCGGTGGAAGGATATCCAAGCTCTTCCGCCAGTGACGCGGCGATGGCCGCGTCGTGAAGTTCAATGGGGCGAATTGTGATCATGGCACCTCAACCCCATTCTTCTCTGTGGGAAGAATGGGGCAACGGACTGTCTAGCCAACCATTTTCCACTTGATATTGCAGCCGATGGAGAACTTCTGTTCCGGGCTGGGTGTTTTGCCTTCGAGCACCAGGTCCATGGCCCCACGCAGGTCTTTGCCGGTGACAGGAAGGTCATTGCCAAAGTCCTTGCGGCGGGGACGGCTGTCGTCCAACTGGCCGCGATAGACCAGCTTCATCTCTGCGTCGAACAGGAAGAAGTCGGGAGTGCAGGCAGCGTCGTAGCTGCGGGCTACCTCCTGCGACTCGTCGTACAGGTAAGGGAAGTTCCAGCCATGGAGCTTTGCCTGCTGCTGCATGTGCTCGGGGCCATCTTCGGCATACTGGCTTACGTCGTTGGAGTTGATGGCGACGATGCCGATCAGGCCCTCGTAATCCCGGCCAATCAGGCCAAGTTCGGCTTCCACATGTTTCACGTAGGGGCAGTGGGGGCAGACAAACATCACCAGCAGACCCTTGACGCCGGCGGCGACATCGTCACGGCCAACAGCCTTGCCGGTGACCACGTTGGTTAGCTCAAACGGCGGGGCAACGGTGCCCAGCGCCACCATGGTGGAAGGAGTTCGGGACATGGGGCGATTTTACGCCGTCTGCTGTGCAGGCTCAGCCAGCAGCCAGCGCTCAATGGCGACTGCGGGCATGGGACGGGCAAAGTAGAAGCCCTGGCCCAGGTTGCAGCCCATCTCCAGCAGCATGCTTACGTGCTCGGCGGTCTCCACGCCTTCGGCAATCACTTCCAGCTTCAGCTTGTGTCCCAGGGCGACGACTGTTTTGGTCAGCGACAGGCTCTGCGATTCCCGGTCCATGTCTGCGACCACTGTGCGGTCAATCTTGACGCAGTCGAAGGGGAAGCGGTGCAGGTAGCTCAGCGAGCTGTAGCCCGCGCCAAAGTCGTCCAGGTGAATGCGGAAGCTCGCTTCCTTCAGGAGGCGCAGAGCGTCCAGACCGGCGGTCTCTTCATCCAGCGTGGCTTCGGTGACCTCAAGCTCCAGGTCGTCAGGCTTCAGCCCGTAGCGCTCCACTGCGGCAAGGAGTTCATCCAGCAGCAGAGGATCGTTCAACTGGCGGCCCAGCAGGTTGATGGACATGCGTGTGTACGGCGTGGCCAGTCCGCTGGTGCGCCATGCGGCAAGCTGCTTCAGCGACTGATCGGCCACCCAGTAGCCCACGGTGCGAACTTCATTGCTGCGCTCAGCCCAGGAGAGGAAGTCGCCAGGAGAAATGGAGCCCACAATCGGGCTCTGCCATCGCAACAGTGCTTCATAACCAACCACCAGCCCAGCGGAGCCGTCCGCGGGTTTCATATCAATCTTCGGCTGAAAGTGGATCGCCAGCTCGCCGCGTTCAAGCGCCCGGGCAAGCCCACCTTTCATCGGGATATGCTCATTGGTGGAGGAAATTTCGCGGCTCATATACGTCCTTCATCGTAGGTGGGTGCAGGGGCGGCAGCAATGCAACTTTCCGGCTATTACCTGGTCCGACCAGGGGAAAACTGCCGAGCCCCCATTTTTCAACAAGATGCAGCTATCTGCCAAGATCCGTGAAGCGGTGGAAAACCGCCTGCAGGGGGTGCCGCTGAAGCAGTTGCAGCAGGCAGCCGAGTCGCTTTCCACTCGCTACCGAGCCGAAACAGCCACCAAAAGCGCCCATTTAAGCAACGATTTGACCGCTTCCGCGTACCTTGCCGTGCGTTTTCCAGCGACCTTTGCGGCGGTTCGCATGGCTATGGATGAGGTCGCCGAACTTCTGCCAGGCTTTGCTCCGGTTACGCAACTGGACGCCGGCAGCGGCCCCGGAACGGCCGTCCTGGCCGCTGGAGAGCTATGGCCGTCGCTTGTAAAAGCCCTCCTTCTGGAAGGCAGCGGGCCTATCCGCCAGGCAGGCGAGCCGCTGGTGGACGCCTCCGGCATTGCTGCCGAATGGCGCGCCGCTGACCTGGCCACCACGGCCATGGAAGGCAGCTTTGACCTGGTTACCTGCGCCTACGTTTTGTCAGAGCTTGCGCCGGAGACTCGGCGAACTCTTGTCGCAAAGCTGTGGGCTGCTACCGGTGGAGTTCTTCTGCTGGTGGAACCGGGAACACCAGCGGGCTGGCAGCGGATTCTGGAGGCGCGTTCCGCGCTGCTGGCCGCTGGAGCGCATGTACTGGCTCCTTGTCCGCACGCCGCGCCGTGTCCCCTGGCCTCTCCCGACTGGTGCCACTTTGCAGCGCGCGTGGAGCGTAGCCGCATGCACCGGCTGGTCAAGCAAGGCGATGTGCCGTGGGAGGACGAGAAGTTCCTTTACCTGGCAATGAGCCGCACGCCGCGTACGGAACCGGTAAGCGCGAGGGTACTGACGAGGCCGGAGATGAGCCATGGCCTGATCGAACTGAAGTTGTGCAGGGCGGACGGAAGCATGGTTCACGAATCTGTCCGAAAGCGGAACGCGCTCTACAAAGAGGCGCGGAGAACAGGCTGGGGAAGTTACTTGCGAACACAGGAAAATTCCTGAAGTGCATTTTGTTTACACGAAAGTAAGCAACCAATCGCGCCGATTTCTTTTCTAAAAGTCAAAGAAGCGCAATTCCCTGATATCTATAAGAGATGGCTTTTGAGGAGTCGGATATCGTACTTCGATCCCATCAAAGCTGTGTTTCCCCTTTGCAGGATTTTGCTTGTTTTCTGTCTCGGTTGAATAGGAGACTTCCCCCTTGGAGTGTGTACGCGAACGTTATGAGCAGTATGGAATGTACGAACTGCCCGGGGGTCGCGCTGGAGCGCCGTCCGCCGAGCGGGTTATTTGAGATCATCGCCTCATTTGTGGGGCTCAAACCGTGGAGATGTCGCCGTTGCGGCCGTGTCCACATGCGGTTTCAATCGAAATAATCCTTACCCCAGGAAATTCGATTTCAAACCAGTGTTACTCCTTCCTAAGAAGAACAGGGGAATGGCGGTGATGCGTAGCCTGCTCATACGCGTACGCGTAGCCGAGTAGCTCACCATCCCGCCATGCCTTGCCGCTGATCTCCAGGCCGAAAGGCAGCCCGTTCTCGTAGAAGCCCCCCGGGACTACGACAGCGGGAACCCCGATACGATTCACCCAGCCTGTATTGCTATGTGGCCCGATCGATGGACCACCTCCGGGCTGAGGGCCAAGCTCATCGTTTGGCGGCATCTGCAGGGCCGGATATACCATGCCATCCAGATGGAGACGTTCCAGGTCAGCGTTATAAGCGGCCAGGGCCTTTGCCTGCGGTTCCCAGAATGTCTCCTTTGCTTTCGGATCGTCTTCCAGGCGGCGCTGCGGTGTTGCCGGAGCGTTGCCGCGGCCTTGTCCCAGAAGGAAACCCGGAAGCTTCTGCCCGGTGGCCTTTTCAAACTCCGCGGGTGTCTTGTAGGTGGCGGGTCCAAAGTCCCGCAGAAAATCTTCAAACCCTTCGGCGCGATAGGGCGCGGTGCTGATGGCGCGCACCAGCGTCTCAAAGCCGGTGGGCAAAATGCTGTCATCTTCAACGATGGTGGCACCGGCTGCGCGCAGGCCTTCGATGGCCTTGCGGAAGGCCGCCAGCGTCTCTGGCCGCAGGGTGAGCGATCGCGTCGCTCCGGTTGCGCTGAGGGTTGCACCCTGCGCGTTGACGATGAAGCCGGGAACGCCGAAACGCTTGCCCTTCAGAGCGCCGGGCTTCAGATACTGGGTGAAGTGGGGTGGCTCCTTGGCCGCGGAGCCGGCGGTTCGGCCGTCCAGCGTGTCCTCACCGGCCATCACCTCCAGCGCAAGGGCTGCATCCGTGACATTGCGGGCGAGCGGGCCGGTATCGTCCAGCAGCCAGTCAAAGGGAGCAATGCCGGCGATGCTGACAAGACCGCGCGTTGGGAGAAAGCCGACCAGCGAATCAGTGGAAGCAGGATTACGGATCGAGTTCGAGGTATCGGTTCCCTGGCCCAGCACGGCAAAGTTTGCGGCGACGGCGGTCGCAGTACCGCCGGAAGATCCTCCCGGGGAGTAGCGCACGTTGTAGGCGTTGCCCGTTCGACCGCCCGCGCTGCTGTTGTTGGTGTCACTGGCGGCGAAGTCGGGCATGTTGGTGTGACCCAGGATTACGGCACCGGCAGCCTTGAAGTGCGCGATGATCTGCGCATCGCGGGGCGCGATCAGTTCCTGACCGGGCTGCAGGAAGCCGGTCCAACCGTCACTGGTGATCAGGCCCGCAATGCTGGTGTTGGCCTTGATGACGATGGGGACACCCCACAGCGGCTCCGACTTCAGCTTTGCGGCCAGGGCTGCTGGCGTCTTCGCTGCGGTATCTTCCGCATCGGCGCGTTTGAGCGCTCCGGCACGATCCAACTCAAGAATGGGCTTGTAGGTGGGGTTGTACGTGTCGATGCGCGCGAGATACCACTCCGTGACCTGTCGCACGGTGTAGATGCGCGCACGATAAAGCTGGTGCAGCTTTGTGACGGAGACCTCGGACAGATCGCGGTCCATCTTCGCCGCGTTCGGCGTGGCGCACAGGGCGGAGGTGGAGAGAAAGAGAGTAATGAGAAAGCGGCGCATGAGTTTAGCCATCAACGCTCCGTTGCTTGTTATCAATGCAAAGATAAGACTGAAAACCAACGGGAGAATTAAAATTCTCGCTTGGCTACGGATGATGAATAAAAGTCGGGTTCCATCGATTTCTCTGCCTACAGAGAGGAGTAGCTATCCAAGAAAAATCGGCCGCATCGGTATTTCTCGATGTTAGGCTTTCCGCATGTTGAGAAAATTTGCCCTTGGCCTTTGTCTCATTCTGATTGCTGCCTGCAACAGCCTCTCCCAGTCGGCACCTAACAAAATTAGCTTTCCAGAGACTGGTGCTGTGTTTCTTGTCTCGTCCGTGGGGAACGACCAGGTCACGACCGTGCTGCATGCGTCAGAGCCTGGTTATAACTCTCAGGCTGGCGGAAACTTTGCGCGCGCCATGGTCTATGCGAACCAGAAGCGCTCTTACCTTCTCGAAGGGCCAACGGCTGCGACGAAACTTACGGGCAAGCTCGAAGCGATTTATGTTCGCCTGGGGAATGATGATCCCGAAACTGTCAAAAATCGCGTTAGCCTCCTGTCTCTTGAACCGACTAAAGATGCTCGAATTGCCGTTCGCTTCTCAAATAATGTCTTCGGTGGTTCGTTGAAGCGGCAGGTGAATGAGGTTGCGATCACCAAGGTCGAGGTAGAGAACGGTCATTGGCTGAAGGTCACACCGAACGCTGCGCTCAAGCCCGGAGAATACGGCATTGTCTTTTTGCCCAAAACAGTCACGACCTTTGCCGACGTGGTCTACGACTTCTCGGTTTCCCAATAGGGCAAACCAGCCACCTTACTGCTGCTGCTGCGCCTGCTGAATCTGTATGGTGTTGAGCGGCGGTGGCGGCTCCTGTGCTTTTTCCACCAGAATGGACCAGTCTTCCGGCACCGGCAGTTCCTGGTCCAGCGATGGCGTGCCCTCGCTTTGCGTCACGCGCACGGCGACGGTGAGGTCAGAGTTGGCCAGGCCGCGGAAGATGCCGTGGGTCGGAGGAACGTCGGAGTAGTCGCGACCGATGGCGGTGCGGATATGGCGGTCACCGGCGATCAGCCAGTTGGTGGGGTCAAAGCCCACCCAGCCAAGCTGCGGCACCAGCGCCTCAATCCATGCGTGCGTGGCGCTTGAGACCGAACGGTCGCGGTCATCGTTGCCGTGATACAGGTAGCCGGAGACATAGCGACAGGGAATGCCCAGTTTGCTGCGCACCAGCGTGATCATGATGTGCGCGAAGTCCTGGCAGACGCCCATGCGGCTGTTCAGAGCGACGTCAATCGGCGAGTCCACCTTGGTGGACTTCGGCTTGTAGTCAAAGTACTTGTAGAGCCGTTCGTTCAACTCATGCAGCACCTGCAGCGGATCGTCGCGGCGGGTGACTTCCAGGTTCTCGGCCAGGTCATCCAGGGCCTTGGAGGGAGCTGCAAACTCGCTGGGGAAGAGCATCTCCCAGTAGTCGCCCTGCTCGATCATGAAGTCCAGCTCTTTCCATGCATCGGGCGCCAAGAAGGCGGGAATCATGGGTGTTGGCGCCACCTCTACCAGCGACTCTGCGACGATGACCAGTTGTTTGTGCTGCCCCGGAATATCGAAGTGATGGACGTGGTTCGCCAGATGGTCGCGATAGCTGAAGACACGGCAGCGCGGCGTGACCGAGAGCTGAAAGTTCAGGCAACGCTGGTTAGAGTCAGAGCGCGGGTGCATGCGCGTTTCCATGATGGACTCGCTGACCGGGTCGCTGTAGAGAAACTTCGTAAGGTGTCGGACGGAATAGTACATCGCGGTTCCTTCTTCGGCGCCTTATCCGGCGAGTGCTGTTTGGATGGAGTAGTCGACGTACAGTTCGTAGATGGCGCAATGAATGTCATTGCACTGGCTCAGGATTTCGCGCAGGTAGCTGACGACGTCCAGCCGCAGAATCTCTTCCACGCCGGAGTAATGCAGGCTTGCCTGCAGGCGGCCTGCAATGCGCATCAGCTTTTCCGCGCGCGATTTGCCGCTGACCTGCTGGATGGCGTCCAGAGCGGTGACCAGGCTGTCGATGGAAAACCGCAGCGAGTGCGGAAAATCTTCATCCAGCAGAAGGAATTCGAGAATGCGTTCGGGCGTGAGGTCGGCGGTGTAGACCTTGCAATAGGCCTCAAATGCCGTGGCGCTGCGCAGCAGTCCCATGTATTCCAGGTACTCATGCCCCTCGGGAATGCGCTCCGGGTGCCTCCACAGATCCTGATGATACGCCTCCAGCAGGATGGCCGTGGCCGAGGCACGTTCAATGTAGCGGCCCACCTGGATGAAGTGCCAGCCCTCTCCGTGGCTCATGGTGGAGTCGGTAACGCCCTGGAACTGGTGAACAGCCTCCATGACGGACTGCAGGAATTCGCCTGGCTCCTGGTTGCCGTTGATCAGGGCTTCGGCATGCATATCGTTATGCATTTCAGGCCGTGTGACGGCGAGGTACAGCGAGTTGAGACGGTGCCACATCTCGGTAGAGATCTGCTCACGCACATGGCGCGAGTTCTCGCGCGCGGCGATGATGCAGGAGAGGATCGAGGTACGATTCGCGGTCTCGAAGGTCAGCGCGTGCGAGAGCTTGTAGGGGTCGCCTTCCCACACCGCATTCTCAGGGCTTCCCAGGGCCGTCAGCATACGCTGCCAGCGGCGGTCGGCTCCGTTGGAGGACTCGTCGAGCATCAGGTTCAGATTCACATCGAGCAGGCGAGTGGTGTGCTCGGCGCGCTCAAGGTAGCGGCTCATCCAGTAGAGGCTGTCTGCGACGCGGGATAGCATACTGTCTCCTTAGCTCAGTACCCAGGTATCTTTGCTGCCGCCGCCCTGCGACGAGTTCACGACGAGCGAGCCTTTGCGCAGTGCAACACGGGTCAGGCCGCCGGGCACGATGCTGACCTTGTCGCCATAAAGAACATACGGGCGCAGGTCGACGTGGCGCGGCTCCAACTGGTCGTCAAACATGCAGGGCGCGCGGGAGAAGCTGATGGTCGGCTGGCCGATGTAATTGCGCGGGTCGGCTTCGATGCGGCGGGCAAACTCTTCGCGCTGCGCCGCGGTGGACTGCGGGCCGACCAGCATGCCATAGCCGCCGCTCTCGCCCACGGCCTTCACCACGAACTTATCCAGGTTCGCCAGCACATGCTTGCGGTCCTTCTCGCGGGCGCAGAGGAAGGTCTCCACGTTCTTCAACACGGGTTCTTCGCTCAGGTAGTACTTGATGATGTCCGGTACGTAGGCATACAGCGCCTTGTCATCGGCGACGCCGGTGCCAAAGGCATTGGCCAGCGTCACGTTGCCGGCACGGTAGGCATTGAAGAGCCCGGCGACGCCGAGGATCGAGTCTCCACGGAAGGCCAGCGGATCGATGAAGTCGTCATCCACGCGGCGGTAGATCACGTCGACGCGGCGCAGGCCGTTGGTTGTCCGCATATAGACGACGTTGTCATGCGTGACCAGGTCACGGCCTTCCACCAGCTCAATGCCCATCTGGCGGGCAAGGTACGCATGCTCGTAATAAGCGGAGTTGAAGACACCGGGAGTGAGCAGAACGATGTTCGGCTCTTCGGACCGGCCCTCCGGTGCAAGCGAACGCAGTGTGCTGAGCAGAAGCTGCGTGTACTGCTCAATGGGGCGTACGTTGTAGCTGCGGAAAAGCTGCGGAAAGATGCGCTTCATCACGCGCCGGTTGGTGAGCATGTAGCTCACGCCGCTGGGCACACGCAGGTTGTCTTCCAGAACGACGAACTCGCCGTTCTCCAGGCGGATCAGGTCTGTCCCTGTCACGGCGATGTAGACGTTGCGCGGCACCTGCAGGCCCACCATCTGGCGGCGGAACTGCTTGCAGCTATAGACCACCTCGCGCGGAACGATGCCGTCGGCCAGGATGCGGCCCTCGTTGTAGATGTCTTTCAGAAACAGGTTCAGCGCGGTGATGCGCTGCGTCAGGCCGCGTTCCACGGTCTCCCACTCCTGCGCCGTGATAATGCGCGGCAGCATGTCGTAGGGGAAGATACGCTCGGTGCCTTCCTCGCGGCCATACACCGTGAAGGTGATGCCCTGGTTCAGGAAGGAGAGATCGGCTGCCTGCTTCCTGCGCTGGAGTTCCGCGGGAGGCAGCGAGGTGAAGTGGTTCAGCAGCAACTGATAATGGGGATGCAGCGCCTCAGCGGAAGCGAACATCTCGTCGTAGGCGTGATCCAGAAGGTAATTCTGGAGCGCCGGCATCTTGAACTGGCTGGTCTGAAGTATACCCATCTGGAAACGTGACTTGAGTATAGAGGCCACGGCACAGCCGTCAAACTATGAAATGCCGTGGCCCCAGGGCCGTATCTGTCACGTGAGGGTTATTGCGCGGGCTGCTGCGGGCGAACGGCGACGGCCAGCATCAACTGGGAACCGCCATCGACGTGAACATTTTTCCCGTTGGACGCGATCGTTCCGGAGGCGGAAGCATTTGCCGGCGGAGCCAGAACAACATCGGGAATTGCAGTCTGCACTGCGCCCGCCGGAGCTTCGGCGGCTTCCTTCTTCGCTACGTCAGAGGATGAAGCCGCTGCAGAGGGCATGCTGGCCGCAGGCATATTCGCAGCCGGGGCCGCACCAGCAGAGCTGCCCGCACCGCTGGATCCGGCACCGGAAGGCGCGGACGATGAGGAGGGAGCCATGGCCGAAGGATCAGCCGGAGTGCCGCCACCCTGGCTGGCCATGTACTGCGCCATCGGCGACGGCTTCAGCTCGCGCACCATGGAGACGATGGGAGTTACGGTGCCGTCCTTCGTTTTGGCTTCATCAAACACCACCGTCACGGAGCCGACGGCGCTGCCCGCTTTCTTATCATAGGCGGCGACTTCGGTGACGCAGCCATTCAGAGTGGTCCCTTTCGGCAGCCTGGTGCCATCCGGCAGGCTGGCATCGGCGTTTACAACGGCGGTCACCGGGTCGCCCTGCTTCGCCTTCTTGGAGTCCAGGCTGGACTTCAGGTCAGCGGTCACTGGACCAGCCTGCAATGTCCTGGGAGCGGTGGCTTGTGGGGAAGGGGCGTTCGCGGGGGCTGGTGTCTGCGCTATGGCCGCGGCGGACGCAATCAGAACAACGGGGAGAAATTTCCAACGCATAGTGCACCTCCAGCCGTACTGAGATCAAGATTCCCAGAGGTGTGTTGCCTGCCGCGGCGACAGACTTCGCCCGGAATTTGCCGCGGCAGACCGATGCAGAACAAAGCAAACGGATTAGCGCGACATCACGCCAACCGTCATCTGGGTTCCGCTCTCCACGCGAACATTGCTGCCCTTGGTGGAGACGGTTCCCGAGGCGCTGGTGCCGGTTGCTCCGGAAAGCATCACGCCCGGAACAGCCGTCATTACAGAGCCATCGACGCCTGCCGTCCCGGCGGCAGAAACATTGCCGGCAGCGCTGCCCACGCCGCCAACCGTGTCATTGGCAAGCCGCCCGGTGCGGCCCACCATCGATCCGGCGGAGTCCACCGCTCCATTGGTGACTCCTCCGACGGCACGTCCCGCACCGCCCACCACGCCTCCGGCGGCGGGGCTGGCGCCAGCTCCGGCGTTCAGGGCCGGGTTAGGGGTAGGGGCCATGGCGTCCATGTCGGTGGATGAGTCCATATGCGAGGCCGCCATGGCGGATGGCTTCAGACTGCGCACCATCGCGTGAATCGGCACAATGTTGCCGTCTTTCATCCGGGCCTGATCGAACAGAAAGCTTACTGAGCCCTGTCCGGTGGCCTTTGAGTAGGCGGAGGCATCTGTGACATGGCCCAGCAGCGTGGTGCCTTTGGGCAGTGTGGCGCCGTTGTTCAGCACTGCCTGCGACCGTGTAACCGCGATGACCTGGTCGCCGGTTTTGGCTTTCTTTGAGTCGATGGCGGACTTCAGTTCGGCGTCGACCTGGGTGGCGGTCGCGGCCTGAGCCGGGGCACGTTCGCCCTGCATCTGCGCCTGCGTGTTCTGCTGCACCTGGGTGGATGTGGACTGCGTCGCCATGCCATTGGACGAGCGGCCCTGCGCCAGCCCTATGGTCGATATCGCGAGGACAGAAGCAAACGAAAGCAGTTTATGAGGGGACATACGGACACCTCCGTTCTGGTTGGAATATCCGTGGCAGGATTTTGTTGTCCATCTGGCCGCACTTTTGTTTTTCCGCATCTGAAAGAGAGGGAAACTCATGACGCTGCTGACCTCACTTCAGCGGATGGCACTCGTCGTCTGCCTGCTGTTGCTTGCGCCGTTGCGCGCTCACGCCTACTCCGTGCTGTCGCACGAGGAGGTGGTGGACATGGCATGGACACCCTACCTTGTTCCGCTGTTGCAGGCGCGCTATCCGGGGCTGACGGCGGACCAGTTGCGTGAGGCCCATTCTTACGCCTACGGCGGTTGCCTGATCCAGGACCTTGGCTATTATCCCTTCGGCAACAAGTTTTACTCGGACCTGCTGCACTATGTGCGGACCGGCGCATTTGTGCAGGCGCTGGTGAATGACGCGTCCAACGCCGACGAGATGGCGTTTGCCCTGGGCGCTCTGGCGCACTACACGGCAGACTCCGTGGGGCATCCGTACGTGAACCGCCTGACGGCGGACGAAAACCCGAAGCTGAAGCAGAAGTACGGCAACGTGGTGACCTACGAGCAGGCGAAGGTCGAGCATATCCGCACAGAGTTTGGCTTTGATGTGGTGGAGGTGGCGCACGGCCGCTACTCGCAGGAGAACTACCGCGACTTCATCGGTTTCCGTGTCTCAAAAGCCCTTTTGGACCGCGCCTTTGAAGAGACCTATGGCATGAAGCTGGCCAACCTGCTGCATGATGAAGACCACGCGATCAACACCTATCGCGGCGCGGTCTCGCAGTTGATCCCGAAGATGACGAGGGTCGCCGCCACGGCCTACGCCAAGGACATCGAGAAAGAGAACCCCGGTTTCAGCAAGCGGAAGTACATCTACCGGCTGCGCCGCACGGAGTTTGAAAAGGACTGGGGGCACGATTATTCCAAGCCCGGCTTCGGCACGCGCTTTCTCGCATTCCTGGTGCAGATCCTGCCGAAGATCGGGCCTCTGAAAATTCTGAAGCCTACCATCCCCAACGCCGCGCAGCAGGATGGCTACGTGAAGAGCGTCAACCAGACGGTGGACCGCTACACGGTCTATCTGAAGCGGCTTGGCGCGGGAACACAGCCGCACATCGTCACCATCTCCGCGCAGACGCTGCAGTTGGACGGCATGAACCTGGATACCGGCGAGCCCATCCACTTCGGGCAGTACAAACTGTCGGACGAGACGCATGAACGTCTGCTGGGCGAGTATCTGAAAGCCGATGCCGAGCCTGTACCGGCTCCGGTTCTGCAGCACCTGGTCAGCTTCTATGCGCAGCCGCCGACGGGCGATGATCCCGTGCCGCAGCGCGAGGTCGAGCGCATCCATACACGGCTTGCCACGCTGCAGCAGCGGTCTGCTGCCCAGCCGCTCAGGGTATCGAATTGATTTCCTTTGGCTACGCCCGGCGTGCAACCTGCGTCCAACAAAAGTAAGGTTGCTAAAGTATGGTCTTTTTTCGCCGCTTGATGGCAGTTGCCGCGCTGGCGTGTTCGGTGAGCGCGGGTGCACAGATGTTGTCCCGTCCGGGATGGGCGGGCTCGGGCATGTCCTCCGATCCATGGTGGCAGCACGCCGTCATCTACGAGATTTATCCGCGCAGCTTCCAGGACTCGAACGGCGACGGCATCGGCGATCTGAAGGGCATTACCCAGCGGCTGGACTACCTGCAGTCGCTCGGCGTGGACGCCATCTGGCTGTCGCCCATCTATCCTTCGCCGCAGGTCGACTTCGGTTACGACATCAGCGACTACACCGCGATTGATCCGCAGTACGGCACCATAGAAGACTTCGACAACCTGGTGCAGGAGGCCAGCCGCCGCAACATCCGTGTGCTGATGGACCTGGTGCTGAACCATACCTCGGACAAGCACGCATGGTTCACCGAGTCCGCTTCCAGCAAGAGCAACGCCAAGCGCGACTGGTACATCTGGCGCGACGGTAAAGGCACGGGCGCCGACGGCAAGCCCGCACCGCCGAACAACTGGCAGAGCCTCTTTGGCCACTCGGCGTGGCAGTATGATGCGAAGTCCGGGCAGTTTTACTACCACTACTTCTATCCGCAGCAGCCGGACCTGAACTGGCGCAATCCGCAGGTAAAACAGGCCATGTTTGATGTGGCACGCTTCTGGCTGAACCGCGGCGTTGCCGGCTTCCGCCTGGATGCGATCGACACGTTGTTTGAGGATCAGTCGCTGGCCGATGCGAAGGTGCTGGACGGGACCAATGAGTTCGGCGATCCGAACACCGACAAATCCCTGCAGACGCGCCTGCCGGAGATTCATGGCGTGCTGCACGACCTGCGCTCGGTCATCAACGCCGCTCCGGGGCAGCGTCTCCTGGTCGGTGAGGTCTATACGAAGGACGCTGCTGATCTTGCCCAGTGGTACGGGCTGCACAACGACGAGCTGCAACTTCCCATGGATACCGGCGTCGGCTTTACCAACAAGCTGGACGCCGCCGCCTTCCGCCAGAAGCTGGAAGCCGCGCAGACGCAGTTACATGGCAACACGCCCCTGCTGGTCTTCGATAACCATGACAACCCGCGCAGTTGGGACCGCTACGGCGACGGCAAGCACAACAAGGAGATTGCGCGTGTGCTGGCCACCATCCTGCTGGCCTCGCGCTCGTCGTCGCTGATGTATTACGGCCAGGAACTGGGCATGTCCACCAGCACGCCGGAGCGTAAGGAAGATGTGAAGGACCCCATTGGTGTGCTGGGCTGGCCGAAGGAAAAAGGCCGCGACGGCGAACGCACCCCCATGCAGTGGGATGGCGGCGCGCAGTCTGGTTTTACCAGGGCAGCAAAGCCGTGGCTGCCCATCCCCATGTCGTCCATGACGGTGAACGTCGAGGCTGAGCAGAAGGACAACCAGTCCCTGTGGAAGTGGTACCAGGACCTGATCGCCCTGCGCCGCAGCCGCCGCGCCATGCGGGAGGGCCAGCAGATCCTGCTGAATCACGATGCGGACAACGCGCTGGTATGGGTGCGAAAGCACCAGGGCGTTACCGCGACCTCACCCGCCGTGGTGGTGGCCTGCAACCTGAGCGACAAGCCGGTCGTGCTGCATCTGCGGGACGAGATCAAGAAACTGGGCCTGCGCGGCCAGTTCCTCCGCAGCCTGATGCGCAGCGACTACGGCATGGGACCGATGAACCTGGACGAGGTAAAGCTGGAGCCGTTCGGGGTGTATGTGGGGGAGATCCACTACTAGTTGTGAGTTAAGAGTTGTAAGTAAAAGCTGACATTGGCAATGCCTAACACGCACCTCGCAACTCTTAACGTGTAAGGACGCCGTTGTACGCTGAGTAGACTCTTTCAAACACCGCATCCCAACTGCACTGCAGGGCGTACTCGCGCGCGGAGGTCTGCATGCGGGCCATGGTCTCCGGCTCGCGCAGCAGGCGTTCAATCGCGGCAGGGAAGCCGTCGTCTGTAGCGATGAAGCCGGTCTGGTTGTCGCGCACAATGTACTTCGGTCCGCCGTCAGGCGTCACGATGGCTGGTACGCCGCTGGCCAGCGCCTCCAGCACCACGTTGCCGAAGGTGTCCGTGTGCGAGGGGAAGACGAAGAGATCCATATTCGCGTAAGCCTCAGACAGCGCCGCGCCCTTCAGCACGCCGGGAAACTCCGCGCGCGGCAGCAGGGCCTTGAGAGCGGGCTCTTCCGCTCCGTGACCGATGACCAGAAAGCGGAAGTTGGTGATGCCGCGCTGTTCCAGGGCCTTTTGAATCACGGGCAGAAGGGCGACGTTCTTCTCCACGCTCAACCGGCCGACGAAGCCAAGGACAAACTCCTTGTCCTCGCGCGAACGCGTGCGATGCGCCGGAGAGAAGGTCTCCGTCTCCACTCCACGCTGCATCAGGTGGCAGGGCTTGCCGGTGGCGGTGGCCAGCAGGTCGCACAGCTCGTCATTGGGCGCGAAGAGCACCTTGGCCAGCCGGTAGAAGCGCGCGGTGGCGTTCAGCGTGGCGTCCTGCACGGTCTGTTCGGTGGCCTGCTTTGCGCGCGGCGAGAAGAAGCGCGTTAGCCACTCGGCGCGGCGGGCGGCGTACTCATGCACGTTGGTGTGCCAGCTTGCCGCCAGAGGAATGCCCATGCGCCACGCGAAGATGGCGCCAAGGATGCCCTGCTCGCTGGGCCCAGTAATGTGGATAATGTCGGGCTTGAACTCTTGCAGGCGCAGACGCACCATCTTCAGGTGGCGTAGAAACAGCGTGTCAAAGGCCAGGTCGCGTTCCATGGGAACAGAGGCGAAGCTGCGCTTCAGCTCCAGCGTTTCCACACTGCCGTTCTTTTCGTAGGCGGGAATGCGTGAGCCGGCCCGCACGCAGAGAAAGGGAAGCTGGTGCCGGGTGGCGAAGGCCTGGAAGTTGCGGCTGGTGTGGGCGACGCCGTTAACCTCGTGAAACGAATCGGGGAAATAGGCGACGCGCGGCCTCATGCAAGCTAGCGTAACAGTGCAGCGTCTATGCTGTGTACGGGTATGACCACGGATACGGAACTTTCCACGCTCCCTTCCACCACGCTTGCCGGCGCAATTGTGGATATCGCCCGCAATCCGGGCCAACATCTGCTGCGCGAGTGGAACTGGAAGGCGGCCCTGTTCAGCGCCGCTCTGCGCGCACCCATCTTCTTCATCTCAGACCATCACGCCGACGCGGAACACGCCGGGTTTGCCATGCTGACCGAAGCTGCTTTTGCGGCAGGGCTGGGCGGATTTCTCGGCTCCATCATCCAGCGCCTGCGCGACGCCCGGCCCCGCTGGGCGACGGCGCTGGTGATGCTGGTTCTTATCCCCGCAGGCCTGATCGCGGTGCAGTACGTGGTGCATACGTGGGTATCACCGCAGAAGATTCGTGGGAGTTTGATCGCAAGCTTTCTGTTGGCGGCACTGTCGACCGGCTTCAACTGGTTCGCCATGGAGCAGGGAGCGATCCTGACCGACGGCCAGGCCGACTCGCTGGGCCACGACCTGCAGCACATCCCGCTGATTATTTACCGGTTTTTGATGGCCGGGCCGAGGGCGTTGAGAAAGCTGTTGTGAGTTGTGAGTTATGCAGGGTCCACTCCCATCTCAGAACACGCAACTCACCACTAGCCTCGGGTACTGGCGATATCCGGGCCCATCAGGTCTTCCACCGTGGGTGCGACGGCGGGTTCCTTCGGCTGCAGGTGGTTCTTTGTCAGGCCCTCGGTCAGAATCTGGAAGGCCTCTTCCGGTGTGTCGGCGAACTGGAACAGGTCGCGGTCTTTGACGGCGATTGCGCCCTTGTCCACCAGCGTGTCCAGGTTGATGACCTGCGACCAGTAGTCGCGGCCATAGATGACCACCGTGATCTGTTTGGCCAGCTTGTGGGTCTGCGCCAGGGTCAGCACCTCGAACATCTCGTCCAGCGTGCCAAAGCCGCCCGGGAAGACCACCAGCGCCTTGGCCAGATACGCAAACCAGAACTTGCGCATGAAGAAGTAGTGGAACTGGAAGTTCAGCTCAGGCGTGATGTAGGGGTTCGGCATCTGCTCAAAGGGCAGAACGATATTCAGACCAATGGTTTTTGCCCCGGCCTCGTAGGCTCCGCGGTTGGCGGCTTCCATAATGCCGGGGCCACCGCCGGAGGTGATGACAAAGCGGCTGCGCCGTCCTGGCAGCTTCATGGCCCAAGTGGAGATCATGTGCGCCAGCTTGCGCGCATCCTCATAGTAGCGGGCCATCTCAATGGCCGCGTCGGCGCGGCTCTGCTTCAGGTCGCTGTGGGTCTTATCCCCACTGCGCGCGGGTTGTTCCTCTTCCGGGGCCAGTTGGGTGGATCCGGTGTTTTCCAGGAGCCGCATCTGGTGTTCGGCCGCCTCCATACCGACAAAGCGAGCCGAGCCGTAGAAGACGACCGTGTCCTGGATACGTTCCTTACGGAAACGCGCCAGAGGCTCAGAGTATTCGGCCAGAATGCGGAAGATGCGGCCATCCGGCGAGTTGATAAAAGACTGGTTCTCGTAAGCGAGGGAAGCAATTTCGAGCGCGTCGGGTTCCGGGCGAAGACTCATGGAACCATTTTGCACCGGGAGGCAGTTGTCAGTTCTCTGTTTCAGTTGAAACCTGAGAACTGACAACCGTGCACTGAGAATTATCCCCGATAATCCCGGTACTGGATCACTTCGCTGATGCCGATCCAGATATCGAGCAGGCCGATGCCGGAGATCAAGCCCTTGACCGCGCCGTTGCGCAGAATAGCGCCAACGGCGGGGTAGGCATTGAACAGGTTATTGTGGTCCCAGACGCGGGACCACCAGGGAAGAACCATGACCAGCACACCCAGGTACACGCAGAACAGCACCAGGATGAACAGCGAGATGCGCTGCAGCCAGACGGGGGCCGGGCGATCGTGATGCTGCCTTTCCTCGTGTGCTGCTTCCGGCTGTACTGCCATCGCCTCTCCGTGACTTAGGTCTTAGACGTAAGCCTACTACTCAACGTTCTGGTTGCGGCGAGGACGCTTATTGGCCTGCAGCACCTTCTTACGCAGGCGCAGGCTCTTCGGGGTCACCTCGACCAGCTCGTCGTCGGCGATGAACTCAATGCACTGCTCCAGCGTGAGCTGCTTGTACGGCACCAGGCGCAGGGCGTCATCGGCCGAGCTGGCACGCATGTTGGTCAGCTTCTTTTCGCGGACCGCGTTGACGTCCAGATCGTTGTCGCGCGAGTTTTCGCCGACGATCATGCCCTCGTACACTTCCACGCCGTCGCCCAGGAACAGAACGCCGCGATCCTGCAGGCCGTTCAGGGCGTAGGTGGTGGTGGTGCCCGAGCGATCGCTGATCAGCGCGCCCGAAGGACGCTGCGGAATCTCACCCTGGTATGGGGTGTAACCGTCGAAGATGGAGTTCATGACGATGGTGCCGCGGGTCTCGGTCAGCATTTCGCTGCGCAGGCCGATCAGGCCGCGCGACGGAACCTTGAACTCCAGGCGGACACGGCCCTGGCCGTGCATCTTCACCATCTCGCCTTTTCTCGGTCCAAGCTTCTGGATCACCGTGCCGGAGAACTCTTCCGGAACGTCGATGGTCACGTACTCCACCGGCTCCATCAGGGCGCCGTCAATGCGCTTGGTGACGATCTGCGGACGCCCGACCATCAGCTCGTAGCCTTCGCGGCGCATCATTTCGATCAGAACGGCAAGCTGCAGTTCGCCACGGCCCAGCACCTTGAAGGTGTCCGGCGACTCGGTCTCTTCCACGCGGATGGAAACGTTGGTCAGCAGCTCACGGTCCAGGCGATCGCGCAGGTTACGGCTGGTGACGTACTGGCCTTCGCGGCCGGAGAACGGCGAGTTGTTGACCGAGAACTGGATGGCAATGGTCGGCTCGTCGATGACGATCTTCGGCAGCGGCTGCGGATTCTCGATGCCGGTGATGGTCTCACCGATGGTGATGCCTTCGACGCCGGCTACGGCGACGATGTCGCCGATGGTGGTCTGCTCGATGTCGGTGCGCTTCAGACCGTTGAAGCTGAAGAGCTTGGTGATCTTCACGGGCTTCAGGCTGCCGTCGATCTTGGCGACGTTGACCATGTCGCCGGTCTTCAGCGTGCCGTTGAAGACGCGGGCAATGCCCAGGCGGCCCAGGTAGTCGGAGTAGTCCAGGTTCGTCACCAGGATCTGCAGAGCGCCGTCGGCGTCGCCCTTGGCGGGCGGGATGGTCTTGATGACAGTCTCAAAGAGCGGCTTCAGGTCGGTGCCGGGCTCGGCCAGGTCCATGGTGGCGGTGCCCTGCTTGCCGTTGGTGTAGACGACCGGGAAGTCGAGCTGCGACTCGTCGGCATCCAGGTCGATGAACAGGTCATAGACCTCGTTCAGAACCTCCTGCGGACGGGCGTCGGGACGGTCGATCTTGTTGATTACAAGGATCGGAGGCAGACCGGCTTCGAGCGCTTTGCCCAGCACGTAGCGGGTCTGGGGCAGCGGGCCTTCCGAAGCGTCGACCAGCAGGACGACGCCGTCGACCATCTTCAGGGCGCGCTCTACCTCACCACCGAAGTCGGCGTGGCCCGGGGTATCGACGATGTTGATCTTCGAGTGGTCGGTGTACTGCACGGCCGTGTTCTTGGCCAGAATGGTGATGCCGCGCTCTTTTTCGAGCTCGTTGGAGTCCATCACGCGCTCGGCCACAGCCTCATTCGCGCGGAAGGTTCCGCTCTGGCGCAGCATGGCGTCAACCAGGGTGGTCTTGCCGTGATCTACGTGGGCGATGATGGCGATATTGCGGATGGTCTGCGCGGTCGTATTGCTCACTGTAAAGTGGGTCCTGTCTTAGAAAACTGAATGTGTGGGGAAATCGGCAGAATTTGCCGCCTCGGATAGTTTATCAGGACGGCGAGGCGGGGTGTACCGCCGCTCTTGCTTCCACTAATCTTTCCTTACACCCATGGAACCCCGCTTCACCGCCGACCCGCGCTCCGTTCCCGGAGACTTCTATGTCATTCAGAATGAATGCCTGGGCTGTGGCATTCCGCACAGCATCGCTCCGGACCTGGTGAACTGGGTCGACATCTCCCAGCCCCACTGCGGCTGGATCAAACAGCCCTCCAGCAAAAAAGAGATCAAGCAGGCCATCCAGATCCTGCAAAAGCAGGACTTCGGCTGCCACCGCTACGCCGGCGCCGACCCCAGCATTCTGAGAGCCGTCCCCGAGTGCTGCGACTACTTCGTCGACCCCAACGTCGCCGCCCCCGATTTCACCGCCAGCGCCACCGCCCAGGAAAACTGGCTCCGCCGCCTGTGGCGCAAGCTCACCGGACGGTAGGTTTCCGGGCTCAGAAATTCCACGCTCCCTTACTGCTCCCAGCCGTCCGCCTGCATCCCATCCGCCAGCACGCATACCAAAGAGCTGAGGATTTCCCCCATGTATCACCACATCAAGAAGCTGATGTACACCGTCAACATTGACACTCCGGACGTCCGCTTCGGCAGGATGCTGCTTGAGCAGTTCGGCGGAGCCAACGGAGAACTGGCGGCCGCCATGCAGTACACCATTCAGGGCTGGAACTGCGTCGACGACATTGCACGCCGCGACCTTTTGCTCGATATCGGCACCGAGGAACTAAGCCACCTTGAGGTGGTCGGCACCCTGATCCGCATGCATCTGCGCGACCTGAAGACCGATCGCGAGGCAGCGGAGGCCGATCCGCTGGTCACCATTGCCGGCGGCGGAGGTGTTGCCCTGTTCGATTCGATGGGCAATGCCTGGACAGCCAATTACCTGAAGATCACGGGCGAGATCGATGTCGACCTGCGCAGCAATATTGCGGCGGAGGCTCGGGCCAAGATTGTCTACGAACGGCTGATCGACCACACCGATGACCCCGGCACCATCGACACGCTGCAGTTCCTGATGACGCGCGAGATCACCCACCTGAAGTCGTTCACGGCTGCCCTGGAAAGCCTGGAGAAGAAGCCTTTCTCCATTGGCCGTCGGAAGCCGACACCGGTCATTGTGGATGAGTACTTCAACGGCTCCACAGGCGACGGCGACGAAGGCGAGACGGATATGCGCGGCCCGTGGCAGTCCAGCTTCGGACTGAAGCCGGTCGAGTCCGAGATGGCAGGCGGCGAAGGTCTCTCCGTCGACACTATCGATGGCGTCCTCGGCGGCGAAGACCGCGGCAAACAGGATGCTGGACACCCGACCAGCACCGCGCCCGCAAAAAAAGAGTTGATTGGTGTAGCGGAAGCAAAGGTGTAACAGACAACAAAAAGCCTGCTCACAGAGCAGGCTTTTTGTTGCGTTTCGAGTGGTTCTAGCGTGTGGAGTGGAAGTAGCGGCTGACGGTGGACACGAAGGTCCGTGCGCTGCGGGGAGCAGGCGTTCCGCCCTTCAGGATCTTCTCGTAGGAGTTGTCCCCGCCGCCGTACAGCAGGTTGGTATCGTCGGTATTTTGTGAGATCACTGCGCCGTTGAGGTCAATGCCGGCAAACAGGCCCTTGGCGCGCGAGTAGGTCAGCAGCTCGGCATTCAGCAGAATGTCTGTTGCTACCGCTGCATTGCGGCCCACCGGGCCGGCTGCCGCGGAGGCGTCTCCGCCGATCTTGAACTTCGAGTTCAGCAGGTGCTGGAACCCTTTTTCATTCACCGCGACCAGGACGAGGTCCGTGGCCTGGCCGCCGATCTGGAAGCCGAAGCTTCCGCCCGCCAGGCGGATAAACACCGGTGCGCTCCATTTGCCCTGGTTGCGGCAGGTCACAACGCCCTGTCCATAGGAGGCTCCGACGATGAAAGCGCCCTTCTTAACGCTGGGAATCACGGCAATGCAGTTTGCTTTGCTCACAATCGCATCCGGAATTCCGCCGTCGGGGACGGATTCAATCTCACGGACCACCCGAGCCGCCGCGGAAAGACGAGCGTTCAGCTCTGACGCATTCTGCGCATGCATGGGGGTTACGGCAATCGCATTCGCGCTTAAAACAAAGGCACAAGCCCAGATCTTAAAGTTCATAGAAAAACTCCTTACGGGACCGAAATCCAAAGGAGTCTCACGATTGAGAAATTCTTGACCTTGGCCTTACTCGTTTAGATGCGGCGGATGCGTCCGCAACCGTACAGCGTGCAACAGATTTCCTGGTTCCGGCTTATTTCGGTGCTTCCATCCCCTTGCCCAGGTCTTTCGTGCGGTCGTCCTTGAAGTCAGGGCCAAAGTGCGGCTCGTCCTTGGTGCCATTGATCTTGATGGGGATCTCCGCTCCGGCGCCATGCTTGGAGAAGAACGGGTCAGCGGGCTTCAGAAGCCAGCCCTTCCATCCGCTGACCATCTGGCTCAGGTGGGCCTTGGTGCGCACCTTGCCCACGAAGTCGAACTTGTTGCCGTCCGTGGAGTACTCGCCCAGCATCAGTACCTGCGCTCCGGCCATATCGTAACGCAGCGAAGGAATGTGGATGATGCCGTTCTTCAGCTGGAAGCGCCCCCTCATATCGCTGGAGACGTCGAAGTCGGCCGTTGCCTCGGCGTTGGCCTGCTTTGGTTTGCCCTGCGCGCGCATGCTCAGCGCGTCGATCTTCTCCTGGATCTTGTCCGAGGTGAAGTGCGCCCCGCGAATCTCAAAGCTGCCGTCGGCCAGCTCAATCTTCTTTGAGATATCCACGTCGCCCGGCGGAATATGCAGCTTGGTCTTCATGGTGAAGGCGCCGGTCATCAGCGGGGGAGAGGTCTTTACGCCCAGCCGCAGCATATCTTCAATGCGCGCCTTGGGCATTACCACCTCCAGGCGGATGTCCTTGCCCTTGGGGTCTTTGTTGTTGATCACGTGGCCGACGCAGACGAAGTAGCTCCTGGCCAGCCATGCCTCGACCGGCTGCAGCAGAACGTCGCCGTTGGTGCCGTCAATAATGGCGTGGAACTTGGTATGCAGCGGTACCGGGTGCTCGCTCACATCCAACCGGAAGTCCGGGGTGTCGGTCTCGCCGTCGGCGGTAATGTTGTCCAGGGACCCGCCAAAGCTGCCCTTGGACGACAGAATGCCCCCAATGCCCTTGGTCGTCCTCAGGTCAGCATTGTCAAAGCTATAGGTGCCGTCCAGCGGTGTGGCGCCGGGGTCAAAGACGTTCCATGGCCCAAAGTGACCCTTGGAGGCGATATCGCCCAGTGGTTTGGGATTAACCAGCGTGGCCGTGTAATCAAAGGGACGGTCTGCGCCTACATCCACCAGCACCAGGTGGGCAATGTCCCATTCCAGAGGCAGCTTGTCCGGCTTGTTGGTCTCCATCACCAGCGCGGCGTGGTCCACGACGATGCGGTCGACGACGATGGACTCCTTGGGCTTCTTCTTCGGCTCCGGAGGTGTGATTTTGCGGTCTTCCCTGGGCGGCTTGCGGATATGCAGGCCGGTCACATGCACCTCGCCCACATGGGTGGGCGACTTGCGCAGGTCATTCAGCGTAGTGCGGAAGCGGAACTCGTCGATGGCGAGCATGGGCTCGCTGCGCTGCTGGCCCTGGTCGTTTACCTGCATCAGGTACATGATGCGGAGGCCTTTGCCTTCCACACCCAGTCCCTTGGCGATGGTGACGTGAAACTCGTCCAGCTCGACCGGTGACTTGAAGCGGGCTGAAAGCGTGTCAATGATTCGCTGCCGCATGATGGGCTCGGCATTGCGGGCCAGCCACCAGGTGGCTCCGCCAAGCACGAGGAACACCGCAAGTGCGGTGATGCCCAGCCATTTGAAGACAACAAACTTTTTTGAGTGGCGCTTCTTAGGGGCCGTCTCCGCCGTGCCTGCAGTTACATCGCGTTCCAGATCGTCCACGAGCTTTTGTCCTTCTACGCGGGTTGGATGCAGCGCAATCCACAGTGGCTGCTCCCGTTGGCGTCAGATCAAAAAAGCCCTGCACCTGCGAAAATAGAAGCTGAATGCTTCAACTTGCTGCCGCCGGAAAACGATTCGGCCCAAAACTGCTGTTTGACGAAGCCAACTGGCTGATTACCGCCCGCGAGCGTACCGGGCTGGTGGGTGGCAATGGCACGGGAAAATCCACCCTGCTGAAGACCCTGGCCGGCATGGAAACCCTGGATTACGGTGCCCTGCACCGCACCAAGGGCATGACGCTGGGCTACCTGCCGCAGGATGGACTGCACCTGACCGGAAAGACCGTCTTCAACGAGTGCCTGACCGTCTTCCAGTCGCAGCGGGAGATGGAAGCCGAGCTCGAGACCCTCACCAAATCCATGTCCGAGCTGGACCCTGCCGGCAGCGAGTATGCCGAGGTGGCCTCGCGCTTCTCTGAGATCAACGACATTCTGCACACCACCGATGCCTATTCCCTGGACGCGCAGGTGGGTGCGGTGCTGGGCGGCCTGGGCTTCAGCAAGACCGACTGGGCGCGTGACACCAGCGAGTTTTCCGGTGGCTGGCAGATGCGCATCGCCCTGGCAAAATTACTTCTTCAGAGGCCCTCACTGCTGCTGCTGGACGAGCCGACGAACCATCTTGACCTCGAATCCCGCAACTGGCTGGAAAACTATCTGAAGGGCTACCCGCACGGCTTTATCCTCATCTCGCACGACCGGTATTTCCTGGATGTCACCGTCGAAAAGATTGTGGAGGTGTGGAACAAGCGGCTGCACTTCTTTACCGGCGGGTATGAGAAGTACGTGCAGCAGAAGGCCGAGCGCAAGCAGCAGCTTGAGGCTGCCTACAAAAATCAGCGCGACCACATTGAGCAGCTTGAGGCGTTTATCGGCCGCTTCCGCTACCAGGCCACCAAGGCCAAGCAGGTGCAGTCGCGTATCAAGGAACTGGACAAGATCGAGCGGATCGAGATTCCCGAGGAGGAGTCGACCATCCACTTCACCTTCCCGCAGCCGCCGCAGTCCGGTCGCACGGTGTTGGAGGCCAACGGCGTCTCGAAGGCGTACGGGGCCAAGCAGGTGCTGGACAATGTGAGCTTCACCATCGACCGTGGCGACCGCATTGCGCTGGTGGGAGCCAACGGCGCGGGTAAATCCACGCTCATCCGCCTGCTGTCGCAGCTTGAGCCGCCGACCTCCGGCGAGATCAAGCTGGGCCACAACGTCGCTGCCGACTACTTTGCGCAGGACCAGTACAAGGTGCTGAACCCTGCGTCCAAAATGCTGGAAGATATCTCCGCCTCCGCTCCGAAGATTCCGGATGCCGACCTGCGCGGATTGCTGGGATGTTTTCTGTTCAGCGGAGACGATGTCTTCAAGCTGCTGGGCGTGCTCTCCGGCGGGGAGCGCAACCGCTACGCGCTGGCCAAGATGCTGGTGTCGCCGGCGAACTTTCTGCTGATGGACGAGCCGACGAATCACCTGGACCTGCGCGCCAAGGATGTATTGCTGGAGGCGATCCGCAGCTTTACGGGAACAGTGGTCTTCGTCTCGCACGACCGCTACTTTATTGACAATCTGGCAACCCGTGTCTTTGAGGTAGAGGGCGGTCACGTCCACGTCTACCCCGGCAACTACGAGGATTACCTGCGCCGCAAGGACGGGCAGGCTTCCGAGGAATCTGCTCAGAATGGGGTGTCCCACCCTCGCAACGCCAGGGTGGGTTCGGCACCACCCACCCCCACCCAACCGCAGGCCAACCAGCCATCCAGCACACCCTCCAACCAGCCAACCGGAGCGAAGCGCCTTAACCCCATCAAGCTGAAACAGCTTGAAGACCGTCTGGCGACGCTGGAAGAGGAGATTCCGCGCACGGAATCCGCGATTACGACGACGGAGACCGGGCTGGGCAACTTTGTCTCGGCAGAGGAGACGCAGCGCCAGACGGTGCTGCTGGCGCAGCTACGAGAGCAGCTGCAATCCCTCATGCAAGAATGGGAAGAGCTCTCTTTGACCTTAGAAACACAGGCATAATCAATGGCTTCGTTGTGGCAACCGAAGAACTGGAGCGAGCGTCTGGCCGAGATCGAGGCACAGACGGGCGATCTGAAAGAAGCGCCTCTGCGGCGCGATGTGCGCTCGCTGGGCAAGCTGCTGGGCGATGTACTGCGCGAGCAGGTGGGCGATGAACTGTTCCAACTGGTGGAGACGCTGCGTCTCTCCGCGATTGCACGCCGCGAGGCTGACGGCAAAGGCGACGCCGCGCTGGCCAACAGCGATCTGCAGAAGACGATTCTCGCCATCCACTCGCTCGACGAGAAGCAGGCCTACCAGCTTGCACGCGCCTTCGCGTTCTACTTTGAGCTGATCAACCTGGCGGAGACCAACCATCGCAAGCGCCGCCGCGTGGCGCATGAGCTGAACCCGGCCGGCATTCCGCAGCGCGGATCGCTGCGCGGTACCCTGCGCCGCATGAAGCAGGTGGGCTACACCGCAGAGCAGGCGTACGAGTTCCTGGGCAAGCTGCGCGTGACCCCGGTCTTCACCGCGCACCCCACTGAGGTGGCACGCCGTCTGGTCATGTTCAAGCAGCGCCGCATCAGCTACATCCTGTGGCGGCTTGACCGCATCCCCACCGCGCCGGAGCGCCTGGAAGCCCTGGAGCGCGAGCTCACCGCCGAGATTACCGGCCTATGGCAGACCAACGACTTCCGCACCGAGCGTCCCTCGGTCCGCGACGAAATCCGTATCGGCCTGGACTACTACGAGGCCTCGCTCTTCGCCACGCTGCCGCGCCTGTACAACGAGATCTCCGGAGCCCTGGCATCGGAGTACGGCTTGAAGCCTGCTCCTGCCGACCTTCCCATCGTGGTCGATTACGGCTCGTGGATCGGCGGCGACCGCGACGGCAATCCCTATGTCACGCCGGACGTCACCCGCGAAGCCATCACCATGGCCAGCAATCTGCTGCTGAAGCACTACGGCGGCCGGTTGCAGAACCTGTTTGAACAGCTTGGCAGCAGCACGCAGCAGGCTCCTGTTTCAAAGCCGCTGTCTGACCTGTTGGCCGGCTACGTAGCCCAGTTCCACGACGCCGAACATGCCTCACTGGAGCAGCGTTTTGCCCTGGAGCCGGTGCGTCTGCTGGTCATCTGCATCATGATCCGCCTCGGCGCTTCGCCGCGCTCGAGCGTGCCCTTCTCCGGTCTGCCGGTGCTGCCGCCGTACACCAGCGTGACCGAGTTCCAGAACGACCTCTGCGTTCTGCGCACCAGCCTGATGGAGAACCGCGGCTCGCGCCTTGCGGAGATGCTGCTGGATCCGCTGCTGCTGGAGGTCCGCACCTATGGCCTGCACCTGCATACGCTCGACATCCGCCAGCATGCGCGTGTTCACGCCGCTGCCGTGGCGGAGCTTGCCGACGTTCAGCGCGTCACAGACGGTGCTCTGCCAAAGGAACTCTCGCCGCAGACGCTGGAGCTGATTGACACCGTTCGCGCCGTTGCGGAGATCAAGCGCAAGTCGCCGCGTGCCATTCGCCAGTACGTCATCAGCGGAGCCACGGAGAAGGAAGATCTTCTGCGCGTCATCTGGCTGGCCCGCATGGGCGGCGTGGTGGTGGAAGGCCGCGAAGGCGATCCGGGGTTGAAGCCGGTGCCGCTGTTCGAATCGATTGAAGACCTGCAGAACGCACCGCGCATCTGCCGCGACGTGTGGACCAGCGAGGCCTACAAGCCCCTGCTGGAGAGCTGGAAGTACGAGCAGGAGATCATGCTCGGGTACTCCGACTCGAACAAAGACGGCGGCATGATTACCTCCACCTGGGAGATCTATAAGGCACACCGTGCGCTGCACGAAGTGGCCCGCGAGTGCGGCGTGAAGCTGCGCCTCTTCCATGGCCGCGGAGGCACGGTTGGCCGCGGTGGCGGACCAACGCACCGCGCACTGTACGCGCAGCCGTTCGACGGCTTCAACGGCCACTTCCGCATCACCGAACAGGGCGAGGTGATGAACTGGAAGTACTCGGACGTGGTTCTGGCCGAGCGCAACCTTGAGCTGATGCTGGCTGCCTCGCTGGACGCCCTGGCGCGGCCGGACGCAAAGCAGCAGTGCGACTCCTGCCTGACCGGGATCCTGACTCCGGAATGGGAAGAGGCGCTCAACGAACTGAGCGAAACCTCCTACGGCTTCTATCGCAAGAGCATTGTCGAAGACCCCGAGGTCTTCACCTACTTCGAACAGGCAACGCCCGTCGTTGAGCTCGAACACGCCAAGATCGGCTCACGCCCGGCACGCCGCAGCGGCAAGCGCAACTTCGCCGACCTGCGTGCGATTCCATGGGTCTTCGGCTGGATGCAGAGCCGTCACCTGGTTCCGGCGTGGTTCGGTGTTGGCCATGCGCTCGCGACCTTCGCGGAGAAGGGACCGGAGTCGCTCGCCTTGCTGCAGCAGATGATGAAGGAGTTTCCGCTCTTTATTGACATGATGCGCAACGTGGAGATGGCGCTGGTCAAGAGCGACTTCGGCATCGCCCGCATGTACGCCGGCCTGGTGAAGGACGAAGCCCTGCGTGAGCGCGTCTGGTCCAAGCTGCTGGCTGAGTTTGAACGCACGAAGAAGATGGTGCTGGCGGTAACCGGGCAGACCGAACTTCTGGCAACGAACCCCGTGCTGGCTCGTTCGGTTCGTCTGCGCAATCCGTATGTCGACCCCATGAGCCTGATCCAGGTGGAATTGATGCGCCGCAAGCGCGATACCGGGGAAACGGAAGAGTTGAATCGCGCTATCACGGCGACCATCAACGGCATCTCCGCCGGTCTGCGCAACACTGGCTGATACCTGCAGAAAAGCAAAGCAGAAGGCCCGCGCTTTGCGGGCCTTCTGTCGTTTTAGTCGCGTGATTTTCCGGTCCTGCCCTGGTACTCCGGCGCATGCATCTGTGCATTCTTATGCTCTGCCTTGCCATTGCCCGCACCGGCAATGCTCTGCGGGGTCATCGGTTGCATGCCATCGGTTCCGGTATGCGCTGCATAGCTGCGGTTATGGGTGGATTCCATTTTGGCGGGGCGTTGTTTGGGAGAGTGGGGCTGTTTGCTGCTCATACTGCCTCCTGCTTCGGTAACGGGCTGAGCCTGTCAGGCGGCCTCTGCGCGCTCGTCTGTGAGGGGTGGCGCCTTGGTGACTGTGTCACCGAAGTTCTGTGCAGGGCCAGAATCATACTCCCTGCCGCTGCCGTTGTCGCCTTTCATGCGTTCCTGTTCGAAGAGTTGCCAGCCCTGTTCGTGGGCATGCTCCCCGGCCAGGCCGCGCGTGCGTTCGGTGAAGCCGAGGGGTTCCGTGTGCATTGTCTCTGCCATCGTTCGTCACCTCCTTGCAGCGATGTGGGATGAGCCTTCCCGGGGAGAGGATGCCCGGTATCCCGTGTTTCCTCGGGGCAATCTGAAAGCCGTAAAATGAAGCCCATGGACTGGAAGAGCAAGCGCGTGACCGCACTTCTTGAGGCCGCGCTGGTGGAAGACCGCGCGACCGAAGATGAGACAACCCGGCTGACCATTGACCCCTCGCTGCGCGCCTCGGCATCGATCCTCGCCAAGGAGGACTGTGTTGTCTCCGGTCTGGGCTGCATTCCGGCGTTTCTTGAGATCTTTGCGCGCCTCAGTAAAAAGCCCGTCGGCCGCTTTGAGGTCATCAGCCACTCGGAGATCTTCGATGGCGTGCGCGTCAAGAAAGGCCAGGCGCTGGCTGTCATTCGCCACAATGCTGCCTCCATCCTCTCCTGTGAACGCGTCATCCTGAACCTGATGCAGCGCATGAGCGGCGTCGCCACGCTCACCTCGCAGTATGTGCGCGAGGTGCAGGGAACCAAGGTTAAGGTGCTGGACACGCGCAAGACGCTGCCCGGCATGCGCATGCTGGACAAGTACGCCGTCGCCTGCGGAGGAGGCACCAATCACCGGCAGGACCTGCATGACGGCATCATGATCAAGAACAACCACATCTCGCTGGGCGGCGGCATTCCCACCGTGCTGGCCAAGGCGCTGAAAGACCGTCGCGGCAGCCAGAAGGTGCAGGTGGAGGTCCGCAGCTTTGCCGAGCTGGACCAGGCCCTGGAAGGCGGAGCCGAGTCGCTTCTGCTGGACAACATGACGCCCTCCGAGGTCGCAAAGGCAGTCAAGATTATCCGCAAAAAAACTCCCGGAATTCCCATTGAAGCCAGCGGAAACATGAACCTGAAGACCATTCGCAGCTACGCGAAGACAGGTGTCGACTTCATCAGCGTGGGGGCTTTGACCCACTCCGCCGTGGCCGTAGACCTGAGCATGAAGATCACCGCGGACGTGTACTGATGTACGACCTGGCCGCGCTGGAGACGGCGCTTCGCGGATCGATCTTCGACGACAAGCTGGATTACTTCGCGACGATCGATTCGACGAACACCCATGCGTTGGCGCAGGCGCACGAAGGCGCTCCGCATGGCAGCGTGTACCTTGCGGGCGAGCAGACCGCCGGCCGCGGACGCGGCGGCCACCAATGGCACTCGCGTCCGGAAGACGGCATCTATGTCAGCATCCTGGTGCGGCCTCAGCTGCCGGCAGACCGCTCGCTTTGGCTTTCTCTGATTGCAGGCATGGCGGTGAAAACGGCGGTCGCGCAGGCGGCAAAGCTGGAAGCCGATATTCGTTGGCCCAACGATGTGTTGATCGGCGGGAAAAAGTGCGCGGGCATTCTGGTGGAGTCGGCCTTCGCCGGCAACGCCATGCGCCATGCCGTCATTGGAATCGGTCTGAACCTGAATCACGAAAATTTTCCGGAACCTCTTTCGGAAACAGCCACTTCGCTGCGGCTGGCCTCGGGTCATCTGCAGCTGCGGGAGCATGTACTGCTCAACCTGTTGACCGCGCTCGAGCAGGAACTGGCTGCGCTAAACAGCGGCGACGATGTGCTGGCACGCTTCACCGGGGCATCCACCTGGGTGCAGGGAAAGCCGGTCAGCGTGGCCGAGGAAGAGGGCTATACTGGGGTGACGTGCGGTCTGAATCCGCAGGGTTTTCTCCAGGTTGAGACAGCGCATGGCGTGCGCACGGTCCGCTCCGGCGGCGTACGACCCAGCGAACTATAAGAAGGAAAAGAGGCTGAGAGAGCGCAATGCTACTGGCACTCGATGTAGGTAACACCAACATTGTGCTGGGTGTGTATGACCGCCCGGCGGCTGCTGACCAGCCCTCACAACTCATCGCCGACTGGCGCATTACCACCATCCATCACCGCACGACGGACGAGATGAGCGTGCTGTTGCGCGCCCTGTTCGCCCTGCGCGGATTGAAGGTGGAGGATGTGACCGGCATTGCTATCTCCTCCGTTGTCCCTCCCGTGGACCAGGTGTTGCGCAAGGTCTGCGAGACGCTTTTCAAGCTGCGTCCGCTCTTTGTGGAGCCCGGCATCCGCACCGGCCTTGCCGTGCTGGTCGACCATCCCACAGAGGTTGGCGCGGACCGTATCGTCAACTGTGTCTCCGCGTTTGAGCGCTACGGTGGCCCCTGCATCGTGGTGGACATGGGTACGGCCACCACCTTCGACGTCATCTCCGCCAAGGGCGAGTTCCTCGGCGGCGCTATCGCTCCGGGCCTGGGGATCAGTGCCGATGCACTGTTCAACCTGGCCGCGCGCCTGTCGCGTGTGGAGATTCGCAAGCCGGCGAAGATCATCGGCACAAACACGACGGACAACATCCAGATCGGCCTCTACTACGGCTACATCGGCCTGGTCGATGGCATCCTGGAGCGCATGATCGCGGAACTTGGCGGCGAGGTGAAGACCGTCGTCACTGGTGGCCTGGGCAAGCTGATCTCCGGAGGATCGCGCTACCTGCATACCGTCGATGAGATGCTGACGCTCGAAGGCCTGCGCATCATCTATGACCGCAACCAGGAGCGCCGCCGCCGCCAGGGCGAGATTGTGAAGCCGCAGGCGTAGCTGTGCTGAATTACTTTAATTACTTCACTGAGATTGAGCAGCGTTTTCAGCAGCGGCGAGGATCGCTTCTGATGCTGTCGACGCTGGACTGGGCGCTGATTGAAAGCTGGCGCGAGGCCGGAATTCCCCTGGAAGCCGTGTTACGCGGGATCGACGATGCCTTCGACAAGTACGACGAGCGCCAGCGGAAGTCTCCACGCGGTGTACGCAAGGTCAACGGCCTGGCCTGGTGCGCGCAATCGATCATGGAAGTTACCGAGCAGATGAAAGAAGCTGCCATCGGCGCCGCTCCGCAGCTGAAGGAAGAGCAGGATTCGGGCTTCGAAGGCGAAGCGGTGGCGCGCTATCTTGAATCGAACGCAGCGATTCTTGAACAGGCGAAACTCACCGCACCTGCCGATGCCGTCTCGGTGGAGGTCGCAACCCGTCTGCGAACGTTGGCGGCAGAGTTGCGAGTGGAACAGAAGGCCGACATGGAAGGTCTGGATCGCACGTTGACCGTGCTCGAAGAGAAGCTCTTCGCCGGACTGATGACCGCCGCGCCCGAGGCTGAGATGACCGCTCTGCGCGAACAGGCCGCGCGCGAGCTTGCACCCTACCGCAGCCGTATGCAGTCCATGCAGATTCGCCAGGTGGAGCAGCAGTTCCTGCAAAAGCGCATGCTGGAAGCCCGCAATATTCCACGCCTCTCGCTCTTCTACATGACCCACGACCTATGAAGCTCCGCATCGACAAAGCGATCTACGGCGGCAACGGCCTGGCCCGCATGACCGAAGGCGAGCAGGCAGGCAAAGCTGTCTTTGTGCCCTTCGTGCTTCCCGGGGAAGTGGTGGAGGCCCACGTCCGCGCCTCGAAGAAGGGCTTTGCGGAGGCTGCGCTGCTCTCTGTTCCTGAGCCCTCGCAGGATCGCATCGAAGCGCGTTGCAAACACTTTACCTTTTGTGGCGGATGCCAGTATCAGCACGCGACGTATGATGCGCAGCTTGCCATGAAACGCGGCATCCTGGAGGAGACCATGCAGCGCGCGGGTGTTCGCGATCTGCCCACCATCCAGGTGCATGCGGCGGAGCCATGGGGATATCGCAACCGCATCCGCCTGCGTGTTGAAGCGAATCGCATCGGCTACAACCGCCGCGCCTCGCATGCCTTTCTACCTGTCGAAGAGTGCCCCATCGCCGCGCCGTTGTTGTGGCAGGCGGTGCAGGCATTGACGGAGCTTCCGCTGGAAGGCGTGGCCGAGGTGGAGTTCTTCACTGATGCCCATGAAAGCAAGTTGCAACTCACTGTACTTGCGGAGAAGCATCTCTCGCAGAAAAGACTGACGCGGCTTTGCGAAATGTTGCAGCAGCGTATTCCGCAGCTTGCCGGGGCAAGCGTCGTGCAGGCTGACCCGCGTCAGCGTGGGCATCGCGGCCAGCCGGATGAGTCCGTGGAAGGCCACGTGGCGGCGCACTGGGGAGAAGCCTCGCTGCCGTATCTCGCCTCCGGGCAAACCTATCGCGTGCAGGCTGGCGGCTTCTTCCAGGTGAACCGTTTCCTCATCGACACCATGGTGCGGATCGTCACCGCGAACCACAGTGGCGAGCGCGCATGGGATCTCTACGCCGGTGCGGGCCTCTTCACTGCCGCCTTGATGAAGAACTTCGCGCAGGTCACCGCGGTGGAGATCGGCGAGGCCAGCTTCCGCGAGCTCGCCGCGCTCACCACGCCGCCGCATCGCGCGATGCGCGCCACCACGGCGGAGTTCCTCAAGCGCGGCAAACTGGAAGCACCAGACCTCATCGTTGTCGATCCCCCACGCGCCGGCCTCGGAACGGAGGTCGTCGAACGGCTCATCGCGATCAGCGTCCCGCGGATTGTCTCTGTCTCGTGCGATCCCGCGACCTTCTCGCGCGATGCGGCCGGACTGCTACAATCCGGCTACACGCTGGCTGAGCTTCATCTCGTGGACATGTTTCCTCAAACCTTCCATCTCGAAACCGTAGCCGTCTTCACGCGATAGCCGCGCCATCGTGGCCTGTGCATGCGGCCCGCCTCCATTCTCGAAATTCTGTGGCCGCGCTGGGCCATGGAGCCTCTGCGCCTTGCGCGCATGCCCATGTTCGCCGCGGCGGCATGCTTCGCCGCGGGCATCGCGCTGGCAAGGTGGAACTGGGTTCCGGTCGGATGCCTTGTGTGGCTGCTGGTGGTGTGCGTGGTGCTTACCCTTGCCGCGCTGCGCCGCGCATTACGGTGTGCGCTTTTACCCTCATTGCTGCTGTGGTTTATCGCCGGCATGCTCTGCATGGAACTGGAGCCTTTGCCGTTACGGCAGCAGGCAGTCGTGCACGGCGCAGATCATCTTCGACGCCAGATCAGCGGCAGTATTGTGCGCGTGCAGCCGCTCACGGCAGAGGCCTACGAGCCAGCGACGATCGACCCCGAGACACTGGCCGATGACGCCACGCCACAGCAAAACCTCGTCGCCATTGACCTCGCGCTCGATCACGTGGAAGAGGTCACACCAGACCTGTCGCGCATGATGCCCGTAGAGGGCGGCATCCGGCTGTATGTGCGCGGGCGCGATGCCTCCGTTCTTCCGTCATTGCGCTGCGGGGATGCGCTCACGCTCGCGGTGCAGATGCGCGAGCCCGAACGATATCTCGATGCGGGTGTCTGGCAGTTCGCGGATTACCTGGAGCAGCAGGGCATTGCCGCGACGGCGCGCGTCGATGCTGCCGTACTGCATCCGTCTCCAGGGAAAGGCCGTTTTTCCTGTCGAGTTCATGCGTGGTCTACGTGGGCCGCAGGCCGTTTGCAGTGTGTTGTGGACTCACGCGCGAACCGCATGCTGCCTGCGGCCCTGCGGCTGACACGCGACGATGCGGGCATGCTCAGCGCCATGCTCTTCGGCGACCGCACCCTGCTGGATCACGGGCTGCGCCTTGGCTTTGAACGGACCGGCACCTTCCACGTTTTCGTGGTCGCGGGCATGCATCTGGGGCTGCTTGCCGCCATGGTCTACATGCTGCTGCCGCGCCGCCTGCCGGAAGGTCTGCGCGTTCTGCTCACCCTTGCGCTGGCCACACTCTATGCCTTGCTCACCGGCTTTCAACCACCAGTGCAGCGCGCCTTGCTGATGACCGGGGTCTTCCTGCTCACACGCTGGCTGGCGCGCAATCACAGCACGCTCAATGCGCTTGGGGTTGCGGCCATTGTCGTCATGGCCAGCGCACCGCATCTGCTGTTTGAAGCCAGCCTGCAGATGTCCCTGCTGGTCATCGTTGCCATCGGAGGCATTGCCGCGCCGCTGCTGAACCGCACCGTGCAGCCCTATCTGCGTGCGGCCTCGCGCTTGCGGTTCGTGCAACTGGACACCGGCTTCCCGCCGCACCTGGCGCAGTTCCGTGTGCTGCTGCGCATGTACGGCCGGCCGCTTGGATGGATCTTTGGTCGCTCCATAGGCCGATGGGCGCGCAGTCTGCCCGCCTGGTGCGTCCGCGTTGTGCTGCACGTTGTAGAACTTGCTTTCGTCAGCCTGATTGCGGAACTGGTTATGGCCCTGCCGATGGCCATCTACTTTCATCGGCTCACGCTGCTGTCAGTCCCGCTGAACCTTCTGTGCGTTCCGCTGCTTGGCGTGCTGATGCCGGTGGCGATTGTTACCTTTGTCGTCTCGCTGCTCTGGCCCTGGCTGGCCATGCTGCCCGCCGCCGCAACAGCGTTGCTGCTCCACGCCATGACCTCCCTTGCACAACGGGCAAGTTACGCACCGGCGGCGGATCTGCGCATTCCCCCGCCTCCTGTGCTCGCCATCGTCTTCGCCATGCTGGTGTGGGCTGCATGCCTGTGGTTGGTTCGCACACGCGACCGCTGGGTATGGACGGTTGTCGCTCTGCTTCCCCTGGCCATGCTGGCTGTTACGTATCCGTACGCGCGGCACATCCACCCGGGCCAGCTTGAGGTTACTGCCATTGACGTTGGCCAGGGCGACTCGATCTTCGTTACCTCTCCCGAAGGGCAGACCATGCTCATCGATGCCGGTGGCCCGGTCGGCTCTGCGCAGACTGCTGCCGCCAGCAAGTGGGATGTGGGTGAGGATGTCATCTCGCCCTACCTGTGGTCGCGCGGCATCCGCCGTCTCAACATCGTTGTGCTGACACACGCGCACAGCGATCACATGGGCGGCATGGCTGCGGTTCTGCGCAACTTCCATCCGCAGGAGTTGTGGATAAGCGTCGACGCCGGATCTTCGGCCTTCCGCGCACTTCTCGATCAGGTGCGTCAACAGGGCATCGTTGTGCGGCGCCTGCGTGCCCCATGTTTGTTTGCGTGGAGCCGCGTGAATCTCCGCATCCTCGCTCCGCAGCAGAATGTGCCCAACGGCTTCGCGCCCGTGAACAACGACTCGCTGGTGATGGAGATTGACTACGGACAATCGTCCGTCCTGCTGGAAGGGGATGCCGAGCAGCAGAGTGAGGCCACCATGCTCGCCTCGGAGCCGCTGCATCCCGTCACACTGCTGAAGGTAGGCCATCACGGCAGCCTCACCTCCACCACGCCCGCATGGCTGGCCGCGCTCCATCCGCATTACGCGGTCATCTCTGCGGGGCGTAACAACCGGTTCGGGCATCCGCGTATGGAGGTGCTGCAGCGGCTGCAAATGCAACAGGTCCGTACCTGGCGTACGGACCTGTTGGGCGTTTCTACGTTTCTGCTAAGTGAAGACGGCAGCGTAACTACAGATTGAGCTTCTTGAAGATCGACTCCGGGATATGCCGGATCACGAACATGATGATGGCCCAGATGCCCGGCACATACAGCACGTCCTTCTTGGCGCGAATGGCCGCGACGATGGTGGCCGCGACCTTGTCCACGTCGGCAAACTTCTCGCTGCCCTTCATGCCCATGGTCATCGCGGTTTTCACCGGGCCGGGCTTGATGGTCAGCACCGTTACGCCCAACCGGTCCACGCGATTGCGCAGGCCGTCGAGGAAGGCGCTCAGGCCCGCCTTCGAGCTGCCGTAGACGTAGTTCGACTTGCGTCCGCGCTCTCCGGCAACCGACGAGATTACGGCCAGCACGCCACGTCCCTGCTTCACAAAGTAGTTTGACAGCAGCGTGCACAGTGAGACCGGCGACAGGAAGTTGGTGTAGATCACCTGCGCTGCCGCGTCGAAGCTTTCTTCCGACTGCTGCTGGTCGCCCATGATGCCGTGGGCCAGGTAGGCCACGTCCAGCCCGCCCAGTGCGTTGACCGCGTCGGCAATCAGTTGCGGATGCCTGGAGGTCTCATCCAGGTCGCAGACCAGGGTTTCGACAAACTTTGCTCCGCGCGCCTTCAGGTCTCCGGCCACTGCGGCCAGCTTCTCACCACTGCGGCCTACCAGTACAAGGCTTGCGCCCTGCCGTGCCCAGACGCGGCACGTCGCTTCGGCAATCCCGGAGGTTGCTCCCAGTACAAGAATTCGTTCGCTCATCAGGTGTCCTTTTCTATGCTTCTCGTGTCACGCGCTCCCAGAAGCTGGAGGAGAGCAGAGGATCTTTGTACTTCAGGAACTGCTGCCACTGCGGATAGCTCGTCTGGTACTGTGCAGCCGTCATACGGGCGTCCTTGGCCGGATACAGCTTGCCGCCGAACTCCAGCGTCATGCTGGCCAGGCGGTCAAACAGAGGGAAGCTTTTGCCCGGTTTGATCGGGAAGTCCAGCGCCAGCGTAATGCCCGGTTGCGGGAAGCTGAGCATGCCCGGCGACGGTACATCGCCAAAGGCCTTCAGCACGGCCAGGAAGCTTGCCAGGCCGCTCTTGGCAACCTCATTCAGGATGGCGATAGTGCCTTCGCGTGCGTGCTCCCACGGAATGGCGTACTGGAACTGCAGCAGGCCGCTGGAGCCGTACATGCGGTTCCACTTCAGTACCTTGTCCAGCGGGTAGAAGAACGGCTCATAGTCCTGCAGTGCCGTCACACGCTTCTTCATCTGCTTGTGGAAGAAGACGGTGTTGAACGCCGCCACGGAGGCTGAGTTCAGCATGAAGCTGGGTGCTTCGATGGGGAAGACCAGCTTGGGCTCGGGCGATGGCTTCAGTTCGCCGGGATTGCGCGTGTGGTCGCCCTGCATGAAGACGCCGCGCGCAAAGTTCTTGCCGGTGGAGCTGCAGTCAATCCAGCTGACGGTGTACTCCACGTTCTTGCTGGCCTCGGTCAGCGCCAGGAACTCGTCCACGCCGTGGAACTGGATGCCCTCGTAATCGATCTTGCGGCTGACGATGGGTTTCATCTTCAGCTTGGCCCAGGTCATCACACCGGTCAGTCCCATGCCGCCAATTGTGGCTGCGTACCAGTCCGGGTTCTCCGTGGGCGAGCAGATCAGCTTCGTGCCATCGGAGCGCACCAGCTCGAACTCCGGCACGTGGCAGCCAAAGGTGCCGGCTACGTGGTGGTTCTTGCCGTGAATGTCATTGGCAATGGCGCCGCCCAGTGTCACGTACTTGGTGCCGGGGGTAACGGGCAGAAAATAGCCATGCGGAACGCAGAAATCCAGAATCTGCGCCAGCGTCATGCCGGCTTCCGCCTTTAAAATTCCGGTTTCGGGATTCCACTCCAGGATGCGGTTCATCCCGGTGGTCACCATCAGGTTGCCATCCTTCAGCAGGCACACATCGCCATAGCTGCGTCCCATGCCTACGGCCAGTGCGCCGTTGTGCATACCCCCGTTCCGGGAAACAATGGCCGGAAAATCACTTTGCCACTGCAGCGGAACCACCGTGGCGTTGTATTTCGGATAGCGGCCCCATGGCTCAAACGGTGGAGTCCCCGTCATTTGGTCTTCGCTATGGTCAGGTGTGCTCAGTTGGCGTTGTGAAGGTCCGGCAGCAGTGGCCATGAGGACAGCATATCCGATGAAGTTTACGAAATCGAAAAAACCTTCTGTGGCATACAACACTCTATGAGAGAAAAGAATGATGGACTTAAAGCAACTCCGGGCCGCAACAGAAAAAGAACACCGTGCAATTGAGGGTGTTATGCCCATCATGGCGGCCGATCTTTCCCTGTCAACGTACCAGTCCGTGCTGTCGGCGCTTTACGGCATACTGCGCGCCTGGGACGAATGGGCCGAGCGGCATGCTCCCCCGGACTTACGCCAGGAGACCCTCACGCGCCTCCGCTCGCCGTTGCTTGAGGCGGATCTCGCATATTTCCACCTGCCTGTGCCCCAGCAACGCGCCACGCTCGATCTCCCCATGTCCGAAGCCGGCTTTCTGGGCGCCATGTATGTAATGGAAGGCTCCACCCTGGGCGGCCAGTACATCGCCCGCCACGTGGAGCAGACACTTGGTTTGCAGCCGGGCAAAGGCGATGCCTATTTCATTGGATATGGTGAACACACCTCGGAACGCTGGAGAGTATTTCAAGGCATACTTCGTGACCTTCCGGAGCATCAGACCGCAGAAGTGATTTCCGGTGCGCGGGCCATGTTCACGCAATTCCGCCTCTGGATGGTGAAACAATTCGAGAAGGGAATACGCGCAGAACTGCAGACGCATGGGCGGTGAGAACCAAAGTTTCGACGAAAGAGCGCTGTTGAAGGATCTTCAGCACTGCGAGGATGAAAACATCCGCATCCCCGGGTCGGTGCAGCCGCATGGATTCCTGCTGGCGCTGGATGAGGACGATAAGATCGTCGTGGCCAGCGAAAATGCCGCGGATCTCCTCGGCAAGCCACTGAAGCTGATCCTTGGCGCCGGCATCGATGTCCTTTTCGACCGGGAGCTGCTGGCTGCGATCCGGCATCATGCCAGCAGGCCGCCCGCGGGAACCGTACTCTATCTCGGCTCCTTCCATCTGTGCGGTGAGTTGTACAGCGTGGTGACGCACATCGTTAACGGCCGCCGCGTCCTCGAGTTTGAAAAGCAGGATCGTCTTGTTGGCCCGGAGATGATGAACGCGGTCATCACCAACTTTGTCGGCACACTCTCCAAGCTCACCACCGAAAATGACCTGCGACAGTCCATCGTGCAGCAGGTGGCTGACCTTACCGGCTTTGACCGCGTTCTGCTCTACTCCTTTGACGAGTTCGGCCACGGCACCGTGCTGAATGAGGTGAACAACGGACGCCTTCCCAGCTACCTGGATCTTCGCTTCCCGGGAACCGACATCCCGCAGCAGGCACGCGCTCTCTACCTGGCCAACACCGTCCGCATCATTCCGGATGTGTCCTACAAGCCCTCGCCGCTGAGCGGTTTGCCCGGAGAGCATACCCGTTCCTTTGACATGTCCAGCTGCGTTCTGCGCAGCGTCTCTCCCATTCACCTGGCATACATGCGCAACATGCGCACGCTTTCGTCCATGTCGCTCTCCGTTGTTGTGGAGGGCCGCCTTTGGGGCCTGATCAGCGGTCATCACGCGGAGCCGCGCGCCGTGCCTTACCTGGTGCGCTCCGCCTGCGACATGCTGACCAAGATCGTCGGCAACCAGCTCTCAGCCTTCCGCACCTCGACCCAGTTGGAAGAGACCGTGCACTATCACGCCATCCAGCACAAGCTGCTGACGCGCATTGCCGCGACGGTGAACTACATGGACACCCTGGAGGGTGAGGCCGCCGAGCTGCTGGAGGTAACCTCCGCCGGGGGAGCGGCGCTGTGGATGGATGACCGGCTGACTTGCCACGGTAAGACTCCTACCGAGGAGCAGGTGAAAGGCATTATCGACTGGCTGGATACGCAGCCTGAGCTCGAGGTCTTCTCCACGCATTGCCTGGGGACACATCTGCCGTGGGCTGGCTCGATCGCGGATGCGGCCAGCGGCATGATCGCCATCCGTATCTCCGATGTGCGCCGCCGCTACATCCTGTGGTTCCGTCCGGAGATTGTGCAGACCGTAAAGTGGGCGGGTGATCCCGGGGAGAGCCTGGAATCCATCAAGCTGCTGGAACCGCGCCACTCGTTCGAGCTGTGGAAGCAGATCGTCCGTGGCCGCTCCGTCGAATGGTCCGGCATGCAGATCGAGTCCGCGCGCGAGTTCCGTTCCGCACTGATGACCATCAGCCTGCGCCGCGCTGAAGAAGAGGCGCAGCTTGCCGAGGCACGCTTTGACCAGTTGACCCACTCGCTGCCCACCAAGATCTTTACCGCCAATGACAGCGGTGAGTTGACCTATGTGAACCAGCAGTGGCACGACGCCGGCCTGAACGAGAAAGGCCGCTGGTTCGAAGGCGGCCGCCTGATTCCGGAAGACGAAGCCCGCTGCGCCGACGCATGGAGCAACGCCATCCGCGAAGGCATTCTGTTTGAAGAAGAGCTCCGCTTCCAGTCTCCGGATGGCGAACCGCGCTGGAACCTTGTCCGCGCTGTGCCCTTCCGTGGCCTTGGCGCCGTGCGTGCCGGCTGGGTTGGCATGTGCGCCGACCTGACCGAACGTAAGGAGCGCGAAGCCGCCATTCGTATGGCCGAGAAGCTGGCCATCACCGGCCGCATGACCTCCGTCATCGCGCATGAGATCAACAATCCGCTCGAAGCTATTACCAACCTGATGTACCTGCTGCGGCAGGAGGTGGATGAGAGCAACCGCTCGGCCACCGAGTACATCACGATGGTCGAGAGTGAGCTGATCCGCATCAGCGGCATTACCAAGCAGACCCTGCGCTGGACCCGCGAAAACCAGGAGCGCTTCGACTGGATGGCGCTCGACGAGATGTTCGAGGAGGTTCTGCGCCTCTTCCACGGCAAGTCGAACAATCGCCATGTCACGGTGCAGACGCTGGGCGACAGGGGACTGCGCTACTACGGCATGGTCGGCCAGATCCGTCAGGTCGTCGCCAACCTGGTCTCAAACGCCATCGATGCCAGTCACATCGGCGGAACCATCATGCTGCGCGCGCGGTCTGAAGCCAGGGGACTGGTTATTGAAGCCACCGATCATGGCGCCGGTATGGATGACCATGTCCGCAGCCAGATCTTCAAGCCCTTCTTCACCACCAAGGGCGACCTTGGCAACGGCCTCGGCCTCTACATCTCGCATGAGATTGTGGAGCGTCACGGAGGCCACATTGAAGTGGATACGCAGCCCGGTCATGGCACCACCGTCCGTGTGGTGTTGCCTCTGCTGGAGACGGACGTGATACTGCCAGTCAAAGGCCTGCAGTAAAGCAATCTTCAAACCTACACCGGGTGTCCCACCCTCGCGGAGCCAAGGGTGGGTTCGTGAGCCCAAACGCGGTAACCCCTTCATGCGAAGCATGGGGGAAGATCGCGCACAGCACGATCCGGGAGGGAGCACGGCCTTCAGGCCCCCTGAAATGAGACAGCAAGAAACGGAGCTTCAGCCCCGGAGGCGGTTAAAAGCAAAAGACGCGACCGGAGTCGCGTCTTTCACCTGATTTCTGCTGGAAGCTTACGCAGCCTGCTTGGCGGCGGCGTTGGCGTCCTTGGCCTGCTGCGCCAGGGCGGTGAAGCCCGCGGCGTCATGCACGGCGATGTCGGCCAGAACCTTGCGGTCCAGCTCAACGCCGGCCTTCTTCAGGCCGCTGATGAACATGGAGTAGCTCAGGCCATTCAGCTTGGCGGCGGCGCCGATACGGACGATCCACAGCGAGCGGAACTGACGCTTCTTCTGCTTACGGCCGGTGTAGGCAAACTTAAGACCACGCTCTACGGCTTCCTGTGCTGCCTGGTAGAGCTTCGACTTTGTAAGGAAGTAACCACTTGCGCGCTTGAGGATCTTTTTGCGCCGGTCATTCCGCTTTGTGCCACGTTTTACGCGGGGCATCGTGTTTCTCCTTTTGCGTACTGTTCTAGCGGCTGGAGGTGAGAGCACCTCTTCACACGCTTGCTGCTCCAGGTCTGGTATCGGCTTTGCACTGTGTGCTCACCGAGGGGCCGGTACGCTTTTCTTGGCCCGTTGCTGCTTCCAGCGGCTCGACCTGAAATCTACTTCCAGAAGTCCACTTACGCTCAGGCGTAAGGAATCATGCGGCTGACCTTGGCATGATCGCCGTCAGACACATAAGCCGGACCGCCAAGGTGGCGCTTCGT
This sequence comes from Terriglobus tenax, assembly GCF_025685395.1. Classification (NCBI taxonomy): domain Bacteria; kingdom Pseudomonadati; phylum Acidobacteriota; class Terriglobia; order Terriglobales; family Acidobacteriaceae; genus Terriglobus; species Terriglobus tenax. The sequence goes on along the minus strand of NZ_JAGSYA010000004.1, from coordinate 1,582,159 downwards.
CTTGCTGGACTTCGAGGTGAGGATGTGACGGGTCTTGGTCTGGCCGCGCTTGATCTTGCCCGTGCCAGTCTTCTTGAACCGCTTCGCCGCACCGGAGTGGGTCTTCATTTTAGGCATGTTAATCCTAGAGAATTACTGCATTGAACAACGTTTTTCAGTATACCCCAGAATCGAATCAGGGCCTCCCCATTCCACTCGGTTGCACCATCCGTAGTGCAGCCACCCTCGCTGAGCGAAGGTGGGTTCATAAGCCACCGCTTCCTCGCGGACAAGTACACTAATCCATGTGCAGGTGTTGCCGCTCACGGGCGGCGCTTAATCGGGGAAGCTGGTGAAAATCCGGCGCTGTCCCGCAACGGTGATGGGAGCTCTCTCCCAAAGTCCGAGTACCGGCCTGCCGCCACCACCGAGGAGGAGCGGATCAACCCCTCTCCCACCCCGGCGTGCGTTTGCGAATGCTGGTCTCGTGGAGTGGACCCGGCAGACGATTCCTTTTGTTTTCCGCCGTTTACGGTGGGAGGCACAAGCCTGCGCACGGGTGGTTCCATAGGCGGCAAACCCGCCGGAAGGAACCTGTACCGCATGTCTGTTCTGAATAACGCAAAGCTGAATACTGCCAATCTGGGATTTCCCCGCATGGGCCAGAACCGCGAGCTGAAGTTTGCCCTGGAGGCCTTCTGGTCCGGCAAAAGCCCGGAAGACGATCTGCTCGCCGTCGCCCGCGACCTGCGCCGCCGTCATTGGCTGTTGCAGAAAGAGGCCGGCATCGGCGTTATCCCCTCCAACGACTTCAGCCTCTACGACCAGGTGCTGGACACGCTCGTTCTTCTGGGTGCCACCCCTGCCCGCTATGGCAGCGGCCCGGTCAGCCTGGGCCAGTACTTTGACATGGCCCGCAACAGCGCCCAGCAGCCGGCGCTGGAGATGACCAAGTGGTTTGACACCAACTACCACTACCTGGTCCCGGAGTGGTCCGCCGGTCTGCACCTGATCGCCGATCCGTCGAAGGCTGTCCGTGAGTTTGAAGAGGCAAAGGCGCTGGGCATCGTCACGCGGCCGGTTCTAGTTGGCCCCATCACCCTTCTGCTGCTGGGCAAGAGTGTGGATGGCAGCTCGCGGCTGGCGCTGCTGCCGCGTCTTCTGCTGGCGTACAAGGCGGTTCTGGAGGCGCTGATTGCCGCTGGAGCTGCGGACGTCCAGATCGACGAGCCGGTGCTGGTCACCGATCTTTCCATCGAGTGGAAGCGCGCCTTCGAGGCCGCCTACGCCGAGCTGGGGCAGCTCCCGGTTTCCATTACCGTGGCGACGTATTTCGGCGCTCTGGGCGACAACCTGCAACTGGCGTCGTCGCTGCCGGTTAGCGGTCTGCACATTGACCTGGTGCGCGCTCCGGGGCAACTGGACGAGGTTCTGGCGACGCTGCCGCCGGAAAAGACGCTCTCGCTGGGCGTGGTGGATGGCCGCAACATCTGGAAGTCGGAGTTTGCGACCGTTCGGTCTCTGATTGCTCGCGCCGTCGCCGTTCTGGGGCAGGATCGGGTCGTTCTGGCGCCGTCCTGCAGTCTGCTGCACGTTCCGTTTGACACCGCCGGAGAGGATAAGCTGCCCTCCGGGCTCTTCGAAAGGCTAAGCTTTGCCGTGCAGAAGCTTGGCGAGCTGCGCGACCTGGCGACCGGGGACGAAGCCGCGTTTGCGGCGAACGCCGCGCACTTTGCCGGTCAGCGTGGCGGAGCTTCCAGCCGCGTGCAGCAGAAGCTGGCTGCACTGACGGAGGACGATTTCGCCCGTCCGCAGCCGTATCCGGACCGCGCTCCGCTGCAGCGCGAGGCGCTGAAACTGCCGCTGCTGCCAACGACGACCATCGGCAGCTTTCCGCAGACCGCCGAGGTGCGCCGCCAGCGCGCGGCCTGGCGCAAGGGGCTGCTGGACGATGCAGCCTACGAGAGCTTCCTGGAAGCCGCGACCGAGGAGTGCATCCGCCGCCAGGAGGAGCTGGGGCTGGATGTCCTGGTGCACGGCGAGTTCGAACGCAATGACATGGTGGAGTACTTTGGCGAGCAGCTGGACGGCTTCGCCTTCACCCGCAACGGCTGGGTGCAGAGCTACGGTTCGCGCTGCGTGAAGCCGCCCATCATCTACGCCGACGTAGAGCGTCCTGCGCCGATGACCGTTCGCTGGTCGAAGTTTGCGCAGTCGCTCACGCAAAAGCCGATGAAGGGCATGCTCACCGGGCCTGTGACCATCCTGCAGTGGTCCTTTGTTCGCAACGACATCCCGGAGAGCGAGACCACGTTCCAGATTGCGTTGGCGCTGCGGAAGGAGATTGCCGACCTGGAGGCGGCGGGCATTGGAGTCATCCAGGTGGACGAGCCGGCTTTGCGCGAGGGGCTGCCGCTGCGCATGGGCGACTATGCAGGCTACCTGGACTGGGCAGTGAAGGCCTTCCGGCTGGCCACCAGCGGCGTCCGGGCCGAGACGCAGATCCATACCCACATGTGCTACGCCGAGTTTGAGACGATTCTGCCGGCGATTGCGGCGCTGGACGCGGATGTGATCTCCATGGAATCGGCGCGGTCAAAGATGGCTCTGCTGGCGGACTTCAGGGCGCACGGCTACCCGAACGAGATTGGTCCGGGCGTCTGGGATATCCATGCCACGCGCGTTCCGGGTGAGGAAGAGGTGCGCGGTCTGCTGCTCATGGCGCTGGAGTCTTTGAAAGCAGAGCAGTTATGGGTGAATCCGGACTGCGGCCTGAAGACCCGCCAGTGGCCGGAGACGGAGGCCTCGCTGCGGAACCTGGTGGCGGCGGCGAAGGCGGTACGGGAAGAGTTGGTGGGGAGGTAGTTGCAAAAACAACAGCAGGTCCTTCGCTACGCTCAGGATGACACCCTATATTTCGCGGTGACATCCGAGAGACAGTAAAGGACCTGTTCACCTTTTCGGTTCTTTCCGTAAAGTGTTTCGTTTCTTTCTCCACTGTTTGAGATCGCGCCGAGCCATGAGAACAAAGCCGATTCCGGTGCCAATCAGAACGCTTGCAACTTTCCAGAAGAGGTAGTAACGCATTTACGAAACTCTCTTTCTCATCTTCACAATCTCAATCGACAGGCCGTCGCCGATGGGGGCGTGGTGGCGTTCGGTTTCGACATAGCCCTTTTTCAGGTAGATGGGGTAGCCGGTGAGGGTGGCGCCCATCTCCAATTCGCGGAAGCCTTCGGCGGCCGCAGCGTCTTCCGCAGCTTTCAGGACAAGGGAACCGAGCCCCTGGCGGGCGTGGGCGGGGTGGACGAAGATGGCCCGAATTTTGGCTGCATCTACCGCAGGATCAAGCAGTTCCGGCTCTTTGGCTTCCACCTGGGCATCGCCTCCGTAGAGGGTCTTGCGGCGGCTCCATCCACCGCAGGCGGCGTAGCTGCCGGTCTCGTCTTCTGCGACGAAGTAGGTGCCGTCGGCGACCAGGCGCGTGTCCACAGTGAAGATGGTGCGGACGGCTGCGTCGATCTCGGCCGGGCCGTAGTCCGTGGCCTGCAGGTGACGGACGGACTGCTCGATGAGCTGCTGCAGGGCGGGGATCTCTTTCGGGCGAGCGGTGCGGAGCTTGTAGGGCATGGCTTAAAGTGTCCCATTTTGCACGGAAAACGGCACCTGGAGGCGCTGTTTAAGCGCTTAAACCCGTCTTCCGGACGTGCTAAAATAAGGGTGTAGAAGTCCCTTTAAACGCCCTGCATAAGGCAAGCAATTTCAGTAATTTACGGAGTCTGATGTCCACTCAGAACGTTCCCCTTGTAGAGAATCCCGGCAGCGCTGAGAGCGCGGCTTATACCAGCGACAACATCAAGGTACTGGAAGGCCTGGAGGCGGTGCGTCTGCGGCCGGCCATGTACATCGGTTCGACGACCGAACAGGGTCTGCATCATCTGGTGTACGAGGTGGTGGACAACTCTGTGGACGAAGCGCTGGCTGGCCATGCGACGCGCATCGACGTGGTGATCCACGTGGATAACTCGATTACGGTGGTCGATGACGGCCGCGGTATCCCTGTAGATGAGAAGACGCTGCCGGATGGCACACGTATGCCCGCGGTGCAGGTGGTGCTGACCAAGCTGCATGCCGGCGGTAAGTTTGACGCGAGCACCTACAAGGTCTCCGGCGGTCTGCATGGCGTGGGCGTAAGCTGCGTGAACGCGCTGAGCGAGGAGTTCGATGTCGAGATCTGGCGCGATGGCCAGACCTACGAGCAGACCTACTCGAAGGGTGAGCCAACGAGCCATGTGAAGAACACCGGTGTAACGAAGAAGCGCGGCACCAAGGTGCACTTCCTTCCGGACAAGACGATCTTCAGCGTGCATGAGTACAACTACGACATTCTTGCCAACCGTCTGCGTCAGCTTGCCTTCCTGAACAAGGGCATTGAGATCACGCTGACGGATGAGCGCACGACCGACTCCAAGACCGGCGACTCGAAGACACAGAGCTTCAAGTACAACGGAGGCATTGCCGAGTTCATCAAGCATTTGAACAAGGGCAAGCAGGTGCTGCACGACAAGCCGTTCTACATGGAAGCGGAGAAGGGCACGCTGGTGGTGGAGGCGGCGCTGCAGTACAACGACTCCTACTCGGAGACGGTGTTCTCGTTTGCCAACAACATCAACACGGTGGATGGCGGAACGCATCTCTCGGGCTTCCGCACGGCGCTGACGCGCACCATCAACGCAGCCGGCCAGTCGCTGGGATTGTTCAAGGACCTGAAGGAATCGCTGTCGGGCGATGACGTGCGTGAAGGTCTGGTTGCCGTGGTCTCGGTGAAGATTCCGCAGCCGCAGTTTGAAGGCCAGACCAAGGGCAAGCTGAACTCGGATATCGCAGGACAGGTGCAGGCGTTTGTGAACGAGCGCCTGGGCGCGTTCTTTGAGCAGAACCCGCAGGTGGCCAAGCGTGTGATCAACAAGGCGATTGAAGCTGCCCGCGCGCGTGAAGCTGCCCGCAAGGCACGCGATCTTACCCGCCGTAAGGGTGCGCTGGATGGCGGCGGATTGCCGGGCAAGCTGGCCGATTGCAGCGAAAAGGATCCTTCGCGTTGCGAGGTCTACCTGGTCGAGGGTGAGAGCGCAGGCGGTACCGCCAAGCAGGGACGCGATCGTAAGTTCCAGGCGATTCTTCCGCTGAAGGGTAAGATCCTCAACGTCGAGAAGGCCCGCTACGACAAGATGCTGGGCCACGAAGAAATCCGCGCCATGATTACGGCGATGGGCACGGGCATTGGCAAGGACGACTTTGATTCCAGCAAGCTGCGCTATCACAAGATCATCCTGATGACCGATGCCGACGTCGACGGATCGCACATCCGCACGCTGCTGCTGACCTTCTTCTTCCGCCACATGACGGAGCTGATCCAGCGCGGCCACGTGTACATTGCGCAGCCTCCGCTGTTCAAGATCAAGAAGGGCCGCTTTGAGCAGTACATCAAGGACGAGCGCGAGTTTGTGAAGGTGATGGTCAAGCGCGCCTCGGACGGCATGGTGATTCGTTATGGCGAGAACGCGCAGACGCTGGAAGGCCGTCCGCTGACCGACTTCATGGGCAAGCTGAACGACTACATCGGCTACTTCGACAAGGCGAACAAGCGCTTCCGCAATGAAGCGGTGACGGCTGCCTTTGCCAACCTGTTTGCGCATGAAGGCAAGGACCCGGCCAAGCGCGCGGACTTTGAGTCGCCGGAGAAGATTACGCAGCTGAAAGCGCAGCTTGAGAAGATTGGCAAGGAAGCCAAGTTCAAGGCTGTGTCAGAGCCCGTGCTGGATGAAGAGCACCAGACGTGGTCTGTCAGCTTTACAGACACCAACGGCCAGCAGCGCTGGATTGACTGGACGCTGGCCTCTGCTCCGGAGATGCGCCTGCTGCTGGGCAAGCATGCGCAGATTGCCGAACAGCTACAGCCGCCGTTCCTGATTGAGTATGTGCAGAAGGGCGCAGGCAAGGTTGAGGTGGTCGAGGAAGAGGATGTGGAAGAGCAGGAGACGGAGGGCGTAGCCGATGCGGCTGCTGCTCCTGGCACCGCGGCTGAGGCGAAGGGCACCAAGCGCAGCGCCAACGCCAAGCTTCCGCAGGACCCGGTGGAGAAGAAGAGCGCGCGTGACCTGTTTGAGTATGTGATCGAGCAGGGCCGCAAGGAATACCAGGTGCAGCGCTACAAGGGACTGGGCGAGATGACCGCCGAGCAACTGTGGGAGACCACCATGGATCCCGAACGTCGGACGCTGCTGGAAGTAAAGCTGGAAGACATTGCGGGTACGGAAGAGATCTTCACCACGCTGATGGGCGAGGATGTGGAAAGCCGCCGCAAGTTTATTGAAGAGAATGCGCTGGATGTGAAGAACCTGGATATCTAACAGCAGGGAAGAGCAGACAGGGAACAGCAAGCGGAGGCCTTTGGTCTCCGCTTTGTTTTGCGCTCGTAAGATAGAAGCAGACCTCATGCCTTCCTACCTGACAACACACGGTCACTACCTATGGCTGGTTGCTGCCTCTTTCATCGCCGGGGTGATGAACGCGCTGGCGGGCGGCGGGTCGTTTGTCTCGTTTCCGGCGATGCTGGCGGTGGGGGTTCCTCCTATCCAGGCAAATGCGACGAACACGGTGGCGATCTGGCCGGGGCAGTTGACTTCGCTGGCGGCGCTGAAGAATGACCTGCGGCGCGATGTTGCGTGGGTGGTTGTGCTGGCCTCCATCATTGGAGGCATTGGCGGGGCGCTGATTCTGCTGCGCACGCGGGAGGCGACTTTTCTGCGTGTGCTGCCGTGGATGCTGCTGGCGGCGTCGCTGATCTTTGGCGTGAGCGGACGCATCTCGCGCTGGCTGCGCGGCCGTACGGAACATCCTCACCTGGAGCGGAAACCGTCGGTACTGTACGTGTTGCTGGCGCTGCTGCCGGTGACCTTCTACATCGGCTACTTTGGCGCGGGTGCCGGTTTTCTGATCATGACGGTGATGGCGCTGTTCGGTGTGGAAGAGATGCACCAGTTGAACTCGCTGAAGGTGCTGGGCGCGTGCGTGTCAAACCTGGCGGCGGTGTTCACCTTCATTGTGCGGGGAGCGGTCGTGTGGCATTACTGCCTGGTGGCGATGGTCTTTGCCGGGCTGGGTGGTTGGCTGGGCGCCAGGTATGCGCGGCGGATGAATGGTGACGTGCTGCGGGTGGTGGTGGTGGTGACCGGGTGTGCCGTGGCGGGGTGGTTCTTTTATTTGAACAGCCGGTAGGAATCCTGCATTGCCCACCCATGCTTCGCATGGATGGGGCACCCGGTGTTGTGTTTGGAGAAACAGATCCGCTCAGGATGACAAGCGCGGTTTTGTGAAAGCATAGAAGGGTATGAGTCACGAAGGCATTCGCTTTATCAGCAAGGAAGAGGCACTGGCCGCGGCGGCGCAGGATGACCGTCTGCCGCGCGAGGCGGTAACACCGGCCAAGGTGCGCGTCCACATGACGACCGGTGAGGGCGTTGAGATTGAGTGGAAGGATGGCCATCAGAGCAAGTGGAGCTTCCCGTGGCTGCGCGATGCGTGTCCGTGCGCGACCTGCCATGAGGAGCGTCAGCACACCGGCCGCAAGCTGGGGGAAGCAAAGGCCAAGCCGGCGGAGATGTTTGCCATGTACCAGGCTCCGGCCAAGCCGATGTCGGTGGAGAAGGTGGGCAACTACGCTCTGAAATTCAAGTGGAATGACGGACACGAGGCAGGGATTTATTCGTGGGATCACCTGCGCCGTGTGTGCAACTGCGAGGCATGCCGGAGCAAGCAGGCATGATGACGGCGACGCTTGCCGAAAAGCGGTTGCTGAGCGAGGCCTCGCAGACATGGGAGCTTGTGTTTACGTGCGAGGCTCCGTTGTCGTACCAGCCGGGACAGTTCTACTCGTTTGTCACAGAGCGGGAGGGCAAGCAGGAGGTTCGTGCGTATTCGCTGACCGCCGCGCCTGCGGGAGAGCGCATGGTGCTGTGCCTGAATCGCGCGGGTTGGTTTTCGAACCTGCTGTGCGACCTTCCGATCGGCGGCACGGCGCAGATGCATGGGCCGTATGGCGCGTTTGTGTTGCGCGATGGGCCGGGCATTGTTGTGGCGGATGGCGTGGGGATTGCGCCGGTGGCGTCGATGGCCGACGCTCTGCTGCGCGGGCAGGGATATGTTGGTCCGCTGACGCTGTTGCACACGGCCACGGCGGATGGGGAGCTGTTCTACCGCGAGCGGTTTGAGCAGGCAGAGCGCGCGGTTGAGGGCTTCCGGTATCTGCCGCTGGCTGCGAGTGCGGTGGAGGCGGAGCTGGAGAGGCTGATTGCGGAAGCGGGCGAGCCGAAGCCGACGGCGTACATTGTGGGGCTGAATGCGTTTGCCGCGCCGTTGCGCCAGTGGTTCAAAGACCGAGGCTGGGACCGTAAGCAGATTGTGTTTGAGCGATACGACTGAAGTTGTGAGTTGGGTGTTCTGCGTTGTGTGTGGGGTCTATACCAACTCAGAACACGCAACGCAGAACGCGAAACTCACAGGTTGAAGAGCTCTTTCAGACGCTTGGTCTGGGCGCGGCTGACAGGGATTTCTGTCTGCTGTCGGTCGTCCATGCGGAGCTGGTAGCTGGACTTGAACCATGGCACGACTTCGCGGATGTGATGGATGTTGACGACGAAGCTGCGGTGGGCGCGCCAGAAGATCTCCGGATTGAGCTGGTCCGTCAACTCCTCGAGGGTGCGGCAGTTGGAGACGCCTTCGACATTCTGCGTGACGATGGAGATCTGTCCTTCGTCGATGGCGGCAAAGCAGATGTGCTTCTGGTCGACGAGCAGAAGGCGGTTCTGAGCGCGGACGACGACCTTGCTGCTGGCGCGTGCGGGAGGTGCGGCCTGCTGGGTCTGCTCTTCGAGCAGCTTCATCAGGGCGTCGAGCTTGGCGCTGTTGGGGTCGCTGGAGGCCTGAGGGGCTGCTTCGGCGGCGGCTACAGCGGCAACGCGATGGCGGGCCTTTTCGACGGTCCTCTCGACACGGGCCTGGTCAAAGGGTTTGAGCAGGTAGTCGATGGCGTTGACCTCGAAGGCGCGCACGGCGTACTGGTCGTACGCGGTGGCGAAGACGACCTGGGGCATGCGGTCGACCTTGCCGATCAGCTTTTTCAGCACGGCAAAGCCGTCGAGGCCGGGCATCTGCACGTCGAGGAAGACGACATCGGGATGGTGTTCGCGGATGAGCTCAACGGCTTCAATGCCGTTGGAGCCCTGCGCAAGCACCTCAATGTCGCCGGACTTCTCCAGCAGGTACTCAAGCTCCTGACGGGCGAGTGGCTCGTCGTCGATGATGAGAGCGGTCATTGCCATGGAACGTTTCAGTATAGATGCACGAGGAGAGCTTAGGGTGCAGCGGGGCGCCGGTTACTCGTCGTGATAGGCGCGCAGTCGGCTGGGAGCGCCGTCGGTGGCAAGATCGTGACCGCAATTGGAGCAGTAGACATCGGTGATGGCCACGCCGCGGTAGCACTGTCCGCAGACGGGAGCGGTCTGGAAGCGGCACTGCGGGCAGAAGTTGTCGCCCGACTGCAGCTCGCTGCTGCAATGCGGGCAGCGGGAGACGATGGGCTGGCGTACCAGGAAGTAGACGATGGCTCCGATGCCGGCGGGCATGAGGAGGACCATCAGGATCCAGAGTGCGGCCGACATGTTGCGGCGCTTGACGTCGCGGCTGACGTAGCCGGCCAGAAGAGCGTAGCTGGAGAGAGCCGAGCCCCAGAAGAAGCCCATGGCAATGCGCATCGGCAGCAGTTCGCCGTGGCGATGGGGCATTTTGAAATGGAACAGATACTGCAGGCCCACGAAGAGAACCGCAGCCAGAGCGATGGACCAGGTGGGAACCAGGCTCAGGTCGTATTCCGCGGTGCTTTGGTCTTTGCGCTCGAAAACGTCAGCCATTAACGCTTGCCTCCGCGATCAGCCTTCCCACGCTTGTACCACACCACGCCGATAGCTGCTGCGGAGACAGGGATCAGCCACATGAGCAGAACGAAGATCTGCTCACTGGCATACGGAAGACTGCCTTCGCCATCAGCGTCTGAGGCGAGGATAATCGCCGTGGTGACCACGGCAGCAAACAGCAGAACACCACCGAAGATAAGGGGCAGATAAAGACCGCGCACCTTGTTCTTCTGTTCCTGTTGCTTAAGGGCCTGCGCGCGAATCACGCGGTGCGTGCGATTGACGACGCGCGATGGAGCGGGGGGAGTCATGGTTGCCATCACCGTAATCCTTCTGCTGGGAGCCTGCGAAGGGCTTCGACCTGCGGCCGGAGGGCGGCAAGGCCACGATAAAGGCGGGACTTCACGGTCGACAGGGGAGCGCGGGTAACGGCTGCGATCTCCTCCAGCGACATATCTTCATGGAAGCGGAGAGTCAGGACTTCGCGGTAGCTCGGCTCCAGCGTCAGCATGACGGCGGCAACCTCGGCGGCGTTTTCGCGCTCGCGGAGCTGCTCAAAGGGCGAAGGTGCATCCATCGCGATTTCAAAGGGGCGCTCGTCGTCGCCGCCTTCGCTCATCTCGTCCAGGCTGGCCATGGTCTTGCGGCGGGCGTTGTCGATGACGAGGTTGCGGGCGATGGTGAACAGCCAGGTTTCAAAGCGGGCCTTGCCGTTGTACTGCGATCCGCGGACGAGAACACGCATCCAGGTCTCCTGGAAGAGGTCCTCTGCCATCTCACGGCGACCGGTCAGGAAGGTGAGGTAGCGCATCAGGCGGTGCTGGTACTGCTCAATCAGGGAGTCGAGAAGATCCGGATCCTGCCGCTTCAACCCGCGCGCAACGGCGGCGTTCTCCTGTGCCTGATCCGCAATGGCGGCATCGGTTCGGACTAGGGAGAAGCGTGGCATGGTTCCTCAGACGGGTGTCTTTTGTTTAAAGACGCAGGAATGCAAATTTTTTTAAAAATTCGCGTGCAACCAGTATAGGGTGGGGCCGCATCTTTCCGCGGCAATCTTTCTGCACTGTTTTTGGTGCAGAAGACGAGGTGCGGGCGGTTCTACACTGGAGAGATGGAAGTTCTGTACGGTATCCATCCGGTGGAAGAGGCGGTTCGTTCGGGCAGCCGTCCTTTGGACCATGTTCGGTTTGCCCGCGATCGTAAGGATGCGCGGCTGGAGGCGGTGCTGGAGCAGTGCCGCAAGGCCGGGGTACGCTGTTCACCCGCGACCAAGGATGAGCTGACCCGGATAGCCAAAACCGACATGCACCAGGGCATTGTGGCCCAGGTGAAGGAGCGCAAGTTGCTGGCGGTGGAAGACCTGCTGGCCGCGCCTCCGCGCAATGGCGAGCACTACTTCTTTTTGGCCTTGGATGGCGTTGAGGATCCGCATAACCTGGGCGCGCTGCTGCGGACGGCAGACGGCGCGGGTGTGGATGGTGTCCTGCTGCCGGAGCGGAGATCGGCCCCGCTGACGGCGGTGGTGGCGAAGAGTTCCGCCGGGGCGAGCGAGCATGTGCGGATTGCCCGGGTGACGAACCTGACGCGGGCGCTGGAGCAGTTGAAGGAAGCCAATGTGTGGGTGGTGGGCCTGGATGAGCGCGGCACGCCGGACTACAGCGATTACGACTTCAGGACGCACACGGCGCTGGTGCTGGGGCGCGAGGGCGCGGGTCTGCATGACCTGGTGAAGAAGACCTGCGACCATCTGCTGCGGATTCCGATGGCGGGTTCGGTGAGCTCGTTGAATGTGTCGGTAGCGGGCGCGGTGGTGATGTATGAGGCTGTGCGGCAGAGGGGCGCGGCTCCCGTCGTGGCGGCGAAGCCGTCCAAACCGCGTAAGGGTTTAGGTTCCTAGATGGTGTTTTCAGGCAGGTGGAGTTGGGCGGTGGTTTTGGCCGCCGGTGTGGCGTGCGCGCAGCAGCAGCCGGAGGTGATTTACCACCGCGACGAGCAGACGGTGCAGACGGAGGCCCCCGGGCAGAAGCAGGGGGAACAGGCTCCGTTTGAGGTGGCTGATGCGTTGCGTTCGTCGCTGGTGTTTACGGCATATGACCTGGACGTGCACCTGAATACGACGGAGAGCGGGCTGTCCGTGCGTGCGCTGGTGACGGTACGGAATGCCGGCGACAAGGCGATTGCGGAGCTGCCATTGCAGATCAGCTCATCGCTGCACTGGGAGACGGCGCGGCTGGTGGAAGACGGCAAACCGGTTGCACTGAAAATGGTGCAGCATGCGGTGAAGACCGACCTGGACCATACGGGTGCTATGAGCGAGGCGGTGTTGACGCTGCCGAGGCCGCTGCCGGTGGGCGCGGCGGTGACGGTGGATGTTTTTTACTCGGGCAAGGTGGAGCAGGTGGCCGGAGCGGAGAGCTCGTCGGCTGCGGCCTCGGCCGAGTGGGATCGCGTGACGGATGAGTTTACCGGGCTGCGCGGCTTTGGCAATGTACTGTGGTATCCGGTGAGTGAGCCGCCAGCGTTTCTGGGCGATGGCAACCGGGTGTATGACCTGGTGGGGCGCAACCGGCTGGCGACGCAGGCGGCGAAGCTCAGCGCGCGGCTGACAGTGGAGTATGCGGGCGATCCGCCACGGCTGGCGTTTTTGTGCGGCCACCAGGCGATTCTGGAGAGGCACCAGGACAATCCGAATGAGCCATCGGCCGCGGCGACCGGGGTAGCGACGGCCAGCTTTGAGCCGTTTTCGCTGGGGTTCCACCCGGTGAGCCTGTTTTTGACGAAGGACCAGCCGGAGATGGTGGGCGGAGGGTACCTGGGGGTGATCTCAGAGGACGACGACCGTCCGCGGGTGCTGAACCTGGCGGCGCTGAAGGTGCTGCCGCTGCTGACGGCGTGGCTGGGCGCGCGGCCCAACGGGCCGTTGACGCTGCTGGAGGTGAACACCGGGGTGCAGCCGTTTGAGTCGGGGCCGTTTCTGGCGGGGTATCTTTCCGGACGTCCGGCGGAGGATGAGGAGGTGCTGGTGCATGCCTTTACCCATGCGTACACGGGCAACCAGCCGGCGTGGCTGGATGAGGGGCTGGCGCGGTTTATGGAACTGCTGTGGATTGAGCGCAACGAGGGCCGCGAGACCGCGCTGAGCGCGCTGGAGGACGGACGCGGCGCGCTGGCGCTGCTGGAGCCGGACTTCGGGCAGACGGACGCGGGCGAAGGCGAGCCGCTGGAGCGGGCGCACAGCAGCCAGATCTATCGCAACAAGGCGGCGTACGTGTTCTGGATGCTGCGCGGCATCGTGGGCGATGCGGCGCTGCAGCAGGCGCTGACCGCGCTGCGGTCGCAGCCGTCGCCGGATTTGGCGGCCTTCCGCCGGCTGCTGGAGAGCGCGTCGGACAAAGAGCTGGGATGGTTTTTTGAGGACTGGGTGGAGCGGGACCGGGGTCTGCCGGACCTGTCGATTGTGTCGGTAACGCCGCGCGAGATTGAACGGGCCAGCGGCTACCTGATCTCAGTGGAAGTGGCCAACGATGGCTCGGCGGTGGCGGAGGTGCCGGTAACGGTGCGCTCCGGTACGCTGACGACGACGGAGCGTTTGCGGATTCCGCCGCACTCGCACCGCACGACGCGGATTGTGTTCAACGATAAGCCGCAGCAAGTGCAGGTGAACGACGGGACGACCCCGGAGCTGCAGCAGACGACGCATGTGTTGAATGTGAATTTGAAGACGATGCCGTAGGTGGAGTAAGTCAAGAGAAGCCGACTTGTCGTTATTGATCGCCTTTGTGATTCGCGATCACATCGGCAGTGAGTTCGTTGACGCGAGATAAGAATACCTTCAGAATAGGCGACGGATTCGCCTTGCGATAGCCGAGTGATAGATCGATCTTTGGACCCACGCCTTCGAGCGGGCGAGTGGTCACAGTGTCCGGAAGGAATACCTTGGCGTAAACCGGCAAGAGGGCAATTCCATGCGTAGAGACGATGAGAGATACAACGCCGCCGAGATTGTCTACTTCGTGGCTTGGTTTGATCATGACGTCATTTTCATGAAGGAATTTGTCGATGGCGCGACGTAGCGCAGGCTGCTTTCCTGACAGGCTGAGTGCAGTTCCTGAAACGCTGATAAACGTTTGATTCGCCATCTCTGAAAGAGTGATGAAGGGCTTCGCCGCGAGAGGGTGATCGGCGGGTAGGAAGACCTCGAACGGCTCATCGACTAGAGTTCTGAAAGCCAGGTCTGCGCTCCCATCTTCTCTGCGGAGAAATGCCACGTCGATACCACCATGCAGGAGAGCACTGGCGAGTTGGGGAGAATTTTGCGTGGAGATGACGATATGGATGTTGGGCAGATCGTCCCGCAGAAGTCGGAGAGCTCCAGGAAGCCAGGTCATGTCATGCCCGATCATGAATCCCATAGCAAAGGAAGGTTTGGTGGGATAAGCGATTTGGCGCGCTGACTGTACTGCCACTTCGGCCTGAGAAAGCATCACGCGAGCGTGATCCAGAAAGACTCGACCTGCGGGGGTCAGTTCAACACCCTTCGCTCCCCTTACGAAGAGTGGAGCACCTACTTCCTCTTCAAGATCGCGTATCTGGCGACTTAAAGACGGCTGTGTGGTGTGCAGTTTGTTTTCTGCCGCAAGCTTGAGACTTCGTGCTTCCGCCGCTGCGACGAAGTAGCGAAGATGTCTAAGTTCCAAGGGTCACCTCTGCACGAAAAGCATATCCCCTAAGCCTATAAAGCAATTTATTACGCATCTATTCGCCGCTATCTTGACGAGACAAGCTTCGCATGACGGCACAGGTGCCCGTCTGCATGCGATCTGGAACGCATCCCTCGATAAAGAAAGGTAAAAAGACAATGTCTCATTCTCTGACAGATAAGGTCGCACTGGTAACGGGCGGATCCCGCGGTATCGGCGCTGCAATCGCAAAACGTCTTGCTGCAGATGGAGCCAGCGTAGCGATAACGTATGCGAAGGACTCTAACGCCGCGTCAGCCGTGGTGAAAGAGATTGAAGAAGCAGGTGGAAAAGCTCTGGCGATTCAGGCAGACGCGGTGAGTCCTAAAGCGATCACCGCTGCGGTGGAGAAGGCCGTCGCCGCTCTCGGCAAACTGGACATCCTTGTAAATAATGCCGGTACGGCGATCCCGAAACCGTTCGAAGAAACCACTCTCGAAGAGATGGAGCACGTCATCAACCTCAATATCCGGGGCGTATTTGTCACGACCCAAGCAGCACTGAAAAGCATGAACAATAAGGGGCGCATCATCATGATCGGTTCATGTGTCGGCGAGCGTAACCTGACGCCGGGTCTAGCCGCTTATGCAGCAACCAAAGGGGCGGTGAAAATGTTTACGCAAAGTTTGTCCAGAGAGGTTGGTGGCCGTGGCATTACCGTGAATAATGTGCAGCCCGGGCCGATCGATACAGACCTGAATCCTGCCGCGGGCGATTGGGCTACTCCTCAAAAAGCAGTGACGGCACTGAATCGGTACGGGACTGTGGATGAAGTCGCAGCATTGGTTGCATTCGTGGCCCGTCCGGAGTCCTCCTACATTACCGGAGCCAATCTGACTGTAGATGGTGGAACGAACGCATAGTGAAAGGGCGGCCTTTCGGATTGAATCGAGAAGGCCGCTGAACTATATTGAAAAATTTTCTAAATCCGGTCAGCTTCTCCTTGGCCCTGGGGTTCGATTGCGAACCAAATTTAAGGGTACTAAGACAAGAAAAGAAAAAGCAGATTCTTCCTGCTTTGCCGGCGGAATGACAAAGCAGGAAAAGCGGATCTCGTTGCGTTATGGAATGACAAACAAGAAAGACGAAAGCACGAGACCATGTCCGAGAGGACAGATAGGTGGCGCCCGGCTCCGTTCTGCTGACTTATTTGCGGTGCGTGGGGCGGGCGGGGGTGGGGGCGTTGTTGTTGCAGGTGATGGCTGTGGAGTTGGCTGTGTGTTCGCAGGTCAGGTTGAGCTGGGTTTCGCCTTCTTTGGGGAGGAGGGTGTCGATCTGGTCGTGGACCGGGGTCATGCTGGCCAGGGTGCGGGTGCGGGCGCTGTCGGCTTCGCCGAGGATCTGCACCAGCTTCAGGTGGCCGTCAAAGTGGCCGTGGGCTAGGGCGGGGTTCTTTGCGCCGAGGTCGAGGGGCAGCTTCTCAAAGGAGAAGGCGTAGCTTTCCAGGCCCTGTGGTTCGCGCCTGGAGCCGGGAAGGCGGCGGAAGAGGACCGGTGTGGGCGTGGCCTGGGTCAGCTCGATGGTCTGGTCCATAATGACGGCCTGGTTCTGCGCGGAGAGGCCGAGGTGGTTGGCGGTCAGTTTGCCCTGCCAGCCTTCGGCCTGGTTGTAGGTCAGGCCGGCGTCCAGGTTGCCGGTGGCGTTCCACAGCGGAGAGAGGCGCGAGGAGGCGACGCGGAGCCAGTCCAGCAGCGTGCTGGCCGGAAGCTGGTGTAGGCCAACCTGCATTTCAGCCTCGTCCGGTTCGCGGACGTCGCGGATGCGGCCGGACAGGGCGATGTTGCCGCCGTCGACGGGAGCGTTGCACTTGACGTCTTCAAGCGTGAGGAAGCGGTTGTTGGCGCGGAGGCCGCAGCGCATTTCCATGGAAAGGGTATGCGGCGGGAAGAACTCGGCGCGACGCAGGTCCTCGATCTTGATCCAGGTCTGGACGTTGGATTCGGCGAAGGTTCCGGTGACGTTTGCGCCCCATTCCAGGGTGCCGCGGAGGCCGGCGTCGCTGCCGGTCATCAGCTTGCTGGTTTCGCCGAGCTGTGCCTTGGTCCAGACGCCATGCAGGTCAATGGGCAGGTGGCTGAAGCTGTCGGCGTGTTTGAGGCTGCCTTCAATGCGCAGGAGGCCGGTGTCGCTGGCGTCGGTGTCGGTGCGCGCGGGGTGGGCTTCCATGCGGAGCCGCCACTCGTCGGGGTTGGGCAGCCAGAGGGCGAACTCGGCGTCGGTGAGGGAGAAGGGCGTCTTCTCGTGGCCCAGCTTCAGGTTGACGCGGGCGCTGGTGGCCTCAATGTAGGGGAAGCGCGGTGCGCTGCCGGCTTTGGGCTGGGCGGTGGGCGCGGCGTCGACCTGCGAGGCGTGCATCAGCAGGCTTTGCAGGTTCCAGTGGCCGTTTTCAGCGCGGACGATGTTGACGCTGGGCTCAGTGAGCGAGATGGAAGAGGCTTCCAGCCGGCGGCGCCAGAGCGAGCTGAGGCGCAGGGTGACGTGGACCTGGTTGGCGCGCATGACCGGCTCGGCGCCGAACTCGGGGTCTTCGCTGACGACGAAGTTTTCGAGCGTGAGGCCCGGCGTGGGCAGCATGGTCAAGGTGATGTTGTCGATGTGGACGGGGCGCCCGATGGCGTCGCTGATGCCCTGGGCCACCCGCAGGCGGTAGCGGCCCACGTTGATCATAGGCATGATGAAGATGGCCAGAAGGACCAGGGCTACCAGGCCCACGGCGATGGCAACGCGCCGCCGGAGCGAACGCTTCGGTTGTGCGTTGTACTCAGACATCTACTTCACCAGGTGCAGCGTGCGCTTCCAGCGCGTTTCATCGAAGAAGTGCAGGATGACGTGGCCGGCGAAGCCGAGGCGGTCGCCCACGGTCTGCTTGTTGATCTGGTCGGCGGGGGTCTGGAAGGACCAGTAGACGAACATGGGGCGTCCGACGATATTTTCCTGCGGAACAAAGCCCCAGTAGCGGCTGTCGAGCGAGTCCAGACGGTTGTCACCCATGGCAAAGACTTTGCCGGGAGGGACGACGAGGTCCTCGCCCTGCAGGTGCGAGGGCAGGTCCTCACGCCAGACGCCGGGAACGTCGTCGGCGGAGTAGTAGCTGGGCGGCGGATAGAGCGGGAAATCGTCGCGGAACTCGTTGTACTCGCGGAGGTTGCCGTTCTCGTCCTTATCGCCGGGCTTGGAGATGTAGGGCTCGTCCTGCTTGACGCCGTTGACGAAGAGGATGCCGTTGCGCAGGTGGATCTTGTCACCGGGCAGGCCGACGAGACGTTTTACGAGGAAGAGATCGGGCCAGCCGGGCTTGAGGAAGACGAAGACGTCGCCGCGTTTGGGCTGGCGGTAATGCACCAGCGGCATCCACTTGGTCTCAGGCGCGAGGGTGACGCGGTCGACGAGGACGTGGTCGCCGATGAGCAGCGTCTTGACCATGGAGGCCGAGGGAATCTCAAAGTTCTGGAAGATGAAGGTCATCACGAAGAGGCCCACGGCCAGAACGCTGGCGATGGAGGCAATGCTCTCGAGCAGGGTCTCTTCGCGCTTGGGTTCTACAGGTTGCTGCTCTTCGTTTGGCAAAGGAACTTTTCTCCTCTGCAAGTGTAACTGCTCCGGGCTGGAATGACGTTTGAACAGAACGTGATACCAGCCAGGATGAGAAAGAGGGCTTCAGCTCCGGGTATTTTCGCAAAGTACCCGGGGCTAAAGTCCTTTCTTTTTGAGGGAACAGGCCGGAGGAAGGGCTCTATGCGGTACTTCCTAGCGGGGAACGGTGAGCATGCGGCTCCAGCGGGCCAGGCCGTGGATGCCGCGCTGCTGCTCTTCCGGCATGGGGACGGAGAAGTAGACGAGCATGGGCATGCCTTCGGCGAAGTCGCGGGGCATGAAGCCCCAGTAGCGGCTGTCGCGGCTGTTGTTGCGGTTGTCGCCCATCATGAAATAGTGCCCGGCGGGGATGATCAGGTCGCCGTTGTCGATCAGCGTGCGCATCTGCATCCACCATTGAGCGTCGATTTCGGGGTCGGCGTCGTGCAGGGTGGGGAAGTTGTCGCGGAAGTGGTCCGGGCGGGATGGGATGTAGTAGGTGTAGGGCTCGTCGAGGGGGCTGTCGTTGACCAGGACGCGGCCGCCGCGCATGCGAAGGCGTTCACTGGGCAGGCCGATGGTGCGTTTGACCAGGTGATCGTTGGCGTCCAGGGGATTGTGAAAGACGATGATGTCGCCGCGGTGCGGTTCACGGTAGGGCATCAGCCAGTGCCAGCCGCCGCCGGGGGCGTAGATCTGCTTGTTGACCAGGAGGAAGTCGCCGACCAGCAGAGTTTTTTCCATGGAGCCGGAGGGGATGCGGAAGGGCTGCGCGAGGAAGGTGATGATGAAGATGGCGACGGTGATGATGGGCAGAAGGCTGGTGAAGGCTTCCAGCGGACCGTTGCCGCGCTCGTGGGTGTGGATGACAACCGTTTCCCGGACGATGGTCTCGGACGGCGTCTCGACGACGACGACTTCGACAGCGGCTTCAACGATCTCGTCGTTTGGCTCAGACATCGGAGGCTAGCAGTCTCTCATACGCGACGCGCGCGGCGGCCTGCTGGGCTTCCTTTTTGGTGCGGCCCTCGGCTTCGGCGGCGTCGCCGGTCTGTTCGCGGAGCAGAACCTGCACGCGAAAGCGCTTCTTGTGGTCAGGACCGCTTTCTTCCACGACGGTGTACTTGGGCTGGCCTTTGCCGCGGGCCTGCAGAAACTCCTGCAGGGCGCTTTTGTAGTCGCCGATGGCTCCGCCGAAGCGTGCGCCCTCGGTGACGGCGGTGGTCAGGTCGGCGATCTTGGGGGCGATAATGTGCTGTTCGACAAAGGAGCGCGCCGGGGGCAGGCCGCCGTCCAGGTACATGGCGGCGATGACGGCCTCGAGGGCGTTGGAGAGGAGAGCGCGCTTCTGCCGGCCTCCGCTCTGCTCTTCGCCGCGGCCAAGGCGGAGGTATTTACCCAGGTCGATGGCTTCGGCCATCTCGCCCAGGTGCGACCGGCTGACGAGAAGGGCGCGCATGCGGGTGAGTTCGCCTTCAGTGAGAGCGGGGAAGCGGGTGTAGAGGGCTTCCGCGACGATGAGGCCGAGCACGGCATCGCCGACAAACTCAAGCTGCTCGTTGTCACGGGTGGGGTCTTCGTTGGCGCTTTCCGCAGCCAGCGAGCTGTGGGTGAGAGCGGTTTCCAGCAGTCCGGGACGGTTGAACTGGTAGCCCAGGATGTCCAGCAATGAGCTGATCTCCGCCGGGCCGGTATGTTTCTTTCCTCGCATCAGGGTTTCATCCAACAGCGAACGGCAAGGCTTATTGCTTTGGCCGGTAGGCGTCTTTTTCTTTCTTGCCGGTGGGGTCAATGGGTTCGTTATTGTCTTCTTCGTCGCTGGTGGAGTGCTCGCGTTTCGGAGCGGCGAAGGGCTTCTTCAGGCCATCTTCGGCAGCCAGCTTCGTGTCGGGACGTGCATCGCGAACGGCGAGCGCGGCCTTGTACTCGCTGATGGCGCGGCTGCGGTCGGGGTCGCGCTGGGTGTCATACATACGGCCCAGATAAATGTGCGTCCAGGCGAGCGTGCGCGGATCCTTGGAGAGCTTGAGCACCTGCTGGAACTCGTCCAGGGCGGAGTCGGGGTCGCGGTCAAGAAGCGCGATGCGGGCGACCAGATAGTGCGCCTGGGCGTCGTTCGGGTTGACCTGCAGCGCCTTCTGGGCCATCTCGTCGGCTCCGGCGCGGTCGCCCTTCATCAGCTTGATCTCGGCAAGATCAAGGCCCTTGGGCTGGCGGACGGGAGTGCGTCCGACGAACTCGCGCGTGCCCTGGGGGAAGAACTGGATGTTCTTGGCGATGCTGACCTGGTGCTGCACATCCATGCCGTAGACGATTTCGCCGATGTTGTCCTTCAGGGCTTCGCTGCTGTGCTCCAACTGGGCGAGACGGCCGTAGAGATAGTCGGTGAGCACATAGCCGAGACGCATATCGCGGTCGACCAGGCCTTGACGAACGACCTCGGCGCGGCGTTCGTAGTCGGCCAGTTCGGCCTCATACTTCTCGATCTCGCTGCGCTGCCTGATCTGGGCTGGGCGCTTGGGCCTGGGGAAGCCGACATCCATCATGTGGGCTTCGATGGCCTTGATCATGCACTCGGCGGTGAGCGCGACCATGTCGTTCTTGTAGATGAACTCGAGCGGAGCGTCCTGCACAGTCTTGAGGATCGGCGCCAGGCGGTCAATGGACTGCGGGCGGGCGTAGATCATTGGCTCCACCAGGTAGTGGAGATACATGTGGCGCACATCGTCCAGGCGCACTTCAGCCGACTTGCTGGGCGAGAAGACGACGACGTAGTCCAGGCCGTAGACGCGGGCGTTGACAGCGGCCGGAGCGAAGAGCGGCTCCATGAGGACCAGGAAGCGGCGGCCGTCGTAGCTGGAGACTGGCTGGTGCAGGTAGATGTTGGCGTCCAGGATGTTTTTGGTCAGCGGATCGTGGATGCGGCCGATGAGCTCTTCGTACTCGGTGTGATGCTGGACCCAGATGAGGTGGAGCTGTGCGGTCTCGGCGAAGGTGCGCAGCAGCGGCAGGATTTCAACCACCTGGGTGGCGTCCGGCGGCATGTCGGTCAGCTCGGCGATGGGAGAGAGGTCCGGCGGAGGATTGAGGTAGATCCCCAGCGAGACGAACTGCGACAGGTTGCGTGTGGAGTCGCCCAGATTGTGGCTGGCGATGTAGGCGCAGACCTTGTCCCGCGCGTCGCGAGCCTCGGCGCTGTTCTGCAGGGCGGCGTTGAGGTCTTCGCGGATCTTCTGGCGGACCGGGGCGGAGTTATCGAGGTCGGCGTCGTACCCGCAGGCGTTGAGAGCCACGCCGATGTCAAAGAGAGATTCACTGGGCTCGAGCTGGATGCCGGAACCGGCACGCTCGACACCGCCGAGGCGGAGGGGGGCAGCCTGCGCCGGCTGGGGCGCTTCCTGCCTGGAGCCTGAAGAGGAGCTGGAGGAAGATGACTCCTGCGCCGCGGCCGCGAGGGGCAGAGCGAAGAGCAATCCAAGTGCGGCAATACGAGCTGGGATACGGGTAAGGGACACGGCTTCTCTGTCTGACGTACCGGAATAGTCTACGTCAGCAGGCGGGGTGCTGTGATGGGGGCTAGCCCCTGACCGAAATGCCGGAGAAGGTGAGAATGACGCGGCTGCGTACCGGCGTGCCGAAGACCTTGGCTGGCTCGTAGACGCTGACCAGCAGACGCTGCTCCAGGTTGCGGCGGGACTCCGCCGATAGGGTGCCGGAGACGACGTTGTAGTCGTAGACCTGGCCGCGGGAGTTCAGCAGGGCCTCCACAACCACGGGGTTTTCGGTATCGACCACCATGGCGTCCACATTGGCTGCGGAGTATTTGAAGTGGGGCTGAGTGTAGGCTCCCAGGTCATCATCCGCCAGTACGGACTGGGCGGTGGGGGTGAAGGCCGTGAGCATGCCCATCATGCCGCCAACGACGACGGTGGCCGAGGCCAGACCGGCGGTGGCGCGCATGGCAAAGGGACGCACGGAGTTGGCCCAGACAAGTTCCAGGCGGTCCTTCCAGGTAAAGGCGTCCTTGACCTTCTCCCGGGAAATGGCAAGGCGGAGCTTCAGGCCCAGGTTCTCCGGAGCCTTGGCTGTGCCGATCATGGCGAGGTTCTGCTGCATGACGCGCCAGGAGGCAAATTCCTGGGCGCAGTCGGAGCAGCTCTCCATGTGGGAAGAGATGTCCATCATTTCGTGGCCGGTGAGAGCGCCGTCGAGATAGTCCGAAAAGAGAGAGCGCACATGGTCACAGCTCTGGTTCATCGCGCAGCCTCCATCCTTTTGTCCATTGCTCGTTTGGATGCTTCTGTGCGGAGCTGGGATTCGAGAGCTTCGCGGGATTGCAGAATCTGCCGCATGGCGGCGCGACCGCGCATCAGGCGGCTTTTGACGGTGCCCATGTTGATGTCGAGGATCTCTGCGATCTCGTCATAGGCAAAGCCTTCGATCTCGCGCAGGATGAGCACGGTGCGGAAGGCCTCCGGCACCTGCTGCAGGGCGGCTTCGACGCGGACGCGCGTCTCGCTCTGGATGGCAAGGTCGAAGGGAGAGTCATCCTGTGAGGCGAGGGTGTCTTTCAGATAGAAGCTGTCGCCTGGATCGTCGGACTCAAACTCTCCGTCGATGGTAATTTCCTGCTTCTTGTGGCGCTTCCACCAGCGGCGCTGGTTGCTGGCCTCGTGCAGGGCGATGCGGTAAATCCATGTACGCAGGGAAGAGTCGCCGTGGAAGCTGCCGATGTTGCGGAAGACCTTGATGAAAACGTCCTGGGTGATGTCGGCGGCGTCGGCGGGGTCCTGCAAGCTGCGGGCAATGACCGAGTAGATGGGCTGAGAGTACTGCCCAATGAGCTGCGCGAAGGCCTCCTCTGAGCCGGCCTTCAGCTCAGCGACCAATGCCGCATCCTCGGCCCGAATTCCAATCGCACTTACCAGGTTTCCCATTGTTGATCCAACTTGCATCGGGGGGTGTCCTCTAAGGTACGACGTCCGGGAAATTGAAGGCAAATCGCCCTGTTCCCGGGGAATGGTGCGAAACTGCGCCGCCGGCGGCCCGAGTGCTCGCTCACTCTGCGTATACAGACACCGGAAGTTGCCTGAAATGTTCCCGTTAGCGCAACTTTATTTAAAGAATTTTGCAGCGGGCAGACCACGACTTTCCTGGAAAACCTCGATCTAAGCCTGACAGTCGGGCGGTAAAGAGCCCAGAGGAGAATAAGGATGAACAGGAAACTGATGCTCGCAGTCTTTGGCGCCGCGCTGGCCGTATCGACGGCGGCGGCAGAGGCGCAGGTATATGTCCGTATCGGTCCGCCGCGTCCCCCGCGCGAGGTTGTGCCGGTGCGCCCGATGGGGCATCCGGACTGGGTTTGGCAGGGCGGGTATCACCGCTGGGATGGACAGCGGTATGTCTGGGTTCCGGGCGCCTATATTGCTCCACCGCGTCCGCGTGCTGTGTGGGTGCCCGGACACTGGGTGCGCCGTCCGCGTGGCTATGTATGGATGGATGGCCGCTGGAGATAAGCAGGCCACTGGAAGGGGCTGTATGGATTGAGGTGTCTTGATCGGTCCGTTCAGCCCTTCTGCGTTTCTCACAAGCTCTTGGTTTGACTTAGCCGCGGAATCACGAGAAAATAAAAAAGTCCTTCCGAGGAGTGGGCCTGTGGCGCAGCTGGGAGCGCGCTTCCATGGCATGGAAGAGGTCACCGGTTCGATCCCGGTCAGGTCCACCAATCAATTCAACAACATAGCGGACACCCCCAAAACAGTTTGGTAGCAACTTGGTAGCAAATTTCAATTTGCTTCGTTGCGAAACCATGCCAGTCATCGCTGATCTCCCTTCTGAAGCGTCTCGCTTCGAGTCAATGTCTAACAATTTCGCCGCGCTAGTTCACCAGCGCGGACGCTGCCGAGTCGGTCGGCCCGTCGCACCTTGCCGGCCAGTTTCTTCATCGTGCCGTTGAGTTCGTCGTGGATGGAGTCGACGGTTGCGCGTACCCCCTCCGCAATCTCCTGCATGTAGATGTCGGTCGTTGTCGCGACGTGGCTATGCCGCATGACTCCCTGGACATCTTTGACCGTGCCCTTCTTCTGAGCCAGTGTCGCGATGGTTCGGCGGATGACCTGGAAATTGAGCTTGGGCAAGCCCAGATCCCACTTGGAATCTGAGTCGGTCCTGAAGGTTCGGCGGAAACACCAGCATCGAACGGTTATTCCATGAATCACCTCGCGAATCGATCAGTCTTGAGCGTGAGTGATTGCTCTGCTTTAGGTCCAATATTTCTTCTCGATTCCACCCCAGTTTTTATCGATGTCTCTTGGGTGGATGGTCACCACAAGGTAACCGGATTCTTAGAGGTGCCTAGAAACTTATTGGACTCCGGATACCGTGCGGAACCTTATTGACACCTTGGAGTGCCCGGCTTGAACTGTGCCAGTGGATAAGAGAGAACTGGACAAGGCGAGCCTATGGGACGGGGCAAGAAGTACCAGCCTGAGCAGGTTGTGAATCTGTTGCGGCAGATCGAAGTAGCGGTGGCGAACGGCAAGACGACGGCGCAGGCATCGAAGGAAGCGGGGATCGTGAAGCAGACGTACTTCCGCTGGCGTAAGGAGTATGCCGGTCTGCAGGTGGACCAGGCGAAGCGGCTGAAGGAACTGGAGCAGGAGAACGCCAAGCTGAAGCGTCTGGTGGCGAACCTGAGTCTGGATAACCCTCGTGTTGAAGGACTTCGCCTCGGGAAACTTCTGAGCCCTGAGCGACGACGGATCGCTGCAGTTCATGCACAACACAAGCCTTCACCCGCCCCGGCCTCGCGTTCATGATGGTGACTATTAAGGACAATACTCTCCCAGAGGACGTACCGCACTCTACTCGGTTGAGGCTCGCGTCCTCCAAATCGAGCACTGTTGTTTGAGTGTAGGGAGGGAGTGATGAAAGAGTCTCTAAAAAAGAGAACACTTTCGCGGAAGAACTCAGGAAGACGCCAGCCTAAGGAGACGATATGTTGATAAGGACAATGCTGGATGTTTTAGCAAGGCTGATCCGTATGTTGAAGAGGTGACTTGTGATGAAAGCGGCGATCTTTGATCCCGGAATGAGTAGCGCGCCGCGCTACCTTCGCATTGAGGATGTTCCATGTCCCGAGGTAAGCGCGGGATACGTGTTGTTGCGGGTGCTTGCGTGTGGGGTTTGTCGGACCGATCTTCATATTGTTGAAGGTGATTTGCAGGCGATCCTCCCTCGGCTTATTCCTGGCCACCAGATTGTGGGAGAAGTTATTAAAGGCGCCAGTGCGAACTTACCGTTGGGAACACGTGTAGGCGTGTCATGGATGGGGGGCGCCGACGGGGATTGCTTCTATTGCCGGCATGGCATGGAGAACCTGTGCGATCAGCCTGTGTTTACCGGGTACTCTGTCAACGGAGGATATGCTGAGTACGTTCTTGTTCGGGAGGACTTTACCCATCCATTGCCGGACGGCCTGGATGCGATGCATGTTGCGCCTCTACTCTGTGCAGGTATTATCGGTTTTCGAAGCCTGAGGGTAGCGGGTGTGAAGCCAGGCGAGCGCATAGGGCTTTTTGGTTTTGGAAGTTCCGCAAGGCTTTCGATGCCAGTTCTGCAATCCTGGGGATGTGAGGTCTATGTCGTTACGCGTGGAGAGAACCACAGGGCTACCGCACACACGCTGGGAGCGACATGGGTGGGCGACGAAGATGCCAGGGTTCCTGTTCCACTGGACAGGGCCGTAACATTCGCTCCAAGCGGTAAAGTCGTTGTCGATGCGCTATCCAGCCTGCGAAAAGGTGGTGTGGTAGCGATCAACGCAATTCACCTTGACCAGATACCTTCTTTTGATTACGACAAGCTGTTGTGGGGAGAACGCCAGATACGCAGTGTCGCAAACATGACGCGAGCGGATGCACGCGACTTCCTGGAACTTGCGCAGAAGCTCAACATACAACCACGCGTTTCCGTGTTCCCGCTTGATCGAGCGAATGAGGCGCTGCTTGCTGTCAGAAATGAGAGTGAGGACGGTTCAGCCGTGATTGCTCCATGAAGGAGAGAGGGCTTTTATCGAGACACTTGAGAGCTTAGAGCTTCTGAAGACATAACTGGCCTGCTCTTATCGATTCCGAACTTTAGCGGTGGCTGGATCGCCAATGCAATGGCGTAGGGAACCTGGCCGCCGCAGTAGCGGCAGTTGGTGGTGCGGACGTCGGAGTTCACTTCTTCAATGGTCTGACGGAAAGCGCGCATGCACTGGGGGCAATTAATCAGGACGTGGTTGGAGTCAGAGGCTGCCTCGGGTTCGAGATCAACCCATAGAGTTGTGGGCAGACGTTTTGAGAAGATTGAGTCGGACTTGGCGTCTGCGACCTTCTCCAGCAGTTCAAACAACGGTGTGAGTCCCGAAGCTTTTTCGTAGAAGGCGTCTGCGGCGATCCCCATAGGTACCTGCGTTCCGGTGTAGGCACCGCTCGTTGCAACCACACGAATCTCCGGGTAAAGGCGTCGCACCACGGACAGCAGTTCAAAGCCAGACATGCCAGGCATATTGAGGTCAGACAGCAGAATGTCTGGAAGCGAGGATCGCATCATCCCGAGAGCCTGAAAGCCATCCTCAGCGGTGCGGACCTTGTAGCCTCGCGTGGCGAGTATTTGCGAAAGCAGGAACCGCGTTTCAACTTCATCTTCGACGATGAGCAGATTCAAAAGATTCGGCATGATGCATTTCCTCCATCACAGATTTTGCTGAGTGAATATAGGTTGCCATGGTCAGAAAAAATAATCTGTTCCATTCAGACCGCGGAAGAAAGAAATCAGTACAGCACTATTTGCTGGCTTTGGCTGTTGTGGAAGGAGCTTTCTTTGCGCGCTTGGAGATGCTCACCGGCGGCCGTTGCGAATTGTGGCCACTGAATTGATCGTGGAGGACAACATTCAGCAAGGACTTGTGTACGTGGATCCGGCCGTTGTAGTCGATGTACCCAAGCTTGCGAAAACGATTCATGAAGTAGCTGACGCGGGAGCGTGTGGTCCCAATCATGTCCGCGAGCGATTCCTGTGTGATGGCGGGAATGAGGGTAACGGGCTCACCAGGCTTGCCGAAGGAAGCCATCAGCAACAGGGTGCGGGCGAGCCGCTTCTCACTGGAGTTGAACAATTGGTCCACCAGGTCAGCCTGCGTTCGCATGCCACGAGCGAGAAGAAAACGAACAAACAGTTCGGAGAAATCCGGCTCATCGTGAAGCACACGAACCATCTCCTCCCGGTTTATCTGCATGGCAGTGCAGGGCGTGATTGCCGAAGCAGTGGCCATACGCGGGCCAGCATCGCCGGATACGGACTCCTCGCCAATGAAATCTCCCACACTGAGCAGAGTGATCGTAGCCTCCTTGCCTCGCTTTGAGACAACGGTAAGCTTTGCTCTGCCTGTCAGAAGATAAAGGACGAAGGAGGGTGCGCTTCCCTGTGAAAAAAAGACCCCGCCGGCTTTGAGCTGGAGCAGCTTGCGACCCGGGCCTTCGGTCTTTAAGAAATCCGCACTCGAGAAACTCGAATTACCTGCGGTTTTCATAGCTCTTCCTTTGTTCGTGAAATCTACATGAAACGAAGGCTTTCCGAAAGCCAGCCTGTCGCCCTTTCACCATAAGTCAAGCAGCCAGCTACGGAAAAGAAGGGACCTCCTATCAATATGGCACCGTGCCGAGCGACATACTGGTCAAAATAGCTCATCACCCTTCACTGAAAGACAAAGAAGCAAAGGGTCCCTGGTGTTCTCCACACAGCCTTTGAAGTTTCTAAGCATTAGGAGACTGTGGTCAGTCAGAAGTCCTGTGGTCAGCGTTGTTTTGCATCCGGGCAGAAGGCCTGGGTCAAAGAGGAAAACGCCTGATCGACGACGTTCTCAATGGGACCACGTTGCTTCTGCAGCCATCGCGTGACGCTCAATTGCGTTACGGAGAGGGTGACGCGGGCGAGGAGATGGGAGGGAAGGTGATCCTCCGGGTGGCCTCCTCTGCGGGCAAAGGCTTTGCCTAGTTCATCTTCGATGCGCGGGAATTCGAGAATCTGCGCCTTCCGGGCGTCGTCACTTTCCATCGCAATCTTCAACAGCCGCTCGGCATAGGGAGAACCTGCCGCCAGCCTGGCGACATGCCTGACGACGGCCTGGGCTGCTTTGAGAGGTGTCAGTTCTTTTGGCTGATCCTGCAGGGCGCAGACCAGCGAGGCTCCATAGCCCTTCATCGCCGCAGCCATGACATCTTCTTTCGAAGAGAAATAGCGGAAGAAGGTACGGCGCGAAACATTGGCCGCCGTTGCGATCTGGTCGACCGTTGTTTCATCAAACCCCACCGCGGAAAACCTGTCCATGGCCGCCACCCAGATCTCGTGGCGCACAAACTCCTGCTTCTTCAGGTGGATGGATTCCTTGGGCTGCTGGAGGCGAGCTCTGGGCATAAGACCAGTCTAAACCTTTGTGGCAAAGATGTCGCAAGATGTAAAAAATGGCAATATGTGTAGACAATGGCACTGTGTGCCATTAGTCTGATTTTGCAAACACCCGATTGTATGGATTACGAGATCGAGAGACGAATGAAGACAAAGATGACTGCTGTTCTGTGCATCGGTTCAGCCCTGCTGTTCGCAAGCTGCTCCCGCAAGAAAACACAGGAGGGCGATACGCTGACGGCGCAGGCAGTCGTTGTGGACACTGCGAGAGCGGAGAGCCGGATGGTGCCGGTATCGCTTTCGGAGACAGGTTCTTTTCTGGCGGAAGAGGCGTCCAATGTCGCTCCTCCGGTGGCGGGACGTGTTCTGAAGACGCCAGTGTCGATTGGAGCGTTTGTCAAAGCCGGCCAGGTGCTTTGTGAGCTGGATCATCGCGACGCGGAGCTGAAGCTGGCACAGATGAAAGCGCAGCTGGAAGAGGCGACGGCAGGAGTTCGTCAGGCGCAGTCGCGCATTGGATTGGGAGCGGGGGCTTTCGATCCGGCCAAGGTGCCTGAGGTTGCTGGCGCGCGCGCCAACTTCGAGTCGGCGGAGGCCGAGGCGCGGCTTGCATCCGCGGATGCGAAGCGCTATGCGAACCTGGTTACCTCCGGCGATGTATCGCAAAGCGTGTATGAAAAAGCGCGGACGCAGGCGGATACGGCCAGTGCGAAAGCCAACGCGGCGCGGCAGCAGTATGAAGGCGCTGTCAACACGGCGCGGCAGAGTTACCAGGCGGTTTCGTCTTCGCAGGCATCGCTGGATGCAGTGCGAGCGCAGGTTGCCCAGGCGGAAAAAGCGCTGGCGGATACGACGATTCGCGCACCGTTTGATGGCTATGTGAGCGCACGTCCAGTTTCTGTGGGCGAGTATGTCGCAACGACCAACACGGTGGCGACGGTGGTGAGAGTTGATTTGCTGAAGCTGCAGCTGCAGACACCGGAGAAGAGTGCAGCGGGGCTGAAGGTTGGGATGCCTGTAACCGCGCGGGTTGCGGCGTATCCGAATCGCGATTTCCAGGGAGTGACCTCGGCTGTGAATCCCGCGGTGAATCCTGACTCGCGGGCGTTCATTCTCGAGGCCCACTTCAACAACCAGGATGGAGCGTTAAGGCCGGGCATGTTCGCTACTGCGAAGGTTGTTCTGCCGGGACAGGAGAACGCTGTTTTCGTACCAAGATCCGCGGTCGTGCGCGACAGGACAACGGATTCGAACCAGGTGTATGTGCTGGATGGAGGGAAGGCGCACCTTCGCATTGTTGTGGTGGGCGATGCGGATAACGTAACGGTCCGCCTGCTTTCGGGGGTCGCTCCCGGTGAGATGGTTGCCCTTAACAAGCAATCGGAGCTTTATGACGGCGCCGTTGTTGACGCGCGAGCCAAGCGGTAACGGAGCTAACCCATGCATGCTTTAGCAAGATTGTGCGTACGCCGCCCGGTGTTTGCCACCATGTTGATTCTATCGCTGGTGGTGGTGGGAGCGTTTTGTTACTTCAGTCTCGGCGTTGATCTGTTGCCGAAGGTGGATGTCCCGACGGTCGCTGTGATTGTGGCCGATCCGGGAGCTTCTCCTGAAGAGATTGAAACGGAGATCAGCAAGAAGATTGAGGACTCAGTCAATACTCTGAGTGGTGTTGATGAGTTGCGTTCGAACTCATCTGAGGGACAATCGCAGGTCATCATCACGTTCGATCTGTCGAAGAACGGTGACGTAGCGGCGCAGGAGGTGCAGAACAAGATCAACCTCATCCGCAATGATCTGCCGCAGAATGCTAAGTCTCCGGTGGTGCAGAAGTTTGATCCGGATGCGACGCCTGTCATGCAGTTGGCGGTTTCGGCGCCGCGCTCGTTGCGAGACCTGACACTGATTGCAGATAAGCTCATCCGGCAAAAGCTTGAGAATGCGAAGGGCGTTGGGCAGGTGCAGTTGCTTGGCGGCGCCAAGCGGGAGATTCATGTGGATGTTGATCCCGATCGCCTGCATGCGTATCAGCTGACCATTACAGATGTGGTGAATGCGGTGCGGCAACAGAACCTCGAGTTGCCGGGCGGATCGTTGAACGGAGGTACGCGGGAGTTCACCATTCGAACGATGGGCAAGCTGGTGAATGCTCAGCAGTTCAATGAGATTGCGATTGCCACACGCAAGGGCTATGTCGTCAAGGTCAGCGACATTGGTATTGCCGAAGACAGCTATGAAGAGCCGCGGACAGCGACACGGCTGAATGGTGTCCCCGCGATCACGCTGGTGATTTCGAAGCAATCGGGAGAGAACTCTGTTGCGACCGCGAACGAAATCAAGGCGCGTCTGGCCGAATTGAAAGATACGCTGCCGAAGGATGTGAAGGTTCAGGTTGTGGCGGACCAGTCCATCTTTATTGAAGCGGCGATCGAGTCAATTAAACACCACCTGATCGAAGGCAGTTTCTTTGCCTGCCTCATCATCTACCTGTTCCTGGCAAACTGGCGCACGACTCTGATCGCGGCTATTGCAATTCCAACATCGATTATTGCGACCTTCGCGCTGATGGCTGCGATGGGATTCACGCTGAACCAGATCACAATGCTGGCTCTCACGCTGATGGTTGGCATCGTGATTGATGACGCCATCATTGTGCTGGAGAATATCTACCGGTTTATTGAAGAGAAAGGAATGAGCCCGTTTGAGGCGGCCATTGAAGGAACGCGCGAGATTGGCCTGGCCGTGATGGCGACGACGTTGTCGTTGCTGGCAGTTTTCCTTCCCGTGGGATTCATGGGAGGCATCGTCGGGCGGTTTATGAGTTCCTTTGGGTTCACGTCGGCGTTCGCGATCGCCGTCTCGCTGCTGGTCTCGTTCACGCTCACGCCTATGTTGTGCTCGCGCTTCATCAAGCCGCGAGCAGAGCACAGTGCCACGGAGCAGACGGGCGCGGAACACAGTTCGAAGGACTCGCGTCTTTTCCGGACGATCAGCGGGCAGTATATGAAGATGCTGCAGTGGTCGATGGGCCATCGACGGGCGGTCCTGATTCTGTGCGGATGCACCGTGCTCAGCCTTATTCCTCTGTTCATGCTGGTTGGCAAAGACTTTACTCCGGCGGATGATCAGTCACAGTTCAACGTGCTGGTGCGCACTCCGGAGGGGACGTCGCTTGCTTCGACCGCGCAGGAGCTGGAGGCGATCTCGCAGGCGATTCGCAAGCTGCCTGGCGTAAGTGCGACGTTGACCACTGCCGGTGGCGGCAGCGACAAGGCCGTGAACAGCGCCTCGATCTTTGTAAAGCTGGTGGACGTGTCAGAACGCAAGGACACGCAAACCGATGTGATGCAGAAGACCCGCAAGCTGCTGACGACCTTTCCGAGCAACCTGCATACCAGCGTTGAACTGGTGAGCAGCGTTGGTGGAGGCGCAAGCAATGCCCAGGTGCAGTACTACATTCAAGGACCGGATCTGGCGAAGCTGTCGCAGTATTCTGATGAGCTGCTTGCACGGATGAAGAAGATTCCAGGCGTGACCGATGCCGATACGACGCTGCGCAGCGGCAAGCCGGAAGTTCGACTTGAGATTGATCGTGCGCGGGCGGCGGATCTTGGTGTGTCGGTCAACAATATTGAACAGGCTCTGAATACCTTGATCGCCGGTGAAGTGGCCTCCACATTCAATG
Organism: Terriglobus tenax; assembly: GCF_025685395.1. NCBI lineage: Bacteria > Pseudomonadati > Acidobacteriota > Terriglobia > Terriglobales > Acidobacteriaceae > Terriglobus > Terriglobus tenax. The sequence continues at coordinate 1,549,760 of NZ_JAGSYA010000004.1, read as the reverse complement.
CGGGGGATGACCAATACGATGTGCGGGTAAGAGCCTCAGAACAATTCCGCAGCAGAATCGAAGAGCTGAAGAAGATCACCGTGTTTTCGACGCGGCAGCTTGGGCCCGTTGGCCTGGATGAGGTGGTCTCAACGCAGTCTTCCACGGGGCCGTCCTCCATCAACCGTATCGCGCGCCAGAGGCAGGTCACCGTCAGTTGCAATGTGCTGCCCGGGCACTCGCAGTCTGACGTTCTGGCGGCTATCCAGAAAGCAGTGGCTGAGATGCACCTTGAGGCAGGCTATGAGACCGGGCTGGCGGGAACGTCAAAGGAGCTTGGACGAACCGGCTACTACTTCCTGCTCGCGTTCGCGTTGACTTTTATCTTTATGTACATCGTTCTTGCGGCGCAGTTTGAATCGTTTATCCATCCGGTGACGATCCTGCTGACGCTTCCGTTGGCAGTGCCTTTCGGCATTTTGTCGCTGCTGCTTACCGGGCAGACGGTCAATATCTTTTCGGCGTTGGGCCTGTTGTTGCTCTTCGGTATCGTCAAGAAGAACGCCATTCTACAGATCGACCATACGAATGGGCTGCGTGCTGCCGGCATGCCTCGTTATGAAGCAATTATCCAGGCGAACATGGACCGGCTTCGTCCCATTCTGATGACGACGCTCGCGCTGGTGGCGGGTATGCTTCCGCTGGTTCTATCCAGCGGTACCGGAGCGGCGACGAACCGTTCAATTGGTGTGCTGGTTGTTGGCGGGCAAGCGCTGTGCCTGCTGCTGACGCTGCTGGCAGTGCCAGTGTTCTATTCCGTGTTCGAGGACATCAGCAATCATCCCGTCTGGCGCAAGCCGGCGATGGCGGTGCGATCGATGGCGAATCGTCTGCGCCGCAAACCAGCTCACAATCCCGTGGAGGAACCAGCGGCGTGAAGATTCTGGCCTGTCTTGTATTTTTCCTTCCTCTGTCGGCTGTGACGCAAACCTCCGTGGGGATTGCCTCCGTTCCGTCTGCTCCTGCGGTGCCGCCACCGGCGCCATTGCAGGTGCCAGCCCGTATTGGCATTACGCAGGAGGTGGACCTTGCCTTACCCGATGCGATTCGTGCTGTGCTGGAGAACAACCGCGATGTCGAGGTTTCGCGGATTTCGCGGCAGAAAGCGACGCTGGGCCTGCGCGCGGCCAAGGGATACTTTGACCCGGTGTTTGGCGGCAGCGCTTACAAGCTGCGGACAGTTTCTCCGGTTTCGTCATCACTGGGCGGAGCCACCAACGGAAAGCTTTCGCAGAAAGAGCTGTATGCCGATCCTCAGATCAGTGGGAACTCTCCCTGGTTTGGAACGACCTACAAACTGGACTTTGCGTCTTCGAAACAGCAGAGCAGCAGTACGTACAACACGCTGAACCCAACGTATCCCACGTCGGCCACATTGAATCTTGTACAGCCGCTTTGGGGAGGATTGCGCTTTGACCAGAACAGGGAACGGCTGGCTGTTGCACGCAAGAATATTGGGCAGACGCAGGAGCAGTTCCGGCAGAAGCTGATTGAGATTACGACGCAGGCGATTCGCGCTTACTGGGAGCTGGACTACGCTCGCCGCAACCTGGATGTGCAGATTGAAGCCGTGCACCTGGCAGAGCAGCAGGATGCCAGCAATCGCCGGCAGGTGGAACAAGGCATGCAGGCCCCGGTCGATGTGATCCAGACGCAGACGCAGATTTCTACGTACCAGCAGAATGTCTTCAATGCGCTGCAGCAGCTTACACGGGCGGAGAACACGCTGAAGGCGCTGATGTTGCCAGATCGAACGGATCCGCTGTGGAGTGCTGCGCTTCGTACCTCGGTTGAGGTGGATCGTTCGCGTGTGTTACCAGAGCTGCAGGAGGCATTGCACCAGGCGCTTGCGGAGAGGCCGGATCTTGCGGCAGGTTTGCTCGGTATCCAGGTGAGTGAGTTGGATGCCCGGCTTGCGCGGGAACAGGCGCGGCCGCAGATCAATTTGACGGCCCAGCTTGGCAGCCAGGGACTTGCGGGACAGGTTGCTTCGCAAGCCGCGGATCCGTTCGGTTCGTTGTTCAGCCCCTTCATCGATCGCATCAATGTTCTTTCCGCGACAGCCGGACTACCCCCTTTGTCGCTGGGAGGCACGGGCTCAGGAAGCAGCTCGGTGCCCGCAGTGTTCAATGGCGGATATGGCCAGTCGCTTTCCAACCTTCGTGCGGGATCGTTTCCAACCGTGAAGGTCGGTCTGCAGGTTTCCATTCCTATTCGCAATCGAACAGCGCGGGCCCAGGCTGGTATTGCGGAGGCCAACAAGCGGCAGACCATGACGCAGCAGCAACAGCTTGAGATGACCGTTGAAAGTGATGTGCGGAACAGTCTGCAACAATTGGCGAACTCACGGATGCTCCTGTCCGCGGCACAACGGGCACGCCAATTGGCAGAAGATCAGTTTGCCAGCGAGCAGCGTCAGTTCAAGGCTGGGACATCCTCCGTGTTCCTGGTGCTGCAACGGCAAAACGAGTTGATCAACGCAAGGCTTCGAGAGATTCGAGCGACAGCGGACAGCGGAGAAGCCGAGGCAGACTTTGACCGTGCCACGGCGAACACGCTGAAGCGGCAGAATATCGAGATTGAAACGACGGTTCCGCGGGTTCCATGAGCTGGTGCATACGATGGGTTCGTTGCATCTCTCGATGAGACTGTTTTGTGGACGAGTCGCGTGAGAATGCGTGCATCGTGTTAATTAATTGCGCTCGGAGTGATCTAGGACAAAATTTGTCGTATATTGGTTTCAGGCCCTGATCAAGGGCGAAAAGCCTTGCGATCGTCTCTGGCAGAGTGCTCGCAAAAGCTTTTGGAAACTGACAACCCCGAGGCTGGCGCATGTCTCCCCTGTAACAAAATAGGGCACGCCTGTCTGTTTTTCTGAAAGGCGAAATCCTGATGTTGCCACGTTGCTGGCGCGGCGCACCCGTGTGCGCGAACGCATTGTTGTCTGCTGGTTTAATTTGCGGCGCATCCATTTGTGCTGGAGCGCAGGAGTGCCATGTGGACCATGGGCGGGCTCCGGTGCTGGTGTATGGAGAGGTGACCGATCCATCGGGCGCGGCCGTTGCGGGAGCCCCGGTCGAGTTGGGATGCGGAACGGAGCATGTTTCTGCTGCGACGGACAAGGCGGGACACTACAGCCTGCGCGTTGCTCCTGGAGAGTGGACGGTGCAGATTCATGCGGCAGGATTTGGCGAGGTGAGCCGCGGATTGAATGTGGCTGCCGGCAACGATCTGCAGGTGGACTTCCCGTTGCAGGTGGTCTCGGACAAGACACAGGTAGAAGTGCATGCAGGCGCGGAAGGCTATGTGTCGTCGGACTCTGACCTGGGGACGCATACCAATACTTCAATCATGGAGATTCCGCAGGCGGTGTACGTGGTGCCACAGGCGGTGCTGCGCGATCAGCAAGTGGTGCGGTTGACGGATGCAACGCGCAATGTAAGCGGAGTATCGTTTGCGAACGATTCGGGTGGGCGCAACGAGAACATCGTGATGCGCGGCTATACCAGCGGCATCCTGTTCAAAGACGGCTTCCGCAACGACGGGCAAAGCACACGCACGTATGCGGAGATGTCGAACGTGGAGCGTGTTGAGATTCTCAAGGGGCCTTCGTCAACGGTCTTCGGCAGGCTTGATCCTTCGGGTGTTGTGAACCTTGTAACCAGGCAGCCGCTGCCTGCGCCGCAGATGAGCGTGCAGATGCAGGGGGGATCGTTCCAGTTTCTGCGGCCGACAGTGGATATTACAGGTCCGCTGACGCGCAGTGGAAGGCTGCTGGGCCGCATGATTGGTTCCGGACAGGACAGCAAGAGCTTCCGGGACTTCAATGTGCAGCATCGTTTGTTCCTGTCACCTACGCTGACGTGGACTCCAACGAAGTCGACCAGCGTTCGTTTTTACTCGGAGTTTCTTGGCGGATCGGGCATGAGCGATCGCGGCTTGATCGCGCTGGGGACCCGCCCTGCGAATCTGCCAATCTCACGTTACCTGGCGGACCCTGCGTTGCAGTATCCGTTCCGGGAAGGGAAGGCCGGTGTGAGCGTAGACCAGGCGCTGAGGCACGGGTTTACCTTCCGCAGCTATGAGCGGTCATCGACTGGATATGCGCTGTACAACGCTCGCATTGCAAACTCGCTGAACGCAGACGGCGTGAGCGTGCGTTTGAATGACATTACGTCGGACCAGTACTTCCAGTCGCATTACTGGATCAACGAGGTGACGGGCCGTGTGCGGAGCGGATGGCTGGAGCATACGTTGCTGGCGGGAGCGGAGCTGAACTACGAGATCTTCGACACGAAGACGCTGCGGCCTACCTCCGCCAATGCCGCGCGGCAGAACCTGAATATCTACAACCCGAACTATGCCGCGCTACCGGTACGCGCCCTGGTGTTGAACCGGGTTGACCAGTCGCGCAACGGCTTTGGCGGCGGCTATGTGCAGGACCAGATCCGCCTGAGCCGCAAGCTGACCTTCACGGCGGGCATACGGTATGACATTGCAAAGATGAAGACGGTGGGCTACCTGTCGACGGTCAGCTCGTCGGGAAGAAATACTGCGTGGTCGCCACGGCTGGGATTGAGCTATCGCCCGGTGGATTCGCTGGCTTTCTATGCAACCTGGAGCCGTTCATTCCAGCCGCAGTCGGGGCTGGATGCCGGTGGCAACCCGTTTTCGCCGGAGCGCGGCAAGCTGCTGGAAGCTGGTATGAAGTATGACGCCTTTGGTCATCGGAGTTCGGGGACGGTGTCGATCTACCAGATTGACAAGCAGAATGTGCTGACCACGGACCCGAACAACACGGCATACCAGATCCAGGTGGGAGCGCAGCGGAGTCGCGGTATTGAGTGGAACCAGACGACTCGCGTTGCGGGAGGATGGAACCTGATCAATGGCTATGCCTTCAACCAGGCAATAGTGTCGAAGGACACCGTGTACGTGGTGGGTACGGGACTGATTGCAGCACCCCGGCATACGGGCAATGTGTGGCTGCAATACCAGCCGAAGATAGCCTGGGCGCGGCGCAGTTCGTGGGGTGCAGGTGTATTTGGCGCGAGCAGGTCGCAGGGCCAGCTGCGCACGCAGGCCGCTCCGAATACGTATTTTCTGCTGCCGGGGTATGCCCGTTTCGACATGGGCGCTTCGTATGAGTTCGCGCAGCGTGGCGCGTGGAGCTACCGCTTTGCTGTAAATGCCAACAATGTGCTGGACCGGCGTTACTTCACAGGATCTGGCGGGCGCTTTGCCGTTTACCCCGGCGCGCCGCGCAATCTTGTTTTCTCAGTCCAATTGCTTCGTTCCGGAGAGCGGCAATGAGCCTTCGTAAGATCTTCTTTTGGTGCCACCTTACGGTGGGTATCGGTGTGGGTTTGGTGGTGGCATTTCTGGCCGTGACTGGTCTGCTGCTCAGCTTTCAGAATGAAGTAATTGGTTACGCGGAACGAGGCTACCGTTTGCCGCAGGCGGCTGCCACAACAGGATGCGCTGCGCCCTCCGAGATGCTGGTGACGGCGGAGACTGTCGCACGGCGCAGGGCGACATCGCTGATTACCTTTGCCGATCGCGCGCGGCCGGCGGAGGTTGCGTTTGGCCACGAGAGGACGGTGCTTCTGCACCCCTGCACGGGTGCGCTGCTTTCCGCTACGGGGAGTAGTCTTCGTCTCTTCTTCTGGGAGGTACGCGATGCTCACCAGGCGGTGACACTGCAGGGGGTGCGCCATCAGACGCTGCGCCAAATTAAGAACGCAGCGAATGTTGGCTTCGTTTTCCTGATGGTGAGTGGCCTGGTGATCTGGCTGCCGCGTAAGTTTACCTGGCAGCACACGCGCCCCGGGCTGGTGCCACGATGGAAGGCGAAGGGGCGCGCCTTCAACTGGAGCTGGCACAACGTTGCGGGCATCTGGTTTGTGGTGCCGCTGCTGTGCATTGCCGCCTCCGGTGCGGTGCTGGCCTATCCGTGGGCGAATGCCTTGTTGTACCGCGCCGCGGGAGAGGTTCTGCCGCCGCGGCAGGAGCGTGGTGAGGTACGCGAGGCCGAGCCGCTTGCAGTGAAGCAGTATGGGTTGCTGAATGCCGCGATGGTCACTGCCCAGCAGGTCGATCCCTTGTGGAAGAGCGTCGAGATGCGTATTCCCACATCAGCGGATAAGAACATTGCCTTCACAGTGGAAGAAGGAAAGGGCGGCAAGCCGTGGGAGCGCGTTCGCGTCCAGGTGAAACGCAAGAGTGGAGAGGTTGGGAAGATTGATCGGTACACGGACAACACCCGCGCACGCCGGTGGCGTTTGAATGCACGGTATCTGCATACGGGAGAGCTGTTCGGTGTAATAGGCAAGACGATTGCCGCACTCTCGATGATCGCCCTGCTGGCGCTGGTTTGGACGGGCTTTGCTTTATCCCTGAACCGCTTTCGCAACTGGCGCAAACGTAAGGCCGCCGCACACAAGAAGGCGCCTGTGCAGGAGTTGCAGGCAGCCCGATAGTGTTTCTTCTATGGAAGAAGAACGCTTGATTCGCGAACGATGAGGCGACACGCCATCATGGCGTTGCGTGCAGGCAGGTCCGGCTGTTCGATCCGTTCGAGAAGGAAGCGAGCGGCCTGCTCGCCCTGCGCATGGATGGGCTGCTCCACGGTGGTGAGCGGTGGGGCTGCAAAGGCAGCGAGAGGAATATTGTCGAAGCCGGCGATAGCAATGTCATGCGGAATACGAAGGCCGAGTGTGCGGGCAGCATGCATGGCGCCGAGAGCGGTGAAGTCGTTTCTTGCGAAGTAAGCAGTTGGTGGCCGGCGTAGTCCTGCCAGTTGAAGAAATGCTTCGTAACCGTCCTTCTGGGTGGAGAAGGCGAGACTTTCCGGCGGGCCGGCGGTGTAGTCAGACGAAGGCTTGATGCCTGCCTGCTCAAGCGCGGCAAGGTAGCCCTGATAACGCCGCAGCGAAGAGCCCTCTCCGGCTGCGATGCCAAGAAATCCGATGCGGCGATGGCCTGCCTTGACCAGGTGCTGCACTGCATCGAAGGCTCCCTGGTAGTGGTTTGCTGTGACGGAGTCGATGCCGGGTGAGTTGATGGGCCTTCCGATGTTGACCAGCGGAACCTTCTGTTGCGCGATCTTCTGCAGCACCTTGTCGCCCATGGTGGTGCCGCGTGTGGCCACGATCAGGCCATCGACACGGTGGTCGATGAAGGACTGAAGACTTGCCTGCTCTTCATCCACGGAGCGGTCACTGGTGGCGATGAAGGTGGTGAAACCCTGTTCGTCGCATACCTGCTTGATGCCGCTGACCAGTTCTGACGAGAACGGGTTTGCAATGTCGGGTAGCAGGATGCCGATGGCGTTCAGCTTTCGCCCCTTGAGCTGGCGTGCCAGCATGTTGGGGCGGTAGCCGAGCTTGGCGGCGGCTTTCATGACGCGCCGGCGGACCTCGTCGCTGACATAGCCACTTTCGTTGACGGCACGGGACGCCGTCATGGTGGAGACTTCAGCAAGGCGAGCGACGTCGGCAAGCGTGGTGGGACGTTTCTGCGAGGTGGACGAACGTTTCATCAAAGTAATGCCGTTGACAATATCACACGGCAGACCTAATGTGATAACGCTAACCGAAAGGCGTCCCCATGCGTTCTCAATTGCTCGTCGTCCTGTGTCTTGTTTCGGCCCATGCCATGGCGCAAAGCCCAGCCCCCGCGGTAACGGACCGCACGCCGCCTTCCGCCTCCGGTGTTGGCGAGGTGCAGCGCATGGAAGAGGACGTGCAGCATCTTGCAGCGGATGTGCAGCGTTTGAAACTGCGGTTGCCGGACTGGGCGGCTATCTCCTGGTATGCGGAGGAGAATGCGAAGCTGGCTGCGAGTACGTCCACCAAGCCGCGCGTTGTTTTTCTTGGCGATTCGATTACGCATAACTGGGGACAGGCGAAGTACAGCAGCTACTTCCAGGGGGAGCATAAGGATTTCGTGCCGGTGAACCGCGGTATCGGAGGCCAGAATGTCGCGCAGATGCTGGTGCGCATGCAGCCGGATGTGATTGCACTGAAGCCGGCTGCCATGGTGATCTTCGCCGGAACCAACGACCTGCCCACCTTCAAGGTCCCGGATCTGCTTGGCTTTATCGAAGGCAATTTTCAGAGCATCTTCGATCTTGCGCAGGCGCACCATATCCGTGTGATTGTCTGCTCGGTCATGCCGGTCAATGATGTTTACCGCGCTCGCACAGAGACGCGGCCGCCGGAGAAGATTCTGCAGTTGAATGCGTGGCTGAAGCAGCAGGCAAAGGATCGCGGCATGGAGTATGTGGATTTCTATGCTGCCGTGACGGATGGGAAAGACCGGCTGCGTAAGGAGATTACGCAGGATGGGCTCCACCCCACTGCCGAAGGCTATGTGTTGATGGAGCCGCTGGTGAACCAGGCAATTGCAAAGGCGCTTGCCGCCAGATAGCTAACGCGACGGCAGCAGGTGATTCGCCTTGAGGAAACTGCGCAATGCATCGCCGATCTGGAGCGATTGTTCCTGGGTGAATTTGCCGTGCTGTCCTCCTGGAACCGTGAACAGTGTGACAGGCACCTGCTGTTGCCGGAGTGCCGTGAGCAGGCGCTGTGACTGTGTGTAGGGAACAACAGGATCACTGTCTCCATGCACGATGAAAGTAGGCGGCAGGCCTGCGCGAATGTAGTTGAGCGGCGACATCTGCTTGGCCAGCGCGGCGGCATTGGGCCCATCCCCGATCCACCGGGAAGCACTCTTCTGCAGTGTGAATCCATCGTGCAGAAGTTCAGCGACATCGCTGATTCCATAGAAATCAAGAATGGCAGCAACGCGTGGCTGACCGGCACATTCCGGCAGCTCGATATTGTTTGAGGCAGGAAGCATGCCGGCCATCAATGCCTGATGGCCGCCAGAGGATGTGCCGAAGGCAATCACTTCGCTGGTATCGAAGTGATAGGTTGCCGCATTCTTCTTCACCCAGGAGAGTGCGCAACGTGCATCCTGTATGGCTGCGGGAGCGGGGGCGACACCGGTCAGGCGATACTCCACCATGACGAGCGAGAAGCCCATGGAGAGCAGAGAATGAAAGCTCGCGGCGGACTGGGGACGTGCGTTCTTCCACCATGCCCCGCCGTGGAAGTAGACGATGACTGGAGCCGGCTTGCCCCCGGGCTGCTCATAGACATCCAACTGCAGATCGGTGCCACTGGCATGCAGGTAGGGAATGTTTTTGTGCTCGATTGGGACGACGGGCGTGGCTGTTTCAGGCAAAGCGATGAACTCCGTCGTCACCGGCGGGTGCTGCAGATCAGTCTGCGGCGCCTGCGCCGGTGCGGCGAGAGTTGAGGTGAGAAGCCCAAGAGCGATGGGCAGAGTGAGACGCATGGAAACGCTCCTTAGCTGAAGAGGATGCCGCCGTTGATGTCGACATTCGTGCCGTTGACGAAGGCCGCGTCTTCGCTGGCGAGGAAGGCGACCAGGGTGGCGACCTCTTCTGCCTTGCCTTCGCGGCCGAGCGGCGTCATGCCGGCTACGCGCTGGCGAACCTCGGGCTTGGTGAAGTCGTCATGGAACTTTGTGGCGATCATGCCGGGGCATACGGCGTTTACGCGGATGCGACGTGGTCCCAGTTCCTTTGCAAGGCCGCGCGTCATCGACATGAGCGCACCTTTTGAGGCTCCATAGGCGATGCCGCCCGGGCCGCCGCCATCGCGGCCAGCCTGCGACGCGACGTTGACGATGGCACCTTCATCGCTCATTACAGGCAGTGCGGCCTGCGTCGCGGCAAAGACGGAACGGACGTTGAGAGCGAGTACATAGTCCCAGAAGTCATCGTCCATCTCTTCCATTTTTTTGCGAGCCACGAGACCGCCGACAACATTGACCAGCACGCCGACCGGGCGGGCGAAGTCGTTGGCTGCGCTGGTGATGAAGCTGCGCACCGCGGCGGTGTCGAGTGCATCCACCGGATAGGCGCGGCAGATTTTGCCTTTTGCTTCAATGGCGGCAATCACCCTGGATGGCTCAGAGCTGTGATAGCTGAGGGCAACATCTGCTCCGCGCGAGGCCAGCTCAATTGCGATCGCGGCGCCAATATCGCGGCCGCCGCCGAAGACGATTGCCAGTTGATTGTCCAGTGTTGCTGCCATGAAGAAAGGTCCCCTTTTTGTGGAAGTTCGTTATGCGTGTTGAATGTGTTTGATTGGGCCGATGAGAAGGAACAGAACGATGGCACCGACTGGCCCAAGAACGCCGGCGAGCGTGAGTACGAAGCCGTAGCCAAGGTGTGTGACCAGCCATCCGGTGCAGAGGTTAAAGAAAAGACTGCTAAGGCCCGCGGCGGTTCCGCCCAGGCCAGCAACAGAGCCGACGGACGAGCTTGAGAAGAAATCGCTCGGCAGCGTTTGCACGTTGGAGATCCACATCTGGAAGCCGAAAAGCACGACGGCGATGCATGCCAATGCTGCCCCGGTGCTGTGAACGTGTGCCGCCAGGATGCCGAAGGGCATCAGGCATGCGGCGGCTCCGATGACGATTTTGCGTGCGGTATTTACGGAGCGGCCGCGGGTGATGAGTCGTCCGGCGAGCCATCCGCCGAAGAGCGATCCGATGGCCGCGCATAGATAGGGTGCCCATTGAAAGGCACCGATGTCTTTCAGCGAAAGGTGATGCACATCTTTCAGATAGGTGGGAAGCCACAGGATATAGAGCCACCAGATGGGATCTACCAGCAGGCGCGCTGCGAGGATTCCCCATGTCTGGCGGTGGCGAAGAATCTCTTTGAGAGAGGGCGCCACGAGCGTGGGCTGTGCTGTGCGGCCGTCAAGGATGAGCGTGCGTTCTTGCGCGGAGAGACGTGGATGGCTGCTGGCGGGACGATAGATCATCAGCCATGCCGCCAGCCAGAAGAAGCCGAGAGCGCCGAGAATGACGAAGGTGGTGCGCCAGCCGAAGAAGGGCTCAAGGACGGCTGCGACGAAAGGAGGACCGATGACTCCTCCCATAGAGGCTCCGCCATTGAAGATGGCCATGCCAACGGCGCGTTCGCGTTGAGGAAACCATTCTGCTACAACCTTTGCGGCTCCGGGCCAGTTGCCAGCTTCTCCAAGTCCGAGAAAAAACGACGCTGCCGCGAAGCTGGCGAAGCCGGTGATAAGAGAGTGACCCATTGCCGCGATGCACCATATGACGATGGAGAGCGTGAATCCCACGCGCGCGCCGTAGCGGTCATAAATGCGGCCGGAAACGCTTTGGCTGACGGTGTAGGCGAGCAACAGCATGGCGCCAACCCAGCCGTAGGCCTCGCGCGAGACGTGGATTTCCGCACCGAAGCGCGTGAAGAGGAGTCCGATGCTGCTGCGGTCAATGTAGTTGATACAGGTAGCAATGAAGATCAGGCCGATGATGTACCAGCGCAGACCACGGATGGGACGGGTGGCGCCGTTCGATAAGTGCGTGGAATGCATAGACATGTTGGCGTTTCCGTTCCCCATCGGCATCACTGCATAAATTTGGACTTGTCTTCCGCGCACAAACTCATGTAGTGTGCTTCGGGTGATAACGATAACACATATTCGCGGTGCGAAGGCAAGCACAATGATGATGCTTCGATGGACAGCGGCGGCGGCGCTTATCGCGGGCGTGGCAGGGGGCGCAGTGGCGTATGGGCAAAGCGCGGAGGAATCCCTGGGACCCAAGGATACGGGCGGGAAAAAGGCCTACCTGGTGGACGAGATGAAGCAGTTGCACTCGTCCCTGAAGCCAGAGCTTTCCGATGTGCATCCGCGTGTCTACTTCACCTCGCAAGAGTTGGATGCACTGCGCACCAGGGCGCATGGTGATCAGAAAGAGTTCTGGCAGCAGCGTCTTGCGAACCTGCGCATCTTCAAGGGTGATCCTCCTCCTCCGCCTGCAGAGAAGCGCCGTGCGCAGAACGATGTGGCGTTCGCGATTGCCGAGGCGGCGTTCGTGTATTCGATCGAACATGACCCAAAGGTGCTCGCCGGGTTGCGGCGTTATATGGATGCGGCGGTGAGCTACAAGATCTGGGGTTATAGCTGGAGCAAGCCGAATGTCGATCTGGCCGCAGGTCACCTGCTATACGCGATGGGCCTCGCCTATGACCTTCTCTACAACGAACTGACGCCGCAGGAGCGCGCAAAATACCGCGACTGCCTTGCCGAACATGCGCGTCCGCTGTATGACTACTTCGCACCGAAACCGGGTCGCACGTGGAGCTATAGCCAGAACCACACATTTATCCCGATTGCAGGCCTGGCCGTAGCGTCGTATGCGCTGTATGGCGAGGTGCCGGAGGCGCAGCAATGGGCCGCGCTTTCGCGCGCCATCTATGACCGTGTGTTGAAGACCTATTCAAAAGACGGCTATTACTTTGAAGGCTTCGAGTACTGGGTTTTTGCAACGCCATGGATCATTCATTACCTGGACGCGCTGCGTCATGCCACCGGCGAAGACCTGTTTGACCAGCCCGGTCTGCGCCAGACCTACCTATACGCTGCGCACAGTCTGACGCCCGGCGGCGAGATGATGTTCGACTTCGGCGATGTGTTCGAAGGCGGAGTGACGCGTTCGCGTAAAGGCGAGGACTATGAGCGTAGCCATCCCGAGGGAAACTTCGAGAGTAACTACAACCTTCTGTATGATCTTGCCGCGCGTTTTCACAGCCCGGAGATCCAGGGCGTTGCCGATTGGATGAAGAGCCAGGGACACACCGGCCAGGAAGAGTGGTGGGACCTGGTATGGCGCGATCCTTCCCTGAAGTCTGCGCCAATGGAGAGCATCCCCACGTATCACTGGTTCCGCGATCACGATGTTGCCTACTGGCGCAGTGACTGGGGAAAGAATGCAACGGCTGCCGCATTCAAGAGCGGTCCGGCGGAAGGCCATGCCGCGGCTGACTTGAAGAAGCAGCTTCCCGACTGGCACTTTGAGCAGGGCCACGCGCATCCGGATGTGAATAGCTTCATTCTTTGGGCGCATGGAGCCTATCTGACCGGCGACTCAGGCTACGCAGGCGTGCCGAAGACGATTGATCACAACACGCTGCTGGTGGATGGACATGGGCAGGGCACGGATGGTGTTGGGCATGATGCGTGGGCGAAGTATGACTACGACCGTCTGAACCAGGTGCGAATTGCCTCGGCGAACTTTACGAAGAACGGATTCACGGTCACGGGGGAAGGTGCGGCTGCATATGTGCCAGCGCTGGGACTGAAGCAGTACAAGCGGACCTTCCAAGTGACATCTACAGGTACTGCAACTGTGCACGATGAGATTGTGGCTGACGGCGACCACCTGTACACGGAGGCCGTGCATGCCGACGGAAGTATTGATGCCGTCGCGAAGAACCGGTTTGTGCTGCATCCCGTGCTTTCTTCCACGGTCAAACTGACGGCGACCTTGCTTGCCCCCAAGGATGCCGAGGGACAGGTGAAGCCAAACATTGTGATGGGGCCTGGTATTCCCGGATCAGTGGACAAGGGGCAGCTTGAGAAGCGCGGAGAGCGTATCGAAGCAACGACAACACATCCGGCCAGCAGCACGACATTTGAATGGAAGCTTCAGTTTTAAGCACGACAGGTAAGGCGCACGCGTAGTTGCGCAGCGGAGGGTCTGACAATGGCAGTACGAATCAGTAAATTTCTTCTCCTGGTGACTGTGGTTCTTTTCGGAACCGCACTGTATGGGCAGGTAAGCACGACAACCGTTGTTGGCACGGTGACGACCGTGGCGAATGATGCGGTGCCTGGAGCGACCGTGGTGCTGACACAGACCGATACCAACTTCACCCGAACTGTAACGACGAAAGAGGATGGTGTCTTCCGCGCGGAGTTTCTGCCGGTTGGTCCTTACTCGATGAAGGTGACGGCGACCGGCTTCAAGGAGTTCAAACGCGAAGGCATCACGCTTCGCATCCTGGACACGGCTACGCTGGACGCTCAGCTTGCCGTGGGTGAGGTGACGGAGGTGGTGACGGTGACGGGTGATCTGCCACAGGTCAATACCACCAATGCCACACTGGGGCGAACGATCGACAATCGTGAGGTGGACAACCTTCCGCTGGTCGGACGCGATGTGTACCAGCTGCTGACGCTGACGCCCGGTGTGCAGTTGACGACGAACGTGAACAACACAGGCTTTCCGGAACAGCACACGCTGATCAACGGATCGACGGATGGCACGGTTGGCCAGATCAGCTATTACCTGGATGGCGGCACGAACATGACCGGTCTTCGCAACACGGGTAATATTCTGCCGAACCCGGATGCGATCCGCGAGTTCACGGTGCAGACCAGTAACTTCAGCGCGCAGTATGGCCGTTCGTCAGCCGGCTTCGTAAGCGTGATTACGAAGAGCGGAACCAACCAGGTGCATGGATCCATCTTTGAGTTTGTAAGGAACACTTCGCTGATTGCGACGACACATAACGGTATTCCCAAGAGCCAGACCCCATATCATCGCAACCAGTTTGGCGCGACGCTTGGCGGTCCTATTCTGCATGACAAGCTCTTCTTCTTTGGCAGCTATGGCGGACTGCGGCAGAGCACCACCAGCACACTGAGCGCTCTGGTTCCCACGGCGGCGCAGCGTGCGGGCGACTTTAGTGCGAACCTGCCAACCTCCGGCAGCCAGAGCACGTGCCGCGTTGTGAATGCGAACCAGTTTGTGCTGTGCAGGCCTGACCGCAGCGGAGCATATGCAGGCAATATCGTTCCGGTGGCCAGTTTCGATCCAGTCGCCAAGACGATTCTGGATCGCTACGTTCCTTTGCCGAATCCTGTTGGCCGTTCTACAGACACGGTGAATACGCGCACCGACCCTTTGAAGCTTGCGTATGTTACCGACGAGTTCCTGATCAAGGGGGACTATCAGCCAGTGGCTTCGCACCGTATTACGGCGAGCTACTTCCAGAGCAACGGCAACAGCCAGCAGAATCCCGGATCGACGATTGCGGGCTGGTCGATGCAGAATTTCAACTGGCGTCAGCAGAACGCCAACATCAGCGACACCTGGATTCTGTCAGCAAGCACGGTGAACCAGCTCTGGCTTGGGTATACGCGCCAGATCGGTGGCCGTGTGAACACGCCTGCCATCAGCCTGGGAGACCTGGGTTCTACCTTCCAGATTCAGGGAGCCAAGCAGCTTCCGCAGATTGCCGTGGCCAACTGGTTCACGCTGGGGCAATCGATCTCCGGTCCGCTGGCCGGAGCGAATGTTTACCAGTTGCGGGATGTGGTGAGCACAACGAAAGGGAAGCACACCCTCGCGGCAGGCGGCGAGATCTCGCTTGAGAAGGACATGCTGCAGACGCTGCTGAACAACTACGGTGTTTTCGCGTTCACCAGCACTGCGAGCGCGCGTACGGGCATCTCGCTTTCGGATTTTCTGCTGGGCCGTCCGAATACGATGAACCAGGACTCCACCGTGTATGCCAATGCGAATTACTGGAACTACGGCTTCTTCGCGCAGGATGACTGGCGCCTGATTCCGCGGCTCACGCTGAACCTGGGTCTGCGCTATGACGTGCAGACGGCTCCGACGGATTCACTGCGCCGTCAGTCAAACTTCAGGGCAGGTGTGCAGAGCGTTGTTGTTCCTTCTGCGCCTACCGGTCTCTTGTTCCCGGGCGATCCGGGTGTGCCTGAGACCGGAGCTCCGACGCCTTACAACCATGTGTCGCCGCGCTTTGGTTTTGCCTTCGATGCCTTTGGCAATGGCAAGACGGTTGTTCGCGGTGCGGCTGGCCTCTTCTTCGGAACGATTGGTGGCAACGAGTGGCAGTATCCTTCGAACAACCAGCCGTATGCGATCCGCCAGCAGTACAACAAGGTAGTTTCGCTGGCGAATCCGTATGCCACGGATACGGCAGAGTTTCCCGGTGGGGTATCGCCATACCCGTATACGTTTGATCCGAAGGCGCCGCGTTTTACCAAGCCTGCCGGTCTTGTGACGATGGACCCGAACTACAAGTGGCCGTATAACTACCAGATCAACTTTGGCGTGCAGCAGCAGATCAGTCGCTCGACGGCGCTGACGCTGAGCTACGTGGCTTCGCTGAGCCGCAAGCTGCCACTGTTCTTTGACCACAACTACCCGGTGTATAACTCCGCGGCCCCCAGCTCGAATACGACCTCAAATGTGGACAACCGCCGTCCGCTGCAGCCAGGAGGTTCGGCAACGGACCCGACGCTGAAGTCGGTGTACGTGGTTGAGTCGGGACAGACTTCAAACTACAACGGCCTGCAGGTAACGCTCGACCAACGCATGACGAAGAACATCAGTCTGCGCAGCTTCTACACGTGGTCAAAGACGATGTGGAGCGCGTACATGGCAAACAACACGCTGCAGAATCCGCTGGAGGACTTCAATTTTCCGCAACTGGAACGGCAGCGGGCCGACTCGGATATCCGGAATGTCAGCGTGACCTCGATCGTGTGGAAGACCGATTACTTCGGCCGCTATAACCGGGCGGTGCGCGGTGCGTTGAACGGGTGGACGATGTCGGCGATTGTTACGCTGCAGTCGGGTGCGCCCTTCAACGTGACGACCGGTTCTGACACCAATGCGGACGGGAATAACAATGACCGTCCAAATGTTCTTCCGGGCAAGGTAGCGCGGGTGGTGGACAATGGTTCTTCACGGGTTGCCATGATGAACCAGTGGTTCGATACCAGCGCCTTCTGCGTCTTTTCTCCGGGAGCGACCAATGGAGCCTCAACCTGCCGCGGTGCGGGCGATGCCGGACAGACGGGAACCTTCCGCTATAACTCGCTTGACGGCCCAGGAGTGCGCAACGTGGACGCGTCCCTGTTCCGCGACGTGGGGATTGTCGAGCGTGTGAAGCTGCAGCTTCGTGCCGAGGTGACGAACGTCTTCAACCTGACAAACCTTGGTCAGCCGACGGGAGCTGTTTCGAATGCCAACTTCGGCAAGATTCTGGGCAGCAACAGCTACTTCCCGAATCGCCGTATCCAGCTGGGAGCAAGACTGCTGTTCTAGATCGATAGAAAGACGCATGCAGGGGCGGTCCGGTGGTTTACGGGCCGCCCTGCTGCTTTTTGGGAGAGGATTGCTCGATACTTTGAGGGGAGACGTGTGACTGGTTGCGTCCTGATGGCTCCCGTCTTCGTCCTTAGAGTCAAACAAGATCTTCAGGAGAACCCGTTATGCGCACCCGCAGTCTTGCCGCGCTTGGCCTTTGCCTTGCTTTTACCCCGGTTTTTGCCCAGCGCGAGGCGCTGGCGCCGCACTCCGCGTATGAGCCGCCCATGGCCAAGGAGGCAGCCACGTTGACCGCCAGCACCAAGGCAGCCTCGGCCGACTGGCTGACCACCGGTGAAAAGACCGACTGGCGGCAGACCGGCCTCTATGCCGAGACGATTGCCATGTTGCGGAAGTTTGAGAAGAGTTCACCGTATGTGAAGGTGGTGCAGTTTGGCACCACGGCTGAGGGTCGCCCGATGTATGCGGCGATTGTCTCGTCGGACAAGGCGTTTACCCCTGCTGCCGCGGCAAAGACAGGTAAGGCGGTCATCCTGATTCAGAGCGGCATTCACTCCGGTGAGATTGAAGGCAAGGACACCGCGCTGATGCTGGTGCGCGACATGGTAATTACGAAGCGCGAACACCAGGCGGCATGGCTGAAGAAGGCGATCTTTGTGGTGATTCCGGTCTTCAACGTCGATGGCCATGAGTATCGCGGCAGCTTCAACCGTGCGAACCAGAATGGTCCTCAGATTACCGGCACCCGTCCGAATGCGCAGTTGCTGAACCTGAATCGCGATTATGTGAAGGCGGTGACTCCGGAGATGAAGGGATGGCTTTCGCTGTACCACGCATGGATGCCGGACTTCATGTTCGACAACCATGTGACCGATGGTGCGGACTATCAGTACGACGTGACCTGGGATATGGCGCACCACGGTGAAATGGGCGAGCCGACGCGCGACTGGGTAAATAACAGCTATATTCCTGAACTGAACAAGCGCATGGAGGCGGGCGGTCACATGGTGTCGCCGTATGGAGCCCTGCGCCGCTCGCCCGATGGCAAGCGCGACTTCTTTGTGGAAGTCTTCTCTCCGCGTTACTCACACCTGTATGCCGCTGCATTGAATCGTCCGGCGCTGCTGGTGGAGACGCACAGCCTGAAGGATGCGAAGACGCGTGCGTGGGCGGACTTCGACATTATGGTGGATTCGATCGACATTGTGACCGAGAACCCCACGGCGCTCAAGGCATCGATCAAAGCCGCGGATGAGAAGTATGCCGCAATGGCCGGGGACCGCAATGCTCCGCCGGTGTACCTGGCTGGTAAGACGGCGGCGGGGTCGCATCCGCTGGTGTATCACTCGCTGAAGACGGCGACCTTCAACTCGGAGATTACCGGGACACCGGTGATCCGCTACACCGCCGAGAAGGACGACGTGGAAGTTGCCATGCATGACGGCGTGGATACCACGGCCGAGGCACAGGAGCCGCTTGGCTGGCTGATTCCTGCCGCATGGAAGGAGATTGCCGACGAACTGAAGCTGCATGGCGTGGTGATGGAGAAGACGACGAAGGACATGGACCAGGAGTTCGACACCTGGCGCTTCAGCGACGTGAAGTACTCCACCGCGGCGATGGAGGGCGGCATGATGGTGGACTACACCATGAAGCCGGTGAAGGAGAAGGTGCATATCCCGGCGGGCTCATGGTACGTGCCGATGAAGCAGCAGCGGGCGCGTTTGATTATGGCGCTTCTGCATCCTGCAGCGCCGGATGCGCTGGTGCGCATTGGCTTTGCCGGATCCATCTTCCAGACGATGGGACGCATTGGAGCCGCGGCCTACCTGACTGTTCCGATTGCCAACAAGGTGGCTGCCGAAAATCCGCAGATGCTGGCCGAGTTCCAGCAGAAGGTGGCCTCGGATGCTAAGTTCGCGGCAGATTCGCAGGCTCGCCTGGACTGGTGGATCACGCGGTCCAACTACCAGCCGTCTGCGGTCAACCGGTATCCGGTGGTTGAGGTGTGGGAGAAGACCTGGTAACTGGTACGGGCTGCAGCGTGTCTACGAGATGCGTTGCAGCCGATCCACACGCAGCGTGGCGAGTTCATGCAGAATGCTCTCCGCCATCTTGCGCTTGGTGGAGAGCGGTAGTGTTACCTCTCGGTCTGCGAAGAGCATGGTGCCGCCGTTCAGGTCAGCGCCAATGCCGGATTCGGTTCCTGAAACATCGTTCGCGACAATGGCATCGACGTCCTTCTCACGCAGCTTGCGGCGGCCTTCTTCGGAGACGTGCCTGGTTTCCGCAGCGAAGCCGATGATCAGCGTACCTGGAAGACGTAGCCGGGCAGCTTCAGACAGGATGTCGGGCGTGCGTTCGAGTTCCAGCGTCAGGTGCTCGCTGGACTTCTTAATCTTTTGTTCCGAGGGCGTAGCCACGCGGTAGTCCGCGACGGCGGCGGCCATGATGAGTGTTGTGGCCTGCGGCAGATGATGGAGCACGGCCGTACGCATCTGTTCCGCGGATTCCACCTGGATCTGTTTACAACGAAGTGACGAGACGCGGCCCGTTGTGGTGATGAGAGTGACCTCAGCTCCACGTGCGAGGGCTGCCTCTGCCAACGCAATGCCCATCTTGCCGCTGGAGCGATTTCCGAGATAACGCACCGGGTCAACGGCCTCGCGTGTGCCGCCTGCGGTGATGAGAATGCGTTCGCCGGCGAGGTCGCGAATCGGATTGGCTGCGTGCAATATTGCGGAGGCAATTTCGCCGATCTCTGCAAGCCGGCCTTCGCCCACCATGCCGCAGGCCAGCTCGCCGCTGGCAGGTTCCACAAGGTGCACGCCACGGCTGCGCAGTGTTTTGAGATTGGCCTGTGTTGCCGCGTTATGCCACATGTTCACGTTCATGGCGGGAGCGACGACGATGGGAGCCGTGGTGGCCAGCGCGATAGTCGAAAGCAGGTCGTCGGCCATGCCGTGCGCCAGCTTCGCCAGCATGTGAGCGGTTGCGGGAGCAATGACCAGCACGTCCGCCCACTGTGCGATGTCGATGTGTTCGATGCCGAAGGGCTGTGGCATTTCTGCCGAAGCGCTGTCGCTGACGGCGGGATTCCATAACGAGGTCAGCACCTGGCGTCCGCTGAGCGCGGCGAAGGTGAGCGGCGTAATGAACTTCTCCGCTCCTTGCGTGAGGACGACCTGCACCTCCGCTCCCTGCCGCTGTAGCTCGCGCAGCAGCTCGGCAGCTTTGTAGGCGGCAATGCCGCCGCAGACTCCAAGAAGGACCTTCATGGCTGCACCTCGCGTGCGGGAAGAAGCAGGTTGTCGATCAGCCGCGTCGTGCCGACCCATGCAGCGACGGCGAGCAGTGTTTCGCGCGACAGGTCATCGGCATCGAGCAGTGTTTCAGGGTCGACAACGGCAGCGTAGTCCACGCGCACGCCGTCGGTGGAGGTGAGCGTGTGCAGCATTGCTTCGCGCAACGTCGCGGGTGTTGCCGCAGCCTGTTGTGCGAGCGTCTTTGCAGTCTGTAGCGTACGTGACAATGCAAGCGCCTGTACGCGCTCTTCGTTGCTGAGGTAGCGGTTGCGCGAGCTCATGGCCAAGCCGTCGGCCTCACGCACGGTAGGGCAGACGACCATCTCCAGCGGAAAGTTCAGGTCGCGCACCATGCGGCGAAGCACGGCGACCTGCGCGGCGTCTTTCTGTCCGAAGAAGGCGAGGTCGGGCTGCGTGATGTGCAAGAGCTTGCTGACGACGGTGGCTACGCCGCGGAAGTGTCCGGGGCGCGAAGCTCCGTCGAGACGGTTGCCAAGCTCAGGCACATCGACCAGCGTCTGCGCTCCCTGCGGATACATCTCCTCCGCGCTCGGGGCGAAGAGATAGTCGACGCCTTCCTGCATCAGCAATTCGGTATCGCGTTCGAAGGTGCGGGGGTATTTGGCGAGATCTTCGTTCGGGCCGAACTGCAGCGGGTTGACGAAGATGGTGGCAATGACATGGCTGCAATGGGCGCGTGCCGTGCGGACGAGAGAAAGATGGCCTTCGTGCAGAGCGCCCATGGTGGGCACCAGGCCAATGGTCGTGGACGAGGTCTTTGCGGCGCGCACGATGGCCTGCATCTCGCGGATGGTGGGAATGGTCTGCATGTTTTAGTCGCTACAGGTTGCGAGCTCGGGCTCGGCTGGTTCTGGCAGATGGACGTTGGCGGGCAGGTGATAGCTCTCGGCGTCCGACGGAAAGCTGCGGTCGCTGACGGCGTGGCGATATTCCTCAAGCGCCTGCCGCATGAGCGCCGCAGCGTCTGCAAAGGGACGGACGAACTTTGCCGGCGTGCGGAAGCTCATGTTGAACAGGTCGTGCCAGACGAGGATCTGCCCATCGCATTCAGGGCCGGCGCCGATGCCGATGGTGGGTACGCGGACCTCGCGTGTGATGCGGCGGGCGAGCTCTCGCGGAATGCCTTCGAGGACGATCGCGATGGCTCCGGCGGCTTCCAGTGCGAGGGCATCTTCAATCAGCGCGGCTGCTGCGGTGTCGCTACGTCCCTGCACGCGGTAGCCCCCCATGCGATTGATGGCCTGCGGTGTAAGGCCAATATGTGCGACAACGGGAATCTCGGCTGCGGTAAGCGCCTGCACCCGGCTGGCCATGGAGGCTCCGCCTTCCAGCTTGACGGCGTTGGCGCCGGCTTCTTTCACCATCCGCAGACTGTTGCGCACGGTGTCTTCCACACTGACCTGGTAGCTGCCGTAGGGCAGGTCAACCACCAGAAGGGCACGCTGCGTGGCGCGGCGCACGGCGCGGGCATGGTGCAGCATCTCCTCCATGGTCACGGAGAGCGTGTCCTCGTGTCCAAGCACGGCCATGGCCAGCGAGTCGCCTACAAGCAGCAGGTCGATACCGGCTTCGTCGGCAAGACGGGCCGTGGGATAGTCGTAGGCTGTGAGTGCGGTGATAGGCGCCTGCGCGCGCTTTTGCGCCAGCAGGCTCGTGGGCGTAACGGCTGTGGCCGCGCCCAAAGGACGCGCGACGGCATCCCGGAATCCGGTCAGACTCATATTCTCTCCAGTGCTACTCCCCCATCGATTCCAGGGGATGCAACCCGAATGTCTTCAGTATAGTCCTCCAGGAAATACAGGAGATGAAACGTTTCGTTTCCGGCTGCTATGCTGGTTCGCATCATGCAACGCCGCGATCTTTTAAAGCTCTCTCCGCTTGCCCTTGCCGGAGCTGTCGGCCATGTGTCGATGGCGGAAGCCCAAACCGAAACACAGAATGCCCCGGCCATTTATAACGTGCGCAGCTTCGGCGCCACCGGCGATGGCAAGACGGTGGATACACCAGCCATCAATCGCGCTATTGAAGAAGTGGCGAAGGCGGGCGGCGGAACGCTGGTCTTTCCGGCAGGCACGTACCTGTGCTTCACCATCCGGCTGAAGTCAAAGGTGGATCTGTACCTGTCGCAAGGCTGCACGATTCAGGCGGCAGATTCGCCGAAGGTGGGCGAGACGACGGGCTACATGGGCGGTGTGTATGACGCGGCTGGACCGGCGGAACCCTGGTCGCCCTACCAGGACTTTGGACACGGGCATTGGAAGAACTCGTTGTTCTATGCGGAGAACGAACATGACTTTGCGGTAACCGGGCCGGGGCTGATCTTTGGCAAGGGGCTCTCGCATGGCATTGCACGCGAGGTCCGCGGCGGCTATACGCCCTTCCGCGCTGAGCAGGAGGGCGTGGGCAACAAGACGTTTGGCCTGCGCAACTGCCGCAACGTTCTGTTGCGTGACTTCAAACTGCTGAAAGGCGGCCACTTTGCGGTGCTGGCTACAGGCGTGGATAATCTGACGCTCGATAACCTGCTGGTGGACACCGATCGTGATGGTTTTGACATTGACTGCTGCCGCAACGTGCGCGTGTCGAACTGCACGGTGAACTCGCCGTGGGACGATGCCATCTGTCCGAAGTCGAGTTATGCGCTGGGTTATGCGCGCCCAACGGACAATGTGACCATCGCTAACAACTATGTGACCGGATGCTATGTTCTGGGCAGCGTGATTGACGGCACGTGGAAGCGCTACTCCGACAGCGTGACCGACACGAATGTGACGCAGCAGGGCCGTATCAAGTGCGGAACCGAGTCGAACGGCGGCTTCCGCAACCTTACCATCACGGGCAATGTGATCGAGGGCTGCAAAGGCATCTCGCTTGAGACCAGCGACGGAGCGTTTCTTGAGGACGTGGCCATTACCGGCAACACAATGCGCGATATTGTGGACGCTCCCCTGTTTTTGCGGCTGAATCGCCGCAACCGCGGGCCGAAGGAGACGATGCGCAAGGGCACACTGCGGCGGATAGTAATTTCAAATCTTGTCAGCTACAACTCGGCGGCGGCAACGTCTTCCATCTTCTCCGGTGTGCCGGACAACATGATTGAAGATGTGAAGATCTCGAACTGCTACTTCGCGCACGAGGGACTGCCGAAGCGTATGCGTGTCCACTGGGGCGAAAAGTATGAGCCCATGCCGGACTGGCGCACCATCAAGGTTCCGGAGAAGGAAGATGCGTATCCGGAGCTGCTGCAGTTTGGCCCTACGCCCTCTCACGGGTTCTTCATCCGCCATCTGAAAAACCTGGAGATGTCGCATGTTGAGATTGCTCCGCAGACGGCGGACCCGCGTCCGGCCTTCTGGCTGGAAGATGTGAACCGCGCGGACTTTTTTGCCGTTACCGCGCCGCAACAGAGCAACTTTGCACTGCACAACGTTACGGACTTCCGTTTGCTGTGGTCACGTGCTGCGAAAGATACCACCCTGCCCCGGGCAGACAACCAGGTGATTTAGCTCCACATACAATCAAAGGCTGTGGCGAACGAAGAAGTCATCCGGCTGGCGCACTTTGAGTGGAAAGAAGCTGAGCCCCTGCATGCATTGATCTGCCTGCCTGCCATGCTGCTGGTGATGGCGGCAGGTATTCTGCTGGACCAGCCAAGCTGGGCGGCGATGGCCGTTGGCGGGGCCATGTGCGTGGGCTTCGGATCGTTTCAGGCGCCGATCTTTTATCGCTATGGACCGATGCTGGCCGCTGCGGTGGGGATCACTATCTCCACCTTTCTTGGGGCATTCTTCGCCGTGAATACCGCGGCGCTGACGTTGGTGTGCGTGGTGTGGGCATTCCTCTATGGCTTGACGCAGTCGCAGGGAACGGCGGCGTCGTGGGTGGGCGCGCAGTGCTGCGTGTATCTCATTATTTCGTCCGCGGCGCCGGATACCCATGGCCGCCTGCTGGGGACCTTTCCCCAGGCAGCGCTGCGTGGCGTGGCTACGCTGATGGGCGCCATTCTGCAGTTTGTCGCGATCCTCTTCTTCTGGCGATTTGTGCCGCGCATTCGCGCCAACCTGACAGACCCGCACTTCGATCCGGCGAAGTTCCGCACGCGGTATCTTCTGGAGCAGTTGACGCCGACCAGCGTTCACTTTCACTTTGCCGTGCGACTGGCGGTGACGGCCTGCATCACCATGCTGCTCTACCGGGTGTGGTGGCCGTTCGCCAATGGATATTGGATCGCGATGACGGCGGTACTGGTCATCAAACCGGAGTTCTACCTCACCACGGAGCGCACCATCCTGCGGCTGTTGGGAACCTATCTCGGCGCGGGCGTGGCCACGGTCATTGCCACCCTGTTGCGGCCCAACCCATGGATATTGGCTGCCCTGGTGCTCGCCTACCTGTGGGCCTGCTATGTGTTCATGAATGTGAACTACGGTATCTTCTCGGTAGCTATTACGGGCTACATTGCATTCATCCTGGCCTTCAATCACTTGCCGGAGCAGGCCGTTCTGCTGAACCGTATCCTGGCAACCACGGTCGGCGGTGCGGTCGCGCTTGCCATCCACGCGGTCTTCCACGTCTTTCGCAAGCGCTGGCCGCTGCCATTATGAAGCTGGTTGGATACTTGAATATTGCGGGATCAGCTTTTGAGCGACCCATCCCCTTGACCCATTGGGGCTGTGTGTGCGCCTTCTGTAAAGCGGTCTTTTAGCTTGAGCAGCGGTCTCTCAAATCCGAGGTAACTGATGGTGGCGATGCATAGGGTACCGGTAAACGCGGTAAGCATCGTCATGGAATAGCTGTAGGACGGAAACAGGCGGTGGGCAAAATCAGCAAAAAAATCATGCAGCAGGTCGTGGTAGATGTAGAAGCCGTAGCTGATGATCCCGAGCGCACGCAGAGGTTTCCAGCTTAAGACCTTACCGAGAAGGCTCCCTGAGTGAATGCACTCAAGAATCAGTCCGGCTGCAAGAAGATCGATGAAGCTATACCCAAAGATGCTGACCCAATCCGTGGCTGAACCGTTGTAAGGTTTCCCCATTACTTTTACCGCGACCCAGGAAAGGCCAGTGATGAGTCCTGCCGAAAGAAAAAGGAGAGGCCGCCGGACTCTGTCAACGAGGTTTTTCTCTTTACCGCGAAGTGCTAAAGCGATCAGCCCGCCAAGCAGAAGTGCATCCAGACGAGTCAGTAGTCCCCGATAGAGAATCTCCATCTGCAGCAAGTCGGGAGGCAGGAGCCAGGTAAGCAGACTACGGAAGATCGGGCTTAGCAGAAGGACTGCCAGGCAGACTTTCATTAAGGTCTCTCTGCGTCGAATCCGGAACACGACGAATGGCCAGATGAGATAAAACTGTTCCTCGACACATAGCGACCAGAAGTGACCGATGTAGAGATGTGCGTTGTAACCAAGCCACGCATTTGCCGACGGTCCGAAGGCGAGCTTATCGAAGCGGTAAGGATCTCCTGGTGTGTGCAGAAAGAGAAACCGCGCATAATTTCCCAGGTACGACGGCCAGAGCGCCCAGCGCCAGTTCCATTGGCAGTGGACCAGTGGCGTAAGCAGCAGAACGGCGCACCAGATCAAGTAATAGAGCGGGAAAATTCGAAGTGTTCTGCGGATGTAGAAGTTACGGTAACGATGTTCCTTGTGCCGGCTGTCAAACAAAATACCGGTGATAAGGAAACCGGAGAGGACGAAGAAAATATCCACTCCAGTCCACCCCCAGCCGAAAAGATAATTTCGTCCCGCCCCGTAATGCTGGAAGAAGACAAGGATGACGGCGATCGCCCGTAATCCATCCAAGGCCACGTAGTACGGAGATCTTGTTTTCACTACCTCAGCAGTCTGAGAACTCATCCGTGGAGCTTTGTCCTTTCCGCCGTTTACAGCGCAGACATCACCTGGCACGTATATACAAAAGGATCCAGTCGCTAACGGTTGAAACACTAAAGTTCGAAATCGTGTTGCAACTACATGCCCCCCTGTCCAATGTCAGAGAGCTTGCCTTCGTTCGATTCATCCAGATACGCGGTCATCGCAGGTGCGAGCTTGCCCTGGGCTTCCAGGATGAACTCGATGGCGTCGCGGCCGGCGCCGTAGCCGGGGAGGCAGGGCGTGGTCCAGTGGGCCATCTGCTTGACCTGTGGGCGCGCATTGGCCACGGCGATGGCCAGGCCGACGTGGTTCATCACGGGCAGGTCAATGATGTCGTCGCCGACGTAGGCTACTTCGTCGAGCGTGATGCCTTCCTTGGCGCAGATCTCCTGCACGGCGCGCATCTTGTAGTGCTGGCCCTGGTAGACGTAGTCCAGCTTCAGGTCGCGCATGCGCACGGCTACGGTGTCAGACTGGCGCTTAGTGACGATGGCCAGCTTCAGTCCGGCGGTGCGGGCAATGGCCATGCCAAGGCCGTCATGCGCGGCAAAGCCCTTGGTCTCCACGGCGATGGGTTGGCCATTGGCATCCTTACCGGTGGGGATGAACCAGAGGGTGCCGTCGGTGAGAACTCCGTCGACGTCGAAGACAAGAAGCTTAATGCGGGAGGCGCGTTCGGTAGCATTCATCCTCTTTAGAATAACGGGCTTGTCTCTGGAGGCGAACAAACCGCGAAGAACAGGGGTAGAATGACGCATGGCCACCGCGACCCTGATGCCCGAGGATACCTTCACTGACCCGGCGATGGAGTGGGCGCATCCAGTGGTGCGCGAGTGGTTCCTGCGCAAGTTTGGATCACCCACCGAACCGCAGATCGCCGGCTGGCCGCAGATTGCGAAGGGCGGGCCGGTGTTGATCTCCGCACCGACCGGTTCGGGTAAGACGCTGTCGGCCTTCCTGGTCTGTATTGATGCGCTGCTGCGGCAGGCGATCGAGGGCCGGTTGGAGCCATACACGCAGGTGGTGTACGTTTCGCCGTTGAAGGCGCTGTCGAACGATGTGCAGAAGAACCTGGACGGCCCGCTGCGCGAGATTCAGGCTCTGGCGCTAGAGCGCGGTTATCTGTGCCCGGAGATCCGGACCGGTGTGCGTACCGGTGACACGCTGCAGAAGGACCGTGCGGCAATGCTGAAGCGCCCTCCGCATATTCTGGTCACCACGCCGGAGAGCTTGTACATGATGCTGACCGCATCGAAGGCGCGCGAAAACCTGCGCCGCGTGCGCACGGTGATTGTGGATGAAATTCATGCCGTCGCTGATGACAAGCGCGGGGCGCATCTTGCCCTGACGCTGGAGCGCCTCGACGCTCTGGTGCGCGGCGAGAACAAGCTGTGTGCAGGCGGCATGCTGACGGGGTTGGCCGAAGCTCCGCAGCGCATTGGCCTGAGCGCAACGCAGAACCCGATTGAGCTGGTAGGGAATTTTCTTGCGGGCGAAGCGGGCAAAACGACCATTGTGCAGGTAGGTCAACGCAGGCAGCTCGATCTTGCCATCGAGGTGCCGAGCGAGGAGCTGGGCTCGGTCACGTCGAACCGCATGTGGGACGAGATCTACGACAAGCTGGCTGCATTTACGGATTCGCATCGCTCGACGCTGGTTTTTGTGAACACGCGGCGGCTGGTGGAGAGGCTTGCCTTCAATCTTGCCGAGCGGCTGGGCGCGGAGCATGTTGCGGCGCATCACGGCTCACTCTCGCGGGCGCTGCGTCTCGATGCCGAACAGAAGTTGAAGGCGGGTGAGATCAAGATCCTGATCGCTACCGCATCGCTGGAGCTTGGTATCGACATTGGCGATGTGGATCTGGTGTGCCAGATTGCCACCACGCGCGCCGTAGCCGTAGCGATGCAGCGCGTAGGCCGCGCGGGACACTGGCGAGGAGCTATTCCCAAGGGCCGCTTCTTCGCCACCACGCGCGATGACCTGATGGAGCAGGCCGCCCTGATCCGCGCAATGCGTGCGGGCGATCTGGACAAACTGGAGATTCCTCCTGCGCCGCGCGATGTACTGATGCAGCAGATTGTTGCCGCCGTGGGCGCGGAGCCGTGGCGTGAGGACGACCTGTTCGCCGTCTTCAAGCGCGCGTGGCCGTATCGCGATCTCTCTCGCGAGACCTTTGACGAATTAGTGGCGCTATTGCACCAGGGAATCGAGTCCTCGCGCGGACGCTATGGCGCGTACCTGATGCGCGATGGCGTCCGCGGTGAGTTGCATGCCCGCCGTGGCGCGCGGATGACGGCCATCGGCAATGGAGGAGCGATTCCCGATGTGGCGAGTTATGCGGTCATGCTGCAGCCGGAGAATGTGCAGATTGCGACGCTGGACGAACACTTCGCGGTGGACTCCGGCCCGGGCGACGTGGTGCTGCTGGGCAATACCAGCTGGCGCGTGCTGCGCGTGGAGGCGGAGGGTCGCGTTCTGGTGGAGGACGCGCAGGGCGCTCCGCCCACAATGCCTTTCTGGGAGGGTGAAGCTCCGCAGCGCACCGAGGTGCTGAGCGAGGGCGTTGGCCGCCTGCGCGAGGAGATTGCCGATCGCGTTCCGGATGTGTTGCCGGGTCCGTCGCTGATGACCCATGTGCAGGCCATGGATGCAGCCGCGTGGCTTGCGGAAGAGTGTGGCGTTTGCGAGAGCGGAGCGCGGCAACTGGTGACCTACATGGTGGAGGGCAAGGCCGTGCTGGGCGCTGTGCCCACGCGGCAAACCATCATCGCTGAGCGCTTTTTTGATGAAGGCGGCGGGATGCAGTTGATTCTGCATGCTCCGTTTGGCGGCCGCGTGAACAAAGCGTGGGGACTGGCTCTGCGGAAGCGTTTCTGCCGTGGCTTCAACTTTGAGCTGCAGGCTGCGGCGACCGACAATGGCATCAACATCTGCCTGGCGGAGCAGCACAGCTTTCCGCTTGCCGATGTCTTCCACTTTCTGACGGTCGAAACTGCGAAGGAACTGCTGGAGCAGGCGTCGCTGGCGTCGCCTATTTTCAAAGCGCGCTGGCGCTGGGCCGCAGGCCGCTCGTTGCAACTGCTGCGGTTTGTGAAGGGCAAGCGTGTGGCTCCGCAGATTCAGCGCACGCGTTCGGAAGACCTGCTGGCCAGCGTCTTTCCGCAGGCGGCGGCGTGCTTTGAAAACATTGAAGGCGACATCCAGATTCCGGATCATCCCCTGGTAGGCGAGGTGATGCAGGATGTGCTGCACGAGGCGATGGACCTGGATGGCTTGATCGATGTGCTGCGCGGCATTGCCGACGGTACGATTCAATGCCTTGCTGTGGATACGCCGGCGCCGTCGCAGTTCGCGCATGAGCTGATCAATGCCATGCCGTATGCCTTCCTTGATGAAGCTGGCCTGGAAGAGCGCCGCGCGCGTGCGGTTTCGCTGCGTCGCGGCATTCCGGACGCTGTGCTGGCGGAGGAAGGTAAGCTCGATCCACTGGCGATTGCCGAGGTGCGCAAGGAGTGCTGGCCCGATGTGCGCGATGCGCATGAGTTGCACGATCTTTTGTTCCAGCTGGTTGCGTTGCCGGTGGAGAGGATGCTCCAGTGGGATGCGCGGCACTGGCCTGCATTCTTTGAGTCGCTGGCCGTGCAGGAGCGGGTAAAGCAGCTTCGGCTTGCGGGACGTGAGTGCTGGGTGGCAGCGGAGCGCTTGCCGTTGGTGGAAGCTCTGTGGGGTGACGGAACAACAAACAAGGAACAGGCAGCAGCAAGTAAAGAAGAGGCGTTGAAGCCACTGCTTCAAGGCTGGATGCAGCTCCTCGGCCCCGCCACTTCACGCAGCATCGCAGAAACCTTCGGCCTCGATGCAAACGACATCTTCACGCAGATGGTCCTGATGGAATCGCAGGGCGTGATTCTGCGCGGTGTCTTTGAAGGCGGACGCGCAGCGCAGAGCGACACAGAGATCGAGTGGTGCGAGCGCCGTCTGCTGCAGCGCATTCACCGCCGCACCGTGGGATCGCTGCGGCGCGCAATCGAACCGGTTTCGCAGGCCGTCTACATGCGCTGGCTGCTGGAGTGGCAGCATCTTGCGGGCACAAAGCTGACGGGCGAAGAGGGGTTGCTGACGGCTCTGGAACAACTGGAAGGCTTTGAGGCTCCCGCCATCGAGTGGGAGCGCGCTATTCTTCCATCGCGCCTCGCGAACTACGATCCGCGCTGGCTCGATCATCTGTGCCTGTCCGGCGTTATCGGCTGGGGCCGCGTCTCGCCGCATCCGGCATGGGGCGATGGTTCGGCGCCCCGCCGTGTCATCCCAACCAATATGGCACCCATCACGTTCTATCTACGTGAGACCGCCGACTGGCTGGGCTGGGCGCTCGAACAGAAGCAGGTGGATGAGACGAAGCTTGCCGTTGCGCTGAGCGATGAAGCCAACCGCGTGCGTAACCTGTTGCGTGAGCGTGGCGCCTGCTTTGCCGCCGACATCCAGCGCGTGCTTCTGCTCAGCAAACAGCAGACGCAGATGGTCCTGTGGGAGCTGGCCACGGCAGGCCTTGCTTCTGCGGATGGATGGGACCAGTTGCGCGTGATGATGGACCCGAAGAAGAAGCCCGCGGTGATGGATGCGGGACGCCGCGGTGTCCGTTCGCACGCCGGCCGGTGGAGCCTGCTGACCGAAGATGCACCGATGGTTCCGGAGACGGCCATCGAACGCGCGCGGCGCATTGACGCAGCGCATGAATCCGCCGCGCGCATGCTGCTGAACCGTTATGGTGTGCTCTTCCGCGAGCTGCTGGCGCGGGAGAGCAATGCGCCCAGGTGGCGCGACCTTGTCGGCATGCTGCGGCGGATGGAAGCTCGGGGTGAGATTCGCGGCGGACGGTTTGTGATTGGTGTGGGCGGGGAGCAGTTCGCGCTGGCGGAAGCGGTCGACTCTCTGCGGCAGATGAAGAGCCGCGCGATGGATGATCGTGAGATCGTTGTCGCTGCTGCGGATCCAATGAATCTCGTGGGGGTGGTCATGCCGGGGGAGCGGATCGCAGCCATGCCGCGCAACGTGGTGCGCTATCGCAATGGGATTTGCGAGAACACGCGGGAGCCTGACCCGCAACCCGCAATGCCAGCACAGCAAGCGCCGATCCAGAATGTGGGGTTGTTCTAACGTGATGGATGAAAAAGAGCCACTTCCGGCAGAAAATCTTCAGTCAGGCGATACCTACTTTGAGGATGGCCTGATGGTCTTTACGGCACAGTACCTGCTGCGCCGTGGCTACTGTTGTAACAACGGCTGCAGGCACTGCCCGTATAAAGATTAGTTGGCCGGCAGAGGTGGCGGAGTCGCCGCATCAGCGGTCGAAACTGGTTCAGGAGTGGCAATCGCGGCCAGGAAAGCGCGTGTATCGCGCACCAGAAGAGCCAGTTGCGGTTCCTGCAGATACTTCCGGAAGACCTCATCGGTCTGTACGGCGGTGCTTACATCCAGACCGTTTTCGGCTGCCTTGGCCAGGTAGCGGTACATGGTCGGCTTATCGCCGTTGCGCGCATAGACGCGCGCCAGCTCAAAGCAGAAACGCGCGCGGTCAGCGGCGGAGATAACATGCGTCGCCACGCCGCCCGATCCGCGATGTTCGTACATGTGGGGATCGAGCTTCAGAGCAATCTGAAACTCCTTTTGTGCCGACTCCATGTCTTTGCGGCTGAAGTAAGAGGCGGCAAGGTTGGCATGAAAGACGGCCGACTTCTTGTCGAGCTTGATGGCCTTTTTGTATTCACCGATCGAGCTTCCGAAGCTCTGGTCCAGATAGTCCACTGTGCCCAGGTTGTTCCATGCCTCGGCGTACTTCTTGTTGATTTTGGTGGCCAGTACGAAGCTCTGGCGGGCTCCGCGGTTGTCATTGATCTCCAGTTGCACCAGGCCGATCTTGTTCAACAGCCGCGCCCGGTCGCCGCCACGCTGCAGAGAGTAGCGGTAGTAGTCCATGGCATCCAGGGGATAGCGGCGAGCGCGCAGGATGTCGGCGGAAAGCTCCAGCTTCTCGTTGGTGGAGGACTTCGGGTCCGGCAGATGCATGGAAATCTGGCGCCATTCATCGGTCTCATGCTGCCGCACGTCGGTGGCGACACGACCGGTGGTTAACTGGGCGGTGGCCACGCAGGGGGTGGCGAGGCACAGCGTCAAAAGTAGGGAAACAGAGTGTACGCGCATGGGCGCACCTCCTTCGGTGTGGCTGCGATTATTGCGCGTGAAGATGGGCGCGTCAATCACGGAAATGAAAATCTTTACCGGCGCCTTCCCGCTACTCTCCCGGATCAGAAAGCACGGCCAACGCGGCGCGCAGAGCTTTGGGAGACGCAAGCTTTTTTTCTATTTCCTCATGGTGCCGGGTCCAGATCGGCAATGCCTTCTGCAGTGCGGCATGGCCTTCGGCGGTCAGCGTCAGCAGGCGCGACCGGCGGTCGCTGGGGTTGGTCGCAGAGCTGACCAGGCCGCGCCGCTCCAGGGGCTTCAGCGCGGCCGTCAACGTGGTGCGATCCATGGCCAGAAGCTCGGCGACGGAGGCCATTGAAGCGGGTTTGGGCCGGTTCAGCGACATCAGCAGGGAGAACTGGCCATTGGTCAGCCCGGCGGGCTTGAGTGCGATATCGAACCGTCGAGCCAGGGCGCGGGCGGCGCGCTGGACGTGCAGGCACAGGCAGGTGTCGCGGACGTGAATCGTCGTTTGGAAGGGAACCGGAGCAGATGTGGAGGTTGACACTGTCTCTATTATGTTGATATCAACATATCGCAGTCAAGAAGGAGCTCGACCATGAGTTTTCCGAAGCGGCACGACGAGTATGAAGACAAACCGAAGGCAGCCGCCTGCTGCCATGGAGCATAACGACGATGAAGCTGAATGCGTATCTGAACTTTGGCGGTAACTGTGGTGAGGCGTTTGCCTACTATGAGAAGCACCTTGGCGCGAAGATTCTCTTCAAGATGACCTTTGACCAGTCGCCGGAGCCAGTCAACATTCCTGTCGACCCGAAGGGTGTGATGTATGCGAACCTGGCGATTGCGGGCACGCAGATCATGGGCAGCGATGTGCCGAACTATGAGCCGGTGCGCAGCTCGTACCTGAGCTATGCGGTCGACACCAAGGAACAGTTCGACCAGGTGTGGAAGGCACTGACCGACGGCGGCGAGATCCTGATGCCGGCCAGCGAGACCTTTTACGCACATGACTTCGGCATGGTGCGCGACCGCTTCAAGGTGCTGTGGATGGTGATTCGCGAAAAGCCGATGCAGTAAGGAGCAAACGGAGGGAGCATCCACGATGGCCTTTAGGCCCCGTTTCCCTCCGGAATAACAAGCTGGTTATTGCCCTGGCTTTGCCGTAGATGTTGCCGGCGCTGCAGCCGGAGCCGCGGCGGGTGGAGCGGTGATCATCATGGCCGTGCGGGGGAAGGTGAAGGTTCCGCCCGCGTCGTCAATCACATTGATCTGGCAGATGTAGCTGCCCGGGGCAAGCTGGCTGAGAGGCACATCGAACTGGAAGCCGACGGCGTTGCGGTCAGGAATATTGACGGCGTTGGCTTCCACCAGCGGCGTCTCAAAGACCTTGCTTCCGGCGGCGTTCAGAAACTCAATGGAAGTGAGCACATGGGCCGCGGGATCGGGCCGGCGCTTCATGCCGGGAGAGGGTGCGGGAGCAGTTGCCGGCTGGCTGCCGGCCGGCTTGGCCGGGTCATAGACCTCGTACAGGAAGTAGAGATGCTGGTCCTGGCGGAAGACATGTGGGATGTTCGGCACATACTGCTGGCCATCGCGAACAAGCAGGCTCTGGTTCCGGCGGTCGTTGTTCGGCGTGCGCTGGTTGGCGAGCAGGACCGAGGAGACCTTCAGCGGAACCTTTTTCAGGTCGGGCACGTTGATGTCGGTCTCGAAGGAACCCATGTTGCCGCTCTGGTTTTCGCGCACCACAAACTTCAGGTGATAGCGTCCAGGGGCAAGGCTGAAGCCGGTGGAGTACTGGATGTTCTTGCGCTGCACCTGCTGATTGGCGTCCAGTTGCAGCTTGACGGTCTCGCGTGCGGAGCCGACCACGATCTGCTGCGCGTTCTTCACATTGCCAATGATGTCGATGCTTGCTTTGGACTGGTCCTTTACCTGGGTAAAAGGAATCTGCGATCCGGGCACGATGAGTGAGACCGGAACGAAGAAGCGGTTATCACTCTCGCGGAAGTAGAAGGACTGCAGGTATAGTGCGACATCGACCGCTGGAGCATCCGAGCGCAGCTGGTCGTTGAGCACCATCTCGCGGTCTTCGGTCTTCTGGTGCTGGAAGTCTGCCGGGGCGTAGTAGCCGGGGCGATACTCCAGCTTGATGTCCGGGCGGTTGATCTTCACCTGCAGCTTGCGGAAGCTGCCGTCGCGGCGTTGATCAGTGGAGCGGAAGCCAAGAATGTAATACGCCTCGGTGTCGTGTTGAATCTGCTGGAAAGCCGGGCCGAAGTCGTTGGAGTCAAAGAAGGCTTTGCCGCCGGTGTCGGACGAGAGCGAGGCCAGTGTCTCCTGCGAACTGAAGTTGGCATCAAGGCGCGACTGCATCGCTGCTCCGTTGTAGGCCGAAGTGCCGCGCGTTGATCCGGTGGAGGCATCGCCCACGGGCGGCAGAGCCTGCAGGCCGCGCGTGTCCACCGAGTAGATGCTCATGTTGGCCTTGGTGGCGGCGTTGGTGGCGGCGCGCAGCGAGGCCTGGTTCTCAATGCCGTTGCGCGTCAGTCCGCCGGAGAAGTAGAGCAGCGACTTGCGCTGATCGACCTTTTCAAGCGACTTGCTGATCTGCAGGATGGCGTAGAGCGAGCGGTCGGTGTTCAGGTCGTTGTATTCGGAGTCATCGGCAACGAAGCTGGAGGCGTCATCGGCCGTGCCTTCGCTGTCACCGTTGCCTCCGTTGGCAAAGCCGTTGCCCTCGGTACCGTTGAAGCTGCCCACGGCGTTCAGCAGAGACTGCTTATCCGAGGTGAAGTCATGCACCAGTTGCAGCGAGGTGGAAAGCGAAACGACCGAGACCAGGTCAGCGGGAGCCATCTTTTTATTGATGTAGTCCTTGGCCGAATCGACACCGCGATCAATGTCAGACTGCTGCATCGACGAGAGGTCGAAGAAGAGCACGATCAGGCGATGATCGCGCAGAGACTGCTTGTCTTCTCCGATGGAGCGCTCCAGCATCTTGGCAATACTGGGCGCGGCTCCGGAGACAGTGGACTGCTCCTTCAGTGCTGCCGCAAGGTCAACGTTCTGGAAATCGAAGGTGGAGACCTTCTGCGGCTTGCCGTTTTCAAGAACGGCGAAGTCGCTGGCCTTCAGGTCTTTGACGACGTTGCCCTTCTTGTCCCGTGCGACGACGTTTGTCAGCACGATCTCTGACCGGACGGAGATCGTGAAGACCTGGTTCTGGTTGGAGGGCGCCTGCGCGATTGTGGCCGTGGTGAAGCATGCCGTCAGGGCGAGCGCGATTACCCGCTTTGTAAAGCCAGATTGTGCCTTCAGTGTCATACCCGTCTCTATGCCTTTCCCATCATCCAGCTATCACGCGATCTAACTAGAACCGGTATCGTGCCATGAAGGTGATGCGCCGCATGTTTGCCGCGCCTGTGACCTGGCCAAAGGTGGGTGAGTTGACCGTGGTGTTGATGCCCGAGTACTGCAGGGTATTGAAGACGTTGGTTGCCGAGAAGCGTGTCTCGAGTCCGCGCGTTTCGCCAAAGCTGAAGTTGCGTGCCAGCGCCATGTCATTGCTGACGGTGCCCGGGCCGCGGATGGAGTTGCGCGAGGAGTTGCCAAAGTGCGTCGGGTTCGACTCGCGGAAGAACGCTTCGGTGTTGAACCACTTTGACAGCGTGCCGGGTCCGGCAGTGGACTGCGAGAAGTCACGGTCCGGGCGCAGCGTGTAGTTGCCGCCGGTGGAAGTCTGCGCGGTGGTGCCGGAGTACTGCGGCGTGTAGTACGTTCCGGTGGCAAAGGTAAAGTTGCCGGAGACGTTCCAGTTATTCAGAATGTGCGACCACACACCGCCGTTGGCCAGGAAGGCGCGATTAGGACCGAAGGGGAACTCAAAGACATAGTTGCCGGTGACCTTGTGGCGAACGTCGAAGCTGGAGTTGCCTTCTTCCAGGTCAAGCCGCTGATCGTTCTGCGCGATGGTAGCGGAGCCGCCTCCGATGGAGCTGGCGTTGTCGATCGAGTGACCGTACTGGTAGGTCGCACCCAGGCTGATGCCCTTCTGCATGCGCTTGCGCGCATTTACGGTGAGGGCGTTGAAGCGGGAATAGCCGGAGGAGTCTTCGTAGGTGAAAGCCTGCGCTCCGCTGGTGGTCAGCCCGGTGGCCGTG
The DNA here is from genome assembly GCF_025685395.1 of Terriglobus tenax. Taxonomy (NCBI): domain Bacteria; kingdom Pseudomonadati; phylum Acidobacteriota; class Terriglobia; order Terriglobales; family Acidobacteriaceae; genus Terriglobus; species Terriglobus tenax. The sequence continues at coordinate 1,513,152 of NZ_JAGSYA010000004.1, read as the reverse complement.
CGGTTAGGAGCGCGGCGCATATCCAGGTCGCCCGCGGTGGTGCCGTTGTAGCCCACGTTCAGCACAATGCCCATGCCGAAGGTGTGCTGGATGTCCAGGTTCCAGATGTTGACGCGCGCCAGCCTGTAATCGCGGTTCACGGCGAAGTTGTTCTGCACAACGGCGGTGGAGCAGTTGAAGGCGTTGGCCAGTTGCAGCACGCCGCAACCCTGCTGGTTGGCTACGTTGGTCTGCGTAATGGCGAAGGGTTGCTGGTTCGACAGCGAGTTGGCGAAGCTGCCGTACTGGGTCGTGTTGTAGTTCATGCCGTAGCCCGCGCGGACGACGGTCTGCTTCACGAACTTGGGACGCCATGCCAGGCCGAAACGCGGAGCGAACATGCCGCGATAGGGATTGACCAGAGAACGTGGAAAGTTGCCGGTGTAGGGGCCTGAGGCTCCGGGCAGAACCACGGAGACCTGACTGAAGTCAGCATTATGGTCCAGGTTCACCAGGTGGTTGTTCTTCTCCACGTAGGGCGCGAAGTACTCATAGCGGATGCCGTAGTTCAGCGTCAGGCCGCTGGCCAGGCGATAGTCATCCTGTACGTAGCCGTCGTAGACCCACTCGCGGAGGTAGTTCTTGTAGAGGCCGGCCTGGATCTTCGACTGCTGCGGCAGCCCCAGCAGCAGGTCGGCAAAGCCCGCGCCGCCGGTGGTGGTTCCGGGAGCCTGGGTCGCATAGCCGCTGAAGGTGAACGAACCAACAGTATTGTTGCCGCCGATGGAGTCGGCATGAACGCGGCGGATATCGAAGCCGAAACGGAAGTTGTGCTTGCCGTGGTTCCAGCCCACAAAGTCAGAGAAGGAGAAGGTCTGGTTGACTTTGTCTGAGGGCGAGGTGCTGCTGAAGCCGGTGAAGTTGGTGATGGAGAGCGAGGGCAGGCCGTAGTACAGCGGGTTGGACTGGATGGCAGAGGTCCCCACCTGAATGCCCGCCGCCAGCGCGGGGTTTGACTGGTTGGTGTACAGGTTCGCGGTAAAGGCATGGCTGCGGTTCCAGGTCAGCGTGGCGTTGTTGTTCAGCCTGCCCTTGCCGATGGTGTAGCCAAGCGTCAGACCATAGCCGGTAGAGGTGCCGGAGGTATTCAAAGCAGAGAAGATGTTGGGCGTCGTCGAGTCGGAGTTCGAGTAGTTGAAGCCGACATTGATGTTCTGCCGCAGCGCCTGCTGCTGTTGCCGGCGGCTGGCTGCGGTGCCGGCCTGTTGCCGTCCGCCCGCTCCGCCGAAGCGTCCGCCAAAGGGACCGCTGGCCTGGCCGAAGTTCCGCACGAAGCGCGTGTTCAGGGTCCACTGGTTCTGTTCCGAGGTGGCGATAGTCTGATAGTTGAAGCCGCGGGAGTTGGTGGTGGCCAGGTTCGGCGCCGGGTAGTAATTCAGCAGCGCCGCTGCCTGCGAGGTAATGCGGTTGCCGCAGATGACATTCGCCTGTCCATTGCAGGTGAACTGCGATCCGGTCTGCGGGTCATAGATCGGTACGACGGCCGTCGCTCCGCTGGGCATATAGCCAGAGAAGTCGCCTGTCCGCTGGGCCATCGTCGGAACCGTGCCGTACAGGTTCTGCGGTGTCGTGTTCCGTGTGCCCTGGGCGTTCAGGAAGAAGAACTGCTTGGTGCTTGGTTTGAACAAGCCCGGAATATAAGGCGACCCGGTAAGCGAAAGGCCAAACGCGTTATTGGAATAGGAGGGTTTGACCGCATTGCCGGTCAGCGAGAAGCTGGTGGCATCCAGAGCACCGTTTCCGCCGCGGTAATACAGGGAACCGTGCAGCTGGGTGGGATTCATATTACGGAAGCCGCCGCGTCCACCGCCCCCGGCGATCATCATGCCACCGCCTCCGCCGGGGCCTCCGCCACCGGGCCCACCGAAGCCACCACCACCGCCTGGACCGCCGCCGGCCATCATGCCACCAATCATGCTGACCACGGCATTGATCTGATCTCCCTGCCCGCCGCCCTGTGTGCGCGCCTGCGCCATGGCGTCTTCAATGCGGTTACGGATCTCGTCTTCGTTGAAGTTCGCCAGTCCGTTTGTCTGGCCCATCTGCCCGGTCACGGCAACCGACTCAGTGGCGGAGCTGTCGCCAAAGCCGGAGATCGTAGGCATAGAGACGCCTGTGTTGGCTGTGCCGGTTGAGGCATCAGCCGTATTGGCATCGCCCATGCCCGCCACGGCCAGCGACTGCAGGCCGTTCTGAACGCGTGCTGCGGTGGCGGTCTGCTGCTGTTCGGCGGCTGCAACACGGCTGGCCAGTTGCAGCCCGAACTCCGCGGTCGCTTCGCGCGGAGAGGTAGCGTTGAACAGCACTTCCTTGGTGTCTGCGGCGAAGGCAGCAAGCTCTGCCTTGATGACGTAGCGACCGTTGCGCGGAATCGCCATCTGGAAAGCGCCCGTAATGTCGGTGCTGGTGGTGTACTTCTTGCCGGTCAGCGTATTGGTGGCGGTAATGGCGACGCCGGGCAGCGGTGTGCTGCCGGTCTTTACCGAGCCGCGGACCGTGCCACCCTGCACCTCGGCGACGGCCGCGGCGGATGGAGCGGGCGCGGCGGGTGTGGCCTCCTGCGCTGTGGCTGAGGTCAGAAGCACCAGCGACACCATGGCGATGCATGCCGTTTGCACGATATCGATCTCCAGAAAAACGTGAATGCGGCGATTAGAAATGCCGGGTTGGCCTGCGGTTAGCAGCCGGAAGTCATCATGGTTCCAAAGCCGGGTTTACTGCTGCGGAGGGGCCTGTTGGTTGTCGCCACCGGGCCGGGGACCGCGACGCCCTCCCTGGGGCAGAACATTCAGTGTCTTGGGGACGAAGGTATTGCCCTTCAGAGCTCCCTGCGCGGTGATGTTGTCGCCTACCTTGATGTCGGCCAGGGTAATGGCTTCACCTTCAGGCGGAGGCCCCTGCTGCTGGTTGTCCTGGTTGCGGCGCATGCCCATGCCGCCGCCCTGGCCGCCCATTCCCATGGCCATCATGGCGCCACGTCCGCCGCGATGCATGGAGGTATTCTCGTCCAATTCGATGACCTGGGAGACCTTGTCCGGGCGTTCGATGGTCAGCCTGGCCTCGTCCATCGCGGTGATCTTGCCGGTGATCCAGGTCTTTCCGAGGCTGGCCTGCATCTCTGCGGCGCGCGCCTTGGCCTGTGCCGCCTGCTCGGCGGTCATCACCATCACCATGCCAGCGTGGACTTCCTTGGTCGCCTCATCGGTCTGCCCCATGGCGACGATATACTCGCCTGCCTTAATGTCGGCCGCTTTGACCGGTTCGCGCTGCTGCAGGATGCGGGTGTTATTGGTGACCACGACCTTGTAGCTGGCGCCGTCATCGCCCTTGATGGAGATGCTGTCAGCAGCGGTGGCAGTTACGGTGCCACGCACGGCCTGGCCGCCACCGGGACCGCCCATTTGCCCCATCATCTGCGCGGGCAAAGTGCTAACCGAGAGAACGGAAAGGCCAATGAGCGATAGAAACCGGGCTGCCAGACGTGCCATGTTGGTCATACCTCTTGTGGGAATGTCTACACACAGAGACGGTTTTTTGCGCCGAAAGACTCGATTGGCGAGAGTAATTTTTTGTCCCCGCGATACACTCCTACCGATGAACTCTGCTGTGCACGATGAGCAGCACTTCCAGTCCGGCGACACGGTCCGCGATGTCGTCATCGGTCTCTCCGATGGTCTGACCGTCCCCTTTGCCCTGGCCGCCGGTCTGAGCGGCGCGGTGGCGAATACGCATGTCGTTGTTCTGGCGGGACTGGCGGAGATAGCCGCCGGATCGCTGGCCATGGGCCTGGGCGGTTACCTGGCCGCGCGTGGCGACTCCGAACACTACGCCAGCGAGCGGCGCCGTGAAGAGGACGAGATTGTGACCCGCACGCATGATGAAGAAGAGGAGATTTACGAGATCTTTGAGCAGTATGGCGTTACCCGGCAGGAGAGTGAGCCGGTACTCGCTGCCCTGAAGCGCAATCCGAAGGCGTGGGTCGACTTCATGATGCGCTTCGAGCTTGGGTTGGAGAAGCCTGACCCGAAGAGAGCCATTGTGAGCGCTGCGACGATTGCGGGCTCCTATATTGCCGGAGGCATGGTGCCCCTGCTGCCCTACATTCTGCTGCCGGATGCGGCGGAGGCTCTCAGAGTTTCCGTAGGCATTACGCTGCTGGCGCTGGCCGTCTTCGGCGGAGTGAAGGGCAGGCTTCTGGGGACCCCCTGGTTGCGCAGCGCCGCGCAGACGGTACTGGTGGGCGGACTGGCCGCGGGTGCGGCTTATGGCCTGGCAAAGTTGTTCAGCTCCGTGTAACAAATTTCAGGGCAAAATTAGGTCTGTTTGAAAAAGAGCAACAAGCTCGCCGCCTGCCGCATCTGAACCCATTACCAGCGAGGAATACGATGCCGATTGGACATGCCGCAGGGGAGCAAGCAAATGCTGGCCTTATGCGTGTGCGCTTTCGCGAGGTGCGAAGCGCGACGGAGGAGCTTTGTCGTCACCTGACGGCAGAAGACATGATGGTGCAGTCCTGCGAGGAGGCCAGTCCCACCAAATGGCACCTGGCGCATACCAGCTGGTTTTTTGAGACCTTTGTCCTGCGAGAGTTTGTTGCGGGCTACCGGCCCTTCGATGAGCGATTCGTATGGCTGTTCAACAGCTACTACAAGGCTCTGGGCGAGATGCCCGAGAAGAAGCTGCGTGCCTCCTTTTCGCGTCCGGGTCTGAGCGAAATCCTCGCCTTCCGCCAGCATGTGAATCAGGCAATGGACCGCTTTCTGGAAGCAGGAGCTCCTGAGGATGCCCTGGACCGTATCCAGCTAGGTCTGCACCACGAACAGCAGCACCTGGAACTGATCGCCACCGACATCAAGCACGCTTTCTTCACCAACCCGCTGCACCCGGCCTTTGCAGAGGGTAGATTGCCTGCCGCCGAGATGCCCGCGCCACCCATCAACTGGGTGAGCTTTGAAGGCGGCCTGGTGGAGATTGGCGATGACGAAAGCGAGTTCTGTTTCGATAACGAAACACCCCGCCATCGCGTCTTTCTGGAGCCGTATCAGCTGGCCTCGCGCCTGACCACCTGCGCCGAGTACCTCACTTTCATGGAAGACGGAGGCTATCTGCGTCCGGAGCTATGGCTGAGCGAGGGCTGGGACACGGTGGAGCGCGAGCACTGGCAGGCTCCGCTGTACTGGCGCAAGGACGAGGCGGGCCGCTGGCAGATCTTCACCCTGCGTGGCTGGCAGCCCCTGGAAACCCTGTCGGAGACGCCGGTCTGCCACGTCAGCCTGTTTGAAGCCGATGCCTTTGCCCGCTGGGCAGGAAAGCGGCTGGCCACAGAGTTTGAGTGGGAGCATGCCGCCAGCTCGCTCGCTATTGGCGGCAACCTATTGGAGCACGGAGTTCTGCATCCCACTTCCGCAGCCGCCGGTCCGGGGTTGCAACAGGTCTTCGGCGATGTGTGGGAGTGGACCGCCAGCGCCTACACGGGCTATCCCGGTTACAAGCCGCTGCCCGGTGCACTGGGTGAGTACAACGGCAAATTCATGAGCTCACAGATGGTGCTGCGCGGCGGGTCCTGCGTGACTCCGGCCAGCCACCTGCGCGCCAGTTACCGCAACTTCTTCCAGCCGGCCACGCGCTGGCAGTTCTCGGGCATTCGCCTGGCCGATGGAGCATCTGAATGAGTGCTGCTGCTTCCGTTCTTCCTGTCTGTATCACCCCCGAACTGCAGGACGCGATCGCATGCGAGGTCCGCAACGGATTATTCGTGGAAGGGCAGAAGTCGCTCTCGCCATGGCTGTTTTATGACGAAGCCGGCTCGGCCCTGTTTGAACGCATCACGGAGCTGCCGGAGTATTACCCCACGCGCACCGAGCGCGCTCTGTTTGGGCAGCACGGCGCGGCGATGATTGCCGCTGCCGCCGGAAGGGAGCAGCTTGCCGTTCTGGAGCTTGGCGCAGGCACCGCGACCAAGACCGGCATCCTGCTTGAGCAGGCCGTGGAGCAGCAGGGAAGCGTGCGCTACATCCCGGTGGATGTGTCTGCCTCGGCGCTGGACGAGGCGTGTGCCTTGCTGGAACGCGACCTGCCGGGTGTGCATGTCGTGCCGATGGTGCGGAACTATGTGCTCGACCCGCTGCAGCGGCCGCAGGTCGAGGGTCGTTTGCTCGCGCTCTACATCGGTTCTTCGATCGGGAACTTCTCCCCGGAAGAAGCGCGTGCGATTCTACGCAATCTCGCATCCATTCTTCAGCCCGGGGATGCCCTTCTGCTGGGCACCGACATGGTGAAGGATGAGAAGACGCTGATTGCCGCCTATAACGATGCAGCGGGTGTGACGGCGCAGTTCAACCTGAATGTTCTGCACCGCCTGAACCGTGACCTGGGTGCAAACTTCGATGCCAGCAGTTTCCGCCATATCGCCACCTGGAACCCCCGTGAAAGCCGCATCGAGATGCACCTGCAGGCGCTGCGCCGGCAGACGGTGGCCTTCCCGTCGCTGGGCACGGTGGAGTTTGAGGCAGGCGAGACCATTCACACGGAGAACAGCTACAAGTTCACGGAGGAGAGCCTGGGATCGTTGCTGGCCGATGCGGGCTTCCATGCCGAGCAGCAGTGGCGCGACCGCCGCGACTGGTTCGCCGTCACACTGGCGCGTTTGTAAGGTTTCTCGCAGGGAGCAGTGGCCTTCAGTCCGCAGAATCCGCCAACAAAAGTTGGGCCTTTAGGCCCGGGCTGAAGCCTCCGTCTCCCTCCGGTCGGGATGACAACTCTTCCTGAGTAAATAAGAAACCCCACCCTTCGCGAACAGCGCGAAGAGTGGGGCAATGAGCATTTCGTTACTCCAGCTTCAGCAGAACGACGCCGTGCGCCGGAATGGTGGAGGTGTAGCTGTCCTTCAGGGCACCCAGGTCCTTATGCGCCCACAGGTCGCGTGCTTTTGCTCCGGACTTAGCGCCGACATCGGAGAGCTTGAAGCTGACCGGAGCGGCCTCAAGGCTGCGATTAAACAGGCCCACGGCGACCTTGCCATTGCTCAGCGGCTTGGCCCAGACCTCCAACGCACCCTTGGCCCAGACACGGTCGCCCTGCTTGCCCAGCGGGTCCTGATCGAGAGCAATGGCTTCCTTGTTCAGAAGGATTGACTTAGTCTCATCGGTCATCTTGCTCAGGTCGTTGCCGGCCAGCAGGGGAGCGGCCAGAAGGCACCACAGGCTCATGTGCGTGCGATACTCCTCGGCGGTCATCAGGCCGTTGCCAATCTCCAGCATGTCGGGGTCGTTCCAGTGGCCGGGACCGGCGTACTTGGACAGGCCTGCCTGCGAGAAGCCGATCTGCGACATCGACAGATAGCTATCGCGAATGTCATCGGTGGTACGCCACAGGTTGCCTCCTACCTCCGGACCCCACGTCCATACGTCGTTCCAGCCGTATTGGCACAGTGAGAGCACGATGGGCCGTCCGGTGGCCTTCAGCGCCTTGCTCATCTTGTCGTAGGCTTCCTTCATCAGCTTGAACTTGATCTCCTCGGCGTGTTCAGGGTCTTTGGCCGCGGCGGCGTTCATGATGGGTCGGAAGCTGCACAGGTCGTACTTCACATAGTCCACACCCCACTCAGCCCAGGTCTTCGCGTCCTGTTCTTCGTGCTGGTAGCTGCCCTCATAGCGGGCGCAGGTCTGCGGTCCGGGGGAGGAGTAGATGCCGAACTTCAGCCCCTTGGAGTGGATATAGTCGCCCAGCGCCTTCATATCCGGGAATTTTTCATTGGAGTGGATCACGCCCTGGGCATCGCGCTTACCCTCCCAGGCGTCATCAATGTTTACGTACACGTAGCCGGCATCTTTCATTCCACTGGCGGCAATGGCGTCGGCGGCGCCGCGCACATCGGCCTCGGTCACGCGGGTGGCAAAGTGGTTCCAGCTGTTCCAGCCCATGGGCGGGGTCAGCGCGACACGCTGCTGCTGTGCGGCAAGCGGCAACGCGAGAAAGAAGGGAAGTAGGCGCAGAATTTTCATCGCACGCCATCCTAGCGGAAGGAGGTTAAAACGCGCCAGTCTGACCTGTTTTCGCAGGTGGAGTGGATAAAAACTTGTCTAAGTGAATGGTCGGGGAGAGAGGATTCGAACCTCCGACCCCCTGCTCCCGAAGCAGGTGCTCTACCAGGCTGAGCCACTCCCCGATTTTCTGTGAAGGGTGTCAGTTTTCATAAGCGAGGGCCTGGAACACACGCGAAAACCAACTTTTTAAGCATACCAGAGGATGACCGGTTCCGGGGATACCGCTGGCAGGAAAGCTACTTTGTCTCCGCGGACTGCAGGCGGAAGGTGATGGTTCCGAAGACCAGCGGCAGGTGCGCGCGAATCTGAACAGGGATATGCCGCGCATCGTCCGTATACCAGACCCAGATATTGCCGCGATTTTTCACAATACCGGCATCGGCGGTGGGCTGCATGCGGATGGTCTGGAAGGTTCCGGCGGGGGTCTTGATCTCTTCCCTGGCCTCGGCCTTCATGGTTACGGGAACTACGCGGGCGGAGTCGGCCAGCAGCAGCGTGGTGCTCTGGCCAACAGCAATGGGCTGCGAGGCGACGTAGAAGATAGCCGAGAGCGAGTCGGTAACGCAGGCTGGGATCGGGGTCTCCTGCTGCTTGGTGTTGCCCTTGATCAGGTTGCGTTCGAACAGCATCTGCTTACCAGCCGGATAGTTGAAGGTCAGGTCGGTGTTGACCTTGCGGCGGCCTTCCTGGATCTGCTTGGAATAGTTTGAGGAGCAGCCGGTGCGCGCGTCGAAAGTGGACTGGTACTTGTCGGCGACGGGGTAGAGCATGTTGACCGCGCCCAGGGTGTCGGCGGTTGCGTTGATCCTGATCTGGCCGTTGACATTCTCCAGGCGGAAGACCGCCTGGCCGGCTGTAAAGACTCTCCAATCAACGCTATAGGTCAGGGTCTGGGGGCTGGCGGCGAAGCTGAATCCAGGTTGCGGAGCAGCCATGGAAGGCGCGGCCGGGGGCACTGCCTGCGGCTGCTGGGTGCTGCCGGTGACGGAGAGCGCAAGGGCGGCGATGGCGATGAATCGTCTGGTCAGAAGCAAACTGCAGCCCATTCTCTCAGGAAAAAATCAGCGAGGCCAGAACAGCAGCCGCGCTATCAGGGCCGCGTAGATCGCCGACGCACCCATAAGGGCATTGTACTCACGATGCTTGCGGTAAAGCTCGGGTGAGAAGCTGCCCTTGCTGGCGGTGGTCTTAGCCGGGGTCAGCCGGGGCAGCAGGCGAGGCACGCGGCTGGCGTAGGTGTCGAAGTCCGCGAAGTGGGCGCGCAGGAACTCTTCTTCCGAACGGATGGTCGGCAGATAGATGGCAAGGAACATGGCCACCAGGACCACGGCCATCGGCCAGCTTCGCGCGGCGACGGCGAAGCCTACCGCAATCAAAATCGATCCGAGGTAAAGCGGGTTGCGTGTGTGAGCGTAGGGGCCGGTCTGGGTCAGCTCGGCGTTCTTCTTCACGTAGCCGGCGGCGTATCCGCGCAGCCACAGACCGCAGCCCACAACGGGGATGCTGGCTGCGAGCGTGGCAAGGCTGGGGCGTGCGAGATACAGGAAAATCGCGGCGCAGACAAAGCCCAGCGGGACGCGGATGCGGCGGGCGATCTTCTGCCAGGTGGTGCGCTGGGCGCTCATGCGTGTGTCTCCAAAAGTTCAAGTGCGGCAGCGTAGACCTGGTCGACCGTGATGCGCAGCAGGCCAGCCTCCGGCGCGGCGTGGCGGCGGTGATCGCGCACGCTGGACGGGTCGCGCAGAACGCGGCTCGTGGTGTTGTAAGGGCCGTTGCGGGCCGGGTCCGTAGGGCCAAAGATGGCCACCACTGGCACCTGCAGCGCGGCAGCCATGTGCAGCGGGCCGGTATCCCCGGCCACGACCAGCTTCATGCGGCGGGTCAGGGCGATCAGTTGTGCGATGCCGGCCACCACCGGGGTTGCGATGCCATCACTGGCACGCACCACGGCCTTGGCCAGCGGGTCCTGTGGATGGACGGCGTTCACTAAGACAGAGTATCCGTTTGCGGCCAGCCTGCGCGCCAGTTCGCCATAGCGGTCGGCGGGCCACTGCTTGGCTCCCCATCCGGCAGAAGGCGCAAGGAAGATGCTGTTTTCGCAGGGAAGGGAAGCGGCCCAAATCTCAGCGTCCTTATCGAGCGGCAGGGAGACGGTGGCAGGTGCCAGGGGAATCCCGAGGGCGCCGGCAATCTCGCAGGCCTGCGGAATCACATGTTCGCTGTGCGTGGCTACCTTCGTGCGGTAGAGCCACGCCGCCTGTTTTTCGCGTGGCGCGGCGGGTCCGAGGATCTGCTTCGCTCCGCTGAGCTTTGCGAGGATGGCCGAGCGGATGGAACCCTGCAGGTCAATCGCGATGTCGTAGTGTTCGGCGCGAAGTTCGGCGCGCAGGTCGAGAATGCTTTGCAGCGTCCGGAAAGAAAGGGGCCTCTTGCTCCAGCTGCGGGTTTCGGCAAAGTGGACGCGGTCGACCAGAGGCATCTGCGGTGTGCGCGGGAATGAAGTTCCAGAGGCCTGCAGCAGAGGAGACCAGTGCGGCTCCACGACCCATCCGATATGGGCATCCGGAAGGGCGTGGCGCAGCGCCGTGATGGCAGGCATACCGTGCAGGATGTCGCCCATGGCGCCGGTGCGCACAACGAGAATCCGCGGACTGGATGGAATCTGAGCAGCCAAACCTTGATTGTCGCAGAAGCTGCTAGCCCAGGTTCAAGAGCTGCTGCAGGTCGCCCCATACGGTAGCGGGGTCGGTAAAGACGGCGTCGAGATATGCCACGCGCAGCCGTGGCATATCCGCGGGCAGCTTTACGGCGTCTTTCTCCGTGGTGAGAATTGCGTCGCACATGGCCTGTTGCGCGCGGTCCCGAAGGGCCGCAATCTCGGTTTCCGTGTATGCGTGGTGATCGGGAAAGACCTGCTGCGCCACCAGCGGTACGCCCAGTTGCTTCAGCATGGTGAAGAAGCCATCCGGCCGTGCGATGCCGCAGAAGGCCAGGGCGCGCTCCGGCAGCGGCCCGTCCAGCCGCAACTGCCTGCGGATGATCCAGCGGCGTGCCATGGGGGAGTAATGGTGTACGGCCAGCGAGAGCGCCGCGGCTTCCTCTTCGCGCATGACGACGACGTGCGCCCGGCGCAGGCTTTCCAGCGGCTCGCGCAGGTTGCCGGCGGGCAGCAGAAGGTCGTTTGCGTCCTCGCGGGTAAGCAGGGCGATGTCCAGGGCGCGGGCAAGCTGGCGGTGCTGCATCCCGTCGTCCAGCAGGTGGACCCTGCTGCCTTGTGTCTGCTGCTCGGCCAGTACGCCGGCGTCAAAGCGCTGCGGGGCGACGAAGACCGGCCAGCCGCGCCGGGCGATCATCAGCGTCTCATCGCCGAACTCCGTGGCAGGTCCGTTGGCCTCCACTTGCAGGGCGGTCTTCAGCTCCCGCCCATAGCCGCGAGAGAGGACATCGGCAGGGATGCCGTGCTGCTGCAGAAGGTCCAGGAGCGCCAGAACAACGGGGGTTTTTCCTGCTCCCCCGGCAGACAGGCTGCCGACCGAGATGACCGGCTTGCCCAGCCGCCAGACCTTGGTGGTGCCGCGGTCGAAACGGCTGTTCTTCCAGCCGAGTCCGGCGGCGTAAAGAGGAACCAGCGGCTTGAGGAAGGGTCTCACGGCAGGTGCTCCACTGCAGGGGACATCATACGAGCAATGGCAGTGACTGTGCGCGCGGTTGCTCCAGCCTGGGAAACAAAGACCTGCCTCGCCCGTTCGCCCATGGAGGATGCATGTTCGGCATCGAAGAGCAGCGCCTGCAGCGTCTCGCAGAGCTTCTCTACCGAGGAAAGTGTGATGGCATCGGCCGCCAGCAGGGCATCGACCGGGCCGCGGAAGTTTTCATACGACTCTCCCTGGATGACGGAGACTCCCCATTGCGCCGGTTCCAGAGGGCTGTGACCGCCCTCGCCGAAGAGGCTGCCGCCGACAAAGGCCACGCGCGCGAGGGAGTAAATGGAGGCGAGCTCTCCGATGGAGTCCAGCAGAAGCACCGTGCCGGGCACGACCGGCTGTGGCGATTGCCGCCACGTGCTGAGCCGTTGCCAGGGAAGGTCACTCTGTCCCAGCAGGGAAGCGACGCTCTCAAACCTTTCAGGATGCCGCGCCGCAAGCACCATGACGGCGGGGGGCATCTGCTTCCAGCAGGAAAGCAACGCCTCTTCCTCCCCGGCCAGCGTGCTTCCGGCAACCAGCAGCGGTGCCTGCGGCAGATGCTGGCGCAGAAGGTCCGTGATGGGCATTCTAGCTGCGGCGCGGATGTCGTACTTCAAATTGCCGCTGGTGGTTACCTGTTCCGGCTTCGCTCCCAGGGCCAGCAGGCGCCCTGCGTCTTCCTCGCTTTGCGCGACAAAAAGCGTGACCTTTGCCGCCATGCGCTTCCACAGGGCACGCAGCGGCAGCGTCCGGCGGAACGAGCGGTCGGAGACGCGGGTGTTGGCGACGACCACCGGGATGCCCATGCGGCGGCACTCTTCCAGGTGCGCGGGCCACAGCTCGCTCTCCATCAGCACCATCAGTTGGGGTCGCAGCGCCTGCAGGTAGCGGCGGACGGCCAAGGTAAAGTCCAGCGGGAAGTAGAAGACCCGCTCTGCGCCGAACCGTTGCTGTGCCAGCGCCTGTCCTGCCGCCGTTGTGGTGGAGATGGCGACCGTATATCCCGGCATGGCCTGCTCCAGCTCTGCCACCAGCCGCGTTGCGGACAGGGTTTCGCCCACGCTGACGGCGTGCAGCCAGATGATCTTTTTCCCCGCAGCGAACCGAAGCAGTGCCGCGGGCACAATGCCCAGCCGCTGCCGCAGGCCGAGAGCGTATTTTTTCTGCACGAGCATACGCACCAGCCAGTACGGCGCGCTTAGGATCAGCGCCGCGGTAAAGGTCAGTCTGTAGAGGGTCATCATTCGCTGGATATTTACGTCTAACAGCGAAGATGATAATGGTTTGGAACCGATGATGCCTGTGCGCCGACTCTTCGCGATTACCCTTCTGTGTGCTCTTCCCGCCGTTGCGGCTGATAAAAAGCCACCCGCGGCCGATCCTGCTACCTCGTATCCGGCGAAGGATGCGCATGAGGCCGAGAAGGTCGTAGTTGCCGCCGACGTCTGCGATACCGACGAGAAATGTCCGTTCTTCCGCATCAAGTACGTGGCGAATGACCTGCTGCCTATCCGCGTCATCGTGACAAATAACTCAGACAGCACTCTCTCGCTGGACGAGGCACGTATGCAAATGATGACCGAGAATAACGACAAGATTCCCGCAGCCATTGAGGAAGAGGTGAACCGCCGTATGTTCACCTACAAGAACGCCAAGGGGACCAAGGTGCCGCTGCCTGCGCCGCTGCCACCGATCACGGTGCATCATCCGGTCGACAAGAAGATTACGCAGGACTTCAACGAGTTTGGCTTTCAGACGACTACGGTGGCGCCGCACAAGACTGTAGCCGGTTATCTGATCTATGACATCCGCGATGTAAAGAATCCCATCGACGGCAGTGATCTTTACATTCGCAAGGTGATGGCGCGTGCTCCGCAGGAGACGGAAAACCACGAACTCTTCGCCTTCCAGATTCCCCTGAAGCTGAGTTATCGCACCTCGCACGCGCAGAAGCCGTAAACTGGTTTCTGCGCTTTATGCTGACGATTCGCCCCGCCACACCCGCCGACGTGCCCGAGATGCTCGCCTTCATTCGTGAACTGGCCGAGTACGAGCGTGAGCCCGATGCCGCCATTGCTACCGCCGAAGACCTGCTGCGCGACGGTTTTGGTGAACGGCCCGTCTACGAGTGCCTGATCGCCGAGTGGGACGGCCAGCCCGCGGGCATGGCGCTCTATTTCCCGTTCTATTCCACATGGCGCGGTAACGCGGGGATTCACCTGGAAGACCTGTTCGTCCGCCCGCCGTTCCGCCGCAATGGCATCGGCAAGGCGCTGATCTCGCATGTCGCGGCGATAGCGCAGGAGCGAGGAGACCGCTTCCAGTGGCATGTGCTGGACTGGAACGAGCCCGCCATCAAGTTCTACGAATCCATTGGCGCACAGATGCTGCACCCCTGGCGCATTATGCGCGTCGACGGTGCCGCTCTGCCTGCGCTGGCAAAGAAGTTTCCCTCATGAAGAAGGTTCACGTTATCGGCGGCGGTCTTGCCGGCCCCGAAGCCGCACTGCAGGCTGCCGCAGCCGGCTGCGAGGTCACGCTCTACGAGATGCGTCCGCATCGCTCGACCGAGGCGCACCAGACCAGCGACTTCGCCGAGTTGGTCTGCTCGAATTCGCTGAAGAGTGAAAGCGAAAACACCGCGCCCTGGCTGTTGAAGCAGGAGATGCGCCGTGCCGGATCGTTCCTGTTAAAGGAAGCCGACGCCACGGCTGTTCCTGCTGGCCACGCCCTGGCGGTGGATCGCGTCGAGTTCTCGCGTCGCGTGGCGGAGGCGATTGCCGCCAACCCGCGCATCACCGTGGTGCGTGAGGAGGTTATTTCGCTGGACGAGAGCGGGGACCACATCACCGTGCTGGCCACCGGTCCACTGACCTCGCCCGCGCTTGCGGCGGAGTTGCAGCGGCTTACCGGCAGCGACCAGCTTGCCTTCTACGACTCCATTGCGCCCATCGTCGACGCCAGTAGCATCGACATGGAGAAGGTCTACTTCGCCGCGCGCTGGGACAAGGGCACCGCCGACTACATCAACTGCCCGTTCACGAAGGAAGAGTACGACACCTTCCTGGACGCTCTGCTGACCTCAGAAAAGGTGGAGCTGAAGGAGTGGGAAAAGGGTCAGTATTTTGAGGCCTGCCTGCCGATTGATGAGCTTGCACGCCGTGGTCGCGACACGCTGCGTTTCGGGCCTATGAAGCCTGCGGGGTTGACGAATCCCAAGACCGGCCGCTGGCCGTACGCCTGCGTGCAACTGCGGCAGGAGAACCTGCGCGCCGACAGCTACAACCTGGTCGGCTTCCAGAACCACATCAAGTATGGCGACCAGGCAAAGGTTCTGCGGCTGATTCCGGGCCTGGAGAACGCAAAGTTTCTGCGCTATGGGCAGATCCATCGCAATACCTACATCAACTCGCCCGCTGTGCTGAACGGCACGCTGCAGTTGAAGGCGCATCCTTCGATCGTGATCGCCGGGCAGCTTTCCGGCGTTGAGGGGTATACGGAATCCATCGCCGGCGGCCTGCTGGGCGGGCGTTTTGCCGCTCTGCTGGCGCGTGGCGAGGAGCCTGTCGCTCCGCCACGTCAGTCGGCCCATGGCTCTCTGCTGCACTACATCACCCACGCTGAGGCCAAGCACTTCCAGCCGGCCAACATCACCTTTGACCTGCTGGTGCCGCTGGAAGAAGAGCTGCGGAAGAAGATCCGCGACAAGAAGGAGCGTCATCGCCTCCAGTGCGAACGCGCCCTGGAGGCGTGGGGCGCATGGCTTGCGCAAAGTGCTTTGCCTGTTGGCTAACGTAAGGTACGCTGAGGGCCATGCAGATGTTATCCGCCGCCGAAGCAGTTGGTCCTGCCTGGGAACGCACGAAAGAGGTTCTTTTCGAGCATCGAAGCTGGCGGCTGTACTTCAAGCTGTCAGCGGTGGCCACGCTGGCCGCGCTGGGCAACGGCTTTAACTTCAACCTGAACGTTCCGGCGCGCACTCTCAACAACTCCGGCAACGCCGGGCATGCGGCTGCGGCTATGATCGCTGCCGCTGCCGCCGCCTTCTTCCTTATCTTCCTGATCGCGCTGGCTATCTTCCTTGTGCTGTTCTATGCGGGCAGCCGCATGCAGTTTGTGCTGATTGACGTGGTGGCGCGGCGTGAGACAGTCATCCGTCCGCTGTGGGACCGCTATGGCGCACCCACATGGAAGTGGATCGGGGTTAAGGTCGCGTTGTTTCTCGCAATGCTGGCCGTAGTGGCTGCACTCATGGCTCCCTTCCTGTTTGCCATCTTTCGTCAGGCGAAAAAAGGGCCGCAGTCGCAGATGTCAGCCGGTGCGGCGCTGTCGCTCTTTGGGGCCATTGCGTTGCTTTTCGTTGTGATTGTGGCCTTCTTCGCCATTCTCTATCTGCTGCGTGACTTTGTGCTGCCGGTCATGGCGCTGGAGAATGCTCCCTTAGGCGAAGGTGTGCGCCGCCTGCGGCTGATGCTGCGGCATGAGCCGGGTCAGATGTTGCTCTACCTCTTCCTGCGCTTCATCCTGGGCATCATGCTCGGCATTGCGGCGATCATCGTGCTGATTCTCGGCATGGCTATTGTTGGCGTGCCGGTAGTGGGCGGCTGCTGGGCGCTGTGGCACACCATTGCCGCCCACGGCTCGGCGGGGGCAAAGATCCTGGTTGTGGCCGCGTGCATCGTCGGGGGCCTGGTAACGCTGGGCTGGACGGTGTTTGTCTACATCTGTTCGGCGGGGTTCGTGACGACCTTCTTTCAGGCCTACGCCCTGTACTTCTTTGCTGGTCGTTATCCGCTGCTGGGAGAGGTGCTGGAGCCCAGCGGGCAAAGCTGGTGGAATCTGCCACCGTCGGAGCCCTTCAACCCGCCCTCGACTGCTCCGGAGCCGTAGACTCTATCGACGCGCAAGAAAAAGCCCGCCGGGTTGGCGGGCTTTTCTTATTTCTTGTCCGTGGAAGTACTTGCGGCTGGAGCCGGTGTGCTGGAAGAGGAGGATGAGTCCGAAGAACTGGAACTCGATGACTCGCTCTTTGCCGCTCCGCCGCCTTTCTTGGCCGAGGAGTAAAGATCCGCGTACCAGCCGCCGCCCTTGAACTGCACTGCGGGTGCGGTGATGGTCTTTTCCAGACGGCCGCCGCAGTGTGGACACACGGTCAGCGGCTCGTCAGAGAACTTCTGAATCTTCTCCAGGTGCCGGTGGCATTGCTGGCACTCGTATTCGTAAAGCGGCATACCTTAGATTTTACCCAGTTCCACCAGGCGGACGCTGACAATCGCTTCCACCTTGCGCAGAGCGGCGATGACATCGTTGGCTGCCTTGGCGGTCGGCACGTCGATCTGCACCACGGCCAGCGCCTGGCCCTGCGGTACGTTCTGCGAACGTACGTTGCGGCCCAGAGCGAAGTTGGCGATGTTGATCTTGTGTTCGCCCAGGATGGTTCCGATGCGTCCGATGACGCCCGGTACGTCCTGGTTGCGGATGACGACCAGCGTGCCGGTCAGCGGAGCCTCGATGTCGATGCCGTCGTAGCTCAGCAGGCGCGGCGAGTTGCCGTGCAGCACCGTGGCCGAGGCCGACGAGTCACCCGAAGCCGAGTGCAGCGTCAGTTTCAGCACCGATCCTGCGCCGCCGGAGGCGAACTCCTTCTTCTCCTCCATCAGACGGATGCCGCGCTCCTGCGCAACGGAGGCCGCGTTGATGCGGTTCACGTTTTCGCTGTCGGCCAGAACGCCGCAGATGGAGGCGTTGCGGATCAGTTCCGTCTTTCCGCTGGCGATACGGCCGGCGTAGTTGATCTGGATGTTTTCCAGGTTGCCCGGCGTGGCGTGCGACAGGAAGGTGCCCAGGCGCTCGGACATCTCCACATAGGGAGCGACCTGCTGGTACTCCTCATGCGTGAGCGAGGGGACGTTGACGGCGTTCTGCACGACGCCCAGCTTCAGATAATCGCGTACCTGGTGCGCCAGCTGGATGCCGATGGCCTCCTGCGCTTCGTCGGTCGATCCGCCGATATGTGGCGAAAGGATGACGTTCTCCAGTCCGTGGTATGGAGACTCCTTCAGCGGCTCCTGCGCGAAGACGTCCAGAGCTGCTCCGCCAATGTTACCGGCCTTGATGGCCTCGGCCAGGGCTGCATCGTTGATCAGCTCGCCGCGGGCGCAGTTCACAATGCGCACGGTCTTCTTCATGGTGGCCAGCGAAGTGGCGTTGATCAGGCCTTCGGTCTGCGGCGTCAGGCCGACGTGCAGCGTCAGGTAGTCGGCCTTGCGCAGAACCTCGTCCAGAGGAGCCAGGCCAACGCCGTTTTCGCGAGCGATCACCGGGGCGACGAACGGGTCGTAGCCGATCAGGTCCATGCCGAAGGAACGGGCGCGCTTAGCCACTTCCTGTCCAATGCGGCCCAGGCCGATGATGCCCAGCGTCTTGCCGCGCAGTTCCTGGCCCTGCAGGTTCTTCTTGTCCCACTTGCCGGCGTGCATGGTCGCGGTGGCGCGGGGAATGAAGCGCGCCATGGTGATCATCAGGCCGATGGTCAGCTCGGCCACGGCGATGGCGTTGGCTCCGGGGGTATTCATGACCACAATGCCGCGGTGAGTGGCAGCATCGGTGTCAATGTTATCCACGCCTACTCCGGCGCGGCCAATGATGCGCAGCTTCGGAGCGGACTCCAGCAGCGTGGCATCTGCCTGAACGGCGCTACGGACAATCAGCGCGTCAGCGTCGGCCAGCTCTGCAGCCAGCCCGTTCTTGATCTGGTCCGGCGTGACGATCTGCCAGTCCGGTTCCTGTTGAAAGACAGCAAGGGTTGCAGGCGAGACTTTTTCAGCAAGGACAATCTTCATGTTGCGACCATTTTACTTGTCCAGCATGTTGGATCGCAGTGATAGCCTTGGACTCGCCGTCCGCGACACTCCTGTCAGACCTCATGAATAAGCGTCCGCTTTTTGCTCTCACCATCTTTCTCGGTGCTTTTCTTCTCTTTCTGGTCGAACCTTTGGCCGCTCGGCAGCTTCTTCCCGCTTTGGGAGGAAGTTCAGCCGTCTGGATCACCTGCCTTGTGGTTTTCCAGCTTCTTCTGCTGTTTGGCTATAGCTATGCCCACTGGCTGACCCGCTTCCGTGCACAACAAACAGTGCAATTGGGTCTGCTGGGAGTCGCCGTGCTGCTGGCCTTTGTCTCCACCACGCCCAGTTCTCCTACCGCTTTCCAGCGGCCCGTTTTGACCATCTTCCTGTCGCTTGCAACCAGCATCGGTCTGCCGTTTCTGTTGCTTTCGGCGACAAGCCCCCTGCTACAGGTGTGGCTGGCGCAGACGGAAGGGGCTGGTGTGCGCTACCGGCTGTTTGCGTTGTCGAATGTGGGCAGCCTGCTGGCGCTGTTCGCATACCCGGTGCTGATTGAGCCGTATATGACCATCCACGCGCAGCGCATGGCGTGGGCCGTTGGATTCGTTGTCTACGCTGCTCTTTGTGGGTTGTTGGTCCCGCGCGGTGTCCAAACCGTTCAGGACCAGCCATCCAGCCATCCAGCCAACCAGCCGTCCCGGAGCAACCGGCTCCTCTGGTTCCTTCTGCCGTTTGCGGCGTCCATGCAGCTTGCGGCGGTCACGGCGCACCTGTCGCAGAACATCGCTCCCATTCCGCTGCTCTGGATTCTGCCGCTGGCGGCGTACCTGCTCAGCTTTATCGCGGCCTTTGAGCTGGGGCGGTTCTACAACCGTGGGCTGGTGATCCGTTTTCTGGTGGTGTTTCTGGCGGCGCTGGCCTACACCCTGACGCAGGAGGGTGTGACCTTCCCTATCTGGCTGAGCATCAGCTTCTTCCTGATTGAGCTCTTCCTGGCCTGCTACTTCTGCCATGCGGAGCTGTATACGCATCGTCCGGAAGATCCGCGCCAGTCGACGGTCTTCTATCTCATGCTGTCGGCTGGCGGAGCGGCGGGGACCTTCTTCATCGGTATCGTCAGCCCTCTGGTGTTTTCCGCGAACTATGACCTTTCAATCTCGTTTTTTGTCACAGCGACGGTCGCCGTCTTCGCCTTGTGGAACCTTGGATGGGCGCAAAGGGCATTATGGGCTACGGCTTCCGTGTTGCTGCTGTTTCTCATCGGCAAGGAATACCAGGCATTCAACCTGGCCAGCATGGCGCAGATAAGGAACTTCTATGGTCCGCTGCGTGTGACGCAGGGAGCGTTTCCTCCGGCCAGCACACTGCGCACGCTCTATAACGGCACCATCAAGCACGGTACGCAGATCTTTACGCCGGACCATGCACGCGTACCGGTCAGCTACTATGCGCCGGAATCGGGCATCGGGCTGGCCATGCGCTATTGCTGTGAAGGACGGCCGAAGTCAGTGGGTATTATCGGCCTGGGAGCAGGCTCGCTGGCGGTGTATTCGCAGCCCGGAGATCGTTTCCGCTTCTACGAGATCAACCCGGCAGTCGAGCCCGTCGCGCGCAACCTGTTTACCTACTTCCGCGATGCTCCGGTGGCGATTCCCGTTATCGCGGGTGATGCGCGTATCTCGCTGGAGCATGAGGCGCCGAACAACTTCGACATCCTGGTGATCGACGCCTTCTCCGGCGACGCCATCCCGCTGCACCTGATCACCACGCAGGCACTGGCGCTTTACCAGAAGCACATGGCTCCCGGCGGCATCATCGCCTTCCATGTCTCCAACCAATTTATTCACCTTGCGCCGGAGGTCAAAGCACTGTCCCAGACCGCGGGGCTGGATGCGGTGCTGATCAACAGCCCGAACGATGAGAGCAAGGGCTACTACAGCTCCACCTGGGTGCTGCTGACCAGGCGCAAGGACTTCCAGCAGCAGACGGACGTGGTCATAGCCCGCTCCAGCTTTCCGGAGATGAAGGCAAAGGCGTGGACGGATGATTATTCGAGCATCCTCCCGCTGATGAACTGGGGAAAGCGGTGAGTTGTTAGTTGCTAACAACTTGCAACTACTGGGTCGCTCCCGTCTCAAACACCTTCGTCGCCTGTGCGCCGATAACGCGGTAGAGGGCAAAGGAGCGGGCCTGCTGGCCTCGCAATTCCATCAGAAGGCTGGCGCGGTTGCTGGCCTCGGCATCCACGACGCCGACCAGCCGCATCCACGGAGTTGAGTCCATGTGGGCGGAGTCTGTGGTGGTTTTGATCGCTACCTGGGGCTCCCCGAAGCTGTCGTTCTGGGCCACAACGGTTACGTATTGCACGGGAGAGCCTTCGCCGGTGGTGTGGGCTTCCAACACGAAGACCGGGGCGCTGTTGTAGCTCAGCGCATAGGCTGAAAACTTTTCGTCGGCAAACTTTACCGGGGGCACTTCGGGAGCGATGGATGCCTTCAGTTTGCTGCGCGCTCCGGTGGAACGGCTCCTGCCGCCGGTCGGAAGTGCGGGCGCGGAAGGGGCGGGTGCGACCAGCGACATGGCCACCTTTTCCAGCTTGGCCTGAATCTCGGTCTTCTCCTGCGGGTCGCGGAAACGGTAGGTGAAGTCGTGAACCTCGCGGTTGGCGGCATCGCTGACCGCGACCATCTGGTGCACGCTGGTGGGCAGACCGGTCAACTGGGGTGCCTCGGCCTGCTTTGCGGGCTTGCCACGCATAATCTTCGGACGGTCGGGGTCGTCGTTCAGGTCGCCGACATTCTGGACGTTGGCGGTGTCGTTTTTGATGGCGTCACGCTTCTCCTTCTCCGTGCGCCGCTTCAGCGTGGGGCGGTCGGTATCGTCAGAGGGGTCACTGCCTACGGGCGTTACGCCGGCCTGGTCCTTGTCCTTCTTGTTGTCCTTTGTGTCTTTGCTGTCGGACTTCTTATCTTTGCGGCCCAGCTTGGGGCGGCTGTCGTCGGTATCGCTTGAGTCCAACGTTACCTTTTGCGGCGCCTTTGGCTTATCGACTGGCAGAGGCTGCCACTTGCCATAGCCGGTCCAGCCCTGGTCGTAGACGGAGGAGACCGAATCGCTGGGCTTCAGGTTGCGGGCAAAGTCCAGATCGAAAAAGCCTTTGGGCTCGCCGGCCTGCTGCAGCTCGTACACGGTTCCGGCGTACAGGGCCAGCGGCACGGGACGGGCCAGGTAAAGTCCGGCCTCCTGGTAATCGTTGTCGTAGAAGAGCGAGACCGGGATCAGGCGGCTGGCGGCTGGCTTCTTGATGTCGTCGCCGGTCCACTCATACACGGCAATGGCGCGGGTTACGTTGTCTTTCTTGGCAACGCGGTGCATCTGTGCCCCGGCGGTGGCAACCATGGCTGCCACGACGGCGGCGCCTGCGATTTCCCTGAAAACTTTCATCACACTCATAAGACGGCCAATCCTGCGCTTCCGCTACCTTGCAGACGGGGGTGCCTGCCTTGTACCTTTTGTTCCATGCCACCACAAGCAGGCGACATTATCGAAGATTTCACTCTCGACGATCAGGACGGCAAGCCGGTTACCCTTTCCAGCTTTGATCCGAAACCTGTCGTTTTGTTCTTTTACCCCAAGGCGGACACGCCTGGCTGCACCATCGAGGCCTGCGGCTTCCGCGATGCCATCGACAAGCTGAAGAAGGCGGGCGTCATCGTGCTGGGCATCTCGCGCGACACCGTGAAGGCGCAGAAGAAGTTCGCTGACAAGTATGACCTGAACTACCCGCTGCTGGCCGATCCGGAAAAAACGGTCTGCGACTACTTCGGTGTCATCAAGCCAAAGACCATGTATGGCAAGCTGGTGACAGGCATTGAACGGACCACCTACCTGATCGGGCCGGGGCGTAAGCTGCTGCACGTCTTCCCGAAGGTGAAACCCGAAGGCCATGCCGAAGAAGTGCTGGCTTACGTGAAGGCCGCCAAATAACTATTCCGCTGCGGTTGGGCTGGCGCTGCTTCCGGTGCCGGCCCCGCTCCCGGAATGTGCCAGGTCCAGTTTTTTCTCCACGTTATCCCGGTAGGCAAGCCCCAGCGGCACAACGTGGAAGATCAGTACTGACTGTGGCTGCACCTCGGCTTCGGTTCCCACCTCGGGAGCGCTGTCCGGCAGGTCTTTAGCGCCTTCCTTCCCGGTTACGACCGTGACATCGCTCAGCAGTTCCTGTTCGCCTACCTTTTCCACCTGCAGAGAGAGCTCCCCCGCACTCGTTAGTTGACCGGCCCTGGAGGTGGAGACGACAGTCGCTTCCACCAGGGTTCCGGCGGGAAAGCTATGGCCGTCCACGGTGGCTGCCTCTGCCATAACGCCGCGGATGAACTGGCCATTCTGCGCGTCCTTTGAGCTGATTGCGTCCTGGATTCTGACCTTCAGGGCCGTGCCGGTGGAGTCGCCGGCGCCGGGAGAGAAATTCCGGCCCTGTTGCGCCACGCCGCTTCCCAGGCACAACAGCAGCGAAACGCCGGAGATCAGGATGCGTGAAGACATGT
Organism: Terriglobus tenax; assembly: GCF_025685395.1. Lineage (NCBI taxonomy): Bacteria > Pseudomonadati > Acidobacteriota > Terriglobia > Terriglobales > Acidobacteriaceae > Terriglobus > Terriglobus tenax. The sequence continues at coordinate 1,489,990 of NZ_JAGSYA010000004.1, read as the reverse complement.
ATTCGAACTCCTTCTACCAGCGCGGAGGCGCTCTCCAATAGGAACCCGTTGCCGCACCCGCAAGTTGCCCGCGCCGGGAGAAGGCTTATCCCACCATCAAAAAGTGCTGGGTGCCTTTAACCGGGGTATCCAGACGCCGGAACAGTGCCTGCAGATCACGGTTGTTGTTCACAAAGTCGATCTCGGAGGTGTCAATTACCAGCAAATCGCTGGCCGTGTAGCGGGAAAAGAAGTGCTCATAGGCCTCGATAACGGTCTCGAGGTACTCCTCGCTTACGGCGCGCTCTACGGGAATGCCCTTGCGTTTCAGCCGTGTGCGCAGCACATCCGGCGTTGCTTTCAGGTAGATGACCAGGTCAGGGATCGGCAGACCGGCTCGCATGGGCTCGTAATAGCGGTTGTAGAGCTTCAGCTCGTCGTCGCCTAAGTTCAAGCAGGCAAATAGCTTATCTTTCTCGAAAATGTAGTCGGAGACTACGCCCCGGCGAACGATATCGCTTTTGGCCTGGTCCTGGGCCTCACGGAGCTGGGCGTGCCGCGCCTCCAGAAACCACATCTGCGCGGCCAGGGCCATGCCGGGTTCCTGCCGGTAAAAACCGTCCAGGAAGGGGTTATCTTCCGGCTCAATGACATGGCGCGCACCCATCTTTACGGCCAGCATCTCTGCCAGGGTGGACTTGCCGACGCGGATAGGGCCTTCGATCGCAATGTAGCTGGGCGGGTCGAACAGGGTCATAGGGGGACCTCCGGAAAGGCGAATGAAAGGTGAAGATATCACGATCGTATCCCGCCGCCAAGTGGCGGAACGAATACACTCGAAGCACAGTATGATCCCCGCAGTTGCCATCGGAGTTGCCGCCGCCGCAGGAGTCGGCGCGGCTGTCTACGCCGCGTACCGGCCAGAGTCTCAGATTTACGGAGCTACCGTCGTTGCCGGGTCTGACCCCCGGCAGGTGGCGTTGACCTACGATGACGGTCCGAACCCGGAGGTGACGCCCTATCTGCTGGAGGTTCTGGCTCGGCATAACGTGCGCGCGACGTTTTTCCTGGTGGGTCATTTCGTGAAGGCGCAGCCGGAGCTGGCGCGACAGGTAGCCGCTGCCGGGCATCTGATCGGCAATCACACCCTGACGCATCCCAACCTGGCGATCACCTCGGCCCGGGAGACGCGCCGCCAGTTGGCGGAGACCAATGACCTGCTGGAGCAAACGCTGGGGCAGAAGGTGCGGTTTTTCCGTGCCCCATTCGGAGCGCGCCGTCCGGCGACGCTGCGCATTGCGCGCGAGCTTGGCCTGCATGCGGTGCAATGGAACGTTGCCGCGCAGGACTGGAACCCGGCCACGCCGGCGCAACTGCTGGAGCGGATGGAGCAGGGAATTGCGAAGAACCAGCGGAAGAACAGGGCATCGAACGTCCTGCTGCATGACGGCGGCCACCTGGGGCTGGGAGCAAAACGGATGCCGACGGTAGATGCGACCGGCTTGCTGCTCGAAAAAAATATCAGGAACCTGACATTTGTCACTCCCGAAAACTGGGTCTAATTGCCTACAATTTTTCCTGGTGTAGAACGTTCAGGAAGGTACGACCTATGGGCACACAAACACCTCCACAACCGCACGCGCATGTTGAACCGATGTCGATGGGCGCCGTGCTGAAGATCCAGACGATGCGGCGGCTCTGGTACGCGCAGATTGTCTCGAACTTCGGCGACTTTCTGGCGCTGTTCGCGGTGATCGGTGTGCTGACCTTCAACCTGCACGCCACCGCGCAGCAGGTAACGGGCGTGCAGATTGCCTACCAGTTGCCGATTGCACTGCTGGGTGTGGTTGCCGGTGTGTTTGTGGACCGCTGGTCGCTGAAGGGCACCATGATCGCCAGCGACCTGTCGCGCGCGGTGCTGTGCCTTCTGTTGATCTGGGCTGCATCGGCCGGGCAGTATTACGCGATCCTGGCGGCGATTTCGATTGTGTCCAGTTTCTTCAATCCCGCGCAGGGTGTGACGATCCGCTCTGCCGTGCCGATGCATGGGTTGCGGTCGGCCAATGCGCTGATGCAGCAGGTGATGTTCGGCATGCGCATTGTGGGCCCGGCCGTGGCGGGTGTGCTGGTGACGGCGCTTGGCCCGAAGGCCTGTTACGTCGTGGATGCGGCCAGCTTTGTCGCGTCAGCCTGCTTTCTGGCAAGTATCAGCATCGAGCGGCCCCCCGTTGCAGCGGAGCACCAGACAACGAAGACCGGCGTGGGACGTGTGCTGCATGATATGCAGCAGGGCTTCAGCTTTATCGTGCATCATGCGGCTCTGCTGTTTGTCATCCTGTCGCTGGCTTCGGGCATGTTCGTGATGGGCTGCTTCGGCCCGCTGATTGCGGTGTATGTGCGCGACGTGCTGCACGCCACCAATCCAAAGTCGTTCGGCGCGGCGTCGGCGGCGATTGGCATCGGCATCCTGGTGGGCATGAATGTGCTGAACATCTTCGGCAAGAAGGTGAAGAATACGGTGCTGGTGTATGCAGGTTTGAGCGGCATTGCCGTAGGTCTGGTGGTGCTGACCAGCCTGCCGTATCTGTGGGCGTGCCTTGTGGGCAACCTGGTGATTGGCTTCTCGGTGGCGGGCATCATCATTCCGGCGCAGACGCTGATCCAGCAGGAGACGCCGCACCACCTGATGGGCCGCGTTGGATCGACACTGATGTCGATCATCTTCGGAGCGCAGATCCTGGGGCTGGTGCTGTCGGGCATCCTGGCGCAGCATACCGGTACGCGACAGGTGTTTGCCCTGTGCGCGGTGATGTTGGTGGTGCTGATGGCCGTGGGCAAGCTGTGGATGGAGCCGAAGGAGCCGGTGACGACGGCTTAGGATGTGCCCACGTCCTGGGAACGGGACGTGGGCACCCAAGCTACGACTTTGCGAATACCTTCTTCGCTGCTTCCAGAGTGACGTCTACTTCGGCCTTGCCGTGTGCTGTGCCGATGAATGCAGCCTCAAACTGCGAGGGCGGCAGCCAGACGCCCTGGTCCATCATGGTGCGGTGGAAGCGGCCGAAGGCGGCTGTGTCGCTGGTGGCGGCGTCTTCAAAGTTGTTGACTGGCTGGTTGGTGAAGAACCAGGTCCACATGCTTCCCATGCGGTTGGTGGTCAGTGTCACTCCTGCGTCCGCGGCAACCCTGGCGACGCCTTCGGCGACCTGGCGGGTGGTTTCCTCGATCTGTGGATAGATGGTTCCGGCTTCACGGATCAGGCGGCTGAGGGTGGCTGCGCCCGCAGCCATGGCCAACGGGTTGCCGCTGAGCGTTCCGGCCTGGTAGACCGGGCCGAGTGGGGCCAGCATGCTCATCACGTCCTCGCGTCCGCCGAAGACGCCGACCGGCAGGCCTCCGCCGACGATTTTGCCCATGGTGGTCAGGTCGGGCTTGATGCCGAAGCGCTGCTGCGCTCCGCCAAGGGCGAGCCGGAAGCCGGTCATGACCTCGTCGAAGATCAGCAGGGCGCCCTCGGCTTCCGTAAGCGCGCGCAGGGATTCCAGGTAACCGGGCTGCGGAATCAGGGTTCCGGCGTTGCCGACGACGGGTTCCAGGATGATGGCGGCGATGTCGTCCTTGTGCCTGGCAAAGGCTTCTTCGACGGCGCGGATGTCGTTGTAAGGCAGGGCGAGGGTAAAGTGTGCGACCTCATCCGGAACGCCGGCTGAGCCGGGGATGCCGAAGGTGGCGACGCCGGAACCGGCTTTGACCAGCAGGCCGTCGGCGTGACCGTGGTAGCAGCCCTCAAACTTGATGACGTAGCGGCGGCGGGTAAAACCGCGGGCGACGCGGATGGCCGACATGGTCGCTTCTGTACCGGAGCTGACAAAGCGCATGTGCTCCATGGACGGCACGGCGGTGCGGACCAGCTCGCCCAGTTCCGCCTCGCCTGCGTGGGAGGCGCCGTAACTGGCGCTGCGCGTGGCGGCGTCCTGAATGGCGGCGACGACGGAGGGTTCGGCATGGCCCAGGATCATCGGGCCCCAGGAGCCGAAGTAGTCGATATAGCGGTTTCCGTCCGCGTCAAACAGGTAGGCGCCTTCGGCATGTTCGACGAAAGGGGCGTCACCGCCCACGGAACGGAAGGCGCGTACGGGCGAATTGACTCCGCCGGGGAACAGAGCTTCAGCGCGATGCTGCAGGGAACGGGACTTTTCGAGCACTCGTGTCATCGCATCCAGTATAGAAAGCAAAGAGGCGCGGGAACGGTTTCTGGAGCGTCGAGCCCGGCGCGGATGCGTCGGTTGTCCCGAAATTAGAGGTGCAGAGAGGCAAACGGCTGCGTTATCGTGCCCCCTGAGGACGCGGGGACGCGTCAATCCTGATAAACTCTATTCTTCCGGCTGTTCTTATCTTTTCTTTTCGGAAGGCGCATTTGGCTCCAAATCCAGCGAAATCTTCGGGTCCCATCTCCTACGCCGATGCCGGTGTGGATATCTCAGCAGCAGACCGTTCCAAGGAAAAGATCAAGCTGTTAGCACGCAGGACCTTCAACAAGAACGTTCTCTCGGAGATCGGATCTTTTGGTGGACTGTTTAACCTGGATCTGAGCAAGTTTCCGAATCCAGTGCTGGTCTCTTCCGCTGACGGTGTCGGCACCAAGCTGAAGGTCGCCTTCGAGTTAGGCATTCACCACACCGTAGGCGGTGATCTGGTGAACCACTGCGTCAACGACATCGCCGTGCAGGGCGCGACGCCCCTGTTTTTCCTGGACTATCTCGCCATGGGCAAGCTTGAGGGCGATGTGGTCGAGAAGATCGTTGTCGGCCTGTCAGACGCCTGCAAGGCCAATGGCTGCGCGCTGATCGGCGGCGAAACTGCACAGATGCCGGGCTTCTACAAGCCGGGCGACTACGATCTGGCCGGCTTCATTGTCGGCGCGGTCAGCAAGGACCGCATCATCACCGGCGAGAACACGCAGGTGGGCGATGTGCTCTTTGGTCTGCCTTCGACCGGCCTGCACACCAACGGTTATTCGCTGGCCCGCAAGCTGCTGTTCGAGGTTGCAGGCTATACCGCGGACCAGTATGTAGGCTCCATCAAGGAAAAGACCGGCGCAGCGCTGATGAAGACCCATCGCAGCTACCTGGGCATCATCAAGAAGCTGCACGCGGCCGACTGTGTCGCGGGTATGGCGCACATCACCGGCGGCGGCATTACGGAGAATCTTCCGCGTGTGCTGCCGAAGGGCATGGGCGCGCACGTTGAGCTCAGCTCCTGGCAGGTTCCGCCGCTGTTCACGCACCTGCAGGAACTTGGCCAGGTGGAGCAGGACGAGATGTTCCGCACCTTCAACATGGGCATTGGCCTGGTGTGCGTAGTTCCTGCTGACAAGGTGAAGAAGGCCAAGGCTATTCTGAACCGCGCCAATGAGCGCTTCCATGTCATTGGCCGTATCGTTCGCGGCGACCGCAAGGTCACCTACGTTTAGGCATACGATGTAAGACTCACACGCCCGTGAAGAGCTTTTGCTCGGCACGGGCGTTTTACTTGTGCAAAGCCCAAGTGGATAGAATCCCTCAGATGACCAGAATTGCCGTTCTTCTCTCCGGACGTGGATCAAACTTTCTCGCGCTTGCCGAAGCGATTCGCAGGGGCTTGGTTCCGGGCTGCGAGATCGTCCTCGTGCTCTCCAACAAGGCGGATGCCGGGGGATTGGAGGCCGCCCGCAAGCTTGGTCTTGAGGCGCGCGCGATTCCATCGAAGGGTGTGCCGCGTGCCGAGCATGACCAGCAGATGATTGCCGCCCTGCTCGCGGCGAAGGTCGACCTGATCTGCCTGGCCGGCTATATGAGGATCATCTCGCCGGAGTTCATCTCGGCTTTCCCGAACCAGATTCTGAATATCCATCCGTCTCTGCTGCCCGCTTTTCCGGGGCTGGATGCACAGGGGCAGGCGCTGGAGTATGGCGCGAAGATTGCCGGGTGCACTGTCCACTTTGTGGATGAGCAGGTGGATCACGGCGCGATCATTCTGCAGCGGCAGGTGCCGGTGCTGGATGAGGACACGCATGACACGCTGGCCGCACGCATCCTGGTTGAGGAGCATCAGGCTTATGCTGAGGCATTGCGCCGTGTTCTGTCCGGCGAGTACCGCCTGGTGGGCCGGCGTTACATCAAGGTCTAACGGACGGCGCGCATCGGCGCAAAGCCGAAGAGCAGGCCGAGCGCGAACAAGAGCAGAACGAAGACAACCATGACGCGATTACTGCCATGTTCCGGTGCATCTTTGGTAAAGAAGATGCGCCACCCAAGGCCGAGCGCGACCAGGTAATATCCACCCTGGCCCAGCAGAACGCCCAGCAGGATTGCCGTGAGCAGAAGCAGCACGCGATGCACCTTGTTCAAGGCGTCGGCTGCGCGGGCTCCATCCAGAAACCACACGGGGATCAGGTTCAGCAGGTTGAGCCAGGCTCCGGCGTGCGCCACGGCCGCCCATGCCGGTTGTCCCGTCGCCAGGTACAGCCCGAAGAAGCCGGCGGAGCAGAGCATGCCCGCGATGGGGCCGGCGAGTGCGACCTGCGCGCTTTCAAACAGCGTGGCTACACGCAGAGATCCGTCCGGCTCTACATGCGTCATCTGCCAGCGGACATACGCTCCGAAGCCCGGAAGAAAGACCGGAAGCTCCGCCTTCATGCCAAGACGCCTGACAGCGATATAGTGGCCCATCTCGTGTACCAGGATGGAGAAGGCAAAGCCCAGGCCGAACCAGAAGCCATACAGTGCCCAGTACAGGCCGAAGAAGGCAGCGAAGCTGAGCAGGAACTTTAGCTTGAAGAGAGCCAGAAGAAGCCCCTTGGCCTTGATGAGCACGACGGCGACCGGCGCCAGTGGACCAAGCCACTTTCTCCACCTGGGCGAGAGCTGCGGCTCCTGTTTCTGTGGAATGGCGGGTGCATCCGTTGCGTGCAGGACGGCATCAAGCTGCTGCACGTGGTTGCGTGTCCATTCGGCCTGGCGCGATGCGTGTGGCAGCTTCGAAAGCGCGGCGAGCCATAGGTCCCGGGCGTCTGCCCAGAGTTTCACCTCTTCCAGGTGCTGCGCGCGTGCGGCGAGCGTCTCCAGCCACTCGCTATAGATCAGGGTCTGGCATTGCGGGCAGGATAAAACATCCTCGGCAACGATGGTTCCGCAGTGAGGGCATGTGCTTCTGGGTTGAGGTGTTTCTGTCACGTCAGATGGTTGTTTCCGTCAGCGGATATGGTCCGTCGATCCATGGAGCTTTGTACGCTGTCATGCTCCACGCCATCCGCATTCCTATAAACAGGATAAATAGTCCCAGGGCTCCGTGGACGGGGTCTGCCAGCTCCAGGAAGGGTGATGCCAGGCCGATCAACAGCAGGTAGCCGACGAACTGAAGCAATCCATGCGGCTTGAAGGAATCGGATTTCTCCGCCTCTTCCGGTGTTGCCTGAATATTTGAACCATCGTTGGCGGGACGCGTCTGCGCGGCAGCGGGCTGGTGGTTGCGGAAGGACCAGATGGCGATGGGAATGGCGGAGAGCGAGACGGCGATGTAGGTCAGCAGCACGGCTGCAACCTGATACTTCCGGCCTCCGCGTCCCTTGGCGCCGGTCTGCATAGCCTTGCCCACCAGCCAGCCCACGGCCAGCGAGACATAACCGATGCTTAGGCCGGTCAGGATGCCGACCAGAGAGTAGAGAAGAAGCCCCACAACCGCTCCGCCAATGCCATAGAGCAGCGCCTGCGAAAAGATGCTGAGTCCGTCGCGTGGCTCCTGGGCGGCTACAGCTTCTGCACATGCGCGGCAGGCCATGCCGCCGTTTACGCGAAAGTACTCGGTGGTGAGTGCAGTGTTGCATCCGCCGCATGTCTCCATGCGGGCGCCAGGCTGGCCGAAGTCAGCGGTTTTAAAACCAGGAACGGAGCTCTGCAAAGCGCCCCCTGAAGATGAAAATGCCCGATATGTTGGCAGCATACCGGGCATCAGGGTTCAGGGACAAGCGCTATGCCTGGCGGTCGCGCGCCTCGCTCAAAGTGGCTTTCACTTCCACCTTGCGACGGCCACGGAAGATGGTGACCGAGACCGTGTCGCCTGCCTTGTGCGAGTTCATCACGTCGGAGATGTCCTGCTGGCTGGTGATCTCCTGGCCATCAATGGCGACGATCAGGTCGCCGCCGATCATGACGGGCGTGTTGCCCATATACGCGCGCTGGCTGCCGCCCTTCAGGCCGGCCTTTTCCGCTGCTCCGCCGGGAAGTACACGCTCTACCAGGACGCCGTAGTCGGCTGCGAGGCCAAGCTGGTCGGCGATGTCCGGGCCGATGGGCAGCGTGACCACATCGAGCGCCGGACGGCGGACATGGCCGTAGCGGGCGATGTCATCCACAAAGGCACGGGCCGTGTTGATGGGGATCGCGAAGCCGATGCCCGCGGACTGGTCGCTGCCGTTGGAGGCGATCATGGTGTTGATGCCGATGACCTCGCCACGGGAGTTCAACAGCGGTCCACCGGAGTTGCCGGGGTTGATTGCCGCGTCGGTCTGGATGGCGTTGTCGATGGCCGAGCCTGTCGGACCGCGTACAGAGCGCAGCGCCGAGACGATGCCGCGGGTCATGGTGCCGTTCAGGCCGAACGGATTGCCGATGGCGTAGACCTTCTGGCCGACGACGATGTTCTTCGAGTCGGCCAGGGTAACAGGCACCAGGTTTGGTGCGTTGATCTGCAGCAGGGCCAGGTCGTGGCTCTTGTCGATCTGGACGACCTGGGCCTTGTACTTGTGCTTGTCGTTCAGGGTAACTTCAATGCGCTGGCCATCCTGGATGACATGGTTGTTGGTCAGGATGTGGCCCTCTTTGTCGATGACAAAGCCGGTGCCCATGCCCTGCTGGGGAACCGGGCCGTAGAAGAAGTCAAACTGCACGGTGGTGGAGGTAACGTTGACCACGCTTGGCAGAACGCGCTTGTAGACGTTGATATTGTTCTGCTCTTCGGCGTCGAACTCCGGCGCGGCGCTGGCCACAGTCATGTGGAAGGCGCCCAGGGGGCCTTTCATAGCCGTGGTGGAGTCGCCCGGAACCATTTTCTGGATCCAGTTGCCGATCTTGCCGGACGGCGTCATGTGCGTTGTCAAAAAATAGAAACCGCCCACAAGTAGAACCACGAGCAGTACGCGACGCATCTTCATATGCTTCCTCTTACGTTCCCTTCACCTTTAAGGTTCAGGCAGTAGGACGATTCTAGCGATTTTTAGGTTAGCTTCGCCTTTACAGCGGGCATGTAGGCTGAAAATCTAAAAGCCGATACAGAACCAAAGTTCATTCCCCCTTTAGGAGCTTTGCTCAGATGATGAAGCGATGGATGTTCGTTCTGGTGGCAGTCGTGTGTCTGAACAGCGTGCATGCGCAGGATGCCGAGGCAAAAAAGAAGTTTGGAATGGCCAACGCCGCCGTAGGTGCGGCAATTGCGGCGAAAGATACCGTGGCCCTTGCGAAGGTCTGGTCTCCAAAACTGATCGTCAATAGCCCTAATAACACCGTTCTGACGCGTGATCAGATCTTTGAAGCGCTTAAGGCCGGAAAGCTTGATTACGAGGGTGGATACAAATTTGCGCTCGAGAAGATCGAGTTCTTTGGGGATATCGCGGTCACCATGGGCGAAGACACGTATACGCCGAACTTCGGTCCGGAAAAAGGCAAGCTGCTTCACCGTCGTGCAACCAACATCTGGCAGTACGCCAATGGTTCATGGCTGATGATCGCGCGCCAGGCGACGATCTATGACCCCGAGGTGAAGCACTACTGAGGGGTGGCCGCTTTCTGCAGCTCAGCCCAGAGCTGAACGACCTGGCGGCGCAGATCCTCCAGAGTTCCGTCGTTGCGGATCATGAAGTGGGAACGCTGCATCTTCTCAAAGTCTGACAGTTGTGCGGCGATGCGGCGGCGGGCGTCTTCCACCGTGGAGCCGGGTTGGCGGGCGAGGAAGCGCTGGATGCGCAGTTCCTCCGGCGCATAGACCAGAACGATGCGGTCAAAGCGGTTGCGCGGGTCGCCATGCTTGCTTTCAAACAGCAGGGCGCTTTCCACCACGCAGACGGCATTGGGTTCTTTGGCCGCAATCTCTGCCATCCACGCGGCCTGAGCGGCGATGGTGGCTGGGTGGACGATGGTATTTAGCTCCTCCACACGACCGTCGGCGAAGGCGATCTTCGACAGCTTGGCGCGGTCCAGTGTGCCGTCCGCAGCCAGGATATCGCTGCCAAAGTGCGCCACGATCTGGTCAAAAACGGCCTGACCCGGCTGCATCAGCTGGCGGCCCACTTCATCTGCCTGGACGACATGTGCGCCCAGGTCGCGCAGCATGGCGGCCACGGTCGATTTTCCGCTTCCGAGGCCGCCGGTCAAGCCGACACGCAACATGTTTACAGGCCCCGGCGCTGCTTCGCCGCGCGCACGGTATTCTGCATCAGCATGGCAATGGTTAGTGCGCCGACACCGCCCGGGACGGGCGTATAGGCTCCGCTGATCTCGAAGGCGCGCGGGTCGACATCGCCCACCACGGTGTAGCCGCGCTTGGCAAAGCCCTCGGCGCGGGCCGTGTTGCCGGGAAAGAACTTCTCCAGCTCCGCCTGGTCATTCACGCGGTTAATGCCCACGTCGATGATGGTGGCTCCGGGCTTGACCATCTCCGTAGTGATAAATCCGGCGCGGCCGATGGCGGCTACCAGGATGTCAGCATTGCGCGTGACACTGGGCAGGTCGGTGGTCTTGGAGTGGCAGACGGTGACGGTGGCGCTCTCATTCAGCAGCATCATGGCGGCGGGCTTGCCTACAATATCACTGCGGCCAACCACAACGGCATTGGCGCCGGCGATGGCGATGCCGCTGCGCTTCAGAATTTCGATGATGCCCGCGGGTGTGCAGGGCGCCAGCGCCGGTTGGCCGGTCTGCAGGCGTCCGGCATTGACCGGGTGGAAGCCGTCGACGTCTTTGTCCGGTGCGATGGCTTCAAGCAGGCGCTTGGTGTCCACCTGCTTGGGTAGCGGGAGCTGGATGAGGATGCCATCCACATCTTCGCGCGCATTCAGATCGGCGACCAGGGAGAGCATCTCGTCGGTTGTGATGGTCTCCGGCGGCGTGATCATTTCGCTGCCGATACCGAGTTCGCCGCAGGTCTTGACCTTGCTGCGAACGTAGATCTCAGAGGCGGCGACGTGCCCCACGAGCACGACCACGAGTTTGGGGGTGATGCCGCTGGCGGCCAGTGTTTTGACCTGGGTAGCTACTTCATTCTTGATCTCGCCGGCAATGGCGACTCCATCTAACAGCTTTGCCACGGTATTTTTGATCTCCATAACAATCGTACCGGGAACTTGGGTTGCCTGTTGTGCGTAAGAAAAATGGCACGAAAGGGTTATGGCAGATGTTGCAACTCATCGGCCGCTGGAGCGTCTAATTTTGCAAGTGGTGGAAAACGTGAAAGGGGCGGAGAGACAGATGGCACAGATCATTGAGAAGTTCTCAGAGCAGGACCTTGCGGGCCTGCGGAACGATTTGATGCAGTCGGGACTGGATAGCTGGCAGGCAGGAGAGCTGATTTCCAGCTTTCTGATGGGCCGTGGCTATGGTGTGTCGAATCATGCGGCACGGAACGCCGCGACCCGAATTGAGTCTGCCGCCTGCTCGCTGGAGACCATGCAGAGTGAGCTGGAACGTGTCGCGCTGGTGATGTAACCCAGAAAGTTTGTTGTCGAGAAGCAGAAAAGCCCGCCGAATCTGGCGGGCTTTTCTGCTGTCCGGTAAAAAAAATCCTATTCGTATTTCAGTGTGGCAACGGGGTCCAGTTCGGCCGCGCGGCGTGCCGGCAGGGTACCGAAGATGACGCCGACAATGACCGAAGTAAGCAGAGCGATGACCGCCGACCAGCCGGAGACAGGAATCTTGAACGGCGTAAGGAAGGTGACGCTGAGCGGAACCGCCAGGCCGATCAAGGTGCCGATGACGCCGCCGCACAACGAAAGAAAGATGCTCTCGGTGAGGAACTGCATCAGGATTTCGTGTCGTGTCGCTCCCAGGGCCTTGCGGATGCCGATTTCCCGGATGCGCGCCTGCACGTTGGCCAGCATGGAGTTCATGATGCCCACGCCGCTGACGATGAGCGTAATGGCGGCGGCCAGTGTCAGGACGATGGTCAGCATAGTGGCGATCTGCGCCATGACCTTCAGTACCTGTGTCAGTGTAAAAGCAGTGTAGACACTGGTGGCGCGATGGCGGGACTTGATGATTTCAAGAATGCGCTTCGCCGCCGGTTCCACCTGCGCGCTGGTGCCGACAGTGAAGAAAATCTGCTTCACCGTATCGGTGCCGGTAAAGTAGCGAGCCACCGAATAGGGAATCAGGATGGTCTGATCGCTGATTTCGGACTGGCCGAAGGTCTCAACGCTCTCCTTAAAGACCCCGACGACGAGGAAGGGGATACCGCTTACGGTCAGCGTGTTGCCCACAGCGCCTTCCGCGCCTCCAAAAAGCGCGCGCGCCAGCGGTTCCACGATTACCGCCACCTTGGCGTGTGCCATGGCATCCTGGTCATCAAAGAACCGGCCACGGAGGACCTTCAGGTTGCGGACCTGCTTGTACTGCGGCGAAACGCCCAGCAGCATGGCGTCCTTGGTCAGGCCGCTGCCCATGCTGATGCGGTCATGAAACTCCAGCATGGGGGAGGACGCGATGATGCCCTGCACGGAGGCATTGACCGCATCCATATCGGCGTTGGTCATATAGTCCGGCGTGGAGGTATTGTCCGGGCCGGCGACGCTGCCGCCATTGAACTGCATCTCGATCATGTTGGGACCGATCGAGGAGATCAGGCTCAGGGCGTAGTCCTTACCCGTCAGGCCGAGTGTGACGACCAGGATGATGGAGGCTGAGCCGATGACCATGCCGAGCATGGTGAGCAAAAAACGGGTCTTGCTGGCTTTGAAGCTATCAATGGCCAGCCGCAGCGTCTCAGAGAACATCAGGCTGGTCTTGGCAGACTTCAGCGTGTTCTCAAAACTTCCCGCGCGTTGCGCCGCGGGCGCCGGAGTTGGTGCTACGGTAGCCATCTTCATCTTATTAGAGCACTTCCGCTCCAAAAAGGAGCACAGAAAGCGGACGAAAATCGCACTCAGGAGCTACGGGTTGGTATGCTAAACGACAGCACTCCTTATCTGATGCGGAGGGATGTGTGAGTGGTTGAAACAGGCGGTCTTGAAAACCGCTTTAGCCGAAAGGTTAACGGGGGTTCGAATCCCTCTCCCTCCGCCAACTATCCCGGCTTGGCCCGCTGGTAGGATTCCTCGCGCAGACCATACAATCTCATGCATGCGATCATCGGCTCCACGACTTGCGGATATTGCCAAGGCCGCAGGCGTCTCTATCGCTGCCGTCTCCATTGCGCTGAATAAGAAGGGGTCGTCCCGTGTAAGTGCGCAGCTGCGGGAGCGCATTATCCAGATTGCCCGGGATATGGGCTATTCCCCGAATGAACTGGCAAGGGCCTTGGCGGAAAAGCGGACCCGGCTGCTGGGGCTGGCCGTGCCGATGCGGGATCCCATCTTCTTCAACCAGTTCATTGCGCAGGCGTTGTCCGGTATTCAGAGCTCCCTGATGCGCCGGGGCTATAACCTGCTGATCTTCTCTCCGACGGGCCGGCCAGGACGCGAGACGCGGGACCAGATGCTGGAGAGTCGCTTTACCGATGGCATCATCTTCATCAATACCCGTTCGTGTACCGCGCAGGATGTGAATGACACCATCGACGAACTGCAGCGCGCCCAGGTGAAGTTTTCGATGATCAACTCCTACTACGGCAAGGCTCCCATCAACTATGTGGGCGTTGACGATGCGGCCATCGGCCAGGCAGCGGCCGAGTATCTGGCGGAGCGAGGGCACCGGCAGGTTGCCTTCCTTAGCGGATCGTCCACGCTGCCCGGTCACCAGCGCCTTGTGGCCGGACTTCGCAAGGGTCTGGCTGCGTATGGGCTGGAGCTGGCAAAGGACAGGATCGGCTGCACCGGCTATGACCGGGAGCAGGGCACCAGGATTCTCGATAGCTGGTTTTCCAACAAGCGAAAGCGCCCCACCGCGATCTTTACGGCGGACGATCAACTGCTTCTCGACTTCTACGATTACGCCGAAATGCGCGGCATTTCTGTCCCTGGCGATATCGCCGTATTGCATCGCGGGAACTCGGGCTCGAGCGATCACATGAGGCCGCGGCCGACGACCTTCACGATTCCGACCTTCCGGATGGGCGAGCTGGCGGCGGATCTGCTGATTGATTCCATTGAGAATGCCGGTGTGCACCCGCAGCGGGTTTTCCTGCCCTACGAACTGGTGCCGGGCAGCACGGCTTGAGCCGGGCTGCTAAATTGCGCTGTGACAGAAAGATAACTTGACAATCGAAGATCAAAGAAATTAAACGATTAACCTCTCATCCTTGGAGGTTTTTCGTGAAGCGTATTGTCCTGCTGGTTTTTACGGTGTTTCTGTTCTGCCGCATCTCGCGTGCAATTACGACGGTTGATTTGAACGGCGCCGGATGGAAGTTTCGCACCACGATGGAAGAGCAGTGGAAACCGGTAACAGTTCCGCACTGCTGGCTGGTGGACGAGGGGCACGAGAAGTACATCGGCCATGCGATGTACCAGCGCGATTTCGAGATGCAGGCCCTCCCTGCTGGTAAGGTCGCGCGCCTGCATTTTGATGCGGTCTACGACGTGGCTCAGGTCTGGGTGAATGGCAAACTGGCCGGAACGCACGAGGGAGGCTACAACGCTTTTGAATTCGACATTACCCGCCTGCTGCGCACGGGCTCGAATGACATTGTGGTGGATGTCGACAATACGCCTACGTTCACGTCGATCCCAGCCCTGGCTACGGGGCATCCCTCCACCGAAAAGTATGCCGAAGGGGTGGGCAAGGCCACCATCGTCGGTTGGCTGCCGTATGGTGGCATCGTACGGCCGGTTCAGATCCTCATTAGCGATCCGGTATCGTTCCGCAATGTGAAGATCGATGCGGAACCCGACCTGAAAACGGGTGTCGCGTCGATTACGGTGAAGGCTATTCTGCACAACGCATCCGGCCGTGGAGTGTCCGCCACCGTCAGCGGCGAAGTTGCAGGCGTGAAAGCCGCGTTTCGCGCGCTGCAGGTGCCTGCGAATGGAGATGCGAGTGTCACCTGGAAGGGAAGCTTGAAGGACGCGCATCTGTGGAGCGTCCGCGATCCATTTCTGTATGACGCGCAACTGCAGGTTGCGGATAACACCTTTAAGAGCCACGTAGGCGTGCGGAAGATCCAGGTCGAAGGCACACGGCTTCTGCTGAACGGCAGAGAGGTTCACCTGAGCGGAGCCAATCGCGTTTCGGAGGATATGAAGGAAGGTCTTCGTGAGTCCGATGCGATTGTGGAACGCGACCTGAGTGACATGCTGGCGGACAACATGCGCATGATGCGCATTGCTCACTATCCGCAGGCCCAGGCTGTTCTGGATTTCGCAGACCGCCATGGGATGCTTCTTATCCCCGAGGCGGGTAACTGGAACTTCAGCGCGTGGCAGATGGCCGACCCTGGCATTCGCGCTCGTTGGAAGACGCAGATGCAGGAGATGATGGAGCAGGACTGGAACCATCCTTCAGTGATTGCCTGGAGTGTCGGCAACGAGTATGAGTCCTACACGCAGGAAGGGCGGGACTGGACGCGCGATATGCGTGCTTTCACGCTGGGGCTGGACTCAACAAGGCTGATCACCTTCGCATCGCGCTATACCTCCGATGCGGCGGTGAAGACCGGTGCCGACGAAGCCAGCCAGTACTGCGACTTTGTCTCCATCAACGTGTACGGCGATTACGCCCGAAGGTTTGATCGCGCTCACGAGCTGTATCCTGACAAGCCGATCTTCGTGACGGAGTTCGGCAAGATGGGCGAGTCGGCGTTGCATGACCCGCAACGCGTCGCCGACATTACCGAAGCGATGACGGCCCTGAAGCAACGGCCGTACATGATCGGTGCTTCTTTGTGGACCTGGAATGACTACCGTTCCTTCATCCGTGGAACTCCTGCGGATGGCATCCGTCGCTGGGGCGTAGTCAACACCGAGCGGCAGCGTCGCGATAGCTGGAAGGCCGTGCAGGAGCTATTCAAGACCGAACTGCCTTAGTTCGCACTCCCGGCCGCAAGCGCCTGCTCGGATGGGGGCGCTTGCGGATCACCCTCCGGCTTCGCGCGGAAGGCTGTCCACAACAGGACGATGGCGATGGGATGCATGATTCCCATGGCGAAGAAGACCGGACGATAGCCGCCATGCGTCAGGCAATAGGCGATGAGTTCACTGGACAGCATGCCGCCGAAGGCACTGCCTGCGGCGATCAGGCCAGCGGCCCTGCCAAGCTGCTGTGGCGAGAAGACCTCAAGCAGCGTAGAGGTGAGATTGGTAAGCCAGGACATATGCGCCATGGCAACCACGGAGGCAAACAGCATGGTCATGCCGATGCCCGGGCTCAGATACGCCAGCGGGCTGACGAGTACGGCCACGGCGGAGATCATCATGGTGCGCCGGAAAGCCAGGCCAGGATCGATTCCGCGACGAATGAACACGCCGGAGAGAGAGCCGCCGGCGATGGTGCCGAGGCCGCCCGCAAGATAGACTACCCAGCCATAATGCGCCATCTGTGACGAAGAGAGATGCCGATCACTGAGCAGGTACTTCGGAAACCAGAAGAGATAGAAGTACCAGACAGGATCGGTAATGCCACGGGCGATGAGAAGCTGCCACATCTGTGGCCGCGCAAGTACATTTTTGAAAAGGTTCGATGCTGGTGACTGTGTGCTTTCTGTCTTTGGGACATCCCGATATAACCAGAGCCACAGCGGAACCCAGAGGAGTCCGACGGCGCCATCAATCAGAAAGATGCTGCGCCAGGGAAGATGCGTGGTGATGAGAAGGATGGCAGGGATAGCGACAATCGCGCCGACGGTTGCGCCCGCTGTGTAGATACCGACCGCAAGGCTGCGTCGGCTCTTATCCAGGCTTTCGCCAACGGCCTTTGGCGCCGCCACCCACAAGCCGGGCTCTCCCATGCCGAGGCAGAATCGCGCGATGCCCAGCAGCACAATGGAGGACGCGAATGCCGTTGCTGCTTCTGCTGCTGACCAGAAGGCGACGAACAGGGCCATGGAACGGCGAGTTCCCAGCGCATCGCAGACGAACCCCGAAAGCGCATATGCAAAGGCCGACGCCAATAAGAACAGGCTGACCACATGGCCGTAACCGGTATCGGAAAGATGCAGTTCCGCCTGCATCCGCGGCGCTACGACGGACAGGCTTTGCCGGTCAAAGTAGTTCAGTACCGCAACCAGGAAGAGCAGGGCGACGATCATCCACGGATTGGTGCGCTTTGTCATGGCCGCTCCTTAAAAGCACGAAATGTTATAAATCGCGGGCGGAGCTTCACCCCACTCAAGAATCTCAAGGCGGATTCCGGATGTTTGTACAGCGGAGGGAAGGGACAGTTGCCACAGTGTTTGGTGGTGCCCGCTGACCTCCGCCAGTGTTTCACCCTCAAGGGTGGAAACACGAAATGCCTGAACGCAACCGGGCATCGTGCGTTCCGGATGAGTCATCAGGACGGATTCCATAGGGTGGTCAAAGTCCGTATCGAAGGTGATGGCAAGCCTGCGGAGCGGAACGACTTGATCCCAGCTGAGGGTAAGAGCTGGTGTGACGTCCTCCGGTGATGGGGCCCATGCATTGGTCGCGCACCACGGCCGGCTGAATCCGTTGGTTACATTCGCTGCGGTGTACAACTCCAGCGGTTGATGAAAGCGTACCGCCAGGTTGCGTGCGAAGGGACGGCGCTCCGGCAACCAGAACGCGAAGGTGTCAACGCCGGAACCTTCCGGCGGTGTCTGTACAAGACTTTTTGCAACAGCGGCATTCATCTTTTGCGAGACGGTAAGCACGCCCGGCATCTGAGCCTTGCTCAGGTGCAGACGGACTCCGGGCTGTGCCGGAACCATCACAAAATAATGCGCTGCAGCGGGCAGTTCGGCACGGAAGTCGACAGGAATTTCAACGAAGCCACCGGCACTGACCGGAAGATCAAGTGCGGCCACCTGCACATCGGGGGTCGTATTGCCTGCATGCTGCGAGGTCCAGAGTTCGATGTGCAATGTCATCGGATGCTCGACCCTGGCGAAGAGAGAAAGAGCCGGGGACACGCCCTTTGCAAAGGGGACCAGGAGCGCATAGGAACGTTCCTCCGCCAACTCATTACTCGATGTAAGTTCTTGCAGCGTGAGCGTGGTGGACGAAGATACAGTCGCAGTGCGCGAGAGGTCGTTCTCCGTTTGAAACGGAACTCCTGGAATATGCTGTCCAAGTGCAAGCAGAGACTGTTGCAGGCGATGCATGTATGGCGCCTGCAGCAGATCGCGCGGGCGTAGCCCTTCACGTGTACAAAGCACCGCGGCCATGCCAACGGCCTGACCATTCGTGGCGCAGGTTGCCATCACGCGCGTCGAACCAAAGGCAATGTGTGTGGCGCTGATCAGGCGCCCGGTGAGCAGCAGGTTCGGTATATTGCGGCTGTACATGGTGCGGAAGGGAATCTGGTAGACGCCCTTGGAGTGGTACTGTGTGCATCCGGGTTTGGGGCTGTACACCCCATCGGCCGGATGCAGATCAATGGCCCAGCCACCGAAGGAGACTGCATCAGAGAATGTGCTCTGCCGCACTACGTCGTTCTGCGTCAGCATGACATCGCCGATGAAGCGACGGCTCTCCCGTTTGCCGGGGATCGTTCCCATCCACTCCAGCGTAAGATTTTCCGCGTCAGGGAACTCGCCGGAGTTCTTGATGTAATTCCAGATGCCGTAGGCGACGGTCCACAGTTCCCACTTGATCTCTTCCGTCTGTCCCACGGTATCCAGGCTTCCGCCATACTCCAGCCACCACAGTCGGCAACCGCTGTCAGAGACGCGAATGTCGCGGTAACGCGGAATCTTTGTAATGTCAGCCAGTGCGAAGGCAGGAGGGACATACTTCACCGGTCTGCCCGTATCGCGGCTGTAGAAGTACAGGGAGTGACCCAGAAGCGTGGATTCCTCCTTCTCAGGAGCCATGCCTTCCTCAAACTCGGAGCGAGCCTCGGCTCCCATTCGGAACTCTGCGCCGGCCAGGAATCCGAGGATGCCGTCTCCGGATGCATCCACGAAGAGAGGCGCCTCCAGGGTGTATAGCGTCTGATTCTGGCTGTTGTAGCCGCGCACACGTGTGATCGCATCTTCGTGCACGTCAAGCTCGTGGATCGCCGTATTGAGCAGTAGCGTGATCTTCGGCTCGCGATGAACGGCCTCCAGCAGAATGGAGTCAAACACGATGGGGTTTCCCTCGGGGTTGCGCCACATGTTCTCCACCAGCAGTTCGTCGATGACACCGCCTTCACGCGCCCAGCGGTTGTTGTTGCCCATGTGCGAGGTCGCCCCCAAGACCCATAAACGTACCTCGCTGGAGGCATTGCCGCCCAGAACGGGCCGGTCCTGCACCAGGATGACATGGATACCGCTGCGCGCTGCCGTAACCGCACAGCAAACACCGGAGAGCCCACCGCCGACGACAACCAGGTCGCCTCGCATTTCCAAGTGATTCAGACTTCTCACGCTTCACCCTATCTTCAGGAAATCATTCGTACCGCAAAAAACACTATAGGTTAATCGTTTAAATTGTCTAGCGATTCCTGCGATAACGGGCAAGCGCTTTCTCCACAACCGGCGCCAGCAGGGCATACCCGGCATCGTTCGGATGAACGCCATCGACTGTCAGATCGGCGCGCATAAGGCCGTTCTGGTCGGCAAGCGGATGGTTGAAGCGAAGGAGGTCCCAGTGCTTTTCCCGGCACATCGCAGCCAGCAGATGATTCAGTTGCCGGATGCGTTCGACCGTCCTCAATCCGGTCAACGGACGCACGCAATCGCAGACCGGAGTCATTTCGGCAACGTAGACCTGGATGCCATGCGACTGGGCTAACTCCCCCATGCTCAGCAGGTTGTCGCGAATAGCTTCAGGGGAAAAGCCAAGTCGCATGTCGTTTCCTGCGCCTTCCAGGACAATGGCTTTAGGCTGCAGATTGAGCGCATCCTGCCGCTCCCGCAGCAGCATCTGCTGGGTGGTTTGCCCCCCAATGCCGCGGTTGATCCAGCCGGAATAAGGGAACCATGTACCGTTGTGCGATCCCCAGTAGTCCGTGATGGAATCCCCTAGAAAGACCACCTGAACCGGGCCAGTGACGTGTGTATTCGCTTCCTGATAGCGGCGCAGCTGTGCGAAGTCTGACGAGGCCGCATTGGCGGGGTCAGCGTTTTGGGAAAAGCAGGGAATGCTGGCAAGGCTGAGCAGCAGGAAAATCCAGCGCACGGGACAACTCCTCTCGAAAAGAACAAAGTGAATCTTGCCTGAAGATTAAACGGTTGACAAGATTTCCATGACGAACTTAGGATTCTCGCGTTCTGACGAAAGCTCTCCCCCAGGGATTCGCCGAATACAGAAGGTTAAACGCTTGATGTCGAGGCCAAACGACTATGCTTGAACACATCGGAATTATCCCGCGAAGCCGGAATGCCATCATGAAGCTTTCCAGCATCGCAATCCTGCTGATGGCGCTGCTTGCGCTGGCGCCGTTTTCCCGGGCACAGCAGGATGTCGGAACCATTGGGGGAACCGTCACTGATCCAACGGGCAGTGTGCTGCCAAATGCCGCTGTCGCCATCTCCAATGACGCGACCGGACTGAAGTACGACACGAAAAGCAATGACAGTGGTTTCTACCAGTCGCAGCCTCTGCCGCCGGGAAAGTACACGGTCACCGTCACCTTTGAGGGATTCTCCTCTTACTCCACGCGGAACGTTGTTGTAGACGCCGCCGCGCACGTTACCGCAAATGCGCAACTCCAGGTGGGCACGGTGGATAGCAACATCGTCGTTGAGGCCACCCCGCCCGCGCTGAATATCGTGGATGCGCAGATCAGCAATACGATTGATACGCGCGCGGTTCAGGAGCTTCCGGTCAACGGCCGCAGCGTGCTTGCATTGGCTACTCTCAGTCCTGGAGTGGTCTCTGCTGCAGGCGCGACGAACCAGGGCTTCACGAATCGTGGAACGCAGGCCTCCGCTATTCGTATCTCCGGCGGTGTGCCTGGCGGCAATAATAACCTGCTGGACGGTGTGAGCAACCTGCAGAACTACCTTGGCGAAGTGGCCATCAACATCAAGGCAGACTCCGTACAGGAATTCCGCATCATGACGGGCGTGATTCCGGCGCAGTTTGGATATACATCAGGCGGTGTCATCAACGTCGTCACGCGTTCGGGCGCCAACCAGCTGCATGGTTCGGCATATGAGTTCTTCCGCAATGATTATCTTGACGCAACCCTGGCGATGCCGAAGACGACAAAACCGGAGCTTCGGTTCAATAACTACGGTGGTACCCTGGGCGGCCCCATTATCCGCGATAAGGCATTCTTCTTCGGCAACTTTGAAGAGTATCGCTATGTCACCGGATCAGCGACCTATTACACCGTGCCTACGGTGCAGCAACGGGGCGGTAATTTCAGTGATCTTAGCCGCGTTGTGAATGGTGTCTGCACGGCGTATAACATCTACGATCCTGCGACAGGAAGCGCGACGACTCAGCGACAGGCCTTTGCGAATAATCAGATCCCGGTTTCGCGGCAGGATAAGGTTTCGCTCGCAGCTATGAATCTGTTTATCCCAGCACCGAATAACACGATCGGTTCCTACGACAGCTGCACACACGCGAACAACTATCTGGCAAACCCCAAGCTGGTTTCCACTGAGCGAACGATCCTTGGGCGCGTGGACTACCGCATTGGCGCGAAGGACAACATCATTGCGCGCTACGCGTACTACCGCAATTTTACGAACAACGGAACCCTGGGATTTGGTCCGCTCTACTACCGGAATGACACGCTGACGAACTGGACAGCGATGCTGGGGGAGACGCACATCTTTTCATCGACTCTGTTGAACGACTTTCGTATCTCAGGATTGCGTTCCGATTTCCCCTTCCAGGCGGCAACGACGAACCAGAACTACGCACAGAAGATTGGACTACCCGGCGTAGGTGGAGACGTAGCCCCCATTCTGAATATTTCAGGTATTCCTGCGTTGAATGGCACGGTCGGTTTCCGTGCATCCACCACGTATGAGGTGCTGGACGATGTCACCAAAACACTGGGTGCGCATACGATGCACATTGGCTTTGATGGCCGTTGGGTTGAAGGCTTCAATCTGCAGTCGGGCAATGCGGCTGGTGCATACTCTTTCAGCTCAAACAGTACAGCCGAGGGATCCGATAGCGCGTTGGTGACCACCAATGGCAACGTCGGCAATGCCCTGGCCAGTTTCCTGGTGGGCTCGGTGTCGTCTGCCAACATCCAGCTGGCTCGTGGCATTGCATTCCGCCAGTTGCAGGTTGCCGGCTACGTGCAGGATGATTGGCACGCGAACCGCCGTCTTACGGTGAATGCGGGCCTGCGCTGGGATTACCAGCAGCAGCCACATGAAAAGAAAAACGGCATGGGCAACTTCGACATCACGCAGACGAACCCGGTGACCGGATATCTCGGCGCAGTTCGTTTTGCAGGACTGAACGGAGAGGGAAGAAACTTCGTCCGTGAAAATTGGAATGACTGGGGTCCGCGTCTCGGGTTCGCGCTTGTCCTGACCAATGACAACAAGACGGTGCTGCGCGGTGGATATGCCATGTACTATCCCACGACTGCGCAGGCATCGTATGACGAAGCTGCGGGAAGCACAAACGGCTTTGGACGTATCACCACCAGCTATAGCTCCGCGACAACCTATGGACAGGCCTTCCAGTTCTCAAGCGGAGTTCCTTCTCCCGGTTTGCAGCCGCTGGGTTCTTCGCTGGGGCAACTGTCTTTCCGCGGCCAGAGCGGTTACTACATTCTGCCGCGTACACGCACCCCGCAAAGCATGCAGTA
This sequence comes from Terriglobus tenax, assembly GCF_025685395.1. Taxonomy (NCBI): domain Bacteria; kingdom Pseudomonadati; phylum Acidobacteriota; class Terriglobia; order Terriglobales; family Acidobacteriaceae; genus Terriglobus; species Terriglobus tenax. Next base: position 1,466,945 of record NZ_JAGSYA010000004.1, on the reverse strand, counting down.
CACGCTCACCTTCTCTCGCGAGCTACCGTTCAAAACGGTCTTGGATGTCTCGTACCTGGGGAACCATGGCCGTTACTTCAACCTTGGTGCGCTCAATGTCAACACGCTCGACCCCAGCTATGCTTCTCAGGGCGCTACCTACCTGAATACGCTGGTGACGAATCCTTATGCTGGCAAGGTTCCGGAGAATGCAACGCTCAACGCCGCCACTATCTCCCGTGCAAACCTGCTCAGGCCGTACCCATACATGGCAAGCGTGATTCAGAGCTATCCTCGCTCAGCGCACTTCGATGGCAACTTTATGTATGTAGCCTTGCAGCGCCGCGCGACCCAGGGACTGCAGTTTCAGGGGGCGTATACCTATGGCAAGCTGATGAGCCTGCCGGTCTATACCGATGTTGCCACAACGGCCGGTATCACGCAGACTGGCACAGGGATTCAGAACTGGCGCAATCTTGATGCTGACTATAGCGTCGATGCGATTGATGTTACCCATCGCGGCGTTGTAGCCATGCTTTACGATCTGCCGTTCGGCAAGAATCACCGCCTCCTGAACCAGGGGGGATGGATGGACCGGCTGGTAGGTGGTCTGCAGTTCAACACGACCATGACGCTGGAATCCGGCCGACCGTTGGGCTTTAGTGGAGCGAATAATCAGGCAGCGACCCGGCCAGACCTGAATGAATCGTTGCTCCGGCAAAATCCAACGGGGTACACCTTGAACAAGTTTCGCCGTTTCAACTACCTTGCTTTCACCAACCCCGCGGCCTACACCTATGGGAATGCTCCACGGTTTTATTCCAAGCTGCGTGGTCCGGGTGTTATCAACTTCGATATGTCAGTCTTCAAGACAACGCATATCACCGAACGGACTTCGTTGGAGCTTCGTCTTGAAGCCTATAACGCCTTCAACCACACCAACCTGGGATCGCCCAATACCTCTTACTCAGGAACCAGCACCAACACGAACAACAACATGGGCCTGATTACAACGTCAATGGCTGCCCGGACACTGCAACTGGGTGCAAAGCTCCACTTCTAAACAGATCGCCCCAGTTCCGCGGAACTGGGGCAGTTATGACATTGCTGCTTCCTTGAAGGGATACCTATGCGACGGATCAACTGTCTTTTTTTCTGCTCAGTGTTTGCGCTGGCTTCATCGCTGCATGCGGAGACTCGCCTGGTGCACAGTGGCGTGACCTTTCAGATTGATGAGATTTCTGGTCGATACGGCTTTTCGAGAGAAGGCAAACCTGTGGTAACGCCCGATGCCACATCGGGTGTGCTGCTGGCGGGCGACCCGGTTCACTTTCGGAAGGTTCGCAGCAGCACTGACTCGGTATGGCTCGAAGGGAGCACCACTGCGGGAAAGCATGTGGCGGTCAAGGTAACGCTCTCCGAGCATCTGGCTGATCTTGAAGCAAGTGTCGCGGAACCTGGAACGGAGTTGCGTTTCCAGACCGGCGGCGCAGCACCGGCCTACGGACTGGCGGACCATGCCGTCTACCAGGCGAAGTATGAGCATGCCGGTGGCCAGTCCTTCAATACCGATGTGACGGGGTTTTCCGATGATGCGTACTTGTCCGGGCAGGGAATCTCCCGGCTTGTCAGCAACTTCGTCATCTATCCAAAGCAGCAGTTTGCCGAGTTGCTGATCGATCCCACAACCAAGATCGTGCACACCTCCGCCAGCCAGATTGTGCAGGGGGTGAAGCATGCACCGGCTAAAGTTCATCTGTACTACTTCTTTGGCGCCCCCCACGCGATCTATGCGCAGTACCTGCGTGTGCGCCGCGAAGCTGGCTTTAAGGTGGAGATGCCCAAGTATCAGGCGTTCGGTGTTGGCTGGGAGGCCTTCGGTGCGCTCGGCTGGGACACCAATACGCATACGGTCAGCGACAGCGTCGACCGTTACCTGCAGGAGGGCTATCCCCTCAAGTGGATGGTCATCGGCTCAGGATTCTGGCCGGCCGAGCCGGAGACGATGCATGAGACGACGAGTTTCGGCTACTGGGATAAGGCAAAGTATCCTGATCCGAAGGCGTTGATCCAGCACTTCCGCGATAAGGGACTGGCTGTCATGCTGGGGTTGCGGATTACCTTCATCGTGGGTGGGCCGTACTCCGATGAAGGTGTGAAGCACGGATACTTTCTGCAAGAGAACGGACAGGCCAAGGTCTACAAAGGTGGATGGCCCAGGCAGCCGTTCTATCTGCTGGATGCACATAATCCAGCAGCTCTGAACTGGTATATGGATCTCGTCAAGAAGTGGCAGGACTACGGCATCAACGGCTGGAAAGAAGACTTCTATGGTTATGCCGGTTATGACCTGCATGACGATAAGGTCGATCCAACGAATGATCGTCTTTTTGCGCAGAAGCAACTGATCATCGAGCGGAACGGATATCTCTCTTCCAACGGCGACCTGCACCGTATCAACGACTTCAACTTCAACCAGGATCAGGATCGTGGCCCTGTGAATGCGCTTGCGCTGGCTTACAGCGGCTTTCCCTTTGTATACCCCGACATCGTTGGCGGAACCTTTGGAGAAAACCACTTCCGCACCGCCCGCACGCCGAAAATGGAAACGTACATGATGAGGAATGCGCGCTGGGCCTCGCTGCACGCATCCATGGGTATGGGTGAGCCACCCTGGAGCTTCCGGAAAGAAGTCTCTGATGTCATGCTGGCCTCCACGCAGCTTCACGCTCGCATCGCCCCATACCTCTATAGCAATGCACGCAAGGCGAATGACGACGGCTTTCCCTGGACGATGACCCCGTTGCCGATTGCCTTCCCGGGCGATGCGAATGCCTACGGTCGTGAAAACTCCTCTGCGCGCGGATACGAGTGGATGATCGGGGACGCCATGCTGGCTGTGCCGCTTTACGGAGACGACTACGCGACGGCCATAACGCGCGATATCTACCTGCCCGAAGGCCGTTGGATGGACTATGACACGGGCAAGGTTTACGAGGGGAGGCAAACCTTGAAAGGCTTTGCCATGCCATCGACGAAAACGCCTCTGTTTATCGGAGGTTCCGGCGTTACGTTGGAGGAAATCGACGGTCAGGTTCGTGTGTGTGTCTATCCCATCGGCAACGCGTCCACGGTGCAAGTGACCTTGCCGGAGAGCGACAAGCCGATCACGATCAAGGTTCCAGCTATTCAGAGCCTAGCGAACATAAAGGTGGCTTCTTCTACGGGTGCCAACATTGCAGCGCGCACGGATGGTCATGCCCTCACCTTTGTACCGCAACCAGGAGCCACCTACGTTTTATCCGGGGGCAGGTAGTGGGGCGCTGGAAATCGTCTGCATGGATCGCTGTTTGTCTGTTCTGCACATCGGCGTTCGCGGAAGACTCGTTCGCACTGCACGATGGTGACCGCATTGTCTTCTATGGCGACAGCATTACCGCACAGCAGCTTTATACCGTCTACGCAGAGACTGCCATTCGCGCTCTGCACCCTGAGTGGAAGCTGCGATTCTTCAACGCAGGCGTCGGTGGAGATAAAGTCAGTGGTGGTGTCGGTGGAGCAATCGATGAACGGCTGACGAGAGATGTCTTTTCTCGCCAGCCTACTGTCATCACGGTCATGCTGGGCATGAATGATCGAGGTAGCGATGAAGCTGCGCTTCAGACATATCTCAAGGGCTATCGTCACATTCTCGAACGCTTCCATGCAGAAGCTCCTAAGGCTCGCGTCCTGCTGATTGGTCCATCGCCGCTGGATGATACGACACGTGTCCATGACAACGGCAATGCGCCCCTGGTGCGATACTCGGCTGCCGTGCAACAGCTGGCGAAAGAATTCGGAGCGCAGTTTGCAGACTTCAATGCGCCTGTGATCGCCGCACTGCAGCAGGCAGAGCAGCAAAATGCGGTGGCTGCGGTCAGCCTTATTCCGGATCGAGTCCACCCGCAGGGAGCGATCCATCTGCTTATGGCGCAGGTGCTGCTTCATGCCTGGCACTACCCGCAGAACATTGCGGAGGTTGAGTTGGATGGACGTAAGCCCGCGGTGATCCATGCGGATGGCTCGCACCCTGAGCATCTTCGAAGTGAAGCCGATGGCTCGCTGTCATGGTCGGAACTGGACGCTCCGGATACCATACCGCTTGGCAAAGAGGACGGGAATGTAATTTTGTGGCGCATGTTTGCACCGCAGCCTTCTCTCGGACGCCGCATGCTGCGCGTGCATCTGCCCGAGACTTCGCGACAGTACCAGCTGGAAATTGATGGGAAACCGTTGGGGCGCCCGGTAACAGCATCGGAGTTACAGCACGGTATCGATATCGCCGATGCCGATACGCCCATGCGCACCGCTTCGCGGGCTGTGTACTATGCCGCGGCCGATAGCCAGGTGAACCAGGTGGTCCGCAACCGTCTTCTGGGCCCACGAGCGTCAGGTACCCAGGCGGAGGCCTTGCTGCCCGAAGCCGCACGTTTTTTTGATGCCAGTGTGGAAGCATCGCAGGTACGCGCGGACAAGGCTGCTACACGGATAGAGCACACCTTTCGTTTGCTTCCTTTAGCGCAATAAGGAAGGCCGCCGCGTGAGCGCGACGGCCTTTGAGATGGGGCGGGCTACTTCTTCGACTCAAGTACGAGCACGGTTGCGATCGGGTCCAACGGTGCTGATGGAAGGGTGACATCCAGAGTCTGTCCCTTTTGCGTGAACTTCAGCGCTTTGTGGCTCGGATCGCCGAGCAGGTAAGCTTTGCCAATTGTGCGCGGAAGCTTTTCCAGATGGAAGCTTCCCTTAGGCCATGCAAACAGGTGAATGTAGATACGGTTTGCCTTGGTTGTGGATCTCCACTCCCACGTTGGAACGAACTTAGGCTTGGCGTTGCCGCTGGCCGGTGCGAACGCGCCCGCCTCGGGGCCAAACAGTGTGGCTTGCGCTCCGTAAATAGATTCGCCATTTGTGGAGAGCCACTTGCCCATGGCCTGCAGCCGTTCGATCTCAGGGGCCGGGATTTTTCCGTTCGCGTCCGGCCCAACATTGAGCAGGTAATTGCCCCCTTTGCTTGCAATGTCGATCAGGTTGCGGAGCAACGTTTCGCTCGATTTGAAGTTCGTGTCGAACGATTTATAGCCCCAGGTGTCGTTGATCGTCATGCACGACTCCCAGTCGCGACCTGGGAAACCCTGTGGCGGAATGTACTGTTCCGGAGTCTCAGTATCGCCTTTGTAGCCACCGCCCAGACGGTTGTTCCAGATCAGCTTCGGATACTGATTCATCACGCTCACAAACTCGGCCGCCCGTTCCGGCGTCATCTTGTCTGTCGGCGTGTCGTACCAAAGAATGTCTGGCACGCCGCCGTAGTTCGTCAGCAGCTCCTTCACCTGGGGAAGAGCCTTCGTCTTCAGATATTCGTCAAAGCTGCCGTCCTGCTGCTTATCCCAGTGGCCGGTCTCTTTGTTGTGCCCGGCGCGGGGTATAGCTGTGCCCCCTGGAGCCGTCCAGTCCTGTGCCTGTGAATAGTAAAAGCCCAGCCTCAAGCCGGCCTTGTGGCATTCCTCCGCAAGCTCTCGCAGGGGGTCGCGTTTGAACGGCGTTGCCGCAACAATATTGAATGGATCGACCTTGGAATCGAACATGGCAAATCCGTCGTGATGCTTTGCCGTAATCACGATGTACTTCATGCCAGCCGACTTTGCGATTGCAACGATGTCATGCGCCGAAAATCCGGTTGGATTGAAGTTGTTCGCAAACTGCTTGTAATCCGTTACGGGGATCGACAGATCGTTCATGATCCATTCGCCGATGTGGGATGTTCGCTCTCCATGCCACTCTCCCGCAGGAACGGCATACAGGCCCCAATGAATGAACATGCCAAACCTGGCCTCGCGCCACCATGCCATCCGCGCATCGCGCTGTGCGGCGGTCTCCTTATCCTGGATCGAGGCCACAGGGTGAGGCTTGTTGGACGACTCAATCTTGCCGCCCTGAAGCTGTGCAAATGCGGGGAGCGTTGAAAGAGTGAATGCGCCGATCACCAGGCGCCGAACTGAAGAATGCATGCATGTCTCCTTCATGGGGGATGAACTGTTGCGACCAGCTTTGTGAAAACCAGCTACAGATCAACGCAATAACAGTAGGCGATTTATTTGCGCTTGTCGAGCACAGGAGAATGCCTGATGAGAGGGTTTACATGGTTTTAGTTAGTCGATTAATTTTTCGTACTAAGAGAGAAATCCGCTGCTATGCCGATGTGGTTGGCCGCGCGATGATGGGACGCCGGGAAACCGCCTCTGCCAAATGTTTTCTCGCTATGGAAAGGGTTCGTATGCCGCGCAAACAATTTCGATCTCAGATCGTTCTGCGTTTTGAAGTTACAGGGCAGGCCAGATACGCGTGGCTGGATAATCCGGCGAGCATCCTCTATAACTCTGTGGGGCTGCCGGCCACGCCGTTTCATACCCGCTGGCTTCGATGCTGATCCGCACAGCATATTGCGCGTAGACGCATGCAGTTCCGCCACGTGCCGGGTGTATGAACAATGACGGCCTGTCCGTATTGCAAGCGAGACAGGCCGTCGTGTAGGTGGATTAGCGGAAAAGGTTTGTGCGTGCCAGGTCGATGACCTCGTCGCCGCGGCCGCTCATCACGGCCTTCAGCATATACAGGCTAAAACCCATAGCCTGCTCGGCGGAGATGGTCGGCGGCATGGAGAGTTCCTGCCGGTTGACGATGACATCCAACAGGGCCGGCCCATCATGGGCAAGCGCTCGCTGCAGGGCGGGCTCAAGCTCCTCGGGTGACTCCACGCGAATGCCGAGAACACCGGTCGTTGCAGCCAGGTCGGCAAAGTTCGGATTAACCAGTTCTGTTGCGTAGTCCACGATACCCGCAGCCTTCATCTCCAGTTCGACGAAGCCCAGGGAGCTGTTGTTGAAGACGATCATCTTCACCGGCAGGTTGTGCTGACGCAGCGTCAGAATGTCTCCCAGCATCATTGCCAGTCCACCGTCGCCAGAGAGCGTGATGATCTGCCGGCCCGGATATGCGGCCTGCGCGCCCAAAGCCTGTGGCAAGGCATTTGCCATGGAGCCGTGGAGCAGCGATCCCAAAAGGCGACGCTTGCCATTCATGCGAAGATAGCGCGCCGCCCAGATGGTTGGCGTACCTACATCGCAGGTGAAGATGGCATCTTCGGCGGCCAGCTGGTCCACCACCTTTGCCACATACTGCGGATGGATAGGACGCTTGCCCGGGGTACCCACGGCAAGGTCATCCAGATCCTTGCGTGCCTCTGCGTAATGAGTCCGGCATTTGTCCAAATAGGTCGTATCCGATTTTTCTTCCAGCAGGGGCAATAACTTTTCCAGTGTGTCTTTTACGGTGCCCACCAGGCCAAGCGTTATCTCCGCGCGGCGGCCAATCTGCTCGCCACGCAGGTCAACCTGCACGATGTGTGCATCCTGCGGATAAAACTGCCGATAGGGGAAGTCCGTGCCGAGCATCAGCAGGACATCGCAATTCTTCATGGCGTGGTACCCGGAGGAGAAGCCAAGCAGCCCGGTCATGCCAACGTCATAAGGATTGTCATACTCGATGAATTCCTTGCCGCGCATGGCATGGATGATGGGAGCCTTTAGCCGCTCTGCAACGGCGATTAGTTCTGGATGGGCGCCCGCACAGCCTGCGCCGCCAAGGATGGCGACCTGTTTGCCGCTGTTCAAAATGGCGGCTGCCTGTGTCAGTTCTCCGGAAGAGGGAAGAACGACTGGCTTCGATTCCAGAATTCCCAGGGAAATCGCAGGGGAAGGGCATTCCCGCAATGCGATATCGCCGGAAAGAACGATGACCGCAACACCTCGCTTCGCAATGGCTGTCCGCATGGCGATGGCCAGCACGCCCGGCATCTGTTCCGGCTGAGAGACGAGCTGCACATAGTGGCTGCACTCTTTGAACAGGTGTTCGGGATTGGTTTCCTGAAAGTACCCCGTGCCAACTTCCTGACTGGGGATCTGCGCCGCGATGGCAAGTACGGGAACACGATTGCGATGACAGTCGTACAAGCCGTTGATCAGATGCAGGTTGCCAGGCCCGCAGCTTCCGGCACATACGGCCAGGGTGTTGGTCAGGTGGGCTTCTGCACCGGCGGCAAAGGCTGCTGTCTCTTCATGCCGGACATGCATCCAATCGATGCCATCGGTCGTGCGAATGGTGTTTGTAATCCCGTTCAGTGAGTCACCCGCGACACCCCAAACCCGCGTCACACCGGCCTTGACCAGTGTCTGCACCAGAATCTCTGCGACTTGCGCCATATTGCTCTCCTGACCGTTAGATGCTGGTCCGCTCGATAGGGCGGCATACTGTCGCCGAATGGAACAGGTCCCTCGTAGCTTCTCTATTTTTAAAAACGCGGCCTATTAGAACGTAATCTTCACCGATACCGTCGTTGTGCGCGGGTCGTTGTCCTGGGTCGCGACCAGGCGGCCGAAGCTGGTATCGGTCACGTCATTACTCAGAAGCGTCGTAAAGTAAGGCCGGTTTGCAAGGTTGAAGAAGTCGCCTCTCAGTTGGAGTCGCATTTCTTTCCAGAGCGGAATCGTCTTGGCGATTGAACCATCCACCGTCAGCAAGTGAGGAAATCGCACCGTGTTGATGCGGGTCGAGCAGGAGCGCAGGTCGTACGCGGTCAGCGATACAGATGGAAAGGCAGCGGGATTGAGCAGACGGTCCACCGAGACATCGCGGATTGGTGCGAGCGAGGCAGGCGATGAGGTGGGGCAGTTGGTCGCTCCCGGTGCGGGAAACCCTGTGCGAAAGACGAAACTGCTGCTGACGGTCCAGTTCGAAAGCCATCCGGAAGGCCGCAGATAGGAGAGCTGTTGCAGCGAAGAGCTCTTGTAGGGAAGATCGTAGGTAGCCACGACGTTGACCAGGTGTGTGGCATCGAACTGGCTAAGACGGTGTTCGAGAGCGGTATCGAGTAAAGCGTCCAGGCGAGTATCTGAGGTATTGAGCGGCGCTGTTTTTTCGGCAACCCGGGAATACGTCCAGTTCACGTTCCAGGTCATGCCGTATCCCACCGGATGGTACGCACGCAGTTGAAGGGCATCCGACCGGCGCGATCCGATGGGAATGTCCGTCAGTGTAACTGACGCATACTGAGGATATGCATAGAGCAATTGCTGCCGCGGGACGGTGGCGCCGTTCAACGATGTGCCAGGCAACAGCCCCTGGAACGGATTGGACAGCGCCGTCGTGAAGTACGAGGGGCGCTGCGACGTTGGGATGCTGCGGAGAACATTCAGAGGAATGGTGTTGAGACCAAGAGCAACCGGAACTCTTTGTGTATCGTTTCCAAGGTAGGCAACCCCAACCAGCCACTGGTGCGGAAGCTCGTGTTGTAGCTCCAGGGAGTACTGCCGCGCGTATGGCAGCGGCCGGTCGCGGAAAGGCGCGCTGATATCTAATCCCAGTTGGGAACGGAGCCCGAGCGATGCGCCGAGCGGAGACTGGACTCCTTCGCAGAAAGGGTTGGAAAGCGTACAGTGCGGCGTAAGACCGCCATCCGTCGAGGTGGTGATGTTGGTCGTCGCATTGAAATTTGCCGCCGCCCCGCGGGAGTCCTGCCCGAGATACATGAGGCCAAAGCCGCCACGGAGTACATCATGACGGGTGAACTGGTAGGCAAACCCAAGACGAGGTGCAAGATTGTTCCAATAGGTGCGGAAGGGAAGTTTTGGATTGCCATTCACGCTGCTGTAGAGCAGCCCACCGGTAAGGTGCTCGCAGGCGGGGCAGGCTGTGCTCGAAGCCATGGTGCCGGCAAGTGGACTCTGCACGTTGCGATCAAAAGCGACTACCTGACGGTTGTAACGCTCGCCCATCGGTGTTTCGACATCCCAGCGTAAGCCAAGGTTAAGTGTGAAGCTCGACGTGATCTTGATGTCGTCCTGCAGGTAGAAAGCGGCATAGTAGTTGTGATACATGGGAGCGATGGTCTTGGGTAGACTGCCTCCACTCATGTAGCCCAGCAGGAAAGAGGCGATCGCATCGCCTGAAAGTGAATCCGACTGAAGCGGAGAAGCCTGTGTCCAGGCCTTGCTGAAGTCGTACTCTCCTGACGAGGTCGAGGGCGCATTGATGTTGTAGTCATAGCGACGCAACTCGGTACCCATGCGAATGGCCTGTCTTCCTAAAAGGATTGCCAGGGATGTATCGGAAACAGAAGCAGTATAGGTTTCGGCATTGCGCGTGTAGATGGCACCCAGTTGTGAGTAGGACCCTGGTTTGAAGAGAGGGAACTGCAAATGCTGAAAATTTGCGACTGTGGACGCACTGAATCCCAGTTGCTGAGGATTGAATCCGTCGCCAAACTGGTTGCCACCCGTGGTTTCATATCGGTTGACTCCCGCGCCGGCGTGGAGTGAGATACGCGGCGATATCATCCACCGTAAAGCCACTCCTCCACTCCGTTCTGTGCGTGTGGAAGGGCTTTGCTTGCTGGGTTCCGCCGCATTGTTAGCCCATACCAGTTGCGCGCGGTTGTACCAGGGCGTTTGTCCATACCGCAGAGAGAGAGCGCTGTTTTCCCGCACGAGATCGACGCGTCCAACCCAGGCGTTATAGCGGTTATAGGTGGGCAGCGTAGAGGAAAAATTATTGACGTTATCCTGCCCGCCATCCGTTGGCAAGGGATAGTAAGAGATAGCTGCCGCGGCGACTGGATGGATGCGCGACTGGGGGATACGGGCGCCTGCAAAAGCATTACGGACAAAAGTCCCCGAAGGCAGTCGAGTTGTTGTTAAAGGATCGTAGAGCGCAATCGCCTGACCGGCTGCATTCCGCAACGCGGAGAAATCTCCCGTTCGCATGGCCAGCGTAGGCACAGTCGCCAGAGCTGTAATCTTTCCTGAGGAGCGAAGTGCCTCCAGCGTGACCATGTAGTACAGATGCGTTTTAGCGCTGAGGGGCTGCGGAAACGGAATGGGGCCGGAGAGCCGGAACCCAAACTGGTGGCTGCTGGTATGCGGTTTCGGACTGTCAGCATGATTTGCTTGCCACGTGTTTGCATCGAGAGCGCTATTCTCCAGGAACTCATACAGTTGCCCGTGCAGTGCCGCGGAACCACTATGCAGCGTAAAGCCGGTAAGCCCGCCACCGAGCCTGCCTGTTGAGGCGTCGTATTGGCCAGCACGCACCGTCACCTCTCTGGTGGCTGCCACGGGGGGAACCCATGCAATTCCGCGTGAGGAAAGCGTTGTGCTTTGCCCATCGATGGTGACTTCGTTTTCCATTGGAAGGCCTCCGCCAATGGAGATATTGTTCATATTGCTCACCGAGTAAAGCCAGAACTTTCCCCAAGCGGAAGAAGCCTTGGCAACACCTGCCAACGTGAAGGTGAGCTGAAATAAATTTCTTCCGGATGCGGGAAGTTGTTCGATTGACTGATTCTGGAAGGTAGTTTGCGAAGCACCATCCTCGGTTTGCAGGATTGGCGGCTTATCGTTCACCTCAACCTGCGCGGAAACCGTGCTGAGATGCATCTGTACATTGGCGCCCAGATGATCGTTGGTTGTCACGATGATTCCGGTTTGCAGAACGGTGTCGAACCCACTCTTCGAAAACTCAAGGGTATAGTTTCCGGAGGCGACTCCATCCAGGCGAAAGAACCCTGCCTCATTTGTTGAGGTGGTAAGAGAGATCTTCCGGTCGACATCGGATAGTGTGACCGCGACTGCATCCAGGGAAACGCCTGTTGTGGTGCGTACCACGCCGGATAGGACCGATGTTCCTACCTGAGAAAATGCGCGATAGGGCAACGTCCAGTGACAAAGCACCAGCGGCAGCAACACCTTTAGGAAGCATCGCCAGGAGCGAATGGCAATTGAAGCAGGTAGAGACATAGGTCCAAAATCGTCCAGCGTCCGATCTTGCGACGTACAGGTCTTCGTCAGATATGCCGGATATATATAGTGGGCCTGAGGTGGTGCTCGGGTGCAGCCCCGCAGAATAAATGTTGTGCAAAATTTCAGAGAACAGCCGTTTAACGTTCTCTTCAAACGGCCGTGCCATAGTCCACAGATATGCACACAGTTCAAGGAAGCGGAACGGCATGGAGTACCTGCCAGGATACAGATGCTGACTTGAACGCGCTACAGTCCGGCAGCGCCGGAAAAGAATCGAGCGATGGGCACGATTCGCTATGGAAGTACATTTTCCGTTATGCGTATCAACTGGTGGGGGACCACGCCAGGGCGGAAGACCTTACTCAGGAGACATTCGTAGCCTATCTGCGCCAGGAGCGCGAAACTCCTCGTGTCGAGTTCGCAGGCGGATGGATGAGGACTGTTGTCCGTCGCCTGGCCTATCGCGAGTACCGCAGACGGAGTGATAACCGGGAAGTATCCATTGAAGCGGCGCGCGTAGATGGACAGTGGAACCGGGTCGAGCCAGTTGATCCATCGCCATCTGTCGAGCAGACGCTTCTGGATGAGTCGATGCTGAAAGCAGGGGCGCGCCTTCTGGCGCAGCTCGACGTGAAGGAACGCCGTTGCCTGACGCTTTATTTCCGCGGAGAAGACTTCGTTCGCATCGCGGAGGAGCTCCATATCTCACGCTGGACAGCACGAAGAGTTACGCTGCGCGCCATCGAGAAGCTGCAGCACCAGGTGGGCGCAACAAAATGACGATGCCATGGAGCCATATTAGCCGTAAACAGATGGTGCTCCTCGCGGGTGGCCGTCTTTCGCCCCGCGACCAGCAGAAGGCTACGGATCATGTGCGCCACTGCGCCACCTGCAGCCAGCGGATTGACCGTGTACGTACGGCGCACGCAGTCCTTGCCGATCTGACACAGGGAAGCGATGAACGCTGGCAGAGCCTGCTCGACGAGAATGACACTTCCACTTCCTTGAGCGCACGTCCTTTTTTTGCACGTAATGTTCGCTTCGGAGCATTGACCGCAGGCGCATGCGCTCTGGCGGCAATTGGCTTCGTAGCTCTGTTGTTGCCTGCCCGCAGGGTCGAAGCCAGAACAACCGAACTATTGAAGCAGGCCGAGCAATCGGACGGTGATCAGCAATCCATACGGTCCCTGCGGGTCATGCTGGGTACTGTTGCTTGCCGAACTGACCGCTCTGTCGTCAGCGCATCCCAGTCCTCTGACTTCACAGCATGTCAACAAGCTTCCGATCATCTGGCCCAGGCACATTGGAAATCAGAAAGCCTGCTCTCCAGCAAGGCATTCCAGCAATGGAGAGGTCAGCGGAGTTCCCATCGCGATCAACTGAAGCGCCAGGCAGGGCGATGGGTTGTTACAACAGCCACGGACGATGGGGCGATTCAGGAAGCAAGCCTGGAGCTACAGGAAAACAATCTTCGCGCAGTTCGTCTCACGCTGCACTTTCGCGATCTCTCCGCAGCGCTGGTCGTAACAGAAGAAGATCCAAAGCCTGAAACAAATCAGGTGCAGCAGCGAACCGTTGCGACTCTGGATACGCGCTCCATGGCAGATTTCGGAAGGCAGGGCAGCCTGGCGGACCATGTCGAGGTGAAGGCATGGCAGATGTTGCGCACTGCGGACGCTGATTCCGCCTGGTCTTCCGCCGTCGTGCGGAATGGCGAAAATGTGGATATAAAAATCTTTGCGGAAGATGCGGAAATTCGCCGCCGTATCCTGAAGAGCTTCCAATCGAATTCGAAACAATCGCCCTCGCGCATAACGGAGCAACAGACTTATCTGGTACGACGGATGAGTGGAGCCGGTCCCGCACTTGCCGAAGACTGGCTTGAGCACCAGATGCCGGACGCGTCGCAGCAGAATCAGTTCAAGCAGCATATCTCCTACACGTCGAGAGAGATTATGGGAAAAGCCATCTGGCTGGATGCTCTCTCTGCGCGCCGCGATGCACTTCGAGCATGCGACTGTTCCCGCGATCTCGAAGCACTCATCGAAACGGAGCGGCTTGAACTGCTCCGTATGGAAGCAACGCTTACCGCCGACCTGTCGCCCTATATGCAGGCTGCTGCTTCGCCGCGGCTGTTGCATGGGCCGGAGGCGATGCAGCTCGATTTTGCGTTGCAGCAGCTCTTTCTGAGCAGTGATCTTTCCAGGTCCAGTGCAACGGTTCAGACTGCCTCGGTGCGGCATTTACTGAACATTCACTAAACGGCTGCACTTTCTCGCTCACAACAGGCACTTAGCTGGTGAATCCCACAGCTTGAGAGATTTCGCCTGGCATGAGCAGCCTGACATGGAAAAATCGCAGCGTCTCGCGTCGTCAATTTATGGCGGGCATAGGCGTAGTTGCATGCGTTCACGCCATTCCCGCACAAGCTGAAAGTGGAACCGCATCGCTCAATCTCCATATCGAACGGGGCACCATGGATCTCGGCCGTCATTCTGTGGAGAGCACTTTCTATAGCGTGAGGCCTGGGGTACTCAAACTCCCCGCGAACACGGCTATCTCTGTAAGAATCGACAACCGCACATCAAAAAGCGAGTACGTACATTGGCATGGCTTTCAGGTCCCGGCGCGTTACGACGGAACGTGCGAAGAGCAGAGCGAGGCCGTTGAAGGCCATGGAACTCTGCAATACACGTTGCCGCCGCAAAATCCCGGACTGTACTACGTCCACTCCCATGCGATGACAATGCACTCGCTGCAGCAGGGGCCTTACAGCGGCCAGTTCACGCCAGTGCTTGTAGGAGATGGCGGCATGAGTGACATCGCCCGAGACCGCGAGATAGTTCTGGCAAGCCACGAGTGGGACGCTTATTACTCCGACGATGAGGGGGTGGAGAAGTCAGTAGAGCAGACACACCATCTTCGTATCGATGCCGACGACGAGGAAGGCAATGAAAGCGGATGGGAGATTCGCTACCGCCACGCCACGCTTGGAGGAAAGCCCCTCGACGAGGAGACTCCAGTGTGCGTGGCTGCCGGAGAGCGCATCCTCTTTCATATTGTGAATGCGAGCGCGACAGAACCACTTGTTCTGCATCTGCCAGGCCATTCATTCCATATCCATGCGCTTGATGGAGATGTTGTTCCGGTAGTCGCTGATATCGAAGTGCTTTATCTTGGGCCGGGCGAGCGAGCCAGTGCCATCGTCGTTATGAATCACCCCGGTACCTGGATTCTGGGCTCGGTAGATGATGAGGCACGCGCAAAGGGGATGGGAATTGTGATCGCCTATCAAGGGCATCGTCGCGATCCCGTATGGTCTGCCCCGGCAGGTCATGCAGGCCCACTCGATTACACGCGCTTCAGTTATCAATCCTCAGATCAAAAGCAGCCGGATGCCGAGTTTCTGCTTGAGCGAAAGCCGAGGGATCGCCACGGATTTGAACAGTGGGCGATGACCATGCTTAAGGAGTCGATGCCTGAGCTTCATCGCCCCTATCGGATCGCTCTTCACAATGCATCGGATGAAGATCATCCGATGCATCTTCACCGCAACCGCTTTGAGTTGAAAACATACTGTGGCCGCGGAGTGAGCGGACTTTGGAAGGACACGGTTGTTGTTCCAGCCTTGCAGAGCGTTGAAATTGAATATACCCCGTACGATACCGAGCCATCGTTCTTCCATTGCCATAACCAGATGCACATGGACTGCGGCATGGCAACGATTCTGCAAGCAACCAATGGGAGAAAGAATTGAATTTGAAATGGTCGATTGCCGCATTGCTCTTCACTGCATCTGCCTTGCAGGCGCAGGACCCGTTGCTCCCTGAATTTGTCAGGCATGTAAGTCCTGCTTATCGTGAAGCTGCTTCGCAAATGCACGTTACGGTGGCGCGTGATGATCAAAATGATGCAATCGAGACAAATGCTCACCATCCAGATGCCGCGGACGAACTGGTCATTCGTGCTCTTGGAAATAGTGAGCAGGGTGTTGATTTCCTCTTGAGGCAACTTGATGTTGAAAGCTCTGCCGCAAAGCGCCAGTACATTCTCTTGACCGGCCTGGGTCGCCAGATTCGTGATCCGAAAGATGCGGCAATGCGGCACAAGCTTGAAACGAAGCTGCAGAACCTTTTGGAGAAAGAAACAGACAGCAATGTTGTGCTGGAGACAGCGCGCGATCTTCGCCGCATGCAATGGGGAAGAAACGCAGCACTGATTGCGCCGGGTATTGCACGCGCGGAACAGGAGGGAAACCGGACCGGTGCAAGCTTGCTACAAAAAGAAGCGGACGATTGGCTGGCTTGGGATGAGCAGATAAACCTGCCCACGTTCCTTCGCACACCACCTCCGGTCTTCCAGGTGGTTCCTGCGGATGTGGCAATCCGTGTTCTTGCCATCGGGGACTTTGGAACGGGTAACGCCGCGCAGATGAATCTGGCTTCAACCATGCGTGCCTACCATCAGAAGCATCCTTTCAGTTTCGGTATCACGCTCGGAGACAACTTCTATCCGCGCGGTGTCAGCTCCCCACAGGATGAGAAGTGGGATGCATTCTGGGAGCAGCCTTACGGGCCAATGAAGATTCGTTTCTATCCTTCGCTCGGCAACCACGATTACCTGCAGGCCGACGGTCCGGCGGCCGAGGTGCTGTATTCCAATCGCAGCAAGACGTGGACGATGCCCGCGACCTTTTACACCTACACCGCCGGGCCGGTGCAGTTCTTCGCAATTGATACCCAGGAACTTTCCGACACGAAACTCTTCCAGCGCCAGGTTGCATGGCTTGACGCGGAGCTTGCCAAGAGCACCGCCCGATGGAAGGTTGTGTACGGCCACTACCAGATCTACTCCGCCACGCGGGGGGATGAGCAGAATCTGATCCATCGTCTGCTTCCTGTACTTCGCAATCGTGTTGATCTTTACCTTTGCGGTCACGACCACAACATGCAGCAACTGCGGCAAGAGGCAGGCGTTCATTTTTTCCTGAGTGGTGGCGGCGGTGCATCCTTGTATGACTTTCGCGATCCGAACTATCCCCACAGCATCTTCAAAGCCAAAAAGAACGGTTTCACGGTGATTGAGGCGGACAGCAAGAGTATGAAGATTCAACTCATCGGTACGGACGGCGAACCGATGAACAGCGCAGAGATCCACTAACCGGCAAACAACTTTCGGCCAGAGGAAGCGCTCACGGAAGCTCCGTGAAGCGAACGGAAATCCATGCGCCCAAATGAATGGACAAAGCGAAGTTAGAGGGTGCTTCCATGAGCAAGTGACCGAGCACTTCCTCTTGATGAGCCTGGTGCAGTACCGGGCGAAACGACGAAATCTAAACCAAAAGAAAGATGCAAAGAAATGCGAAATTGGATTCGATTGTTTGTATGTCTCTTGCTCCTTAACTGTGCGCTGATTGCACAGGACACGCGTGGCTCGGCCTCCGGCCGCATTACAGATATCAGTGGAAATGGCGTTGACCGGGCAAGCATCACCCTGCTGGATGTTCAAACCGGAACGCGGCAGATAAGCACAAGCCATAGTGATGGTCGTTACGATATCCCGTTCCTTAACCCCGGAACCTACGAGATTACGGTGGAGAAGGCAGGCTTCTCCGTGGTGCATCAGACGGGGCTCGTCATATCGACCGCCTCCGACTCCAGGCTCGACATCCGGCTGCCGCTGGCGACCGTATCGAGCACAATCACTGTGGCGGCGAAGCCGGAGCTGGTGGAGTCCGAATCCGCAGAGCGCGGCATGACCGTTGACAATGTGCGCGTTCAGAACACACCGCTCCAGGGACAGAACATCTTTGCGCAGGCATGGTCTGCTCCTGGTGTGGCCGTTACATCGGGCGCGCAGCGTCTTCGTTCGTTTGACGTCGGCGGATCTTCCGGTATGTCGATCAATGGTGGACAACCTTCCATGAACGAAGTGCTGGTGGATGGTACGTCGGCACTCTCTCAGTCCAGCTCTGTCGCGTATGTTCCTCCGGTCTCTGCAACGGATGAGTTCCGTGTGCATACTTCTGTCTACGATGCCCAGTACGGCTGGACGACGGGCGGCATCGTAAACATCTCCACGCGTGGCGGCACGAATCGTTTTCATGGATCTGCCTATGAGCTTCTGCAGAACACCATGTTCAATGCAAACACCTATAACGCGAACTACGCTGGCACGCCGCGCAGTTCGTCGCACATCAATACCTTCGGCGGGTCGATTGGCGGCCCTATTCGCAGGAACAAGCTCTTCGCGTTCTTCGCTTATGAGCAGTTGCGGCAGTACATCCCCGATCCCTTCACTACTTCCGTTGCTACTGCTGCTCAGCGCACCGGTGATTTTTCCAGCACGTATTACAGCGCCGGCAAGCTGCGCACGATTTATAACCCGTTCTCCACGCGCTTTGATTCTGTGAAGAATGCCTACGTGCGCGATGCGTTTGCAAACAACGTCATCCCTGCCAGCATGCTGAACCCGGTTGCCGTGAAGACGCTGAATTCCATCCCGCTTGGCAATGCTGCTGGCGATTCTGTGACGGGTTTGAATAACCTGGTGAACGGTCCTAACTCACGCAAATTTTCTGATCTGTTCGGGACATGGGTACTGCGCGGTGACTATGTCATCAACAACTCCACGTCCATGTTTGTTCGCTATTCGCGGAACAAGCTTACGGAAGCGCGCGGATTCCTGTACTCCACGATCGCTGAGGTTAATGCCTTTGATCCCAGCAAGAACTCGCAATACAACCGTGAAAACCACAACTTCACCATCCAGGCAACGCACGCCTTCAACTCGCGTACCATGATCGATGCTCGTATCGGTTTCGAACGCTTCCTGCTGCACAATGGCGGCCCACAGGGAAGCGGATATGGATTGACGAACCTCGGTTTCTCCAGTCAGTTCGCCTCGCAGGCAGTGAACAAAATCCCTGTTTTCAACCTGGCAAATTACGCCCAGATCGGTGCGCAGCCCGAAGGTCTGAGCCCCATTTCGCAGGGCAATGCCTTCAACGCTCTGTTGTATCGTTCTTTCGGACGTCACACCATTCGCACGGGTGGCGAGTTCTATCTCAACCGTGTCTACATCGTTAGCCAGGGCTACAGCTCCGGCAACTTTACCTTCAACACAATCTTCACCGGCAGCGATGCCAACGCCGCAAACTCCACCTCCGGCAACTCGGTTGCTTCGTTCCTTCTGGGGACCCCGGCGTCTGGCTACATTGACGTCAATACGCCAGAGATCCGTCAGCAGATGCTGTATTCCCTCTTCGTGCAGGATGATGTTCGTCTTTCAGACCGGCTCACTGTGAACCTTGGTATGCGCTGGGATGTGATGACGCCAATGACCGATCGTCATAACGCAGTTGCTCGCGGTTTTGATACCTCGGTAGCCAGCCCGTTGCAGGTATCGGGTATGAATCTCCGCGGTGGCTTGCTCTACGCGGGCGTGAATGGCCAGCCCCGTGGCATCTACAACAACGACTTCAATAACTTTGGGCCGCGTGTTGGTGCGGCTTATCGTCTGGATAACAAGACGGTACTCCGCGGCGGCTATGGTCTTGTCTATGCGCAGGGTTTTGACGATCCCGGCAACGCTCCCGGTTTCAGCCAGCAGACAGCGATGGTCACCTCTGTTGTTACAGGAACTCCCTACAATACGCTCACCAATCCTTTTCCGGATGGAGTACAGCAGAACTCCGGCAGCTCGCTCGGACTGTCGGCTAATCTCGGGCAGTCGTTGAGTTTCGCCAATCCCAACCGGAAACTTCCGTGGACGCAGCAATATTCGTTTGAAGTGCAGCGCGAACTTCCAGGAAAGGTATTGGCCTCCGTTGGCTACGTTGGCAGCACCACCAAGGCGTTGGCCGTCAGCCAGTCCATCAACGAAATCTCTGCATCGAACCTGGCGCAGGGTACGAGCTATTTGTCAGCAAGCGTCACCAACCCTTTTGCAGGCAAGCTTCCTGGAACATCGTTGAACTCCAGCACGGTTCAGCGCCGCCAACTCCTGCGTCCTTATCCGCAGTATCTCGGAATTACTTCGCAGACCAACTCCATCGGTTCGTCGAACTACAACGGCATGCAGGCACTGTTTCAGAAGAAGATGTCGGCCGGCGCCAGTGCGAGCCTCTCGTACACCTTCTCTAAGACGCTCGGACAGACAGCATTCCGTCAGGCACAGGACAGCTCTCCGGAAAAGGTTGTTGCCGCATGGGATGTTGCACACAGCATCCAGATCAACGGCGTCTACGAGCTTCCGTTTGGACACGGACGTAAGTTCGCCGGCTCTTTGCCCGGTGCGGTCAACACACTGGTCAGCGGATGGCGTCTCAGTGCAATCGCTCGTCTTCAGAGTGGTATGCCCCTCACAACACCTACCGGAGTCATCCCAACGGGTGTCAATCCAAAGCTATCGAACCCGACACTCAATCGCTGGTTCAACACCTGCACGCAGCTCACCTCGGGCGCCACGCAGAATTGCCAGTCTGGCGAATCCGCAGCATGGAGGACCCGTCCTTCTGACACCTTCCAGAGCTGGTCAACCCGCATGTCTTCGCTTCGTAATCCTCCCATTCGCAATTGGGATGTGAGCATTATGAAAGAGACGGTCCTCAAAGAATCGGTCTCTCTCATACTTCGTTGCGATGCGCTCAACCTGACGAATACGCCGCAATGGTTCAATGGTCCTGTTATTGATTCCACCAACGGAAATTTCGGAAAAGTGGCTGTTGCTACGGACCAGTCGAACCTGCCGCGATTCCTGCAACTCTCTGGCAAGCTGGTTTTCTAATCACCTGTTCGTAATTGCTGGCTCGAAGGCCCTTCCAGAAACTTTCTGGAAGGGCCTTCCGATTATTTGATGGAACCCTCAAATTATGTTCAAAGTATGTATCGGGATTTTGCTCGTCTTTTCTGGGGGCAGTTTCTTTTCCCAGTCTCTTCGTGGCCCATACCTTCCTCCTGCTGCGCTAAGCACGCAGCCCGGCAAGGTCGCCATCATCGCGCATCGTGGTGAGCATCTTCAGCATCCGGAAAATACGCTTCCTGCCTTCCATGCTGCGATTGACGCCGGTGCGGATTACATTGAACTGGATGTCCGTACGACCTCCGATGGGAAATTGGTTCTTATGCACGACAGCATGCTGAACCGAACTACCGATGGGAGCGGAGAATTGAAGAAGCACACGTTCGATGAGATTCGCTCTCTGGACGCCGGAGCCAGGTTTTCTGCGGCGTTTGCTGGCACGCAGGTGCCAACGCTGGATGAAGCTCTGGAGCTTGCTCGCGGCAGGATCAATGTTTATGTCGATACGAAGGATGCCGACCCGCAGCAACTCATTGATACGATCGTCCGGCACGACATGCAGGATCACGTTGTGATCTTCGGCAATCCCTTCCTGTTGTATGAGGTGCGCAAAATTCTTCCCACGTTGCGCGTGATGCCGGAGGCGACAAATGCCGATGTCTGTGCCTTCCTCATACACTCTATGCCGTTGCAAGTGATTGCCTTTGACGAACGCGATTTCAAAGGACCGGTGATTGATGTCGCGAAGCAGGCCCACGTTCAGATTTTTGTCGATCGCCTGAATGAAGTGGATACGCCTGAGTCGTGGCAAAAAGCCATCGACCAGGGAGCCAATGGTATCCAGACGAATCGCCTGGATGCCCTTGCGGCGTATCTGCGGGAACGCGGACTCGCAACTCACTGAGACCCACTGGCAAAGGCAGAGTCCCTAATCATCCAGAGGGGATGACCGGACTCTGCCTCGTCTTCCATGAAGATCCGTTCTTGCCCACGCACTCATCGCGGTCTGAGTGCGTTTCTCCTGATCAGGGGGCGTAGCTTTCGATTCCAGTACATGACTAATCCTGTAACGGCCAGGATTGGCGGTGTCAATCCAAGCAATACCCACACACAACGTACGGCAATGCCAAACCATCCATCACCACCGAACGTGCCGAAGTGGACAGTGTGGAAGTACTGCACCACATGCATGCCGAACTCCATCTCATGGGTGTCTGCTGTGCTCAGGACTGCGCCTGTATGGGGGTCCACCGCAACACGGCGCAGCTCTGTATATTTGAGTGAGCCAGGATAGTAGCTGAGCCCTCCATAGACGCCCTGCGGTCCTAACGGGAGCTGCAGATACTCGGCGACGGGTGCGGGTTTGAGCGCTTCATTCAGGTGACTAAGAGCCGCATCGATGGTCATAACAGGAGCGTCCGGCCTGGCGGGCAATGCTTTGGGAACTGCGACAAACTTCAGAGCCTTCGGAATACTTCCGCCGGTTATCTTGACCAGAGTTCCGGCAATGGGGATGGGGAACGCGAAGTACATGCCTGTAAAGGCAACAGCGCTCAATGCCAGTGCGCTCCAGAACCCAACAACCGAATGCATGTCCCAGTTGAAGCGCTTCCAGCTTCCGCGTTTCCGCAGCACTAACGCAGCCGCCCAGCGGGAAAATCCGGGCCACCAGAGCACGACACCGCTGACGCACAACAGAAGGAGTCCGCAGGCCATCCATCCGCTTACCAGCAGCCCCGTTCTGCCGCTTAACAAGTAATAGTGCAGGTTTTCAAACCAGCCCATTACGCTGCCATACCGCAGGCGCTCATGTACAACCTGGCCTGTCCATTGATTGAAATAGACATAGTTGAGTTGTGTATTTCTGACATCGCCCGCGGGCCGCATCAGCAGTAAAGCCGCCTTGTGTGTACTTTGCATGTCGCGCAGCCCCACGGCAATCCATTGCGGTCTATCCGCGGTAATCTTCTTCACCGCGGCATCAATCGTGATGGTTCTCTGGACTGGCGTTACATGGGTTGCGTTGCCGTACATGGCATCGCCAATCTCATCGCGAAATACGAGAATGCTGCCGCTGATACCGATGATCACGGTATACAGGGCAATAAGAATGCCAAGCCACAGATGTACCTGAAAGATCGCTTGCCGCAGCCACACACGCTGTGGCGAACGCCACCAGTTCGCAGATTTCGCGGCTGGTGGCGCTGTCACGTTAGAAGGAGAAGTTGACGCTTGCAATGGCACTGCGCGTTCCTCCGTAGTAGCAGTTTGTGGTGGTGCTGCAGGCTGCAACATAGCGTTTGTTCAGGAGGTTGCTGCTGTTGATCGCAAACCGCCAGCGCTCCATGGTGTAATCCAGCGTTCCGTCAAACAGGGAATAGCCCGGCGTCTGGAAGGTGTTCGCCTGGTCTCCCCACTTGGGCCCCTGGTACCGATAGCCTCCGCCGAATCCAAAACCTGTCATCAAGGTGCGCCGTACCGTGTAATGCGTCCATAGGCCCAGGGAGTCCTTGGCCAGCGGAGAGAGCATCTTGTGATAATCCACTCCCGTGCTGCCAGGGGTAGAACCATCGCTCCGTGTGACAACCGGGTTCACGTGGGTGTAGTTGAAGCTCACATCCAGAGAGCGGATGACGATGAAGTTTGCCTGCAGCTCTTCGCCGATGGTGCGTACCTGGCCCGTCTGTCGCTGAAACAGAGGGTGGTCCGGGTCGGTTGTTGTCCGGTTGTCCTGCGTCATGCTGAACGCAGAGAAGGTGACCATGCCGAGATGTTGCGGCAGCTGGTACTTCAAGCCGCCTTCATAGCTGCTTCCGCGTGTAGGCACAAAGGGCCTGCCCTGCCAGTCTTGTCCAACAGTTGGTAGAAATGATGTGGAATAACTGGCATAGGGAGCGAGCCCATGCATGTGATAAGAAATGCCCGCGTGGCCTGTGAAGGCATGAGGACGCTGTCCAACCGAAGTGAGAGAACCGTTCGTGCCGAAGGTGATGGTCTCCTGCGCGGTCTGGTCGTATCGTCCACCAAGGGCGACCGTCCATCCGCCAAGAATGAGTTCGTCCTGGCCATACAGTCCGCCCTGGAACTGCTCAGCATTCGTGGCGGTGGTAATGGTAGGCGTAGTTTTCGGCGTACCGTAGACCGGGTTGCGTAGATTCAGCGTCTGCGTCAGATCCACCACGCCTCCCTGCCGGTTCAGATACTTCTGCCATTGGAAGTCGCTGCCGCCAATCAACGTGTGCCGGATCTTTCCTGTCTGAACATGGGTACGCGCATGCACATCGCTCTGCAGTGCATTCAGCACGGGCTTGGAAAGGAAGTTCACACGCGCCAGCTGTGTCTGTGCCGCATCCAGAAATGCTGCGGCGCTGTACACGCCCTGGTAGAGGATGTTGCCGTGTACATAACGCGTGGTGTGTTTCAGGTACAGTTTGTTGCTGCGATACTCCAGCCCATAGCCAGTCATGTATTGCCGCTTACGGTAACGGTCTGTCGCCGGGTCGCCGGTATTGAACCAGGTTGGAAGATAACCGAGGGAAGGGTTTGCGTAGAGCGTTCCAGACCTCGGCAGGAAGACCGCGGCGGTACCCGCATCGCCATGGAAGTATTTGCCAAATACATTTGCTGAAAACTTTGGCGTTATATTCCACTGCAACGTCGGATTCAGCGTGAAGCGGTCATCTTTCGCTCCGTACACATACGTGTGACTGGTGCGGGCAATGCCGTTGATGCTGTAGAGCAGGCTGGCAGAACGGTTCAGCGGACCGCTGAAGTCCCCTCCACCCTGCAGGCGATCGAAGTTGCCTCCCTGGATCTGTACAGAACGATGTGGAAGCGTCGTCGGCTGCTTGCTGACGGCGTCCACAATGCCGCCGATGTTGCTCTGGCCATAGAGCGTGCTGCTCGGGCCTTCCAGTATCTCAACACGCGACACATCGTTGAAGTCCACCTGCACTGCGGCAAAACTATTAGGAGAGTTCACCGCCTGCGGTACACGGATGCCATCAAGATAAACATCCGCAGGATTTCCGCGAATCAGGAACCAGTCTCCACGTGGATCAGGACCATACATCTCCGGAGTGGCGCCTGCCGTATACTTCAGCGCCTGGTTCAGGCTCTGCACATTCTGCTGTTGCAACTGCTGCAGTGTCACCGTCTGGATGGCAAACGGCTGCTGCAGAATAGGAGTGTCGCTCTTCGAGGCAGACTCTGCGCTGGTCGCTAGCAGCCCCACTTCGGCCGTTACGGTGATGTTCTGGTTCTCCTGGGCGACGGCGAGTTGTACGTCCGCTACCTCCCGCATGCCTGGCTGTACATGCAACGTATTTGTGGCTGGAGTAAAACCCGCGGACTTCACCAGCACCGACCACGCACCCGGCTCCAGCTGCAGGCGGTATGCACCTTCAGCATCGGTTTGCACTGTATGTGTATGAGTTCCGCAACTGGCGACAAGTTCGGCATTTGGAAGCGCCGCCTGCTGCGTATCGGTTACGCGTCCGATCACCGTCTGAACCGGGCCGCTGCAGTCCACAGCACTTTGAGCCAGCATGGAAGCTGCTGTAAACAGCAGCCCTCCGGCCCCAAACCGCATTGAGCGGCGCCACAGCGCTGCCCACATCATGCTTCTTTTCATCGTCGTACCTTTCCGAGAGACCAAAGGCACGCCGCGCACGTCTATGATGAAAGACGCGCCGGCCCACCCGTTGGGTCGTCGTCATCATGGGTCGCCGCGGAGCTTCGCCAAAAGTTTGCCGCGGTGGCCCATTCGTATTTATGTGCTTGCTTCAATATACGACAAAAGAAGTCCGATTTATTGTGACAGAACGGCATACTGGAATCCATTTCCCGTTATTCGGGCTGCCGCTGATCGACACCATCATTTTGTTCTCGATTGCGCGGCAGATGTCAGAGCGGATCAGCACCTTCTACCTCAGAATTCCTTTCACCCGTTGGAGGGTGTAGTCGGGATTCTTCGTTTTCGCTCGGGGCGCTGCGGCAGCCTGTCTTTTTCAGGACAGATCCACGAGCCCGCGCTGCAGGGCATAGATGGTGGCTTGTGTTCGATCGCGTGCACCCATCTTTTCCAGGATCGAGCTGACGTGGATGCGGACTGTCTTCTCCGCAATGCCAAGTTCTTCGGCGATCTCTCGGTTGGACAGGCCCTGGGTAATGCAGGTCAGCACTTCGCTCTCGCGTGGTGTCAGATCGACCGAGGGCATACGCTCGGCCAGGCGATGCAGGATCTCTTTGGGGATGTAGCGGAGGCCGCGGCTGACGGTGAGCACGGCGTTGGTAACCTCTTCTCCTGAGGCATCTTTGGTCAGGTAGCCCATCGCTCCGCCTCGCACGGCGCGATAGATGTCCTCACTGCCACGATAGGAGGAGAGGATGATACATCGCGCGTTTGGGAACTCCTTGCGAATCTGCTGCAGCACTTCGAAACCGCTGACACGCGGCATACGCAGGTCGAGCAGCACAACGTCCGGCGTGAGTTGGCGGTAAAGATCAATGCCTTGCTGGCCGTCGCTGGCCTCGCCAATCACCTTGATGTTTGCGTTGGTCGATAGCACCGAGTGCAGCGCCATGCGCGCCAGAAAGTGGTCCTCGATCAGGATGACGCGGATAGGGTTCATAGGCCAATCCACCGGATGACATCAGGGTCAGAGGAACGGCGTGCCGGATCTGGCGAATCATAAGGAAGAATCACGGATATCTCTGTGCCGCGGTTGAGTGCGCTTTCCAGGTAGAAACGGCCGCCGATCTTGCGCGCACGCTCTTCCATCACGAGCAGACCGAAGTGCCCGCGGCGGGTCCCGGTGCGGTCCTGGGGAAAGCCAACGCCGTCGTCGTGAATCACCATTTTCAGTGCGGTTTCATCATACCGTAAATGCACAAGGATAGACTTGGGCTGGCCATGCCGTAGAGCATTGGAGACAGCCTCCTGCCCAATGCAGACAAGGTGATGGACAGATGCGGGAGGCAGCAGAATTTCCCGTCCCTCCACCGCCATGCGGGTTTCCACATCGTCGCGCTTGTAGTGTGAGCTGATGGCTTTGGAGAGCGCCTGCGACAGCACGCCGGTCACCTCATCCGTGTCGCGCAGATCCCAGATAATGCGGCGCGCCTCGGCCTGGCAGTGAGAGACCATGCTACGGGCCATATCGCACGCGTGCCGGGCTTCGGTCAGGGAGACGGATTCTTTCTCCAGCGTGCGCGATGCCGTCTCCAGTTGCCAGCTGATTGCCGCAAAACCCGCCATCAGCGTGTCATGGCACTCGCGGGCAATGCGGTTGCGTTCTTCCAGAACAATGCCCATGTTGCCTTTCACACGGCGGATTCTGCGAGAGTACAGATGCGCTCCCAGGGCGAACACAATCATGGCCACCAGCAGGTAGAAGGTGTAGGTGGAGTAGAAGTGAGGCTTCTGCCGCACGCTGATCGCCGCCACCGGAGTCATCCAGGGATCACCGCCGACACGCGCCTGCACCTCGAAGGTATAGGTCCCCGGGGGAATGCGCCGGTATCGCGCATAACGCGAGTGAGTGGTTACCCAGCCGGAATCGTATCCCGTGAGACGGTAACGAAACTCTGTCTGCGCTGGATTGCTGAGACGATGCGCATCGAAACGAAAGTTGACCTCGCTCTCGGATGCATCAATGATGATGCGGTCACCCGTGACAAGGGACTCCGATCCCGTGTCATTGCCGAAGGTCCAGCCGATGATCTTCGCATTCGGAGGCGTAATGGAAGCGCTCTCCGCAAAGGGAGTCGTCCGGGCGAAGCCCTTGCTGGTGGCAAAGTACAGAACGCCGTTTGGCAGCAGCGCGGCGGAAGGCCTGGATGGGCCGCTGCAGTCGCTGGACGGCATGCCATCCTGCTTGACGAACAGGACGGACGATATGCGGGAGATCCTTCCCACGGAAAGATCATTCAATTCCGCTGCCAGCAGGCGGACGATGCCGCGCGAGGTTCCCAGCCACAGATGACCATGCTCGTCCTCAAGCATGTTGTAGACGGGCATGGTGGGCAGACCGGAATCGCTGGGCAGTGGAATGGCAACATCGCCTAGAATGCGGGAAAGCCCCCCGGTGCGTGACCCTGCCCACACGTTGCCATGCGAGTCTGACGAAAGGGAGAGGACATAAGGATGCGGAACATCCCGGATCATCTGCGTCTGTCCACCGGAAATGCGGTACAGGCCCGTGCTGGTGGCGGCCAGCATGGAGCCATCTTTATCTTCCAGCAGGTCGGTAATCAGTTTGCTGGGGAGATAGGTCTCGCCGTCGCTGCTGGAAGGAATGCCATTCCGGAAGTATCGAAGCCCGGTGTAGGTGCCCACCCATAAGCCTCCGCTGTTGTCAGAATGCAGCACGCTGACGGCATTGACCGGCGACTCGATGCCAAGCTTGTGGTGGTTCCAGGTCTCTCCATTGAAGGAATAGATGCCGTCAAACCATGTGCCAACCCAGATGCGCCCGTGCTTGTCTTCCGCAATGGTGCGTATCGGCGTTTTAATGGGCATGCCGGGAATATTGACCGCTGTAATAACGCCATCATGCTGGCGAAAAACGCCCTGTCCCCATGTGCCCAGCCAGAGGTCACCTTTGCTGTCTCCAAACGCTACCGCAGAGTAAGAGGGCTTGAAGCCCGGTGCCTGCAGCATGGCGAAAGGGGCACGCCGCCAGCGGCTAAGTCCGCCGGTCAGCCCGCCGATCCACAGGTTATCTTCATCATCCACAAACAGCGTGCGCACGGTGTCATCCGGAAGGCCGTCCTTGGTGGACCAGCCGGAAGCTCCTTCCGCATTCCAGCGGAAAAGCCCACTGCCCTTGGTGCCGATCCATAGATTGTTCTGACGGTCGCTGGTCAGAAGGGTGACCTGGGTCGGCACTCTCATCCGTCCGGTGAAGGAAACTTCATGTCCGCTGCGCTCTGTCACTTCCAATACGGCATGCATGGTGCCAACCCACAGGTGCGATGCGCGGTCGCGATACACTGCCACAGGCTCGCCATACTCCGCGGGTGTTGCCATGCGTGTCAGCTTTCCGCCGATCCAGTGAAACAGTCCGGCCGATGTGACGAAGTACATTCCGCCATGCAGATCTTCGGCGAATACGGTCGTGATATCACCGCCAATAATGCCGGTACCGGACACGGTCTCAAGCTTTTCATGGTGATAGCGCTCGATGCCATACTGCGTCGCAATCCACAGGGTGCCGTCGCGATCAAAGCACATGGTGCGGATGCGCTCGTTCTCATGCCCTGCGGCACTGCTGATATTGACGGCGCCGCTCGCGGTCTGATGGATGACGCCGGCACCATCGGTACCGATCCAGAGATCGTCATGCATGCCCGGAAGAACGGCGTTGACGGCGTCAATATTCATCGTCGCCGCATTCGGCATGGTCAGCCGTTGAAAATTCTGCCCATCAAAGGTGGAGACGCCAGAGAAAGTCGCCAGCAGCAGCACGCCATCACTGCGCTGCGCCACCATGCGGACGTTGCTTTCCGGCAGGCCATCTTCAACCTGCCACTCCTGCTTCTGGTAATCCGCAAGGCGGATAGACGCAACTGGGGGCTGGGCCTGCAACACGGCAGACACAAAGCAGACGAAGGTAGCCAGCAGTGGCCAAAAACTACAGCGGTAGCGCATGGATGCCTGCTATTACGGCATCACATCTTGGCAAACTTCGCAAATGTATCGTTAGGCGACGTTGACTGATTCTTCCTGTTTCGCGGGCACCAGCGGGTGCTCTGGGTGCACGAAAAGCCAGCAGATACCACCCAGCACCGCGAATCCCGCAGCCACGGCAAAAGAGACCGTCCAGCCGAAGTTCTGTGCAATCCAGGGGGTTAGGGAAGCGGTCACGGCGCCGCCTAACTGGCCTCCCATGTTCACGATAGAGGAGAACATGCCCGACCGGCGGCCGGCGATATCGTTGGACGCCGACCAGAAGGAGCTTTGCGAAATGTACAGCGCTCCGGCACCGAAGGCGAGGATGACGCCGGCCACCACCGGGCTCTTGGCACGCGATCCAAACAGAAGAAAGAGGCCGGTAAGAAACAGCGCTCCGGTGGCCAGGTAGCAGCGGCCAATACGAAGGCTCTTTCTGCTCGACAGCCAGTCGCTGGCGGCGCCGCCAGCCAGGCAGCACAGCGTCATCGACAGGAAGGGGAGCATGGAAATCTGCGCACTGGCCTTCAGGTCAAACCCGCGGACTTTTGCCATGTACAGGAAGAACCAGCTGAAGTAGATCCACGACACATAGCCGAAACAGAAGTAGCCCATCATCAGCGCGGGCAGATCGCGGCGGCTGAAGAGTTCTTTCCACGACAACGAGGTTTTCTCCTGACCGTTGCCATTGTGGAGTGCGCGCTCCTGGTTCATGGAGAGGCCGACTTCTATCTCCTGCAGCTCGGTCATCGACAGCGAGGGGTGCTCGTTCGGTGTATCGCGCGAGGCCAGCCACCACACCAGGCCAATGCCTGCGCCCATCAGGGCGCTGAAGTAGAAAGCGGCACGCCAGCCGTCGTGCGAAATGATCCAGTTCAACAAGGGAGGTGTAAGCCCGCTGCCCGCACCCACACCGGCAAAGATAAGACCGTTGATGATGCCGCGCTCGCGGATGGGTATCCACTGTGCGACAAACTGGTTCGCCGCCGGATATACCACCGCTTCACCCGCGCCCAGCAGCAGGCGGATCGCAATCAGGAAGAACAATGCCCCGGGAATACCGGTGGGAAGGATGGCAACCAGCAGTGTTGCGATGCCCCACCACAGCGTGCCCAGCGCCAGCACACGGCGCGGACCAAAGCGTGCCGCCAGCCAGCCCGCCGGAATCTGAAAACCGGCATAGCCGATCAGAAACGCGCTGAAGATCAGTCCAAGCCGCTGGTATCCCAGGCCAAACTCTTCGCTGATCTGCAGTCCGGCAATCGAGATATTTGTGCGGTCAAGGAAGGCAATCGCGCTGAGCGAGAACAGCAAAAACGCAAGAAAGAAACGAAGCTTGTAGACCTTCCCCATACTGACCATTTGGACTAAAAGCATACGGGCGGATATGACTTGCGAAGTAGGCCCAATGTCTTACATTAATGCGGGGCAAACTGCCGATGACAGGACGATGAACGGGAGGAAGAATCGTGGAACTCCACGTTCAGGCGGTACAGGATTTTGCGCAATCGCTTTCTGTTTAAGTCTCTTCTCGTGCTCGCATCCTGCGTAACGGCTGCAAATGCGCAGCACTATGATCTGGTTCTGCAGCATGGTCATGTCATTGACCCGAAGAACGGCATTGACGGTGTGATGGATATTGCCGTGCTCGACGGCAAGGTGGCAAAGGTCGCAAAGTCCATTGCCGCGTCTGAAGCGGTGAAGGCGGTCGATGCCACTGGCCTGTATGTGACGCCCGGCCTGATTGACATCCACGTTCACGCCTATGCCGGTACCGGCGAGCGCGACTCCTATGCCGGCGACAACAGCCTGTATCCGGACGGCTTTACCTTCCGCGTTGGTGTGACCACCGTTGTCGATGCAGGCAGCTCGGGCTGGCGTAGTTTTGAGGACTTCAAGCAGCGCGTCATTGATCGTTCCAACACCCGCGTTCTGGCCATGCTGAACATTGTTGGCGCAGGTATGCGCCCCGGCTTTGAGCAGAACCTGGACGACATGGACGGGGAAGCCACCGCAAAGGTGGCCATGAAGTACCCCGGCCTGATCGTCGGCATCAAGAGTGCTCACTTTGAAGGCCCCGAATGGAAGCCTTATGAGCAGGCCGTGCGTGCCGGTACTATCGCGAAGATTCCGGTCATGATCGACTACGGCGCGAATCGCACAGAGCGTCCGCTCTATGACCTGCTGTCGAAGGTACTGCGCCCCGGCGATATCTACACGCACATGTACTCTGGCCTGCGCAATGAGCAGGATCCGAAGACCGGCAAGGCAAGCGCGGCTCTTGAGATTGGCCGCAAGCGCGGCATCTATTTTGACGTAGGCCACGGGGGTGGCAGCTTCAACTGGACCGTCGCGCAGCCCCTGGTCAAGCAGGGTTTCATTCCCGACTCCATTTCGACCGACATTCACATCACCAGCATGAATGCCGGAATGAAAGACGAGCTGAATGTTGCTGATAAGATGATCGCCCTCGGCCTGCCCCTGCAGGAGGTCGTGAAGGAAATGACCTCGAATCCTGCAAAAGAAATTCAGCACCCGGAACTCGGGAACCTTACAGAAGGTTCGCCAGCCGATATTGCGGTGCTGCGTGTCGACAACGGCAAGTTTGGCTTTGTCGATATGAATAACACGGTGTTCCCCGGCACCAAGAAGCTGATCTGCGAGCTGACCATTCATAACGGAAAAGTTGTGTATGACCTGAATGGACTGACCGCCGATCCGTGGAATGGCAAAACTGTGAGCCCGGCTGAGGCGAAGCGGTTTACGACCATGCACGTTCGCCCAGAAAAGCCTTCCGTTGCCCACTGAGCTTCGCGAGATAGGTCAAAGGTCCTAGCTGTGGCACCGTCATCCGGCTGATGACATATCACGGTGAACGGACCATCTTCATTACAACCAAAACAATAAGTATGAGAACCGCCGGGGTCTGGCCCCAGGGGACAAGAGCTACACGAAGGACCGAATTGAAATTATTTTTCAGGAGCCACTGCGTGAGAAAGTCGCTGTTGTTGCTTGTCGTTCTTCTCTTCATGCGAACGTTATCGTTCGCTCAGGTCTCTAATAACACGCAGCTCGTCGGAACCGTGAGTGATCCGAGCGGAGCCGTTGTTGCTGGAGCCAAGGTAACCGCCACCAACACCGAAACCAAGGTCAAGTACGAAGGCTCCACGAACGGAGAGGGGAACTACACCATCCAGTTCGTTGCGCCTGGTTCGTACGAAATTACCGTTGAACAGCAGGGCTATGCCAAAACGACCAGCAGGGGAACCACGGTCATCCTGAACCAGTCCGCGCGTACGGACATTGCACTGGCGGTTGGTGATACCTCCACGGAAGTTCAGGTTACGGCTGACACTCCGGCGCTTTCGACGGACGATGCGCTGATCGGCGACACCGTCGACCGCGCCAAGGTCGAGAACCTGCCCATGAATACCCGTCGCGTGATGGATCTGGCGACGACTGCGTCCAATGTCATCATTGGACCGAAAACATCGTTCACCGGCACGCCTCCGGGAGCCAACTACATCGGCGCCGGTACGCGCGAAGTCACCAACTCGCTGACGCTGGACGGCATCACCATCATGAACTCGCTGATCTCGTCCTCGCCGGTTACACCGAACCCGGACGCGATCTCGGCTGTTCAGGTGCAGAGCGGTAACTACACCGCGCAGTATGGCGCCTACATGGGTATCCACATCAACTCGGATACCAAGGCCGGCACCAACACACTGCACGGAACCGCATACGACTACATCCAGAACGACTACTTCAACGCCAAGCCCTGGTTGGCCGCTCCTTCGGCACGCGTCGCCAAGATGCGCTTCAACCAGTTCGGTGGCGTGCTCGGCGGACCGGTTGTAATTCCCGGCTTGTACAACGGCAAGGACAAGACCTTCTTTATGGGATCGTATGAAGGCCTGCGTCAGTATCAGCAAACCCTCAGCACCGGCACGGTACCGACGGTCCGTATGCGTACGGGTGACTTCTCAGAGCTGCTGAGCCTGTCCAATGGCAACTCGACCATTACCCAGCTCTACAATCCGACCAACCGCACCACGCCCTATGCCAACAACCAGTTGCCGGTTTCGTCTGTTGCTCAGCAGCTGATGCAGTATTTTCCGCAGCCCACAAACGCGCAGGTGGCGAACAACTTCAACAACTATGTTCCGTTGGAGCTGCAACAGAACCAGACGCTGGACCGTGTTGATCACCACATCGGACAGAACGTCAGCCTGTTTGGGCGCTTCCTCTGGCAGAAGCTTACCTACCTGAGCGGCAATGCTGTTGCGACATCGAACGTCTATTCGCCGACGATGGACCGCAACGGTGTGTTTGGTTACACCCACATCATCACGCCGTCCTTCATCAACGATCTGCGCGTTGGTTTCAACGTGCTGACCAGCAACGTCAACAACCAGTTCGCGCAGCAGGGTCTGACCTCGGCCGGATCGCAGCTCGGTATTCCTGGCTTCACGGCGGACGTGGATAACAACAATCCTGGTATCCCGACCTTCACCGTTACCGGTTACTACGGCCTGGGTTCCAGCGGTTCGAACTGGAAGCAGGATGATCGCACGGTCCATGCCTATGACCAGATCAGCTGGACCAAGGGCCGCCACAACATCATGGCCGGTGTCGACATCCGCCGTATGACGATCGGTCGTGCAGCGCAGAACGATCCTCGCGGAAACTTCACCTACAGCGGCCGCTACACCAGCCTTTGTATTCCGAGCGCGACGGCGACCTGTAACAACACCACGCCCTCCAATGCCCTGGCTGACTTTGTTGTTGGCCGTGCAGCGACCGTTGTTACTCCCACCTTCCAGGTGAAGGGCTCGGTTGGCAGCTGGCGCAATGGCTACTTTGTGCAGGACAACTGGCAGGTCAACCAGAAGCTGACGCTCCTGTATGGCGTTCGCTATGAGCAGCCCACCATTCCGTACTCGCTGAATGGCTATGCCCGTATTCTCAACGCTGATTTCACGGCTCTGATCCCGTCCACCAGCGCGACCACCGGCGCGGCATTCACGCCGACTCCCGGCTTCAAGTTCACGGGCGCAAACAACAACCTGTGGGCTCCGCGTCTTGGCTTCGCCTACCGCGCAACCGATAAGATCGTTGTCCGTGGCGGCGGCGGTATCTACTACAACCCGAATCACCTGAACGCCTTCACGCTGGCGAGCGGCAACTATCCGCTGGCCAACACCACTACCTACACCGCAGACAGCTACTTCTCGCAGAACACCTTCTCCAATCCGAGCGGTGGAACCTCTGCTCCGGTCGCCTGCATTCCTGGAACGACTGGTTGCTATACCTCGGTCTTCACGGATGCGGCTCGCCTGCCCACTCCGCGCATGTACCAGTGGAACCTGGATACCGGCGTTGAACTGTGGAAGGACGCTGCCTTCGAACTGCAGTACCTGGGATCGCGTTCGATTCACCTGGATTACTCGCTCTATCCCAACCAGCCCACTCCTGGTGCGGGTAACGTCAATGCTCGTCGTCCCAACCAGCGCTTCGGTCAGATCCGCGAAATCTACAACGGCGGATGGTCCAGCTACAACGGCATGACGGCTATACTGCGTCAGCGCACCAGCCACGGCCTGTCGGCGAACCTGTCCTATACCTGGGCGCACAACCTGGATACCTCGAACGATGCCAACGGCGGCGGAACCTCGATGATCCAGTACAACCTGCGTGCCGACTATGGCAACTCCAACTGGGACATT
This sequence comes from Terriglobus tenax, assembly GCF_025685395.1. Classification (NCBI taxonomy): domain Bacteria; kingdom Pseudomonadati; phylum Acidobacteriota; class Terriglobia; order Terriglobales; family Acidobacteriaceae; genus Terriglobus; species Terriglobus tenax. Next base: position 1,431,867 of record NZ_JAGSYA010000004.1, on the reverse strand, counting down.
CGTCACCGCTTTGTGGGTACGGTTCTCTACCAGCTGCCTGGTTTTGAGCGTTACAACTATGCTGTGCGCACGGTGCTCGGCGGATGGCAGGCAAACGCCATCGTCACGCTGCAGACCGGTATGCCCTTCAACGTTGCTCTGTCGTCTGACGTTGCCAACGTGGGTATCGGAACGCAGCGTCCTAACTACGTGAAGCCGGGCGTCAGCACCTGCTCGCGTAACACGGTCATCAACGGTGGAACCTCGGCAAGCTGCCTGGATGCAACTGCCTACTCCACACCGGCGGCTTATACCTTTGGTAATCTGCATCGCAACGACGTGCACGGACCTGGCCGTGAGATGGTGAATTTCTCGATGTCGAAGAACATTCCCATCTACGAGCGCATGCAGTTTCAGTTCCGCGCGGAAGCGTTCAACCTCTTCAACCATGCGAACCCGAGCAATCCGAACGTAACCCTCGGAGCGGCAAACTTCGGAACCATCACCAGCACGCAGACGGATCCGCGTGTGCTGCAACTGGTGGGTAAGATCAACTTCTAACGTTGGTAACTCCCTCCTTCCGGGGCCGCTGGGGCAAGCCAGCGGCTCCGCTTTTTCGTTTGTGCAACTCAACAGGAGCGTAACTCGATGCGTATGCCGAAGAAGTTTTGGTGGATTGGCAATGCCTTTCTCGTTCTGACAGCCGTGGGCCTGACGGCCATGAAGCAGGAGATGTCGGTACCCACTGAGGAAGAGCTCCGTAAGAACCCAGAGGTGTTGCTCGACGCCTACCGTCACGTGGAAGCGGCCTCCGTCTCTGATGCCGCGGAGCAGGTGCTGCATGAAAAGCGCTACATGTCGCACAAGATGCAGGCCATCTTCCCCACCAAGTTTGTTGGTACGGCGCTGACCGTGCAGTTGATCAAGCAGGAAAACAACGACCCCAACGCGCTGCAGGGCATGCTGCAGGCCATCGACAGCGGCGGCAAGGACAACGTCTACGTCATGCAGGTGGAAGACGGAGCTGATATTGCCGGCATGGGCGGCCTGATGGGAACTGCCATGTGGTCGCGCGGATTCACAGGAGCCGTGATCGATGGCGGCGTGCGTGATCTTCCACAGCTCAAGAAGATTGGCTTTCCGGTGTATGCCACCGGAGCTGTTCCCTCCACCTCTGTTGGCCACTACCGCTTCGGCGGCATGAACATTCCCGTTACCTGCGATGGCGTTAAGGTCAATGCCGGTGACATCATTACGGCCGATCAGGACGGCGTCGTCGTCATCCCAAAGGACAAGGCTGTCGAGGTTTTGATTCGCGCACAGAAGCTGGACGCGACCGAGCATGCCATGTATCCCTACATCGAAAAGCTGCATTCCATTGTCGCCGCGGTGAAAGAGTTTGGCCGTATCTAATCTCTAGGTCATCTGGCCGATGACACGATTTCATCCTGGAATTTCAATAATTCCACCGAAGGGAACAAGTTTTTCCGTGCTGGAAAGGGGACTTCCTTGCCTCGCCGTGTTGAAGACCATTCGATAAGCCGCCGCCGCCTGTTAGGTGCTGCCGGTGCAACCGTTGCCGCGTCGCTTCTTCCACCTTCGGCCTTTGCCGCCGGTGCGGCTGAGAGCGCGGTCGATTACTACGACAAGCTTGGCGTAGCGAAGATCATCAACGCCGCCGGCACCTACACCTACCTCACGGCGGCTGTTATGGCTCCTCCGGTACAGCGGGCCGTTGCATTGGCTGCTCATCATCCGGTGCGTCTCAAGGACCTGCAGCGTGCCTCGGGCGAGTACATTGCAAAACGCCTGAAGTGTGAAGGTGCTGTCGTCAGCTCTGGTGCCTCTGCCGCGCTTACCCTGGCCACGGCTGCATGCATTGCCGCCAAGGGCAGCCTGCCTTCGAACCAGATCCCGCAGCAGGCACGCGAACGCGGCTACGAAGTAATCGTGCAGAAGAAGCATCGCTATGAGTATGACCACGCCATGCTGATCTGTGGCGTGACGATTCGTGAAGTAGAAGGCCTGGACGAATACAAGCGCGCCTTCAGCGAACGTACGGTGATGACGAATTACTTCAACTCCGCCGGCCCTGAATCGGAGCCGGGCATCATTGATCGAGAGACATGGCTGAAGGTCGCGCATGAGCACGGTGTGCCGTGCCACCTGGATGCAGCTGCGGATATTCCGCCAATCTCAAACCTGTGGAACTATACCGCGATGGGCTTTGACCTGGTCTGCTTCTCCGGCGGCAAGGGCATGCGCGGGCCGCAGAATGCGGGACTACTGCTCGGCAAGAAGCGCCTTACCGATCTTGCTCTGGAGAACGACAGCCCCAACAGCGATGCGGTAGGTCGTGGCATGAAGGTGGCCAAGGAGCAGATGGTTGGCATGGTGGCCGCCGTTGACTGGATCCTCGACCAGAGTGACGATGCGCTGCAGGCAGAAAGCATGCGCCGGGTTCGCACCATTGAAGCTGCGCTTAAAGGGATTCCAACGCTGACAACCAGCGTAAACATTCCGGCGGTAGCAAACCATGTGCCGCATCTGCTCATCAAGTACGACCCTTCCGTTGTTGGCATCAAGCCACTTGAAGTGGCTGACAGGCTGCGCGCGCAGAAGCCATCGATCGAGCTGAGCCCTGCTACCGGCGTGCGTGGTCGCATAGAAGGCGCTGATGAGAATACGATCGTCATCGGCGTATGGATGATGCAGCCCGGCGAGGCTGAGGTTGTCGCCAACAGCCTGAAGCAGGTTCTGAAACACTCGTAAGCCTGAGTTACCCCCAAAGGAGAAACGCATGTCCACGAAGACCAGCCGCAGAAACCTCTTGAAGAACGCAGCCGCTGCTGCCGGCGTTATTGGCGGAGCCGCCGTGCTCACGGAAGCCGCGCAGGCCGCTCCCGCAGCCCCGCAGAAGAAAGGCTACCCGGTTCCCAAGGATGGCGAAACCGCCTTGTTCAGCAGCGCCGTCACCTTCGGCAACCTGGTCTTCCTGGCCGGCGTTGGAGCTCACTTTGAAGGGACCATCGAAGAGCACACCAAGCACGTTCTTGAAGAGCTGGAGAAGAACCTCAAGACGGCCGGATCCTCGATGGAGAAGGTGCTGAAGGTGAATGTCTATCTGAATGACATCAAGGACTGGGAGCGCATGAACTCCGTGTACAAGGGCCGTTGGGGCAAGGTTCCTCCGGTTCGTACCACGGTTGCACCAGCCGGCGGAATCCCTGGCAACTCGCTGGTTGAGATCGACCTGATCGCCTACATCTAAACGACAACAAACAAGAACGGATAGGAGAGGAACTTCTTATGTGTGCGCTGCCGAATATGCGTCCCTCACGACGCGATCTACTCAAGCAAACCGGAGCTCTTTCAGCAATGGCCGCCATTTCACCGCTGGCCGCAGTTGGAAGCGCCGAGGCCCAGGCAGCGCACGCCGCTCCTTCCAATGGCGCCGTTACCTTCCGTCCTGGAACGCTGCAGGACAATGTGTTCACCAAGCTTGGTGTGCGCCCCATCATCAACGCGCACGGCACCTTCACCATCATTACCGGCTCGCGTTCGCTGCCGGAAGTGAAGCAGGCCATGTTTGAGGCCTCGCATTATTACGTGCACCTGGACGAACTGATGCCCAAGGTTGGCGCGGAGATTGCCCGGCTGATGGGTGCTGAGCTGGCCACCGTGACCACCGGTTGCGAAGCCGCCATTGCGCTGGCCACCGTTGCCTGCGCCTGCGGTACAGACCCGGAACTCTCGCAGGCCTTTCCGTACACACGGAAGAAGAGCCAGGTCATCATTCCCAAGCACTCGCGCAATCCGTATGACTTTGGCGTGCGCATGACGGGCATGGAGATTGTTGAAGTTGGCACTGCCGAGGAACTGCAGGAGAAACTCACCGACAAGGTGGCAATGATCTACATCCTCTCCTCGCCCGCTGCGGAAAAGGGGCCGCTGTCGATTCCTTCCATCTGCGCTGTCGCGAAGACGAAGGGCGTTCCGGTCTTTGTCGATGCTGCCGCGGAAGAGCCCATCTCTCCGAACATCCATATCAAGAACGGTGCATCGCTCGTCGGCTATTCGGGCGGCAAGTGCATGCGCGGACCGCAGGCTGCAGGACTTCTGATCGGCCAGGCAGACCTGGTGAAGGCCGCATGGTTCCAGGCTTCGCCGCACCACAACTATGGTCGCGCCTATAAGGTCGGCAAGGAAGAGATCATGGGCATTCTTGCTGCGGTCCACAAGTGGTACCAGCGCGACCACGAGGCTGAGCAGCGTGAGTGGAAGAGTTGGCTCGATCAGATCGCCGATAAGGTGAAGGCTCTGCCTTCCGTACGCATAGAATATTTGCAGCCTGAAGACCTCTCCAACCGTTCGCCGCGCCTGCGTATCCACTGGGACGCGAAGCAGTTGAAGATCACTGGCACCGAGATGGTGGAGCGGCTAGACGCAGGCACGCCGCGCATCATGGTCGACGGCGGCTCCGGCGTCCGTCCCGACAAGATGGAGAGCTCGCTCACCATCATGCCGTACATGCTGGATGCTTCGGAGATTCCAACGATTGCCACTGCCATTTACGAGGGGCTGACCAGGCCCGGACACTATGAGAACCCGGTTGTGCCGGCCGGCGCTGCGAAGGTGGAAGGCAAGTGGTCCATCTCACTGAAGTACACGCGCGGCACAGCAGAGCAGACCTTCGATCTGCAGCAGAACGCCAGCGAAGTGAGCGGCCAGTTGGTCGGTGCGATCTTCAAGGCCGAACTGAAGGGAACTGTTCACGGTGACCAGCTGAAGCTGCACGCCCGCATGCCTGTCAGTGGGCACGAAGTGAACTGGGACTTCACGGGAACGGTTCAGGGCAACAACGCATCCGGTAAGGTTGCGCTGGGTGAGTACGGCGTAGCGGAGTGGAAGGCTGTGCGCTCGTAAGATCTCACAGTTTTATTTTTCTGCTGCGAAGACCTGGAACTCACGGATACGCGCAGTTCCCGCGGTGGAGAGCAGATTCAAACGAAAACGGCTAGCGGTAACGGCAGGGAAGCGATCGATCTTTTTGTGACCGATCGCATGACCTGCCGTTATTGTTTTCCAGCTTCCGTTGACCAGTGCCTCAATACGATAGCTCTGCACCATCTGCCCCTCGGTCAGCCACTCCATCGTCAGCGTGCGGTCGACCGTGGCGGCCTTCACGAGCTGGACTTCCAGCACTGCGGAGCGAGAATCCTTGGGAGCACTCCAGAAGGTCTCCAGGTCATTGTCCAGCGCCTTGGCGGTCTCTGTCGGAGCTGCAAGATGATGTACAGCTAGGTTCGCCTCAGGGCCATACTTCTTCCGGATCTCCGTGCCCAGCTCCTTCAATCGCGCCACATCGCTATCCGGCAACAGTCCGCGATCATCCGGTGCAACGCCCATCATCCACTGCCCGCCCTTGCCGACTGAGTTCTCGTAACTGTCCATCAGCTCATCGACAGACTTCAGTGACGCCTCGTCGTTCGGGTGCCAGAACCAATGCAGCTTCCGCAGCGGTGTGTCCACTTCAATCGGACGCCAGCGCAGGTAGCCATGCCGGTCAACGACGTTCCAGTTTTCATACTCCACGCGTCCGCTCTCATCGCCTGCCCAACGTGCATCGCCGTACTCAAACAGTGCCGTGTCGGCAAAGACGATCGTGTTTGGCTGGTAGGTGCGCAGTGTCTCGATAATCTTTTTGAAGTCGTAAATGTGGCCCCCACTGCCGGCTCCGTCCAGCCAGAACTCCACCAGGTCGCCGTAGTGCGTCGCCAGTTCTTCTAACTCGGCGCGATAGTACGCATCGTAGGCGGCGTTGTCCTTGTACTTCGGCTCGTGACGGTCCCAGGGCGAGAGATACACCCCGAAGCGAAGTCCCTCCGCGCGCGCTGCCTCTGCGGCTTCACGCACCAGGTCGCCTTTGCCGTCCTTCCATGGGCTCGCCTTGATGCTGTAGTCAGTCTGCCCGGTGGGCCACAGGCAGAAGCCATCGTGGTGCTTGGCCACCATCACCACATACTTCGCGCCAGACGCCTTGATGGCGCGCATCCATTGCCGCGTATCCAGTGCCGACGGGTTGAAGGCCTTCGGAGAAGCCGTGCCATCGCCCCACTCGCGGTCCAGAAAAGTATTTGTGCCAAAGTGAAGAATCACACCAAATTCAAGGTCCTGCCATGCTGTCTGCTGGGGTGAAGGCTTGACCTCGGTAAAGTTTTGCGGCCACGCCGTGACCGGTAACAACAGGGCCGCGGTTAGTCCAATGCTGTGCAGAAGGGAACGGGACAAATCTCAGCCTCCGATACGTGCAAGTCTTCCATCGAGCATCGCATATTGCTGTTCATCCACACAGAGCGTGCCTTGTGAATCGAAATGGAACTTCTGCGGCAGCGATGCGCCGATCCTCCGGTGTGTGGCAATTACCTCATGCGCGCTGCGTTGCTCATCCACGCGAAGCAGATTCAGAATGCCGCCTTCGGCCGCGGCAATCGCCAGCATCTGCTCATCCTGCGACAGAGCAATATGGTGCGGAATTACCGCGGCCAGCGACAGTGGCTGTGTCGTTACCAGTGCCAGGCTGCCATTGCGATGCACACGGTAGTGTGAGACAGCGCCCGTGGGTAGGCCGCGATAACCGGCGATAGCATGCGCCACATGCAGCAGTCGCGCATCGGCAGCGAACGCCATCGCGGATGGAGATTCGGCGCTCATGCTATGCACATGCTTTCCGGCAACAAGGCTATGAATCCATCCACCTTCGCGATCCAGCTCGAAGGTGATGTCGCTTGCAGGCAACGCAAATGCCTTTGCGAATGGAGTCGCCACCACAGCGGCGCCTGCCATGCCCTGCAGTACGCTGCGGCGCGTCGGTTTGTTGAGGCTTATGGTCATGCGAGTGGCCTGATCGACATCGCGTGATGGAACAGGTTATGCGGATCATAGGTCTTCTTGACCCGCTGCAACATCGGGTACAGATCGCCCGTGCCGTAGTAGAGTGTCGTCCACTCCGGCTGCTCCAGCATATCCACATCCGGATAGTTGATATAACAGCCGTCATAGTGGGAGTTCGGATAAGGAACACCGCGATATCGCTGGTCGGCCGCGGGCGTAGAGTACATCGCCTGGTAGCACTGGCGGATTCCGTTCAGGCGGTAGGCATCATCTGCCGCATCCTTCCAGTAGCTCTGGTACTGCAGCTTTAGAATGGAACTGCGCTGCGGAATTGCGGTATCGGCAATGCGCTCCACATTGTTGACGGCTCCACCATAGGAATCCATCGCAAGAATCAGGCCTCGTGTAGCATCGCCTGTCATCTGGTCATATAGCGTGTTCGCTTCGGCATCGGTAAATCCCTGCTTCATATACGTGGACTTATACTTCGCACGGCTGCGGCCACTGCCCGGCAGACCGCTGCCGCCCTGGCCGCTGATCGTGGAATCCACCCAGTTCATCTGCCGCAGCGGATGCTCGCCATAGCAGACCGTGTCGCCCATGAGTGGCTTTGGCTGCTGTCCCTCCGGCACAGGCTTGTCATAGTCGGCGGGCGCATCCGCTCTCGGGCCGCAGGTCTGAAAGTGATTCAGAAACTCCTGCACCACATCGCGGCCTTCGTCGCCGCCACGCATCTGCGCATACTGCAGGCCAATATGAATACGTCCGGAGGCCCGGTTACTGACGATCAGATCGGTGAACATGGGCCGTGTTGCCGGGTTCCTGTCGTTCTTCTCCCAGTACTGGCCATAGGTGGTGACAATGCGAACAAACTTCTCGCGCGTCATCTCCCGCCAGTCCCACGAGATGTTAGCCAGCAGAACCTGCTGCGGCAAAGGAGGAAGCTTTGCGAAGTGGAAGGCTGTGACGACACCGAAGTTTGAAGCCTGTCCACCGCGCAGAGCTCGAAACAGCTCCGGATGATGCTTCGCATCCGCGTAGATCGTTTCCGCTTTGCCGGCCGCATTCACTACAACGATCTCAATGCCTGTTACCCAGTCCACGGTAAGCCCGTACATCCGCGCCAGCGTGCCATAGCCACCGCCGGAGATATGTCCGCCCGCGGTCACGGTGTAACACGTTCCGCCGGGTATGACGACGCCACCCAGCTTGTACAGCCGTTCATACACGGTGCCCAGCCGGGCCCCGGGTTGGATCACGTAGCTTCCGGGGGTCTCACCCAGGCTGACGTGATCCATCATGCTTACGTCCAGCATCACGCCGCCCGGGTTGTTCACGACAAAGTCTTCGTAACAATGTCCAGAGGAACGCACCGTTGGCCGCTGTCCTCGATCGACAGCCAGCTGCAGCGCGCGGCGAACGTCCTCCGCACTGGTGCAATACTCCACCTGTGCCACAGCCTGACCGGGAGACAATGGGAAGCGCGCATTCCATCCGCGGCTGGCCATCTCAAAACGTGCATCCGTGCGGTCAACAACTGCAGCCATGGTCCTCCTCTAGATCCAGGTGGCAAACATCGGTTTATTCAGGGGATAGCGATGAACGGGGGCCGACAACTCGCCGGTAGCCACATCTCGCCGCAGAACAACAATTTCGTTGCTGTCCTGATTACTTGCGACCATCCATCCGCCGGTTGCATCCACGGCAATATGCCGTGTGGTCTTGCCACCGTTGGACGCCAGTTGCTTCAACGTCAGCTTGCCCGTATCGGCGGCTACCTGGAAAACGGCAATGGTCTCGTCTCCAATGCGATTGCCAACGTAAAGGTAGCGGCCATCGGCAGAGATCAGGATCTCGCCGGCAAACGCTGTATCTGGCGGGAAGCCGGGCTTCAGCGTGGAAACGTGATCCACCGCCGTAAGTCGGCCATGTGCGGCATCCCAGCGCAGCACATCCACGGTCGAATCCAGTTCATTCACGCTGTACAGCCACTTGCCATTCGGATGAAACGCAATATGCCGGGGACCGCTTGCGGGCCGCGCCTGCCACACTGGCGGATCATTCGGCTTCAGTGCAGCCGTCTTGCGGTCAATGCGATAGATGCAGATGCGATCCAGCCCCAGGTCATTCACGAGCAGGAATCGTCCATTGGGAGAAACCTGTGCGGAGTGCGCATGCGACTGTGCCTGCCGCGCGTGATCAGGGCCGGCGCCTTCATACTGCACGTGGCTCACGACTTCGCTCAGGCTGCCATCGTCCTTTACGTGGTACGACGAGATGCTGCCGCCACCATAGTTGGCGATAAACACGGAGCGGCCATCCGGAGACAGCGAAAGATGCGTGGGGCCGTCGCCCACGGAAGACACCGTGTTGATGAGGCGAAGCTCACTGGAGCCGGGGACGGTGGCTAAAGCGCTGACGGAGGAGTCGCTCTTTCCGCCTTCGCTGACAGAGTAGATCAGCGTCCTTGCACCGTCGCGCCGTGTTGCCAGGAAAGTTGGGGCAACCAGGGGGGCAGCCAGCGTGATGGGGCCCAGTTCGCCGGTGGTGGCGTTCCAGGCCGCGCTGTAAATGCCTTTACTGACGCTGCCCGTGGTTCCCAGAAGAACGCGCGAAGGGTGATACGTATCCTCTGCGAAGGAGAAGCGCGCAGTCCACACAGCCGCAAGTCCGCCCAGGGAAAACTCTCTACGGGACAGTTTGAAAGCGCTGGCGGTCATGGCATCGTCCTGAGGCTGCATTACGGTAATGGGCATAAGAGTATCCGTGTCTCCAGAAAATGAGATGAGGCAAAAGTCCTATCGTACAGAGCGAAGCCGGGGCCGTCAGGCGGTCGCATCAAAACGCGCCAGGGAAGCCTCAGTCGAGATACCATCAGAGACCGAACGGATAAAGGCGTTTACATGAATCTCTCCGGCATGACAGCCGTCGTCATCGGCGGCACATCGGGTTTAGGAAAAGCGCTGGCCCTCGGGCTGGCACGCCATGGAGCCAACGTTGTCGCAACCTCGCGCTCGCAGGCATCGGTGGATGCCGCGGCACAGGAGCTTGCGGCCACCGGCGCGAAGCATCTGCCCATCGCCAGTGATGTCTCTGACCGCGCATCCCTGGAAGCCCTGCGTGAGGCCGTGCTCGCAGAGTTTGGCTCGGTTGAGATTCTCGTCAACTCAGCCGGCATGACCAAACGCATCCCTACGCTCGATGTGGATGAAGCCCTGTGGAACCAGATTATGGACGTGAACCTGACCGGTACACTGCGCGCCTGCCAGGTTTTTGGCCGCGTCATGCTGCAACAGGGGTTTGGACGCATCATCAACATCGCATCGCTGGCCAGTTTCACCGCCTTTCATGAGGTCGCTCCCTATGGCGCCAGCAAGGCCGGGGTAGCCTCGCTCACACGTTCGCTCGCGGTGGAGTGGTCGCGTTCCGGTGTTACGGTCAACGCCATCGCCCCCGGCATCTTTCCAACAGCGCTCAACCGCAAAATCATCGACAGTCCGCGCGGGCAGGAACTGCTGATGCGTACCCCCATGGCTCGCTTCGGCGAAGCGGACGAGCTTGTGTCCACGGCCGTCTATCTTGCGGCACGAGAAACCAGCTTTACCACCGGGCAGATCATCGCCGTCGATGGCGGCTTCCTGGCCAGCGGTGTCAACCAGTAATCTCTGTTTGAGGCAGGATGTATGAAGATCGAATCAGCAAAACTTATCATCTGCTCCCCTGACCGCAACTTCGTCACGCTGAAGATCCAGACCGACGAAGGCATCTACGGACTGGGGGACGCCACGCTCAATGGCCGCGAGCTTGCCGTCGCCTCCTATCTCACCGAGCACGTTATCCCGTGCCTGATTGGCCGCGACCCCTTCCAGATCGAAGATATCTGGCAGTACCTCTACCGTGGAGCCTACTGGCGCCGAGGCCCTGTCACCATGAGCGCCATCGCCGCCGTGGATGTTGCCCTCTGGGACATCAAGGGCAAGGCGTTGGACACGCCGGTCTATAACCTGCTCGGCGGCAAAAGCAGGGAAGGCGTGCTGGTCTACACCCACGCCAACGGATCAGATATCGCGGAAGCCATCGACAGCGTGCAAAAGCACGCGGCTGAGGGCTATCTTGCCGTGCGCGCGCAGAGCGGTGTCCCCGGCGTCGCCTCCAGTTACGGCGTACCCAAGTCCGGCAAGCCCTATGAGCCCGCCGAACGTGGCCTGCCCGGCGAGAGCCTGTGGTCCACCGAGAAGTACCTGAACTTCGCTCCCAGGCTGTTCGAGGCCGTCCGCAAAGCCTGCGGCGAAGACCTGCACCTTTTACACGATGTGCATCATCGTCTTACGCCGATTGAAGCGGCACGGCTCGGCAAAGCGCTTGAGCCATATCACCTTTTCTGGATGGAAGACCCCACACCCGCGGAGAACCAGGAAGCCTTCCGCCTTATCCGCGAGCACACCGTTACGCCCATCGCTACGGGCGAGGTCTTCAACTCCTTCTGGGACGCGCATGACCTCATCCGCAACCAGTGGATCGACTACCTGCGCATGACCATCGTTCACGGCGGCGGCATCACCGCGTTGAAGAAGGCCGCCGACTTTGCCTCGGTCTACCAGGTGCGTACCGGCTTCCATGGAGCGACGGATCTTTCTCCCGTCACCATGGCCGCGGCTCTGCACTTCGGTCTGGCCATCCACAACTTCGGCATCCAGGAACACATGCCGCACACGGCTCTTACGGACGAGGTCTTTCCGCACGCATATCGCTTCAGCGAAGGTTACATGTATCCCGGCGATGGCCCCGGTCTCGGTGTCGAGATCGACGAAGCCCTCGCCGCAAAGCACCCTTACCAGCGCGCCTATCTTCCCATCGCACGCAAACTCGATGGCACACTGACTGACTGGTAATGCGCCGTTTGTCCTGCATCCTCGTGGGTACCCGGTCCGCCTGGGCATAAAACAGGGCAGCCGAAGCTGCCCTGCTCCAGAACTGATCTGCCGTTGCGTCAAGCCTTCTTTTTTGCAGCCAGCTCATCAATGGCATTGACGAACTTATCCACGTCCGCCAGCGTGGTGTACACATGCGGTGTCACACGAATGCAGCGCTGCCCTTCGTAGTCGATACCGACCGTGTGAATCTTGTACCTGTCAAACAGCGTGTTCATCAGCTCGGTCGGCGTATAGCCTTCCACGCTCACGCCGCTGATGGCGCAGGAGAACTCCGGCTTCAGGGACGTGTGCAGCTTCACGCCCTTGATGTCCTTCACGCGCGTTGCCCAGTAGTTCTTCAGGTAGAAGATGCGCTCCTGCTTACGGCGTGAGCCGATGGCCTCATGGAAATTGATCGCCTCGCCAATGCCTTGCTCAATCGGGAAGCTGCGCGTGCCCAGCGCCTCAAACTTGCGGATGTTCGGGCTGTGGCCGTCGCCGTAACAGGTCAGTGGCCACAGCTTGGCAATCTTGTCCTGCTTTACCCACATCATGCCGCTGCCAATCGGTGCGGACAGAAACTTGTGCAGGCTGGTGCCAAAGTAGTCGCAGTGCAGGTCGCTGATCTTGAAGTCCAGCAGGCCAAAGGAGTGCGCCCCGTCCACAATCACCTCAGCCCCATGAGCATGTGCCATGTCGGCAATCTGCCGCACCGGCATAATCTGGCCTACCCAGTTCACCACATGGGTAATGTGGACCAGCTTGGTATTCGGCGTCATCGCCTGCTCATAGGCCTTCACAATGGCGTCGACATCTTCCACCGGGAAGTCGAAGGTGATCTGCTTATACACAATGCCGTCACGCTCCGCACGCTGGCGGTAGGCGTTCATCATATTCGGATAATCGAACTTGCAGCCCAGCACCTCATCGCCCGCCTTGAACGGCAGGCCATAGATGATCGTGTTCAGGGCTTCGGTCGCATTGCGGTTGATGGCAACCTCTTCGGCGGAGACGCCGGCCAGCCGTGCCAACTTCGCGCGCAGTGGTTCGCGGCCCTGGTCCAGAATCTGCCACATGAAGTACGACGGCCCCTCATTGGTCATCTGGTTGTAGCGCTCCACCGCCTGCTGCACCACAATCGGCGAAGGCGAAACGCCGCCGTTGTTCAGGTTCATAATCAACGGGCTGACGGAATATCCGCGCTGAATCACGCTCCAGAAGTCCTCATTCTGCGAGACCGAGGCCGGGTCCATATGGTGGACAGCCTTGCCGGCAGCCTGCCATTCCTCGGCATGGGCCTGCTGAAACAGACTGGTGGTCGAAAATGCGCCGGCGAGGGCCGTCATCTTCAGAAAGGAGCGACGATCATGCTGAGCCATACCAGCACTGTAGGGCATTCTCTTCCTTCGCGTAAATACTGACGATCTTGCAAACACCTGTCCCCGGGTAAGTCCACATACTCCAGCCGTTGTCACAAAACCCTTATACTTCGCCCATCGAACTATGTACTATGGTCGGGCTCCACGGCCATGCCGTTGCGCGTTTCCGTAGACAGCGAGGTTCTGTTCATGCCGTTTGAGAAGCCCCAGTCATCCCGCCGCCAGTTTTTGAAGACCACCGTGGCCGCCGCTGCGGCAGCCGGCTTCCCCACCATCGTGCCGCGCAGTGTCTTTGGCCAGAACGCGCCTTCCAACCGCATCAACATCGGTGCCATCGGCGTGGGCCGCATCTCCCGTATCCACGATTTGCCCGGCCTTTGGAAGTACGACAACGCGCACATTCTCGCCGTCTGTGATCTGGACGAGAACCGCGTAAAGCTGGGCAGGGAACTGATCGACGGCGTTTATACAAAAAAATCAGGCAAGCCCTACCAGGGCACCGTCGGCTACAGCAACTATCACGATCTGTTGGCCAACAAAGACATCGACGCCGTGGTGATCTCCACGCCCGACCACCAGCACGCCATCCTGGCCGTAGCTGCCGTGCGGGCGAAAAAAGACGTCTACCTGCAGAAGCCTGCCTCGCTCACCATCGCCGAGGGCCGCGCGATGGTCGAGGCGGTGAACAAGTCAGGCCGCATCCTGCAGATCGGCTCCCAGCAGCGCTCCTGGAAGCAGTTCCGCCGGGCCTGCGAACTGGTGCGCAACGGCCGCATTGGAGAGATCAAGCATGTTGAGATCGGCCTGCCGGGTGATCCCTCCGGCGGAGACCCAACGCCGATGCCTGTGCCTGCGGGCTTCAACTACGACGCATGGCTCGGCTCCACGCCTGTGGTCCCTTACACGCTCGATCGTGTCATGCCCACCAACAGCTTTGACCGTCCGGGCTGGCTGCGCTGTGAACAGTTCGGCGCCGGCATGATCACCGGCTGGGGCGCGCACCACGTTGATACCGCGCACTGGGGCATGAACACCGAACTTACCGGCCCGGTGGAGGTGTGGGGAACAGCCGAGTTTCCGAAGTCCGGACTATGGGACGTACACGGAGCCTTCAAGACTAATGCTGTTTACGCCAACGGCATGACCATGACCATCAGCGGCGAGTTCCAGAACGGCATCAAGTTCTACGGCACCAAGGGCTGGATCTTCGTCTGTCGCGACGAAGGCACGACGCCCACCGCCGGCTTTGGCGAGAAGGCAAAGATCGAGCCGCTGGTTGCCAGCGACCCGAAGATTCTCGACAGCGTCATCGGTCCCAGCGAGGTTCATCTCTACTACAGCGAGGACCAGCACGGAAACTGGCTCGACTGCATCCGTTCCCGCAAGCAACCCATTGCCCCGGCAGAGATCGGTCATCGCGCCTGCTCTACCTGCCTGGTCCACCACATCGCCATGAAGACAGGCCGCCGCCTGCGCTGGGACCCCGTGAAAGAGCACTTCCTCAACGACGAAGATGCCAACCGTTACCTCAGCCGTCCACAGCGTAAACCCTACGTGCTGGCTTAGCTACTGCACCTGCACCTTCGCCTGCCAGAAGAAGCTCTTCTGGTCCGCCGCCCCCAGCACCGTCACCTGGCAGGTGTACTCGCCCGGTTCAAGCTGGTCCAGCGGAATCGTCATGGCAATCGGTGTAACGTGCAGCTGCGTCGCGCTTGCGTTGGATGCCATCACCGTCGGCGTCTGCATCGCCACCTCCTGCTTTCCATCGTGTGTGCGGAAGAAGGTGGCATAGGCCAACAGAGGCTCAGCCGGGGTGGTGCCTTGCTGATACGCCTGCAGGAAGATCGTTGCCGGACGCGCATGATGGAAGACACGCGTCACGGAAGGAATCAGCTTCTCCCCGCCGATCATAAGCGGGTTTACCGCATCGTTCTTCGCCTGCTGCTTCTGCTTCTCCACGTTGAACAGCGCCTGCGAAGTCGCTACCCTCTGGCTGCTCAGAACGACCGAGCTGATCGCCAGCCGCTCCGTCTGCTTGTTCAGGTTCGGTACGGTAAAGCTGGCCTGGTAAGTGCCGATTCGGCCTGTTTCGTTGTCACGCGCCAGGAACTTGATGACATACTTGCCCGGCAGCAGGGTGAAGCCGCCGTCGTACTGGATCGGCCGTGTCGCCAGCTCCTGCGCCGTCGAGTCGGTCAGCTTGATGTCTACCGTATCGCGAAGGTTCTGCACGGTGCTTCCGTAGCTGTCCTTCACTTCACCGATAAAGTCGATCATCGTGTGCTGTGCGCCACGCTTCTTCGCCAGCGCCAGCTCACGCCCCGGAATCTTCACCGCGATCGGTACAAAATATTCCGCGCGATTCAACTGGAAGAAGTTCACTTCCATCGCAATGGTCAGGTCGGTTACCGGGTCCGGCTGCATCAGCGAGTCTTCCAGCTGACGCTCCTTATCCGCAGTATTGAACTTCGAGAAGTCCTTGCCTGCGTAATAGCCCTGGCGATACTCCAGCACCCCCTCCTGCCCGTTGTTCAGCGTGATCTTGATGCGGCGGAACTTTCCATCCTTCTCCGCATTGGTGGTGTAGTAGCCCAGCAGGTAATAGCTCGACATCGCCTGCTGCGCGTTGCGGATGCCGCGTGTCAGATCGTTGTTATCCAGCAATGCCTTGCCGCCGGTATCTTCCGCCAGAGCGAACAGCGTGTCCTGCGACTGCACGCGCGCGTTGGTGACAGAGGTCGCTGAGGCGCCCGTATACATGGCCAGCCCGCCGGGCGAGCTCTGCGTGGCATCGCCCATCGGCGGAGTCGCCACCAGTCCACGCGCATCAATCGGCCAGAACGAAACCCCCGCACGAATCGCGGCATTCGTTGCGGCATGCAACTGGGCCTGGTTGTTCAGACCGTTCAGGCTCAGTCCCGACCCAAAGTAGAGCAGAGACTTCTTTTCGCTCACGCGGCCCAGCATGTCCGCCGTCGTCTGCAACGCCGCAAGCTGCCGGTCGGTGTTGAAGATGTTGAACTCGGCATCGTCCTGTCCGAAAGCCGCTCCCGGGTCCGAAGTCCCATCGCCGGAGTTATCGCCTGCCATGCCCTGGCCTTCGCCGACGATCATCGTCTGCAGAATCGACAGCAGCCGGTTGCGGTCCGCGGTAAAGTCCTGCAGCACATCCACCGCGCCGCCGCCATACCGCAGAATCGACACCAGGTCCTCCGGCAGCATCTGCGTGCGGACAAACTTTTCCGCAGCCTGCAGCGCACGCAACTGGTCCACCGGCGGCATGGAGCTCATATCGAAGTACATCGCCATCAGCCGGTGATCCCGATACTTCGTCGCTCCCGCCGACTCACCCGCGATCTGGGAACGGGACAGACGATCGTAAATCTTTACCTTCTCCGTCTCGTTCTTCGATGGCTCCAGCGGCACTGCCGCAGAAGGGTCCGAGAGCTTCTGGAATTCGAACAGGCGGATGTTCTGCTCCGCGCCATTCTCCGTGATGGTGAAGTCCTTCGCCGTCAGGCCAGGAATCAGGTTGCCCTTCTTGTCCTTCACCGTGACCGTCTCAACCACCAGGTTTGAGGTCACACGCATGGTGAATACCTGCTCCTGCCCGTCAGCCGACGCCTTGTTGGAGCCGGTCTGCTGGGCAAGTAGCGATGGAATCAGCAGCAATGGCAGCAGTTTGCGCATATTAGAACCTCAGCCTCGAAGTGAATTGCACGGAGCGCATGTCATTGGCAGCCGCGGGTAGACCAAACTGTGTGGAAGTCAGCGTCGTGTTCCAGCGCGTAAACGCAACATGGTTCATCGCATTGGTCACATCCGCCCGAATGTCCAGGTTCATATCGCCCTTCACGCGGAAGGTACGCGACAGCGACGCATTCAACCGGAACTGCCCGGGGCCCGTAATCGAGTTCCGCCCCGCGTTGCCAAAGCTTCCGGCAACCGGAGTCGTATACGCCGCGGGATTCAGATGCAGTCCCGCGGGCGCGGCATAGACATCTGCCCCCGTAAGCTGTGCGCGCAGGTTGCCGGTCACACCGGTGCCGGGCGTTGCCACAGGATAGATCGGTGTCTGCGGCTGGCCGCTGTTGGCAACAATCTGCCCCAGCAGAGTCCACTCCTTCAGCAGGGTGCCGCTCTTACCGTTCATCAGCGCTCCGCCATGCATTCCCATACCGCTGGTGTACTGCGCGGTCAAAGCCAGCGTATGCCGCTGGTTGAAGGCCGAACGCCCACGCTCTGCGCGAAGGTCGCGCCAGTTCTGCACAATCGTCGTATCGTTGGTCGTCGTTGGAGCAGCCACCGCAAACGGATTCTGCGACGTCGTCCCCGTACCAGAGGAAGCATTCTGTCCACCAAGGAACGACGCATTGTCGATCGCGTTGGCGTAGGTGTAATCCACTGTTGCCGTAAACCCGCTATGCAGGCGCCGGCGCAGCTGCACCTGTCCGGCGTTGCGCGTGGAGTTGCCGCCAGAGGTCAGGTACGTATAGCCGTTCGGGCACGACGGGCAAAGATCCGTGCCTCCATAGGCATAGGTGTTCGGCAGAAACTGCTGCGCGGAATGGGTCCCCTTCAACCCGTTATACGTCGCCGTCAATTGCAGCGAGAACGGCAGGTCACGCTGCACGGCAAGCTGCCAGTCCTGCACATATCCGCCGCGGAACCGCGGGTCCACCGCAAAGGTATTCGACGTAATGCCGGCGCAGTTCTGGAAGCCGTTGGCCAGCGTGATGGGGCAGGTGCTTGACCTCTGGACGGAAAGTGACGTCGACAGCGGAGCCTGCTGCGCCATCTTCAACGCGGTGGTCTGGTAGACCGAGGTGTCGAAGTAAATACCGTAACCCGCACGCACCACCACCGACGACGCCGGAATCGGCCGCCATGCAATGCCCACGCGCGGCTGGAAGCCCTTGCGGAAGGGCCGCACCAGCGAATCAGGATAATGTTGTCCGGTCAGTCTGCCCGTCGGTGACGAGGCCAGTACCTGTGACACAGCACTGAAGTCCGGCAGAATATCCAGGTTCACCATGCGGTCTTTCAACTCGGTGATCGGCGCTCCGTACTCCCAGCGAATGCCCGCGTTGACGGTGAAGGTCGGTGTCATGCGGAAGTCGTCCGTTGCATAGGCCGTGATCTGGTTCTGCCGGAAGTACTTGTCCGGGTTACCGGTTGCCAGCTGGCTTGTGTCCGGCACGCCCACCAGGAAGCCTGCCAGGTCATTGCCCGTCGCCGTTCCGGTAAAGGCAAACGCACCGCGCGGATTCTGCTGCGTAAAATAGTTGTACTGCTGGCGGCGATACTCTCCGCCAAAGGTCACATTGTGCCGGCCACGGTTCCACTGCACGGCGCCGGTTGCTGTCTGCGTCTGGTTGCGGTTGAAGGCAGGGATGCTGTCCGTCAGTCCGGCAATGCCGCTGGCAAACGACAGTGTCGGCGGCCCATAGTTGAACGGGTCCTGGTTGTTGCCGGTAATGCCAGCATTGCCGCTCACGTTCACGCCGTTCTGGAAGTACGCGGTCGTGCGCTGGGTCTGCCGCGCAAACTTGTAGCCCACGTTGAATGACCAGCGGCCATTGATGCGGTGCGACCAGTTCGCGCCTCCCGCAAGGCCAACATTCTTGGTCCGGTCCACGAAGTGGAATACCGTGTTCGACGACCCGCGTAGCGACTGGAAGTTGAAGCTGCCATACACCTGGTTTTTGCGGTCAATCGTCTTATCCACTCTCGCCTGCAGAGCGTCCGCATGCGAGGTGTTCAGCAGCGTCGTCTGGTAGTTATAGCGCGAGCTTCCAGCCAGGTTCGGCAGCGGGTAATACTGCAGCAGAGCCGCCGCCTGCGGCGATATCGGCACCTGGTTGTTGGCATACGGAGCTCCCGTTACCGGGTTGATGATCGGCGTCGTCACCGCGGACAGATCGCCGTTGCGTTGCGCCTGTGTCGGCATCAACGCCGAGTAAGAGGTGGCATTGCGATTCCGCGACCACTGGTAGGCCACAAAAAAGGTCGGAGCATTCACCACGCGCGTAATCAGGTGCGGAATCCGCAGCGGCCCGCCCAGCGTTGCCAGCCCGGTAAAGCGGTAGTAGCCAGGCTTGTCCACATTCAGGCCAGAGATGGAGTATGGCTTCGCGTCAAACACTGCGTTGCCAAAGATTGCTCCCACGCTGCCGTTATAAAGCGCACGGTGATTGCGGCGGTTGCCAAAGGCGGCAAACTGCGCAAACGGAGAAGAGGCTCCATTGTTCACACTGCCGTTGATCAGCAGGCCGTCATTGTTCTTCGCCTCCTGCGTCGCGGCGGGCGCAGCTGCTTCCTCTTTGCCGTCTCCTTTTTTGGTGACGGCAGGCGTTGCGCTTGCGGTCACGACAGGGGCAATCGGCTGGTCGGCAGGCTGTGCATGGATCTCTGCCAGCGGCAGCAGCTTCAGTTCGAACTTTGCCGCATCGGCCGCGGCGGCGGAGACATTTACTTCCTGCGTCACCGTTGCAAAGGCAGGCTTGCTGACCTTCACTGACCACGCGCCGTCGGCCAGGTTCACAAGCGTGTAGAAGCCCTGTTCATCGGTTACGGCCGTAGCTGTCGTTCCGGCATGCGTCGCTGTAATCACGGCTCCTGGAACAGGGAAGCCGCCATACAGTACCTGTCCGCGCTGGTCAGCGGCAAACGCGGCAGACACCAGCAGAAGCGGTGCACACACCTTCTGGAAGGCTCGAAACAAACTCATCTTTTTCCTGACCAATGCAACCGTCCTCTAGATATCTACTACGGATGTAGTAATAGTGCGCTACACGGCAATACGCGCGCCAGTCATTTTTGTTCCGGGATAAAGTGTCGGGGCATGGACTTAGTTCTCCGTCGGCTGTTCCAGGTGATCGATGATCAACAAGTCCACCGGAGCCTTGTCCTGCTCCATCTTCAATCCCAACTGCTCCTGGAGCGCGGTAAAGAGTGTCGGTTTCGAGGTATCGGCTGCCGATGCGGCTCCGCCGCCATCGGTGCCATGAAAGCCCGCCTGCGGCCGCTCCGGAGACCACTCCAGCGTCCAGTCATACCGGCCCGTCAGGCCCGTATGATTCAGCACAACGCGCCCATCCATCTCGCCCATACGTGACAGGTGATCCACAAACGCTTCCATGCTGGCATTCTTGACGTCCATGGTCCCATCGCTCACGCTGAAGCTCGTCCCGGGGTCTTTCGGTTTCGACTTCGGATCAGCATCCGGCGGCAAAGGTGGCATAACAGCCTCTTTCAATTTGCTGCCGCTCTTCGCCACCGTCAGTGCATACACCGGCAGATCCTTTTTGCCCCAGTGGAACTTGATGTGGAAGCGGTCCTCCAGCATGCTCTGCATCATTTCCTGCTGCCACTTCTGCCGCTCCTCGCGCGGCACTTTCGCCATGGCCGCGGAGGTCTCTTCGTCTGTCTTCGCATCAATGTTGTAGCGCGCGCTTGTTGCCCAGTCCGGAAGCCCCTCAAGCTGCGAAGCAGACCGGATGCCAAAACTCATCAACAGAATCTGCTGCAGCGGCACATTATCAAACTGCATACGGTGGGGCGTGGTGTTCACGCTGACATTGTCATTGTTCGCAGCGGACGGCTTAACCGATGCCACCTCAAAGCTGTGCTTCTGCGGCACGGTCTGAGCCTGTACGGCGCACGTAGCCGCTAAGAAAGTAAGTGCCAGAAGTCTCTGCATGGCCATCTATACGAAAGCTCCCCTGATTTAGTTCTCTGTCGGATGATCGATGGCTTCCACCCGGTAGGTGGTTACCGTTTCCTTGCCGCGTTCCAGCCGCAGGCCAAGCTGTTCTTCCAGGGCCGTGAACAGCGATGGCCCGGCTTCTGCGGTTGCGCCATCGTTGCCCCGGGCGGCAGAGCCGGCCATCTCCGGTGTCCACTTCAGATGGAAGTCATAGTGGCCGGTCAGGCCGGTCTTATCAATCACCAGCCGGTCGCTCGTCTCCGGCACGTGCGAGACCACGTTTGCCAGAAGCTCCACTGTGGCGTCCATACCGGAGAAATCTCCCGGCCCGCTCATCATGATGCCGCGCCGCATCCGCGGCCCACCCGGCCCCGCGGCAGGCTCCTGCCCCTCCACCGGCGGCTTTGCCGGCTGCAGTTTCGCACCAGACTTCGCCACCACCAGCAGGTAGACCGGCAACTCCTTCGGCTCCGGAACCAGCTTCAGATGCAGCCGCTCCGTCAGCAGCTTCTGCGCCATCAATCGCGAAATCTTCGTGCGCTCTTCCTGCGGTAGTTTGGCTACTTCCTTGGCCTCTGCTTCCTCTTCTTTTGCCTCTACGTCATACCGTTCCGACTTCACCCACTCCGGCACACTGGTCAGCAGGGTGTCGGACTTGATGTCGTAAGCAAAGCTGATCAGTCCGATAAGAGGGAAGTTCTTCATCTGCAAACGACCCTCGCGGAACATCAGCATGGCGCGGTTATCCGTCGCATTGCTTGGCTTGATGCTGGCAACTTCATAGCTTGGACTAAGCGGAACAGTCGCAGTCTGTTGCGCCACGCCGCTGCAGGCAATGGAGCACACGAAGAGCGCAAGAAGAAGATTCGTGAGTTTTCCCATGGTGGCTTTTGGACAGCTGGAACGCCTATTGGTTAGGCAGGAAACAAAGTCTTTTTTGCGAGACTATCAGCGCCACCATCGCCAGTCCACGCCCATTCTCCACGCAGCTGCCTCCTCCGAATACGGAACCGCGGAGCCCTCTCCATCGTAGAATCCACTCGAAGGAGCACCACCCTTATGCAAAGCCGCATCACCGGAACCACCATGCCCGTCCTCGAATTTCTGCTCGAACCCGGCGACTCCGTCATCTCCGAAGCAGGCGAGCTCTCCTGGATGTCGCAGTCCATCCAGATGCAGACCCACACCCAGTACGGCGGTGGCGGCGGCTTCTTCGGAGCCATCAAGCGCATGGCCGGCGGCGGCTCACTCTTCATGACCGAGTACCGAGCCTTCAACTATCCCGGTGAGGTCGCCTTCGCCACCAAGGTTCCCGGCCACATCGTCCCTGTCGAGGTCTCACCCGGCCACGAGTACATGATTCACCGCCACGGCTTCCTCTGCGCCACCTCGCAAATCCAGATCGGCGTCGGCTTCCAGCAATCACTCGGAGCAGGCATCTTCGGCGGCTCAGGCTTCATTCTGCAGAAGGTCGCAGGCCACGGCACCGCCTGGCTCGAACTCTCCGGCGAGGTCGTCGTCAAAGACCTGCAGCCTGGCGAAGTCCTGCGCGTCCATCCGGGCCATGTCGGCGCCTTCCACGGCAACGTCAACTTTCAGATCACCACCGTCCCCGGCATCAAGAACATGCTCTTCGGCGGCGACGGTATCTTCCTGGCCCAGCTCACCGGCCCGGGGCGCGTGTGGCTGCAGACGCTGCCGCTCTCGCGCCTCGCCCACTCCCTGCAGGAGTACATGACCACCGAACGTGTCCGCGAAGATGCCGGTGCAGGAGCCATCGGTGGCATCGTCGGCGCAGTCCTCCGCGACCGCTTCTAAACGAAAGGTCCGGCTGTCCCACCCATGCGAAGCATGGGTGGGACAGCGCGCAAAAGCGCGAGCGCCGTTTCTTTTCTAGTCTCTTGTCATCCTGAAAGGGCTTCAGCCGTGCCGAAAGACATTTCAGGAACAACCAGCGCCGGCCTCGATGGCCGGCGTCCCATTCCTCGTGGTCCCTGCGGCGCCAATAAAGCTTCCCGGCAACTTTCCCCCTCATGTACATTGGTCGCCGCTACAGGAGACCACTCATGCGCCGCATCCTAGCCACCCTGCCTCTCGCTGTCTCTTGCCTCGTCTTTGCTCAAACACCCGCCGCTCCGCAGCCGCCGCGCCTGCAACCCGCAACGCATCACCTGGAACTCTCCTCGCCCGCCTTCGCCGATGGAGCCGTCATCGACGACAAGTACGCCCAGGCCACGCCCGCCTCCAAACCCGTCTCTCCCAAACTCGACTGGACCGGGACACCCACAGGCACCTCCAGCTTCCTGCTCATCATGACGGACGAGGAGTACGCGCCCCAGCGCCGTTTCGCACCCTGGCTGCACTGGGTCATCTTCAATATTCCCGGTACCGCCACAGGGCTCCCGGAAGGCGTCCCCGCCGAAAAGCAGCTTCCTGACGGCAGCGTCCAGCTTCCCGCCGCCCGTGTCATCGGCTACCTCGGGCCCGGTGCCGGAGCAGGCTTGCCCCTCCACCACTACACCCTCACGCTCTATGCCCTGGACACCAGGCTGGATCTCGGTCCGGACGCCACCATTGACCAGATCAGTACCGCCGCAACCGGGCACATTTTAGATAAAGCCTTCCTGGTCATGCGGTACCGCAAGCCGCAGTAAGCAGAGGTCTTTCGGAACCGCGGAACAATCCCAGCGCCAAAGCGCAATGTTTACGGGAACGATTTCATGGGTCTGAAGCTCCACGCTCCCACCCTATTCACGGTTAGCACTATGCCGACGACTCCGATCATCCGGAGGGGCAGGGGCCTTCAGGGCCATGAAAACAGAGCAGCCCAAGGGGCTTCAGCCCGGGAAGGGCTAGTTCCGGTTCGCCCAGTCATAACCCGGCTCGAGAACTTTCTAAATAAAGTTGCGTAATGTGCGCTCTCTCCGTCAGACTCTCAGTTACAGCGCCAAGCGGTACTTTATCTGAAAGGTCCATCTCTTCATGCGACGGAACGCATTGCTGCACTCTGCCCTGTCTCTGCTGCTTACCACCACTCTGACCGCGCAAAGTACCGCGCCCATGGTGGGAACGCCCCAGCCGCCCTCCTCGGCTATGCCGCTGGCCTATGACCGTGGCGCCGCCGCCGTTGCCCAGGGGCTCAAGCAGCTCAGCACGCGCGCCAGCCTGCTCACCATCAACGCCCATCCCGACGACGAAGACGGCGCCACCATGGCCTACATGGCGCGCGGCAAGGGAGTGGATGCCTCGCTCTTCGTGCTCACCCGTGGCGAAGGCGGACAGAACGTCATGTCCGCCGATTACTGGGACCAGCTCGGTATCGTCCGCACGCAGGAACTGCTGGCCAGCACCGGCTATGAAGGAATCCATCTCTACTTCGGCCGCTTCGCCGACTACGGCTTCTCGAAGACGCTCGAAGAGGCGCACAAGCAGTGGGGACAGAGTGAGATTCTGCGCGATACCGTGCGCATGGTTCGTATCCTCCGTCCCATGGTCGTAACCTCCAGCTGGATCGGCAACGTCTCCGACGGTCACGGTCATCACCAGGCCTCGGGCGAGGTCTCGCAGGAGGTCTTCAACGCCGCCGCAGACCCGAAGATGTTCCCCGAGCAGATCAAGGAAGGTCTGCTGCCCTGGAAGGTGCAGAAGGTCTACGGCCGCGTCCCCTTTGCCCGCGTCAGCGAAAAGGGTATCTACGACTACGCCACCACCAAGTGGGAACCCGTCAGCTTCCACAACTACACCAACAACACGGACATCAAGGCACTGCCTTCCACCACCGTGCAGGTACCGGTCGGCAACTACGACTATCTGCTGGCCAATAACTACAGCGCTATCGCCCGCGAAGGCCTCGCCGTGCAGAAGTCGCAGACCGGCGGCGTTGGCCCAACGCTGCCCGCGCCGCAGAACTCGCCCTATCACCTGTGGGCCACCCGTACCGCCGCAACCGCTCCGGAGAAGGAAGGCGACTTCTTTGACGGCATTGACACCACCGTGCCGGGAATCGCAACCTACCTGCCCGCCGCACAGCAGGCGCCCTGGAAGGCAAAGCTGCAGCAGCTTGCCGATACCGTGGCCGACGCGCAGTCTCACTTTGACGCAGGCAATCCCGGCCTCATCGCTCCCCAGCTTGCCAAGGGTCTGAAGCAGACCGAAGCCCTGCTCGCGGAGCTGAACACGGCCAGGCTGCCTGCCGAGGCTGCCTACAACATGAAGCACGAGCTCGGCGTGAAGCAGCAGCAGTTCCAGTCCACGCTGGCCTCGGCGCTTGGACTCTCGTTGACCGCCTACACCGGTAGCTCCCAGAGCGGCGGCGGACGCGGCGGCCCGGGCGGTGCGCGACCGGCTGAGAACTCGCAGACCGCGATCCCCGGCCAGAAGGTCGGCGTCAACCTGCAGGTCGCCAACATGGGCTCGCAGGATGTGATGGTCTCCGTCAACGGCCCCACCTTCTCCGGCAAGCCGGTCACGCTCTCCAGCCCCCCACGCAAGCTGGGGGCCAACTCGGCCTTCTCGGCAGAGGTTGCCGACGTCGTCGTTCCGGACGATCAGTCCTACACCGGCCCCTACTTCTCCCGTAAAAATCTCGAGCAGTCCATCTACGACATCCATAACCCGGCGGCGCTCGGCATGCCCATTGAGCCCTACCCGCTCACGGCGGGCCTTTCCGTGGACTACCAGGGAGTCACCTTCCCCATCACCGCCACGGTGCAGTCGCAGCACCGCTACCTTGGCTATGGCACCGTCTATGAGCCGCTGCTGATCGCCCCGGCCATCTCCGTTACCGTCTCGCCGACGGCTGGCATCGTCCCGGTTGGCGCCGCCAGCTTTACGCTCAACGTCAACGTGCACTCCAACGTAAAGGGTCCTGCCAAGGGCGAGCTTGCGCTCAACCTTCCCACGGGCTGGACCTCTTCGCCCGCCAGGGCCAGCTTCAGCACCATGCGCGACGGCGACGAACAGGGCATCACCTTCCAGGTCACGCCCAAATCGGTTGAGACCAAGCCCTACACGCTGACCGCCGTGGCTACCTACAACGGCAAGCAGTACAGCAACGGCTACATGATGACCGGCTACGTCGGCCTGCGCCCGTATCCTTCCTATCGCGATGCCGCCTACCGCACCACCGGCGTGGATGTGAAGGTCGCTCCCGGGCTGAAGGTGGCCTACATCACCGGCACCGGCGACGAGGTACCGCAGTCGCTCTCTGACCTCGGCATTCACCCCACCTTCCTCTCCGCGCAGGAGATCGCCAAGGCCGACCTGTCGGTCTACGACGTTATCCTGCTCGGCATCCGTACCTACGCCGCGCGGCCGGAGCTGCGTACCTTCAACAACCGCCTGCTGCAGTACGTTGAGAACGGCGGAACGCTGATCGCGCAGTACCAGAACGGAGAGTTCGATCACAACTTCGGTCCTTATCCCATGCACATTGAAGGCAACGGAGAGACGGTCGCCGAGGAGGACAATAGCGTCCAGATCGTCGACCCGAAGGACCCCATCCTGAACTGGCCCAACAAGATCACCCTGGCCGACTTCGACAACTGGGTGGAGGAGCGCGGTCACGGCTTCCTGGCCACGTGGGACTCTAAATACGCGGCTCCGGTCGAGATGCACGACAAGGGCGAAGACCCGCAGCGCGGCGGCCTGATCTATGCCCGTTACGGCAAGGGTGTGTATGTCTACCTGGCCTACGCCTTCTTCCGGGAACTTCCGGACGGCGTCCCCGGCAGCTTCCGCATCATGGCCAACGTGCTGAGCTCCGGCAAGAACCCGAACCTGAAGTAAGCAGTGAAGCGAGACCGGGACTGTCCGTATGAAGTCCCGGTCTTTTCTTATGACCCGCTACAATCAACCTCGGGCATGACCACCGTTCGTTCGTACTCGAAGATCAACCTGGGCCTCCGCATCGGCCCTCCCCGGCCGGACGGCTACCACCACCTGGCGACCATCTACCAGACCATCGGACTGTTTGACCTGATGACGGTCACCGCCGAGCGCGCCCCGGAGACCTCGATCACCCTGCGCTGCGACCACCCCGGCGTACCCTGTGACGCGCGCAATACGGCGTTTAAAGCCGTCGAAATGGCGCTTAAAGCGCTCCAGATCAGCGCAAAAGTTGACATTTTCATCGACAAAAAGCTGCCCGTGCAGGGCGGTATCGGCGCCGGCTCGGCGAACGCCGCGGCGGCCATCCTTGCCCTGGAAGCCGAACTGGGAGAACAACTTAGCCCCAGCGCCCGGCTCCATCTGGCCGGAAAAGTAGGCTCGGATGTGCCCATGTTCCTGGTGGGGGGGACGATGCTGGGCATTGAGCGCGGGGAGGAGACCTTTCCGCTCCCGGATCTGCCTTCGTTTTATGCGGTTCTGGCCTTTCCCGGTGTGGGAGTTTCCACCCCGCAGGCCTTCCGCGACTGGGATGCCGGATTGCCGGAAAACCCTGAAAACGATACACTAATGGAGTTTCGTCGGCGCGTGGCAATAGCCTTCGCCGGCCAACCTGGTGTCTCCGGCCCGGCTGGAGACCTGGCCGAGGAACCCCTTCTCGCGCTTGTCCGCACCGGGCTAGAGAACGACTTTGAAACGGTCGTCTTTCCCCAGCAGCCATCGCTGCGTGCGTTCAAATCTGCGTTAGAAGAAGGTTCCTTATATGCGGCGCTCTCCGGCTCCGGTTCGTCTCTGTTCGGTCTTTACCGTTCGGAGGATGAGGCGAAGGCGGCCAGTGACCGTATAACAGCGCTCGGCTGCGAGGCTCGCATAACAAGCACCTTGCCGCGAAGCGTGTACTGGGCCACGATGTTTGTGTAGGTGTAGCAGGTGGGCGATCGACTAATGGTAGGTCAAGTGCCTTTGGAGCACTTTGTCCAGGTTCGAATCCTGGTCGCCCAACCAAAATGCTGCTGCCAACGGGCAGTGGAAGGTGTGGAGAGTCGAACATGGCCTCCGCAGGACAGATCGGAAGGACGCAGCACCCAAATGGGCAAACCAGCCCGGAAGGAAGCGACGAAGAATGACCGACAGCACCCTCTCGCAGAGCGAACTGAACAGCATGCCCTCACCTGCCGCCAAGCCGGCAGAACGCAAGCGGGCTTCCCGCATTGCTGACGACAAGCGCTTCAAGATCTTCTGTGGTTCTGCCAATAAGCCGCTGTGCGAAGAGGTCTGCAAGTTCCTGGGAGTCGCCATGGGCGAAACCCGGTTGCAGCGCTTCTCCGATGGAGAGATCCACTTCCAGCTGCTGGAGAACGTGCGTGGTGCCGATGTCTTCCTGCTGCAGCCGACCAGCTTTCCTGTCGACCAGCACCTTGTGGAATTGCTGATTATGATTGACGCCCTGAAGCGCGCATCGGCCGGACGGATCACCGTGGTGATTCCGTACTATGGCTATGCCCGCCAGGACCGTAAAGACCGTCCGCGCGTCGCCATCAGCTCCAAGCTGGTTGCCGACCTGCTGCAGACGGCCGGAGCGAACCGCGCTTTGCTGGTTGACCTGCACGCGGCGCAGATCCAGGGCTTCTTCAATATCCCGGTCGACCATCTGTTTGCCTCGCCAGTGCTGGTTTCGCACTTCCGCGAGATGAAGCTTGAGAACCTGACGGTGGTTTCGCCGGACGCCGGCGGCGTGGAGCGCGCTCGCTTCTTCGCGCAGAAGATGGAAGCTCCGCTGGCCATCGTCGACAAGCGCCGTACGGACATCAACGTCACCGAGGTGATGAACGTGATCGGCGATGTGAAGGGCCGCACCTGCCTGATCCTCGACGATATTATCGACACCGCCGGAACCCTGGTGAAGACGGCCGAGGCTCTGCTGGACCAGGGTGCCGCCGAGGTTTATGCCTGTGCCTCGCACGCGGTTCTCTCCGGCCCCGCCGCGGATCGCATCGCGGCCAGCCGCCTGAAGCAGGTGGTTGTCACCAATACCATCCCTCTGAATGAGAATGCTCAGAAGCTGGGAGACAAGATCAAGGTGCTTTCGATCGCCGGCCTGCTTGGCCGCGCCATCGAGAGCATTCACATGGAGACCAGCGTAAGCTCGCTGTTCTCCTAAGCTGTTGTCAGTTTTTAGGGAAGTACAAATCACGCGGCAAAGCCGCAAAGGGAGCGGAACCAAGTTTGAAGAAGCAGTTCTCAACTAACAGTTGAGAACTGACAACTAAGAACTTCTTGTCCGTGCCCGAAAGGAAAACACAATGTCTGAAGCAGTTCTCGCAACCCTCCGCGAAGGTAAGTTCAACAAGAATGCGGCTCGCCGCGTTCGCGTCTCCGGTCTGATTCCCGCTGTTGTTTACGGTGCGGGCAAGGACTCGCAGGCCATCACGGTGGACCCCAAGGCCATCACCAAGATCCTGCACTCGGAGTCGGGTCACAACACGATCTTCGACCTGAGCGTTGGCGCTGAGCCGGCTATCAAGGCCATGATTGTGGACTGGCAGTACGAGCCCATCAAGGGCAAGCTGCTGCACATCGACCTGAAGCGTATCGCCATGGATAAGGCCATGCGCGTCAACGTTCCGGTCATGCTGGTGGGTACGGCAACGGGCGTGAAGAACCAGGGCGGCATCCTGGATCACATCCTGCGCGAGGTCGAGATCGAGTGCCTCCCGGGTGACATCCCGTCGCACATTGATGTCGACGTAACCAACCTGGGCCTGCACGACGCCGTCCACGTTTCGGACCTGCCGCACGGCGGCAAGTTCAAGTTCATCGTGGAAGAGAACGCCGTGGTTGCCCACGTCACCATCGTGAAGGAAGAGGCTGCTGCCGAAGTGGTTGCTGCCCCGACCGAGCCGGAAGTGGCCAAGAAGGGCAAGCAGGACGCTGCTGCCGAAGGCGCCAAGAAGTAACTGCCTGGGGGCGGCTGCCATCGATGGCAGCCGCCACGGGATTGAAGGATTTTGAACGTGAAGCTGATTGTCGGGCTTGGAAATCCAGGAATCGAATATCAGTTCACGCCGCATAACGCGGGGTTCCTGGCGATTGATCGTATTGCGGAAGACAGCTATGCGACGGTCACCAACCGGAGGGGCAAAGCCCTGACGGGGAAGGCAATGCTGGCAGGACAGGAAGTTCTGCTGGCCAAGCCGGAGACCTTTATGAACCTGAGCGGGCTTTCCGTAGCCGCCCTGGTGCAGGAGCTCGAACTCGATCCGTCGAAAGATGTGATTGTGCTGTACGACGAGCTGGCATTACCGCTGGGTACGATTCGCATCCGCGAGCGTGGCAGCGCCAACGGGCACAACGGTGTGAAATCGATCACCGGCGTGCTTGGCTCAGAAGATTGGATCCGTATCCGCATTGGTGTAGGCAAACCGCCCACCGAAGATGGACGCGAGATCAAGGCCGGTGGCTCGAACTACCTGCTTGCGCCGATGAAGAAGGCCGAGCTGGCCGTGCTGGATGAAGTGCTCGACCGTGTGAAGCTTGCGGTTGAGGCGGTGCTGACAGAAGGTGTCGGCCCCGCGATGAGTAAGTTCAATGCAGTAAAGAAAGACAGCCTTTAGCCGTTAGCTTCCAGTTCTTAGCTGGAGGCTGAAAGCTAAGAGCTAACAGCTAGATAACTTCCAGACCGCCTTTGACGGCGGTGCCCGGCAGAACCGGGCAGAAAGAAGAACCAGATGAATCGTACGTATGAAGTCATGTTTATCGTCCGTCCTGACCTGCAGGAAGAGGATCTGGACAAGCTGATTGAGGGCTTCTCCGGCACCGTGACCACCAATGGTGGCGAGGTGAAGTCGGTGGAGAAGCTGGGCCGCCGTCGCCTGGCCTACATCGTCCGCAAGTTCCAAGACGGCCTGTACGTCCTTCTGAACGTCGCCGCAGACGGCAAGCTGATTGCCGAGCTGGAGCGCCGCCTGCGCGTTACCGAGCAGGTGATCAAGTTCATCACCGTCCGCACGGACGAGGAGAACAAGCGCCTGGCCAAGGTGAAGGCCATCCGCGACACCAAGGTGAAGCGTTCGGCGATTGCCCCGGTTGCAGCTCCTGTTGCCGCCGTTGCCGAGGCGCCGGCCGCAGCGGAAGCTGAGACCGTTACCGCCTAAGAGGATTTCGAGCTAAGACCCGAACGACACGTAACAAGCGGCTGCCGTTTCCCGGAGCACCGGTCCAGAGGCCTCCTCGCAGGCCTGGAGCGACGAGCCGCCCCAACCAGAAAGGATTTTCAGCAATGGCTGACGAGACTACTACCAGCACCACCCCAGCAGCATCCACACCCTCTGAGCGCCCTGCGGGCGAGCGTCCTTCCGGCCCTCGTGGCCCGCGTCCTGGCGGCCCTGGTGGCCCCGGTGGTCCTGGCGGACGCAAGTTCTTCCGCCGCAAGAAGGTGTGCAAGTTCTGCACCGAGAAGATTGACGCCATCAGCTACCGCGACGTTCGCCTGCTGCAGGGCTTCGTTGCCGAGCGCGGCAAGATCGTTCCCCGTCGCCTGACCGGCGTATGCACCACTCACCAGCGCAAGCTGTCGGCTGCCATCAAGCAGGCCCGTAACATCGCCCTGCTGCCGTTCGCAGCACGCTACTAAGGAAAGGGACAGGAGACATTCAAATGGAAGTCATTCTCAAGGAAGATATCCTCAAGCTCGGCCACCGTGGCGACGTTGTGAAGGTTGCCGACGGCTACGGCCGCAACTACCTGCTGCCGCAGAAGCTCGCCATTGAAGCGACCTCGGCGAACAAGGCTGTGATCGAGCAGATGAAGGGCTCGGCCCTGCGCAAGTCCGCACGTGAAAAGGGTGATGCCGAGACGCTGGCCACCAGCCTGAACGAGGCTGAGCTTACCTTCGAGCGCAAGGTTGGCGAAGGCGATCACCTGTTCGGTTCGGTCACCTCGTCAGACATCGCTGCCGCTCTGGAAGCCCAGGGCTTCACCGTTGATCGCCGCAAGATCGCCCTGGACGAGCCGCTGAAGACCATCGGCGAGTTCCACGTGCCGATCAAGCTGCACCGTGAGGTTTCGGCCCACGTGAAGGTCACCATCAAGAGCGACAAGCCGGAAGAGGTTGTGACGGCTGTTGCGGAAGAGCCAGAGACGGTTGAGGCTGAGTAAGCCTTGCCTGCTTCACGCAAGACAAAGAAGGCCGCCCAAATGGGCGGCCTTTCTGTTTCACGCAAAACGCGTTAGCGCAGGGCGAAGGCGCTTACCTGGCAGTTGTTGCAGATGCCACTCTGTTGGCGTGCAACGGCGACGCGGATGCTTTGATCCAGTTGGCGAAGCTCTGGCTTGCGGTGCTGGGATGCGAGGAAGTCGCGGTATTCATACATGGAATCAAGGACGATGGGACTGGTTTCGCCCAGCCGTGCTTTCATGATGGCCATGCCGCTTTGCAGGCTCTTCTCGGCCGCCGATGGGTCACCGGTCTTCCATTGCGCGAAGCCGAGCGCCATCTCAGTGTGGGCTCTCTCCAGGGAGTCGGGCGCAAAGTCCTGCTGCACCAGCTTGTCGGCATCCACCGCGGACTGGTGGCATGCATCCCACTTGGACTGTGCGCACTCGGCGAAGACGAGTGTGACTAGTGAGGAGAGAAGCGTGTTGCCGGGATGGGAATTTCCGGCAGCGTCGTAGCGTTCGGGCTCGGGCGATGTGAGGAAGATGTCGTGTGCGGCCCTGGCCTCGGCTTCGGCCTGGGGATAGTGATGGCGGGCGAGATGAATCTCGGCCAGGTGTTCATGGCTGCGGGCCAGGTCGATAGCGTTTCCCAGCTCTTCGCGGAGATGAAGCGCGCGGGTGCGGGTAGTTTCCGCCTCCGGAATGCGACCGGTCTCCAGGTAGAGGCTCCCAAGATTATCGAGCGCGGTGGCATAGTTGGAACGGGCGTCCGCATCCTTGGCGAGAAGAGGAAGGGCCCGGTCGTAGGCACGGAAGGCTTCTGCTACGTTGCCCTTGTCGTGATACGAGGATGCGAGCATGGCCCACAGGTAGCCGCGCTTTGCAGGGGGCTCGTCTCTTCGCTCTGATTCGGTAATGAGTTTGCGATAGGTGGCTGAGGTATCTGCTGCAGACGGGGCTTGTGCGGCGCAAACGCGCCCAGAGAGAAGTGCGGTGCCAAGTACGAAGACACAGGCGATTGCCAGACGGTGTGGGACGCAAACAGGTACGCGAGCCATGAGCATGGGGTGCTCCTCGGGACATGGTGCTGCGATTTTTTCGTCGTACCCCGGCTAGTACGCGGCCTCCCGCGGCGTTGTTCCTTAGTTTATGGAAATTTTTTCAGAGCAAGAAAACGGCCGCCTGTGGAGGCGGCCGGGCCAAGGACTGCATGCGCTACTTGATTTCGGTTGCCGTGACCTCCACCTGCGTGGTGCGTTTGGAGGAGACATCATCCGAACTGAATACGATGGTTGGCTTGCCCATGGTGACCCGTACATTTGAGTTCCAGGAGTTCTGGTGGATTACCGGCTGCAAGATGCTGTTGGATGCCGCCTCGACGTTGGTGATCTCGGCCTTCAGGGTGAAGGATGCCTTGTCCCCGTCCACGCGGTAGTCGCGGATATCGAAGTTCACGCCGACATCGATGTAGGTGTACATCGTATTGACACTATTGGAAGCTGCCGTGCTGCCGGTCGTAATCGGGATCTTGTTGCCGGTGCGAATGGAGTTGGTATAGGTGATGGCTTTGCCCTGAACCGTGGTGAGGTTCGTGTCATACTCGCGGCCGTTGATCACCTTTCCACTCTCAAGCTCTTTGACGATGAGCTTCACGTGGTAAAGGTTCTGTGGCCCCGTGGACGGGCTGTCCTTCTCCTGGGCATGGCTGATGCAGACAGGGA
Organism: Terriglobus tenax; assembly: GCF_025685395.1. Lineage (NCBI taxonomy): Bacteria > Pseudomonadati > Acidobacteriota > Terriglobia > Terriglobales > Acidobacteriaceae > Terriglobus > Terriglobus tenax. Next base: position 1,398,230 of record NZ_JAGSYA010000004.1, on the reverse strand, counting down.
AGAGCAGGAGGGAAAGCAAAAGGGTGAAGAGGATGCGGCGGGTCATTGGGGTGTCTCCTGTGAGAGGGGTTGGATGTGGATCTCTGCAATCTCGATGGGACCGGCTTGTTGCGCTTTCAAATCAGAGGCTGCAAGCAGAGCGGGTTGATTCTTTGCCTCAACCAATGCCATGATGGCGCGGCGTTCCGTCGTATCCTCCGGCGGAGCGGGGAAGGTAGTTAGCTTCGGCAGATCGTTCTGTGCCACGGCTTCTTGCCGGGGCCGTACTGCAATGGTTGCAGGCTTGAACACATGCGCCTTCACCACAGGCGTATCCGGATGCGTTACGGGCGCAGGTTGCAGCGCGGGTGCTGCATCTACAGCCATCTTCTGCGGCATTACTGGTTGCGTAGTATGGAGCGCGATCCACACCATGGCCATGGCGGCACATGCTGCGACAGGAGTGGCAAACCACATCAGGCGGCGAACCCGCCGTGTGCGCGTTGCCCGCGCGTGGATACGGTCCTCCAGACCATGCACTGGTTCGGCGTGCGCTATCGGCTGCAGGGTGTCGTTCAGCAACTCGTCAAAACGATCGTTCATGGCTTCCTCCTTTCGAATCTTCTGCGTAACTCCTCGCGTGCACGTTGCGCCCGCGTTCGAACCGTGCCTTCCGGAATGCCGAGCAGGTCGGCCACCTCGCGCGAGGTGAGTTCTTCCAGAGCCATCAGCACCAGAGGCTGTCGCAGCTCCTCCGGAAGCGCGGCAATCAGGAGGAGCAGGCGTTTTTGCTCTGCTAAGGCCGTGGCGTGCTCCTCCTGCGAGAAGGCAGGAGAGACGAACTCCTCTTCCTCCTCCAGCGCCCGTGTGTCCTTGCGTGGCAAGCGGTCCAACGCCGCGCGATACGCCGCCTTCGACAGATAGGCCTTCTCCTGTTCCGGCGTCGGACGGGAACGCAGTATCTTCACAAATACATCCTGCACGGCATCCTCGGCGTCATGCGGGTTGCGCAGAACGGCATAGGCGATGCGGTACATCAGCCGGGCATATGTCTGCACCAGCGCGGCAAAGATCGCATCATGGTTGGTCGTCTCCGGCAGGCCCAGCTCCTCCGCAGAGAGGTCGCGGCGCAGTCCGGTTTGCCATGCGTGCGGCGAGCTCATGCATTGTTCCTTCTACACACATAGACCGGAGAGGAAGGGCTTCCGTTCGGAAAAATTCACGGGAAAAGAAAAGGCCACCCGGTTGGGCGGCCTTTTGGGTCGTTTTTTGTCGTTTCGCAGCGCAGCGGTGGAATCTGCTTCTGGGATCTAAGGGAAAGCAGATCCTTACGGGATGACAAGCAAGAACAACAAAAGCAAAAACAACAGCCGGAGTGATTACTTCGTTAGTGCGTCCAGCGCGGTCTTGGCCTTGTCGTAGAGGAGCTGTGTCTCTGCCTGCTGCTTCTTCAGACCATCGACCACGGCAGCGGGAGCCTTGGCCACGAAGGCCTCGTTCCCGAGCTGTTTTGCGGCAGCTTCCAGGCCCTTGGTCAGCTTGGCAATCTCCTTGGTCAGGCGCTCGGTTTCGGCGGCAACGTCGACCTGGCGCTCGTAGACCACGGCCACATCGAACTTCGCAGTGCTGCGAACATTGGCTCCGCTGAGCGAGCCTTCCAGGAACTCCACACCGTCCACGCGTGCCAGCCGCGAAAGCATCTCGCGGTTGGCGTCCAGGATGGCCTGGGTCTTGATGTCGGTGAAGATGCGAACCGGAGCGAACTCCTTCTCCGGAACGCTGGCATCCTTGCGCAGGCCGCGGATGGCGACGATCAGCTCCTGCAGCAGCACCATGTTCTCTTCCGCGTCCTTTTCGGCTGGGAAGTCGCTGGGTTGCGGGTAGCGTGCCAGAGCAATGGACTTGGCATACGGCTCGTTGTCATAGAGCGCATGCCACACCTCTTCGGTAATGAAGGGCATGAAGGGTGAGAGCAGGCGCAGAGCAGCTTCAAAAACGCCAACCAGAGAGGCCAGTGTGATGGCTGTCTCCGCGTTGCCGGGCTGGTCAAAGTTCAGGCGCAGCTTCACCAGCTCCAGGTACCAGTCGCAGAACTCGCCCCAGAAGAACTGATAGACGGCGGCGGAGGCTTCGTCGAAGCGATAGTTGTTCAGCGCGGTCTCCACTTCGGCGCTGACGGCCGACAGGCGTGCGAAGATCCAGCGCGTTTCGAGCGGTGTTCCTGCCGGAAGCACGGTGACCGGAAGGTTCTCACCCAGGCGGATGTTGTAGCCAGCCTCCTTCGCCTTCTCAATGTTCATGAACAGGAAACGGGCGGCGTTCCAGATCTTGTTGGCGAAGGCGCGGTAGCCTTCGGTGCGCTGCTCGTTGAAGGCGATGTCGGTGCCGGGCGAGGCCTGGCTGGCCAGCGTGTAACGCACGGCATCGGTCCCAAAGCGCTCGATGATCTCGATCGGGTTGATGACGTTGCCCTTGGTCTTGGACATCTTCTGGCGGTCAGCATCGCGGACCAGACCGTGGATGTAGACCTCCTTGAAGGGCACGGAGTCCTTCAACGTGCGCTGCGAGCCATCGGGCATCGGCACATCGAGCATGAAGTGCGTACCCAGCATGACCATGCGGGCCACCCAGAAGAAGAGGATGTCGAAGCCGGTGACCAGAAGCTCAGTGGGATAGAAGGCTTCGAGCTGCGCATCATGCTTCGGCCATCCGAAGATGGTGAAGGGCAGCAGGCCGGACGAGAACCATGTGTCCAGCACATCGGTCTCCTGCACCAGGTCCGTCGCTCCGCAGGCCTTGCAGGCAGCGGGCGTTTCGCGGGACACGGTGATCTCGTGGCAGTGGCGGCAGTGCCATGCGGGAATGCGATGGCCCCACCAGAGCTGACGCGAGATGCACCAGTCGTGGATGTTTCGCATCCACTCGAAGTAGGTTTTCGCGTACATCTCCGGCGTGAACTTGATGTGGCCTTCTTCCACGGCGGCGATGGCCTTGTCGGCCAGTGGCTGAATCTTGATGAACCACTGCATGGACAGGCGCGGCTCCACAATCGCTTTACAGCGGTCGCAGCGGCCAATGGAGTTGTTGTGGTCCTTGATGGCGACCAGGTTGCCCAGGGCTTCCAGATCGGCAACAATCTTCTCGCGTGCGTCGTAGCGGTCCAGCCCGTTGTAGGGTGAGCCGGCCAGAAGGATGTGCGCGGTCTCGTCCATGATGTTCAGGTTCGGCAGGTTGTGGCGCTTGCCGATCTCGAAGTCATTGGGGTCGTGCGCGGGTGTTACCTTCACGGCGCCGGTGCCGAACTCGGGGTTGGCCCAGTCATCCGCAACAACGGGGATCTCGCGGCCAACGAGCGGCAGTACCAGCATCCTGCCGATCATGGCCTGGTAGCGCTCATCGTTCGGGTTCACGGCCACGGCCACGTCGCCCAGCATGGTCTCAGGGCGCGTGGTGGCGATGGTGATGGAGCCTGTGCCGTCGGCCAGGTCATAACGGATGTGGTAGATCTTGCCCGCCTGCTCCTCGTGAACCACTTCCAGATCGCTGACGGCGGTCTGCTGCTGCGGGCACCAGTTCACGATGTAACTGCCGCGGTAGATCAGTCCCTGCTCATACAGGCGGACGAAGGCTTCCTTCACGGCCGTGGACAGGTTCTCGTCCATGGTGAAGTACTCACGCGACCAATCGACTGAGGCGCCCAGGCGACGCATCTGCCCGGTAATGGCTCCGCCGTACTCCTGCTTCCACTGCCAGACGCGCTGCTCAAAGGCCTCGCGGCCAAGCTGCTGGCGGGTGGTGTTCTCCGCGGCAAGCTGACGCTCCACCATCATCTGCGTGGCAATGCCGGCGTGGTCGGTGCCCGGAACCCACAGCGAACGCTCGCCCTTCATGCGGTGCCAGCGAGCCAGAATGTCCATTTCCGTCTGGTTGAGCATGTGGCCCATGTGCAGGCGGCCGGTGACGTTGGGCGGTGGAAGAAGCTGAACGAACTTTTTTATGTCGGCTGACGTACCGGGGGTAGGGGTTGGTACGTCAAAAAGACGTTCTTCAATCCAGTAGCGGGCCCAACGTTCTTCAATCGATGTCGGATCGTAAGCTTTTGCGAGTTCCTGCGGCATGTCTGTATGTCCGGGTGTGGCGCATGTTTGTGCACACAAAGCGCACAGGCCAAAGTTCAATTTTAGTACGAGCGGCCGGGACCCCAGTAAAATGGGTGGCGCCCGCGGGAGTGAGAAAAATGCACCGTCTGATGATGTTTGCCGTCGTTTTGCTGCTTTCCTGCTTCTCCGCAGGGGATGCCTTTGCAGACAGCAGGGAGGACCATGTTGGCGTGGGCAACCACGTTGTAGTGGGCGAGGACGAGACGGCGGACGATATCGTCTGCCTGTTCTGCGACGTAACGGTGCATGGCCGCGTGACGGGCGATATCGTCATGGCCTTCGGCAGCCTGCATGTGGATGAAGACAAATCAATTGGCGGCGATGTCGTCGCCTTCGGAACGCCTATCAAGCTGAAGAAGAAAGCCAGCGTGGGCGGCGACCTGGTGACCTTTGGCGGAAGCTACGAGGAGACGGCGGCCACCGTGCATGGCGACCGCGTGATCTCCCCCAGCCCGTTGTGGATCCTGGTGCCCCTGGCTCCGTTTCTTTTCATTGGCGGGTTGATCTGGCTGCTGGTGCACACCATTCGCAACCGAACCCCGATGCCGCCGCCCTATCCTGGCCGCTATCATAGGATGTAGCTAGAAACGGACGGTTTCGCCCAGTCCGGCGTACGCGAAGTGTCCGGCCCATCTCTGCTGTATCTGTTTGAAGGCAAGCTCTCCGCTGCAGTGGCCAATGGCCATGGTGCGGACATGGTAGGTCTCTGCCAGCGTGGTCAGCGTGGCATGAATCTGCTCCGGGGAATCCTGCAGCAGGTGCAAACCGCCAAAGAGCATGGCGACCGGCTGCGTAAGGTTCGCGGATGCCATGATGTTCTCAATGCCAGGGTGTGAGCAGCCGACGATCACGACCGGGCCGTTCGGTGTGTCGAGCACCAGCGAAATTTCGCGCAATCCCTTAAAGGCCGGCTTCTCCGAGACCTGCGAGATCAGGTGAATATGCGGTGCAATATCCGTGTTGCCGCTGATGGCGGTCATCTTTGTGTCGGTCCACGCCGTCCATCCCTTGCCACCCGCGGGACGATTGCCGCCGCCAAAGTAGCGCATCTCTTTCGGCAGGTCGGGCTGCGCGTCGGTCGTCAGAAATCCCGGGGGCAGCGTGCTGCCGGTGAAGTAAGGGTCGTCTGGCACGAAAAGGGGCACGTTCGGGTTGAGCGAGAGCACGTAGCGCAGGCCGGAGGTATGGTCGCCGTGCGCGTGCGACAGGATGACCATATCCAGGTGTGAGAGATCGACGTGCAGGCGTTCGACATTGCGCTTGAACAGGGCAATGTTGTCGCCCGTGTCGAAGAGGATGCGCTTGCCTTCGAACTCAATCAGGGCAGAGTAGCCCCAGTCCTGTTCCAGGTCGGCCCGTTTGCTGAAGGCGTCGTTCAGGATAGTGATGCGGTTCTGCGCGATGGAGGGAAGTGCTGCCGCCAGAAGAAGAAGTGCCAGAAGTCGATGCATGGGGGATGCCTCTCTGTTGCAGACAGCATACCTGTCCGCAGCAGAGAGGCACAGAGATTACAAAATGTAGCGGCTCAGGTCTTCGTTCTTCACAATGCTGGCGACCTGCTGCTTCACATACTCAGGGCCAATGACGATGACCTTTTCCACTGGGCCAGCCAGCGTGGGACGGTCCTCGACCGGAAGTTCAGGCTGGCCTTCGATCTTCGGTTCCTTGAACAGGTCGGGCGCCTGGAAGCTGATCTCATCCAGAACGCGCTCCATGATGGTGTGCAGGCGGCGCGCACCGATGTTCTCGGTCGTCTCGTTTACGCGGAAGGCGAACTCTGCCATCTCGCGCAGGGACTCGGGGGTGAACTCGAGCTTCACACCTTCGGTCTCCAGCAGAGCGGTGTACTGCTTGGTCAAAGACGACTTCGGCTCGGTAAGGATCTTGATGAAGTCCTCGACCGTGAGCGACTGCAGTTCCACGCGGATGGGGAAGCGGCCCTGCAGCTCCGGAATCAGGTCGCTGGGCTTGGAGACGTGGAAGGCTCCAGCGGCGATGAACAGAATGTGGTCGGTGGAGACCATGCCGTACTTGGTCGAGACGGTCGTGCCTTCGACGATGGGCAGAATGTCGCGCTGCACGCCCTCGCGGGAGACATCGGGGCCGTGGCCGCCTTCGCGGCCGGCGATCTTGTCGATTTCGTCAAGGAAGACCATGCCGGAGTCTTCGACACGCTCGACGGCCTGGCGCGTGACCTGGTCCATGTCGATGAGGCGCTGCTCTTCTTCCTGCACAAAGTAATCGAAGGCCTCTGGCACCTTCATCTTGCGCTTCTTGGTGCGCGGAGCGAACAAGCCGGGGATCATGTCCTTCAGGTTGATGTCCATCTCATCCTGTCCCTGGCTGGAGATGATCTCAAACGACGGGCCGTTCTTGTCACGAACGTCGATCTCGACGGTGCGGTCGTCCAGCTTGCCCTCACGGAACTGCAGGCGCAGCTTCTCGCGTGAGGTCTGTGCGTCCGCCGAGTGAGGCGCTTTCGCGCCATCCGTCGTGCCTTCCAGAACCAGGTGAGCTTCCGGGGTCGCGGCGGTATTCGGAGACGGCTGTGGCACGACGGGCGGAGCGGGAGGCAGCAGGATATCGAGCAGACGCTCTTCGGCGGCGAGCTCGGCCTTGTCCTCGATCTCTTCCAGCTTCTCTTCGCGCACCATGTCGATGGCGATCTCGACCAGGTCGCGCACGATGGATTCGACATCGCGGCCTACATAGCCCACTTCGGTGAACTTGCTGGCCTCCACCTTGAGAAAGGGGGAGTTGGTCAGCTTGGCCAGGCGGCGGGCGATTTCGGTTTTGCCGACACCCGTAGGCCCGATCATGATGATGTTCTTCGGCATGATCTCGTCGGCTAGATCGGGCGACAGCTTCTGGCGGCGCATGCGGTTGCGCAGGGCGACGGCGACGGCGCGCTTGGCGGCCTTCTGGCCGACGACGTACTTGTCCAGCTCCGCAACGATTTCGCGGGGCGTGAGGTCGTCGAGTGCAAGCGCCTGGTCTTCGGCGGCGCCGGGAAGATAGATGGCCATAAAAATCAGCTCCTGGCTGCTCGCTCTTAGCTGTTAGCTAAAAGCCGTAAAACATGGTGCTAGTAGCTAACGGCTAAAAGCTAAGAGCCACTCTTCAGCTCTTCAATCGTGAATGTCTGGTTGGTGTAGATGCAGATGTCACCGGCGATCTTCATGCTTTTCTCGGCGATCTCGCGGGCGTCCAGTTCCGTGTTCTGGTACAGGGCGCGGGCTGCGGCCTGGGCGTAGCTGCCGCCGGAGCCGATGGCGCAGATGCCCTCGTCCGGGTCAATCACGTCGCCGGTGCCGGAGAGCAGGAAGGTCTGGTTCAGGTCAGCGACGATCAGCAGGGCTTCCAGCTGACGCAGCATCTTGTCGGTACGCCAGTCCTTGGCCAGCTCTACGGCTGCACGGCCCAGGTTGCCGGCAAACTGCTCCAGCTTGGACTCGAAGCGGCTGAAGAGCGAGAAGGCGTCGGCGGTGGAACCGGCAAAGCCGGCGAGAACCTTGTCCTGGTACAGGCGGCGGATCTTTTTGGCCGAGTGCTTCAGAACGGACGAGCCCAGGGTGACCTGGCCGTCGGCGGCCATGACAACGCGGCCATTGCGGCGCACGCAGATGACAGTAGTGGACCGGATGCGTCCGGCCGAGAGGTCGATCGGGTGCGCCATCTGCGCGCGATTTCCTTTGGTTACAGCGGTTTTGCTCACACCTTGATTGTACGCCGCCACCGCCTGCTTCCATCCCGGGGAAACGGGCATCAAATTGGTGTCATACGGATGCAAAACCGCGAAGATTGCACCGTTGGAGTGGCATACTAGCGGCAGGTAACTCTGAGGTACTTTGCAATGCCTTTTGCCGATCTTCCTTTGGTTCAGACCCTACTCCACCATCCCCAGGCAGTCATGGCCGCGGGGGGAGCGGTCGTTGCTGCACTCGCGGTGGCCGGATGGATGATTTTCCGCCGGAAGCCGTCGGCCGAGGAGATGGAGCGCCGCCGCAGGGAACGTCTGGTGGAGTCCGGACGCCTGATCGACGGCACGATTGTGGAAGCAACCGGCCCGGAGGAGACACCGGATGTGCTGGTCTACAAGTACGAACTGGCGGGTGTGGAGTATGAGGCGGCACAGGATGTGACTCCCCTGCGCGACCGTATTGCCCGGGTCCGCTGGGACCTGCCCGTAAGCATCAAGTATGACCCGCGCAATCCCTGTAACAGCATCGTTCTGGCCGAGGGCTGGAGCGGTCTGAGGGCGAGCGATCGAGAGACGGCTGGCGTAGCCTAAACACATAGCTGGAGTAGCCTAGAGACAATGCATGTTCACGGCAGCCCGACCGGAAAGACGCAGCGCGTTCTGCAGATTTCACTCGTACTGACGGCGCTCTATGTTCTGGCGACGCTGTGGGCCGGCATACGGGCGCACTCCCTGGCCCTGGTGGGCGAGGCCGGACACAACGCCAGCGACTTCCTTGCCATCCTGCTCAGCTTTGTCGCGGTGTATTTCCAGGCCAAGCCGGCTAATGATCAGAAGACCTTTGGCTACCAGCGCGCCGGTGTGCTGGCGGCGTTTGTGAACGGCCTGTCGCTGATCGTCGTAGCCATCCTGATCGGCTTTGCCGCCATTGGCCGGCTGTACAAACCGGTGGATGTGGAAGCCGGAACCATGATGATTGTGGCCGCCCTGGGCGTGGCCATGAATGGTGTGGTGGCGCTGATGCTGTGGCGGGTCGGCCGCGACCTGAACCTGCGCTCGGTCTTTCTGCACATGTTGGGCGACGCACTTTCCACTGCCGCCGTCATCGTCGGCGGAGCCGCGATTGAATGGACGAACCTGCGGTGGATTGACCCGGTACTGTCGCTGGGCATCGCGGCCATGATCCTGTGGTCAAGCATCGGCATCGTCCGCGAGACGCTGAATATCCTTCTGGAAGGCACGCCGCGGAATCTCTGTCTGGCTGATGTTCGTGAGGCGATGCGCGATGTTCCGGGGGTACAGGATGTGCATGACCTGCATGTCTGGAGCCTTGGCTCCTCCAGCTACGCCCTGGCCAGCCATGTAACGGTGGGCGATGTCCCCATGCAGGACCAGACGGGGATTCTGGATGCGATACGCCTCTCACTGCGCAAGGGCTTCCACATTACGCACACCACCATTCAGTTTGAGATGGAATGCTGCCCGCGCGCCGAAGAGAACTGCTGCGCTCCGCCGGAAGAAGAGCACGAAGGCTGCAGTCACACGCACGCCCACTAAAGCGGCTGGTAATACCGTTCAGCCACAGTGGCGCAGGCGCGGCACAAGGTCTTTTCATCTCTTACAACAAACCGGTCATAGTTAATGCCTTCGCCACAGACGGCGCAGGCCACGCGCTCCCCTTTGTAACCGGGAAATTCCTTCGGCGGCAGGTGGACGGAGACCCATTCTTCCGTGAACAGGTCGGCCTCGGGCATCTCGCGATAGGCCAGCATCTGCTGCGTGTTCTTCGGTTCAATGTGGGGATAAAGGTCCTTTGCCCGCTGCTTGCTGCTTTCCAGCGCACAGACGCGAATGGCTTTATAGCGGTCGCCCCCCAGCGGCAGGGACAGGTCGGCAAAGGTCGCCGCCATCTTGCCGTAGTCGACCGGCTTGAGTGCGCGCTTTCCCAGGCGGCAGCCGGTCACCACCCCGATGGCGTCGGTGGCGCAGCGGTCAATCTCCACCCAGGTCACCAGCCGCTTACGGTCTTTGCCGTACGGCTCGTCAATGCCCAGCCGGGTACAGGCCAGCATGGCCATGCGTACGCCCAGAATCTGTCCGGCGCAGAGGTGTCCGTGCGCGGCCTCGGCTTCTTTGAGCAGCTCATCCAGAGAAAGCATGGGGTTATGGTAGACCTTCTTTGCCACCCCGGACTTACTTCTCGTCCTCGTCGTCTTCGACCAGTGAGGCCGCGGTGCCCTGCACGTTGAAGCTGAGTGGCTGCGCGCCTGTGGGCGTTACGCTGACACGCAACGGGTCGCGCTGCCACGCGATACCGCTGCACGGCGGCTGTTGCAGAGGCTGCGCCGGCAACGGGCCGAGTTTTTTGCTGACGATGGCCTTGCGGCCGTTTAGCTGGGCGACAACAAAATAAAGACCGCCACGGGTTGTGGTGGAAAGGCCACAGTAGGCGGCATAGTCGCGGTACCAGATGGCGTCGGAGACAACGGGGTCGAAGTCCGGCAGGTGTAACGCGGTAATGTGGCCTGTGTTGCGATCCACCAGCAGCCACGGGCCGGGTTGCCAGGTCCACCGCGGGGCTTCTCCGGGCAGGGCATCGTTCAGCTTCAGAACGCGGCGAATCACGAAGCTGCGGTCGGTAATGTCATGCGGATCGCCGGTGGTCCATTCTTTCTGACGGCCGTCGATCACCAGCGGACGCAGGGGCAGAGAGACGGCTTCGCCGGCACCGGGGGGAGTATAGGTCGTCTTGCGAACACTGCCGAGAGAGACCGTATGGATCTTGGGGAGAGGGGCCGCCCAAAGAGGTTGGCCTTCGTATGTCCACCACAGACATACGAAGGCCAGCAGCAGCGGCACAGCAGCCGGACAGGATTTCTGCATGCCGGTCAGCGTAGTTGCTGCTTTACAGATGTGCAAGTGTTTTTTGCCGGTTATTTCCCGGGTTTACAAGGTGGATGCCCTGTGGGAAACCTTCCTGGAGATTTCTGCAATGTTTGCCTCCGGGGGATTAACTGCGGAGTAATATCACCCTATAAGGGCAGCGGACGCGAGCCGCAGTCAACACACGCGTACGAACGAAAGGAAACAGGATTCACCATGTGGAAACCGAACCAGCCCGGCAACGTGCCCACTTCAACCCCCGAACCAATTCGTCCGAGCACGCCAGCTACCGGCTATGAACCGGCAGCGGTACGGACACCTGCTTCTTCCACACCTGCTGCCGCTGCCGGCGAGCAGGCTACGATCGGCAAATCCCTCGTCGTCAAGGGCGAAGTCTCGGGCTCCGAGAGCTTGTTTATTGACGGCAAGGTCGAAGGCGCGATCAATCTGCCGGGGAACCGTGTCACGGTTGGCCGTAATGGTCAGGTGGCCGCCAATATCAGCGCGCGCGAGATTGTCGTGCTGGGCAAAGTACGCGGCAACTGCCAGGCCAGCGACCGCGTGGAAATCCGCAGCGAAGGCTCGCTGACGGGCGACGTGATCGCCGCCCGTATCAGCATTGAAGACGGAGCTTTCTTCAAGGGCGGTATCGACATCCGCAAGCCTGGGCAGGAAGGCAAAGGCCCCGCGATCGTCGAGAAGACCGAGCCTGTGGCAGCGGAAGCCTAAACGCAAGCGGCAACACAAACAGAAACGCCCCGGGAGATTGCGCCCGGGGCGTTTCTGTTTGCAATTGAAATTCGGGGCTATCCGGCGCGGCGTTCGCCCAGGACCTCATCCAGCAGGTCGGTCAGCGAATCGGTGTGGCTCCGCACGGTGGCGGAGGTCTCTTCGACGCTGCCTGCCAGCTCCGCATAGCGGCGACGGGTCTGCTCCATCTCGTCGGCGATGTTCAGTGCGGCAAGTACGGCAACGCGCAGGGAGTCCACAGTTGCGCCATGCGAGGCAACGGCGCGCATTTTCGCGTCTACCGCCGCGGCAAGTCGCTCAATGTAGGCTGGATCGGTGCCGCGCAGGTTGTAGATCTGCCCGAAGATGTCGACGCTGACGGGTTGGGGGACCTCTGCCATCGCTTCTCCTCCTACAGCGTTTCCAGCTGTTCCAGCAGCTTCTCCATGCGTCCGCGCACGCTCTCACGCTCGCCACGCAGGCTGTCGAGCTGCTGCTGCACGTCGGAGGTCTCCATCTGCTGCAGCTCAAGCTGCTCCTGAAGAGACTGCACCTGCAGATTCAGCTGCTCCACCTTGGTTTCCGCCGTGGCGCGCTCTTCGCGTTCCTTGCGGATGATTTCAACGGCGCGGAGAACCTTTTGTTCAAGCGCCTGCAATTCGTCAACATTCACGGTGGTGGCTGTGGTGCTCATGGTTAAAAATCTACCTCTTCTGGGCGAAGTATAGCCCTGACGTGCGTGGATATGCGGCCGGAAATCCACAATCCGGGGAACCTTGCTTGGCACCTGCTATGTGCGCAGCTTGCCACCCAGGGTTTCCAGTGTCTGCATGATCGACGCAGACCAGGCGGAAAGCTCTTCCTCGCGCAGGGTGCATTCCTGCGACTGGAAGAGCACACGCGTCAGCAGCGAATAGTGTCCGGCGGCCACGGCCTTGCCCTTCGGGTCGCGGAAGATCTCGACCGGGGTAATGCGCAGCAGTTCGGCGATACCCAATCCATGGATGGCGGCTTCCACAGCCGACCACTCCACCGTATCCGGGAAGACAAAGGAGAAGTCGCGTTCCACGGCCTGGTAGCGGGAGATCTCATGCGCCAGCGGCGTGCGCAGCGGGAAGGCAAACAACCTGGCCAGGTTGACCTCCGCCAGCCATACCGCCTGCTTCAGCTTGCGCTTTTGGGCCTCAGCCTGCGACAGCTCGCCGATCACGGCAACGACCTGGCCATTCAGGAAGACGGTGGCTCCACGGCCAGCCTCAACCCATGTGGGCAGGTTCGCAGCGGCGTAAACCGGAGCGGAGACGCGGAAGCGGGCAAACAGCTTCTCCAGGGCGCCCTTCAACTCGTAGAACAGCGCATCGGCTTCGGAGACGAGCGCGGTGGCCCTGGCTCCGCCGGTTGCACCCAGTGAGAGCGAGGGCTCTTCCACGATGGTCACAGTGGAGCCGGTAAAGCGCGTTCCCATCTCGTACAGCCGCACGTCGCTGACATCGCGGTTCAGGTTGGTGGCCAGCATGGTGGCCATGCCGGGCAACAACGACGGACGCAGGTTCCCGGCCTCTTCGCTGAGAGGATTTCCCATCGGAACGCCGCCGCCGGCGAAGGTCACCGAATCGGCCTCGGAGGCGAAGGTGCTGGAGATGGTCTCGGTGAATCCGGCGGCCAGCAGGGTGGACCGCACGGCGCGCTCGGGGGCTTCGTAGGGCAACTCCACCACGCCGCCCGCGAAGGATGGCAGGGTATTGGCGAAACGGTTGTAGCCGTAGACGCGGGCGACCTCTTCAAGCAGGTCGATCTCGCGCTCGATATCCAGGCGCCATGAGGGCAGCGTGACGTCGTATGCGCCTTCGCCCGTAGGAGCGAGCACGCAGCCCAGGGCGGTCAGGTATTGCTCCACAACGGCGGCGGTAACGCCCTTGCCGTCGGTCGTGGTGCCCAGCAGGCGCTGTACTTCGCTGACGGCCAGCGCAATCGGAGCGCGCTTCGCGGTTTTCGCTTCCTGCGCGGGGACGACGACGTCGGTCAGTTCGCCGTGCAATGTTCCGCCACACACTTCCAGAATCAGTTTGCTGACCAGTGCGTTGGCTGCGGCAGCGGCGGCCAGGTCGGCACCGCGTTCAAAACGGTGCGAGGCATCGGTATGCAGGCCGTGGCGGCGCGAGCTCTTACGGATGCTGGCCGGGTCAAACCACGCGGCCTCCACCAGGATGTTTTTCGTCTCCTCGGTGACGCGCGAGTCCCAGCCACCCATCACGCCGGCCAGACCAAGGGCTTTCTTCTCGTCGGCGACCACCAGCTCGTCGCCCAGCATGGTCTTTTCCGTTCCGTCCAGCAGCTTGATCGTCTCGCCCTTGTGCGCGGTGCGGACAACGATCGCGCCCTCGATCTTGTCCAGATCGAAGACGTGCGTGGGATGTCCCATCGCCAGCCATGTGTAGTTGGTAATGTCGACCGCGTTCGAGATCGGCTTCTGCCCCAGAGCGGCAAAGCGCGAAAGAATCTCGCCCTGCGAAGGCTGGATGGTTACGCCACGAATCACGCGGGCGGTGAAGCGTCCGCACAGCTCAGGAGCTTCAATGCGTACCGGGTAGGCATCCCCAGCGGCAGGCGTGGGCAGCGTCAGGTCCAGCGTCGGCAGCGGCACGTCGTAGATGGCTGCAGCCTCGCGGGCGACGCCGTAGTGGTTCATCGCATCCACGCGATTGGTGGTGATGTCCATCTCAAACAGAGAGCCATTGCCATCGGGCAGGTCGAAGACGCCCTCGACGGCAATGCCGCGCAGGGTCAGGTCATCGGCCAGTTGACGGTCGGAGACAGAGATCGCAGGGAGGTACGAACGGAGCCAGTGAGTAAGAATCTTCATTGCGAATTGACCTGTCTAGTCTATCGAAATGAAGACAATGGAAGCGACACTCCTGCCTTCGCCTCAGTAATAATCGGCGCAGGACATGTAATAACCGCACTGGTGGCAGATCAGTTTGCACCGGCGGCTCTCCAGGCGGGAGCTGCAGGTGGGGCAGTACACTTGGTGGTGCTCACCCGTCGGGGCTGCGTCTTCCGTGACCGGGGTGTCTGGTTCCAGGGGCAGCTCCGCTGGCATCTGCATGGCAAGCAGCATACACGCAACGCAGTCGAAATCGCAGCATCTAACCCGGTACAAGGAGAAAGAACGCAATGGCAATCGCAGATCGCACAGCAACCGCGGTATGGAAGGGCGGACTGAAGTCCGGTGGCGGCGTCATTACGACGCAGAGCGGCGTGCTGAAGGAGCAGGAGTATTCGTTCGTGACCCGCTTTGAGAATAAGGTTGGCACCAACCCGGAAGAGCTGATCGCCGCCGCGCATGCCGGCTGCTATTCCATGGCCCTGTCGGCCGAACTGGACAAGGCCGGACATCCGCCTGCCTCCATTGATACCACCGCCAAGGTCACGCTGGACATGGTCAATGGTGCACCGACGGTCAACAAGATCCTGCTGACGGTGAAGGGCAGCGTTCCGGGCATCGACGCCGCCAAGTTCCAGGAGTTTGCCGAGGGCGCGAAGAAGAACTGCCCCATCAGCCGCCTTCTGGCCGCCGCCGAGATCACGCTGGACGCGCAGTTTGTTGGATAACTGGATGGTTTGGAGCAAATAAAAATCCCCGCCACATGGCGGGGATTTTTTATGAAGACCGAATGTTACCGGATGCGAACGCCGAAGCTGACGCCGGGACGGTAGTAATACGGCGGCGGTACCGGGCGCACATACACCGGGCGCGGAGCTACGTAGATCGGACGAGGTCCGTAGTAGCCATATCCATACGGACGGTAGTAGGCCGGGTAGTATGGACGGTAATAGGGGCGGGGAACCGGGCGGGCATAAACGGGACCACCATAAACGGGTCCGCCAACATGCACACCAATCGCTACCTGGGCTTCACTTTTCTGCGGGGCCGCCACCAACAGAGCGCCGGCCAGCGCCGCACCTGCCATCCACTTCGAAATCGTCTTGAGAGCTTTCATCGCGTCACCTCCTGCGTACGTCTGGTTGAACGGTTATTTCCGGTTGTTGTTGCGCGCAACCTTTTTTCCTGTTCCGGGTCGCCGCGCTAGGTTCTGCTGGAGCAAATACTTCAGAGGGAAAACCGGGGGCGGAAGAATACTGTCCGCCCCCGGTCTGTGGGTTAGCGTTTAGCGGCGTCCGTGGTCGAAGTCGCGACCGTTGTTGTAGAAGTTGCGTCCATGGTCGCGGCCATAGCCACGGTCGTGGTCACAGTCGTAACGGTGATCGCGTTCCCAGCGCTCATGCTCGTAATACTCGCGGCGGCGCCAGTCATCGCGGCCATAGTAGCTGGTGCCGTAATAGCCATTGGTGTAATAGCCACCATTGCTGTAGCCATAGGCATACGGATACGCAGGCTGGGCAACCACCACCGGGCCGCCGATCTGCACGCCAAACGAGACATGCTGCGCCTCAGCCTTGTGCGAGAGACCGAAGAACATCACGGCCGCCATGGCCGCTCCGCCCATCCACTTCGTTGCCTTCGAGATCGTATTCATATGCGGTAACCTCCGCCTTACGTGAAGGTCAAACGCAGTTTCGCGCAGGGTGTTTCGCGCAACCTTTATGCAGAGGACGGGTTGCGCATGCGGGTTTAGACTGGATGCCTTATGCGAGCGATTTTTCTGAGCAGTGCCATCGCGCTGACGGCGGCCGTCGCGGCCTTCGGGCAGGCGGGTAACTCCGCCAAACACCCCATGACCTTTGAAGACCTGCAGAAGATCAAGCGGGTCGGCGACCCACAGGTCTCGCCTTCGGGCAAATGGGTGCTCTTCTCGGTGACCAGCGTGGACCTGGCGGCGAACAGGAAGACCACGCACCTGTACACCGTTCCGGTGGATGGCAGCGCGAAGGAGCAGGCGGTGACCGCTACGAAAGATGGCGAGACCGGAGGTCGCTTCTCCCCGGATGGAAAGCAGGTGCTCTTCCTCTCAAGCATGGAGGGCAGCCAGCAGATCTATCTGGCGCCATGGAATGAGGCCGACGGAACGCTGGGAACGGCGAAGCGTCTGACCAGCCTCTCGACTGAGACGGACGGAGCCATCTGGTCGCCTGACTCCAAGTCGATTGCCTTCGTCAGCGACGTCTATCCCGAGTGTGCGCAAAACGGCGCGGTGGACGATGCCTGTAACAAGGCCAAGGATGACGCCGCGGCAAAGAGTCCGGTGAAGGCTCAGATCTTTGATGGATTGTTGTATCGCCACTGGGACCACTACCAGGGGCAGAAGCGTTCGCACATCCTGCTGGTCAGCGCAGACGGCAAACAGATGCGCGACCTGACGCCGGTGCGCGATATCAAGGACCACATCGCGCCGACGTTCTCGCTCGGCGGACCAATGGGGTATGCGTTCTCTCCAGATAGCAAAGAATTCGCTTACGTCGTGAACATGGATGAGACTCCCGCGGCCAGCACGAACAACGACATCTACACGCTGGACCTGACAGCAGCGAGCCCTAAGCCGGTAAAGATTACGACTTCTCCGGGAAGCGATGATGCTCCAGCGTATTCACCAGATGGGAAGTATCTCGCGTTTCGCTCGCAGGCACGGGCGGGGTATGAGTCGGATAAGTTCCGGTTGATGCTGTATGACCGAGAGAAGAAGACGACGAAGGATTTGTTGCCGAAGTTTGACGGATGGGTGGATGAGTTTATATGGGCACCCAATTCTCAACACATCTACTTTGCGTCAGGAACACATGGTGGTGAATTCCTTCAGTCGATTGGAATAAACGAAGAGACGCCTGCTTTCTACGTAACCATGCTTTCGCCGACGGGGGAACTAAGCGACCTGCATGTGACACCTGGTGGTGAAAAGGTGATTGCCTCCAATATGACTGTTCGGGAGCCGTCGCATGTCTTTGCTATATCTCTGGAAAAGCAGGTACGTCCAGAGGTCCAGATTCCAGCATCTGTGTCGGACGCCGGACCGCTCGCTGGTAAAACGGTCGGCGGCAGTCCTATTACTCACCTGAATGATCGGATTCTCGACAGCCTCGATTTACCCGGGATGGAACCCTTTACTTTTGCCGGTGCCAACGGCACCAAAGTTCAAGGCTTCCTCATCCGCCCACCGAACTTCGATCCCAATAAGAAATACCCGCTGAAGTTCCTCATCCACGGCGGCCCGCAGGGCGCTTGGGGCGACGCGTGGAGCTATCGCTGGAATCCGGAACTCTTCGCCGCCAACGGCTACGTTGTCGTGATGATCAACCCGCGTGGCTCCACCGGCTACGGGCAGGCATTCATCGACGGCGTCAACGGCGACTGGGGCGGCAAGCCCTACGTTGACCTGATGAAGGGCCTCGACTACGCCGAAGCGCACTTCCCGTTCATCGACAAGACGCGCGAATGCGCTCTTGGCGCAAGCTACGGCGGCTTTATGGCCAACTGGATTCTGACGCACACCAACCGCTTCGCCTGCATTGTGACGCACGACGGCATGTACAACCCGCAGAGCGCCTACGGCTCGACGGAAGAGATGTGGTTCAACGAGTGGGAGTTCCGCCAGCTCGGCGCGAAGGAGCCGGGTCAGCCGTGGAAGTATGCCTCGCTACCCGCGGCGCAGGACCCCTTCCGCAAGTGGTCGCCCATGCTGAACATCGGCAAGGCAAAAACACCGACGCTGGTTATCCACGGGCAGAAGGACTACCGCCTGGACGTGAGCGAGGGCTTCCAGCTCTTCACCGCACTGCAGCGGCTGAAGGTGCCCAGCAAGATGCTCTACTTCCCCGATGAAGGCCACTGGGTACTGAAGCCGCAGAACTCGCAGCTCTGGTACAAGACGGTGAACGACTGGTGCGACCAGTGGACACACACAAACGCGTACGCGAAGTAGTTGGATGGTTCGATCCGAAAAGAAGTAGACCCCTACGGGATGACAAGCAGGGAAAACAAAGACGACATCGATGCCCTTTCGAAAACCCAAACCGCGCGAACCGCTGACCGAGACTGAGCTGCTGGACTACGCGGCCGGAGCTCTTGGCCGCCGCATGCTCACCGTGTCCGAGCTGCGCAAGCGGCTGAAGATGCGCGTGGAAGACAACGCCGAGGGCGAAGCGAAAATCACACGCGTGATCGCGCGGCTGGAAGAGATGAAGTACCTCTCTGACCCGCGTTTTGCCGCCGACTTTACGCGTCTGCGGCAGGAGAACCAGGCCTTTGGCAAGCGCCGCATCGCGAATGATCTGCGCAACAAGGGTGTGGCGCAGCCGCTGATTGAGAGCACGCTCACCACGGCCTTTGAAGACGTGAAGGAGCTGGACCTGGCGCGCGAACATCTGCGCAAGAAGCGTCTGAAGCCTCCCACCAACGAGAAAGAGGCCGCGCGTATTGTGCGGCGTCTGGCGACGGCGGGCTTCTCCATGGGAACCATCTTCGCGGCTCTGAAAGAGCTAAAGGCCAGCGACGAGGTGCTTTCCGAGGTGGAAAGCATCCAAGAAGTTGAAGAGTAATGGCCCTCAAGACAAAAAACAGATTCCTTCTGGGTGACAAACAGGAAAAGCAGCAGTCAGGTGATCTCTCTTTGTCATTTTGCAGCGAAGCGGAGAAATCTGCTTCGCTGCCGCAACAGGTCGTTGCTATTGACTGGTCGGGCCGCATCGACACAGCTGGCCAGCGTCGCCACATCTACGCCGCGCACTGGAACAATGGCAAAGTCACACTCACCAACGGCCGCACGCGCATGGAGACAGCCGAGTGGCTGATTGCGCTTGCAAAGAAGAACCCCTCGCTGGTTGTCGGCTTCGATTTCTGCTTCAGCTTTCCCGCATGGTTCCTGGCGGAGATGGGTGCGAAGACGGCGCCTGCATTCTGGCGGATGGTGACGGAAGAGCACGGTGAACGCTGGCTCTCGCGCGCCTGCGAAGACCGCCGCTTCTGGGGCAAGCCGCACAAGCGCCCGGCGGAGTTCAGCGGCGAACAATTGCATCGCATGCTGCGGGCCACCGACATCGACTGCAAGTTGATCGCACATATCCCGGAAGAGGAGCGTGCGCTGCGGGTGAAGGGCATTACGCCAAAGTCGGTCTTCCAGATCGGCGGCTCGGGTTCGGTTGGCACGGCCTCGCTGCGGGGGATGGCGGTATTGCTGGCGTTGCGGGATGCGGGTTTCTCTGTATGGCCCTTCGACAAGCCGAACCTGCCGCTGGTGGTGGAGATGTACTCACGTCTGAACACCGGGCCGGTGCATAAGTCGAACCCGGAGAAGCGCGCGGAGTACCTGCTGCGCAAGCGCAAGGAAGACCCTGCCTATGCCGCCCTGCCGCGTGGTGTGCTGCAGACAGCGCGCGCGGGCGAAGATGCCTTCGATGCGCTGGTCAGCATGATGGTGATGGTGGAACGGCGCGCGGAGTTCCCACACCTGCCACGCCCCAAAGATCCTCTGCACACCATGGAAGGTTGGACCTGGGCCCCATAGCGGCCTTATGCGCGGGATGATTCTGCTTATAACGATAGAGGAATCACCAGCACATGCTTCACACTGTTGGGCATGAGCAAGGTCACGGTTTGGTTTGAGCGGACGTTTGCATTTGGCTATCCGGTAGAGTTGGTCCCCAACCTGTTGTCGCGTCTGCGGGGGGCTCCCGCGCGTGTGGAAGAGAGCATGCGTGGCATCCGTCGCGAGGTGCTGTTCCATAAGCCGGAAGGCAAGTGGTCCGCGCAGGAGCAGGCAGGGCACATGCTGCAGCTTGAGCCGCTGTGGCTGGAGCGCGTCGAAGACTTTGTGCGCGGCAGCCAGGAGCTGACGCCGACCGACCTGGCTAATCGCGCGACCGACGAGGCGGAGTACAACGGGCAGCCGCAGGAAACGATTGTGGCCGCCTTTCGCGCGGAGCGGGCAAAGCTATTACATCGCGTGGCGGAACTCGATGCAGCGGCGTGGACGCGGAGCATCGTGCATCCGCGCATGAAGGTGCCTATGTCGCTGGCAGACCACCTCTACTTTGTCGCGGAGCATGACGACCATCATCTGGCGCGGATCTGGGAGATGGTGGATTAGAGTTCTGAGCGTATAAGAGATTGTCATCTCGACCCGAGCGCGCAGCGCGGAGTGGAGAGACCTGCCTTTCCGCGGGCGGCTACGCCAGCAGAAAGGGCTCAATCTCAGACGACGGCACAACGCGATTGCGGCCGGCGGCTTTGGCGGCGTAAAGAGCGCGATCCGAGAGCTTGATCAGCTCTTCCAGGGCCACCAGTTGTCCTGCCAGCGTGGTGACGCCGACCGAGACGCGGACCTCGAACTCATGCTCCTCGGCGCGCACCTTCAGTTCAGAGATCTCGGTGCGGATGCGCTCGGCGATGGCGTTGGCGGTCGATTGCGGCGTCTCCGGCAGTACGACCATGAACTCATCGCCACCCAGGCGGGCCAGTACATCGGTTGCGCGAACGGAGTGGCGCAGGGCGTCGGCCACGGTGCGCAGGGCCAGGTCGCCGGCGTGGTGGCCAAAGTGATCGTTAATGCCTTTGAAGTGGTCCATGTCGAGCATGATGGCGGAGATGGTGCCGCCGTTGCGGGCAGCGGTCTGCAGCAGGCGCAGCACCTCGATCTCAATGGCGCGGCGGTTCAGCACGCCGGTCAAAGGATCGGTCATGGCCAGCTTTTCCAGGTCGCCCCGAAGCTGTGCGGCTGACATCCAGATGAAGCAGAAGGCGATGCCGGCGATCACCACCAGGTCCAGCCAGATGAAGTAGAAGCTGGGCACGTGGTAGCGGTAGACCATGTATCCGCGTACCGAGTTGACGGCGGCAAAGAACAGGAATACGCCACCCAGCAGGCGCGCGGCTGTCCGCACGCCCGGTTCCGCCGGGCCGAAGAGAACCCAGGCGGTCATCAGCGAGGGCAGCGACATCATGGCGGAGATAACCGCAACGCGCACCGGGATATTCGGGTACAGCGCGGAAAAATACACCACCCCAACCAGGCCCAGCAGGCACACACCGAGCACGGCCATCCACATCTGCTGCATGCGGCCCAGAAAGCTGGTGACGGCGCGGTTCAGGCAGACAAGTTCGACGACAAACAACAGGTTGGACAGCACGATGCCGACGGCTACCGGCAGGTGCTCCCGCGAACCCTGCAGCGCCAGGGCGGTGCCCCCGGCAAAGTTGGACGCGACAAACCAATACGCCCCGCGCAGGCCCGGATTCGCCATCGAATTGATCAGCATGGTGAAGCCGAACAGGAACAACAGGCTCGACTGCACGAAAAACAGGGTATTGATATCCATGGCGGCATGTCCGCTGGGGAACGGACGGAACAGTAATAAGGATTTGTTGGGGTTAGTGTTGCAGGCGCCACTCCGCGGCGCAACAGAAATCCTCGGGGCCGGGACGGAAGCCGTTCCTGGAGGCGAGAGGCAGGTGCAGACGGCTTGCACTGCTAAACTTTAAGTACCTTATGCAATACCGTTCCGGAAGCCAGATTCGCGAGGATTTTCTTCGCTTTTTCGAGACCAAACAGCACCGCCGCGTTCATTCGTCGTCGCTGGTGCCTGCCAACGACCCGACCCTGCTGTTTACCAACGCGGGCATGAACCAGTTCAAGGACGTCTTCCTTGGCGCGGAAAAGCGCGACTACTCGCGCGCCACCACCAGCCAGAAGTGCGTCCGCGCGGGCGGCAAGCATAACGACCTGGAGAACGTTGGCTTTACCCGCCGCCACCACACCTTCTTTGAGATGCTGGGCAACTTCAGCTTTGGCGACTACTTCAAGAAGGACGCCATCGCCTACGCGTGGGAGCTTCTGACCAGCCCGGAGTGGTACGCCATCCCCAAGGACAAGCTGTATGTCACCATCTTCGCGGGCGAAGGCTCCGTCCCCCGCGATAACGAGGCGGAAGAGTTCTGGATCGCCACCGGCGTTCCCAAGGACCGCATCTTCGAGATGGGCGCCAAGGACAACTTCTGGCAAATGGGCGAGACCGGCCCCTGCGGCCCCTGCAGCGAGATCTTCTACGACCTCGGCCTCGAAGCCAGCGAATCCGGCGAGGACAAGCCCTTCCCTCAGGATGACCAGCGCTACGTCGAAATCTGGAACCTGGTTTTCATGCAGTTCGACCGCGCCAGCGACGGTACGCTGACTCCGCTGCCGAAGCCGTCCATCGACACCGGCATGGGCCTCGAACGCATCTCGGCTGTCCTACAGGGAAAGCTCTCCAACTACGAGACCGACCTCTTCACGCCGCTGATTGCAAAGGCCGCAGAATTAACGAATTTTCAATACACTTACGAGCCTCGCTTTTCTGCAAACGTTGCTCTTGATCCCGATCCTGCATTCGAAGATAGACAGCGCATTGAACAACGTCTTTCCAGTGCTTCCCTGCGCATCATCGCTGACCACTCGCGTGCTGCGACCTTCCTGATCAACGACGGCGTGCTGCCCGCGAATGAAGGCCGCGGCTATGTGCTGCGCAAGATCATGCGCCGCGGCATCCGCCACGGTCGCCTGCTCGGACAGGAACAACCCTTCATGCACCAGATGGTCTTCGCGGTGCGGGATGAGATGGGAGTCGCTTATCCCGAACTGCATGAAGCAGCGGATCGCATCGCGAAGGTCGTCTTGCAGGAAGAGCAGCAGTTCGCGCGAACCATCCAGATTGGAAGCCGGGAACTCGATCAGATCCTGCATAACGCAATGGCGAAGGCAGTCGCAGATGTTCGCTTTGATCAGGAGAACTTGCTCAAGTACCAAAAGGCTTATGAAGCTACTTACGGGAACAGCGGAAGCCTCGACGATGATTGGAAAACATACGATTCGAATCCTTCCGCTGTGATTCCGAAGCTCTACAAGCCAATCGGTGAATATCTCAAGGATTCAACTCATGTAGGCAAGCTGGATGGCAAGGACGCCTTTTTCCTCTACGAAACTTTCGGCATGCCCCTCGATTTCATGGAAGATGCCGCGAGGGATATGGGCCTGTTATTTGATACAGGTAGCTTCGAGCGCTCTAAAGAAGAAGAGCAAGCCCGCGCCCGCGCCTCCTGGAAAGGCGGCTCCCAGAAGACCGCATCGCCCGTCTATCGCGAACTGCCGAAGACCGACTTCCTCGGCTACCGCGATACCCGCGCAGACGGCGCAGAAGTGCTCGCCCTGATCAAAGACGGCGTCGGCGTTCCCGAACTCCTTCCCGGCGATGAAGGCGAGGTCGTGCTCGACAAGACCAGCTTCTACGCCGACTCCGGCGGACAGGTGGGCGATACCGGCTGGCTCTTCCCGACGGACCACACCTCCGCTCTGGCTGAGGTACGCGGATGCACCAAGCCGGTACAGGGCATCTTCGCGCACAAGGTGCTGGTGAAGCGGCCTATCGCCGTGGGCGACCGTCTCGATGCCGTGGTGGACGACGTGAACCGCGCTGCCATCGTCCGCAACCACACCGGAACGCACCTGCTGCAAGCCG
The DNA here is from genome assembly GCF_025685395.1 of Terriglobus tenax. NCBI lineage: Bacteria > Pseudomonadati > Acidobacteriota > Terriglobia > Terriglobales > Acidobacteriaceae > Terriglobus > Terriglobus tenax. The sequence goes on along the minus strand of NZ_JAGSYA010000004.1, from coordinate 1,374,341 downwards.
CTCTTAGAGAAGTCCTGGGAACGCATGTGAAGCAGGCCGGCTCGCTGAACAACGCCCAGCGGCTGCGCTTTGACTTCTCCCACTTCTCGCAGGTGGCCGACGAAGAGTTGGAGCAGGTCGAGTCCATCGTCAACGAGCAGGTGCTGAAAAACACGAAGGTGCAGGTCTTCGAAGACGTGCCCATCGACGAGGCGATCAACGACCTGAAAGCGATGGCGCTGTTTGGGGAGAAGTACGGTGACCTGGTGCGCGTCATCAAGATCGGCGACTTCTCCACCGAGCTCTGCGGCGGCATTCACACCGGCGCCACCGGTGAGATTGGCCTGCTGAAGCTGGTGGGCGAAGGCTCTGTGTCGTCAGGTGTTCGGCGGGTTGAAGCTGTCTCCGGCACCGGATCGCTGGCCGAGTTCCGCAAAGACTTCGATGTGGCCAAGGTCGCCTTGCAGATCGTGGGCGCGTCGACCGCAGCGGACCCCGCCGTTGCGCTCCGCGACAAGATTGCCGCGCAGGAAGAGGAACTGAAGAAGCTGAAGCGCGAGCTGGACCAGGTGCGCATGAAGTCGGCTGCATCCGCCGTAACCGGCGACAATGCGGTCGACGTCAACGGCATCAAGCTGATCGCCCAGCGCGTTCCGGGTCTGGACCGGAACCAGATGCGCGAACTGGTGGACAACCTGCGCAACCAGATCGGCACCGGTGTCGTTGTTCTTGGCACTGCGACTGAAGATGGCAAGGTCGCGCTGATCGCCGGAGCGACCAAGGACATCGCCGGAAGCAAGGTGCACGCGGGCAAGCTGGTCGGCGCGCTGGCGGCGAAGGTCGGCGGCAAGGGCGGCGGACGTCCTGACCTGGCAGAGGCCGGCGGCACAGACGCCTCAGCGCTCGACGCGGCGATTGCTTCGTCTGCGGAGACGTTGAAGTCGTTGATGGCATAGGAGTTCAGGTGCCCTACCCACACGACGTCTGGGTGGGTGGGGCACCACGGATTTGTTGCAATCAAACCCGCCCTCGCTCAGCGAGGGTGGGGCATCCGGCTCAGTAAAAACCTCACCCCCATTTACCACACGAGTACGCTCTGGCATTTGCCCCGTTTTGAGGGTTAACTGCTCGGTAAACTGAAGGCGTTTCGGCAATTGGCCGATGCTGCCGCATGGGTGTCTCTGCTTCAATCCGCTCCGGAGTTGTGATCGCTCTTTGTGCTTCGTCACTGGCGCTGGCGGCGGTGCGGAAGAAACCGGTCATCGTGTCGCCGTGGCAGAAGGCGGAGCAGCTTCGTCAACAGCTTGAGGCCACGCCGGAGCAGCAGCGTTCACGTGCTGTGTATACCCGTGCGCTCGAAGCCTACCGTGCCATTTATCACGACAATCCCGGCGATATGCACGCACCGGCGGCCATCTTCACGGTGGGAGAGCTGCTGGCCGAGCAGGGCCGCAGCCTGAACGACGCCCGGTCGTCCGAGGCGGCGCTGGGGCAGTTTGAGTTCCTGCGCAAGCAGTATCCCGGCTCGTCGTTGCGCATTCCGGCGCTGCTGGCCGAAGGCATCATCGCGCAGAACGACCTGCAGGACACGAAGCTGGCCAAGCAGAAGTATGACGAGGTGGTGCACCGCTATCCGCGTTCCAGTGAGGCAAAGGACGCGCAGGCGGGTCTGGCCGCGCTGAAGAGCGGAGGCCGTACCGCCACAAAGCAGACGCTGGTGGCCAGTGCGGCACCGGCTCCGGTAGAGACTCCAGCGCCTGCACCCCGGCAGGCACAGGCGGAGTCGTCACGGCTGCCGGCCATGCCACTGACCTCTGGTGCAGCCTCAGGATCGCCTATCCGCCCGCTGCCTTCTACCGCGGCGGTGGATGCGGTCTCGCAGAAGCTGCAGCCGGTTTCCACAACTCCCATGCCCCGCAGGAAGGGCGCGCTGGCACAGGTCAGCGGCATTCGCCACTGGTCAACGCCGGACTACACGCGTGTGGCCATCGACCTGGGCGACGAGGTGCAGTATGAAGCTGCCCGCGTGCCGAGCCCCGAGCGCATCTTCTTTGACCTGCACGGCACACGGCTGGCGCAGGAGTTGGTGGGGAAGAACTTTACCGTCACCGACGATGGATTCCTGAAGAAGATCCGCATCGCGCAGTTTTCCAACGACGTCACCCGCGTGGTGCTCGACGTGAACAACGTCACCGAATACTCGGCGTTTCTGTTGCCGAACCCGTACCGTCTGATCATCGATATCCATGGCGCCAAGGGGAAGGCTCCGGCGGCGGAAACCGTTGCGGCGCAGCAGTCGCCTGTGGTCAGCAAGCCTGTGGCAGAGGAGCGGCAGGGTGTCTCCCGGCCGTCGAACGATCAGCCACTGATCGATGATGATCTGCCACCGCCCGCTCCGGAGAAGAGCGTTGCTCCCGTAGCCGCGGTGCCCAGCACCATTGCCACGCAGCAGAACAACACGCACGATGTTGCTTCGGTCAGCGCGCAGCCAGGCAAGGTAAAGGCCACCTCCGCGCCGACCTCGCAGCCGATTGCCGCCAATACCCGCTCAAAGGAGGTTGCCGCGGTCGATCTGCCCGCTCCTCCGACGGATAAGAAGACACGCAAAGGGAAGAAGATTGCTGTCGCGGACGAGTCGCTGGGGCACATGGCAACGCCGACCGCCGCCGGGGAGACCTCGCTGGTGCGTGCTCTCGGCCTGAAGATTGGCCGCATTGTGATTGACGCAGGCCACGGCGGACACGACTCCGGCACCATCGGCGTCGATGGGCTGATGGAAAAGGATGTCGTGCTCGACGTCGCCCTGCGGCTTGGCAAACTGCTGCATGAGCGGCTTGGCGCGGAGATCGTCTACACGCGTTCCGACGATACGTTTATTCCGCTGGAGACGCGCACGGCCATCGCCAACAAGGCGCAGGCGGACCTGTTCCTGTCCATCCATGCCAACAGCTCGCGCGATGAGACAGCGCGCGGCGTGGAGACCTACTACCTGAATTTCACCTCGCAGCCTGACGCCCTGGAAGTGGCCGCGCGCGAGAATGCCGTCTCCAACCAGTCGGTCTCGCAGTTGAGCGACCTGGTGAAGAAGATCACGCTGAAGGACAAGATCGAGGAGTCGCGCGAGTTCGCCTTCGATGTGGAGCAGTCGCTGTACGGAGGCCTGCAGAAGGGCAATGACGGTCTGAAGAACCGCGGCATCAAGAAGGCTCCGTTCGTCGTACTGATTGGTGCGAACATGCCGTCGATCCTGACTGAGATCTCGTTTGTGACCAATCCGAAGGATGCTGCACAGCTTCGCCAGGGCGACTACCGCGAGCGTATCGCCGAGTCCATCTACAAGGGTGTGGCCCGCTATACCAGTGGCCTCAGCGGCATGAAGCTGGCGCAGGGCAACAGCGCGGAATCAAAGCCGACCGGGAATTAGGCTTGTTTGTTGCCCGTTCTTAGCGCCTGCGCGGAGGGTGGGTATCGCGCAGGCGACCCTTCTTTTTACTGCCAATGCAGATTTGGCTTGAGAAGCAGATTTCTCCGCTCCGCTGCGAAATGACAAGACAAAAAAGCACAGCGTGCAGAGTGCAAAAAATAGGGTGCACTGCCGGGAGGGAAGGCAGTACACCCAATCAGCCTTGTCAGGGGCTGTGAGAAATCGTTAGAAGTTCCAGGACATGGTGCCGCGGATGACGCGCGGCTCGCCCGGCTTCACATACAGGTCGCTATAGGATCCGGCATAGTAACGCTTGTTGCCCAGGTTGTTGACGTTGAGCTGCCACTTGGCCGGTCCGCGCTGGTAGGTCACGGACGCGTCCGCGATGCCGTACTGGGGCAGGCGGAAACTGTTGGCTGTGTCGCCTGCCTGGTCAGTGTAGTGGCGTCCACCAATGCCGAAGCGCAGGCCGCGCACCGTGCCACGCGGAATCTCATACGTCGTCCAGAGGTTGAAGATGTGCTTCGGCGCGTTCAGCGTCGGCGTGCCTTCCGGAATCGTGACTCCGTAGACCAGCGCATCCTTGCTGTAGACGGCGTTCACATAGGAATAGGCCGAGGTAATGTTCCATCCCGCCATCGGATGCACGGTGGCTTCCAGCTCTACGCCGCGGCTGCGCTGCTCACCCGCAACCACCATGAAGTTCGGATGGGCAACGTCCGTGGTGGCCACGTTGGTGCGGTTCAACTGGAAGACGGCCAGTGTCGTCAGCAGGCGACCGTTGAAGTACGAGGACTTCAATCCGCCTTCCCACTGCTTGCCGCGCTCCGGGGGAATGTTGCCGGTCTGCGTGGCGCTGACGTAGGTCTGGCCGGACTGTGGCAGGAACGAGCGGCTGAAGCTGGCGTAGACCGTCGTGGACGGAATGAACTGCCAGGTCACGCCCAGGCGCGGCGTCTGGCCTACGCTGTTCTGGTTGGGCGAACCCTTGGTCTGGTTCTTGGCAAACTCCAGGCGTCCGCCGCCAGTGATGGTTACGTTGTGCGGCAAACGGATATGGTCCTGCAGGTAGATGCCCGCGTACTGCGTGACGGTCGCCGAGCTGGTGTACTGCACCAGCGGCTGGTACGGGTTCGCGTTGTAGACCGGGTTGTACAGGTCCAGCGGTTCGTCGCCGCCAATCCAGCCAACGGAGGTTCCCGGCTGGCGGAAGAAGTCAAAGCCCAGCAGGGCGCTGTGCTCCATGCCCAGCAGGCGGCCATGCGCTTCCATGTTGGTGTCTACCTCATGCGTCTGCCACGGACCGTCCCAGCTCAGCGCATAGCGGTACAGGGTGCGGTTGTCCGCGGCAAGATAGCTGGGGTAGTAGATGCGGTTCCAGTGCTGCTGATACCACGCGAAGCGCGCGTTCTGCCGCAGGGTAAAGTGTTCGCCCAGCGACTGGCGGAACTGGTAGCCGAACTGCTGGTTGGCCTGCGCAAGCTGGTTCGCATGCGAGTTCAGTTCGCCGATGTAGCGGCTGATGGGAATCAGGGTTCCGGTGGGCCCCGGAGTCACCGTTCCGATGGCCGGCAGCGGCATGCCCTGTACGCCGTTGTCGCGCTGCGCACGGCCGATCAGCGTCAGAGAGGTGGCAGGTGTGGGACGCCACGTCAGCGACGGAGCCAGGTAGTAACGATGGCGATAGGTGTGGTCCACGAAGGTGTTGGCCGAGTGATACAGGCCCGCCATGCGTCCGAAGAGCGTGCGCGAGGAGTTCAACGATCCGCCCACGTCCACCGCCGGGTCCAGGAACTTGAAGGTGCCGCCCGTCATCTGGATGTGCGCGAAGTTGTCCGGCACCGGCTTACGGGTGACGATGTTCACCAGGCCGCCCAGAACGCTTTGCCCATACAGGGCGGAGGAGGGTCCCTTCAGCACTTCCACGGATTCCAGGCCCCAGGTCTCTTCCATCATGCCGTTGCCGCCGCGCAGGCCGTCAATGTAGGTGTTGAATGAGGCATCAAAGCCCCGGATGCGGTAGTAATCCCAGCCGTCGTAGTAGCCGCCGGGCATCACGCCGGCTACGTTCTTCAGCGCGTCATCCAGCTTCACCACGTCCTGCGCGTCCATCAGCTGGCGGTTGACTGCCGTGATGGCCTGAGGAACCTCGTTGAGCGGAAGCTCAGTCTTGGTGCCGCTCAGGGTCTCGGTGGTGGCGTATTCATTGGCGGCGGAGACAGTCACGCTGCTGCCCACCTGCCCAATGCGCAGCGTCAGGTTTACCTCGGTTCCGGAGGTGGTGTTCTCCACGGAAACCAGCTGCTGGGTGCTGTTGAAGTTGGGCGCTTCCACCTGCAACAGGTAGTTGCCCGAGGGCACGGTCAGGGCGTAGGCGCCTGCTGCGTCCGTGCTCACCGTCGTGCGGAAGTCGCCGCAGCTCAGGGTGATCTGCGCCTGGGGAATGCGCGCGGCGGTCTGATCTGCCACGACGCCGGAGAGCCTCCGGGCCGGACCATGGGGAGCGTCGCTGCAGATCAGCGGTCCCGCACCGTCCGCCGGAGTTTCCAACGCTGGTCGCGTTGAGCCTGGGTTCTTCGCCCAGCTGCGGCCATGGGCCGTGGTGATCAAAAGTGCCAGAGAGGCAAAGCGCAAAACGCGCGCGGATGGGCTGCTCCAGAATCCGTGTGACTGCATGAGATACCTTTCCTTGCGCGCCGCCCTCTCACCGGCCGTGTTCCCGGTAAAAAGACAAACGCGATGATCTCTGCAATGGCGCACACGGTTGCCGTGCAGAAAAAGACCGTCCAGATATAGGACTTATCCAGTCCCTTTTATATAGGACTAGATTGGTCGCAGTCAAGTTGACGGACTGCATCTTCGGATTTCCGAAAAGGAAAGAAAGAGGGGGGCGGCCGGAGTGGCGCGCCCCTGGGAGGGATGCTTAGATGTGGGTCGCCACCAGAAGAAAGACTGCGGCCAGGAAGAGGACAGAGCCAAAGAGAAGGCCCGTAATGAAGCGCGCCGCAAAGCGCTCAGTCCCCGGTTTCGGGCGCGTTACGCCAACGCCCCAGATGAACGATTCACTGACCCACTCGCTGAACTTACCCATGACCAGCCTCCTGATCTACACACGTTAAGGATGGCAAGCCATGGGCTGCCGGATATGCAATTCTTGCGGTAATCCGGCGGAGCGTTCCAAGAGCAGGGGTAATCTAATCCACAGTATGCCGTTGGACGGACGCATCTCGGTCGTAGGGAAAGAAGGTTTGGTGCCGCTGTTGCCCGGTCCTGCCCGGAAGACCCCGCAGCCGTGGACCGGCCTTCTGCTGGAGCGGCACTCCGTGCGGTCGATGGAGATCCCGGAGCACGAGCACCGCGACCTGTGCCTGCACCTGCAGGTGACCGGCAACTCCGACTATGAGTGGTGGAACGAAGGGAAGAACCGCGTCGAGAAGAGCTCTCCCGGATCGCTGATCGTTCTGCCGGCAGGTACGCGCGATCGCCTGGTATGGACCGGCCCCTCGGACCGCTACCTCCTTTCCCTGAAGGCAGAAGAGCTAGCCAAACTGGCCGAGCAGACCACCGGATCGCCCGAGGTGGAGTTCACCCCGCGATGGGCCGCGCATGACATGGCACTGCGCAACCTGGTGATGGAGATGGGCCAGCAGGCAGAGAACGGCTGGCCCCTGGGAAGCCTCTACGCGGGCCTGCTCTCGCTGGACCTGCAGCACCACCTGCTGCGCACCTACGCAGGGCGGCCGTACAAGGCTCCGGAATTCAAAGGCGGCCTGACAAGGCCCCGTCTGCGTCATGCGCTGGAGTTCATGAACGAGCATCTCGGCGAGGATGTGAGCCTGGAAAAGATCGCGGACGAGCTCCAACTCAGCCCCTTTCACTTCGCCCGCGCTTTCCGCATCAGCGCCGGGAAGACGGCGCACCAGTATCTGCTGGACCGCCGCATGGAAGAAGCTCGCCACCTGTTGCGGAGCACCCGCGACGACATCGCGGAGATCGCCCTGCACTGTGGCTTTCAGTCCCCGGTGAACTTTACACGCACCTTCCGCGAGCGCGTCGGTGCGACTCCGTCGCAGTGGAGAGCCGCGGCGGGCTAGGACGGATCAACATAGATTCAAGAGAGCATTTTGCTTTGTCATTCCGCAGCCGCAGGCGGAGGAGTTTGCTTCTCTGCCGCGCGCAACGCGATACCCAACCTTCGCAAAACCGCGAAGAATGGGCAAGCAAGCCTATCGTCCTGTAGCCCGGTATCCCTGCCACAGATACTCCAGCGCCTCGGGCAGCGTCTGCTGTTTCACTCCACGGTCCGTGTGGCCTGCGTTCTGCGCGAAGACGAACTGGTAGTGGTAACCCTTCGCCTTCAACACGCGGGCCATGTTCTCGTTGGCCAGCACCCAGTCATGCATGTTGTCACGCATCACGTTGGGGTTCAGCAGATCACGGTCGCCGACCTCCATCCAGATGCGGAGGGGCTTGCGTGGAGATGCGGGAATCAGGTGCTCATGGAACTCCCATGCGCCATGTGGAGTCTTCGCGTCGCTGGGCCACTGCTGGTTGATGTAGGTGCCGGAGTAGGTAAGCACGCGGTGGTACCACTCCGGGTGATACCAGGCCATGATCAGCGCACACGACCCGCCGGAGCTTCCGCCCATGGTGGCACGGCCTTCGGGATCCTGCGTGAGTTTCACATGAAAACGCGACTCTACCTGCGGCAGAACTTCGTGTTCCACGAACTCGGCATAGCGAGCGGACATGGTGTCATACTCCAGACCGCGTTCGCTGCCCTGCGCGTCGCCTCCGCCGTTGGAGATGGAGATGACAATCATCGCTGGAACGCGATGTTCCGCGATCAGTGAGTCGAGCGTGGTGAACAGCACCGCATCCGGACCATCCGCTCCGATGATGAAGGGTGCGGATGTACCCGGAACATACTGTTTCGGTACATAGACCGTGACGCGGCGCGTGTATGGTGCAGGATGACTGGTGGTGACCACCAGCTTTGCAGGATCGTTCGGATCAGGCGTGCCGAAGGTGCCGGCTTCCCGCGCGATGCCGGGATAGAACCTGCTGTCGGCCGAGTCAAGAACGAACGCGGAGACATCGCCGTGTGGCACGTCTGTGCGGGGAAGCGTTTCCGGAGCGGGCGTATGCGTCGGCCCCAGGATGAAGTTGCCGTCCTCATTCGCAGGAGGCAGCTCAGCATCTGATAGTTCTTTCGCCGCAACGTAGCCCGGCGTATGCGGATCACGCGTAGGCGGAACCGGCCGGGCCGCTGCTGGTGGCGGAAGCGGCATTTGCGAAGAGACAAGAGACGACGCGAAGAGCAGAATGACAGCACACGGCAGGCGATAGAGAGACATAGGAATAACGCATTGGCCTCGCCGCGGAAGTATAGCCCGATTCAGCGCTACGGCGCGTGCTGGCGTGTACTCCTCATCGCTTCCCCGAAGTCGATGACCTCGTTATCGAGAGGGAGATCGTGCGTATGCTCTTCCTGGGTTCCCTTGCTGCTGGAGCGATAGCGAGCGATCAGGTAAGGAACGCCTTCTCCGCGAATCAGCCTGGGCGAGGTTGTGACCTCGAAGTGCAGATGCGGCTCGCGTGCGTCTCCGGAAGCGCCGACACGGGCCAGAAGCTGGCCGCGCCGCACGTGGTCACCGGCTTTTACGCGCAGGCTACCGGGCTGCAGGTGCATGTAATAGGCGAACTGGCCCCCACCAAGATCAAGGGTGATGGTGTTTCCCGCAACCGTCTCCAGCGTGATGGGGACCGCGGGATGAAATGCCTCTCCATGGCCGGGGATATTGTCCGGAAGGCCATCCTTCGAGGTGATCACACGGCCATCGGCAACGGCCAATACGGCGTTGCCGTACGAGTAGTAAGAATGCACATCCCGTGCATCGCCGCTAAACGATGCTCCATTCTGCATTTGTTTCCAATCGATGGCATAACGCCGCGAATCCACCGGGCTGCCGTCCATCACGAGAACGCCGCGCCGGTGATGATTGTCCTCGTCGTTGCTGGGGCCATCGGCGGCCAGCCAGTTCGCTCCTTCCAGCGGAGGCCCGAACAGGTGCAGGGTGGTATGGTGCGTTGCGATCCCGGCTCCTTCCAGCGCTGTATCGCCCATACGGATGCGGTGTACAACGCGCCGGGGGAAGTGCGCTTTACGGCCGGTGGCAATGGAGACAAAGACGATCGCACTTTGCCCGCCGCCAAGCGTCAGCTTGTTTTTGCCGGAGATATCGCCGATGGGCTGCACCATGGCGGCAAGCTGTTCAGCATCAAACGATGCAATCGGCGCGGCTTCCCCGGCATCCGCATCCAGCACCTCAAGACGGCTGAAGGTATGAGCGGACGATCCGTAGTTGGTCAGGTAAAGCTCATACATCAGATATGACTTCTCTCCGGAGGGGAACGCCGTGGGCTCAAAAGGTACGCGCATCTCAAGCTGCGTTGGCCACGCAAACGATTTGTCTGCAGGTTTCTTATCGCTGGAGCTGATCCTGGGCGGAGCATTGCGTACCGGACGTCCGCTTTGTGCCATCGCTGGATAGGCGTACAGGAGAACAATTGCTGGAAGCAGTAGAGAGCGCATGTTACTGCTACGCGGCAATCCGATGCGGAGTTCCGTTGTGCGGCATGAATGTTCGCCTGGAAGATGACCGGCATAGGTTGCGCTGGCTAAGATGGCTGTCGCCGGAAGTCGCACCCTATGCAAATCCCCGGCACGGAGGAATAACAGGATGAAACTGGATATCTGGAGAATTGCCGCAGCCCTCCTGCTGGCTGCGCCCTCTGTATTTGCTCAGAACCCCGCCACACCTGCCGCGAACAGTGCAACTGTGCTCGGCCCAACCGTCTTCCATTACGGCCAGCTCGCCGTGACGAAAAACGCAACCGGAGAGGTACGTTCTGTCGTGAAGCAGCCCACGGCCACGGTGGATGAACTGGAGATGCACATCACCACCCTGAACCCAGGGCAAACCTCGCATCCGGCGCACAAGCATGTGAACGAAGAGCTGATCCTGATCGACAGCGGCGAGTGCGAGACGCTCTCCAATGGCAAGTGGATTAAGGCGACGAAGGGCGACATCATCTTCAACGCATCGAACAGCCTGCACCAGATACGCAACGTGGGTACGACGCCAGCGCAGTATCACGTCATTAACTGGTCGCCGAATAAGAAGTAGCAGGAGCATCTGTTCGGCCAGCGAAACAGGCGGTGCGGAACAGAGCGTTGCCGCTTACTGCACCATCAGGCTGGCCAGTGTCACCATGCCTTCAAACAGATTTCCCAGCCGCAGATTTTCGTTGTCGGTGTGCTGGTTGTCATCGTAGTTGGCAATGGAGATGCCGATGGTCGGCACGCGGAAGGCATCAATAAACGGCGATGCCGGAACGCTGCCGCCGAGGGTGCGGATGCGCACGATTCCGTCTCCCCAGGCCGACTTCAGCGCATTGGTCGCGAAGACCGCCTGCGGGTCCTTCGGGTCCGTGCGCCAGGCTCCGCCGCTGGTGGCTGCCAGCGAGCGTGAGGTGACCTTGGCGATCTTCGGGTGTGCGGCCAGGGTGGCCACATCCGGGTCTTTGTCCACAAGAAAGTAGCCCTGCGCGCGGATGAAATCGATGACGCGCTGCGCCATCACGCGCGGCTCGTTATCCTTTACCAGGCGCATGGCAATCTCCGCCGTGGCGCTGGCGGCAATCACGCCACCCACCTCACCACCCTTCATGGTGTGAATGCTGAATGACGGCATATTCAGGCCTTCCTGTAATGAGCTTGCCGCGCCATCCAGTGAGCCCACGCCGAAGTCCTTCTGCATTTGCGCGCTCTGGTCCGGTACAGCGTCCATCATCGCGCGAGCCTCAGCGGAGAAGGGGAGCACGTCGCTGTAGAAGCCGGGAATGACCACCTTCCCTTTGACATCCACCATGGAGGAGATCAATTGCGCCAGGCGCACGTTGGCGTCCGGCATCCAGTTGCCGTAGTTGCCGCTGTGCATGCCCTGTTTGGCGGTGTAGACGGTCACATTCACACTGGCTCCACCACGCGCGCCGTAATAGATGGTGGGGCGCCCGCTGGGGTGCTGCGGACCGTCGAGAATGATGAGCAGGTCCGAGTGCAGCTTGTCAGGGTACTGCTGGATCACTTCGGAGAGCCCTTTGCCGCCGCCCTCTTCCTCGCCGTCGAGAATGATCTTCACGTTCTCCTTCGGCGCGGAGTGCAGCGCGTCCAGCGCGCAGAGGATCGCCTCAATCGGCACGCGGTCATCGCCTGCGGCACGGGCGTAGATACGCCACGCATCAGGATAGGTGGCGTTGGTCAGGTCGGTAACCACCTTGCCCCCGGCCTCGATGCTGTCGGTGCGGATGACCGGGACAAACGGGTCAGGCTGTGCCCATCGCTTCGCATCCACCGGCTGGCCGTCGTAGTGAATATAGAAGAGCAGCGTGCGTTTTGCGCCGGGAACCAGCTTCTGGCCAAAGACCACAGGCACACCACCGCTGGTCGGCCATATTTCCGTGTCGACACCGCGCTTCTTCATCATGGCGGAGAGCAGGCTGGCGTTTGCCTGCAACGCCTTCGCATCGCCATGCACGTTGGGCAACGACAGCAGCTTCAGGTACTCATCGACGATCTCGCGGCGATGGCTGTCAGCATAGGTGCGGACGGCGGCGACATCGGCACTCTGTGCCGCGAGAGGAGAGATCGCGCCACAGGCAAGCGCGCACAGAAACAGCAAGGTACGGGTACGGATCACAGCACACTCCTTCAAACCAGAGTTGAACGGCTGGGAACGACACGGCGGCGAAGCGGGGCCAGAGCGCCCGTCTTCGCAACGGAGAGGAACGGATATCTGTTTTATACACACGCGGACCGGCAGGTGGGGTGGGAACTAAATTGATCTGTCCGTTGTCTATCTCCGCATGGGTACGGCGATGTGCTTCCGTTGGCGGTCGGGTGGTAGTCTCACTGTTGTGATCAGGCGTTGGATTTCCGCGGCCCTGCTGGGGGTTGTTGTCGTAACCGGTGCGTTTGCGCAGCAGGAGCAGAAGCCTGCGGCAACGCTGCAACTTCCTGCCGCGCCGCTGCTGCCGCAGTCTCTGGGCGCATGGACGCTGAGCAGTGAAAAGCCCGCGGTCACCACGGCTAGCGATGACGCCATCCAGAAAGAGCTTGGCGTCAAGCGCACCCAGTCGGGTGTCTACCTCTCCGGCAAAAATCAGCTTGCCATCAGCGCTACGCAGTACATTGATGCCACCGGCGCGTTCGCTGCCTTTGCCGCAATGCGCGATCCCGGCACGCAGCCGGCTCCGGGCAAACTGGGCAATGACTCGGCGGTGAAGGGAAACACGGTGCTCTTCTGGAGCGGTCCGACGCTGGTCTCCGCCACCTTCCAGGCGCAGCCGGACTACAAAGCTCTGGATACATTGAACGCCGGCCTCCCGAAGCGGAGCGGTGCCGCCGGAAAGGCGCCCGGTCTGCTGAGCTACCTGCCGAAGCACGGCCTGCGCCCTGAAAGCATCCGGTATGCGCTTGGCCCCGCCACCTATCAGCGAGACGGCGGACAACTGAATCCATCGGTCGTGGACTTTTCCAAATCGCCGGAGATTGCGACCGGCCAGTATCCGCACGGAACCATCGTTGCCCTCTACTACCCCACGCCGGCCATCGCCGGTGACCGCTCCCGTGCGCTGCTGAAGGATCTGCTTGAGCATCTGCCCGCGGGGGCAAAGGCCGAGTCGATTACCGTGAAGCGCGCCGGCCCGATCGTCGCCCTGACCTACGGGCAGTTCTCGGCAGAAGAAGCCAAGACGCTGCTGGACCAGGTGCACTACGAAACCAACATCAGCTGGAACAAGCCTGAAGGCTACGTCAGCGAGGCCAGCAAGGCGGCAAAGCTGCTGGTGAATATCATCCTGGGCGTGGGTGTCATGTGCCTGGTGGCGCTGGTTCTGGGGGTCTTCTTCGGCGGCGGACGCGCTCTAATCCGCGTACTGCGCGGCAAGCCCGCCTCCAGCATGCACGATGCCGAATTTATCCATCTGGATCTGCGACAGGATCTTCCGCCGGCCGCCAACGAAAAGTGACCTGTTTCTGGTGCAGCGGAAACGCTAACGACCTGAATTCACGATGCTTCGAAAGGTCATGTTACTCTGTTGATGGCGAATATATGGCGAATAGATTCGTCGCCGGGTTACTGTTTTGTCACTCTTTATCTCACTGATAATAGGTGGCTTGCGGCCACCCAGAAATTGCCTTGACACCCTGTTTAGGCGAACCATAGTATTTCGCCAGAAAGTTCTGATGGCTTTGCCTCCGTTGGAACTATTCTCCCTACGAAGAGGCCGCCCTGTTGCCGGGCGGCCTCTTTTCTTTCCACCGAAGGGGTGCTTTGCGCGCAAACAGAATCCCCTATAGAATCGATGAGGAGCTCGCCGACGTAGCTCAGTTGGTAGAGCAGCTGATTCGTAATCAGCAGGTCGCCGGTTCGAGTCCGGCCGTCGGCTCCATTCTTTTCAATGTCTTAGCCCTGGCCGCGGGTACCTGCATAGGTTTCAGTGGAGTTTCTTGACGCATGGGAGCCCGCAGTTGATGCGGTTGAGCAGGCTTTCGTTCTAATTCCAGCCGCGTTGGACCCTTGCCGGCACATGATTGGCAAAATTTGACGATGCGCGGAAAGGGCTTTCGCCCTGGCAAGGGAGAGAGTGCTGTAGCGGCAGTAGAATTTGCAGACGCGCCTGGCGCGCTCACTGCAGTCATCGCCCGAATGCGCCGAGTTGTGATTGAGCTTTCTTGCCTTTAGTTAAGTCTGGCGGCGGGTGATCCTATTCAAATTTATGCCAGAATGGCGGGGCATCCAAAGCCCCAGCAGGGCTATTTTTTCAGCAGTTCGGGGTTGTTATTGCGAACAGAGCTCACCGCTGGATTCGCCTCGTGCATCTCCATCCCCTCCGCCTCGTAAGGACTCAGTAGGTCTATGGGAAGCCGTTCAGTTTCCCCCCGATCCAGCCACCGGTCGTAGTCTCTCCGGTGCAAGATAACCGGCATACGCGAGTGGATCTTCGCCATCAGCTCATTAGCGCCAGTTGTCACGATGGTGAATTGCTGAGCATCTCCAAAATCTGCTTGCACTTGGCCGTGGAGGAGAGCAACCTTACAGCTTCAGACTTGGAGTAGGTGGCTCCTGGGTCATTCCTGCGCATTTGATGGTCAATCCGCTGTCACATTGAGGACGTTTTATGCGGTTGGATGAGACTTCGATTATTGTTGGCCAGATCATCCTTACAGCTCTCCTTGCTGGGTTCTTTTATTTCTTCTACAGAACAAGTGCGCCCCACTCCGGAATCGGTCTTCTGTGTTCCGTGTACGTTCTGGCGACAGTCTCCCGTTCTGCATTTCTCTTCGACACTTTTCTCCCTATACGGTTCGGCGATATTTTCACTCTCGTCACAACCATCCTGATCTATCTCGCCATCAAGAGATATTGTTCCGGGGCACCTTTGTTCGAGCGGAAAGACTACTGTTTGGTGGTCGCTCTGATCGTTGCAGCTATTTATGGCATGGAGGCCATCCTCACACAGGGGACTCTATTCAAAACGAAGGTGTTGTTTTTCACTATTGTCGTCTTGAGATTCGCTGCCGGCTACCGACTGCTCTCGCTCAAGGCAAAACGGCTGCCCATGTATATTGTCGGAACATTCCTGATTCTGTATGGCTTCTATGGAATGGTGGTCATTCTACGGCACACGGGAATTCCTTGGATTGATCCTTATCTGGCGGCCATGCTGTCCAACTCGATTTTTCTTGGAAATGTTGCGTTATCCACGGCATTGGCACTCCTCTTGCTCTATCTCTTCGGAGAGCGAAGCTTCCACCAAGTCGAACAGTTGTCGTTTGTAGACCACCTGACGGGCAAACTCAATCGGCGTGGAATCGAGTTCTATCTCGATCAGGAGCTCGCCCGGTGCTCGCGTAACTATGATCAGTTTTCTATCGTGCTTCTAGACCTGGACCATTTCAAGATAATCAACGACACCTATGGTCACCCTGCTGGCGACGAGGCACTCCGTAAGGTCGTTTCCATTATCGAATCTGAGGTGCGCTCAGAGGATTTGATTGGCCGTCTGGGTGGAGATGAAATCGTCATCATCCTGCCCTCCATCCCAGGATCCGGTGCATTCACATCTGCCAATCGTATCTGCGAAGCCGTGGCCTCCTCCGGTCATTCCCCTTTTAAGCTTTCGCTCAGCATTGGGGTGACGGAATATCATTGCGGCGACTCCGCCAGGACCCTTCTTCAACGCGTGGATACAGCCCTATATGATGCCAAGCGCTCCGGGCGGTCCTGTGCGCGGTTCGCTCTAGCTACGGAAGACCTTCATGCCGACAATTCCATTCCACTGGCCGAATTCAGGCGCGGTTAACCGACTACTCATGTCGCAGGTGAAATCAGCCAGATTTTTGCAAAAATCATCGAACTTTGCTCGGCAGAGATCCGTACCTCTGTACAACGAAGGCAGCCGGCAGCCAATGCAGCTCCCGGGCGCAAAGTTTTTGAAGCTGTTATCTCCCTTACTGCCGGAGTCACCATGCACGATCTGCTGATTGGTTTTGCGTTTCTAGCCATCCTTCTTGTGCCCTGTCTTGTAACGTTGCGCCGCAGGGACGACACGGGCGAGCTCTAGTACCAGATTTAGGACACGAATTCCACTGGTTTCTTTCTCTACCCCCGCTAATCCTCTTGATTCCAGCCGGGTTGCGCCGCATACTCGGCACAAGAGGAGCCGGTGCCCATCGAGATTACCCCAAGGGATAGTTATAGCCGCCAGGATGTACTGCGAATCCTGAGGCTGCACCCACGGCAACTTGCCGGCTGGGAGCGGGCTGGTCTCTCCGTCTTGAAAGATACCTACACCTTTGAAGACCTGGTACGTTTGCGCCGTCTGCGGGACCTGAGCGCTTCGCGGATCTCTTCCCGTTCCATCCGTGCTGGGCTCGATGCTATGCAGCGGGTTTCGGGTATGGCGAACCCCCTGGTGGAGGCAGCTGCGGTTGCCCGCCGCGGCTCGCGGCTGGTTTTCCGTCACTCCGGCGCCCTGGTTGACCCGGTTACGCAGCAGTTGCTCTTTGACTTCGATCCGCAGACCGCGCGGCCGCTCTCGGTGGTGCGCGCGCACGAGGTGCAGCTCGACAAGGCGACGCAGGTACAGGAGATGTTTCTGCAGGCGGTTCAGCTTGAAGAGCATGCGGCCACGGTTGCCCAGGCTCAGCAGGTCTATGTGGACCTGCTGGAGATGGAGCCGAACCACGCGCCCAGCTGCATCAATCTGGGAACCATCTACTACAACCAGAAGCAGTATGGCCGCGCCGAGCAGTTGTATCGCCGCGCGACGATCGCCGACCCCACCTATGCCCTGGCCTTCTTTGACCTGGGCAACGTGCTGGACGAGCTGCAGAGGCTGCCTGAGGCTATTGAGGCATACAAGTGCGCCATTGCGCTGGTGCCCGGCTACGCGGATGCTCACTACAACATGGCGCTGGCCTATGAGCGCCTGGGAGAGCGCCGCCGCGCCCTGCCGCACTGGCTGGCCTATGTCCGCCTGGACCCCATCGGTCCCTGGTCGACCCATGCCCGCAGCCAGGCCCGCCGCATCCTGGCGGGAGAAAAGCTCTCCCTTGTGAAACGCCACGCAAGCAAATAAACGGTAGAAGGCCTACAATCGGTGGTAGGACCACTATGAGTAAGGCCCAAAAACATACTCCGCTCGCGTTTCTTGGCCTTGCCTGTGCCGTCGGCGTCTCCAGCATCTACTACAACCAGCCTCTCCTGGTGGAGATGGGCCATACCTTTGGCGCCACCGGCGGCCACACCGGTTACGTAGCCGTAGCCACACAGGTGGGCTATGCCCTTGGCCTGCTTGCCTTTGTGCCGATGGGCGACCTGAAAGAGCGTCGCAGTCTGATGGTGCGCATGTATGCCGCCGTCTCGGTGGCTCTGCTGCTCACGGCCGTGGCGCAGTCACTGACGTGGCTGATTATCTCCAGTGCCATTGTGGGCGTCCTGGCTTCGGTCACGCATATCGTTCTTCCCATTGCACCGGATCTCGCCAACGACGAGGAACGGGGCCGCGCCATTGGCACGGTCATGACGGGTCTCCTTCTGGGCGTTTTGCTGGCGCGCACCTTCGCCGGCTGGGTCAGCCGCATTCACATTGGCGGGGCCGCTGGCTGGCGTACGGTCTTCGTGGTGGCCGCCATCATCAACCTTGCATTCGTGCCGTTGCTGCGCCGCTCCATGCCGCTGCTGCCGCCCAGGCATAAGCTGACCTACGGCGACGCCATGCGCTCGCTGTGGACCCTATGGCGGAGCCAGAGGCTGCTGCGGGAGTCGGCCGCCATGGGCGCTCTGGTCTTCGCGTCCTTCTCCTGCTTCTGGACGACGCTGGCCTTCTTCCTGGGCAGCCGCTACGGCCTGGGAGCGGGGGTGGCTGGCACCTTCGGTGTTGTGGGAGCAGCGGGAGCAGTGATCGCTCCGGTTGCCGGACGCATGGCCGACCGCCGAGGACCGCGCTATGTGCTGAGCTGGGCCCTGATTACGCTGGCGGCTAGCTTCGTGTGGCTGTGGCTTCAGGACCGCCTTCACATGTCCATGGCGCTGCACCTGGCGGCGATGGTGGTAGGCGTCATCGTGCTCGACATGGGCGCGCAGATGTCGCAGATCGCCAACCAGACACGCATCTTCGGCCTGGACGCTTCGGCGCGCAGCCGCCTGAATACGGTCTACATGACGGTGTACTTCACCGGAGCGGCGCTTGGCTCGGCCATGGTGACCTTCGCATGGGTTCACTGGCAGTGGACCGGAGTCTGTACGCTGGCGCTGCTTCTGCTGGGGGTTGCCACGATCGTGCATGCCACCGGGCAGAAGGGGCCATGCCCGCAGGAAGAGATCTCCGTTCCGGAAGAGCGTGTTCTCGAGGTTTAGATCAGAGATTTCAGAAGGTCGTCAGGGTACGACTGAAGACAAATCAGCTTGTTCTGATCTGTACCAGTTGCTGCGGACGGAGCTGTGCGGCTAGCTGCTCGCGGGCCTCGTCTGTCAGGCGGTCGGCTGTCCAGCCTTCGGCCATTTCCACCTCGACCGTTCCGGTCTCAGGAAATCCATAGAGACGGTTCCGCACCAGCTCTGCCAGCATGGAGTTCGCTGTCTCGTCCTCTGATGGCTGCAGCAGCCGCAGGGCGACGATGTGCTTCTGCGGAACGCCCGGGATGCCTGCTCCTGGCGCGTCCTTATCCACGGTGATGGTGATTTGGTCCACCATGCCCAGGGCTTCCACACTCAGCTTCAGGGCCGGGTGGAAGCAGTCACGAAGGGCACGGCGAACGTCAGCTTCCGTCATGAATCAGTGCTTCCGTTCTACAAGGAAACGGGCAATGGTCTTCAGCGGCTCAGCAGTCTCTCCCCAGGGCGCGATGGCATCGTAGGCCTCCTGGATCATGGCGTCGGCGTCGGCGATGGACTTTTCAATGCCGTAGATCGCGGGCCAGGTGGCCTTGTCCGTGGCGGCGTCCTTGCCGGCTGTCTTGCCCAGTTGGGCGGAGTCCTGCGTCAGGTCCAGCACGTCATCGACGATCTGGAAGGCCAGGCCGAGCTTCTCGCCGAAGGTACGCAGGCGTGCGACGTCCGCTGCTGAAGCGCCGGCATACAGGCCACCGGCGACGATGGAGACGGTGATCAGGGCGCCGGTCTTGGAACGGTGAATGGCTTCCACCAGTTCGGCGGTGGGCTTTTTCCCCTCGCTCTCAATGTCCACTACCTGGCCGCCGATCATGCCGGGGGCAAGTCCGTCCGTGCCGACGCCGGTATTGACGGCGATGGCGACCTCGCGCAGAATCTGCACGGTGGCGGGCGCGGGGCACTTCAAAAAGCCGAGCGACTGGAAGGCGGTGGTCTGCAGGGCATCGCCCGCGAGAATTGCGATGGCCTCACCAAAGACGACGTGGCAGGTGGGCTTGCCGCGGCGCAGGTCGTCGTTGTCCAGCGCCGGCAGGTCGTCGTGGATCAGCGAGTAGGTGTGCAGCATCTCGATGGCTGCACCGCAGTCTTCAATGCCTTCGGGAAGCGAGCCAGCGATCATGCGGGCGGCTTCCAGCACCAGCGCGGGGCGCAGGCGCTTGCCGCCGGCAAAGGTGGAGTGGCGCATGGCGCGGTGGATGGAATGCGGCTGAGCATCAGGACCAGGCAGCAGTCGCTCCAGCGCGGCATCCGTCAGCGTAACGGCTTCGGTAAGGATCGTATCGACAGACATTGCTAGCTTCAAGGATAAACGGTGTTAGGCCATCACACCCAGCAGTCCAACCGGTTTGCCTCTGCCCACAGGACGGCAGCCAGCACCAGCCCCAGCAGCGTGAGCGCCGCGCCCAGGTACTGGTCCCACGTACGGTGCAGGCTCAGTTCCACGGTGTTCGGTCCGGCGGGCACGGGAATAGCCATCAGTCCGTCGGCGCGCTGAGTGATGGGCAAAGGAGATCCGTCGGCGCTGGCCTCCCACGCGGGCCACGCGCGGCGGTTCACAATCAGCCACTGCGAGCGCGGCCACAGCTCGGTCAGCCGCGTGTGTTCGGTGTTCCAGGTCTTGTCTTCCGCGAGGGGCGGCATGCCGGGAATGTGGACGCGCAGTTCGTTGCCGGGTCCGATGACCGGCGGAGCAGCGTCAGGAAGGGCCGCGATCCACCATGCGGGATTGTCCTGCTGCAGCAGGTCGTTGTCGGCGTCCACCACGGTGTACTCGTCGGTGGGTATAACTCCGCCGCCCCGCTCAAATAAGGTGATATGCGCTCCCGGAGCGTCCTCCTCGTCGCAGCCCTGACGGTAGAAGTGGTTGGCCACCGAGACGGTTACCGCCAGCAGTGCGAGCGAGGCTGCTGACGCCGTCCATCGGAAGCTGGCTAACCGTGGCGCGGCCAGCGCCAGAAGGGCAGCTGCGATGGCCTGCTGCAGCGCGAGGAAGCGCCACGGAAACTGCAGAAAGGCCAGTTGCGGCGCGTGCTGCCACATCCATCCTGAAACCGGAAGAAGCAGCAGCAGGATGACAAGCGTTGCCGCTCCCAGAAGGCGCGCTGTCCGGTCTTTGAACATCACCGCCGCAAGCCCAAGGCTCAGCGTCAGCAACACCACGGCAATGCGGGATGCCTGCCACAGCACGGTATCGTGCGGAGGGTCTGCGGTGTGTGCGAACAGGAAGTTGTCCTGCGGCCGCATCCCTTCAATCACGGCCATGCCTGCCTGTACCCATTTGCGCTGTACTACGGCGGGAACGATGTAGAAGGCGGCGAACAGCAGACCCATCACGGTGCCCAGCGTGAAGTGTTGCAGTGTCTGTCGCCGCTGCTCACGTGGCCACAGCAGCAGCCTCAGAAGGCCGAGGATCAACAGACCATAGCAGCCCAGCACCGCTGCCGGAGCATTGGTGAGCCACAGCAGGGCGACGGGGATGGCGATCCCCAGCCATCGTGGCTGCTCGCGCAGGATGGCGGTGAGCAACAGCGGCATCCATGCAGCTGCCAGCAACTCCGCGTAGGCCGTGCGTTCGTAGGCGGTGAAGAGGATGTAGGGGTTCGCCAGGTAAGCGATGGCGACGGCGAGTTGGAGGGTGTGATGGCTGGAGGGTGTGATGGTGCGCACTAACCGCCAAGCCGTCAGACCGGCAAGGAACAGGCAGAGCCAGGTGTAGACGATGGGAGCGACCGTGTACGGCATCAGGAAGCCGAGCAGGCCGCCGACCATCCATGACAGCGGCGGATAGAAGACAAAGCGCGGCTCGCCTGCTCCCCAGGCGGCGGTGAAAGCCCATTGCGGATGCAGGTTGCCGTGGAGCAGCTGCTGGTGGACCTCAAGCCAGTTCACCAGGTGGAAGTCGAAGTCGTGCCCGCACGAGCAGCCATGGATCACCAGCGGCAGAACGGCGAGAAACGCCGCGACGGCAATTACCGTCACGGGCATCAGCCGCTGCTTCCTGTGATCTGCGGTCATGGCTCCAGGGTCAGCGTGTGCTGGGCTTTCACCTGGCTCCAGGGCAGCGTGAGCGGCTTGCCTTCATACCAGTTTGTCCACTGGTCGCGGAAGTTCACGCTGCGTGGGTTGCCGGACTGGCCAACGGGCAGGTTCAGGTTGGAGTTGTCCCAGTCGGCCAGGTCGGCGGTAAATCGCTCGCTGGGGCCGAAGGTCGCCGACCCTGCGCGCACGGTAACGCCGTTGCCGGGCAAGGGGAAGTTGCCCGGTCCGGTGGGCGCCGGGAACAGCTTGCGGAAGAAGCGGTTGGTGCCAAACAGCGGATGCCGCAGGTCAATGCGGTGCGTTGCGCCGTAGTTCCATTTGGCCAGGTCGCCGGGAGCATGGGCTTCTTTCAGACCTTGATCTACGGCGGCGGTCAGCAGCTCGCTCCAGTTGGCGTACTGTTTGGGCAGCCAGCGCGCGGGAGTGTGCGTAACCAGCTCCTCCTCGACGAACATGCGGGAGTTCCAGCGGTACAGTCTCCACTCATTGCCCAGCAGCGGCTTCAACAGCATGGGCCACAGAGCGGTGCGTGTCGCGGTGACGATGGCGGCCGCGGAGGAGTTTGCCTCCATGTTGCCGTTCCACACGCGCAGCAGGTCGGCGGCCTGATGCAGCCGCTTGTCCTTGGTGTTGGAGTGGTCAATGGCATACGCCAGCCGCTGTGCGATGACGTGATCGCCGTCCGAGTAGATGTCCATCTGCAGCTTCATCATGTCGACTGCCTTCAGGTTCTTGCCGGGCAGAAGCTGCTTCCAGATGCGTTCATTGCGGTAAGGGTTCTCCCAGTCCAGCGAGAGCATATAGGGCGAGCTGTCCGTCGTAATGCGGGCGTTGGCCGTAGCCAGGACGCCGGTATCGGGGTCCAGCGCCTGCGGCATCAGCTCATAGCTCACATAGCCGCTCCATTCATAAGAGCCGTCGGTGACCGGTACCGGCGAAAGCCCGGAGGAGTGCTGCGCGTCGCCGCGAATCGGCACCTTGCCGATGGCGTGGTAGCCGATATGTCCCTGGTCGTCGGCATAGACCGCGGACAACCCCGGCCCTCCGAAGCCGCGGAAGGCCGTCACGAACTGCTCGTAATTCGTGGCCTGGTTGACCGCCTGGAAGGGCAGGCTGGCGGTGATAACCGGGTCGTAGACCGTCCAGGCCAGCGAGATGGGCCGCTTCTCCTTCGGGAGAATGGGCGTGATGACGGGCGTGGCCATGCCGGCGTGCGTGGTCAGGCTGATCTCAAGCGGAAGGTCCTTGCTGCCACGGACGCGGATCACCTCATGCCGTGTCGCGACAGGCAGCCAGTTGCCTTCGCGGGTCTGGTACTCGTTTTTCTTCGGGTCGGCGGCAGAGGTGCGCAGCTTTTCAACGTAGAGGTCCTGCACGTCTGCCAGGGAAGCCGTAAAGCCCCAGGCGATGTGCTGGTTATGGCCCACGATGATGAACGGCAGGCCGGGCAGCGTTACGCCGGTCGCGTGCAGCTCCGGAGACTCCAGCGAAGCCTGGTACCAGATGCCTGGGATGTCGAGGCCCAGGTGCATGTCATTGGACAGAAGCGGCTTGCCGGTGGCCGTATGGGCTCCGCTGACCACCCAGTTGTTGGATCCGGAGACGCAGTCCTCGCAGCGGAACGGGTGCAGGGCGTGCTGCAGGCTTTCAAGCCCCGTGGCTGAAAGTGCCAGGACACTCTGCGATTCGTCGAGCGGAATATCGGGAATCTCCTGGTTCGGAGCGGATAGGTCCGGATGAGGCGCGGCAGGCGGGTAGTCTCGCCATGACCCTACGGGGTAAAGATCGGCCAGGAGCTCCGGCGCAAGCTTCGCCGTCAGGATCTCGCGGGCAAGCTTGGTGGGGAAGCTGGTGCCCAGCTCCTGCATCATGGACAGGCCCACCAGCAGGGAATCGCGCGGAGCCCATTTGGACGGCTCGTAGCGCAACAGCCGGAACTCCAGCGGCAGATTGCCGTCGTGCGATGCGAGGTAAGCGTTCACGCCGTCGGCGTAGGCATTCAGAAGCTGCAGTTGTTCCGGAGCGACGTGGGCCAGGGCGGCATCGGCGGCTGCGCCCAGTTGCAGATAATGTTGGGCCTGGTCATGCTCCACGGTCATGGTGCCCAGCACCTCGGACAGGCGCCCTTCGGCGTAGCGGCGCAGCATGTCCATCTGCCACAGTCGGTCCTGCGCGGTGACGTAGCCCTGTGCGAAGGCAAGGTCGTGCAGGTTGGCGGCGTGGATCACTGGAAGCCCCGTGGACGTGCGCTCCACCTTGGCCGAGCTGTTCAGGCCGCGCACATGCAGCGTGCCGTCGGTCTGGGGCAGGCTGGCGTTCAGCGCATGCGACATCCACAGCCGCAAACCAGCGGTTGCGAGCAACAGCAGAAGCACAACGACGCCTGCGGCAAGGCCTACGTACTTCACAATTCGACGTGCCCGCTCCGTGGAGAGAGCCCTGGCCTGGAGATCCGGTGCGTCCATGGTCAGCTTGAGTCTAAACGAGTCGGGTATGCTGCAGAGATGGGCGGAAACCTGCACTCTCTCGAACTCGTGCTGATGCTTCTGCTGGCCTTCGTGGCCTCCATCGCGGGCGTGGCCCGGCGGTGGCAGAAGCCGTATCCTATTGTGCTGGTCATCGGCGGCCTGTTGCTCAGCTTTATCCCGCACCTTCCGGCCATCCCACTCAATCCTGAGATCGTTTTCCTGGTCTTTCTGCCGCCGCTGCTGTACTCCTCGGCGTGGCAGACCTCGTGGCGCGACTTCCGCTACAACCTGACCAGCATCGCGATGCTGGCGGTTGGCCTGGTGGGCTTTACGGTGGTGGGCGTGGCCTTTGTGGCTGCCCGCTGGCTTCCGGCGGAGTTTGACTGGCGCGCCGGCATCCTTCTGGGAGCAGTGGTTTCGCCCACGGATGCGATTGCAGCCAGCGCCATCGCCAAGAAGCTCGGTCTGCCACGCCGCATTGTTGACGTTCTGGAAGGCGAAAGCCTGTTGAACGACGCTACCGGCCTCCTGGCGCTGGAGTTTGGCCTGGATCTGATGCTGAGCGGCTCCGTGCCCACCGTGTCGGAGGGCCTTCTGCGCCTGCTTTGGCTTGTCGTCGGCGGCGTGGGTGTTGGCCTGCTCTTCGGCTACCTGTTCACCAAGCTGGAGCACTGGATCGAGGACGGCCCGGTCGAGATTGCGCTCGGCCTGGTGGTTCCGTATGGAGCCTATCTTGCAGCCGAAGAGGTCAAGGCCTCGGGCGTTCTGGCGGTGGTGGCCTGCGGCCTGTACCTGGGCCAGCAGGCGGCTCGCATCTTCTCACCGCAGGTACGCATGCAGGCCTATGCCGTGTGGGACACGCTGGAGTTCACTCTCAACGGCCTGGTCTTTGTGCTGATCGGTCTGCAACTGCCCACCGTGATGGCAGGCATCAAGGGCTACGGCGTGCTGGAACTGGTGCGGAACGGCGTCATCCTCTCCGTCGCGCTGATCCTGCTGCGGCTGATCTGGGTTGCCCCAGGAACCAAGGTTGCGTACTTTGTGCGACGCGTTGTCCTGAAGCAGCAGGTTCCTCCCCCTTCGCTCAAGTCCTCGTTCGTGGTGGGCTGGACAGGTATGCGCGGTGTTGTGGCGCTGGCCGCGGCGCTGTCTTTGCCTGCGGAGATTCCCCAGAAGAACCTGATCGTCTTCCTGACCTTCTCCGTCATCTTCGTCACGCTGGTGCTGCAGGGGCTCACCCTGCCAAAGCTCATCCAGGTGCTGGGATTGAGCAACAGCAGTGGCCCGGACTGCGAAGAAAGCGAAGCCCGCAAACTGGTGCTGGAGGAAGCGATCGCTTTCCTGGAAGAAGAGAAGACGCGGTCACACCAGGAGATGGTTCACGTCTACGACGATGTGTTGCACCAGTACGAGCATCGCCTGGAAGCCATTCTGGAGTGCGGCAGCGATGATCCCGAACACGCTCACTCGGCGCACTTCCGCGAGGTCTCGCTCGGTGCTATCCAGGTCGAGCGGCAGGCGCTGATCCGGCTGCGCGACGATGGCCGCATCGGCGACGAGGTGCTGCGCAGGATCGAACGCGAACTGGACCTGAGCGAGGCGCGGAGGTCGACGACCCTGTGAGCCATCCGGACTTTACCAACCCCTTCTGGAGCGGACTGGCGACGGAGAACGCTCCGCTCGCCATCGGTGGAAAGCTGGCAAGCCGCTACCCGGCAGCTGTGATTCCTTTTGGAGGGATGCCGGAGGTGCGCGATCCGGCCTGCATGGCGGCCTTCCGCGACCTGTTGTCCCCCGGAGAGATTGTCTATATCACCGGCGACGAGGTGGCCACGGTCGATGGGCTGGTGGAGCAGGTCTACCTGCCCGGCGTGCAGATGCACTTCGCCGGTGATCCGGCGGAAGCTGTGTGGAGTCAGGAGGCCGTTCCGCTGGGTGAGGCTGAGGCGCAGGAGATGGTGGCGCTGACCGATGTTGCCTTCCCCGGCTACTTCCGGCCCCAGACCTGGCGGCTGGGCAGCTACTACGGCATCCGTGTCGAGGGACAACTGATCGCCATGGCGGGTGAGCGCGTCTCGTTGCCAGGATGGAAAGAGATCAGTGCTGTGTGTACGCATCCTGACCATACCGGCAAAGGCTACGCGGCCACACTGGTTCGCCATGTCATGGCGGAGCACCGGAAAGCCGGCATCCAGAGCTATCTGCACGCCTCGGCCGCCAACAGCCGGGCAATCGCGATTTATGAGCGGCTGGGCTTTACGCACACCCGCGGAATCATCTTCCGCGGCATGCAGCTTGCTTGACAGCCCCGGCACGATCACTATGCTTAGAATTTCGCAGTAAAAACGGCTCCCCCACGAGGTCATCGCAGTATTTTGAATTGCCGCGTTTTTTATCACGACAGATGTTTCGACGGAGCGTGCTCGGCTTCGCTGTTCACACGCTTCCATCGCGAGTGCATTGGCACGGCGACGGAGTACAGCTACCAGGGACTGGTGCATCGCGCCGGTGCGCTGTTTGACGGTGACGAGTTCACCGGCGACGAGAACGCCATCGTCGATTTCAAATATTCGCCTTCGCCCAAGCTGACCTGGTGGTTCGATCATCACCAGTCGGCCTTCCTGACGAAGGATGACCAGGCTGCGTTTGAGGCTGGACAGAAGGACGGCTCGCAGTCAATGCGACAGTTCTTTGACCCAGCGTACACCTCCTGCACCAGCTTCATCGCGCACATCGCCAGCACGAAGTTCGGCATGGATGTCAGCGGCCTGAAGGACCTGATCTATTGGGCAAACATCGTGGATGGCGCCAAGTACGAGAGCGCGGAGTCTGCTGTCGGCATGAAGGAAGCCGCCATGCGGCTGACCATGGTGATTGAGTCCACGACGGACGACACGCTGATCCCGCGTCTGATTCCCATGCTGACGGAGATGCCGCTGGACCAGATCCTGGAGCAGCCCTTTATTGCCGAACTGCTGGAGCCGCTGCTGGCCAAGCACCGTGCGGCCATTGAGCTGATCCACTCGCGCGCGACCTGCGAGAAGGGCGTCATCACCTTCGACATCACCGACCAGCCCACCGAGGGCTACAACAAGTTCATCCCGTATTACCTGTTCCCGCAGGGCGTGTACAACATTGGCCTGAGCAAGTCGAGCTTCCGCACCAAGGTGGCCGTGGGGACCAATCCGTGGACGAAGGTGCCGGTGGACAAGCTGGTGAATCTGGCGGCGATCTGTGAGCGTTACGGAGGCGGCGGACACGCCCGCGTCGGCGCCATCAGCTTCCCCCCGGACCAGGAAGACCAGGCCCGCGAAGCCGCCCGCGTTATTGTGGACGAGCTGCGCGCCACCTACGAGAGTTAGGCGTTGCGACGTGTGAGTTAAAAGGAAAGCCCCGGAGCGATCCGGGGCTTTTGTCTTTACTATCGCAGCATCCAACTACGGCTTCAGCTTCGCGAACCAGCCCAGCTTGGAGATGTCATTGAAGATGACCATGGCGGCGAAGAGCAGCAGGCAGACGAACGCGACCTGGTAGACACGTTCTTTCAACTGCTGGTTCAGGTCGCGGCGAATGAGCGACTCTACGAGCAGCATCAGGATCATGCCACCGTCGAGGATCGGGATGGGCAGCAGGTTGAAGATGCCCAGGTTGATGGAGATCATCGCCATCAGGCGGTAGACGGTCCACAGCGAATCGCGGGCGGCGGCGCCAATCTGCTGGCCGATGCCGATGGGGCCGGAAAGGCTCTTGACCGAGACCTGGTGGGTGAACATCCGCTTCAGTACCTCGACAATCATCGTCGAGTTCTTCCAGTTCTCCTGCGCGGACTGAACGATAGCCTCGCCCCAGGGGAGCTGCGAGATCTTCAGCGGCGGCTGGGCGTAGCGGAAGCCGAGGCGGTACTTCTTGATGCCGTTGCCAATGTCGCCAATCTCCGGCGTTACCTGCGTCGTAATGGTCTGGCCGTTGCGCAGGATCTGCAGCGTGGAGGTCTTGCCGGACTGGTCATTCAGATACGCCAGAAGCGCGGGAACGGAGAGCAGCTGCTGGCCGTCGATCGACAGGATCTTGTCGCCGGCCTGCAGACCGGCGCGCTGGGCCGGGGTATCAGCGTCCACCTCGTTGACCTCGATCGGCGAGTCCTGCATGGTCGGAATCATGCCCAGGCTCTGCATGGCTTCGCCGTTGAACTCGGTGGCCTTGCCCACGTTTACGTTGAACCGTGTATTCACGCGCTGGCCGTCGCGCAGGTAGCTCAGGGCGACGTTCTGGTTCATGTTCAGCGCGGAACGGCGCAGAACGCTCTCCCAGTCAGGGTTCTCGGAGTTGTCAAAGTGGACGATGGTGTCGCCGCCACGCAGGCCGGCAGCCTCAGCCGGGGAGCCCTTGGCAACGTAGTTCACACGCGCCGGGCCGGAGATGTACTCGTCCACCTCGTTGTGGAAGTGGAAGACGAAGACCATGATGGCAAAAGCGAGGATGAAGTTCGCTACCGGGCCGGCCAGGGCGATGATGACGCGCTGCCAGCGGGGATGGGCATTGAACTCGCCGGGATCGCCCGAGGGCTCTTCGCCGGGGTTGTCGCCCGCCATCTTCACATAGCCGCCAAAGGGCAGCACCGAGACGCGGTAGTCCGTATCGCCGCGGCGGAAACCGAACAAGCGCTTGCCGAAGCCGATGGAGAAGGTCTCAACGCGGACACCGCACCACTTGGCGGCGAGAAAGTGACCCAGTTCGTGGATCAGCACCATAACGCCGAGCACGATGGCTAAATAAATAAGAGTTGTCATCGGGAATCTATGAGGGTCCTCAGTGGGTCGCAGCCTGGCCAAGGGCTACTTCGCGTGCAAGCTGCCGGGCCTCATTATCTGCCGAAAGCACCGCTTGAATGGACGCGGGATGGCTGGGCTTGGTGAGCTGGAGCACGGATTCAATTGTACGGGGAATTCCCAGGAAGGGAATACGTCCTTCAAGGAAGGCTGCAACAGCGATCTCGTCGGCTGCGTTCAACGCAATGCAGTGCGCCGGGCTGGCTTCGGCAGCCTCATAGGCTAACCGCAGGCAGGGGAAGCGGGCGAAGTCGGGCTGCTGGAAGTCCAACTGGCTCAACAGCTTCATGTCAAAGGTCAGGTCTGACGGAATACGTTCCGGGTAGGCCATGGCATACAGAATCGGCAACCGCATGTCGGTGACCGAGATCTGCGCCAGGATGCTGCCGTCCACGTACTCCACCAGCGAATGCACGGTCGACTGCGGGTGAATTGTCACCTGCACCTTGCTGGGCGGCAGATCGAAGAGACGGCAGGCCTCGATAATCTCCAATCCCTTGTTCAGCATGGTGGCGGAGTCGATGGTGATGCGCTGTCCCATCACCCAGGTGGGGTGCTTCAGAGCCTGTGCCGGGGTAATGGAGGCGAACTGGTCCAGCGGGGTGTTGCGGAAAGGGCCACCGGAGGCGGTGAGCCAGATCTGCTTCACCTCGGCCGGTGTGCCGCCGCGCATGCACTGGTGAATGGCGTTGTGCTCGGAGTCGATGGGCAGCAGGGCGACGTTGTTTCTGCGGGCCTCGGCGATAATCAGCTCGCCGGCGGCGACCAGGGCTTCCTTGTTGGCCAGGCCGATGTCTTTCCCTGCACGGACGGCCTCATAGGTGGCCTCCAGGCCGGAGACGCCGACGATGGCGGAGACGACAAAGTCGACCTCGGGCAGCGTGGCTACGGCAATGGTTCCGGCGGTGCCATGCAGCACGTCGATGCCGGTGATGCCCTCGGCGCGGAGCTGTTGCGTAAGCTGGTCGGCCAGCTCCTCGGTGGCCATGGAGACCAGCCGCGGGCGCCACTGCCGGCACTGGGCAAGCGCGACGTCCAGGTTGCGTCCGGCAGCCAGCGAGACCGGGCGAAAACGCTCCGGAAAGCTCTCGCAGATGGACAGGGTGCTGGTTCCGATAGAGCCGGTAGAGCCGAGGATGGCAATGTTCTTCATGCTGAGTAGTCGTTCTATTTTACCGTTTGGCTGTGCGCAAGACTGTTTCTCACCCGGGTGCCCCACCCTCACGCAGTTAGGGTGGGTTCGGTCCGTGCAAAATCTGCGCTCCAGAACCCATCCAAGCGTTGCGTGGGTGGACACTATGGGAAGGCGAATGCTCCCTCCTCTTTTTCCTCGCGCATTTCCAGAACTGCACCACCTGCTGTGCAGACAGCGTCAATCGCGGGAAAAACAACGTTCTTCTTTGGATTCGTCCCCGGATTTCCACCGGCATTAACACCTCCCGGCCATTGAGAATCAAGGGAATGGCAGGTTTGCGCAGCTTTCAGTCGGTTGACCGGTTCCAGGCGGAGATTGCTTCGCCGGATCCGAAGCCCGGCTATGTCCTCGTCGGCGACGAGCTTTTTCTGCTGGAGCGCGCCCGCAAGGCCGTGTTGCAGCAGTTTGTCCCGGGTGACCTGCGCGACTTCTGCCTGCACGATCTGGACCTGGCCGAGACGACGATCTTTGACGCGCTGGATATTGCGCGAACGCCGTCGCTGATGGCTCCCTTCCAGGTGATCTTCATCCGCAACCTGAAGAACCTGTACACGCGCGGCGCCAAAAAGGACGAGTTTGCGGCGATTGATGCCTATTTCAAGTCACCCAACCCGCAGGCACTGATCCTGTTTGTGGCGGATCACCTGCGTATTCCCGCCGACCTGCGCAAGATGGATTACCAGGACAAGGAGCGGTTTGACCGCATCCGCGAGACGCTGGGCGACTGGTGCGGCGTGGTGGAACTGGCCCGCGTGGAAGAGGGCGACGCCGCCCGCTGGGTGATGGAGCATGCCACGCAGCAGCAGACGAACTTTGAGCAGGACGCCGCCCGTGAGCTGGTGGACGCGCTTGGAGCGGACATGATGCTGATCGCGTCCGAGGTGGAGAAGTTGCTGCTCTATACCCTTGGCAAGGGCCGCGTGACGCTGGGGGACGTGGAGACGCAGGTGCTGGCTGCCAAGCAGCGGTCGCTGTACGAATTGACTGACGCCATCTCGCGGCATGACCGCGCGCAGGCACTGCTTCTGCTGCACGGGCTGCTGAATGCGTCGGACGGCGGCGAGGATTCGGCCATTGGCCACCTGTATATGCTGGCGCGTACCTTCCGCCAGATGCTGATTATCCTGGAGAAGAATGTGCGCGACTCACGCGCCATCTGGCAGGCGCTGTGGCAGGGCTTCCGCATGCCGCCGTTTGCCGCCGATGACCTGATCCGGCAGGCGCGCCGTTACAAGACGCGTCGCGAACTGACGCGGGCCCTGCGACTGATCGCCCGCGCCGACCTTGAGCTGCGTTCCAGCCCGCCGGACAAGCGGCTGGTGCTGGAACGGCTGATCCTGGATCTGGCGGCGGAGCCGAAGGCGCTTACGCCGGGCTATGTCTCCAGCCAGTACGCCATGGAGATCTGACCGGATTCTTTTTCCGTCTGATACCAAAGGTAACGAGTATCCCCCTGAAGAGTCATAGGAACCAGTAAGTTACACGTCTACCGTAAAAGTGACGTGAGAACGGCTGCTTCCAATTCGTTCAGCAATCTTCTGCAGCAGCAGATCGTTTCTCTCAGATCGCACCGATTTGTCGGGTTGCAATTTCCGGCAGAGCTGGAAAAGCAGTTTGAGGCGGATGTCTCGCCCGCTCGTTCCAAACGTCTGTCTCAGGCGATGCTGCTGATGGCGGTGCTGAATGCCATGTTCATCTTCAGCGACTATCACAGCATTCACAACCGCTTTATGGCTTCGCTTGTCCTGCGGATCGTCATCTTTCCCGTGCTGGCATTCTTTACCGCGCGCATAGTGCGTGCGAATCCGCCGCGTATTGT
Organism: Terriglobus tenax; assembly: GCF_025685395.1. Lineage (NCBI taxonomy): Bacteria > Pseudomonadati > Acidobacteriota > Terriglobia > Terriglobales > Acidobacteriaceae > Terriglobus > Terriglobus tenax. The sequence continues at coordinate 1,342,568 of NZ_JAGSYA010000004.1, read as the reverse complement.
CCGGGGAGCAACCATCATTATGCTGGCGGGTGCCGCGGCCGGCACCATGTTTTATCTCTATCGCGATGCCGATGATGTTGTAACGGCGAATCTGCAGGTAGGGTTGCTGCTTATTTTATTGGGCACCAATGTTGTCATGCGGCTGCGGTGGCTCTATTCGCTGTTTTGCACGCTGGCATGTATCGCCACATCCGTGGCCTTCCTGCGATTCAATGCCTCCCTTGACCTGGTCGACAAGATCCATCTGGGTACGGTAACGGCCTGCTCCGCGGCGCTGGTGCTGGTGGCCACCTACAGCCTGGAGCGCGAAGAGCGGCTTGCGTATCTGCTGCAGCAGAGCAATGAGCTCAAGACGACTGAACTGGCCGAGGCAAACCGTGAGCTGGAAATGCTGTCGCACCAGGACGGCCTGACCCGGCTGGCGAACCGTGCTGCATTCGACAGGCATTTTGAGGAACTGTGGCGGCAATCCACGGCGGAAGGTACGCCGCTCTCTGTCGTCATGATCGATATCGACCACTTCAAAATCGTGAATGACACGCAAGGGCATCTGTACGGAGATGAAGTGATCAAGCGCGTGGCCACACTGGTACAGCAGTCGCTGCGCGGACGCGATGACTTTGCCGCTCGCTATGGCGGAGAAGAGTTTGTGTTGTTGCTTCCGGCGACAAATCTGGACACCGCCATCAAGGTCGCCGAGCGCGTGCGCCTGCTGATCAAGATGGCCGGATCACCCGCACCCAATCAGCCCGTGCCGCAACCGGAAGTTGGTTTGTGGACGACGGTGAGTTGTGGTGTGGCAACGGCGACGGGGATAGAAAGCATGGACCGCAGCAAGCTGCTGGCTGCGGCGGACATGGCGCTCTACGCGGCTAAGGCCGAGGGCCGTAACCGCGTATGCGCCGCGCCGCTGCTCGGTGTGACGGAAAAACAACCTCAAGCCTAAACGGCGAAGGGCTCTTCGATGGACTTGCTGGTGGGGGTAAACATGACGCCGCCGTTTTCGGTCATGACCCAGTCGTCTTCCAAACGGACGCCGAACTCACCCTTGATGTAGACACCGGGCTCGTCGGAGAAGGTATTGCCCACGGCCAGAAGCTGCTTGTTGCCGCGTACAAGGTACGGCCACTCGTGGCCGTCCATGCCGATGCCGTGTCCCAGGCGGTGGGTGAAGTACTTGTAGTCCGGGCCGAAGCCGGCATCGCTGATTACCTTGCGGGCGGCAATGTCGACAGCCTCGCAGGCTGCGCCTGGCTTGGCGGCGGCCAAAGCGGCGGCCTGTGCCTGGCGCACAATCTCAAAGACCTTCTTCTGCTTGTCCGTGGCCTTGCCGCCCAGCACAAAGGTGCGGGTGATGTCGGATTGGTAGCCTTCGACCGTGCATCCGTCGTCGATCATGACGACCGAGCCTTCCTTCAGCGTCTGCGGCTTAACGGAGCCGTGCGGCAGGGCGGAAAACTCATCTGTCTCCACCGACGCAAAGCCGTTGACGCCACACTTCTGGTAGGCAGCGGAGATCAGTGCTGACGCATCGCGGGTGGTCATACCAGGCGTCAGCGACTTCCATGCGGCTTCATACACATGCCAGGTAATGTCGTTGGCCAGCTTCATCAGCTCCAGCTCATGGGCGGTCTTCACGCCGCGCACGCCGGCTGTTACCGGGGTCGCATTGACGATCTTTGCGGTCGGCAGTGCCTTGGCAAAGCCATCCACGTAGGCGAACTTCATCTGTTCTTCAATGCCGACGCTTCCGGTGGAGAGACCCAGGTCCTTCAGGCCCTTGGCCAGCAGTTCGTAGGGGTTCTCGTGCTCGTTCCAGACATAGAAGCGGATCTTGTCGCCGCCGGGAACGTCGGTAATCAGCTCGCGCATGCGGTCCTCTTCAAAGACCGGGCAGATGATGAAGCTGGGGCCTTTGATCGGCAGTACCCAGGAGAAGATGCGCTCGGAGTTGCCACCGCGAATGCCGGTGAAGTAGGTCATCGTGGTTCCGCCGGTGATGGCGATGGCGTCCATCCTGTTTTTCACCATCAGCGCCTGGGCGCGTGTCACGCGCTCTTCCCGCTCGGCCAGCGTGATTGGCTTTACATCGGTAACGCGGTTGGTAAGGGCAGCAATCGCAGGCGGCAGGGGACCCTTCAGCGGCGCACCACCGCGTGCCTGTGCGAATAACGGAGCTTCGACGAGACCTGTGGCCGCAACTCCAGCCGTGGAGAGAAGAAAGTGTCTGCGATTCATATTGACTGAGATTGTAGCGGCACGTTGGAATCAAGCAAGCGATAGCATGGGAAGAAAGGGAACGAATAAAACATGACGCAGAAGCAGCAGTCGATGATCACCACGGTCCAGCAGCACATTCTGCAACAGCAGGCCAACTTCCCAGACGCAACGGGTACTTTCTCCTGGCTGCTCTCCGGCATCACGCTTGCGGGCAAGATGATCGAAGCGAAGATCCGCTCGGCCGGGTTGACGGATATTCTGGGCGCGTACGGCAACACCAACGTGCAGGGCGAGCAGCAGCAGAAGCTGGATGTGTACGCCAACCGCGCCATGGAGCACTGCCTTGGCCTGCGCGACAGCGTGGCCGCGCTGGTCAGCGAAGAAGACGACGAGCCGGTGGTCTACAACCGCGACGGTGAGACGGGCAAGTACATCATTGTCTTCGACCCGCTGGATGGTTCCTCGAACATTGACGTGAATGTGAACGTCGGCACCATCTTTTCGGTCTTCAAGCGGCCGCAGTGGGGCGACGTCAATAGCTCCGTGCTACAGCCGGGTTCTAAACAGGTAGCGGCGGGCTATGTGCTGTACGGGCCTTCGACCATCCTGGTGTACACCACCGGCAGCGGCGTGCACGGCTTTACGCTGGACCCCACCATCGGCGCCTTTGTGCTGAGCTGGGAGAACATGAAGATGCCCGAGGCCGGACCCTACTACTCGGTCAACGAGGCGTACCTGGAAGAGTCGGCGCCGGTGTATACCCAGTTTGTGCATGACATGCGGTCGGGCAAAATCGGTCCAAAGCATGGCTCGCGCTATATCGGCTCGCTGGTGGCGGACTTCCACCGCACGCTGTTGAAGGGCGGCATCTTCTTCTATCCGCCGACGGAAAAGACTCCGCTGGGCAAACTGCGCCTGATGTACGAGGCCAATCCGCTGGCCTTTATCGCCGAACAGGCAGGCGGAGCGGCGACCAACGGCACCGACCGCATTCTCGATATCCAGCCCGAGGGCATTCACCAGCGCACGGCGCTGGCCATCGGCAGCAAAACGGAAGTAGAAGCACTCAGGAGCATGTTGAAGGGCTGATGTTCGACGCAGAGATTACAGAGATCCGCGAAGCATCGCGGCAGGGAAGGCAGTCCGTCTGGCAGATTGCGCTGAGCCAGACGGAGTTCGCGCCGGGGGCAACCGGTGTTCTGGAAGCAACGGCACGCAGCGGGGCAAAGCTGGAGGTGCCGGTGCTGGAAGTGCTGAAGGACGACGCCGGAGTCATCTGGCACGTCACCCTGAAGCCGCTGCTGGAGGGAACTCCGGTGGTGGGACGAGTAGCGTAGCAAAACCTGACAGGTCTCCTGATTCGTTTACGAATCAGGAGACTTTATCGGCTGGTCTGCTGTACCTGTGTTGATGCGAGAGGGGTACTCGCCATCTGCGGGCTTACCTCAAACACCGTGATCGGCATTTCCTGTGATCCGGGAATAAGTTCCAGACCGAGAGTTTCTTTGAGGGTGGCATTCAGGCTGTCTACATCGTCTGCAGCGACTTTGAAGCGTGCGTCAAAGGTGCCGTTGATGCCAGTCTCATTCAGAACTGGGGTCTCGAGCCCGGTAGCCAGTACATAGGCCAGGTCGTTCATCGTTCCGTTCATCAGAATGAAGTTGCGGTGCCAGTAGCCTCGTTTCATGGCGTGGGTCGATGCCGACGGGCTAAGCAGTCGTTTGCTGGCATTCGTGGTGCGGAGGATATACGCTGGCTTCGTCATGGTCCGGGGTTCGATCCGTAGATGCAGCGCTGCAAGAACGGCCTGCTGTATCGCCGAAGTGCTGACGGCATCGGGCACGTCGACGAAGTTTACGTGGAGATCGTAACGCCCATCCGCCAGTGGGCTCTTCAGAACATATCGGTTTTCGAATACGTTGAAGGCGGTAGCGAGCAGGCCGTCGGCATCATTGCCAAGGAAGTCGGTTCCCGTAGGCGGGTGATTGACCTGGGAGTACCTTGCGTCGGGAGCAGCCTGATTGACCGAGACCGCAAACAAAGGCCGCACCGCGGAGCCTGCGACGGAGGCGCTGCTTGATTCGATAATCTCCACCGCAGGCTTGAAGGCTACATGCTTGCCTTCGGCCACGGCTTGCAGATCGGCCGTACTGACGGATTCGATCTGTGTGACGGCAGCAACTTTCCCGTTCCCATCCACGATGATGGTTGTCGGTCTTGCATTGACGCCATACTGCTCGAACACCTTGCCGGAAGAGTCGACGCCTACCCATCCGGACATCTTCTTCTTGGATAGAAATGTCTGAATGGGTTTCAGCTCTTCATCATCAATGGAGAGAAACTGAAACTTCTTCGGATCGAGCGATGCCACAAGCTGGTTGAAATGCGGAAGGCTTGCCACACATGGGGAACACCATGTGGCCCAGAACTCCAGCACCACGACCTTCCCCTTAAGGCTTTTCCAGCCGGCCGTCGCTCCTTTTGGCGCTTGCAACAGCTTCAGAGATTCCAACGGAGGGGCCGGATTCCCGGGCGCGGGGTGCGCCCAGAGCGAGGCTGCCCCCGCCAGAAAGAGGAGAACAAGGAGCAGACGATTTCGCAGAAAACCAGTGTGGAGCCGTTCAGGAAAGATTCGCGCCATCGTTTCCCCTCACGGAGGAGTCGCACCGATCATACTCGCAGAGCAGCGGAAATTTTCGTCGTTCCACGCTCCGGTCGGGATGACAGATGTTTCTTTAGAACTTCGTCTCCGGCGTGTATTCCACTACCGAATCCGCACCGGCAACCAGCGCCAGGTCCGCCATATCCAGGAACAGGCCGTGCTCCACCACGCCGACCATGCCATCCAGTTCGGCGGCCAGCACCTCGGGGTCTGCGACCTGCATCGGGTCGCAGTCCAGAATCAGGTTGCCCTCGTCGGTGATGTAGTTGCCGCTGCCGCCCTTTGCCTGGCGGATGCTGCTGGGATAGCCAAGCGCGCGCAGGCGCTCCGTGACCAGCGGCTCGGCCATGGGAATGACCTCGACCGGCAGCTTGAACTTGCCCAGCTTCTGGACGATCTTGCTGGCGTCGGCGACGATGATGAACTTCTTCGAGGCTGAGGCGACGATCTTTTCCCGTAGCAGTTTGCCGCCGCCACCCTTGATCAGCGCCAGACCGGGAGCAACTTCGTCAGCACCGTCGACGGTCACATCGGTCTCGGTGGCCTTGTCAAAGCCGATGATCGGGATGCCCAACTCCGCGCCCAGTTTGGCGGAGTCTTCGGAAGAGGCAATCCCGCGAATCTTGAGACCTTGTTTGACCTTCTCGCCCAACAGCTTAATGAACAGAGTCGCCGTGGAGCCGGAACCGAGTCCGACCACCATTCCGGGTTCGATGAAGTCGAGTGCGCGCTGCGCGGCCTGAAGTTTGAGCTCGTCCTGGGTTGGCATGCAGATAGTTTCAGGGGTGTAAGGCATGGGGTGCAAGGTGGAGGAGGTAGAGATTCTGCAAAAACAGCAGATCCTTCGCTTCGCTCAAGATGACAAATTGCTCTTTACTCCAGGCTCAAATCCTTCGCTTCCAGCTTGCCGTTCTGCTGCTTCATCAACACCTGCAGCTTGCCTTCGGCGGCTTCCAGGTCCTGCTTGCAGGCGGCGGAGAGCGACATGCCCTGCTCGAAGAGCTTGACCGAGTCTTCCAGCGGCAGGTCGCCGCGCTCCAGTTGCTCGACGACCGATTCCAGCGATTTCAGATTTTCTTCAAATGTCGGCATGATTCTTCCCATCAGGGCATGGCTTCAACCATGCCGTTGCTGCTCCGTGAGGAGACGGCTTTAGCCGCTGAGGTATCCAAAGCAAACCGTCAGGGGCTAAAGCCTAATTGTATCGACCGCCCAAGGGCGCGGCTGAAGCCCAGCCCTGGCGAATTACAGCAGGGACTCCAGCACCTTGGCGGCTGCGGCGTATTTCCCAAAGGGCGCGGAGACCTGCACTCCCTCAACCTGCGGTCGGGCGTGGGCCAGCATCTCCTGCGCGATTTTGATGCCTTCGGCGCGGGCGTGGTCGGCGCTCACCTCTCCGGCCTTGTGCATGCGAAGCATGATCTCGTCCGGTACGGCGACCTTCAGGTCGTTTTTCATAAACTCAGCGTTGCGCTGCGAGGTTAGCGGCCAGATACCGGCAATCACCGGGATGCGGAACTGCTCCACGCGGCGCAGGAAGGTCTCCAGCAGGCGCAGGTCAAAGACCGGCTGCGTGATGGCGTACTCGGCGCCGGCGGCGACCTTCAGTTCAAAACGGCGGATTTCATTGTCCACGTCCGCGACGCCGGGGTTGGCGGCGACGCCGATGGCAAAGCCGGTCGATTCGCCGATAGGGTTCTTGCCCAGGTCCAGCCCATGGTTCAGGTTGCGGACGATGTTCACCAGGCCGATCGCGTCGACGTCGAAGACCGCCGTTGCGTCCGGATAATTGCCCAGCTTCGGTGGATCTCCGGTCAGGCAGAGGACATTCTTCAGGCCGATGGACGATGCGCCCAGCATGTCCGACTGCAGGGCCAGCAGGTTGCGGTCGCGGCAGGTGACATGGATCAGCGTTTCAATGCCGATCTTCGTCTGGATCTGCACGCAGAGCGACTGCGCGGACATGCGGGCCGAAGCGCGCGGCGAGTCCGGCACGTTGATGACGTGAACGCCCAGGTTCGCAAGCGTCTGTGCGCCATCCAGCTCTTTTTTGCAGTTGATGCCAAGCGGTGGAACGATCTCCACCATATTGACGAACTGTTTTTCGGCAATCAGACGGGCCAGTTTCGAACGTTCGGCAAAGGCGGGCGGCTGCACGGGAACCAGTGCGGCGTCGGTGACCCCGGCTTTTGCCGTCAGCTGGGCGTCAATCGCACGCAGGGCAGAGCGCATGGCCTTGATATGGATGGGCGTGGTGCCGCAGCAGCCGCCGATGAAGACAGCTCCAGCCTTTGCGAACTTGCGGGCAAAGCTCGCCATGTACTCGGGTGAGGTCAGGTAGATATTGCGGCCATCCACGGCGCGGGGAAGCCCGGCGTTGGGCATGGCGGCCAGCGGCAGGTGGGTCACGGCGCGCATGCGCTCGATGACGTCCAGTACGGCGTGGGGTCCGGAGCTGCAGTTGCAGCCTACGGCGCTGGCGCCGGCAATGGTCAGACGGGTGGCGGTCTCTTCGGCTGTGGTGCCATCCAGCGTGTTGCCGTTGTCGTCCACGGTCACCATGACGATCAGCGGCAGGTGCGGTGCAAGGTCCTTGGCGGCGCGGATGACGATTTCGGCCTCGGCGACCGAGGGAAAGGTCTCGGCGATCAGCAGATCGGCTCCCGCGGCGGCCAGGGCTGCAATTTGTTCCGCAAATGCGTCGTGGGCCTGCTGCGCGGTTACGGTGCCGTTGGGGGCAAGGCGTGCTCCGAGGGGGCCAATGGCTCCGGCAACATAGGCGCGGGTGGCGGTTTTTTCCTCGGACTGCAGGGCGGCCTTGCGGGCCAGGCTGACGCCGGCGTGGTTGATCTCCGACACCTTGTCAGCCAGTCCGTAGCGCGCCAGGCGGATGGCGTTGGCTCCAAAGGTATTGGTTTCAATCATCTCCGCGCCCGCCTGGAGGTACTCCTCGTGGATGGAGCGGATCAGTTCCGGCTGGGAGATGTTCAGTTCGTCGTAGCAGCGGTTGATAAACACGCCGCGGGCGTACAACATCGTGCCCATGGCTCCGTCACATAGAACAGTGCGGCCCGGGGCGAGCAGAGTTTCGAGCAGGGATTCCGACGATTCGACCATGACAGATAGGCAAGTACCAGTGTAGCGGGAATAGGGCAAGGGGGTAGGCGCTTGCTTTATACTTAGGGGAAAAGTTCAGGCGGTTTTTCACCGCAGTTTGCTACCGCCGGGCGGTGGGCTGGAGTCCGTTACTTTGATGAAGCGTAAGTTGTATGTATTTGCAGCCCTGACCGCTGTGGCCCTGGTGCTGAGCGCCTGTGGTGTTCGCTACTACAAGTTCCCGCAGTACACCTACGCCGGACGTCCGATTCCGCCGAGCAAGTTTGCGTATCGCGTTCTGGCGTCCTATTCCAGCACGATCAGCGGCGGCCTGCAGATTCTGGACGCGCAGCGTGATCTTCGCAACAATATTTTCGATGCGAACTCCACGTACAGCATTCAGGGGTACTCCGGCACCTCGCCGAGCCCGATCCTGAATCTGCCGGAGCAGGTTACCGGTTTTGTCTACTCACAGGGCGACGGTTCCCTGGCGGCCATCAACTATGGCACGGAGCAGAGCAGCGGCGCGGCCGCAACACTCTCGAACCTGTCCTCGGTGCCCGATGGCATCAAGGTTTCTACCGATCTGTCGACGGTTTACTCCGCGCAGGAGGCAGCAGGTCAGCTGCAGATGGTCATCCGCGGCTCCACGCAGACCAGCTACTCCTTCAACCTGCCGAACGTGAACCGTGTCTTCGTCAATCAGGGCAATACGGTGGTGCTGGCTACACGCCGCAACAGCGACTCGATCTACCGCCTGGTGAAGCTGAACAGCAACCAGGCGGCGCCTCCGGGCGCGGTGGACTGCCAGCCCTACCAGCTGCCGGCCTACTGCATCGTGCAGGTCTCCGGATCGTTTGACCGCCCCACGGGGGTGTACTTCTCCAATGACGGCAGCCAGGGTTATGTGCTGAACTGCGGTGCGGAGTGCGGCGGAACCACCGCCAGCGTCAGCTTCCTGAACCTCTCGAACCTGACCATCTACAACATTCCCACGGTTACTCCGGAGCCGAACTACGTGGCCCAGACGGTGCCGGTGCCCGGAGGCGTGACCGCTGCCCTGGTGGGGGGCTCTACGCTCTACCTCAGCGGGCAGCAGCTGCTCTCAGACGGTTACTGGACAGGAAACCTGTCCACCATCGACCTGACGACGAAGACGGTGACGGGCAAATACTCCATCTCGGACGGTTCGCACACCAAGATGCTCTTTGGCGACGACAATACGCTGTGGATCGGTTCGCAGAAGTGCGCTACCGGCGAGCGTGCGTACCAGTCCTCGCTCGGCAATGCGACCCAGGCTGCCAATTACAACTGCCTGACGCGCTTTGACCGCTCCGCCAACACGGTGCAGATTGTGCCCTCGGTGAATAAGAACGCCGGAACGACGGTGAAGTATCCCAACCAGGATTACAACCAGTACTACTACGGCGACCTGACCGGCTTGTGCTGGGTGCAGAGCCTGCACAAGATGTATACCGCGTATGGCGGCCAGATTCACGCCTTCAACACCGCCGATGGTTCCGAGATCAACAACAGCCAGATCACCATCCAGGGAACAGTTCTGGATGTTGCGTTCATGGACGCTCTGACCAACTTCGACAACTAGAGCAGACTGAGTCTTTGTCCGGAAGCGCTGCCCTCGGGCGGCGCTTCTGTGTTTAACCGCGAAGCCAGCCATGCCAGCAGCTCCGCGGAGTATGGCTCGCCCGCCGTGTAGGCAAAGTGTGGCTTGCTGAGCACCAGCCTCTGCGAGATGCCCTGCCAAGCCGGCTCCTGCAGAGGCTCTGTCAGCAGAAAGGCATCGGCGCGATCCAGAACATATTGCGCCGAGGGCTTGAAGTCAACGACCCCGGGTGACAGCACGGCAAGATAGAGGTCCGGGCGGAGCAGGCGGATCACGGAGTTCGATTCCAGGACATTGTTGGCGGCCTTTGCCAGCTCCATACGCAGGCGGGGCATGGCCTCGGCCAACTGGCCCTGCCGTGTGCGCAGCCAGAGCGACCGTGCTGCTCCTGCTGCCAGGTAGCGGCTGGTGTCGGTGCCGGTCTCTGCGTTCCGTTCTTCGCTCAGGGCAAGCGTGTGGTCCGCGGTCTGGCAGTCGCAGGGCTCGCCGTTGGCGGAGCAAACGCTATGCCCGTACTGCGTGATCTTGACCGCTGTCCAGTCCTGGGCGGGGAAGCTGCGGATCAGCTCGCAGACGGCGGAGGTCTTGCCGATGTTGCGCGTGTGTCCGCCGACGACCACCAGCATGGCTAATCCTTGCGCAGCTTCGCCAGGTCGCGAAGATACTGCTTCAATGGCTGCGCAGGCCGTCCCCAGAAGACCTGGCCGGGCCCATGCAGCTTCTTGTTGGAGAGCACGCCGGCTCCTCCGCCAAGAATGACGTTGGGTCCGACGGTAGCCTTCTCGCCAATGCCGACCTGTCCACCGAGAATGGCACCGTCCTCGATCACGGAGCTGCCTGAGATGCCGGTCTGCGCCGCAATGACGACGTTCTTTCCGATGCGGCAGTTGTGGCCAATGTGGACCAGGTTGTCGATCTTCGTGCCGCTGCCGATGCGTGTTTCTTCCAGAGCTCCGCGGTCGATGGTGGTGTTGGCGCCGACCTCGACATCGTCCTCCAGCGTGAGCGTGCCCTGTTGCGGAAACAGCGTATAGCTCCCGGAGGAAGAGCGCGCATAGCCGAAGCCCAGCGAGCCGAGCACGGCGCCGCTCTGGATCATGCAGCGCGCGCCCAGTGTTGTGTCCGCATGGATGGTGACACGGGGTGCGATCACGCAGTCGTCCCCCAGGGTGACGCGGGCCTCCAGGATCGCATAGGCGCCGATGCTGACCCGTGCGCCAAGGATGACCGACTCGTGGACGATCGCCGTGGGATGAATCCCGGCCTGCACTGGTGCGGAGAGATGCCGTGCCGCGTAGGCAAACGCCAACCGGGGGTCTTTCGTCAGCAGAATGCGGGGGTCTGTAATGTTGTTGGCCAGCGTGGGCCGGGTAAGAATGGCTCCCGCTGCGGAGCGCAGGGCGGTGTCCAGCGTCTTTTCATCGCTGGCGAAGACCACGGCATTGGGGGTGGCGCTGAAGATCGCGGAGACACGCCGGATCTCTCCCGGACCCTCCTCCGCCGAGGCAAATGTGGGGCAGCCGGAGGCCGTAATCTTTTCCGCAAGTTGTGACAGGTCAAACATGTCGACTTCCTCTGTCCACCAACTTACTTTGTCTTGGTGCCTTTGTAGAGTCCCTCAGTGGAGCCTTTTCTGGTCCAGTTCCACTTCCTGGATCGTCGGGCGATCCAGGCCTAAGGAGAGGCGTTGACGGGAGGGGGCTAGTAGAGCTTGGCTTCACCCTCAGGGCGGGTCTTCCAGCGGCGGTGGACCCATAGCCACTGGTCAGGATACTCACGCACATAGCGCTCAATCTCGGCGGTAAAACGGGCGGTGTTGGCGATGGCGTCCAGCTCATCATCGCCGGTGCGTACCAGCTCGACCTCCGGGCCGAAGTGCAGCACGTATTTCTTCTCGGCATCGTTCCAGAGCAGGAAGCCCGGCACCACGGCGGCGTTGGTCTTCAGAGCCACGCGCGCCAGGCCGGCGCCGGTGCAGGCCAGTGTGCCGAAGTAGGGAACAAAGACGCCCTGCGGCGGCGTCATGTTGGTGTCCATCAGGATGCCGACCGTCTGGCCCTGATGCATGGCCCGCAGCAGGCCGCGCGCGGAGTCGTCCTTATGGACGACGCGGTTGCCGTGCAGGCAGCGAATGCCGTTCACAAAGCTGTCGACCAGCGGGTTATCCAGCCGCCGGATGACCATGGCCATGGGGAAGCCCCGCAGCGAGTGGAAGTAACTGGAAAGCTCCCACGCGCCCAGGTGGCCGGTAATGACCAGCACGCCCCGGCCCTTGTCGCGGGCGTCCAGGTAGTTGTTCAGGCCCTCGTAACGGATAAAGGTGCTGGCATACTCGGACGTGTAGCCGGGCATCTGGCAGAACTCAGCCATCTGCCAGCCGAGGTGGCGGTACAACGACCGCAGGATGCCATCACGCTCGGCTGAGGGCATGGCCGGGAAGGCTATTTCAAGGTTTCGCATGCCGGTCTTGCGCAGCCGGCCCAGCAGGTGGAAAGCTATAGCGCCGATGCCGGCTCCGACCATGCGCGCCAGGGAGCGCGGAAGAATGCGCAGGCTGGAGACCATCACCCAGAGCAGGGCGAACTCCAGCCGGTGACGGAAGGTAACGGGTTTGAGCGTGTCTGCTGCCAAAGCAACAGTTTAGATGGGGAAGACGGGGCGCGCTACCGGCCTATGCCTCAGACGGAGGGCTGAGTGGCAGAAAGACCTCGAAGCATGTTCCGTGGGCGTCCTTGTCCGTGCTGCTGGTCACGCTGATCCGGCCCCCGTGGCCTTCCACAAACTGCCGGGAGATGAACAGGCCGATGCCGGTGCCAATGGTGCTGCGCGTGGTGAAAAATGCCTCGAAGATGCGCTCCAGGTTCTCCGGAGCAATGCCGGTCCCGGTGTCCTCAATGCTGAAAATCACGCCATCGCCGGGCTCCGGGGTGTCCTTGACGGAGACGCGCAGGGTACCGCCGTTTGGCATGGCGTAGATCGAGTTGGTGATCAGGTTTGAGATGACCTGCAGCATCTCGCCCTGCCGCAAAACCGGCTTCCGCTCGGACGTAATGTGCTGCTCAACCTTGATCCAGAATGCCTGGCAGCGGGGCTCGTAGACGCGCAGGGCATGTTGCATCAGTTCCGCCACGGAGACCGGCTTCGCCGAGGCGTGCTCGCGGTAAAAGCCCAGGGTCTGCTTGGCGATATGGGAGACGCGCGCCAGCTCCAACTCGGCCGTATCCAGATATCCGATGCCGTCCGGGTCCACGATCATGGGCCGCAGCAGGTACAGCAGGTTGATGACCGACTCCAGGGGGTTGTTGATCTCATGCGCGATGGTGGCTGCCATGCGCCCGGTGGCGGCGATTTTTTCAGCCTGAAGCAGGGACTGTTCCATCCGCTTACGTGCCGTGATGTCGCGCAGAATCTTGGAGGCGCCGACGATTCTTCCCGTCTCGTCCTTGAGAGGAGAGACCGAGAGCGAAACATCGATACGATCTCCATTCTTCGTCAAGCGGACCGTCTCGAAGTGCTCCAGCCGCTCCCCGTTCCGGATCTTGCTCTGGATGATGGCCTCGTCGGTATGCAGTTCCGGAGGGATGAGCTGCAGGATGGACTGGCCGACGATCTCCTCCGCGGTGTAGCCCAGGACGCGGCTTGCTGCAGCATTCCAACTGGTGATGACGCCATCCAGGCTTTTGCTGAGGATCGGGTCCTCGGAGCTGGCTACAATTGCCGCCAGTTCGCTCAGGTGCCTGGCATGGGCATTTTCCTCGCTCTCCCGTCCCTGGAGTTGCCGGCGGAGCCGTGCCATCTCCAGTGCGCTTGCCGTTTGCGCGGCAAGCGAGACCAGGCAGGTCTCCATCTGGTCAGAGAATGCCTCATTCTGTTCGCTGCCATAAAAAAAGACGCCCGCTCCCGCCTCGGGCGAGGACCGGAAGGGAACCGCCAGATAGCTGCGGAAGTTTTTTGAGAGGAGCTGTGGCGGGATCCAGGATGGCTCTGAGAGAAATGCTCCGCCGTCCAGACGGAGAACCTGTTGGGGAATCTGGAAGGCTGGCAAAGCCTCTACGGCAGGAGCTGTGCCGGAGGTGACGCAGAGCGGGGCACCTCCCGAAGGCGGGGAATAGAAAAGCAGCCCCGTCTGCGCTCCGCTGAGAGCACATCCCGCATCGACCGCCGTCTGCAGAAGCGCCTCGACCTCGTTGACGGTCGACAGCCGTTGCCCTGCTTCCAGCAGTAGCTGGAGTTTCTCGTCGATCTCAGAGGAAGACAGAGGCAGGCTCATGGGTGAGGATGTTCCATCATAGTCATGCTGTTTTGTTTCGCAAAAAGAAAAGGCCGCCGAAAGGGCGGCCTTTTTCCTGAAAGAGGACGGGTTACTGAGCGGCCTTTGAGGTTACGAAGTACTTGGCTACGGTGCGTACAAAGGGCTGAGCCGCCGACGGGGCCGGGGTGTTGCCCTTCAGGATGGTCTCGAACGGAATGGCCGAACCGTAGAAGTCGCGGGTGTCGGTATCGTTCTGCTCAAACCATGCACCCTCCAGATCGATGCCCGCGAACAGGCCCTTCGAACGGGAGTAGGTCAGCAGTTCGGCGTTCAGCTTCCAGTCCGTACCGGCCTGTGCATTGCGGCCCACCGGACCGGCGGAAGCGGCAGCGTCGCCACCAATCTTGAACTTATTCTTCAGCATGTCCTGCATGCCCTTCTGGTTCATGGCGATGATGACCAGGTCCGTGGCCTGTCCGCCGATCTGGAAGCCAAAGCTTCCGCCAGTCAGTTTGACGAAGACCGGAGCCGACCAGCCATGGCCGGTGCGGCAGGTGGTAACGCCCTGGCCATACTGTCCGCCTACAACAAAGGCAGCCTTCTTGTACGAAGGAATCACCGTCACGCAGTACGCGCTGGCAAGAATGCTCTGCGGAATCGACTTATCCGGCGTCGCCATGATCTCTGTCAGCACGCCCTCGGCCGACTGCAAACGCTCAACTTCCTTTGAGGTGTCCGCGGCGTGTGCCAGCGGCGCCAGAGTCATGACCGTCCCACACAGTGCTGCTGCAAGCTTTTTCATTGGTTCGTCCTTTCGGGCGCGAATGCGCCTCGTCTAATTGAATGGATGGACGGGGGAAATCAGAAGTTGTACGGGGAAATGAAGGGACAAAAAAATGGGGGCTGCGTACCCGGTTTGTGCCGTATCCGTCAGCCCCGCTTCTCCCAGGTCTGTGTTGCTTGGATTACTGTGCGTGGTTACGCATGTGTGCGCAACAGTACGGAGGTCTGTCGACGTAAGTGCTAAAAAAGTTTACTGATAAGTAAATAGGAAAAAGTTACCTATTTCTTCCGTCCAGAGATGGGAAAGAGATGCTGCATCGCATACATAGTCAAGGAGATACGGTTCGCAACCCCTACCTTCCTCATCAGCCGTCCGACGTGCGCTTTGACGGTTGACTCGTCAATCTGCAAAGAGAGGCCAATCTCGCGGTTGGACCGGCCTGCGGTCAGCAACTCGAGAACCTGAACCTCTCGCGGAGTGAATTCCGGCGGATCTGAGGACGGCCGGCCGCCCGAGGGATGGCTGATCAGGTTTGCGAGCACCTTGCGCGGCGCCCATACGGAACCGTCGCGGACGGCATCGATCGCCATCTGGAAGTCACGTTCGGAGGCAGAATAGGCCAGGTAGCCGCGAGCCCCGGCTCCGATGACCTTCTGGATATATTCCGGGTCGTTATGCTGGCCCAGGACAACGATCCGAATCCCCGGGTGGGTGCGTGTCAGCGATGCCAGCAGCACCAGCAGGTGCTCGGTCGCCTGCGAATCGATGATGAGGATGGAGAGATCGCTTTCCCGGAAGCTTCCCGGAACGGTGATCGGTACCACCTCGATATTCGATTGCTCGAAGATTGCTTCAAGCCCGGCCAGGCGCACCGGGTCCGTCGCCATCAGCCCCAGACGGAAAGGGTGGTTCGTGGACTCTTTTGCCATATTTTCCGCAGATTTTTACTCAACAGGTGCTGCGGGCGCGGCACGAAAGGGGCTGTGCTGCGCCTGGGATGGACAACAGGGACGCTTGGGCTAAAGTTACGCAGGAGCTTGCTCAGCGAATTACTGCGGGCACGACCGGATATACCGTGCAATGCCTGGGATAAAGAAAAAGAACGTTGATTTAGAGCTTCGGCAGGACGATGCCCTGCTGGTTCTGGTATTTCCCTCCACGGTCGGCATAACTGACTTCGCAGATTTCGTCCGACTGGAAGAAAAGGATCTGGCAAAGGCCCTCGTTGGCGTAGACACGCGCCGGCAGAGGGGTTGTATTCGAGATTTCGAGGGTCACAAAACCCTCCCATTCCGGCTCAAAGGGCGTCACATTGACGATGATGCCGCAACGAGCATAGGTGGACTTTCCAACGCAGATAGTGAGCACATCCCGAGGAATCTTGAAGTACTCGATTGAACGTGCCAGAGCGAAGGAGTTTGGCGGAACGATGACGGAGTCCGCCTGAACGGTGACAAAGGAGCGCTCATCGAAGTTCTTCGGGTCGATGATGGCCGAATTGACATTGGTGAAGATCTTGAATTCGTCGGAGACCCGCAGATCGTAGCCGTAAGACGACAGTCCATAGGAGATGACACCCTCGCGGACCTGCTTTTCGCTGAAGGGGCGGATCATTCCGTGTTCGATGGCCTGCTGCCGAATCCAGCGGTCGCTCTTGATGGACATGTCTGGGGTGAATCTCCTTGGGACAGATACCAGGCAGCGCATTAAATGGTGCCGGAAAAGGCAATCTTACGGGACTGTATGCGCGTTGACAATCTTTTCAACGCTTTCTACCATCAGCACAGGAAAGAAGGCGTTGTCACAAAGGCCTTTTTCTGAATTTCTTTGTTGCGAGGGCAATCCCAGGTGATCAAGCAGGATCTTATTCAGCGGATTGTGGATCGCACAGGTCTTCCCCGAACCAAGGCCGAAGCTGCGGTGGACACGATCTTCGAAGCAATGAAACAGGCGCTTGCCACGGGAGACCGCATTGAACTGCGCGGTTTTGGCGTCTTCAACGTGCGTCCCCGCAAGACCGGAATCGGACGCAATCCGCGCACCGGCGCCGAGGTCAGCATCACTCCAGGAAAAGCCGTACGCTTCAAACCCGGCAAAGACCTGCAGGTCATCGGCTAGCCTACTCCTTTACATCAGGTGAACGGCATCCACATCGGCGATGATGGCCGCGCGTGGAATCTGCTGTGTCTCTGCGTGCGCAAGCATGGCGCGCAGCGCCTCCGCCAGTGCGGCACGGCTCTCTGACTTCAGCACAAAGTGGAAGCGGTAGATCTTCTTGATGCGCGACAGCGGCGCCGTGGCCGGGCCGATGATGCGGACCTTCGGCAGCGGTGTCTTCTCCACGAATCTGCCGAGCTCAGCCGCCCATCCGGCGGCCTGTGCCAGCTCATCGCTCTGGATCACCAGGTTGGCCAGTGCGGTGAAGGGCGGGTAGTGCATCCAGCGTCGGTACTGCAGCTCCTTCTGCACAAAGGAGTGGTAGTCATGCTGCTGGGCGAACTTCATGGCGTAGTGGTCGGGGTGGTAGCTCTGCACCACGACGCGTCCTGGCTTGTCGCCGCGACCGGCGCGTCCGCTCACCTGCGTCAGCAACTGGAAGACGCGCTCGGCGGCGCGGAAGTCCGGCAGCCCCAGAGCGAAGTCCGCACCCACGACGCCCACCAGCGTGACGCCGTGAATGTCGTGTCCCTTGGCGATCATCTGCGTGCCGACCAGAAGGTTGATCTCGCCCGAGTGCAGCCGCGTGAGCAGGCGTTCCATGTCGGCGCGGCCTCGTACGGTATCGCGGTCCATGCGGCCGATACGGGCGTTGGGGAAGAGCTCGATGAGCTTCTCCTCGCCCTGCTGCGAGCCCGCACCCAGGTAATACAGGTGCTCAGACTGGCACTTGGGGCAGACCGAGGGCACGGTGCGCCGGAAGCCGCAGTAGTGGCACTCCAGCCGCTGGCCTGCCTTGGCGTGGTCGTCAAAGTCATCGGCGCGGCCATGTTTGTGGTACGTCATGGCGATGGCACAGTTCTGGCACTCGATCTTCTCGCCGCAACTGCGGCACATGACTACGAAGCTGTAGCCGCGGCGATTGAGAAGGATGATGGCCTGCTCCCCACGGTCTAGCGCTGTGCGTGTTTCCTCCAGCAGCGTGCGCGAGAAGAGAGCGTCCTGCCCGGTGTGCTGGAACTCGGCGCGCATGTCGATCAGCTCAACCTCCGGCAGCGGACGGTTGGAGACGCGGTCCGGCATCTGCAGCAGCGTGTACTTGCCGCGCTGGCCATTGTGCCAGCTCTCCAGCGAGGGCGTGGCCGAACCGATGGCGATGGCCGCTCCATTCAGCCGAGCACGGACAATGGCTGTGTCGCGGGCGTGATAGCGCGGCGTCTCTTCCTGCTTGTAGCTGCCATCGTGTTCTTCGTCGACGAGGATCAACCCCAGCTTGGGCGCAGGCGCGAAGATGGCCGAGCGTGTGCCGACCACAACCGGAGCCTCGCCGCGGCGGATGCGGTGCCACTGCTCCGCGCGCTCGTCCGGGGAAAGCTGTGAGTGCAACAGCGCCACCTGCGAGCCGAAGGCAGCGTGAAGCTGCGCGGCCATGGCGGGCGTAAGGCCAATCTCCGGCACAAGCAGAATTGCGGCCTTGCCGCGGTCCAGCGCAGCCTGCATGGCGGCGAAGTAGACGGCGGTCTTGCCGCTGCCGGTCACGCCATAGAGCAGCGTCGGTTTGAACTCGGCTGGAGGCGCATCCAGCGAGGCGATGATGGCGTCTGCAGCGGCCTTCTGCTGCGGATTCAGCGTGTGCTCGTGCGCGTGCTTCTTGCCAGGTACATGCACTCCGCTCAGGTGGAAGCTCTCGGGCACCTCTTCGATACTGACCAGCCCGCGGCGGACCAGGGTTCCGAGGGTCGTCTGCGGAAGCTGCAGCCCGCGGGTGTCGGCCACCTTCATGCGTCCGCCCACGGCGGCAAGTTCGGCCAGCAGGCGCATCTGGTTATCGTTCAGCTTGGGCAGGCGAGCGTCAGGGACGAGAACGGCGACCTTCTCCAGCCGCCGGGCGTCGCGCTGCTCGGCGACGGTCTCGCGGACCAGCCACTTCTTGCGCACCATTCCTTCCAGCAGCGCCTTGTTTGCCCCGGTGGCCGAGCGGATCTTCCCCGGCCGCGCGGCTTCGCCCGCCTCCAGCAGGTTCAGCACGGCGTACTCGCGGTTCTGGTCCTCGGGCGAAAGTTTGCTGCGGCGCGAGGAGCCAAGCTCCGCACCCTGGTAAAGAATCTTCTGGCCCACCTCGGTAATGCGGTAGGTGACGTCGCGCTTGACCTCGGCCATCAGCGGCAGCATGCCGCGCAACACCTCGCCCAGCGGAGCCAGGTAGTAGGCGGCGATCCAGTTGGCCAGTTCCATCAATTCGGCGGAGAGCACAGCCTCGGTGTCCAGCACCTGCTGGATGGGTTTGGTGTCGATCTCCGGCGGCGGAGCGTCGTCGTGCACTTTCACCACCACGCCCATCAGCTTCTGCCCGGAGAAGGGCACCAGCACCCGCGCGCCCACGGCAGGGACTACGCCGTCCACCGCATAAGTAAACGGGCGGTCCAGCGGGACAGGCAGGGCGATGTCAGCGTAGCGAGGCACTTCTCTTAGGGTATCGGGGAATGCGGTGTGGAAGCGTGGGTCAGTGGCTTGCGCAGCACCCACGTGGTCATGCAGCGGTAATCCTGCACGATGGTGGTTTTCAGGGGATCGACCAGGACGGCTTCCATGGTCGCGGTATAGTCCAGCAGCATGGACTCATCGACCAGGAACCACTCCTGCCCATCGCCCACGATATAGCGGTTTTCGCCGACCTCTTCAAAGTCCATGCCGATGCGCGAACCCAGCCGGCAGAACAGCATGCCGCCCGGCCTGACCGCACGCCACAGCCCGGCCAGCATGGCGTGGAAGTGGTCGTCATCGCGGGCAAAGTGCAGCACGGAGTTGCAGATCACGACGTCGGCAAACTCTTCCGGAAAGGGCATCTCCTCAATCGCCGCTACCTGGAAGTTCGTCTCCGGAAGGCCCGTCTCAAGCGCAGCCGAGAGACGGCGCACATGGTCAACGCCCGCGGGGTTGGCGTCGACGGCAAAGACCCTGCAGCCCTCGCGCAGCAGGTGCACCAGGTTGCGTCCAAAGCCGCAGCCGGCGTCCAGCACCGTCATTCCGCCGGTAATGTTGCCACGGAGAATCTGGTCGAAGACGTAGATGTCGATCTGTCCGAACTGTTCCTGGAGGGTAAGCGGCATACCTCCACCTTACGTTGTTTGCCGTGCCGGCATCGGCGATACACTCGGTCGGGTGAGCAGTCAGAATCAGCCGGTTGAATGTGTCTTCGTGGAAACTATTGCGCGCCTGCCCGCGGCCATCCGCGGATCGCGCCCGTTTGTGCTCCTGCTGTTGATGGATGCCGACGAGGTGTACTCCGGCGAGATCGAGCTGGTGGCGGCGCAGCTGCTGAACAAGGGGCTGGCCTACTTCGGTGTGTGGGGGCCGGAGTGTATCCGTGTGCGCGGGGTCTTTGAGCGTTCCATGGAGCGTCTGGAAGATGCTGTGGAGCACGAACTGCCGCAGGTCAGCTGCGTCTCACACGAGGATGACAATGTGCAGGACACGGTCTGGGAGTTCCTCAACATCTACTGGCCGGGCGAGGAGTTTGAGAATCCACGCTGGATCGCCGCCGTGGTGAAAGATAAAAAGCTGGCGGCGCGAGTGCAGGCTTTGCTGGCAGATACAGAGCGGGTGTAAGGCATCCCTGGTTTCTTTTCGATCCCTAATTGCTTTCAGCAAAACACCCTGTCATCTCGACCGGAGCCCCGAAGGGGCGCAGCAGAGAGACCTGTATTTGAGTGAGGTGAGAGGGAAATGCGGGTCACTCCACTGCGCAGGACACACTGCGGTTTCCTGCTGCGGCCGGGGTGACATATCCGCAAGAAACACAAAGAATGCGCCTTCTGGCTCCATCAGCAATTCTGATCTCTTCCATCGGCCACGCTGATACACTCCTCCTCACGACAAGGATTGACCGCCGATGGCCCTAGAGAACTTCCGCCCCTTTGTTCCCGCCAATGAAACCCGACCCGAACTCACCTTCCGCGCGCTGATCATTGGCGCGCTTTTTGGTGTGCTGTTTGGCGCGGTCACCGTGTATGTCGGTCTGAAGGCCGGTCTGACCGTTGCGGCGTCGATCCCGATTTCGGTTCTTTCCATCTCGATTCTGCGGGCGTTTGGACGCTCGTCGATTCTTGAGAACAACATCGTGCAGGCTACCGGGAATGCCGGGCAGTCCATCGCCTCGGGCGTGATCTTTACGCTGCCCGCGCTCATCTTCCTGGGCTTCGACCTGGAGGCCTCGCGCATCTTCGCGCTGGCGTTGTTCGGCGGATGGATCGGTGTGCTCTTCATGATTCCGCTGCGTCGGCAGTTGATTGTGGAAGAGCACGGCACGCTCACCTATCCCGAAGGCACGGCCTGCGCCGATGTGCTGATTGCGGGCGAGAAGGGCGGCAGCTTCGCCTCGCGCATCTTCCTCGGGCTCGGGCTCGGTGGCCTCTACACGCTCTTCCAGAACGAGAACCTCTTCGGCCTCTTTCCCGGCACGCCCAACTACCAGCCGGATTACGGCGAACAGCACCTGCTGCGCGGCTCGGCGATTCGTGCCGACGTTACGCCGGAGTATCTCGGCGTCGGCTACATCATCGGCATCCGCGTCGCGGCCATCATGCTCGCCGGCGGCGTCTTCAGCTGGCTGGTGCTGATGCCTGCCATCGTCTTCTTCGGGGGACACCTGCCGGGGCCGCTCTATCCCGGCACGGTGCCGATTATGCAGATGTCGCCTTCAGACCTGTGGCGCACCTATGTACGGCCGATGGGTGCGGGAGCGGTGGCCTGCTCCGGTTTGATTACGCTGCTGCGTACCGCGCCGACGATTGTGAGCGCGCTGACGGCAGGTTTCCGGAAGAAGGGGAGCGCATCGTCTGTCTCGGCGGAGGAGAAGGCCAGTCGCACCGAGCACGATATCCCGATGAAGTGGGTTGGTCTGGGGTCAGTCGCGCTGGTGGTGCTGATGGTTGCATTTCTGCAATTCAAGCCTGTACCAGGAGCGCAGGTAGGCCTCTTCGCCAATATCGCTGCTGCGGTTCTCGTCGTGATCTTCGGCTTCCTCTTCGTCACGGTCTCGGCGCGTATCGTCGGCATTGTCGGTTCGTCGGCCAGCCCGGTCAGCGGCATGACGATTGCCACGCTGATGGCCACAGCCGCGATCTTCCTGGTCAAGGGATGGACGGCCCCGGCCTTCGGTGCGCTGGCCATCACCATCGGCGGCATCGTCTGCATTGCGGCCTCGAATGCGGGCGACACCTCGCAGGACCTGAAGACTGGCTTCCTGATCGGCGCCACGCCGTGGAAGCAGCAGGTGGCGATTATGGTCGGCGTCATCGTCTCGGTCTTCTCGATTGGAGCGACGCTGAATGCGATGAATACCGGTCTGGAGACCTTTCAGAAGATGCCCGCACCACGCGCGTTGAATCTTGCCGCGTTGCCGGAGGGCGTGACCAGCAATGGCAGTTTCACACGCAGTCATATTGAGCTGACCAGCCACGATGAGCAGGGTCACCAATCCAAGCAGGCGCTTGACGGAACGCAGAGCTATATCCTGCTGAATGCCATCGGCTCGTCCACGCTCGAAGACGGCAAGTATCTCTACAACCCGGCCACCGGGCTGGCAGAGGTGCAGTGGGTGCAGGGTATTGGCAGCGAGAAAGCCGCCGCACCGCAGGGCCGCCTGATGGCCACGGTCATCAATGGCATCCTGTCACGCAAGCTGGCCTGGGGATTGGTGCTGCTGGGCGTCGCGCTGGTCATCGTGGTGGAACTGCTCGGCATTCGCTCGCTGACCTTTGCCGTCGGCGCGTACCTGTCGATCGGAACGACGCTGGCTATCTTCGTCGGCGGTGTTGTCCGCTGGATGGTCGATCGCGCTTTGGAGAAGCATCGTGCAGCGAACGCTATCCCGGGTGATGAGCTGGCCTCGGAGGAGATCTCTCCGGGCTCGCTCTATGCTTCAGGTCTGATCGCCGCCGGCGGCATCGTCGGCCTGCTGGGCGTCTGCGTTAAGCTCTATGAGAACCTGCAGGAGACCACCATCTGGCGCTTCCCGGAGACCAACGCCCTCCACAAAGACTGGGTCTCGGTCATCGGTTTTGGCCTGCTGGCGTTTTCGCTCTACTACTTTGCCCGTAAACCGCTGGACCAGAAGAAGGAGCAGTAAATCAATGCGTAGATTATTTCTCGGAGCAGCCGTTCTTCTGCTGGCCATGCCTGGCGTTTCCCGTGCGGACGATGCCACAAAGCGTGCCAAGGTCGAAGAGATCCTGCTGGTGACCAAGTCGGACAAGGTCTTCAACACGATGGTGGAGAACGGCATGAAGCAGGGCGAACAGGCGGCCATGTCGCTGTTTGAAGATTCATCCAAGATGACGCCGAAGGACAGGGAGATTCTTACTCGCTTTGAAGGCAAGATGCTGGCGACCTTCAAAGCTGAGTCCGGCTGGGAGACGATGAAGCCCGAACTGGTGGATCTGTATGCCAGCCTCTATACGGAGGCGCAGGTAGACGGCATTCTGGCTTTCTACAAGTCGCCCGCAGGGCAGGCCATGATCGAAAAGACCCCGGAGATCATTGCGAAGTCGTCCGCAATTGCCCAGGGGCATTTCCAGCAGATGCAGCCCAAGCTGCAGACTCTGTTCATGGAGTTCAAGACCGAGGTTGAGGCGGCGCACACGCCTGCTGTCGCCAAGCCGAAGCCGTAACCCATCGACAAAAGCGCACCAAAAGCCTCGAACGCACCGTGCGCTCGAGGCTTTTGTATGTTTGGGCGGCCTACGGGTGCGCTTATGGCTCCCGAGAGGTCTGACCACTGGATTTTAATGTTCTTAAGCAGACGTATGGTGTTGAGAAAGCCGTAGTCGGCGCAGTTCCTGCTGTTTCGTAAGTGATTGATTTCAGGTGTAAATGAAACGTTTCAAATTTATTTTGAAAAATTAGTTGACAACAGTATCGCTTCTATATCATTCTGGTTTCGGCAACCAACAACCTTTTATCAGGAGTCAGTACAATGAAGAAGCTCATCGCCGCCAGCATCGCCCTCGTTTCCGTCGCCGCCAACGCCCAGTTGATGCCGATTTCGGGAGGTTTTCTGGCCCGTGTCGCTGCTCCTGAAGCCATTGCCGCGGTTACGGGCGTAGCCAAGCCGGTCACCGCCGCCATCGCCCTGGTTCCCCCGGTTCGTCAGAACCAGCTGGACGCCGCAAAGGTTGCGGCCCTGCCCGCCGCCGGTGTGGTGACGGTGCACTTCACGGTCGACACCAACGGTGTGCCGCAGAACATCTCCCTGGAGCGCTCGGTCAGCCCCTCGGCTGACGCCAAGATCATCGAAGCTGTTTCGGCTCTGCGCTATGCGCCGGGTTCGCTGCACGGTGAAAAGGTCGCGTTTCCTGTCGCTCTCTCGCTGAACCTGAAGTAAGCCGGGCCCCTGTAAGCCGGGTTCTTGTCCACCCTCAACCTTCACACCTAACCTCTTCAAGGAGATTATGATGCGTAAGCTTATTGCAGTTAGCCTGTTCGTTCTTCCCACTCTCATGCACGCCCAGCAGAGCTCGGTTCGTGCCGAGACTCCGAAGATGATGGCCGCTGCAGCGGTGGCCCCGAAGGTGCATACCTTCAGCGGAATCATCGCGCCGAAGCGCATCACGGATATCGACCGCTCGATCTTCGTCGGCCTTACCTCCGCCCAGCCGGTGGTTGCCAAGTTCACGGTGGACGAGAAGGGCATTCCGCAGAACGTCGCAGTCGAGGGCGCCAGCGCGAATGTTTCGGCCAAGGTTGCCGATGCTGTCTCCAAGCTGCGCTACCAGCCCGGTCTGCTGAACGGCGAAGCCTACTCCTTCCCGATGGTGCTGAAGATCGACCTGCGCTAAACCCAGGTTCTCTTTTCAGACAGAGGCTGCCCATTGGGCAGCCTCGTCTGCTTGGCGCACAAGATCCGGCAGTCCGACCCCGTGATAGCCGTTGCCGAGAAGCCGTAGCACGCCCAGCGTGGCAACCTTTGCTTCCAGCGTGGCGATCCGTTCGCGGTGACCAACCTCATACTGCGGCAGCGAGTCAGGCCAGCGGCGGACGAGGCTGATGGCTGGTTCCGGCAGCGGCTGGCCGAGAATCGAAGAAAGCTCGTTCAGCCCAAGCCGCACCAGCACGGAGTCCGGCAGGTCCATCATGTCCTGGTCGGCGAAAAATGCGCGCAGAACACGGCCATTGGCGGGCGCGCGGCTGGGGAACTTCTGGTCGACGAAGGTGGCGGCCAGTAAACGGCTTTCGCTGGAGCCTTCAGGCACCAGGAAACCGAAACCGTGCGGCAGGGGAAAGGGATCGCGAAAGGCGAGCGCGATGATGATGGCCGAGCTTGCGTGCTGCGGCAGGAGATGCCGGCTTTCCGGCAGCACGGGGGCGAGTAGTGATGCCGCCTGCCGGGGCGGCGTGGCCAGCAGAAGGGCGTCAAAAAGCTCTTCGGAATGCGCGGTTTTGATGCTCCACAGGGGCCCTTTCTGCTCCATTTCGAGCACTTTTTCGCGAAGTTTGATGCTCTTCTCGGGGAGCGTTGCGGCCATGCGTTCGACGATGCTGCCGAGCCCGCTGCGCAGAGAAGCGAAAAGAGAAACACCTTTGCGCTGACGCGAGGCCAGGCCGGTGATCAGTGATCCGAACTCCTGTTCCAGTGCGACAAACGGCGCCATGACGGCGTTGACCGAGAGCTTGTGAATGCTGCCGCCGAAGACGCCGGAGAGCAGGGGAGCGGCGAGCTTGTCGGCCACCTCCTGCCCGAAGTGACGGGCGACGAAGCTGGCGACGGACTCGTCGTCGTGCGTATGGGCGGCAGCATAGGACTTCAGTTCGGCGGCGCGCGAGGGCTCGTTCAGATAGGCGCGCTTGGCCTCGTCGGTGAAGAGCGGCGACGCCAGAAGGGCGTCCATGCCGGGCTGCCCTTGCGGCACCATCATACGCATGTGCTCAGGCATGGGGACCAGCGTGCCGTTCTGCAGAACATAGGTGAGCCGGTTGTGGTCGTTGGAAGAGAGGATCTCGTCGCCAAGGCCCAGTTCGACGGCCAGTTCCCGGGCCCACGGCTTTTCCGCGACCCAGGAATCTGGGCCGCATTCGATGACGAAGCCATCTTCGCGGTGGGTTTCGACAATGCCGCCAAGGCGTGGGCCGGCTTCAAAGAGCGTGCAAGGAACTCCAAGACGATGCAGACGGTAGGCGGCGGTCAGGCCGGAGATGCCTCCGCCGATGATGGCAATCTTCTTCACCAGTCCATGATAGTGAGCCTTGCCGTTGGGGGGCGTGTCCGTGGTCACCTTTCGCAGGTTGTTACAGGCATGGCATAAGCTGGGGTGCATGATGTTTCGTCTGGTTGTTGCCCTTGGTTGGGTGGCTCTTTCTGTCCCGCAGTTGATTGCGCAAAACAGCCTGCAGGTTCAGGGCATGGAGCACGCAAAACTGGTGGAGACGGTGCCGCTGGATGGCACGCTGTACCACGTGCAGGGCGTGGATGTGGATGCGGAGCACATCTGGATCACGTCCGTGGACATGGTGGAGAAGCACGGCTACCTGCACCAGTTCAGTCGCGCGGGAAAGTTTGAGCGCCGCGTGGATCTGACCGATGGAGACCGTTATCACCCCGGTGGATTTTCCATTGCTGGCGATTCCATCTGGGTGCCGGTGGCAGAGTACAAGCCGCATAGCTCCGGTGTGCTGGTGGAGCTGGATAAAAAGACGCTGGCAGTGAAGCGAAGGATTGCGGTGGCGGATCATGTCGGCTGTGTCGCGGTCACGGGCAAGGAGCTGATTGCGGGTAACTGGGGCAGCCGCCAGTTGTATGTACTGGACATGCAGGGCAGGCAGATACGTGTGATTGACACGCCTTCACACAACCAGTACCAGGACATCAAGTTTGTGGATGGAATGCTGGTGGGCGGCGGCAACCTGACCAGGACGACTGGGGCTGTGGATTGGTATAGGTGGCCGCAGATGAAGCTGGTGCGCAGCGTCCAGTCCGGCATGACGGACCGTGGACGGTTATACAGCGCTGAGGGCATGGCGCTGAAGGGAAGTGACCTGTATCTTGCGCCGGAGGATGGGCCCAGCCGGGTGTTTCATTTTGTGGTGGGGCGATAGGTGAGAACGCAGGCCCTTTGTTTTCTTGCTTTGTCATCCTGAAAGGATCTGCTTCTAGAACCACTACAACCCCGGATGTCCTATTCATGCATGTAGCGGATGAGTGGGATCATCGCGCGGAAGCGCGGCCCGCTTCGTTAAGGGCACGGCTTCAGCCGTGCCGAATAAGTCCTCATAAAAAAGATTAACGCCGGCCTCGACGACCGGCGTCCTCTATCTTTGGTTGCCATCGATGACTCAAGCTTACAGAGTAAGTCAACACAAGCCGACTTCCCGTTACTAATCAATTCTCAGAACAAATCGACTGCGGAAGATGTTTGGAAGGGCGAGGGCGCTACTGAACTTTTGGAGGGACACTTTCCGTGATGCTCGTATTGTGTCCCTCGGCGATTAGCCAAATTCCACCTGCACCGTGCTTCACAAAGGTAAGCGTCAGGATATCGCTGACCGGGGGGACGGGCTTACCATCTGATCCCGTGTACCCGTCCGTCGCGCGAATCACCGTCGCGACGATTACATTGGGGGCGACTTCGTGGAATCCCAAAGTTGTGGGATCGTGAAGCAGCCGATTCTTGAAGATGGTCTTATGGTAGCGATCCAGGGTGCTCTGAAGTTGCGCCTTACCCTTCCACCACGCACCAACAACATTGACCCATTCCACATCATCAGTCATGTGCGAGGCGTAAGCAGCCATATCATGGCGGTTCCACTCGCCCTGCATGGTCATAATGGTCCCTCGGATGTCAGTTTCGTCCGCGGTCGTGTGCTGGGCGACGACGCGACCTGTCGCGACGAGTAATGACAGGGGTATCAGAGCGCTACGCAAAATATTCATCGAATTCTCCAAGTACCGTCTGTTTCTGTAAAGCGGCTCAATCATCCGCCCTGCCAGCTACATCCCAGACACGCTCATCACTTCGCAGGCGGGCGGACTTTCAACGCATCGTTGATTTCAATCCAATAGCCATCTGGATCTTTGACAAAGATTTGCTTCACACCGTCGAAGCGTACTGCTGGTTCCGGCTTACCTTCCATGCTTGCCCACAAAATGTGCTTTGCATCCAAAGATGCCGTCATGACAGTTATGTCGGAGCACGCAATCGAAAGGTGGTCCCATTTGGTGTTGGCGACGGACTCTTTCCTTCCCGCGACAATGTGCAACATGACCCCCTTGCCCATCGATAGCCATGCGGCGAAT
Organism: Terriglobus tenax; assembly: GCF_025685395.1. Classification (NCBI taxonomy): domain Bacteria; kingdom Pseudomonadati; phylum Acidobacteriota; class Terriglobia; order Terriglobales; family Acidobacteriaceae; genus Terriglobus; species Terriglobus tenax. Next base: position 1,314,483 of record NZ_JAGSYA010000004.1, on the reverse strand, counting down.
GTCACGGGCATTGGAACCCGTTCGAAGCCGAAGGTGTCTTTGTAGAAGGCAACTCTCCGCTCCAGATCCGAGACGTAGATCGCAACATGATCGATCTGCGGCTTGACCACTTCCTGGGCAGCGGTTCCCTTGATAAATCCGAAAGCCAGTAAAAGGCAAATCCACTACCGTGATCTGAGCATGAGAATCTCCATGGATTGGCACGAATTCTAGCACGATCCTCAGTCTTGGTACCGACAAACGCTCTTCTCGCCATCCCCCAACCACCTCACCTACCCCCGCACCAACTCCGCGAACCTCATCCACACCGGCGTCATCGCCAGCGGTATCCTTACCAGGAACAACGCCAGGGTCGCGACCGCCGGAATCCACGTGGCGCGGTGGATCTTCTTCAGCGTCACCAGGTCATAGATCATCATCAGCACCATGAAGCTGAACAGCACGCCCAGTTGACCCATGGGTGTGATGTGCGGCGCAATGGTGTAGGGGAAGCGCCCGATCGCCGCGTCCAGCAGGGTGATCGACGCCAGCATGATCAGCCGTTTGTGGATCTGTGGCTTGCGCCGCGCTGCGTAGCTCCATCCCGCCAGCACACTGAAGACCACCAGGTCTGACATGGGCACCACAAAGAAGGTCAGCGGACTCAGGCCTGACCCGGGAGGGGAAAAGCCTCGCCGCAGCGAGTCGCGGGAGGCCAGTGCTCCCAGCACTACCACCAGCGCCGCCAGCCCAAAACCCCACAGGCCCACCGACATATGCAGCTTCACCTTGCGCGCGCTCACCAGGCCGATCTGTACCGCCAGGGTCATCAGCCAGAGCGTGAAAACCACGGCATGGACATGCACAATCGGGCTAGGCAGGTGGGTCGTCATCATGCCCACCGCGTAATAGGTCTTGGAAAACCCAAGCCAGACTGTTAGGAGCATCAATCCGAGTAGCACAGGGAAGAAGACGCGGTCCGGGTTCACCGGCCGTTTCACACTGACGGCAGCAGTCGCCATGGCAGAGTCCTTAAGTTTTCGGGGATTTGCCGGACCCTTCCGGCGGGGCAGATTTACCATAACCCTTGATGCCGTCCGACGCTACAACTTTCCCGTCGCTGAAGGACTTCGCGAAGCTGGCGAAGTCGCACACCCTCGTCCCGGTCTACCGCACCGTCACCGCCGACCTCGAAACCCCGGTCTCGGCCTTCCTTCGCATCGCCGAGGAAGAGCCCGAAGCCTTCCTCCTCGAATCGGTCGAAGGCGGCGAGCGCATCGGCCGCTACACCTTCATCGGCATCCAGCCCTACCGCCGCATGACCTCACGCGGAACCTCCATCACCGTCACCGAGGGCAAGCGCACCCGTAACTTCTCCGGCGACATCTTCGAGGAACTCAAGAAAGCTCTCTCCGAACAGACGCCTGCCCGGCTTCCCGGCCTCCCGCCGTTTACCGCCGGCGCCGTCGGCTTCTTCAGCTATGACGTTGTCCGTCAGATCGAAAAGCTGCCCGAGCTTGCCGCCGACGAGCTGCACGTTCCCGACGCCTGCCTCATGTTCTTTGACCAGGTTCTGGCCTTTGACCACGTCAAGAAGGCCATCCACCTCATCGTGACCGCCGATGTCACAAAGCGGCAAACCTCTGCCACCTATAAGCGCGCAGTCTCGCGTCTCAATGCGCTCGAAAAGCGCTTAAATGGGCCGCTGAAGCGCACCAGGAAGCGCAAAATCGACACCAGACTTGAGATCAAACCGCGCACCACCAAGGCGAAATTCCTCAAGGCAGTCGAAAAGACACTGGAATACATCGCCGCCGGCGACATCTTCCAGTGCGTCCTCTCCCAGCGCTTTGACTGCATCCCCGGCGTCGACGCCTTCGATATCTACCGCTCTCTTCGGATTGTTAACCCCAGTCCTTACATGTACTTCCTGCGTTTCCCCATGGAAGACACACCCGCCTACATCGTTGGCTCCAGCCCCGAATTGCTGGTGCGCGTGCATGGCGAAAAAGTGGAGTACCGCCCCATTGCAGGCACCCAGCCGCGCTCGGAAAATCCAGCGGAAGACCTTTCTTTTGAATTACATATGCGGCAGGATCCGAAGGAAGTCGCCGAGCACGTCATGCTGGTCGACCTGGGCCGCAACGACGTGGGCCGCGTCTCCGAGTTTGGGTCGGTGAAGGTGACGGACCTTATGTTCGTCGAGCGCTACTCGCACGTCATGCACATGGTCAGCTCCATCGAAGGCACTCTCAGGAAAGAACTTAGCCCCATGGATGCCTTCAAGGCCTGCTTCCCGGCCGGAACGCTTTCCGGCGCTCCGAAGATCCGGGCGATGGAAGTGATTGAGGAGCTGGAGCCTGCACGCCGCGGTGTCTACGGCGGCAGTATCTTCTACGCCGATTTCTCCGGCAATCTGGACTCCTGTATCGCCATCCGTACTTTATTCATGCACGGCAAACAAGGCCATATCCAATCCGGCGCCGGCATCGTGGCCGACTCGGTGCCCGAGAAGGAGTTCCAGGAGTGCGTGAACAAATCACGCGCCGTGGTGCGGGCCATTGAGCGGGCTCGGACGCAGGGATAAATCCACCCAACAAAAGGGGCGCGACCTAGGTCGCGCCCCTTTTGTTATCAGAAGTCCAGACTTAATGAGGCGAACTGCCGTTGGGCTTGCCGCCGCCGCCGTTGTTCTCGCTGGTGGCGAGGGCGGACTGGATGTTGGACCATACGTCGTCTGAGGGCTCGGCTTCGCTGCCCGGGTCCAGCAGCAGGCGGGCCTGCTCGGCGATGTATTCCAGGTCACGGACCAGGGCAGAGCAGTTGTCGCAGGTCCGCAGATGTTCCGCGTAGATCGGGTTATCGGAGATCTTGCCGCCCTTGGCATTGGCAAAAAGTTCCGGCAACTGTTCCTGGAACTCCGCGCAGGAGATGGTTCGGATCGATTGTGTGGATTCAGACACTTAGGCAACCTCCTGCCGCGCGGTCAACTCGCTCTGTTTGAGGAGCTCACGAAGCTTGAGGCGGGCTTTATGCAACTGTGATTTGGAGTTGCCAGTGGAGCACTCAAGCATGGCAGCAATCTCATTATGTTCGTAGCCTTCAATGTCGTGCAGAACGAAGACCAGACGGTAGCCGGGGGGAAGGGTGGCGATGGCGCGCTCCAGGGCGACGCGGTCAACCGAGCCGGAGAGCTGGGGGTCGGCGGTGCCGAAGTCGCGCTTTGGCGCATCTTCTTCGCTGGGATTGATGGTCTCTTCAAGAGAAACCAGTTGCAAACCCTTCTTGCGAAGGTGCATCAGGACCAGGTTCACGGTCAGGCGGTGCAGCCATGTGGAAAAGGCGCTCTCGCCGCGGAAGCTGCCGAGCTTGCGGAACAGGTGCAGGAAGGCCTCCTGCGTCATATCTTCTGCTTCAGAAACATTGCCGAGCATGCGGAGACAAAGCGTATATACGCGGCGCTTATGCAGAGCGTAGAGCTTGGCAAATGCATCCGGATCGCCATTTTTAGCGCGCTCCAGCGCATCAGCCTCACCGGCGATGGGCGGATTGCGCTTAAACATGCCGGGCGTCGCGTTGGTCTGGGTCATCGTCCTGCCTTGAAGTTGCATAGGGTATGTTGGGGGCTTCGTGGAGCCGGGTTGGTCAGTGCGTAGAAGTATGCGTCAGGAAACCCATCGTACAGCAGCATAGGCAGATCGGATAGGAGTTGGCTGACGCCATCGTGTGGCTATAACAGAATTGGAAGCGATTCGAAGGCGTTGAGTTGCCTTGGCAGGAGCCTGCAAATAGACAAGCAGAGTCCTTCGCTACGGCTCAGGTGGACCAGGGGAAATGCTGGTGTTCAGGAGCCGATATAGCGCGCGTAGAGGGTGCGGGCCTGGACGGGGTCTGTGGTTCCCTGGATGAGGGCGCGGCCGTCGGGGAAGACGGTAATGGTGAACGGGGCGCGCTCAAACCGCAGCAGCAACTGGTTGCTGCGAACCGTTCCGTGCGGGGCGAGGCGAGCGGTAAGCTCGGCGAAGTCCACCGGGCGGTTGTGCTCGTGAATCTGGACGGAGTTCCGTCCGCAGAGGGTGATGTGGGGCCGCGCATCACCGGAAAGATGCACGAACTGGTGTTTCCCGCAGACCTCGCACTCCGGATCGGGCTTATGGGCGCGGATTTCGCTGCGCTCGTTGGTCCACAGATCGTAGGAGAGCAGGGTGCGGCGCATTGCGGCCAGGTCGCCGGTCAGGTATTTCAGCGTCTCCGTCACCTGCAGGGAGGCGGCAAAGTTGACGGCAGTATTCAGAATTCCGGCGGTGTCGCAGGTTTCCACCGTGCCCGAGGGCGGCTTGGGGAAAAGGCAGGCGAGGCAGGCCGTTTCTCCGGGCAGAATATTCATGCTGGCCGCATACGAAGCGATGGCCGCGGCGTAGATCCACGGGGTGTTCTGCTGGACGGCGTAATCGTTGACCAGGTAGCGGGTTTCGAAGTTGTCGGTGGCGTCCAGAATAATCTGCGCGCCTGCCAGCAACTGGTGGATATTGCCGGGAACAAGATCGGCGATGTGCGCATGGACGACGACATCGCTATTGAAGGCGGCGATGCGCCGGCGGGCGGCCTCTGCCTTTGGAGTGGCGTTCCGGGCATCCTCTTCTTCAAAGAGCACCTGGCGCTGCAGGTTGGACTCTTCGACGAAGTCGCGGTCGATCAGGGTAAGTGTGCCGACTCCGGCGCGGGCGAGCAGGGCAGCGGAGGCTGCTCCGGTGGCTCCGCAGCCCACAATGGCAACGTGCGCCGAGGCAAGCTTCTGCTGTCCGGAGGCGCCGATGGGCGCAAACAGGACCTGCCGGGAATAACGCTCGGCAATGGTCTCGGAAGTAACGGAAGATACGGGTGCCACAGACCTTAGTATAGGGAAAGTTCTATGGTCCCTGCCGGTTGACTGGTGGAGCGATGCTTGCATCCAACCTGAAAACTGTGAGCAGCAGCAGGTGGCCAGCAGGTAGTCTAAGGAGCGGACGCCAGGCGTGTCCTTCTGCGGCATCACAGGAAATGGATTGAAGGGAAGCAAGGGCGCGCGTGTTTTGGACCAGGAGCAGATTGCGGTGGGAGCGGAACGTGCTTGCGTGCCTGCTGCTGGCATGTGCTGGAGCATCTGCATCCGGGCAGGCGGGACAGGCTTTTGTCACCGCGGCGGAGGCTGACCAGTCTCCGCAGGCTCCCGCGCCTCCGACGGCTGCCAGTGGCATCTGGAGCCTGCGCGGCCTGCAGGTCGACAAAATTGAATTTGAAGGTGTGACGCTGGAGCAACAGCAGGGTCTGATTGCGGACCTGCCCGTGCATGAAGGGCAGGTGCTGGATCCGGCAGGCCTGCAGGAGACGACGCGCCGTCTGTATGCCTCAGGCCTGTACCGCAATATTGAATTGCGGGGTGTGCGCCATGGTGATGCGGTAACGCTGATTTTTTACGGGTCGGCGCGCTTCTTCGTGGGCAGAATTGAGATTCTTGGCGTCAGCAACGAGCGGCTGACCAGCATTCTGGAGTACGCAACGCAACTGCAGCCGGGAACTCCGTTCCAGCAGGCGAAGGTGGCGGCAGGCGCGGACGGAATTCGCCAGTCCCTGCAGCAGAACGGCTACTACACGCCGACGGTGACGCCCCAGACGAGGGTCATTGAGGCGGAAAAGCAGGTGGACGTCTCCTACACGGTGCAGATTGGACCGCAGGCGCGCGTCGGGCAGGTGGATCTGTCCGGAGAGCCGGGCATGACGCTGGAGGAGTTCCGCAAGCGCGGCAAGCTGAAGGAAAAGACCAAGGTCAACCGCGACACGGTGTCGAATGCCTTCACGAGGCTGAGGAAGCGTTACCAGAAGAATGATCGCCTGGAAGCGACGATCGCTCTTGAAGACTCCAAATACAACGAGCAGCGGAAGCAGCTGGACTATAAATTCAACGCCAACCAAGGCCCCCTGGTGAAGGTGGAGACGGTGGGCGATAAGCTCTCCACGCGACAGTTGAAGAAGCTGGTTCCGATTTATGAAGAGAGCGCGGTCGATAACGACCTGATCAATGAAGGCTCGCACAATATTAAGGAGTCGCTGCAGCGGAAGGGGTACTTCGATGCGGAGGTGACCTCCGTGCGTACCGGCGCCGGCACCCAGCAGGAGACGGTGACCTACACCATTCATAACAACCGCAAGCACAAGGTTATTGCCGTGGATATTACCGGCAACAAGTACTTTGACCTGGACACGCTGAAGGAGCGTATGCAGGTGGTGCATGCGGACGCTTACAACCGCGTGGGCCGCTATAGCCAGCAGTTGCTGGCGGCCGATGTTGCGGCGATCCAGGCGCTGTACCGTGCGAACGGATTCAGCCAGGCGGATGTGAAGACCGATGTGCAGGATGTGGAGCAGAACAAGAAGTCTGCGCAGATTCGTGTGAAGCTGACGGTGGTGGAAGGTCCTCAGCAGAAGTTCGGAGAGGTTGCGCTGAACGGCGTAGACCCGGCACGGAAGGACGAACTGCGGGGACTGATGAACGCGCAGCAGGGACAGCCGTATTCGTTGATTACGCTTTCGGGCGACCGCGATGCGGTGCTGGGGTACTACCTGAGCCATGGTTTTGACCAGGCGCGCGTGGATGTGCACCAGGCCAAAGCCAATGAGGATGGCAGCGAGGTGAATGTCTCGCTGGATGTGACCGAGGGCGAGCAGGTTTTTGTGGACAAGGTTCTGGTCTCCGGCGCGCTGCATACAAAAGCCGCGGTGGTGCAGCGGCAGATTGAGCTGCGGCCGAATGAGCCTCTGGATCAGAGCGCGTTGCTGAACACGCAGCGCAATCTCTATAACCTTGCCCTGTTCAGTGAAGTGAACACAGCGGTGCAGAACCCGGATGGCCGCGTCGACCGCAAGAACGTGCTGGTGCAGATGAAAGAGGCCAAGCGGTGGGATGTAACCTACGGCTTCGGTTTCGAAGTGCAGACCGGTACACCGCAGACGAATTGCAACGCGCAGCTTTCGCTGAATCCGAATGCGGATTGCCGGCAGGAAGGCAAGGCCGGCGTGAGTCCTCGCGTCAGCCTGGATGTCACCCGCATCAACCTGCGCGGCACCGATCAGTCGCTGACGATGCATGTGACGTATGGACTGCTGGAGCAGATTGCGACGGCGACCTTCTCGTTGCCGCACTTCCGCAACAAGCGCAGCCTGGATGCTTCGATCTCCGGCGGCTACAGCAATGTGCGGAACATTTCGACGTATGCGTCCAAACAGCTCCAGGGCTCCACGAAGCTGACGCAGCGGCTGAGCCGCGCCGATACGGTGATCTATGACTTTACCTACCGCCGCGTTACGGTGGACCAGTCCAGCCTGCAAATTACGGCGAACCTGATTCCGCTGCTGTCGCAGCCGGTGAAGGTAGGCGGCCCGGGGTTGACCTTTCTGCATGACACACGTCAGCCTTCGCCTCTGGATGCCAGCAAAGGTCTGTTCCTGTCGGTGCAGAACTTTTTCTCCAACCACGTCTTCGGTTCAGATGTGGACTTCAACCGGACCGATATTACGAATTCGACTTACTATGCGTTCGGTAAGAAGAGCCGCTACGTGTTTGCCCGCAACACACGCTTCGGGTTTATTTCGACGCTGGGACCGAATCCCCAGCTTGAGGGCAACAGCACCTGCGCCGGGCAGGGACAGGGGCAGGTTGTCACCGATCCGAGCTGCATCGCCGTGCCTCTGCCGGAACGTCTGTATGCGGGCGGAGCAACCTCGCATCGCGGCTTCCCGATCAACGGTGCGGGACCGCGCGATCTGACCACGGGATATCCGGTGGGTGGTGATGGTGTGTTCGTCAACACCTTTGAGCTGCGCATGCCCGGACCGGTGCTGCCGATTGTGAATGACAACCTGCAGGTGGTTCTGTTCCATGACATGGGCAATGCGTTCATCAACGTTTCCGATATCTGGAAGAGCTTTGGGCGCTTTCGTCAGCCGAACGAGAGCACGTGCAAAAATTTCAGCGTGACCAAGGGCGTGTGCGACTTCAATTACTTCTCGCATGCGCTTGGCATGGGCGCACGGTACAAGACCCCGGTAGGTCCGCTGCGCGTGGACTTCAGCTACAACCTGAATCCTCCGTATTACCCCGTGATCAACGACTACTCGCTGCCGTATCCGCTGGTGCATGGATACTCCGGCCGCGCGAGCCACTTCAACTTCTTCTTCAGCATTGGACAGACCTTCTGATGGCGACGCTCTGGATCAGGACGATGGGTGCGGTGGTGCTGGCGGCCGGTATGGCCGCCATGGCGCAGCAGACACCTGCGCCTGCTCCAGCTGTTCCCGCGCCGAAGCAGGGCGAGCTGCTGGACCATGTTGTCGCCATTGTGAACAAGCAGTTGATCCTGGAGAGCGATGTGAACGAGGAGATGCGGTTTGCGGAGATTCAGCCCTTCCGCACGGCTCGCGGGGACTCCTTGCATGAGCAGGCGCTGAACCGGCTGATTGATCGCACGCTGGTGTATCAGCAGGCGCGGGAACAGCAGTTGGACCCGGTGACCGATGACGAGGTGAAGGCAGAGCTGGAGCAGTTGAAGAAGCAGCTCTCCGAGTGCCAGATTTACAAGTGCAGCGCCTCCCCGGACGGCTGGAAAGAGTTTCTGTCGCAGTTCGGTATTACCGAGCAGGAGATGTTTGAGCACTGGCGCGAGCGCATGACGGTGCTGCGGTTTATTGAGCAGAGGTTCCGCTCCGGCGCCACCATTACCGAGCAGCAGATTGAGGACTACTACAACAACACGCTGACGCCGCAGGTGAAGGCGCGCGGTGGAACACCGCCGCCGCTGGAACGTATCTCCTCGCGTATTGAGGAGGTGCTGTTGCAACAGCAGGTTTCCGCCATGCTGCAGGACTGGCTGAAGAGCCTGCGTGACCAGGGCAGTGTGCGCATCTTCAAGCAGGGGGAGATGGCTCCATGAGCGAGATGCTTCCCCTGAACCAGTCGCCGGAGAAGAATGAGCCGGAGGTCGTCGAGAGCCCCCTGCACCGCAAGCTGATGCGTTCCGCGGCATGGATCTTTGCGGGCTTTGGTGTGCTGCTTGTGCTGTTGACCGGCGCTCTGACCTGGTACACGCATACGGAGGATTTTCAGCGCCGCGCGGCCAGCCAGGTGGTCTCCATTCTGGAGGACGCAACCGGCGGCCATGTTGAGATTGGCGCGGTGAAGTTCAACCTGTGGCACCTGGCAGCGGAGGTGGATCACCTGGTGATCCATGGCACAGAGGCCGCGGGCGAGGCTCCGTATCTTTCCGTGGACCGCGTCCTGGTGCGCATTACCATCGGCAACCTACTGGAGCGTGCGGCTGGCGGATTCGCGTCGAAGGTGCGCCTGGGGCTGCTGCGCGTGGAGCATCCGCAGTTTCACATGATTGTGAACGCTGACGGCTCAACGAACCAGCCGGTTCCTAAAACGAAGAGCACCAGCACGACACCGATCCAGGACACGCTGCTGGACCTGAAGGCGGCGACGGCGGAGGTGACGGACGGCGTTGTGTTGATGAACGACAAGCCGATTCCGTTTGACCTGGCGGCACGGCAGCTTGGCGTCAACCTGAAGTACCTTTCTTCGAGCGACCGCTATGGCATCTCCATCGGGCTGAACGACCTGACGACGAAGATGCAGAAGATGCCGGAGGCGAAGTCGCGTATTACAGCCGAGTTGGAGCTGGGCCGCAAGATGGTGGCGCTGAAGAGCCTGCACCTGGAGACGGGCGAGAGCTCGAAGCTGGATGTGACGGCGCAGCTTGAGAATTTCGATAAGCCGGTGTGGCAGGCGACGGTGAAGGGCAATATCGAGATCAAACAGATCTCTGTGCTGAGCGGTTTCCCGGGTCTGAATGCTGGCAATGCCGTGCTGGACGTGAGCGGGCATAGCTGCGCGGTGGCTCCTGAAGAGGCCCAGAAACGGCCGCGGTTCTGGCAGCGTTCGAATCCTTCGAAGAACAAAGCGACTGTGAAGGTGCTGCCGCCGGACCCCGAGTGCGAGAAAGGCTATCTGCTGGCGGGCACGGTGAAGGCGCGCAGCGCCGGGTACACCGATGAGTATGTACGTGTGCGTGGCGTCGACCTGGATACGAAGCTGCACATTACGCCGGCCGACTTGCTGTTGAATGCGCTGCTGATCGATCTGCCGGATGGCGGGCATATCGCCGGTGACATGCGTATCAACAACTGGCTTGGACAGATTCCGCAGGATGCCGCCGAGGCATCGCCGACGATTGCCGCCGGACAGAAGACCGCGAACACCACGGCAAAGGCCATCAATGCGAAGCCTCCTTTGGAAGGCGACCGCAAGCTGCCGAAGGTGGAGCCTTCGCACGCGTATGTGAATGTGACGCTGACGCGGGTGACGCTGCGCGCCATTGAAGAGATCACGCAGCCGCGAGGCTTCAGCGATCTTGGCCTGGATGTCGCGGTGAGCGGACCGGCGAAGGCGGAGTGGGGTGGCGACTTTGCGCATATCGAGGACTCGGTGATTGTGAGCGCCGACCTGAAGATGGCGCCGACAGGCCGCCAGGTCAAGGGCAGGCAGAATGTTCCGGTAAGCGGTTCGGTTGTGGCGGAATATCGTGGCCAGGGCGAGGTGGTGAATATTCAGCAAGTGACGGCCAAGACACCGTACACCACGCTGGAGGCCAGCGGCGTGCTGGGTGTTGCCAAGGGCGAAGCAGCCACGGCTCTGCGAGTGAATGTGGTGATGGGGAACCTTGCCGAACTGGATTCGGTGTTGACCGCCATTGGGTTTGATTCGCAGGAAAAGCGCGGCGCGAGCGCCCTGCCGGTGGACCTGCAGGGCGCTGCGACCTTCCGTGGCACGGCTTCTGGCGCGCTGGCGCAGCTGGATATCAAGGGACATCTTGAAGCGACCGGCGTGGAGGCGAAGATTTCGTCGGACTCGACGATTCTTGTGGATTCGCTGGTGGCGGATGCGGAGTACACGCCGCAGGGGCTGGCGGTGGCGGAGTCAACCATCAAGCGCGGCAACTCGGTACTGCATGCGCATGGAGCAGTGAAGGCGCATCGCGTTGCGGTGCGGCGCAGTGTGACGTACGAGTGGGACAAGGAGTCAGAGGTAGACGCGCAGGTGCAGCTGGTGGACGCCAGCGCGGCGGAAGCGCTGCAGATGGCGGGTCAGCAGAGCCTGCAGGTGACCGGAACACTGAACGTGAATGCGCACCTGAGGGGAACGATCGGGAACCTGAAGGGCGATGGCGTGGTGGCGCTGCGCGATGGTGTGGCGTATGGCGAACCCTTCCAACTGGTGCAGACCAACCTGAACGTTCATGACCAGACGATCGACGCCAACGACCTGCTGATCCGAGCGCACAATGTGCAGGTGCTGACCGGCAGCGCGGGATATGACATTGACACCAAGCAGGTGCATGCCCACCTGCAGGCGCGCGACCTGCGCCTCTCCGGCTTTGAGACGGTGAAGAGCAAAGGGCTTCCGGTGGATGGTGTGGTGTCCGCGGTGGTGGATGCGCAGGGAACGCTGGAGCAGCCCAACCTGAAGGCCAACCTGCGTGTGACCAATGTGACGCTGCAGGGCTCGCCGGTGGGCGAGCTGACGGCGGATGTCCACAGCCAGGGCTCGACCGTGTTTCTACAGGGCCGCTCCACACTGTTGAATGCCGGCATGAATATGGACGCGCAGGCGCAGCTTACCGGCAATTATGAGTCGCAGGGCAAGCTGGAGTTCAGCAACCTGAACGTGGACAACGTTCTGAAGTCGCTGGGCAACACGAAGCTGAAGGCGACCTCAAACCTGGCCGGGACGGTGAACTTTGCCGGTCCGCTGAAGACGCCGCAACAGTTGCGTGGCAATGCCGAGGTCCGCAATGTGGATGTGACGGTGGCGGGGCTTAGCTTCAAAACCGATGCCCCGGTTCGCGCGTCGCTGGACAACGGTATTGTGCGCCTGCAGCCGGTGCATGTGACGGGATCAGACACAGACCTGCGTGCCGAGGGAAGCGTGCAGGTGCTGGGTGTCACGGATCCGAAGGGTGGCAAGCTGGACGTGAAGGCCAGCGGCAGTGCCAACCTTGCCGTGCTGCACACGGTGCAGCCAAGCCTGCTCTCAAGCGGTGGCATTACCTTTACGGTGGGTGCTTCCGGAACGATGAGTTCGCCCTCGCTGACCGGACGCGTGGAGATGAAGAACGCCAACCTGGCGTATGAGGACATTCCCAACGGGTTGAGCAATATGAACGGCACGCTGGTCTTCAACCAGGACCGCCTGGAGGTGCAGTCGGTAACGGCCACCACGGGCGGCGGCCAGTTGAAGCTGGGTGGATTTATTACCTATCGCCACGGCCTGTATGCGGATCTGACGGCAACGGCGAATGCGGCGCGTATCCGGCTGTATGGTGTCAGCACGACTGCCAATGCAAACATCCATCTGATCGGCAATGGAAACTCCATGCAGTTAAGCGGCGATATCCTGATCACCCGCTTTGGCCTGAGCGAGGAGTTTGACTTCGCGCAGTTTGCGGGAAGCGGTGGCATTGCGGCACCTCCGGATCCGGATGATTTCCTGAACAAGGTGCATCTGAATGTCCGCGTGACTTCGTCACCGCAGCTCGATTTCCAGAACTCGTATGCCAAGCTGGCGGGCAAGGTCGACCTGAGGGTGGTGGGAACGCTGGCTGTGCCCTCGGTGCTTGGCCGGGTGTCCATTACCGACGGCAGCGCGAGCTTCGCCGGGGTGCAGTACCAGTTGCAGCGTGGCGATGTGTACTTCAATAACCCGGTCCGGATTGACCCGGTGATTGACCTGGATGCGACGGCGCGTGTCGGCACGTATGACATCACGATCGGCCTGCATGGCACCTCGACCAGCCTGAAGCCGACCTATCGTTCCGAGCCTCCGCTGAGCGAGGCCGATATCTTCGCCCTGCTGGCGCTGGGCCGCACGCAGGAGCAGGCGCAGATTTACCAGGAACAGCAGCTGCGCAGCGGAACCGATCCGACGACCTCCGCGCTGCTGGGCAGCGCCCTGAATGCGACGGTCAGCAGCCGCGTCTCCAAGTTGTTTGGCGGCCAGAGCAGCGTGAAGATTGACCCGTCCTACACCGGTGCGGTCGGTAACTCGTCGGCCCGCATCACGGTGGAACAGCAGTTCTCCCGCCAGTTGACGATGGTGTTTGCCACCAACGTCAACTCGTCCGCGCGGCAGTTGATCCAGCTGCAGTACCAGGTGAACCGGAACAACTCGATTGTGGCGACACGGGATGAAAATGGTGTTTTCAGCATCGTTTACAAAATCCGTAAGCGCTACAAGTAGAATTGCGTACATCTTGAAGAGGGCAGGCAGCCTCTAACTGAATATGAGCACGTCAGCGTTTTTGAAGAGGATGCGGTTTGCGAACGTTGTCAGCGCCCTTGGACTTGCGCTGGCGTTAGCCATGGGGATTGCCGGGGTTTCGGCGCATGCGCAAGGCAAGAAGGACTCGGCCAGCGGCGTCAACGATGCGCAGATTCAGCTCGATCTGAAGGAAAAGCTCGGCAGCAAGCGCTTCAGCGGTGTAAAGCCTGAGGTCAAGCGCGGCGTGGTGACGCTGAGCGGTACGGTTGAGCTGTACAGCGCCAAGGCAGATGCGGATAACCGCGCACACCATATCAAGAACGTGCTTTCCGTACGCAATATGATCGATGTGGCCAGCGCGACCGAGCTGACCGATGTGCAATTGCGCGACAAGCTGGCGGAAAAGCTCTCCTACGACCGCGTCGGGTATGGCACCAATGCTTTCAATTCCTTCACCATCGGCGTGCAGGATGGCGTGGTGACCCTGGGCGGCGTGGCCTATGGCCCCATGGATCGCGACTCCGCTGTGAGCCTGGTGGCGAATTTTCCCGGGGTGAAGGATGTGGTCGACAATATCGAGGTCGCCCCACTTTCGCCGAACGACGATCGTATCCGGCTGGCCGTAGCGCGGTCAGTGTATGGTTTCCCATCGCTGAACAAATACGCAATTGACCCGGCGAAGCCTATCCGCATTGTGGTGGTGAACGGCAATGTGACGTTGGCCGGCGTGGTGGATAACCAGGCCGACAAGGACGCGGCGGGCATTCGTGCAAATGGAGTTTCAGGCGTCTTCAAGGTGACCAACGACCTGCAGGTGGCCGGCGCGGTCACGTCCGAACGCTAAGAACCCTCGACCCACTACAATCGAAGGATGCAGGGAATCTGGCGCAATACGGCGGTCACGCTGGAGATGATCAAGTGGGAACACTCGATCTTCGCGCTGCCGTTCGCTTTAACGGCAGCGGTACTGGCCGCAGGCGGCATTCCGCCGCTGGCCAAGCTTGGCTGGATTGTGGTGTGCATGGTCGCGGCGCGATCGGCGGCCATGGCTTTCAACCGTCTGGTGGATGCCGACATTGATGGCAAAAACCCGCGCACGGCGATGCGTGCAATTCCGGCCGGACTTCTGAGCGCAAAGTTTGTCGCAGGTTTCGTGATCGTAAGCTGCGCTCTGTTTGTCTTCAGCGCGGCGATGCTGAACCGGCTGACGCTGCTGCTGTCGCCGGTCGCTCTGGCGGTGGTGCTCTCCTACAGCTACATGAAGCGGCTGACGCGCTGGAGCCACATGGTTCTGGGCTTGGCGCTGGGGATTGCTCCGTCGGCTGCTTGGATTGCGGTGCGCGGTACGCTGGACCCGCGGATTCTCGTGCTGACCGGCGCGGTGCTGTTGTGGGTCGGCGGCTTCGATGTACTGTACGCCTGCCAGGATTTTGACTACGACCGCAAGGTCGGGCTGAACTCGGTTCCGGCTGCGTTTGGTATCGAGGGCGCCTTCTGGATAGCACGCCTGATGCACCTGGGTATGCTGGCCATGCTGGTGTGGCTGGGGACGCTGTTCGGATTTGGCGTGGTGGCGTGGATCGGGATTGGCGTGGTGGCGCTGCTGCTGGGTTATGAGCACGCGATCATTTCGCCGAAAGATATGCGCCGTATGAACGCCGCCTTCTTTACCCTGAACGGGATTATCGCGGTGCTGTTCATGGCGTTTGTTGTGGCGGATGTGCTGCGGCGGTAGAACGGGAAGGACAGAAGCAGCTCCCTTCGCGACGCCCAGGATGACAAATAAGAAAAGCTAAAAAGAAGAGGCCCGGTTTTCACCGGGCCTTGAAGGGAGATGCTGCTTCTGGTTGAACTTCAGGCGGAGCGGCGCAGGTGGTCGCGCTTCTCGCGTTGATCTTCCTTGACGCTGTCGAGCTTGTCGTTGAGCTTGTCCTTCATGTTCTCGGCGGCGTTGGTGATCTTGTCACGCATGCTGGAGGTGTGGGATTCGGCCTGTTCGCGGCGGACATCGGCTTCCGTGTGCGTGGTCTTCTTGAGCTCGTTCGCCGTATCCTTGGCGTTTCCCCAGGCTTCCTTGGCATGGCCCTTGAGCTGGTCTGCGACGCCGGAGTTGGCCAGACGCTCATTGCCAATAGCTTCCCCAACACCTTCCTTGACCTTGCCTACAACCTGGTCGATCTTTCCGCTGACATTGCTCTTGTTCATGACAGTTACTCCTTGGTGAGTGGTGCGTTTGTGGAGGGAGGCGCAACCCGCTGTTTAGAGCGGATTGCGTCCCTGAATCAACCGGATGAGCAGCGCGGCGACGGCCAGGAAGAGGAGCAGATGAATCCATCCGCCGAGAGTGTAGGTACTGACCATGCCGACCAGCCAGAGGACGAACAACACAACGGTGATGAACAGCAGCATTCATGGCTCCTTGTTGATGGCTTACGCGATGCGTTCCGCAGGTTGACTTCGGGCTATCTTCAGAGGGCTGAGCGGCGGCCGGCCAGCAGGTTGAAGATCAGCGAGATGACGGCGAGAATCAGCAGCAGATGGATCCAGCCGCCGAGGGTGTAGCTGGAGACCAGACCGACGAGCCACGCGATAACGAGAATGACAGTGATTGTCCAAAGCATTGAGGGATGCCTCCTGAATGTGTTCC
This sequence comes from Terriglobus tenax, assembly GCF_025685395.1. NCBI lineage: Bacteria > Pseudomonadati > Acidobacteriota > Terriglobia > Terriglobales > Acidobacteriaceae > Terriglobus > Terriglobus tenax. The sequence goes on along the minus strand of NZ_JAGSYA010000004.1, from coordinate 1,298,506 downwards.
CGCAAACGGTGCGGGTAAAAGCGGTGTGACGATTCATCTGTCACGAGAGAGTAAGTTGCCGGATAGACTTGGAACGTTGCCAGATTTACTGGGGAAATTTCGCCACAGGCGAGAGTGGGCTGAATGGAAAAGGTTGCTTTGCGGGTTGCAATTCAAGGAGAGCGTGGATCGAACAGCCACGCTGCCGCAGTGAAGATGCTGGGCGAAGAGGTAACCATCGTGCCGTGTGCGTTGTCGGCTGAGGTGGTGGAACGGCTGGCCGCAGCGGACGGCGTCGATGTCGCGGTGCTGCCGATTGAGAATACGCTGCATGGTTCGGTAGCCGACCATTACGACCTGCTGTTCAACCATGACCTGCGCGTGGAAGGCGAGCTGCTGCTGCGCATTCAGCACAACGTGATGGCGGCTCCCGGCGTGAAGCTGAGCGAGGTGAAGCGCGTTCTGTCGCACCCGGTGGCGTTGAGCCAGTGCCGCCGCTGGCTGGCGGCGCACCGTGAGATTGAGGCGGTGCCGTTCTACGACACCGCGGGCAGTGTGAAGCACCTGATGGCCACGGAAGACCGCGCGGCTGCGGCGATTGCCAGCGCTCCGGCGGCGCCGGAGTATGGGGCGGAGATCCTCGAAGCCGCGATCGAGGACAATCCGGAGAACTACACGCGCTTTCTGCTGGTGAAACGCAAGGCGGATGCGGTGAAGGTGCCGGGAGCGAACAAGATTTCGCTGGCCTTCTCCATCGCGCATCGTCCGGGAACGCTGGTGGAGGCGCTGCGGGGACTGGCTGCCGCAGGAGTGGATCTGACGAAGATTGAGTCACGCCCGGTGCCTGGAAAACCGTGGGAGTACCTGTTCTACGTCGATCTGCGGTTTACGAACGAGGAGCAGGCGGAGAAGGCCGTGGCGAGTCTGGCGGCCTCCTGCGACATGGTGCGGGAGATGGGGCGGTATCTCGCGGCGTAGGCTTCCTTGAGACGACAGGACTGGGTTAGTTCTCTGTCGGCATCTCGACGTGGTCGATGACCAGTACCTCGACCGGGCCCTTGCGTTTTTCGAGCTTCAGGCCGAGCTGTTCCTGTATGGCGGTGAAGATGGAGGGCGGTGGGTCCGGGACGGGCTGGCCATTCAGGCGCATGGGGCCTTCCGGTGGAGTGAAGTTCAGCTCCATGTCGAAGCGGCCGTCGATGCCGGTAGTGTCCACGACAGGTTCGCCAAGGCGCTGGGCTATCTGGCGGGCAAGCCTGTCCAGGGTGGAGCCCTGCGCCGTGATGTGTCCGTAGGAGGCTCCCAGCTTCAGACCGCCGCCTTGCGTGGGCTTCAGCTGGGCTGCTCCCCTCGGAGCGGTCAGGGCGTAGCTCTGCATCTCCCGCGTTTCCTTGTGGCAGGTCAGATGGAAGCGCTCGGCCAGCAGTGCCTGCAGCATCTCGCTCTTTCGTCGTTGGCGTGCTTCTTTCTCCAGGGCTTCATAACGGATCTCAGCGTCCTCGTCCAGCTTGGCGTCGATATCGAAGGTGGCTCCGTTGACGCTCTCCAGTGAGCCGGCGATCTGGGACTGCGGCAAGCCGTAGGCGAATTCCAGAAGCATCTTCATGGGGACGTTCCGGGTGCGGAAGGAGCCGTTGGCGGAGTCGCTGTAGATGTGCGAGCGGCCGTCACCGATCACCTTGTTCAGCTTGACGGAGGCGACGTCGAAAGCAGGCGACTGAGCCGGCAGCCAGGCAGCGGGAAACGCCAGAATTGCGGACAGGAGGAGGGGCAAAGGCCTCATGGGAGGGAACTTTAGCAGAGAAGGGGCTCAGGCGGATCACCTTGGATGCCGATAAGCCATCCAACAGAGAGAACCGGTTTGCGACCAAAGTAGTTCTGCTGCATCTGATATGAGAAGATCTGATAGAGGTTCACTCACATGGGCGATTTTGTAAGCGTGATCCGGCCCAATGCCGGCGAAAAGAAGGAAGAAACGCAGATCAGGCGGTCGTTACCGGTTCTCCCGGTACGGGATACCGTGCTGTTTCCGCATGCGGTGCTTCCGTTGACGGTGGGTCGCGAGAGCTCGATCCAATTGATTCAGTCACTTGGCGAGGAGAAAACCATTGTTGTGGTGGCCCAGCGGGATGCACGCAACGATACTCCGGAGCCGGGGGATTTGTATGAAATCGGCACCCTCGCGACGGTTCACAAGGTCGTGAAGATGCCCAACCAGAGCCTGTTTGTCTTTACAGAAGGCAACGAGCGGGTGCGTCTGGGCGAGTTCAGCCAGCTGCAGCCGTTTATGACGGCCGAGGTGGAGATGATTGCCGAGGCGGAGCCGGAGCAGACGGCCGAGCTGGAGGCCCTGCAGCGCAATGTCGTCAGCCAGTTCCAGCAGGTGGTGCAGTCTTCGCCGACGCTGTCAGACGACCTGCAGACTATTGCTCTGAATATTGAGGAGCCGGGCCGGCTGGCCGACTTTATCGGCAGCTCGCTGCCTTTCCTGACGACCGGCGACAAGCAGGAGCTGTTGGATTCCAATGACATTTCGGCACGCCTGGAGCGTTTGAACAAGCACCTGGTGAAGGAAGCCGAGGTGCAGAGTCTGCGTAACAAGATCCAGAACGAGGTGCAGGACTCGGTTCAGCAGAGCCAGCGCGAGTACTACCTGCGTGAGCAGATGAAGGCGATCCAGAAGGAGTTGGGCGACGCCGACGACACGCAGAAGGACATCCAGGAGCTGAAGGAGAAGATTGAAGCCGCCGGCATGCCCGAGGAGACGAAGAAGGACGCGCTGAAGGAGCTTGGCCGCTTGTCGCGGATGAGCCCGATGGCGGCGGACTACTCGTTGACGCGCAACTACGTGGAGTGGCTGGCCGTGCTGCCGTGGTCTAAGACCAGTGGCGGCGAGGTGGATATCAAGAAGGCTGAGGAGATTCTGAATGAGGATCACTATGGCCTGAAGAAGGTGAAGGACCGCATTCTGGACTACCTGGCGGTGCGCCGGTTGAAGCCTGATATGAAGGGGCCGATCCTGTGCTTTGTCGGACCCCCGGGCGTGGGTAAGACCTCGCTTGGCCGTTCGATTGCCAAGTCGCTGGGCCGGAAGTTCTCGCGTATCTCGCTGGGCGGCATGCATGACGAGGCGGAGATCCGCGGACATCGCCGGACATACATTGGCGCTCTTCCTGGCCAGATTATTCAGCACCTGAAGCGGGTGGAAGTGAAGGACCCGGTCTTCATGCTGGATGAGATCGACAAGCTTGGCCGCGACTTCCGTGGCGACCCGGCTTCGGCCCTTTTGGAGACACTTGATCCGGAACAGAACAATACGTTCCGGGACAACTACCTGGACCAGCCATTTGACCTGAGCAAGGTACTGTTTATTGCCACGGCCAACCAGCTGGATACGATTCCGGGCCCGCTGCTCGACCGTATGGAGATCATCGACCTGACCGGTTATACGGAGGAGGAGAAGGTCCGCATCGCGGAGAAGTACCTGATTCCGCGGCAGGCGAAGGAGAACGGTCTGAAGGAAGGCCAGCTTGAGATTCCGACCGAGTCGGTAGGGATTGTGGCTCGCCATTACACGCGGGAGGCGGGTGTACGCCGTCTGGAACAGCTTGTAGGCACTATTGCGAGAAAAACGGCTCGCAAGATTGCCGAGGGCAGCGTGGAGAAGCTGGTGGTCACGCCGGAGGTCGTTCGGGAGATGCTGGGCGGCTACAAGGTGAAAGTGGACACCGAGCTGGCGGAGCGCACCAAGCGCGCCGGCGTTGCGGTGGGCCTGGCCTGGACCCCGGTGGGCGGCGACACGCTGTTCATCGAGGCCAACAAGATGAAGGGCAAGGGCCACTTCCACATCACCGGCCAGATTGGCGACGTGATGAAGGAGAGCATGCAGGCAGCGATGACCTGGGTGCGCTCGAATGCGGTCTCGCTGGGGCTGGATGAGGATGTGCTGAAGGACATCGATGTCCATCTGCACGTTCCGGCCGGCGCCATTCCGAAGGATGGACCTTCGGCCGGCGTGACCATGGCGACGGCGATCATCAGCCTGCTGACGGGCAAACCAGTCCGTCCGCTGCTGGCGATGACCGGCGAGATCACGCTGAGCGGCGATGTGCTGCCGGTGGGTGGAATCAAGGAGAAGTTCCTCGCGGCCAAACGGGCCGGGGTGAAGGATGTGATTCTGCCGGTGGATGTGAAGACCAATGTCGATGAGGACCTGACCAAGGAACAGGTCGACGGTGTCAGCATTCACTACGCGCGGCGCATTGAAGATGTCCTGGCAATTGCGCTTCCTGCCAGCTGGAAGGAGGCGCAGATCGACGAGGCTCTGCGCGAGGCCGTTGTGGCGCAGGAAGGTGTGCTGCACGCGTAAGAGGTGGAAGTTTGCCCGAACCCACCCTAGCGTTGCGCGGGTAGGCACCCGGGTGAAGTTGGAAAGGGCGGCTCCTTTGGGAGCCGCCCTTTTTCTTTCCCGGAAAGAGGGATCGGCGGGTGCCCTTACGGGGGAGGGAGGCCCGGGTGGGGTTCGTGTAGGCTCATGCCTATGCAGGTGAAGGTTTTGTATTTCGGCGTGTTGCGGGATGTCTTCTGCTGCCCGGCAGAGGAGCTTGAGGTGGGCGACCGGTGCACGGTTGGCGGGTTGCGGCAGGTCTTCCACGGCCGTATGCCGGAAGGCGCATGGAAGTCGATGGCCATAGCCGTCAACCAGGAGTATGCGGGCGAAGAGGTAGAGCTGCAGGAGGGGGATGAGGTCGCCCTGCTGCCGCCGGTGAGTGGCGGGTAACTCAGCCCATCCGAAACGCAGAGCCTTCGTTTCTCTCGAGATGGCAACGTGAGAGCGCGCGGGATGACAAAGGTAGGAAGGGATAAGCCTGACGGACAAAAGTACCGTCTAAGATGCAGGAACGATGCAGATAGCCATAGTTCAGGACGTGATTGATGCAGGGGCCGTTACCGGCAGCCTTAAGGCTGGGTCAGACGGCGCCATGTGCGTGTTTGACGGCGTGGTGCGCGACAACACGCGTGGCCGCAGGACGCTGTACCTGGATTACGAGGCCTATGAGCAGATGGCGTTGAGCCAGATGCGTGTGCTGGCCGAGGAGGCCATTGCGAAGTTCGGCGTGCGGGATGTGGCGATCATCCATCGCCTGGGGCGGCTGTATGTGGGTGAGACCAGTGTGCTGATTGCCGTGGCCAGCGCGCATCGCGGAGCATCCTTCGACGCCTGCCGCTGGGTCATCGACACGCTGAAGAAGACTGTGCCGATCTGGAAGAAAGAGCAGTTTGAGGACGGCGCGGTGTGGGCCGACGGGGAGCCTTTTCCCGAGGAGATTGTGCGCGGGTGAAGCTGGCCGCTGCGGTATCGCTTGGGGCAATGTTGATGCTGGGAGCGCAGGAGCCTGCGCAGCGTCCGGGGGATGTTCCGGTGCTGCGGGTGAACACGCGCCTGGTGAACGTCGCGGTGAACGTGGTGGACCAGCATGGCGCGCTGATCGGGGGGCTGGAGCAGGACCAGTTCCGTGTACTGGAAGATGGCCAGCCGCAGAAGATTGCGATCTTTGAGCGCGAGAGCGGAACTCCACTGAGCATGGTGCTGGCGCTGGATACCAGCGAAAGTATGTCGCGGGATGACAAACTGGCGCGTGACGCGGCCAAGCGTTTTGCGAAGACCATGCTGCGGCCGCAGGATGAGATGGCGGTCGAGGAGTTCTCCGATACGGTCAGCGAGATTGTCCCGTTTACCAACGATGTGAAGCGTGTGGAGCGCGGGTTGGGCAGCCTGGATTACGGGCCGTCGACGGCGCTGTATGACGCGGTGTATCTCTCGGCCCAGCGGCTGGAGGATGCGAAACGCGATGCCACGCGGCGCCGCGTGATTGTGCTGGTGACCGATGGCGGCGACACGGTCAAGGGATCGACCTACGCGCAGGCCATGGAGCAGGTGCAGCGCGCCGGGGCGATGGTCTATTGCCTGATCATTGTGCCGATCTATGCGGATGCGGGACGGAACGTGGGCGGCGAACATGCTCTGATCCAGATGACCGAAGACTCGGGCGGGCGGTATTACTACGTCAATGATCCGAAGGACCTGCAGAGGGCGCTGGATAAGGTGTCAGACGATCTGCGGTCGCAATACGTGGTGGGTTACTACGCTCCGCAGGGCAAACCGGGCGGGGAGCGGCTGCGGTCCATCAAGGTGGAGATGACGCAGCGGGAGATGGCTGCGATGTACAGCCTGCGGTATAGGACCGGGTATTACCGGTAGGGAATGCGCGGGGGATGACAATCCAGGCTTTGCGACGGCGCAGGTAGTATTAGGGCATGGCGTTGGTTAACGGAAAGCGTCGTCACAAGTCGCCGCCACCCGGCGAGACCGGGCAGGAGGCGCTGTACCTGCGGAGCCTGAGCGAACGTCAGGTTCCCGTGGTGGTGAAGCTGCGTGATGGCGAACGTGTGGCTGGCTGGATTGAATACTTCGATGACACCATGATCCGGTTGACGCGTGACGGTAAGCCCAATCTTTTCATCTACAAACAACAGATTCGTACGATTGCCGAAGAGCGGCGCACAAGGTCGCGGAGCGGGAACCGTGAGGTAGCCGAGTAATGTATCTGGACGTTGCGCTGAAGGCCGCGGAGATTGCGAAGGAAGCCGGGGCGCTGCTCCGGAGCTACTACGAGAGCGGAGTTGCCGCCGAGTACAAGGGTGATGTCGACCTGGTGACGGTGGCCGACCGGGCCAGTGAAAAGCTGATCGGCGAGCGGCTGCGGGCGATGTTTCCCGACCACGGCATCTACGGCGAAGAAGGCACACGGCAGGCGCTGGACGCCGAGTACCGCTGGTACGTGGATCCGCTGGATGGCACGACCAACTTTGCGCACGGGTTTCCGTACTTCTGTGTCTCGATGGGACTGGAGCGCCGCCCTGCCGGGCTGAAACCGGAGGAAGACGGCGAACTGGTGGCCGGGGTGATCTACGAACCCTTGCGGGATGAGTGCTTTGTTGCCGGAAAGGGCGAGGGCGCGTGGTTAAACGGCCGCCGTATTCATGTCTCGAAGACTGAGCTGATGCAGGAGAGCCTGCTGGCAACCGGTTTCCCCAGCGTGAAGCGCCACGAGAATCCGAATATCCACTTCTACCACCAGATCACGCTGCGGACGCATGGCGTGCGTCGTGCCGGAGCGGCGGCGGTGGACCTGGCCTACACGGCGTGCGGACGCCTGGAAGGCTTCTGGGAGTTCAACCTGAATCCCTGGGATACGGCTGCGGGCGTTCTGCTGGTGTATGAGGCGGGCGGCACGGTGACGGGCTTTGACGGATCTCCGTTCAAGCTGGACAGCCGCGAGGTTCTGGCGACGAATGGACGCATTACGGCAGAGGTGCAGGCGGTGTTTGCAGACCTGTTTGCTGGGCGGAACCTGACACCGATTCCGACGCCGGCGGAGTTCCGCGAGAAGCGGGAAGCGGCAAAATAGCACTGGTTTAGTCCGATATAAAATTCGAAATCGCCTTTGTTGACGCGGGGAATTGGCTGTTATGATGAAACTCACGCGAGACAATCTGGAGGCTTTTAGAATCACATGGCATACGTAATTGCAGAACCCTGCATCGGGACCAAGGACACGGCTTGTACGGACGCCTGCCCCGTAGATTGCATTCACCCGAAGAAGGACGAGAACGGCTACGACGGAGCCGATCAGCTCTTTATCGACCCGGTGGAGTGCATCGACTGCGGTGCCTGCGTTCCGGTCTGCCCGGTATCGGCGATCTACGCCGGTGACGACCTGCCCGAGAACTTCGCGATCTACGCGGACAAGGCCAAGACGCACTTCGGCCGCTAGACGCTAACTGCCGTTGAGGGACGGCACAGATTTCTGAAACGCGCAGCCCGCATGGGTTGCGCGTTTTGCTTTTAAAGCAAAAAAGCAGATCCCTGCGGGATGACACCAGGAAAAGCAACGGCAAAGGCAGTTCCTTCGCTTTGCGAAGGATGATACCGAGGGAGATTGTTCTAGTCTGAACAGGAGTGACGACCCACCAGACAGAGGCGATTGTGCTGCGGACCTGGCCGTTTGAAGAGGCGGATCTGCTGGTGAGCCTGTTTACCCGCGAACAGGGCGTGGTGAAGGGTGTGGCGCGGCACGCGATGAGGTCGCGCAAGCGGTTCGGGGGCGCCCTGGAGCCGATGACGGTGGTGCGCGCTACCTATGCGGAGAAGCCGAAGCAGGACCTGGTCCGTCTGGATGCATTTGAGATTGTGTGGTCGCCGATGCGTGACCCGGTGGATTACGCCCGGGTGGCGGCGCTGGAGTTTCTGGCCGAGGCTCTGGCCGAGGCTCTTCCGGAGCGGGCCGTGGAGGATGACGTCTTCCGGCTGACGGCGACGGTGCTGGCCGAGTTGCAGGTGGGGCAGGTGTGGATGCCGGTGAGCTACTTTGCGCTGTGGATGACGCGGCTGATGGGCTGGATGCCGGAGCTGGGGGCATGCGTGGTCTGTGGAGAAAGCCTGCGCGGCGGCGGAGTATGGTTTTCCCCGGCGGACGATGGTGTCACCTGCGGCCTGCACAAGCGGCCTGGCTCCCTGCAACTGAGCGCGGAGGCGGTGGTGCTGGCGGAGCGGATGCTGCGGCGTCCGCTGGCGGAACTGGTGAAGGAAGAGTGGGGTAAGGCAGGACCGCTGGCGATGGTGCGGAGGTTTGCCGTGGAGATGCTGGAGCGGCACCTGGAGCGGCAGATGCGGAGTGTACGGGTGCTGGCCAGGTTGTAATTTCATAGGGCAACCCTAAGGGCGGACTAGACCTCTCATCGTCTGCGATCGTCAGAAAAAAGCGCGTTCTGACGACGCCCAAGGAGACATACGATGAGTTTGAAAGAAGTCTTAGTCGACGAACTGAAGGACCTGTACAGCGCTGAAAACCAGTTGGTGAAGGCGCTGCCGAAGATTGTGAAGGCGTGTGAGGATGAGGAGCTGGCGGAGTCGATCTCGTCTCACCTGGAAGAGACCAAGGGCCACGTGGAGCGGCTGAAGCAGGCTTTTGAACTGCTGGGCAAGAAGGCTGTGGCCAAGCACTGCAACGGCATGGAAGGTCTGCTGAAGGAGGGCAAGGAGGCGATCGAGGAGGATGAGGACGCTCCGTTTGGCGACCTGATGATTACGGGCGCTGCCTCGCGCGTGGAGCACTACGAGATCGCGGGCTACTCGGCGGTGATTGCTATTGCCGAGGGGCTGGGCGAGGACGAGGTGGTGCAGTTGCTGACCGAAACGCTGGAAGAGGAGCAGGCGGCCAGCGAGAAGCTGTCGGCCAAGGCGAAGGAACTGATCGCGCAGGCGGTGGCTGAGTCAGAGGACGATGCTGTCTCCGAAGAAGACGAAGAGGGCGAGGCGGCGATCTCCAAGACGTCGACGGCGTCCGCGAAGAAACCGGTACGCGGACGCACCAAGGCTGCTTAGCCGTAGACCGAAGACGAAGATCAGGACCGGAGAGGAATAACCTCTCCGGTCTTCTTTTTGTTGCTCGGGTAAACTTGAAAAATGCCGTTTGTTGCGAATGGAAAAGAGGCGCTGACCTTTCAGGAGCTGCTGTTCCGCCTGCAGAGCTTCTGGGCGGAGCGGGGTTGCGTGTTGCAGCAGCCGTATGACGTGGAAGTTGGCGCGGGAACGATGTCTCCGGACACGTTTTTGCGCGTTCTGGGGCCGAAGCCGGTGCGGATTGCGTACGCGCAGCCCTCGCGCAGACCCGCCGATGGCCGTTATGGCGAGAACCCGAACCGCCTGTACAAGCACACGCAGTTCCAGGTGATTCTGAAGCCGCCGCCGGCGGACGTGCAGGAGGTCTACCTGGACAGCCTGCGGGCCATCGGGATTGACCTGAAGAAGCACGACCTGAAGTTTGAAGAGGACAACTGGGAGTGGCCTGTGGGTGGCGCGTGGGGTGTTGGCTGGCAGATGATGCTGGACGGCCAGGAGATTACGCAGTTCACCTACTTCCAGCAGTGCGGCGGCATGGACCTGGAGCCGATGTGCGGCGAGATCACCTACGGCCTGGAGCGCATTGCGCAGTTCCTGCAGGGCGTGGACTCGATTTACGACATCGTGTGGGCGGTTGAGCCGGATACAGGCAAGAAGACCACGTATGGCGAGATTCGTTTGTACGAGGAAGAGCAGCTTTCCGCCTTCAGCTTTGACTACGCCGATGTCAGCAAGCTGTGGGAGCACCTGAACGCGTATGAGGCCGAGTGTCTGGCCCTGCTGGACCGCGCGAAGAGCATGGACAAGCTGGAGACGGAGAAGGACAAGCGCCGCTTCCCGGTATTGGGAGCCTATGAGCTGGCGCTGAAGTGCTCGCATGCCTTCAACCTGCTGGACGCTCGCGGAGCGATCAGCGTGACCGAGCGCGTGGGCGTGATGGCGCGGATTCGCGCGCTGGTGGTGGGCGTGGCGAAAGCCTATGCACAACAGCAAGAATTAGTAGGAGCCACGGTTTCGTAATGGCAGACTTTCTATTTGAGATTGGTTTGGAAGAGGTTCCGGCGCGCATGATCGCCTCGGCCGAGGCGGAGCTGACAAAGCGCGTGAATGACCTGCTGGGGCGGGAACGGTTGCTGGAAGAGGGCTCGTCGGTGACCAGCTACTCGACGCCGCGGCGTCTGGCGGTGGTTGTCTCTGGTGTGCTGAGGCAGCAGCCGGATGCTGTGGAAGAGCTTCTTGGGCCGTCGTTGAAGGTAGCTTTCAAAGATGGCCAGCCGACCGCTGCCGCCGAGGCCTTTGCGAAGAAGGCTGGGGTCTCCGTGACTGACCTGAGCACGGTGACCAACGCCAAGGGCGAGTACCTCGGAGCGACGGTGAAGCGTGCGGGTAAGTCTGCCAGCGATGTAATTGCCGCCGAGCTGCCGAAAGAGATCGCGGGCATCTACTGGGCGAAGAATATGTTCTGGCGTGCTGGTAAGCCGGAGCGGTTTGTGCGTCCCGTAAAGTGGATGGTCGCGCTGCTGGACGAGGCCGTGGTGCCGGTGGAGTTTGCCGGTGTGACTGCCGGAAACACGACGCGTGGACACCGCATTCTGCATGGCAGCGGGACGATCACGATTGCCAAGCCCGTGGAATATGTCGCGGCTCTGGAGAAGGCGTTTGTGATTGCCGATGTCGCGGTGCGGCGTCAGAAGATTCGCAAAGATCTGGATAAGGTGACGCGCACGGTTGCGGGTGCCCGCTGGCGCGAAGACGAAGAGCTGGTCGAGACCGTCACCCATCTGACCGAGTGGCCTTACGTGATCCTGGGCGGCTTTGAGCAGGAGTACCTGGAGCTTCCTGAGGAAGTCCTGGTCACCGTGATGCGCGACCACCAGAAGTACTTTGCCGTGGAAGATGCCGGGCATAAGCTGGCCGCGCACTTTCTGGCGGTGCTGAATATTGAGCCCGATGCCGAAGGGCTGGAGATTATCCGCACCGGCAACGAGCGCGTTCTGCGCGCGCGGTTCAACGATGCGCGATTCTTCTGGGAGTTCGACCAGAAGACTCCGCTGGTGGATCGCGTGGAGAGCTTGAAGAATGTCACCTTCCAGAAGGAGCTGGGCAGCTACTTTGCCAAGGCGGAGCGTGTGCGCAAGGTGGCGTCGTCGCTGGCCCGTCTGAGCGATGAGCGCAAAACGGCGGTGGATGCCGCGGCTCTGGAAGAAGCGGCAACGATTGCGAAGACCGACCTGACCAGTGAACTGGTGAAGGAGTTCACGGAGCTGCAGGGCATCGTGGGCGGCCTGTATGCGCGGGCGCAGGGGCTCAGCGAGACGGTGGCGCTGGCGGTGTATGACCAGTATCTGCCGGCGTCGATGGAAGATGCGATTCCGCGGACGGTGGAGGGCCTGCTGCTCTCAATCGCGGACAAGGCGGACACCATCGGCGGCATGTTTGGCCTGGGGCTGGAGCCGACGGGTTCGAAGGACCCGTTCGGTCTGCGGCGTGCGGCGAATGGCATTGTGAAGATGCTGGCCGAGGCGAAGCTGCCGGTCCTGCTGAGCGAGATCGCCGGGCTGGGATCAGAACACGCAGCGACTGCGACCAAGGTGGAAGGCTTCTTCGCCGAACGCGTGGAGTTCTACCTGAAGGACGTGAAGGGTTACGCTTACGACGTGGTGAAGGCGGTGCTGGCGGCCGGTGCGGATGATGTTCCGGACGCGGTAGCGCGGGCGCAGGCGGTCACCGATGTCCGTGGCTCGGAGGACTTTGCTGCGGTGTCGGCGGCGTTCAAGCGGATGCGCAATATCCTGACGCAGGCCAGGGAGAAGGGCGAGGCCGCAGCCTGGACGCCGGACTTCCTGGTGGAGCCTGCCGAGCGCACGCTGGCCGAGGAAAGTGGACGGCTGGCGGCGTGGGTGGAAGGTCAGCGTCGTGAGAAGCACTACGTGGAGGCGCTGCAGTCGATTGCGACGCTGCGCCCGCATGTGGATGACTTCTTTGAGAAGGTGATGGTGATGGCTCCGGAGGAGAAGCTGCGGGCGGCTCGCCTGGGACTGCTGAACCGCGTGCTGCAGGATTTCTCGCGGGTGGCGGACTTTTCGGAGATTGTGGTGAGTTCGTAGGGACGAGGGGGTGAGTTCCGGGATGCTGACGCCCGGGACTCGCAACCGCACCGCCGAGGGTTGCATTTCCGGATACCTGTTTGAGTTTTGGGGTTTTCGGGCGTACCATAAATAGAGCGACGCGTTTATCTTGCGCGGGACCGTGGGTAGACCGGCCGTTGGCGAGAGAGATGAGTGGGCGATAAGCCCACTTTTTATTTGCTCTGAAAACCGTCCCCGCGGTGGAAAGAGGGTTTGGCGTATGGCATTACAGATTGACCAGATTCGGGCAGTGGCGGAGCGGGTAGCGGCTTCGCATCATCTGGAGGTGGTAGAGATCACCTTCCAGGGAGCGGGCAAGCACCGCGCTCTGGCCGTGTATCTGGAGAAGGACGCCGAGGGCCGCGCAGCGCTGGTCGCAGCAGCCAGGGCGGGTGAGATGGAAGACCTGCCGAGCGGTATCCCCGTGGAGGCGCTTTCGGGCATCACACATGAGGACTGCGCGGCGTTTGCGACGGACTTCGGTACGGTTCTGGACGTGGAAGACCTGATTCCCGGAGCCGAGTACACGCTGGAGGTTTCTTCGCCGGGGCTGGAGCGCAAGCTGCGTGGCGCCGTGGATTATGAGCGGTTTGCCGGAAGCCTGGTAAAGGCGCAGACCTTTGAGCCGGTGAACGGGAACCGCCACTGGACGGGCCGTATGAGTTTTGCCGAGGGTGTTGTGACGCTGGACCTGTCGGCGGTGAAGCAGAAGGGTAAGGCCAAGAAGGCGTCCGCCGGAATTGAGACGGTGGAGATTGCGCTCTCGAACGTGGAGAAGGCGCAACTGGTAGCAGAAATTTAGTTAGGCGCGCACGGTGCCTGGTGGCACGGTGCGAGGAAACACAGGGAAGTTGAGGAATAGCAGAGATGGCAAGTGCACTGTACGAGTCGATTCAGATTCTGAGCCGCGAAAAAGGCATTGATGCGGAGATTGTCGTTGCCGCCGTTGAGGACGCGATTGCGCTGGCGACCCGCAAGTACTACCGCACGCAGGAGAACATGCGCGCGGAGCTGGATCGTGAGACGGGCGAGATTCGCGCGTATGTGTACAAGACGGTGGTGGAACCGACCGAAGAGCAGCCGATTGAGGACGAACTGAACCAGCTGACGCTGGAGCAGGCCCGCGAACTGGCGCCGGAGGTTGAGGTAGGCGCGGAGCTGCGCTTCTACAAGGACACCAGCCCGCTGGGCCGTATTGCCGCGCAGATGGCCAAGCAGGTCATCTTCCAGAAGGTGCGTGAGGCAGAGCGTGACACGGTCTACAACGAGTACAACCACCGCATCGGCGAGATTATTACGGCGACCGTAAAGCGCCAGGAGCCGATGGACGTGATCTTTGACATTGGCAAGGCCGAGGCCCGCATGCCGAAGCGCGAGCAGAGCCGCCTGGAGCAGTTTGCCGTGGGCGAGCGCGTGCGCGTGGTGCTGCTGCGCGTGGACCGCGCCGCCAAGGGACCGCAGGTGATTGTCAGCCGTGCCGCTCCGGCACTGGTGCAGAGCCTGTTCCAGGCGGAAGTGCCTGAAATCTATGACAACACCGTCATGATCAAGGCCATTGCCCGCGAGGCCGGTGAGCGTACCAAGATTGCCGTGCAGAGCCGTGACAAGGATGTGGATCCGGTCGGCGCCTGCGTCGGTATGAAGGGCATGCGCGTGCAGTCGATCATCCGTGAGTTGCGCGGCGAGAAGATCGACATTATCGAGTACTCGGACGAGATTACGACCTTTGCGGAGAAGGCTCTGCAACCGGCCAAGGTTTCGCGCGTCTCGATTGCAGACCTTACGGAAAAGCAGCTTGAGGTGATTGTTGACGACACGCAGCTTTCGCTGGCGATCGGCAAGAAGGGCCAGAATGTTCGCCTGGCGGCGAAGCTGCTGGGCTGGAAGATCGACATCAAGAGCGAGGAAGAGAAGCGCCAGGAGGTCGAGCAGCAGATGCAGGCCATGACCGGCGGACCCTCCACTCCGATTGAGCAGGTAACGGAGCTGGGCGAGACGATCCTGGAGAAGCTGATTGCCGCCGGAATTACGACGGTGGAGTCTCTGGCGGACATGACGCCGGAGCAGCTGGAAGAGGTTCCGGGCATTGGCGAGAAGACGGTGGAGAAGATTTCTGTCGCTGTTCGGCACTACTTTGGCCAGTACGAAGAGGGCGAAGTGCGACCTGTGACGGCACCGGCAGCATCTGAAGCTGCAGAGGAGGAATCATCTGTGGCGAAGACACCGGAAGAGATTCTTGCAGGGAATGCGGGTTCGGGGCTGAAGGCCGAGGAGGCTGAGGAGTCGACCGAGGAGATCCTGGACGCGGAAGAGGCGGAATCGGAGAGCGATGCCTACTCCGACGCGGATGCCCGCGAAGAGCAGATTGAGTTTGATAACGACGCGGTCGACACGCTTGTGGCCGAGTCGGAAGAACTTGCAACGGACACGATCGATGATGAGACGGATCGTGGCTAGCGGATTGACGCCGTTCGGGAAGGCCCGAACGGCGGTAAGATGGTGTGTTGACGGTGTGAACAATCCCGAAGGGTTGAGGCTGCGTATGAACGGCTGAGTCTGCAAGGGGTAGCGAATAGGGGACGGATGAGTAAAGTTCGAATCAATGATCTGGCGCGCGAACTGGAGGTCAAGAGCAAGTCGATTCTCGACGCTTTGACTGTGGTTGGTGTGACCGAAAAGAAGACGCACTCAAGCTCGCTGGAAGAAGACGAAGCGGAGCGTGTGCGCGTGTACCTTAAGGGCGGCTCGTCGTCGTCCGGGTCGCGCCAGGCTTCGGCCAGCGGCGAGCCGAAGATTGATCTGTCGAAAATTTCCAAGCCTGGCGATGCGCTGAAGGCGATTCTTGAGCGTAAGCAGGCCGAGCAGCAGGCGCAGTCGCGCCCGGCTGTGGTGGCTCCTCCTCCGCAGCGTCCGGCAGTGGCAGCACCGCCGCGTCCTGGCGTGGTAGTCACGCGTCCCGCAGCAGCTCCGCCGGTGGCAACGCCTCCGGCAGTCTCTGCTCCGAGCGCCCCGGCAGCGCCGCAGGCACCTGTGCTGAACCGGCCGGCTGCAACCTCTCCTTCACAACAACCGCAGGCTCCGCGGCGTATCATGCCGCAGATGGAGCGTCGCGGACCCCAGATTATTGCGCCTCGTGCAACGCCTCCGGCCATTGCCGGCCGTCCTCCGGCTGGCCCGGTGGTGGCGGCGCCGCGTCCGGCGATCGCAGGTGCTCCTCCGTCGGGTCCCGTGGTGGCAAAGCCGCCTGTTGCGGCTCCTGCCGCTCCGGTGGCAACGCCTTCCGCGGCAGCGCCCGCGGTTCTGGCAACGCCGGCTTCCGCGACTCCCGCTCCTCCGATGGAAACTCCTGAGACTCCGGTTGCCGCGGCTCCTGCCGCACCGGCAGCTCCCGCAGCGCCTGTGCGCCGCGTGATCATGCCGCAGACCGGCCCACGCCCGACCTATACCGCTCCCGTGGGAGCGGCGAATCTTGGGATTCAGCGTGGCCGTCCGATCTTTGAACGTCCGCGTCCTGGCGCGCCGGGCAGTGGCCCTGGCGGTCCAGGGGGACCAGGTGGTCCTGGTGGACGTCCGCTGCGTCCTGGCGAGCGCCGTCCGATGCATCCGACGCGCACGCATCCGACCGGTGGACCTGGCGGACGCCCTGGCTTCCCGCCGCGTCCTGGCTTTGGTGGACCGCGCCCGGGTGGACCGGGTGGCATGCTGCCGCCTCCGGGTGAGGGTGGAGCACCGCCGACGGGTCAGCGTCCGGGACAGCGTCCTGGCCAGCGCCGTGGCGGACAGCAGTATCCGAAGACCAAAGAAGGCCCGATGAAGGGCTTCAACGCGCCACGCTTCGGCGGTATGCCGATTGTGCGTGAACCGTTGCCGATCACGAAGAACATCACCGTGACGGAAGGCATCAGCGTAAAGGACCTGGCTGAGAAGCTGGAAGTCCGCGGTAAAGACCTGATCGCATCCCTCCTGATGAAGGGTGTGATGGTTACCGTGAACCAGTCGCTGGACAACGAGCTGGTGAAGGACATCTCGCGTCAGTTTGGCGCCGAGACGACCGTCATCTCCGTGGAAGAGCAGCTGGAGAACGAGGCGATTGAAGGCCTGCTGGAAGATACGACCGGCATGGTGGAGATCGTTCGTCCGCCGGTGGTCACCATCATGGGTCACGTTGACCACGGTAAGACGAGCCTGCTGGATGCTCTGCGTGAGACTGACGTCGCCGGTGGCGAAGCCGGTGGCATTACGCAGCACATCGGTGCGTACAAGGTTCACGTCACCAAGGAAGGCTCGCCGGCCTTTGGCCGCGAGATCGTCTTCCTGGATACACCGGGTCACGAGGCCTTTACCCGTATGCGTGCGCGTGGCGCCAAGGTGACGGATATCGTCGTCATCGTGGTGGCAGCCGACGACGGTGTGATGCCGCAGACGCTGGAAGCTATTGATCACGCACGTGCGGCGAAGGTGCCGATCATCGTGGCGGTGAACAAGATCGATAAGCCTGAGGCGAATCCGGATCGCGTAATGCAGCAGCTTGCGGACCGTGGTCTGCAGCCTGATTCGTGGGGTGGCGATACGCCGTTCGTACAGGTCTCGGCGAAGAAGCGCATCAACCTGGACGGCCTGGAAGAGATGATCTGCCTGGTGGCCGATACGAACGAGCAGAAGGCTACGCCGGATCGTGCCGCAGTCGGTACGGTCATCGAAGCCAAGCTCGACCGTGGCCGCGGTGCGGTGGCGTCGATCCTGGTGCAGAACGGTACGCTGCATATCAACGACAGCTATATCGTCGGCAACACCTTCGGTAAGATCCGCGCCATGTTCGATGACCGCGGACGTCCTGTTACGGAAGCTGGTCCGTCGACCCCGGTTGAAATTCTGGGTCTCGAGGGCATTCCGGATGCAGGCGATACCTTCCTGGTGATGGCGGACCGCGACAAGGCCAAGGGCATTGCGCAGTACCGCAAGCTGAAGGAGCGCGAAGCGCAGCTGGCGAAGTCCAGCCGCGTGTCTCTGGAAGGCCTTGCCGAGCAGATCAAGCAGGCCGGCATGAAGGACCTGAACATCATCCTGAAGGGCGATGTGCAGGGTTCGGTCGAGGTACTGGCCGACTCGCTGCAGCGTATGTCGACCGAGAAGGTTCGTGTTCGTGTCCTGCACTCCGGTGTGGGTTCCATCACGGAAAGCGATGTTCTGCTGGCCACCGCGTCGAACGCCGTTATCATCGGCTTCAACGTACGGCCGGAGCGCAAGGCTGGCGAACTGGCCGAGCAGGAGAACGTCGAGATCCGCATGCACTCGATCATTTACGAGCTGCAGGATGAGATCACCAAGGCGATGTTCGGATTGCTGGAGCCGGTCTTCAAGGAGCAGTACCAGGGCCGCGCCGAAGTGCTCAGCGTCTTCAAGATCACCAAGGTCGGCCAGATTGCCGGCTGCATGGTGCGCGACGGCGTCATCTACCGCAACTCCCAGGTTCGCGTTCTGCGCGATGGCCAGGAGCTGTGGAAGGGCAAGCTCACCAACCTCAAGCGCTTCAAGGACGATGTCAGCGATGTCCGCGAAGGGTACGAGTGCGGTATCGATGTCAACTTCAAGGACATCAAGGCGGGCGACATCATCGAGGCCTTCACGACCGAGAAGATGGCTGCCGAGCTTGGCGCAAACACTGCCCAGAAGAAGGCAGAAGCCGCGGCAGCGGCTGCCGCAGCGGCCAACACCGACTCACCGAGCGCATAACAACGAACTGCAGCAGGAACTACGAAGGGCAGGCCACTACGGCCTGCCCTTTTCCGTTGCGCCGATATACTTGTACCCGGATATGAGCACGCTTCGCATTCTCCCCCTGTACGACTCGTCTCATCAACCCGCGAACTGGAATGAGCGGATGGCGGATGGTGAAGCGGCCGTGTTGTTTACGGGAGACCGCCCGGAAGAACTGAATGGCACGGAGACCCCGGACGCCGGTTTCTGTGTGGTTGCCGGAAGCCTGGCAGAGGGCGAGCAGTATGCGCGCGAGGCGGTTGCGGCGCAGCCGAAGATGATTGCGCGCATCTATGACCGGCGCGGCATGGTGGGTGCTCCGCTGGCGGAGTTTGCCGGGTCCCAGGCAAACCGCAGCGAGATCTCCGCGAAGTTCCGGCGATGGGGCGGAGGCAGTCTGTTCGTTGTGGGTGTGCTTCTGGGTGCGGCGGAGCTGATCAGCGGGATGCGCATCAACTGGGCCGGTATGCTGGCGGCGCGACTGATTCCTGTGGGCGTGATCCTGTTGCTGACCGAGCTTGGGCTGGTGCTGGGCGCTCGCCGCGAACGGAAGCGGAAGCAGGCCTGATGACGATCCTGCGTTTGCTGCCGCTGCAACTTGCAGTGGTGATGGTGGCTACATGGTTTTGCGGCTGGGTGGCGCAGCGGCTGCGGCAGCCGCGTGTGATCGGCGAGATTGCAGGAGGCATCCTGCTGGGGCCGGTAGCGCTGGGTCGCCTGCTGCCCGCAATGACCACGATATTGTTTCGACCTGACCGACTGCAGGGGATGGAGTACGTCAGCAATGTTGGCCTGGTAGCGTTTCTCTTTCTTGTAGGGTCGGAGCTTGAGCTGCGTGAGCTTGCCCGCGATGTGCGGCGGGTTGCCGCAACGACAGCGGGAAGCATGTTGCTGCCCTTCGCCCTGGGGGCTCTGATCTCTCCCTTGCTGCTGCGGCACTATGGCGTGGAGCCAGCGAAGACCGGCGTCTTCGTGATCTTTCTGGCGGTGGCGATGAGCATTACGGCATTGCCGGTGCTGGCCCGGATTCTGAGCGATCGTGAGGCGATGGGGCGGCCAGTGGATGCGGAGGTGGCGCAACAGTCGTTGCTGAGCGCCGCCATGAATGATGCCCTGGCATGGTGTGTGCTGGCCGCGTTGCTGGCGGTGCTGCATGGCGGTGGGGCCGCAGAGATCATGGTGCGGCTTGGCCTGCTGCTTGCGTTCACCTTGCTGATGACCGAAGTTGTGCGGCCGCAGTTGCGGCGCGTCTCGCTGCCGGATGGGCTGTGGTGGGTGGTGCTGATTGTGCTGCCTGCGGCCAGTGCATGGGTGACGAATGCATTGGGTATTCATCTTTTCTTCGGGGCGTTTCTTGCGGGCATGTGTGTGCCGCGCGAACGCGTGCAAGGCAAGGTGGAACATCTCTTCCGTGGCGTCTCCGCGTGGACGCTTCCTGCGTTCTTTGCGTTGACCGGTCTGCGGATGCGGCCGGAGCTGTTCCATGCAGGAGGATGGGGTGATCTTCTGCTGGTGCTGGCCGCTGCCGTGACGGGTAAGGTTGCCGGAGCGATGCTGGGGGCGCGTGCGATGGGGACAGCGTGGCCCGCGGCGTTGCGTATCGGAGTGCTGCTGAATACCCGTGGCCTGGTGGAGTTGATTGTGCTGAATGCGGGCTATCGCGAAGGAATTTTGAATGCTCCGGTCTTTACGTTGCTGGTGTGCATGGCGGTGATAACCACTGCGATGACCGGCCCGTTGCTGGACCTCACCACCCGGAGGAATGTGATGTAATCGGGGTGGGAATCTTCCTCGATCTTCAACAAGCTGATGTTGGAATCCAGGCGCTATGCGTTGAGCCTGAAGTGTCTTTCTTTCGATAGGAGCGGATAGAGATGAAGCGTCGTGAATTTTTGCGGCAGTCGGGTGCGTTTGCGGGGTTTGGCATGATGGGGTTGGCCGGGTGTGCGAAGAAGCCGGTGACCGCGGCAACCGGCGCTACGGCTCCGACGCTTCCTTTCTATGACCGTCTTCCGGAGCTGGTGCCGATCCGCGCGCACGAGAACAGGATCTTCCGCACGACGGTGTGCCTGCGCCCGTTCCGCGCGGCTGGTCCAAGGCTTGAGGTGGAGAAGGTAGGCGACAAGATTGTGTCGCACAACTATGGACATGGCGGCAGCGGCTGGTCCTTGAGCTGGGGCTCGGCGGCTGTGGCTGTTGAAAACGCCATGAAGGCCAGCAACGGCGACAAGGACATTGCCGTGATTGGCTGCGGCGCGCTTGGCCTGACGGCAGCGATTACGGCGCAGCGCGAAGGCGCCAGGGTGACCATCTATGCGAAGGAGCGGCCACCGTATGTGCGTTCGGCACGCGCGACGGGAAGCTGGACTCCGGACTCGCGCATTGCGCTGGCCAACGCGGCCGCGCCGAACTTCGGCGACACGTGGGAGAAGATGGCACGCACCAGCTGGTCCATGTACCAGAGCTACCTGGGTATGCCGGGCAATCCGATTGAGTACTTTGACCAGTACTACATGCGCGATTTCCTGATGGATGAGCCGGAGGAGCTGAAGATGAAGCCGGTGCCGGAGAGCCAGCATCGCGAGTTTGCGCGCTATGCCGACCGTATCAGCGACATTGCCGCAGCGAGCGAGGATATGCCTGCGGGATCACATCCATTCCCGGCGAAGACGGTGCGCCGCAGCAGCACGCTGCTGTTCAATGTGGCCGATTACTCGCGCCAGTTGATGAATGATTTTCTGATTGCAGGCGGCAAGATTGAGACGGTGGAGTTCCATTCGCCCGCGGACCTGGCTGCACTGCCGCAGAAGACGATCATCAACTGCCCGGGCTATGGCGGCCGCGCGCTGTGGAAGGACGAGTCGATTACGCCGGTGCGCGGTCAGATTGCGTGGCTGATTCCGCAGCCCTGCCAGCCGTATGCCATGTACTTCAGTGGCGTGAATGTGCTGGCACGCCGCGACGGCATCGTGGTGCAGTCGAGCATGCTGGGCGAGGCTTCCGGCTGGAATGAGACGGATGAGACGCCGCACATGGACGAGGCTCTGTGGGGTGTCCACAAGCTGCAGTGGCTGTATGCCGGTATGGAAAAAATGAAGACAGGCCGCGGCAAGACGGCGTAGCTCTGGCGCATATAGAGTGGTTGCGAAGGAGTTCTTATGAATCGTCGTTCGATGTTGCTTGGATTGGTGGCAGGGCTTTGTTGTAGCCCGTTGATGGCGCAGACGGGAGAGGCGATGGCCAGCCCTCCGGCAAAGGCCGAGGTGGCTCTTGGGCCGGTGAAGGTTACGGTGGACTATCACACGCCCCTGATGCGCGGCCGAAAGATCATGGGCGGCCTGGTGCCGTATGGCCAGGTGTGGCGCACGGGAGCGAATGAGGCGACTACCTTTGTGGTGAGTGGCGGCGATGTCTCCATTGCCGGCAAGCCGGTAGCGGCCGGCAGCTATACGATCTATACCTTGCCCAGCGAGACGGGTTGGAAGCTGATTATCAGCATGGAGACCGGCCAGTGGGGCACGGAGTACCACGCGGATCGCGACCTGGTGCGCGTCGATATGGATGTGCATAAGCTGCCTGCGCCGCAGGAGAAGATGAGCATCAGCTTTGAGAGCACGGTGGGCAAGCGCACGGACATGCACGTGAAGTGGGAGACGACGGATGTCTCCGTGCCGATCCTGGCGAAGTAAGCGAAGAGTTGCAGATCAAGCAAAGGGAGCGCACGGTATCGGCGCTCCCTTTGTGCTTTAAGCGGCTTGCTTCGGTGTGCAGAGCATGGGGTAGACCAGGCCTGCGAGCGCTGCTCCAACGATTGGTGCAACCCAGAAGGCCCATAGCTGTTGCAAGGCCCATCCACCTGCGAAGAGAGCGACGCCGGTGCTGCGTGCCGGGTTGACCGAGGTGTTGGTGACCGGAATGCTGATGAGATGAATCAGCGTGAGGCACAGCCCGATGGCGATGGGCGCGAAGTGCGCGGGCGCGTTGTTGTGTGTAGAGCCGAGGATGATGAACAGGAAGAAGAAGGTCAACACGACCTCACACAGCAGGGCCGAGGTGAGTGAGAAGCCTCCGGGTGAGTGCAAACCGTAGCCGTTGGAAGCAAAGCCTGCGTGGACGTCAAAGCCTGCCTTGCCGCTGGCGATGGCGTAGAGTGTCGCTGCTCCCGCGGTGGCTCCGGCGACCTGTGCGACAACATAGGCGGGCAGGTCTTTCCAGGCGAAGCGGCCACCCACTGCAAGACCCACGCTGACGGCAGGGTTCAGGTGGCAGCCTGAGATGTGGCCGATGGCATAGGCCATGGTGAGCACGGTGAGTCCGAAGGCGAACGATACGCCAACAAAGCCAATGCCGAGCTGAGGAAAAGCCGCAGCCAATACTGCCGAACCACATCCTCCCAGGACAAGCCAGAAGGTTCCGAAAAATTCCGCAACGGTGCTTTTGACGATCGACATTCCAAATTCCTTTCATTTGAAAATCTGACGCGGTGCTGCATGGGCCGAAGAACCTGATGGATCAGGGGAGGGCTTTACCTTACTACAGATGGGTGACTGGTTTGGATAAATTGCAAGGCCGGGTCTTTTACAATCGCAGGGTTGGCAGGTGCTTATGCAGATTGAAGCAATCCAGGAAGCGCTGCGCGAGAGCGGTGCGGACGCGTGGCTGTTCTATGACCATCACTACCGCGATCCGATCGCGTACCGCATCCTCGGCATGGCGGAGGGGCTGCACGTCACGCGGCGCTGGTACTACCTGGTGCCTGCACATGGTGAGCCGAGGAAGCTGGTGCATCGTATTGAGTCGCTGCGCCTGGACGCTTTGCCAGGCACGAAGGATGAGTACAGCAGCTGGCAGGAGCTGGAAGCGAAGCTTGAAGTCATGCTGGGCGGCGTGACGAAGATCGCCATGCAGTACTCGCCGCGCAACGCGATCATGTACGTGTCGCTGGTGGATGCGGGCACGGTGGAGCTGCTGCGGAGCTGGGGCAAGAACATTATTTCGTCAGCTGACATGGTCAGCCATTTTGAAGCGGTGTTGAGTGAGGAGCAGGTGGCCTCGCACTTCAAGGCGCAGGTGCTGCTGGATGAAATTCTTGCTGCCGGCTGGAAGCAGATGGGCGACCGCGTGCGCGCGGTCGGGACGGATGAGTTCGCCATGGTGCAGTGGCTGGCGGAGAAGATTGAGCAGGCCGGCATGGTGACCGAGCATGGACCGAATGTGAGCGTGGGGCCGAACGCGGCCGATTCGCACTATGAGCCGAAGCTTGAGAGCTCGCATGCGATCCGCAAGGGCGACTTTGTGCTGATCGATATCTGGTCGAAGATGGCCGGCGACCAGAAGGCTGTCTGGTACGACATTACCTGGACCGGCGTGGTGGGCCGCGAACCTACGGAGCGCGAGCAGCAGACCTTTGCGACTGTCGTTGCAGCGCGGGATGCTGCGATCAAAGCGGTAGAGGATGCCTTTGCCGCGAACCGCCCCATTGCGGGCTGGGAGGCCGATCAGGCGGCTCGCGATGTGATTGTGGCGGCAGGGCAGGGTGCGTGGTTCACGCATCGCACTGGACACAACATTGCGACCGAGCTGCATGGCAACGGCGCTCACCTGGATAACCTGGAGACGCATGACGAGCGGCTGATTCTGCCAAGGACGTGCTTTTCGGTGGAGCCGGGGTTGTACTATCCGGGCGAGTTCGGCATCCGCAGCGAGGTGAACATGATTACGCGGCCGGGTAAGGCGGTTGTGACGGGCAAAGTGCAGCGGGAGCTGGTGCGGATCTAGACCCTGGATGCTTGTTTGATTTGCCTGTTATGCAGGCGGGAAAGCAGAAGCTGGGCGGCGGTTGCTCCAATCAGTGCGCAGAACATATCGTTCTGTGTGTCGAACGGGTCGCCCTGTGTGCCGAGAAAGGCATCCGCACCACTGCCTTCCAGTACTGCTACGAACCACTCCAGGAGTTCGTAGCAGGCGCTGATGGCAAGGCAGACACTTAGCACCAGGAAGACGCGCCACCAGCTCCCGTTGACAATCTGTTTCCGGATGAAGATTTCACGGGCGATGATAGCTGGCACGAAACCCTGTGCCAGGTGGCCCACCTTGTCATAGTCGTTGCGCTGCAGGTGGAAGCGGTCGCGAATCCAGTCAAACAGGGGAACATTGGCATAGGTGTAATGCGCACCCACCAGAAGAATGCACATGTGCACCGCGATGAGTGTGTAGGCCAAACGTGTGAGCGGGAAGCTCCTGTAGGTAAGTGCAAGAACTGGTGCGGCGAGGAAGATGGGAAACGATTCCAGCCACCAGGTTATGCGGTCTGACGCGCCGATCCAGGACCAGACCATAACCGCCACAACCGCAGCAAGTAAGAATCCAAGCCATCTGCGGTCGTGCGGTGTTTGCATAGTCGATTTAGTGCTTGATGAAGTACATCAGCCAGCTGGCGACGATGACGCCGCCGACGAAGAGGGCGAAGCAGTAACCGCCAAACCTGATCATGGCTTTGGGTTCGCTGCGCTGGGTGATGCCGAAGACCACCGATGTGAACAGCGAGAAGAGCAGCACGGCAGAGAAGTGGGAGAGGTTCACAGCGGCTTCCTCCCATTCGCGAGCGAGTGCGCGTCGACGGCGGACATGATGTTCAGCAGTCCGGCCACCACGATGAAGCGGGTGCCGTAGTCGGCGATGGCGATCTGGACGGAGGCGTGGCCCCAGTCAAGAAGCCGTGCCAGCACATAGAGCACGCCAGCGCCGAGGTCTCCGGCGAAGTTCAGCATGTCCAGCAGGTCGCCGGTGTTGGGCTGATAGATCTTGCCCTGCAGGCCGATGCCGATGAAGAACATGCTCGTGATGGAGACGAAGAGCAGTGCCGCACGGATGGGCTTTTTGACGAGCAGGTGACCCGCACCGGGGATCAGCCAGCCGGCCAATAGCGCCATGATGGGGAGTGTCTTGGATTCGCCGGCGAGTGCGGCCTGTGAGCGCGTTGCCATTCCGTCTCTGATGATAGCAGCCGCCTAACGCGAATCGCGCTTATCCCACACCATGGCGTCAAAACGATGGTGCTGGCGGAAGCCCAGATCCTGGTACAGGCGTACAGCGTGGGTGTTTTCTTCGGTAACGGTGAGGGTAATCGCCTCAAACCCGCGCTTGCGCAGGCCGGCGGCCGCCTGCTGGATCAGCATACGTCCGTAGCCGCGTCCGCGAAGCTGAGGAGCGACGCAGAGCTGGGTGATGTGGGCGACGTGGTCGCAGACGCGGGAGCAGAGCACCATACCCTCCAGAACACCGCTGGCGGGGTCGGCGATGACCCAGGAGGAGTCAGTATCGAAAGCTCCGCAGCCGGGGAAGCGGACGATGTTGTGCAGAAAGCGCAGCGAACCATGCAGCGAGCGGTACTGGTCGTTGATGGAGGAGTCCAGGTGGCCGCGATAGGTGCGATGGATGAGTTCTCCGGCAGGCTGGAAGTGGGCGTTGACCCAGGGGCGCAGCACGAGCGGCTCGGGAAGAGCGGGGCCTGGGGGAATCTCAGGCAGCGCCGGGTTATGGTCCAGATCGCAGTGCAGGAAAAGCCGCGGGTAAATGCGGAAGCCAGCGGCGAGGAAAGGCGCGCTGAGCGAGCCTGCGGGATGCAGGAGAAGCTGTGACTCAATGCGCTGAGACTGCGGTGAGTTCTGCAGCATCTCGATCAGGTGCGTGAGCAGGCGCTGCTCAATCTGTTGTGCGGACTCAGACTCGGTGGGCTGTGCGAAGGCGTCGCCGACCACGGCCTTGTCGCCTTCGTAAACGCTGAAGGTGTAGCCGCTGACGTTGCCATTGTCGAGCGCCACATATCCCGGCAGGATGCGTGCATCCAGATACTGCAGCAGGAGCTCGACGGATGTGTTGTAGTCCCACTCGAGGAGCGCTTTCCACTGCCGTGCTTCTTCTTCGAGCAGGGCACGAAGCTGCCGTCCGGAGTAATGACGGAGGTCCAGCAGGTCGATTTGGGCGACAGCGCTCACTTGGGTCTTCAGGGGCCTGAAGAGCAGCTTAGCGGAGTTAGCGGCGCTTGTGTGCGGAAGGTTGGGGTGTAAGGTTTGCGGTCTGGGTTCCCACAGCGGCTACGCGGTAGACCGCCAGCCCCTGCCAGGGGTACAGAAACAGCGGCGTGTAGACGCGTCCGGCCAGGATTTCCGGCAGCTTGGAGGCATCTTTCTCACGCAGGACGAGGATGTGCTCCTCCTGCGGAATCTCGGCGATGACATTGACCTTTTCGGTGGCGCTGTCTTCCTGGAAGTAGTGGCGCAGCGGCTGGTTGCGATAGAAGGCCAGGCCATAGTCGATGTCGCGGCGGATGCGGTAGGTGGCCAGTGTGGAAACGTCCGGAGCCTGTTCCGTGATGCGCTGAGCCAGCGGGCGGGCGGAGTAGCTGGCGTCCAACAGCCAGCCGTTCATGCCCAGCAGGAAGAAGAGCAGGAGGAGCACCGGCGCCAGGGTGACGGTGCGCAGGCGCTTGGTTCCCCAGCGACGGATGGTGTAGTAGATGACAACACCGGTCAGGATGGCCCAGAATGCTGCCCAGAAAAAGGTCTTTGCGGGCGGCACCATGCGCTCGTAGATCATGTACTGCGGGCACAGCAGAAGGACGAAGGTCATCAACGAGACCAGGGCTGCGTGAGAGCCCAGCATCCACCACTTCAGCTTGAAGTAGCGTACGCGGTGTAGATAGTCGCCGGTCAGGATGGTGATGGGCGTGATGGCGGGCAGAATGTAGCCCGGCAGTTTGGAACCGGAGAAAGAGAAGAAGACAACCGGGAAGATGGCCCACAGCACGAGAAACTCGGGGAAGGCGTCTCCCGGGCGGGTGTTGCCAAGGTAACGGACGCGGTTGTGGCGAACTTTCCACTCGGCGACTGCGATCTGGATGGAATCGACCATGGCGCGAAGGCTCATGACCGTCCAGGGCATCAGGCCGAGGATGAGTACGACCAGGTAGTAATAGATGGGCTGATGGTGCTGGTAGCGGTCGGTGGCGAAGCGCTCCAGGTTGTGCTGCAGGAAAAAGAGCCGGTAGAAGTCCGGGTTGCGGAGCTGGACGGCGATGAACCAGGGCAGCACCATCGCCAGGTAGAGGACTACTCCCGGCAACCAGATTGTGCGGCGGACGATGTTCCACTCGCGGCGCAGGCCTGCAAACAGCAGCAGGATGCAGAGAATCATGAACGGAGCGACAGGGCCTTTGGCCAGTGTCGCCAGACCGCCGAAGAAGTAGAGGTCAAAGAGCCAGAACTTCTTGCCAGTCTCGTACCAGGCGTACCAGCCCAGCATGCCGATGGAAAATGGCGCGGCCAGTTGCATGTCCGTGGAGGCTCCGCGGGAGAAGGCAACCATGGCGACGGCAGAGGCGGTGATCAGGGCTGCGTCCAGGTGTCCACCTGGACGGAAGCGCCGCATGTGCAGATAAATCAGAAGGATGAGCGCAAAGGTAGCGGTGGTGGAGGGCAGGCGGGCGGACCAGTCCGAGACGCCGAACTCCTTGAAGAAGCTCATGGCGCGCCAGTAATAGAGCGCCGGTTTCTCCAGCCACGGTACGCCGTACAGAATGGGGGTAATGGCTCCGGCGGTCAGGCAATGGTAGCTTGCCGACAAATCCTGCCAGGCCAGGCTATGCGGACGCACGGTGGTATGCAGCGCGTGGCACTCGGCGGAGTGCACCTCGAGCATTTCGCGGGCGACCTGCGCGTAGCGTGGTTCATCGGCGCCCACCAGGCCAAGCTCTGTGCGGCTGATGTGCAGGCTGCCAATCGTGAGCGGAACCAGGCCAAAGGCCAGCAGCCAGCTGGTGACCAGGAACAGAACGACCAGTTCCTGTGTGGCGGAAAAAGCCTCGCCCGAACGCAGCCGGTGAAGCCACTGGCGCGCGCCATTCGGGGACGATTTGCTCTGGTCGTGGTTGTGCAACGGAGATTAGGCTAACAGAGTTCCGCCCGCAGGCGTTTGATGGTAAGGTCAATCGCCGTTTCCAGACTGCCGCTGATGGTGCAGCCGCTGGCGTTGACGTGGCCACCGCCGCCGAAGTGTTCCGCTACGAGCGCCACGTTGATACCACCCTTGCTGCGGATGCTGAGGCGGAACTGCGGCGTACCCGTCACAAAGGGGCGGGGCAGTTCGCGCAGGAAAACGGCGCAGTCAATGCCGGCGATGGAGATCAGGTAGTTGACCACGCCTTCGCAGTCTTCTTCCTCAGCGGCGCTCTCGATCATGTCCTGCAGGGTGATCCACGCCCATGCGATCTTGCCCTCAAGATGCAGATTCGAAAGGGCGGAGCCGAGGATGCGGATGCGCGGCGCGGGGTTGGTGAAGTAGACCTCCCGAGCGATCCATGCGGCATCGGCCCCGGCAAGCACCAGCTCGCGGGCCAGAGCGAAGGTATCGGCATTAGTGCCGGGGTAGGTGAAGGAGCCGGTGTCCGTAAGAATGGCCGCGTACAGGCAGGTTGCCATCTCCGGCGTAATGGTCACGTCGGCGGTCACCGCCAGGTGGTAAACCATGGCGGCGACGGCGCAGGCGTCCTGATCAATCCAGTTGCAGTTGCCGAACTCGCGGCCGCTGGAGTGGTGATCAATGTTGATGAGGAACATGCCCTCGGTGCCATGGATACCGGAACGCTCCACCGAGTCACACTCCAGCAGAATGACGGCATCGTAGCTGCCTTCGATGCGCGGTGCGACACGAATGCGATCCACCTGCGGCAGGTTGCGGTAGATGAAGGGAACCGGATCGGCCACCACGACCTCGCACGTCTTGCCAAGCTGATCCAGCAGCATCGCCATGGCGAGAAGGGAGCCGACGGCGTCGCCGTCAGGACGGGAGTGCGAGGTCAACAGAAAATGTTGCCGGCTGCGGATATGGTTCAGCAGCTCGGAGGTGGCGGCGAAGTAGGTCACTGCTCCGCCTTCCGAACACGCTTTCTGGTACGCGTCAGAAGTTCATCTACGCGGGCGGTGAGTTTCTCGGAACGATCAATGACAAAGCTGAGCTCCGGAATGTGGCGTACACCCATGCGATCCCGGATCTCGGTGCGGATGTAGGCGCGGGCGGCCATCAGGCCTTCCCGGGTGGAGATCTCCGTCTCTTCATCGCCTTCGACGGAGACGAAGACTTTGGCGGATTTGCCACCGGGGGCGAGGACGACCTCGGTGACATGGCACAGGCCAATACGTGGGTCGGAGAGTTCGCCTTCAATCATGATGGCGATCTCGTCGCGGAGGGTACCGATGACTCGGTTGCGGTGGTGGACTTTGGCGCGCGGCTCAGGCATTAAAACTCCAGGGAACCAGTGAGAATACCAGACTTCGGACAGTAAGCCTACAGGCAAGCGCAGGGGAGGTCCTGAACCTTCGTGTCCGCCGTCATAGCTGGAAGACCTCAGCCGTGCGATGATTCTCAGCGATGTGATGCGCGGTGAGGGGCGTACGCATGTTGAAAACCTGGAAGAAATGCAGTGTGTATGTAGCAGCTGCCGGCATCGCCGCATCCCTGGCCCTGCGCTTTCTGCTACACACGGGTGGTTGGGGAGCGGTTATCCCGTTGTGGTGCGTGGTCGGTTTTGGCGGCACGCCGCTGATCGTGGACCTGCTGCGGCAGCTATGGCGGCGCGAGTTTGGCGCGGACTTCCTGGCGGCATTGTCCATCGTCACCGCGGCGGCGATGGGACAGTGGCTGGTGGCGGCCATCATTGTGCTGATGCTGGCCGGTGGCCAGGCGCTGGAGGAATATGCCACGGCGCGCGCATCGTCAGTCCTGAGTGCGCTGGCCAGGCGAACACCGAGCATTGCCCATCGTTGGAGCGCAGGCAAGATGCAGGAGATTGGTGTCGCCGAGATTGCCATCGGCGACCGCCTGACGGTGCTGCCGCACGAGATCTGCCCGGTGGATGGAAGCGTGCTGGAAGGGACCGGCTCGATGGATGAATCGTTCCTGACGGGCGAGCCCTTCCGTATCCGCAAAACGGTGGGGTCCCAGGTGATCTCCGGTGCGTTGAATGAGGATGCTGCGCTGACGATTGTGGCGGAGAAATTGCCGCAGGACTCGCGGTATGCCCGCATTATGCAGGTGATGGTGCAGGCGGAGAAGAGCCCACCGCATCTTCGGCGCCTGGGCGATACGCTGGGCGCGATCTATACGCCGGTGGCGGTGGCGATTGCCCTGGCCGGCTGGGGCTTCAGTGGAGATGCGACGCGCTTTCTTGCCGTGCTGGTGATTGCCACGCCATGCCCGCTGTTGCTGGCCATTCCCACGGCGGTGATTGGAGCGGTGTCCCTGGCAGCGCGGCGGAGTATCGTGATTCGCAAACCCGTGGTGCTGGAGCAGGTCGGCAGCATCCGCACCATGCTGTTCGACAAGACAGGCACCCTGACGCATGGGGAGCCGGTGTTGAGCGATATCGTCAGCCTGTTGCCGGGGCTGGCGGAGCACCAGCTGTTGCAGCTTGCGGCGAGCCTGGAGCAGTTCTCCAAGCATCCGCTATCGCTGGCGATTCTTGAGGCAGCCAAAGAGCAGCGGGTGGAAGCCCTGCCAGTCGAAAACATCAGCGAGCGGCCCGGCGCCGGCATGACCGGTGTGGTCGAGGGCAGGCAGGTAAAGATCACGGGGCGCAGAAAGCTGCCGTCTGCGATGGTGGCGCAGCTTCCGCAAGAAGCGCCCGGCATGGAGTGCGTATTGCTGGTGGACGACGTGCTTGCCGGGCTGATGCGGTTTGAGGACAAACCCCGCAAGGAGGGCCGGGCGTTCATGGACCACCTGCGCCCACGGCACCAGGTATCGCGGCTGATGATTCTCTCCGGAGACCGTGATGCGGAGGTACAGCATCTTGCCTCGATCATGGGTATCCACGAGGTGCATGCTGGATTGTTGCCGGAAGAGAAGCTGCAGATTGTGCGCGAGGAGACGGCGAAGGCTCCGACGCTGTTCCTGGGCGATGGCGTTAATGATGCCCCGGCGATGATGGCCGCGACGGTTGGCATCGCCTTTGGCCAGAGCAATGACATTACCGCCGAGGCCGCCGGTGCGGTGATTCTGGACACTACGCTGGAGCGCGTGGACGAACTGCTGCATATAGGACGGCGCATGCGAAGGATCGCGCTCCAAAGCGCTGTTGGCGGCATGGCGTTGAGCACCTGCGGCATGATCGCCGCTGCGATGGGATATCTGCCGCCGCTGGCCGGAGCCCTTGGCCAGGAGGGGATTGACCTGCTGGCCGTGTTGAATGCCCTGCGGGCATCCCTGCCGGGGAGAGAGTTGCAGGACTTTGAGGAATTCGATTGATATTTATACTCAAGTCTAAAAAGTGGACTATAGTGTTTAACGAAAATGCCTACCTCACTTCGCGAACGGCAGAAGGAACAAACCCGACTGGAGATGGTGCGCTCGGCGTATGACCTGTTTGTGCGGGATGGATATGACGAGGTCTCGATGGACGCCATCAGCGAGGCGGCAGGCGTCTCTCGCGCGACCTTGTTCAACTACTTCCCGCGCAAGGAACTGATCCTTCCCGAGATTGCGCGGTTGCGCGTGGAGCGGCTGAAAGAGTTTGCGCGGCAGCGGACCGATGAGCGGCCGGCGACGGTGGAAGAGGTGCTTGCGTTCATCCTGCAGATTGCGCGGGAGCACGAACGGATTGCGAAGGGGCATCGCAGGCTGATGATGCAGGTGTGGTTTCAGCAGGCGACGCATGGCTACCTGCTGGAGCGCAGGGCGGAAGCTGTCGAGGCACTGGGCAGCATGATCGAGCGGATGCCCCGCCGGAAGAAGCTGTTCCCGGCACGGGTCGCCGCGGAGATGGTTTTTGCGGTTGTGATGGCGACGGCGCTTGAGTGGATGATGAACGAAAAGCATCCGGTGAACTGGCTTTCATTGGCAATGGAACAGCGGCTGAGTGTGGCGTTTGCGGGGGTGGCATGAAACGGAACGCAGTCATGGCGGGCGGTGTGGTGGTGCTGGCGGTGGCAGGCGCAGTGGCGTACTGGTTGCTGCGTGAGCCGAAGACGCTGGTCTACTCCGGCACGGTGGAGACACGCGAGATCGAAGTGGGATCGAAGGTGGGTGGGCGTGTGACCGAGGTCGGCGTGGAGGAAGGCCAGGTGGTGAAAGCCGGTGCCATGCTGGTGCGGTTTGAAGCCGATGAGCTGAAGGCACAGCTTGCGCAGGCGCAGGCGTCGGTAGCCCAGGCAGAGGCTGACCTAGCCAAGATGGAGCACGGCAACCGTCCGGAAGAGATTGCGCAGGCAGAGGCGACGGCTCGTGCGCAACAGGCAGCATATGAGGCGGCAAAGAACGGGCCTCGCACGCAGGAACTGGCGCAGGCGCAGGCCGATTATGACGCGGCGCAGGCCGATGCCGTGAATGCGGAGGCGACCTTCAAGCGCATGGCCATGCTGGTGCGCGGTGAGACAATATCGCGGCAGCAGTATGACGACTCCCTGGCCAAGAGGGATGGAATGGCGCAGAAGGCGGAGTCTGCACGGCAGCGGTTGAAGCTGCTGCAGGCAGGTACACGCACGGAAGACCTGGACGCGGCGCGGCAGAGGTACCTGCAGGCCAGGGCTGCGGCTGACCTGGCGCAGCGTGGCTTCCGCAAGGAAGATATTCAGGCGGCGCGGGGTGTGCTGGCTCAGGCCAGGGCCCACGTGGAGGAGCTGCAGGCTCGCCTGCGCGAGGCTGAGCTGGCCGCGCCCGCCGATGGGTTGATTGAGACGGTGAGCGTCCGCAGTGGCGACCTTGTGCCTGCCGGACGCATCGTGTTGACGATGCTCGAAAGCTCACAGCTTTGGGTGAGGATCTACATCCCGGAGACGGAGATGGCGAAGGTGAAGCTGGGGCAGCAGGCAACAGTCACGGTGGACTCCTTCGGGAGCAGGACCTTTGCCGGGCACCTGGCGCAGGTGAATGCATCATCTGAATTTTTGCCGCGCAATGTGCAGACACGCGACGATCGTCAGCATCAGGTTTTTGGCGCGAAGGTGATGATCGATAACCCGGACGGCGTGTTGAAGTCCGGCATGGCGGCGACGGTGCATCTGCCATGACGCCGGTGATTACGGCCGATGGGCTGACGATCCGCTTCGGCAGCTTTACCGCCGTGGAGAATGTTAGCTTCGAGGTCGGCAAGGGGGAGCTCTTCGGGTTTCTGGGACCGAACGGTTCCGGGAAGACAACGATCATCAAGGCGCTGTGCGGCCTGCTGACGCCGACCGAAGGCACAGGCACGATTCTTGGGATGGATATCCGCAGGCATGCGGCGGAGATTCGCCAGCATGTCGGCTACATGTCACAGAAGTTCGGCCTGTATGAAGACCTGACGGTTGCCGAGAATCTTCTGTTTTATGCCGGGGTGTATGGCATCAAGGGAACGCAGGCGGAGCAGCGCACGAAAGAGATTCTTGCGCTGACGGGGTTGGAGCCGTATCTGCAGCGTCGCGTCGGTGCGCTTTCCGGTGGATGGAAGCAGCGGCTCTCCCTGGGCTGCGCGATCATTCATTCGCCGCAGGTGGTCTTTCTGGATGAGCCGACGGCGGGCATTGATCCGGTGGCGCGGCGGTCATTGTGGGACTTGTTCTTCCAACTCTCAGGGCAGGGTGTGACCTTCTTTGTGACGACGCACTACATGGATGAGGCAGAGCGCTGCGGCCGTGTGGGCTATATCTACCTGTCGAAGCTGGCGGCAATTGGAACGATTGAAGAGCTGCAGCAGTTGCCCGCGGCGAACCCGGCGGGAACGGTGCGTGTACAGATTGAGTCGCCCGATGCCTCGACCGTGCTGGCGCGGTTGCGTGCGATGACCGGCGTGCGCGAGGCGACGATCTTTGGCCGTTCGATTCACGCCCTGGTCGAGCAGAATCACCTGGAAGCGATCCGGCAGCAGTTGAGCGGAGCCACGGTGGAGCCGATTATTCCGTCGCTGGAGGATGTCTTCGTCACGCTGACCTACGAGATTATGAAGGAGCGGCGATGAAGGACCTGTTCTATGGACTGTGGCCTATCTGCCGCAAAGAGTTCACGCACATTCGCCGCGACCAGACGACGTTGTTCTTCACGCTGGCTGTGCCGCTGATGCAGTTGTTCATCCTGGGCCTGGCGGTGGATACGAATGTGCGTCAGATTGCGACGGTTGTCTTGGATGAATCGCACACACAGCAGAGCCGCCAGTTTATCGACAAGCTGTCTGCTTCGGACTCGTTTCACGTTGTGGGGTATGTAGACTCCGCGGCCAGGCTGGACAGCGCCATACGTGCGGGCGAGGCCAAGGCCGGTGTGCGAATTCCGTATGACTACGCGCGGCGCCTGCAGGATGGCAGCACGGCCACGGTGCTGGTGCTGGTGGATGGTTCGGACTCGTCCGTCGCAGGGCAGGCGACGAATGCTTCCAGCGGCGTGGCGATGCAATTATCGCTGGCGCAGTTGCTGGGCAATTCTCCCATGCCGGTGGAGGTGCGGCCCTCGGTGCTCTACAACCCCAGCACGCGGTCAGCCAACTTCTTTATCCCCGGTCTGATTGCGGTGTTGCTGCAGATGATGGTGATCCTGATGGTGGCGCTGAGCCTGGTGCGCGAACGCGAGCGCGGAACGCTGGAGCAGTTGACCATGACGCCGGTGGCTCCGCTGGGCCTGATGGTTGGCAAGATGATTCCGTATGGCGTGATGGCCTTCGCGGAGTTGTGCGTGATTCTGACGGTGATGCGGGTTGTCTTCCAGGTGCCGGTGCATGGCAATGTGCTGACGTTGCTACTGCTGTCGGTCCCGTTCCTGCTGACGGTGCTCGGGATCGGGCTGATCATCTCGACCAAGGCACAGACGCAGGCTGAGGCCTTTCAGCTTGCGATGGCGACGATTCTGCCGTCGGTCTTTCTCTCTGGCTACATCTTCCTGATTGAGAACATGCCGCCGTTTTTTGCGGCGCTCAGCAAGGTGATTCCCACGACGTATTACATCCGCATTGTGCGCGGTATTGTGCTGCGCGGCGCGGGGATGGGAGACCTGTGGGTGAATGGCGTGATTCTGCTGGTGATGGGCTGCGGAACGACCGGCTTTGCCGCATGGTTGTTTGTGCGCCAGCGACACACGTAGTCCGGAAAGAAGGGAGCGCCCTGTGCAGAAGGCGCTCCACAGGGAAGCGTTATCGGCTGACGACGATGACTTCGAAGCTGTCCGGCAGAACGGTCGGGCGCGGCTTCGGTGTCGCGGCGGTGGGAGCAGCAGCCGGGGCGTACTTCGCTGCTCCAAGGAAGATCTTTCCAGTGGCGGAATCGAAAGCCATTGTCTTTGCGCCACGTGCGGTTGCGAGAGATTGGATCTTCGGGAAGCCGGGCTTGCCGGTGTCAATCACGCTGAGTGTGCCATCGCCTCCATTGGAGGAGAAGGCATAACCGGTCTTCGGATCGAAGCCCGCGGCATCGGGCGAGTCGCCGATCGAGGCCAGGCCCAGCAGCTTTCCAGTGGAGTAATCCAGCACGGACATCTTGTTGCCATCACAGACGGAGAAGAGACGCTTCTTCGCGTGATCAATCGTCATGCCGGAAGGAGACTCGCAGCCAGTCAGCGACCATGTTGCTGTCATCTTCTTCTCCCGCGCGTCCAGCCTGACGATGGAGTTCTTGTCTTCAATATTCACGAAGACATTGCCCTTGCCATCCACCTGCGGGAACTCCGGTTTGCCGGGCAGAGCGATGGTTGCAACGACTTTGTTGGTCGCGGCGTCCAGTACGGACACATCCTTACTGCGGCCATTGAAGGCCCACACCGTGTTGGTAACAGGTTCGTAGGCGATGCCGTCGGGATTTGTGCCAGCGGGTACGGTCTCTTTGACGGCAAGCGTAGCGCGGTCAAAGACGATGATGGCGTTGCCTGCTCCGTCACTGGCATAACCGGTTTTGCCATCGGGGTTCAGGGCAACACCATGCGTGCTCTTCAGGCCGGTGATTGCGCCGACCGGCTTGCCGGTGGAGGTGTCGATCACCTCAACCCGCGCGTTGTGGGCAATGTACAGGCGATGCGCGGCATCGTCGCTGAGCAGATAATCCCAGCCACCCGTGCCACCCACCTTCCAGTGGTCCACGATCTTGTAGCTCTGTGCGGGAGAGAGGGAAGCGAAGGAAAGAAGGGCGGCTCCAGCCGCGATCTGGTACAGGCGCATAAGAGTTGACTCCGAAGAAAGAGCTCGGGGATGAGCCGGCATTCCCAAGTCTGCTCGCGGCAGCTTAAGCAGTCCTGAAGTGCTGTGAACGAGGGGTGAAAAAGAAAACGGGCCACCCTGCTGAGGGTTGCCCGTCGATATGCGGATGGAAAGAAGACTTTTCCGATTCTTCCTGTAGGATGCGGTTCAAAGATCGACGGCTCCGGAGTGACCGGAGCCGCTGGTTGAAAGCGATTGCAGCTTAGGAGAAGTGCACCGGAACAGCGATGCGCTGCATCTGTTCCAGCGATGCCTTGGCCGGAGTGTCCATTACCTCCTTGAAGGCAGTGCGGAACTTGGCCATGTCCTCCTTGGTACCGACCGAGATGCGAACGACATTCGGCCAGATGGGCCAGGTGCGGCCGATGATGACCTTCTTCTGCGCCATGGCGCCCATTACCTGGCGTCCGTTGCGACCGGTGTCGACCATGAAGCAGTTGGACTGCGAGTCGCCGATGACCTTATAGCCGTTCTGCTTCAGGAAGGCGAGGGTCTCCGTGCGGGCTTCACCGATGTACTTCTTACGAGTGGGGACAAGGTCCTTGTCCTCGAGCGAGACGCGTGCTGCGATGGAACCGGTGATGGCCATGGGATTTTCGCCGCAGTCGGTCAGCTTCTTCAGTACGTCAGGGTGTGCCACGGCGAGCCCGGCACGGATGCCGGCCATGCCGTAGATCTTCGAAAAGGTCCGCAGGATGATGATGTCCTTGCGCGTGTTCACCTGGTCGACCACTGACTTGGCATCGGAGAGATGGATGTAGGCTTCGTCCACCAGCAGCATGGTGTCCTTGGGTTTGTTGTCGAGCAGCCACAGGATCTCTTCGCGCGCGGTGATGGTGCCGGTGGGGTTGTTCGGATTGCAGAGATAGATAACGCCTGCGTTGGGAGCCGCTGCGGCAAGCGCCTTTACATCGTGCGCGTAGGTGCTGGTCAGTTCTTTGGTAATGGTCTTCGCGCCGGAGATGGCGGCGGCGCGCTGTGCGGCTTCATAGGTCGGGTTGGCGGTGACCAGCGGCTTGTCGGGGCCGGTGTACTTCAACACAGAGTAGTGCAGCGGCTCGCTCGATCCGCCATAGACGGCAACGTAGTCGGTCTCAATACCGTTCTGCCTGGCGAAGACATCCATCAGGTTGAACATTTCCAGGAAGTCGTAGCGTCCGCCCTTGGCTGCAACCTGTGCGATGGCTGCACGTGCGCCATCGCAAGGGCCGAGAGGGTTTTCGTTCGCATTGATGAACACGGCGTCCTTCGGCATGGACTCCATCATCTTCTTCATCATTTCCATCTGCGATGGCTGCTTGGCGGGTGCTGTACCGGTTTGCTGTGCAGCCCAGGCGAAGTGCGATTCGGTAAGGACCGGGATGCTGGCGGCGGCAGCACCCACACTACAAAGGAAGGAACGGCGGGAAACGCGAGAGGACATGGGTGGATCTCCTTGTGGGAAAAACGTGCAACGAGGGGCCGGAAGTGTCTTCAATCTAGCGGGAATGAGCAGGAATCATCAAGCGAATGCAAATACTTTGCGTCAGTAATATAAAAATTCGTTGACACGCCGCGGTGGTGCTGGCAGACTCAAACCAATCTCACCAACTCACCGAGTGCCAATCGAGAGCCCAACGACTCTCGAGAAGCTATCGGAGTATCCCAATGTGGTTTCATCCCGCGCCCAACAATGCGGGGTCTCACAGCAGTCTCGTAAGTCCAGGTTTGTTCTTTTGCAGTAGCAGAGCAGATTCGCAGAGATGGTTGTAAGCAGTACGGTCTCTTTTTAGTAGCGAAATAGACAGTTAGGGCGAAAACGCCAAGGGAGTCGTGTCGGCATCATCGGCATACGTCGATGCATAGCCGTATCTCGCCATCCCTCAAGTTCACTCAAAGAACTGCCGCGGCAGTGTACCCACACGTGTCTCTGCTGACGGTTTACGGCATGTGCAGAAAAAAGAAGTACTCCAGGGAGGTTGTAGTGGCTTTTATCCGTACCCGATTTCAATGGCTGATGGGGCTGTTGGCGGTGGTAGCACTGGTTAGTTCCACCGTCCTAGGTCAATCCAACTACGGTTCGATTCGTGGCATTGTCAAAGATCCTCAGGGCGCAGTGATTGCGAACTCGACGGTGGTCCTGACAGACGAAGCAACCAAAATCGAACGCCAGACTGTTTCGAATGCGGCTGGCGAATACTCATTCAGTGCAGTTTCTCCAGGCGTTTATACGGTTCGCATTTCCAGCGATGGTTTTTCGGCCGCACAAAACAAGGGTGTTCGTGTTGAAGCCGGCAACACTCTGACTCTCGACGTTGCTCTTGCACTCGGATCCTCTTCGCAGACGGTCGAGGTGAGTGCAGTCGAGCCGCTGGTCGATAACGGTACTTCCTATGGCGGTCAGACGATTGATTCGCAGAAGCTGACTACTCTGCCGAACCCGGGCCGTAACCCCTTCCTGTTCTCCAAGCTTGATAACTCGGTGACGCCGGTTGGCGATCCCCGCTTCGTCCGTTTCCAGGACCAGTCCGGTTCTTCGACGATCTCCATTGCCGGCGGCCCGCTCAGCTCGAACAACTACTCTGTTGACGGTATTCCGATCACGGATTCGACCAACCGCGCTGTGATTATTCCGTCGGTTGAGTCGGTGGAAGAAGTCAAGATCCAGTCCAACACCTATGACGCTGAAGTGGGCCGCACCTCGGGTGGTATGTTCAACACCACGCTGAAGTCCGGCACTTCCACACTCCATGGTGTTCTGAACGGCCAGACGCGCCAGACCAACTGGGGCGCCAACCTGTTCTTCAACAACCGTACTCCTCTTACTGATCCGATCACCAAGGCTGTGCTCTCTCCGACGACGCCTCGTGGCGCGGCGGAGTTTTACAGCTATGCCGGTTCACTTGGCGGACCGATTCCGCTGCCTCGCTGGCTTGGCGGGAAGGACAAGACCTTCTTCCAGATCACCGAAGAAGGCTATCGTCAGCGCTCTCCGTATGTTTCGGGAAACCTGTTTATTGTTCCAACAGTCAAGCAGCGTTCGGGCGACTTCTCTGAAATTGGAACGGTAACGGGCGGCGTCTGCGTTACGGGCCGCTGCATTTATGATCCGACGTCTGCAACACGCACTCCGTTTGAAGGGAACGTGATTCCGACGAGCCGGATCAATACCATTGGTCGCAATATCATCAACACTTATCCGACCCCGAATACCTCGGTCACTGCGTACGGCGCGAACAACTTCAACGGTGGCGATACGCTGGGCGATCGCGCGGATGAGTTCATCGGCAAGTTGACCCACTCGTTTGGCAGCCGCTGGCTGGCAGACCTCTACTACATGCACTATGGTTCGAAGGAACCGGGTGGCAATCCGCTGCAGAACTTCGCGGGTAGCTCGGGTTCTTACCTGCTGTACCGTAAGGTCGATGCGGTAGGTATCCAGAACACGATTACGCTGAACCCGACCACGATCCTGACGGTTGGCTTCGGTTTCAACCGCTTCCCGAACGACACCCAGGACATTTCGGCTGGCTACAACCAGGCGAATCTCGGCTTCCCCTCGAACTACCTGGGCGCCCTGTCTAAGACTGGTTTCCCGGCGATCACGGGTGATGCGGGCATGGCGAGCGAAGGAACCTCGAACTCCGGTCCGGCGGTCTTCTTCTCGCGTAACTTCGTAACGGGCATTGCCAAGAGCCTTGGCAAGCACAACATCAAGGCTGGCTATGTCTTCCGCGTGGTCAGTGTCACGTTCACCTCGCTGAGCAACACCAGCGGCGCCTTTACCTTTGACAGCACGTTGACCAACTCCGGCGGTTCCACTGCATCCTCGACGGGCGCAGCCGCAGCCAGCCTTTTGCTGGGCTACCCAACCACCGGTACGCTGGTGATCCCGGCCCGCCTGGGCTTCACCACCGGCTACAACTCGGTTTATCTGCAGGACGACTGGCGTATCACGTCGAAGCTGACCGTGAATGCTGGTATCCGTTATGAGCACGAGCGTGGCATCCACGAGCGTGACAACAAGCTGGCGGTAGGTTTTGACCGTGCAGCCCAGTACTCTGTTGGTGGAGTTGCTGCTCAGGGTGGCGTTATGTTCGCCAATCAGAACGGCTACGGAACGACGAGCGGAACCACTCCGAATAAAATTTCGCCTCGTCTCGGCATGGCCTACCAGGTCGACTCGAAGACGGTTGTTCGCGGTGGCTACGGTGTGTTCTATCAGCCGATCGTTTACTCCAACACGGCAGCGTATGCTCCGGGTTATGTTGTGACCAACTCGATTGCATCGCAGTCCGGTGTCCCATCCATCAGCCTCAGCAATCCGTTCCCGAACCTGCAGACGGTTGCAAGTGGCAACTCGCAGGGGTTGGCTACCAGCGTAGGCAGCACGCTTACGCTGATTGACCAATACCGCAAGGCGCCGTTCTATCAATCCTTCTCGGCCAGCCTGGAGCGCGAGCTTCCGTATGGTTTTGCTGTCAAGGTGGGCTACATCGGCGGTCATGGACGTAATCAGCAGAACACCATGAACATTAACCAGCTGCCTGACCAGTATTATTCGCTGGGCAGCACAGTACTGAATGCAAATCAGCCCTTCAAATATGCTGGCGTAGGCGCCTGGAATTCGGCCACCCGTGCCTATCATCAGAGTCTGCGTCCGTTCGCCCAGTATCAGGGCATCACGATGACGGTGGGCAATGGTGCAACTAACTACAACGCTCTTGCGCTGAAGGTGCAGAAGCGCTTCAACCAGGGGCTGACGATCCTGACCTCGTTCACCTGGGCTTCGAACTGGGATAGCATCTGGAGCCAGACCAGCACACTCAACTCGGGCAATACCGGTCCGCAGGATACCTACAATCCGAAGGCAGAGTACGCCCGTTCGATCAATGACATCCCCAAGCGCCTGACGATTGCCGGTACCTACGAGCTGCCGTTCGGTCGTGGCAAGTGGATCGGTGGCAACGTCAACAAGATCGTTGACTTGGCAATTGGTGGATGGAAGTTCAATGACGTGATGATCGTGCAGGACGGTTCTCCTCTGGCCATTACTCAGACGAACAACCTATCTCCATATGGCAACACAACGCAGCGTCCGAACCGTATCGCCAGTGGTTGCAAATCGGGCCGTCCTCAGGACCGTCTCAATCAGTACTTTGATCCGAGCGCCTGGACTGCTCTGAATGCACCTTCTGCCGGTGCGGCTGCCTCCAGCTACTACGGCAACTCCACTCGTACGGTGGACTGCTACGGTCCTGGTTACCTGAACTCCGATATATCTCTCTTCAAGACCTTCAGCATTGGAGAGAAGGTAAAGGCTGAGTTCCGTGCGGAGGCTCTGAACGCCTTCAACACGCCGCAGTTTGCTACCCCGAACCGCACCATCGGCGGCGGTTCTTCCACCGGCCAGATCTCGGGTACGCTTGGCTTCCCGCGCCTGGTAGCTCTCGGTGGTCGAATCCAATTCTGACGCTCTCCTAACCCTGAAAGGGCCGCGACCTCGGTCGCGGCCCTTTTTCTTTTAGCTGCACTTGATAGATTGAAGAGTATGTTTGCACCGACACAGCGGGTTCACTTTATTGGCATTGGCGGCATTGGCATGAGCGGGATTGCGGAGATCCTGTTGACGATGGGGTATTCGGTCTCCGGCTCTGACCTGCGGCGGTCGCCTGTGACGGACCGTCTGGAGAAGCTTGGTGCTGTGATCTTTGAAGGGCACCGTGCGGAGAATGCCACCGGGGCTGATGTGGTGGTGACCAGCTCCGCCGTCGCAAAGGACAATCCCGAGGTACTGGAGGCCAAGGCTCGCAAGGTTCCGGTGATTCAGCGGGCCGAGATGCTGGCGGAGCTGATGCGTCTGAAGTACGGCATCGCCGTGGCCGGGATGCATGGCAAAACGACGACGACTTCGATGGTTGCGTCCGTGCTTGCTTCCGGTGGGCTGGACCCGACGGTTGTGGTCGGTGGCCGAGTGGCGGCGCTGGGGTCGAACGCGCGCCTGGGCAACTCGCAGTATTTGGTGGCGGAAGCCGACGAAAGCGACCGCTCCTTTCTGAAGCTGCCCAGCGTGCTGGCCATTGTGACCAATCTGGACCGCGAGCACATGGACTGCTACCGCGATATGGAGGATGTGGAGGGAGCCTTCCTCACCTTCATGGACCGCGTTCCGTTCTACGGCGCGGTAACGGCCTGCATTGACAACGAACAACTGCGGAAGCTGCTGCCACGCGCCAGCCGTCGCATCCATACCTATGGCGAGCGCGCGGAGGCTGACTTCCGGGTGGAACTGCTGCCCCGTGTTGCAGGAACCCATCAGCGCTTCCAGGTGGCCTACCAGGGCCGCCGCATCGGTCCGCTGGAACTGCATGTGCCGGGCAAGCACAATGTGCTGAACGCGACGGCGGCGGTGGCGATTGGCGTGCAACTCGGCGTGCCGGACGAGAAGATTGTAGAGGGAGTTGCCGCCTTCCGCGGTGTGGACCGCCGCTTCCAGATTAAGGGTGTGGCCCGTGGAGTGACGGTGGTGGATGATTACGGGCACCATCCTACCGAGGTGCAGGCGACGCTGCGCGCCGCGCGGGAGTGCGGCTATGGGCGTGTCCTGGTGCTCTTTCAACCGCATCGTTACACACGCACGCGCGACCTGATGGCGGAGTTTGCGGCGTCGTTCCGCGATTCGGATGTGCTGCGGGTGCTGGACATCTACGCGGCCAGCGAGCAGCCGATTCCCGGCGTCAACACGCCTGCGCTGGTGGAAGAGATTCGCCGCAACGGGCATCCGTCGGTTGCCCATGCAGAAAGCATGGACGCGGCGGTGAATGCCCTGGCGGCTGAGGCGCGGGAGGGGGACGTGATCCTGACTCTGGGCGCTGGAAATGTCTTCCAGGCCGGGCCCCAGCTTTTGGCCAGACTGGAAGAGAAGGCTTAAAGAGGTATCTTCCCGGATACGCACGCGGCTGAAATGGGCCGCCGTCAATTTATAGTCGAAGCGGATTCGCGAGCACGTTTGCGGTATTCCCTCCTGCATTTCGCTTTGCCCGATGCCAGAATTTCTTTCAAAACGCGCTCTGGAACACGCTGATCCCGTACCGGATTCGTACCCCAACCAGGAGGTCGACCGCAGCCGGCGACGTCGTCGTGCCGAGGATGAGTACGCCGAGGACGAGGCTGAGTTCTTCCGTTCCAGCCAGCGTGTGCGCGTGCGCAAGGGACTGCTGCCGCAGACCCGGTGGGGTCGCATCGCCGCTGCGTCCGGACTGGTGCTTGGGCTGGCCGGGCTGACGGGTGGGTTCCTGCTTGCCCGCAACTACCTGATGAAGGATGAGCGTTTCCGCATCGCGAGTTCGGCCTCCATTGAGATTGCAGGCAATACGCACGTAACGCGGCCGCAGATGCTCAGCATTTTTGGCGAGGACGTGGAGCGGAACATCTTCCACGTGCCGCTGGCCGACCGTCGCCAGGAGCTGGAGAGCCTGCCCTGGGTGGAACATGCCACGGTCATGCGCCTGCTGCCAAACAAGCTGCGCGTCGCGGTGGTGGAGCGTACACCGGTGGCCTACCTGCGCCAGAATGACGGCATTCGCCTGGTGGATGCCGATGGCGTCATTCTTGATCTGCCTGCCGATGCCGCGGGCGATCCTCGTTATTCCTTCCCGGTAGTGACCGGCATTGCCGCCAACGACCCGGCGGGTACTCGTGCGGCGCGGATGAAGCTTTACCAGCGCTTTATCGCAGAGATTGATGGGGGCGGAACGAAGATCAGTGACCAGCTCAGCGAGGTGGATGTCCACAACCCCGAGGATGTGAAGGCGCTGATTCCGGATCACAGCACTGAGGTTTTGGTGCACTTCGGTGACGACAAGTTCCTGGACCGCTACCAGAAGTTCCAGCAGCATCTGCCGGAGTGGAAGCAACAGTATCCGAAGCTGGCCTCCGCGGATATGCGGTATGAGACACAGGTGGTGCTGGAGATGGCCAAGGATGGCGGAGCGGCCGCGCCTGCGTCGACGGCTGTCAGCACCGCGGGCAATGCGCCCGCTCCTGCACCTGCTGCGCCGGTTGCCCCTGCAGCGGCGGTAGCTGCGCCAAAGCCGGAGCCTGCTGTAAAGCCGGTGGTGAAGGCTGCGGTGGTTCCGAAAACGGTTGCCAGGCCAAAGCCGACGGTGGCGACCGCGGCTCCGGTCAAGGACACGAGCTCCGGTATCCCGGAGGATGTTGCCAGCC
The DNA here is from genome assembly GCF_025685395.1 of Terriglobus tenax. NCBI lineage: Bacteria > Pseudomonadati > Acidobacteriota > Terriglobia > Terriglobales > Acidobacteriaceae > Terriglobus > Terriglobus tenax. The sequence continues at coordinate 1,253,766 of NZ_JAGSYA010000004.1, read as the reverse complement.
GCCTGGCCGGGCCTGCTGCGGCACCTAGACCGGCTGCGGTGAAGCCGGCTGCAAAGCCTGCGGCGAAGTGGAAGATGCCGATTGCGAAGCCGGGGCAGGTGGCGCGTCCTCCAAAGGCTCTGCTTGAGAAGCCTGCGGCAGCGGGGGTGCAACCATGAAGCAGCCCCAGGAAAACCTGATTACAGTGCTCGATGCCGGCAACTCAAAGAGTTGCGTCCTGGTGGGTGAGGTGCTGGACGGCGTGCTGCGCTATCGCGGCCATGGCATTGAAATCTCAAAGGGCATGCGCAAGGGGTTGATTGCCGACCTTGGGCCGGCGGCGGACGCCATCAACAAGGCCGCGCTGGCGGCAGAACGTACGGCCAAGGCCGGCATTGAGACGGCGGTTGTCGGTGTGGGCGGGATGCATGTTCGTGGCGTCAACAGCCGTGGCGGCATCAGCATGGGCAGCCGCATGCGCGAGATTACGCGCGAAGAGGTGAAGGCGGCCGTGGATCGGGCGCGCTCCGTCGCACTGCCTGCCGATCGCGAGATTCTGCACCTGTTGCCGCAGGAGTTCATCCTGGACGACCAGCCGGGCATTCACGATCCGGTGGGCATGGTGGGCACCAAGCTTGAGGTCAACCTGCATCTGTCCACCTGCTCCGGCGGTGTGGCGCAGTCGGTGGTTACCTGCGCGAACAGGGCGGGCCTGGAAGTTCTGGACACGGTCTACGAGGGCATTGCGGCCGCCGAGGCTGTGCTGAGCGCGGACGAGCGCGAGCTGGGTGTCTGCATTGCGGACATCGGCGCCAGTACGACGGAGATGGTGGTCTACTTCGAGGGCGCCGTGGCGCACACGGCGGTACTGCCCATCGGTGGCGACCACTTCAGCAATGATCTTGCCGTGGGTCTGCATGTGCCGGTGGAAGAGGCTGAGCAGTTGAAGCAGCTGTGGGGCAACTGTGTGGTGACCAGTGTTCCGCAGTTGAACGAGATTGAGATTGGCGGCAACCTGGCGCTAAGCGGCGGACAGCCCGCACGCATTGTGCGTCACCGTTATCTGGCGGAGATTCTGGAGCCACGCGCGCGGGAGCTGATGCAGATGCTGCGGGATAATCTGCGGCAGGGCGGCGTTCTGGAGGCACTGGGAGCAGGATTAGTCTTCACTGGCGGATCGGCCAAGCTGACTGGCCTGCTGGATGTGGCGGAGTCCATGCTGCGTGTGCCGGCGCGTGTCGGGTACCCGGTACCTTTGTCACGGATGCCGGAGGAGCTGGCGCAGCCGGAGTTTGCCGCGGCGATCGGGATGCTGCTCTATACGCATCGCACACAGGTGCGCCGTGCCAGTGAAGAGATGGGCCTGCGCGCCAAGCTGAAGGCCATCTTTGCGGGCACCATGTAGAGGCTAAAAGCTGAGAGCTTTCTGGTTCCAGGAATCGAACTTGATAACCGTCATTTGAACTTCCGCATTTCCTTGCACAATCGGGGGTGACAGAATGACCATTAACGCAGGAGTCAACACACCCCCATGTCTTATATGCCTGAAGACCCAATCCGCATCCACTACAACGACGAGACCCGCACGGGCGCCAAGATCAAGGTGATTGGTGTAGGCGGAGGCGGCAACAATGCGGTGAACCGCATGATTGCCGCCCGGGTAGAGGGTGTTGAGTTTATCGCCGCGAACACGGATGCGCAGGCCCTGGAAGGCTCGCTGGCACCGGTGAAGCTGCAACTGGGTGTGAAGCTGACGGCCGGGCTGGGTGCGGGTGCGAATCCTGATGTGGGTCGCCGCGCGGCCCTGGAAGACTCCGACAAGATTATTGAGGCGCTGGAAGGCGCGGACATGGTGTTTGTCACTGCTGGTCTTGGCGGTGGAACAGGAACCGGAGCTGCCCCGGTGATCGCCTCGCTGGCCAGCGAGATGGGCGCCCTGACGGTTGCCGTGGTCACGCGGCCTTTCGGCTTTGAAGGCAAGCGTCGCATGACGCAGGCCGAGCGTGGCCTGCAGGAGCTGCTGGATGCTGTCGACACGGTCATCGTGATTCCGAATGAAAAGCTGCTGGCCGTGGCCAAGGATGCGGGCTTCTTTGAGAGCTTCCGGATTGCCGATGATGTTCTGCGCCAGGGTGTCCAGGGCATCTCGGACATCATTACCATCCCCGGCATCATCAACCGCGACTTTGCCGACGTGAAGACGACGATGGCGGGCATGGGCTATGCCGTGATGGGAACGGCGGTCCGCAGCGGCCAGAGCCGTGCCGTGGATGCGGCCATGGCGGCCATGGCGTCGCCTCTGCTGGAGGCCGGCGCCATCGACGGAGCGCGCGGCATCCTGATCAACATCACGGGTTCCAGCTCCATCAAGCTGAGCGAGGTCAACGAGGCTTCGACGATCATCCAGAACGCGGCGCACGAGGACGCAAATATCATCTTCGGTGCTGTGCTGGACGAAACAATGGGCGAGGATCTGAAGATCACCGTTATCGCCACCGGCTTCAAGCAGGAGATGCCACAGCGGCGCGAGCGCATGCTGAATGAGGCCCTGGAGCCTTCCACGCGTTACGACGCACGTCCGCCGGCAATGCCGCGTTTCGCAAGCGAAACTCCCGCAGCGCCCAAGATGGAGATTCCCATCGCGCAGCGGCCGGAGCCCTCGTCTTCTGTGTTCGACGACGACTTTTTCCGTACCGGACGGGAGCGCCGTGACGCTGGCGCCATGCCGCAGCAGCCGGAGGAACCGGCCGGTGAGGCGGTGGAAGAGATTGCCGTATCGCAGCCCAGCGCGGAACCGGCGATGGCCGAGCCTGTCGCGCAGGAGCCGGTGAATCTGTTCGCTTCCGCACAGCAGACGGCAGCGCCCCGCCAGGAGCAGGACGAGCTGGATATTCCGGCGTTTCTGCGTCGCGGTGGCATGTAGCCAGGAAATGGATCTTTACCGGTCCGGTACACGTCTAAAGTTGTACCTGGCCGGGCCGATAATTCCGGCCAGGCGGGGTAGGATAGACCTATTCAAGATCGGCGCTTAGCACGCATTTGGCGCAGGGATGTGCGACGCATGATTCAGGGCTTCAAGAAGTATTTGCCAGGGCTGGTTGCAGGCAGCCTGCTGGCCGTTTCCACCTTTGCCGCGGTCGCGGCAGATCCCACGCCTGCGAGTGCAAAGCGCTCCCACAGCAGCAAGGTGCAGGAGAGCCCGCGCGGTAAGGCACATCTGTCCGGTTTGCAACATAGCCGCCGCGCGACGAAGTCCGCTGTAGCCAAAGAAGCGCCTGCTAAATCTTCCAGATCCAGGGCGGTTGCCGTCAAAGGCAAGCGCGGAGCTGCTCCCAAGCTCGCCGTCAAGCGCACGCGCAGCCGCTACTCTGAACGGTTTACCGCGAGTTCCTTTGCCGATAACCTGACGCTGGGTGACGTGACCACCGGGGAAGATCCGGTCGTTCGCGAGTCGCTGATCCAGGCGCTGGGCAGCATGAACGGTACGGCGCTGGCGATTGACCCCGCCAATGGCCGCATCCTTGCCATGGTGAACCAGAAGCTGGCGCTCTCACGCGGAGCCGAGCCCTGCTCGACCATCAAGCTGAGCGTGGCCCTGGCGGCGCTGTCCGAGGGGCTGATCAAGCACGATACGCCGGTGAACCTGGGCGGCCATTACAACGTGGACCTGGACTATGCGCTGGCGAAGTCCGTGAACCCATACTTTGAAGTGCTGGGCCGCCGCATGGGCTTTGAGCGGGTGAAGCACTACGCCAACCAGTTTGGCCTGGGCGAGCTTGCCGGCTATCAGATTGAAGGCGAACAGCTTGGCATCTATCCCGACGAGGAACTGCCGGAGAAGCTGGGTGGCGTGGGCCGCATGTGCTCGTTTGGTGAGAGCATCTCGATGACCCCGCTGCAGCTTGGCGCTCTGGTCTCCTCCATTGCCAACGGTGGCACGCTTTACTACCTGCAGCATCCCACCACGGCGGATGGCGTCGCCAATTTTCAGCCGAAGGTGAAGCGCACTCTTGACATCGGTCCGCTGATTCCGGAGATGCTGCCGGGCATGGCCGGCGCGGTGAATGCCCGCTATGGCACGGCCCGCTCGCTGCGTGCGAACTTCACCGAGTTCCCGGTGCTGGGCAAGACAGGAACCTGTTCCAACAACGGGACACGCTTTGGCTGGTTCGCCAGCTATGCGGATACGCCCAGCGGACGCATGGTCACGGTTTTCTTCCTGGAAGGCGGTCGCCCAACCTTCGGGCCGAAGGCCGCCGAGCTGACCGGACTGTTCTATCGTGCGATGGCCGACAAGAGCTACTTCCTGCAGAAGACGGCGCCGGCGACAACTCCGGTTGCCGCTGACGAGCCGAAACAGGTAGCAGGGGATGGACCCAAGCAGGTTGCCGGCGGCGCAACGGGAGCGGCCCAGTAAGCCGTTACTTCACCCGGGCTCCGGTTTCGTCCACGCGTTCCAGAACATAGACATTCCGCACCGGTCCCAGCGGGCCGACGGAAACCTCTGTCTGCACCAGCGTATTGTTGTTGTCTTCCAGCGTGTAGCGGACGGTGTTGTGGATCTTCTGCCCGTGGCCGGTGGTGCCCCACTCCTCCAGCAACATGGCATTGCCCTGCTGGCGGATGCGCGAGCGGAAGGTGATCTCCTCGCCCGGTTCAACATGCAGTTTGGGGGAATTGACCGGCATGGTGACCTGCCATGCCTCGGGCTCGGCGTTGATGTTCTCCTGGTGCGAGTGGATGTAGTGCCAGCTCTTGCCGTCGTACTGGATGACGGCCTTGCTCTCGCCTTCAATCGGCCTGGCCAGCTTGCTGCGCTTCGGGTTCAGCATCCATGTTCCGGAGAAAGGCGGAAGCGCCTTTGTCACGGTGGTTTTACTGGTCGCCTTCTGGGGTTGTGCGACCAAAACAGGGCAGGCAAGCGTGACCACAAATGCGGCGGAAAGAGTGAGGATTTTCACCGCAGCAGTCTACCGTGCGCATTGCACCGCAGGAAAGCATCGCGTGTGCAGGAGGAGCTGCGGTACGATGGGCCGCATGGGAGAGCAGTTTCGCATCCGCGTACGTCCGTTCCGGCTGTGGCTGCAGACGCAGCAGGGCAGGGTCGCCGTGTCGACCGCGGTGCATCTGCTGGCGCTCTTCCTGGTGACGAATGCGTGGTGGATTGGTGCGCATCGTCTGCGCCCCGCGGGAACCAGGCAGGGCGTTCGTCCCCTGATGACCTACAACCCCGGTAAGCTTTCGCAGACACACGAGATGAAGCGTCCGCTGAGGCATCGGCTGCCGCCCAGGAAGGTTGTGGAGGCGCCAAAGACCATCGAGGCTCGGGTCGATCCGCCGGGAGAGCGTGGGAACGAGGCCCTGGGAGAGGGCAATGTCAGCCTTGCCTACGTGCAGGCGTTTCCGGCCGAGCGGCCTGACCTGTCCGATGCGGGGGCTACTGCCGATATCTACGTCGATCTGCAGATTGACGACACCGGCCACATCATTCGCGTGCACGCCCGCCGCGGCATTGGCCGCCAGGTGGACCAGATGGTAGTGGCCACGGTGGAGCAGTGGGTCTTTCATCCGGCGGTGAAGAACGGCAGGCCGGTGAGCAGCGAGCAGGAGCTGCACTTTCACTTCGACCGCCGCCGCAATCCCGGCGGATGCGGATGGGAATGCATCACGCTGGAAGCGGACTAGTTGGGTGGATGACTGGATGGCTGGTTCGTGCTCTTGTAGAGAGTTCTTTAACGAGCCATCCAGTGATCTAGCCAACCAGCCAGCCGCTTTTACAGCACTTCCAGAAAGATCTCGCGCTCGTCCAGTTCGTTGGCACGCATCATGATCTGTCCGCTGGCCATGTTGATCACGCTCTGGAACTTGTCGCCCCATTCCACCAGCACCAGAGCGTCTGGTTGCGAGACCATCTCTTCAATGCCCAGTGCGGCGAGTTCTTCTTCTTTCTCCAGGCGGTAAAGGTCAAGGTGATACAGGTGGGCCTTCGTCCCCTGGTACTCGTGCACCAGCGTGAAGGTGGGGCTGGTAACCTCTTCCGGGTCCACGCCGGTCAGCGCGTTGGCAATGCCTTTGACCAGCGTGGTCTTGCCCGCGCCGAGTTCCCCGCGCAGAAGAATAAGCTTCGGCGTCGGCATCAGCTTTTCGACCATGTTGGGGCCAAGGTTCAGGGTGCCTTCGACGGAACGGGTTTTGAAGCGCTTCACGAGCATGGTCTAACGAAGTCCTCCTACCCACGTCAGGCCGTCTTCGTCCGCTGTGCGGTAGCGGAAGGCGGCGGAGAGGTGGGCCAGTGTGTCGGTGGCCAGAACGGTATGCTCGTCCTGGTCACGTGCGGCCATCATGCCGGCCAGGCCGTGCAGGTACACCGCGGTGTTGACCGCGTCTTTCACGCGGCTGGGATGTTGCCCGAGGAGCGCCGCGACGATGCCGGTCAGGATATCGCCGCTGCCGCCCTTGGACATGGCCGGATGGCCCGTGGTGTTCACAGAGATCTCTCCGTCCGGATGCGCGACCAGCGTCCGCCAGCCCTTCAGTACAAGGGTGACGTTGCGTTCCGTGGCGTAGCGCCGGGCAAGGGGAATGCGGTCGGCTTCCACATCCTTGACGGTCATGCCCAGAAGGCGAGCCATCTCACCGGGATGTGGTGTCAGCACCAGCGTACGTCCGGGAGCAGCGCGGAGCAGTTCAGGCTTCTCGGAAAAAGCATTCAGCGCGTCAGCGTCGATGACGGCGGGAAGGGTCGTTTCCAGCACCAGTCTGCGGACAAACCCGGTGGTTTCGGGTTCGGTGCCAAGGCCGGGTCCGATGGCCAGAACGCTGATCTTATCGAGCCATTCCGAACGCGTGTCGAGATTGCTGAGCGCGACGTGGCCGGCGTTCTCCTTGAGCGAGAGCGTCATCAACTCCGGCGCGATGCGGGCTACGGCTTCCAGCACGGAATCCGGCACGGCAGCCGTGACCAGCCCAGCACCGGATCGCAGCGCGGCCAGCGAGGCCATGGCGGCTGCTCCCGATTTGCCGCGAGAACCGGCCAGCACCATGACGTGGCCGAAGCGGCCCTTGTTGCTGTTCAGCGGACGCGGCGTTTCGGTGATGGCTTTGGACGATCCGGTCCAGGTGAGATTTGTGGCGGGCAGCGCCTCCGCGGGCGATCCGATATCGGCCACGGCGACCGCGCCAAAGGCGGCATCGCGATTCAGTTGGCCAAAGACATGCGCCAGCTTGGGCGAGGTGAAGGTCACGACCGCGTCCGCGGGAAACGCGCTGTCGGCGAAAGGCTTCTCGGAGTCCGCATCCCAGCCCGAGGGCACATCGACAGCCACGACTGGTTGCGTGACAGCAAGCAACTGCTCGCGCAGGCTGAGAGCCAAACCGCGTAGCGGCGGCTTGAAGCCGGTGCCGAGAACGGCATCGAGGTAGAGATCAGTCTCGGGCAGGGCGATGCTTTCCGTGGCAAAGGTGACCGGCGCATCGAGCGCGGCGAAGGCATTGGCGGCATCGCCGCGCAGGGCCTCTTTGCCTTCCGCGAGAACGATGACCTGAACATTTTTGCCGGCGGAACGAAGGCGGCGCGCCGCCACAAAGCCGTCCCCGCCATTGTTGCCCTTGCCGCAGAAGACGACGATGCGTTTTGCCTCGGGATAGCGGCGCAGCACAAAACGCGCGACCGCGGTTCCGGCGTTGTCCATCAGTTGTTGCATAGAAACGCCGAACTCCGTGGCGGTATGCCGGTCGGTTTCGCCCATCTGTTGTGCGGTCAGAATTTTCATGCGTGCTCGCGGTCCCCACCCACCCTGGCGCTGCGAGGGTGGGGCACCCGGGTTGGTGAACTACGCCTGCTTTGCCAGGAAGTCGTTGATCTGCTGGAAGTCATCGTCCGAGAGCACAAAGTCCAGAGCGGCGGAGGTCTCTTCCGTCTGCTGCGGGTTGCGTCCGCCGACAATGGCCGCGGTGATGGCCGGGTTCTTCAGCGTCCAGGCAATGGCAACAACGCCGGCAGTGACGCCATATTTTGCGCCAATCTCCTTCAGCTTGTCTGCAACGGCCAGGTTCTTTGAGAGCTGCGGCTCCTGGTAGGCGACGGCGCGCTTGCGGAAATCATCCTCCGGCATCTGCGCGACGCGCTCCTTGCTCATCTTGCCGGTCAGCATGCCGCTCAGCATGGGGGCGTAGTTGATGACGCCGATGTTGTTCTCAAGGCAGAAGGGAAGAATCTCCTTCTCGACGTCGCGGCGCAGCATGGAGTAGGGCGGCTGGTTGCTGGTGACGGGAGCAATCTTCTGGGCGCGCTTCAACTGGTCCACGGAGAAATTGCTGACGCCGATCCAGCGCACCTTGCCCTCACGCTGCAACTGGGCCATCGCCTCCCATCCTTCTTCCAGCTCTTCGTCCGGCTTAGGCCAGTGGATCTGGTAGAGGTCGATGACATCCAGCTTCAGACGGCGCAGCGAATCCTCGCACTCCCGCTTGATCTGCTTCATGGTGTTGGTGATGTTGCCCTGGTCGTCCCACACCATGGTGGACTTGGTGAAGACCCACGGCTTATGGGTGCTTGCCTTCAGAGCTTTATGGACAACCTCTTCCGAGTGGCCAAGGCCGTAGACAGCGGCCGTGTCGATCCAGTTCACGCCCAGGTCAAGGGCGCGTACGATGGCGTCGACCGAATCCTGATCGTCCTGCGCTCCCCAGCCGAAAGCCCAACCGCCCCCTCCGATGGCCCAGGCGCCGAATCCGATGGGGGAAAGCTGCATGTCAGAGTTGCCGAGTGTCTTGAAGTTCATGAATTGCTCCTCGGGTATAGGATGCGCCAGTAGCGTTATGGTTCGATGAGGAAGACGCCGTCCCGCATGATCTGGGTTTTGCCGTCGGCGTTGCCCAGCCAGATATTGAAGTGCAGGCCAACCACGTCGATATGTGTGGATGACTTCCACGGCGCGCCGGTATGCGCCCCGTAGGGGTCGCCGAAAGCAATATGGATGCCGGGGAACTTCTCGTCCTGCAGTATGTTGCCGATCACGTTCTTTACGCCGATATTAGTGCCGATGGCGAACTCACCCACGCGGTCAGAGTTTGCGTCCGTGTGCGTGTAGTTCCAGAAATCTTCTTCCAGCAGCTTGTTATCGCAGGCGATGCGGCGGATTCGGTTGTTCTCAATCCAGAGGGTGAGCGGCGTGTGTTCCAGGATGCCGTAGCGGGCGCAGAGGTAATCGCCGACCACGCCGTCGACCACGAAGACCCCGTTGACCTCTTCCGGTGCGGTGAAACACTCGCCTCCAGGCAGGTTGCCCCATTTTTCCGGTGAGATGATGCCGGAGGTCTTGAACCACTTGTAGTCGGGCGTCAGCTTCACATGCAGGTCCGTGCCGGCCGGTGTAGTGGCTCGCACGTAGGTGGCCTGCTGCGCCAGGGTAAGCACCTTCTGCGAAAGGGCGTCGACGGCCAGATAGTCGGCCTGCATGCCCTGCATCATGATCTGGGGGGTGATGTTGACCATGTGCGCGTGGCGCATACGGCGGCGGTTCACCACGTCGGTCATCTGCATGCGGCTGCGCAGCTCGTTCGGCTGCACCTCCACCGCAAAAATGGAGACCTGCGAACTCTCCATATCCTCCAGCACGGCCTGCGGCATGTTCTGCAGGGGGCGCGGCGCAAGCTGTTCCAGCACAAAACCGGTCCACGAGCATCCAAGGGATTCCAGCTCCGCCGCAATGGAGGCAGCAATAGGCAGGCACTTCTGATCGGTAATAAGAGTGACCTTCTCCGTGGGCTGAATGCGCAGGCAGGTATGCACCGCCGAGCGCGCGCCGGGAGTGAAGCCGGCAGGAAAGGCTGTGGCGAGGAGGAGGGGCTGGTTGGCCGTTTGATTCATGACTTCTGCTTTCAAGTTTAAGCCATTGTGAACGGCGCTGCGTCCCCGGAGAAAAAAGAAGGGCCCCAGCCGAAGCCGGGGCCCTTGCAGGTATTACGCGGAAAGGGTTATGCGCGGTGCAGCTCGCTCGGGATGTAGATCTCCGAGTGCAGCGATGCGCTGGTGGCGCCAGGAGCGATGTCCATGCACTTGACGAAGGCAACCTGGAACTTGTCCATCTCTTCCTTGGTACCGACGGTGACGCGAACGTAGTTCGGCATCGCGGACCAGCTACGGCCGATGGCGATCTTCTCCTTCATCATGAGCTGGGAGAATTCGCGGCCCGGACGCTTGACGTCGACCATGAACATGTTGGCCTGGGAGCCGGGCACAATCTTGTAGCCCTTCTTGTCCAGGAACTCCAGCGTGGACTCACGGATGTCGGTGTTGATCTTGCGGCGCAGCGGAACCAGTTCGGGGTCGCGCAGGCTGGCGCCGGCAGCGGCGGCGGCAAGCAGCGAAACCGAAGCGGCCTGACGCAGGCTGACCGAAGGCGACAGGGTGTCGAACTTGGCCAGCAGGTCCGGACGGGCGATGGCGAAGCCAGCGCGAACACCGGCCATGCCGTAGATCTTCGAGAAGGTGCGCAGAACAATGACGTCCTTGTCGGCGGCAACCTGGTCAATGATCGACTCGTGCGTCGAGAAGTGGTGGTAGGCCTCATCGACGATCACAACCGAGCCCTTGGGCTTGTGGTCGATCAGCCAGATGATGTCTTCCTTTGGCGTCATGGTGCCGGTCGGGTTGTTCGGGTTCACGATGTAGTAGGCGCCGGCGTTCGGATCCGCAGCCAGCATGGCCTTTACGTCGTGCTCGTACTTCGCGTTCAGCGCAACCTGCTTCAGCGGAGCCTTCATCTTCATGGCAGCGCGCGAGCCCTGCTCATAGGAAGGATCAGCCGTAACCAGACCCTTCTCCGTGCTGATGTTCGACATCAGAGCCATGTCCAGCGGGCCGCCGGAACCGGGATAGAGCTGCACGTAGCCAGGCTTCAGGCCAAACTGCTCGGAGAGCGTCTTCACAACGCCAGGGCCAACGCCGTACTTGTCATAACGTCCGCCGGTCGGGCCAGCCTTGGCAACGGCTTCCAGAGCCGAAGGAGCCGGTCCAAGCGGGTTCTCGTTCGAAGAGATGACAATGACGCTCGGATCCATCGTCGGGCGCTCGCCCATGGCCATGCCAGGTCCGCGACGACCGGCAGCCTGGCCAGCCGCCTGCGCGAAGGCAGACTGCGAGAAGTTAGGAAGCGTGGCTGCGGCCGCTGCTCCCGCGCCAAACAGGCGCACGAAGTTACGGCGGGAGACTGCGGAATTGACGTCGAAGATCGAGCTCATGGGTGTTTCCCTCACACAAAAAATGACTGCAGGTTGGGTACAGCGACACTACGGCGACTACAAGGATGATTGCGAATACACATCGGCGACAGCTTCGCCGGAGACTGCAAAAACTTGTTACAACCCGAAAAGGGAAAGAAAATTTAAATCGGAACTTGTTGAGCAGCAGATTACAGGAACAGCTCTTCTGAAGACAAATGTACGCCGGATTAAAATTTCTGGAAAGAGGAGTGAACAGAAAATTTGATTGGTCAGCGGCGTTACAGACCGGCCCTGGTCTCGGCGGCCATGTAATCCACCACAGCGCGCAGATCGCCGGTCTGCCGGTACACGGCAAGTTGCCGGTCCGCTCCGGAGCCGCCTTCCAGAATGCAATTCAGGGTCTGTATCGCTTGCCGCGAACCCAGTTCGTCCAGCACATCCTCAACAAAAGAAAGGTACTCGCGGATCAGGTCACGCTCGTCGACTTCCGTCTCCTTGCCGAAGTCGATCAGCTTGCCATCCAGGCCATACCGCACGGCGCGGAACTTGTTTTCCATCAGCAGGGCGCGACTGTACTGGCGAAAATCCACGTTGGCCTCGTGCAGTTTGTAGAGTTTTGCCGCCGTGGCCTGGATCAGAGCTGCGATAGCGATTGATTCCTCTGCTCTCAGGGGAATATCGCAGATGCGAACCTCTACCGTGTTGAAGAACGGGTGCGGACGGATGTCCCACCAGATTTTCTTCGCATTGTCGATGGTGTTGGTCTTGATCAGCAGGTTGACGTAGTTTTCAAACTCCGAATAACTGGCGAAGCTGTCCGGCAGGTTTGTCCGCGGAAAGTTCTCAAAGACCTTGGCGCGATAGCTCTTGTAGCCGGTCTCCATGCCAAGCCAGAAGGGCGAGTTGGTGCTCAGCGCCAGGATGTGCGGCAGAAAGTACCGCATCGAGTTCATGATGCGGATGGCCGCCTCGCGATCCTCAATGCCGATGTGAACGTGCAGGCCGAAGATCAGGTTGGCGCGTGCCACCAGCTGCAGGTCAGCGACCACGCGATGGTAGCGGTCGTCCGGATAGATCTCCTGCGTGCGCCAGTCGGCGAAGGGATGGGTTGCGCCGGCCACCAGCAGCAGGCCGTGCTCCTCGGCCAGGCGGATCATGTTGCGGCGCAGGTCGTACAGGTCTTCGCGGGCGTCTTCGATATTGCGGCAGACGCGTGTTCCCACCTCGACGACCGACTGGTGCATCTCGGCCTTCACACGCTCTTCCAGGCGCATGCGGCCCTTTGCCAGCATCTCGGTGGCGATATGCGATCGCAGGTCCCGTGTCTCGGGATCGACGGTCTGGTACTCCTCTTCAATGCCAAGCGTGAACGATGGACGCATGTATGAGTTTGAAGGTAGCAGCCCGCAAAATAGTTGTCAGTAAATCGCGTTAAGCGTTGGCCTGCGTGGCGATGTTCCAGGTGAGCTTGTAGCCGCCGCTTTCAATCGTCTGCTTTGCGGCTTCAAGAAACTGCAGGCCGAGCTCGCTGGGGGCAAACTCAAAATGGATGTCGATCTCCGTCGGCAGCTGCTGCGAGGCAGGATAGTGCTCGGCCATCTCGCCGCTTTCAATAAAGCCCAGGTACGCGTTCAGCTTGTCTTCCAGTACCTGTACATGGTCAAAGTCCACCACCCAGTCCCAGTGGTCCTTGATGGTGAGGACGTAAGCGCCGTCCTCGGTAACGGAGACCTGATCTACCTTGTTGGGTTCATCGACTGCCATGCTTCAACCTTTCTTTGGGACCGCAGCTTTCTTCACTGCCTTCTTCGCCGGAGCCTTCGTCGCCGGCCTGGCCGCGGGAAGTGCTCCCAGCATTGCGTCCCACTTCCATTCTGACGGCTTTTTGCCCGTCTTGCATTTTGCAATGGCCAGGTCAGCAACGGCGTTCACAATCCAGTCGAAGTTTGCTTTGCCCACCGAGTGCAGGTCAGCGTCCGGCGCAGGGTTCATGAAATCGATGGCATACGGTACGCCGTTCTCGCAGGCGAACTCCACCGTGTTCAGGTCATAGCCAAGCGCTTTGCATAACGTGATGGCATCTTTCTCCACGCGTTTGAGCAATGCTTTCGAAACCGGCGGCCCGTCCTGCATATAGCGCTCGTGGTGCGGCCGCCGAGGGTCATAGGGCATGATGTGGACCTTCTGCTGGCCGACAACATAGCAGCGAAAGTACTCCTTGAAGTGCACCGCTTCCTGCAGCACCATGCACAGGTCCCGTGTCTGATCGTAGGCGTGGAAAAACTCTTCCGCGTTGTGAACGTGATGCACATCCCGCCATCCGCCGCCGTCATGCGGTTTAAAGAAGGCCGGGAAACCGACGTAGCTGAAGACCGCGTCCCAGTCGAGCGGATACTCCAGGTTGCGCATGGATCGTTCCGTCGTATTGGGCGGCAGCTCCTTGCTGGGCAGCAACACCGTGCGTGGGACGGCGACACCCAGTTTGGCGGCCAAAGCATAGTTGAAGAACTTATCGTCGGCCGACCACCAGAAGGGATTGTTGATGACCACCGTTCCGTTGAGCGCGGCGTTCTTCAGGTAGCTGCGATAAAACGGCACATCGTGCGAGATGCGGTCGACGATCACGTCGTAGCCAGAAGGAGAGGCCATCTCCACACCGCCGGTCTGTACAAACTCCGCCCGGATGCCGTCCAGGCCGCGCGCGTTGATGTTTTCCACCAGCGCGCCGGGGAAGGTGTTTTCCATGCCGAAGAGAACGCCGATCGTCTTCACAAGTAGGGGCCTCCTGTGGGGTTGAAGACTCTCCCTTCACGATACCCCTGCCGCCGTGGGGCTCAGCCGGTTAAAGCTCCGGTCAGGAAGTTGAGTGCCCATAGCGTAAACAGGTAGAACGACAGGAGTGTGAGGATTCCTAAAAATGTGCGTATGCTGCCGCGCGTCTGGAACTCATACTCGCGACGGCTGACCATGCGAAGCCACTTGCTGACCTCAATCTGCTGAAATGGCATATTGAAGATGGCTGCAACCACCAGTGCCATGGCGTATTTCATGTTGCCGGGCAGACGTCGGCCTGACGCATAGCTGCGCCGGATGATGAGCCGCAAAGGAACCGTGCGTGTTGCGCCGGCCAGCGTTTTGAAACTGAACATGACGCCCTTTTGTGCCGATGGAAGCCATCCGCACAGCACGACCCACCAGACAGTTCCCAACAGAAAGACAAGGCCGATAGGGCGCCACGGGCGTCTGCCGAACTGCGATGTCGCATCCAGGGCAATCGCACGCACGCCGAACAGGAAGCAGGCGTTGACCCGCCGGGGAAGCGGATAGTCCGTAAATTTCTGTTGCTCAATCTGCAAGCCGGTGCGGCACTGGTAGCTGTAGTAACGCTGATAGGCTCGTTGCAGCGCAAACCCGACGTCGCGCATTTTGCTGTCAAAATGCTGTGACCGGAAGGCTTCCTTCAGGTTCTGCAACGCGTCAAAGCCGCGGTGGCCACCCAGCGTTTGAAGATTAATCGCACCTGCCATGTTCTGGATATCCGGCAGCTTGGATGGGTGAAATTCCACGCGTATCATACGGGCGGCGATAAAGTCGGCATCTTTCAGGTCGGCTCCATCGATGATCGCCTCAGTGAGGTCTGCGGCCTCAAAGGATGCACCTTCCAGGTCCATTCTGCTTCCGGTAAACCGGGCGCCTTTCAGCGTCACAAAGTTGAACGTCGCACCCCGGAGGTTGGAGTCCGTGAAAACCGCATTCTTCAGGTTGGTATCTGGCGCAAAAAGAATCGACGGAGCCTGTACATTGACGAAGCTGGCATGCTCCAGATTTAGTGCGGGGCTGGATGTAAGGGTGCAGCGATAGAAGATTGCATCGCGAAAGAATCCGTCGGCATGATCGTCGGTCAGCAGCTTCTCCAGCGCGGGCTGCCCGAAAACAGTCGTTCCTGGATGCGCCAGGACGAGCCTGCACTCATCAGGCTTTGTTTTCGCCTCAGGCGTAACCGCTTGACATACCGCTGCGGGCAGGAGATAAAGCAGCAGCAACAATACAGCCAGAGATGACGACCGGAGACGGCGAGACGGAGGCGGAGTGTTAGCAGCCTTGTTAATGCTCATGACGGCAGCTCCTATGCAGGGGAATAGTGCGTGTTTTGCGACGCAAACAACGCTGTTTCCGGGGGATCGTGTGCAGATTGTATGTACTTGTAACCCAGTTCAGGCATGGACTACAACTTCCGGAAATATTAGCTCTTCCGGAGCTCAGGCTGTGCTCGACAGCGCAGGCAGCCCGCCAGGACAGATTCTTGTGCAGGCATTCTGCGCCGGAAAATCCGTTCCGGAGAAGGTGTATCTCGCGGTCAGCGCTCCGCCGTCTCCTCCTCCTGCGTCGCGGCCCTTATGCACCCTTCCGTTTGACCGGGACAAGAAGCGCCCGGTCCGGGTGGGCAATGAGGCGCTGGCCTGCCTCGACGAGGCCGCGCTCAGCCTCGCACGCGAGGCCAGCTTCCGGCTCGTCATAACCGGGGTCGTCAACCTGCCCGGCATCAAGGGAAGCCAGTTGGCATCGCAGCGTGCCGTGAATGCGAAGGCCTATCTGGTCGAAGACAAGGGGATTGATTCCGCCCGCATTCTTGTCATGCAGCAGCCTGGAGACCGGCCCGTGGTGCAGATGTATGTGCTGCCCGCAGGAGCGGCTCTTGATACCTCCGCCGGTGCGGTTCCTGTGGATGAAAAGAAAGTGAAGCCGCAGCCCCGAAGAGTAGCGCGATAAACCGGGGAGTGCCCCGCTTGGCGGCACTCCCCGGTGTTCTATGGCATCACGGCCTCTGATGAGCGGATGTACTCGACGATCGACTCCGAGAAGCCGTCGATGTGCGTCCATGCACCATAGCCAACGCCATTGTGGTAGCTGGCGACATTGATCATGTACCCCTTGCCCGCGGGTTCAGGTACATGGTCGTGCGACTGTTCGTCGGTGATCACGATCAGCCGGTCATAGCGCTCCCGCAGCCGTTCCAGAGCGAAGCCCAGCATCGTGCTCTGGTGCGGCTGGCTGTGAACGATGGCATCGCGCAGAGCAAAGCCACGGCGCGGCGGTACCTTCACCAGGCCGGAGGAGAAGGTGTACACCACTACCTCATCCGCCAGCTCGCGCAGCAGCACGGCCAGACCGCAGGCTGCATCCAGCCGCAGCATCTGCGAACGGACGCTCATCGCGGCATCCATCGAACCGGAGACGTCCACCAGCATGACGGTCCGGCCCTTCAGCCGCTCAGCACCGGCAATGCTCTGGAACATGGCCGACTCCAGCCCCGGCTCCCACTGCGGAGCATGACGCGCCGCAGCCAGGAAGCGGAAGGGAAGCACACGCTCGGTCTTCATTGCAGCCAGTGACTCCGCAATCAGACCACGCTCCACACCTGCCTGCTCCAGGTTCCGCAGGTTGCGCAGCAGTGCCAGCGCACCCAGACGCTTCTCCAGCAGAAGCGAAGACCACGCCTCACGCTTGCTCTCCGCATCCGCTCCAGCTGCGGAGATACGGACCTCCCACGTCGCCGGCGTCGGCAGTTCACCATCGATCAGCTGCTTCCACAGCGCGGCCTGTTCCGCCGTACGCGGCTTCGCATGCGATAGAAAGAGCACGTCACGCAGACGCACCGTCTTCGCGCGGTCATACTTGGCCAGCGCATAGCCGTCGAACTTCACGAACGCAGCAGCCAGCCCCTTCTTCACCTGTGCCGACAGCGGACGGCGCCCGTCCTTCCAGTAAATGGCGACGAACTCGCTCAACTCGTCCGCACGCTGGATCACGCGCTCCAGCGTCTCGGCTACCAGGGCGCGATGTGACGGATAACGCGCCATCTCACGCACCAGCAGCAGTGGAACATGGCGCAGCTTCATACGCTCGCGCGCCTCTACGGCAAGCGCGGCGACCGTGTTTGCCTTCACCTGCGGAACCAGCGCGGCGATGCGTGCGGCTGCGCTCTCGCCCTGCTCGTAGAAGGTTTCCTCCCACAGCATGCAGGCCATGACTGAGCGGCGCAAAGCCTGCTCCGGAGTAAGAGTTGCGGCCGGCGCCCCCTCATACGTGCGCGGAGCGCTCAGCGGCAGCGTGCGGCGGATGAATCCGCTCAATTTCAGGATGTTCAGTTGTGCCATGACGGCACCTCCTTGTTTCTCCGGGCCAGGGAGCAAGCGCTGCCAGCCCGGAGGAACAAGGGCGGCGCTATCGTTGGCCGCCCACAAAGGGATCGACTTAGTCGTCGTCCTCCTCAGGTTTGGGCGGCGAAAATACTGCCTTCGTGGTGAAGCCAAGCGGGTGGGTGGAACGGCGGAAGTTCAGCTCCCACGCGATTTTTTCCATCTTCGTAAGGTCAGGCAGTGTCCGGTTGCTGTAGTTGCTGCAATCGCGCACGGGGAATGGCACCTCAAAGGGCGCACTCCAGCTTTCCATGCAGCGCACAAGACGCTCGCTGTCCGCAAATCCGGTCTGGATGTGCGCAGAGGAGCAGGTATCGCACAGCGACTGGTTGCCCTTGGGCGTCGCGTTGCGAATGGTAATCGTCGAGCTCATAGACATCACTTTCTAAAGCGGAAGTTATCCGCGGTGAGTAAGTGGGAGGTAACTCCACGGGGAATAATTCGAGACAGGTATATATGACAGCCGCTCTTCCATCTGAGCTACACCGGCTTTTGGGCCGTGACAGGATTCGAACCTGTGACGCGCTGTTCCGAAGGAACCCATCTCATCGCCACCGTAAAGCCGGGAGCATGGCAGGCAGAGAACAAACGGCGCGGGTATCTGTTAACACGGACGAATCCGTGCGGCGGGCCTCCTGGTTATCCCCGCCCTGGCGGTGGAAGAAGGAACCCGAACCTGCGCTACTGCCTGCCGTACTCCCATTCCCACACGTGCCAGGGAAGAGATCGCTCAGGGGCTTGCGGATTCGAACCGCTACTCCTGAAGGAGATTCAACCGATGAAGTATCCCTGAACTGCACCACTGGCGCGGTGCTTTCTATACTGCTTCGGGGAAGAGGTGCTCCGGCCACATAGGATCGAGTGACAGTCGAAGTATCCGGAGGCTGCGCCACCGAAGCGATACAGAAAGAGCGTGAGAACGATTGTGTGCTGAGGATCTTAGCCTGTGATCCGGCCGCCCAGATGAGCCGGAGTGCTTAGGCGAAAGAGAAGTCGAGGCCCGTAAACCAGTCGCCTGCCTGCACGCACACATTCGCCAGCCGTGGATACGGCGTGCTCTGCGTGTCGAGTTGGATCAGGTGCAACATGGGAGTCATCCTCTGGGCTAACTACTGAGTGAGAATGCCACAGGTCTAACTCTTATTGCAAGTAAAAATAAGTGAAATAAGTTAGATTTTGCGCCACGCCCGGAGCGTTCCCTCCTTTGTTTGTCATCCCGTGGCAGATCCTTCCGGCTACGACTTCATAGCGCCTGCGCGAAACGAGAAACAAAGCAGCGGAAGAGTTCCGATCGTATTTTTGCGGTGCGACCAGTTGCCCTGTTGGAGCATCCTGCACTACGGACACCTGCAAATTCAGAGACCTCCGGGGTGCACAACCTCTCTGGCAAGTCTGTGCATCCTAAAGAGAAGGTCCCCGTGTGGCGTGTGTGGTCTTCCGCGTCCGCCTATTGTTTTGATTGCAGTTTTAACCCCGGATCGAGTGTGGATGAGCGAGACGACCACCAACCAGAATCCCTGGCGCGAACGCGTCACGGCATTGCGCAATGTTCCGCTGGTGCTCGGCATCATGTGGAAGTCCAGCCGTGCGGCTGTCCTATGGGGCGTGTTCCTTCGCCTGATCGTGGCTGTTCTGCCGTTTGCCGCCGCGAAGGTGGTGCAGTACATCATCAATGACATTGCCGATTCGCTGCGCGGCAAGCCGCTGGAAGCCCGCTTCTGGCATCTGGTTGCAGCTGAGATTGGCATCAATGTGCTGCTCGGCCTGATGATGCGTGCCATCGATTACAGCGATGCGCTACTGGCTAACAGCTATACCCATTACGCTTCCGTAAAGGTGATGGAGCAGGCCGCGCGGCTTGACCTGACCACCTATGAAAATCCCATCTTCTATGACCGGCTGGAGCGTGCCCGCGTGCAGGCCACCGACCGGCTGGTGATGATCCAGCAGATGGGCCGCCTGTTGCAGCAGGTCATCACGACCATTGTCTTTTCCGCCGCACTGGTGCTGGCTTCGCCGTGGCTGGTTCTGCTGATGCTGGTGGGTGTTTTGCCGTCGTTCCTAGGCGAAACGCACTTTGCCTTCCTGGGCTACGCGAAGAACTTCCGCCAGACACCCGCCAAGCGGCAGATGGATTATCTGCGGCAGGTGGCAGGCAGCCGCGATGGCGCCAAAGAGATCAAGCTCTTTGGACTGAGCCAGTACTTCACGAAGAAGTTTGATGTGCTGGCACGCGGCATCTACGTGGAAGACACGGCCTTTGCGCGGAAGAAGCTGGTAGTGGGTGGTCTTTTGAATATTGTCAGCACCCTGGGTTACTACGGAGCGTATGTCTACGTTATCTGGCGGACGATCCACGGTGATTACTCGATCGGCTATTTCACCTTCCTTACGGCGTCGATCCAGCAGGCAAACTCAAACCTGCAGCAGGTCTTCTCCACTGCCTCCGGTATCGCGGACCAGGCGCTGTTCCTTACGGACCTGATCGAGTTCTTCAAGATGGAGCCGACGGTTCGCTCCGACCCCAAGGGCCTGCCGGCTCCGCGGCCTATCCGCACCGGCTTCGAGTTCCGCAACGTTTCGTTCACCTATCCGGGCACCAATCGCACGGTGCTGAAGAACTTTACCTTCACGCTGAGCCCTGGGGAACGGGTAGCGCTGATTGGCGAGAACGGGCAGGGCAAGACGACCATCGTCAAGCTGATCACACGTCTCTACGATCCGACCGAAGGGCAGATTCTGCTGGATGGCCGCGACCTGCGCGAGTACAAGCTGGAAGAGCTGCACCACGAGATTGGTGTCATCTTCCAGGACTTCATGCGCTATGAGATGACAGCGCGTGAGAACATCGGCGTAGGCCGCGTGGACCGTGAGCTGCAGCAGGGTGAGATTGAGTACGCCGCGAACAAGAGCCTTGCGGACTCGGTCGTTGCCAAGCTGGAGCATGGCTATGACCAGATTCTGGGTCGTCGCTTCGAGGGCGGTGTTGAGCTTTCCGGCGGCGAATGGCAGCGCATTGCACTGGCGCGTGCGTATCTGCGCGATGCCCAGCTGCTGATCCTCGATGAGCCGACGGCGGCGCTGGATGCACGCAGCGAGCTTGAGGTCTTTGAGCGTTTCGCGGAACTGACACAGGGCAAGATGGCGCTTCTGATCTCGCACCGCTTCTCCACCGTCCGCATGGCCGACCGCATTGTGGTGCTGAGCGGCGGCCGCCTGATCGAAGAGGGCAATCACCAGAAACTGATGGAGGCCGGAGGTCTCTACGCTGAGATGTTTGAGATGCAGGCCGCAAGCTACCGCTAGGGATTGAAAGAAGGATGATGACTGAAGTTCAGGGCCATACGGAACTCGAGCATTTGCCACTGACCGCTCCTGTCTTTGAGACAGAAGGTCTGCCGGAGAAGCCTTCCGTCAGTGAGGATGTGCTGCGCCAGCGTGCGCAGGAGCTTACTGCAACATGGCGCCCGTTGAGGCGCGACGCAAAAGCGCCGGATGAGCTGGGATTACGCCTTGAAAAGATCACGGCGCGCTTGAGCGAGGTATTGCGGCGCTGCGAAGCGGTGGTCGACCTGCGCCAGTTGACGCCTCCGCTGGAGCTGCTGGAGAGTTCGCGGATGCTGCGCGGCGTCCTGATGGAAGCCGAAAGCGGCAAGAAGAATACGCGTGAGCTGCCGCGTGTCGCTCTCCCTGGAGATGTTGCATTGCCCCGCGTGATGCGCGTGGCCGAGACATATCTTGACGCGGCTGGGGGCATCTGGTCGCCGGAGTCCCTGGTCGTCTTCGTGTCTGCTGTTCAGTCCGATGAAGCCATGCGTCTGCGCGAAATCATCGCATTGTCTTTCTTCCTGCGGCTGGCGGAGGTGGAGTTTATTCTGGACCGCGCCGAAGAGGCTTTTGCCGGCGAGATGCCGTCGATTGAAGAGTCTCCCTTCTCCGCGGCCCTGCATTCGCTGCGACGTCTGCAGCAGTACGAGTGGTCGAAGCTGACACCGGAGCTGGTTGCGTTTTATCCCGTGCTGGCGCGCGACCCGAACGGTATCTTCCCGGCCATGGACGAAGAGACGCGCTCCGGCTACCTGGAACGTGTCGCCACGCTTGCCGCGCGGTCTGACTGCAACGAGGTGCAGGTGGCGCATATCGCTGTCGATCTTGCACGCCAGGCGGAGATCAACCCGCCCGCGGACCCGCGCCTTGCGCGTCGCATTGCGCATGTTGGCTATTACCTGTTTGAAGAGGGATTCCCGGAACTTGAACATCGCATCGGCTATCATCCGACTGCCGGTGACCGCGCGCGCAGCGTGCTTGCCGCGCACCGTGAAGACGCCTACATCCTCAGCATCTTTATCGTCTCGGTCGTCTCGATTGCGGCCTTCATTATTCCCCTGGTGCCACATCATGCGTTCCTGCCGCTGATGGGTACGTTGCTGCTGGCGCTGCTGCCGGCAACCCAGGGAGCCAGCGACCTGGTCAATAACTCGGTCACGGCTTTTCTGCGTCCGCGCGCCCTGCCCAAGCTTGACTTCACCAAGGGCATCCCTGTGGAGGCTGCCACGCTGGTGTGCGTGCCCACGCTGCTGCTGAGCGAAGAGCAGGTGATTGACCTGTTCGATGAACTGGAGGCGCGCTACCTTTCCAACACCGATCCCAATCTGCATTTCGGCCTGCTGACCGATCTTCCCGATTCCGATACGCGCCCGCGCACCGAAGACCGCAACGAGCTGGTGGACCTGGCCGTACGTATGACGGACCAGTTGAATGCGCGGTATGGAAAGGAGAATGGCGGAAGCTTTCTCCTGCTGCATCGTCATAGGGTTTTCAACGCTCGCCAGGGTGTATGGATGGGTTGGGAGCGCAAGCGCGGCAAGCTGCTGGACCTGAACAAGTACCTGCGCGGAGAGTTCGACGGATTTCCCGTCAAGGCCGGCCCGGTCAACGTTCTGAAGCAGGTGCGGTACATCATCACGCTGGACTCCGACACGCAGCTTCCGCGCAACACCGCGGCACGCATGATCGGCACCATGGCGCATCCGCTCAACCAGGCCATCATCGATCCTCGCCGCCGCATTGTTACCAAGGGGTACGGTATTCTTCAGCCGCGTGTCGGCGTAAGCGTTTCTTCCGCATCGCGCTCCCGCCTTGCGGCGCTCTACTCGGGTGAGACAGGGTTTGACATCTACACGCGCGCGGTCAGCGATGTGTACCAGGATCTTTTCGGCGAAGGCATCTTCACCGGCAAGGGGATTTATGAGGTGTCGGTACTGCACCAGGTGCTGGATCGCCGCTTCCCCCGCAACACGCTGCTCTCGCACGACCTGATTGAAGGTGCGTATGTGCGCGCCGGTCTGGTGACGGACATCGAGGTCATCGACGACTACCCGTCGCACTATTCCGCGCACACCCGCCGCAAGCATCGCTGGGTTCGTGGCGACTGGCAGATCCTGCGCTGGCTTTCCAGCCGTGTTCCGGATGAGTCGGGCAAGACGGTTGAAAACCCCATCAGCATGATCTCGCAGTGGAAGATCTTCGATAACCTGCGCCGCAGCCTGGTGGAACCCATCACCTTCATCCTTCTGGTATGCGGCTGGCTCTTCCTTCCCGGCGGGGCGCGGTACTGGACCTTTGTCACGCTGACCCTGCTGCTCTTCCCGGTCTTCGTGCAGCTTGCTTTCAATCTTGGCCGTGCGCTTGCCCGCCGCAGTGGCGAGGCTGTGCTGGAAAGCTTTCGCGGCTTCTGGTCGTCGCTCGGCTTCCACCTGCTGAACCTTGCCTTCCTGCCGCACCATGCGCTGCTGTCGATTGACGCCATTGTGCGCTCGTTGGTACGCAGCCTGATGACTGGCCGCAAGCTACTGGAGTGGGAGACGGCCGCGCAGGCTGAAGCCACGCGCACGCGAAGCTCGCTGGACCAGTATTTGCAGGCTTCTCCGATTCTGGCTATTGCCATCGGCATCATCATCGTTCTGCATCATTGGCCTGACCTGTTTGCGGCTGGCCCCATCCTGTTGCTATGGGCGCTGACCTCGGCCATTACAGGCTGGCTGAACTCTCCACCGCGCAAGCTGGACGCTCCGCTGGCGACCGACGAGCGCAGCTTCCTGGAGCGGCAGGCGCTGCTCACATGGCGGTATTACGCCGAGTTTGGCGACGAGCGCAACCAGTGGCTGATCCCGGATAACGTGACCGAAGCGAACCTGCATCAGACGCTCACGCTGTCTCCCACGAATCTGGGCATGCTGCTCAACGCACGGCAGGCCGCGCTGCAGCTCGGCTTTGTCACGTTGCCGGAGTTTACCCGCGCCACGCTGGGAACCCTGGCCACCTATGACAAGCTCGAAAAAGTCAATGGCCACATCTACAACTGGATCGATATTCCCACGCTGCGGCCTATCCCGCCGTTCACCATTTCTTCCGTCGACAGCGGCAACCTGGCTGCAAGCTTCTATGCGCTGAACGGTGGCGCGCTGGACACGCTGAAGCAGCCTCTGCTCGCTCAGACGAAATTTTCGGCCATTCGCAAGATGATGGGGCATGAGGGCTTTGCGGCCTCGCGTTCTGTCGCAGCGCTTCGCGAAAGCATCCAGTGGCTGATGGATATGCCTCCGATTGAAGCGCAGAACGAGTGGGTTCTGCAGGAAGCAGAACGCCGCCGGCAGCATCTGCTTGCCTATGTCGAACGGTATCTGCCGTGGCTGTTGCCGCGCTTTGGCTCTCTCTTTCACCTGACCGTCTTTGCGGACCCGGAGAATGAGGTGGTGCCCACGCTGCAGAACGCCGTGGACTATGTGCATGCACTCGATGAGCGGCTGGCGCACCTGGCCAATGCCGCGACCGGTCCGGAGCGTGAGCTGGCCATTGAGCTGCGTGTGCTTCTTCCGGGCACCATGGAGTCGCTTGGCGCCCTGGTGCATGAGGTGCAGCACATCGCGAACCTGAGCAGTTGGCACGCCAACGCTATGCGGTTTGACTTCATGCTGGAGCCGCAGCGGCAGTTGCTTTCCATCGGCTACGATGGCGCGGGCAAGGAACTCTTCCCGGCCTGCTATGACCTGGTCGCCTCCGAGGCGCGTATCGCCACCTTCCTGGCCATCGCCAAGGGAGACATTCCGCAGCAGGCATGGTTCCGTCTTGGCCGTACGCATGTCATTGTGAACGGCCGCGCCGCATTGCTATCGTGGACCGGCACCATGTTCGAGTACCTGATGCCCGCGCTGTGGATGCGGCACTACCCGGACACGTTGATCACGCGTTCCATGGAGTCCGCCATCGCGGTGCAGCAGCAGCACGTGAAGGGAATGCCGTGGGGTATCTCTGAGAGCGGCATGGCGACGCGCGATCCGGATGGCCGCTACCAGTACCAGGCATGGGGCATTCCGGCGCTGGCGCTGAAGTATGGCGCGGAAGATGGCCCGGTCATCTCACCCTACTCCACCTTCCTCACCCTGCCCTTCATCCGGCAGGACGCCATCGCCAACCTGCGCCTGATGGCACAGATGGGATGGATCGGCGACTACGGTTTCTACGAGGCGGCGGACTATCGCCAGGCAGGCGAGCCCGAGCTGGTGCGCAGCTGGATGGCACACCACCAGGGCATGTGCCTGCTGGCGGTCACTAATCTGCTGTGCGACAACGTCTTCCAGCAGTGGTTCCATTCCAACGCCAAGGTGCGCGCGGCGGAGTTGCTGTTGCATGAGCGTCCGTTGAGCAAGCCAGCACTGCGTGAGCTGGAGCGGCTGCAGCCGCAGCTTCCTTCCGTTCCGGCAAAGGTGACGGCGTAGCGGCGAATACCGCACTGTTTCTTCGATAACCGCTTGCGCTCCATGCTCCACGGTGTTGCAATCGGTGTATTGCGGAAGCTCTTCTCCATCCTGTTGCTGCTGGCCATCGGCCTGCCGCTCGCCACACCTCTGCTTGCGGCGGTGCAGGATGATGACGCGCATCTGCCGCCCTGCTGCCGCAGGCACGGCAAGCATCGCTGCTTCATGGGAACAGCGATGATGGGTGGTGCCATGGCCAGGCTGGGGATGGCGCAGGACCCGGAACCGAATCATCCGCATGTCACAACCCCGGTAGAGAAGTGCCCTTACTGCCCGGCATCCATGGATGCCCCGGCGCAGCCCACGGCGTCGCTGCCATTCTTTGCCAGTCTGCCACCGGTTCGCGCCACGTATGACCACGTCTATGTGCGTCCGCCTGCCCAGCAGGCCGCGCTGCATACGCTCGACGACACAGAGCGTGGACCTCCCGTCTTTCTTCACTCCTAAGCCAACGGTTTCAAGTTCGTTTGCTGCATTGTTGCCGCTGTCGTTTTTTCGATGGCGTGCCGTGCTGCAGCCCTATCCCGTATGGAGGAAGAAATGTTTACCCGGAGAGCGGCCCTTGCCGCCCTGTCCCTGTTTGCCGGCTCAGTCATGTACGCGCAGGAGACGCTGACCAGCGCCTCTGTGACCGGCCGCGTGCTCGACCCCTCGGGTGCGCTGATTGCGCACACCGCTGTTACAGCTCGTTCCGTTGCGACCAACCAGTCTTACGCCGTTACCACTGATGACCGCGGGCGCTTTCGCCTGCCGTTTCTGCCCATCGGCGAATACATCTTTACAACGCAGCCCAGCGGCTTTCAGGCTGGCAGCGTGAAGGTGCAGCTCGGCGTGGGTTCGGCCTTCGACCTCACGCTCAAAGTCTCGCTTGCAGGCGCGGGCGTTACGGTCGATGTGGTCGATGAAGATCTCGTTCCTCTCGAAGCCAACCGCAGCCAGATCTCGGAGACGGTCCATCAGGCCGAGATCACCGAACTGCCCTACAGCGGACGCAACTATCTTGACCTTGCGCTTCTGACACCCGGTGTAAGCCCCACCAACACCGCCAGCACGCAGACCTTTGCCGAGACCTCGCCGGTCATTGGCCAGGGCTACTCCATCAACAGCCAGCGTAATTTTTCCAACAGCTTTGTCGTGGATGGTCTTTCGGCCAACGACGATGCAGCGGGCCTCGCAGGTAACTCCTACGGCATGGATGTGGTGCAGGAGTTCCAGGTGGTTACTTCCGGCGGTCAGGCTGAGTTTGGCCGGGCGATGGGTGGCTATTTCAACATCGTTACGCGCAGTGGTGCCAACAATCTGCACGGAACCGCGTATGGCTTTCTGCGTAACCAGCGCCTGAACGCCATGAACGCACTCTCACGGAATAAGCTGCCGCTGACGCAGGGCCAGTATGGCGCCAGCCTCGGCGGACCTGTCCGTCGCGATCGCACCTTCCTGTTCGGCAACTATGAGGGGCGTCGCCTGAATACCAACGGCATCGTGACCATCACTCCGGCAAATGCCGCCGCGATCAACTCACGGCTGAATACGCTCGGTTTCACGGGGCCTCGCTTGTCGGTCGGCAATAGTGCTACGACGCTCTATCCCACCACCGTGCATACGGACAACGCTTTTATCCGTGGCGATCACCGCTTCAGCGACCGCGACCAGTTTTCGCTGCGCTACAGCTACTACGGCCTGAACAGTGTGAATGCCCGCGGTGCCGGCGCCCTGGCGGATGTCAGTTACGCGACGGCGGTGCGTGACACCAACCACACGGTGGCGGTCAGCAACGTGGCCACGCTGTCGCCGCGTACCTTCAATGAGACGCGCGGGCAGTTCACCTACGACAGCCTGAACGCTCCCTCAAACACGCAGAACAGCCCGGCCATTACCATCAGCGGCGTCGCCAGCTTTGGCCGCTTCTCCTCGTCGCCCACGGCGCGGCTGAACTACCTGTATGAGGTGGTGGACAACTTGGTGATGCAGCGCGGTGCGCACACCGTGAAGACCGGTGTGGACTTCCTGTTCAATCGCGACACCATTACCTTCCCGCAGTCCATCGCGGGGAACTACACCTTCCCGTCGCTGTCGGCGTTTCTCAATAGCACCACCGGGTACGCCAGCTACGCGCAGAACTTCGGCACGCCCGCCATCACGCAGAACAACCCGAACATCGGCTTCTATGTGCAGGATGAATGGAAGCTGACATCCGCGCTGACCATCAACGCAGGTCTGCGTTACGACCTTCAGTTCCTGAAGACGATCAACACGGATACCAACAATGTTTCTCCGCGCGTCGGCTTTGCGTGGTCTCCCTTTGCCAATCATCGTACGGTGGTGCGTGGCAGCTTTGGACTGTTCTATGACCGTGTTCCCATGCGCGCTCTGGCCAATGCTCTGCTTTCAGCCAATAACACGCAGGACCCCGTGCAGGGCAGGCTGCTGCAGTACACCTATGTGCCGGGAGATGTAGGAGCACCGTCTTTCCCCAACGTCTCCACCACACCCAATCCCGCGGCGCTGATCAGCTACTCCCTGATGAACCGCAATATTCAGAATGCCTATTCTGAGCAGGTAAACCTTGGTGTGGAGCAGCAGCTTGCCCGCGCCACCACGCTGGGCATCAGCTATCAGCACACGCGCGGTCTGCACCTGCTGTCGTCCATCAATCGCAACATCAACGCCAACGGCACGCGGCCGGATGCCACGCGCGGCAACGTGCGTGCCTACGATTCGCTGTTTGATTCGTATTACGACGGCCTGGCCGTCTCGCTGGTACAGCGGCCCACTTCCTGGGCCTCTGCGCGTGTGTCGTACACGTGGTCCAAGGCGATCAACAACGTGGGCGAGTTTTTCTTCTCCGCGCCGATCAATAACTTTGACCTTAAGGTGGACCGTGGCCGCTCCGACGACGACCAGCGTCACCGCATGGTCTTCGACTTCAACGCACACACCCCCACGGCCCACACCAGCACAGTGATGGGGCACGTGACGCATGGCTGGCAATTCGGAGGCATTCTGCAGTACTACTCCCGGCTGCCGTTCAATGTTGTTACCGGCGGACAGACCCGGCAGCAGACCACGCAAAGGCCATGCGTCGCAGGCTACACTCTGGCAACGACCAACCCCTGCACGCAGGGCTTTGCCGGAGCTGTATTAGGCCGCAACACGGGCATCGGCTTTGACTTCTTCAACCTGAACGCCCGCCTCAGCCGGACGATTGCCTTAAGTGACCGTGTCAAGCTGCAGGGCATGGCCGAGGCCTTCAACCTGCTGAACCACCGCAATGACGTGATTCCCAACGGCACCTGGGGCACAGGAGCTTATCCCTCCACGCCGAGCGCCACCTTTGGTTCGGCGAACGGAGTGGGCGATCCGCGCAGCATCCAATTGGCGGCGCGCCTTAGCTTCTAACGAAACGAATCCACAAACCCGGCCCTGCTATCCTCTGGCTCACGTGAGCCGAGCATTGCAGGGCCGACTTCTTCTTCTGGTTGCCGCGCTTCTTATGGCGGGGGCCATTGCATGGCGTGCCTGGCCGCGCCCGCACATCCGCCTGCAGCAGGTGCAGCACACTCTGCCTGCCGACGGCGGGGAACATCGCGCGGCTCTGCTGCAAGGGAAAGGATCCGGTGAGCTTCGCCTTGGCGGGCTTGCCGCACGCGTGCTGACGGATGGCAGCGTGCTGGTACAGTCGCCCGTGCTGCCCGGCCGTCATACGTTGCAGGTAAGTGATGGCTCCAGCCACGCCAGCGCCGTACTCGACTTCACACCGGACTCCTCGGACCGCTTCGGAGATGGAACGCCGGAGTACCTTCGGCTGCATCGTTCAGCAGACCGTGCCGCCTTCCGGCGGTGGTTCTCCGCGCTTGCGGATATCGCCGCTGCTACGCCCCCGGCGAAGCTACCGGCAGAGATCAACGACTGTGCCGCGCTGCTGCGCTGGTGCTACCGTGGAGCTCTGCATGCGCATAACGAGGCATGGCTGGCGACGCTGCCCATGGAGGTCGCCTTGCCGTCCTCCTCGGTCAGCCAGTATGTGTACCCGCTCACCCCGCTGGGGGCCAACCTCTTCCGCGTGCGCGAGGGCGGCTATACCGCCGGCGATCCGGCGAACGAAAGCTTTGCCCAGTTTGCCGATGCAAAGACGCTGTGGCAGCGAAACACCTTCTTCGTCTCGCGGGATATCCATGCCGCCCGGGAGGGTGACCTTCTCTTCTACCGCCAACTGGAACAGAACTCGCCCTACCATTCCATGATTGTGACCGGCGAGGCTCATGACTGGGCGGTCTACCATACCGGCCCCATCGGAGCGGGGCCGGGTGAGATGCGTCGCGTTGCGCTGGACGACCTGCTTAATCACCCTGATCCCCGCTGGAGACCGGTTTCATACAATACCAACTTCCTTGGAGTGTATCGTTGGTCTATCCTCCGAGAGGACCCTCAATGAGACCGCGCCCCCTCGCTCTCTTTTTCCTGTTCCTCGCCGCCTCTGTCTGCGCCCACGCGCAGAGTTTCAACCTGAGCACCAGTAAGACCTTTGCTCCGGGGGAAAAGCCCGCCATCCACCTGTACACGCACGATGTGGAATCACTCGAATTCCGCGTCTATCGCATCCAGGACCCTGTAAAGTTTGTCGAAAACCTGCGCGAGCTGCACTCCTTCAGCTCCGGCAACATCGGCAGCTACGGCCCGGAGTACATCGACGAGCGCACATGGCTGGAACGATTCCATGACTGGAAGCAGCAGCTGTGGGAGAGCATTCGTTTCTTCTTCCGGCGCCAGTTCTCGCGCCAGGCACGTCATTCCATCCGGGCCAAACAGACAGCGCTTTCGAAAAGCAGCCGCATTGTCAGCGAAGCCGAGTTCGCCCAGATTCCCATCCTGAACCAGCGACAGCTTGTCGCGCGTTGGCGGCAGGTCGTGCCCGCCACCTACGTTTCGGATAACAACGATCTTCCCATCGAACAGAAGCTGGACGCGGGGCTGTACCTGCTGGAGGCCACCGACGGCCATCTGAAGGCCTACACGCTGGTGACGGTTACGCCCATGGCGCTGGTCACACGCACCAGCAACGGCCAGGTGCTGGCGTATGCGACCGACCGCATCTCCGGCCAGCCGATGGAAGGCGTGAAGGTCGATGCAGGCTTCGGACAGAAGGCGGCGGCCTCGGCGACGACGGATGCAAGCGGTATGGCTCTACTGCCTATTACGGCGGACAAAGCGCATGAAGACGCTTTCTGGGTGGTCGGTGCAAAGGACAAGGCAATTGCTGTCTCCACCCCCGGAACATGGACGCTGAGCAACACCTGGGAGAGCAAATACGTTGGCTATGTCTACACCGAGCGTCCGGTTTACCGCCCCACGCATACCGTTCACTGGAAGGCGATTGTGCGGGAACACGCGGGGAACGTGCTTACTCCGCCGAAGCCCGGCAACCTGCATGTCACCATCTCCGACGCCACCGACAAGGTCATCTTCGACAAGCAGATGCCCGTGTCGGCGACAGGAACCGTAGCCGGTGAGATGGATCTTCCCCGCGATGCCGCGCTTGGCTACTACAACATCCGCGTGGGGGACGCCCCCAGCCAGGTCTTCGGCAGCTTCCACGTGGAGGAGTATCGCAAGCCGGAGTATCGTGTGACCGTCACCGCCGGGCAACGCCGCGTTCTGCAGGGCGCCACCATGCCGGTCACCATTGACTCCCGCTACTTCTTTGGCGAGCCGGTGGCCAACGCGAAGGTGAAGTATCGTGTTTACCACGAGCGCCACTACTGGTGGGGCGAGAGCGATGACTCCAGCGATGGCCCAGGCGAGTCTGACGGCGGCGACAACAGCTACGTTGGCTACGCCGACGAAGAAGCCGAGAAAACCGGCAAGCTGGACGCCAATGGCCTGCTTACGATCCAGGTGCCCACGCAGGTGGACGAGAAGAAACATGGCGACTACGACTATGTTGTCGAAGCCGGCGTGACCGACGCAGCCAACCGCGAGATCACCGGCCGTGGCCGCTTCCTGGCCACCTACAGCACCTTCCGTGTGAATGTAGAACCGCTCAGCTATGCGGTTCGCGCGGGCGAACCGGCCCGCTTCCGCGTGACGGCGATGGATTACGACAACCGTCCGCTGGCGACCCGGACACACGTGCAGCTTGTCTACCGTCATTACGACCGTGGCAAGGTGGAGACGACCCCTGGTCCTGCCGTGGATGTAACCACGGATGCGGGCGGCCAGGCCTCCGGCCAACTGCCGGTAATCTCTCCTCCATACAGTTCCGCCACGCTGCAGGCCACGGCGACTGCCGTGCAGCCTGGCACTCGCAATCCGGAGAACGAAACCTATCTCTGGATCATGGGTGTTGGCGAACAAAGCTGGGGAGACAGCTCGCAGAACACGCAGATCGTCGCCGACAAGAAGAGCTATGCCCCCGGTGAAACCGCGCACCTGAGCCTTATCTCCGAACAGCCGGATTTCTATGCGCTGGTGCTGGTGGAAGGCGATTCGCTAGTTCGCCGCCAGGTGCTGCACAGCGAAGGCAAGACGCTCAGCTTCGACGTCCCCATCACTCCGGAGTCGCAGCCGAACCTGAACATCAGCGCTATCTTCATCAAGAACAACGTGCTGTACCAGGCCAGCAGGATGCTGAAGGTTCCGCCTTCGCAACAGCAGTTACAGGTGGAAGTGACGCCGTCGAAGGAGGTCTTCCAGCCGCAGCAGCAGGCCACCTACAATGTCACCACGCGAGACTTTGCGGGCAAGCCGGTCAGCGCCGAGGTCAGTGTGGGCGTTGTCGATGAGGCCATCTACTCGCTCTACCCGGACTCGAACGGCGACATTGTTCGTGCGCTCTATCCACAGCGTTACAGCTCGTCGCAGCTGGACTCTTCCCTGGACTATTACTTTAGCGGCTCGGCCGGAGAGAAGTCGCCCATGCTCGCCATGCGCGCCAATCGCTACCGTCCGCAACTGGCGCAGGTGAAGCCAGGCAATGAATCCAAGCCCCGTGTTCGCAAGGCCTTCCCGGACACAGCGTACTGGCAGCCCAGCGTGCATACGGATGCGAATGGCCATGCCACCGTCACACTTACTTTCCCGGACTCGCTGACGACATGGCGAGCCACGGCGCGCGCCATCACCACGGACTCGAAGGCAGGCTCGGCCATCAGCCGCGTGCTGGTACGCAAGAACGTCCTCGTTCGCATGGGCAGCCCTCGTTTCCTTCTGAAGGGCGATGAACTCACGCTGCCGGTCATTGTGCATAACTACCTTGACGTTCCGAAGGAAGCGACCATCTCGCTTGCTGTCGAGGGCCTCGACAATGTGCTCGGCAACCAGCAGAAGCTCACCATTCCCAGTAAGGGCGAGGTCACCGCGCTGTGGCGTTTGCGCGCCTCGCGTGTGGGCATGGCGAAGCTGACGGCCACGGCTATTACGGATGCCGAGTCGGACGCCCTGGAGATCAGCTTCCCTATTCAGCCCAACGGTGTGGCCCGCAGCATCGCCCCCAGCGGGGTACTGACCGGCAACACTGCCAGCGTCCCCATCAATTTCCCCGCGAACACAGATGTTGCCGCGCATTCCCTGCGAATCGACGTGAGTCCCACCATCGCGGGCTCGCTCTTCTCCGCGCTCGACTACCTCACCAGTTATCCCTACGGTTGCACCGAACAGACGATGTCGAGCTTCCTTCCAAACGTCATCGTCGCGGACACACTCAACAAGCTGAAGGTTTCTTCCGATATCAACATGGAAGACCTGCACGCGAAGATGAACGCGGGTCTTGAGCGGCTGAAGGACTACCAGCATCAGGATGGCGGCTGGGGCTGGTGGAAAGAAGATGACAGCCGCATCTATATGACGGCCTATGTTGTCGCCGGTCTTGGCGCGGCGGCAGAGGTTGCGCCGGTCTCGCAGGACCACCGGTACATGCTGAACATGGGCTCCAGCTACCTGCGGCAGCAACTGCAGCAGCACCCGCGCATGCGGCCTGAGCTGCGAGCCTCGGTGGTCTATGCGCTTGCCATGGCCAACGAGAGCGACCTGAAGGCCGCGCTCGACGCGCAGTATGAACGCCGCAAAGACCTTGATCCTGAGCCGCTGGCCATGACCGGCCTCGCAATGCTGCGCACCGGCGACAAGCGTGCCAGTGAGCTTGCCGCACTGCTGAAGTCGAAGGCGCAGCACCAGGGCGACCTGGTCTTCTGGAGCAGCAACTACGTTCCCACGCTCGACACCGAGTACAGTAACAACGCCGAGGCCACGGCCTATGCCGTTCGCCTGCTGGCGAAGGTGGACGCGAATGACGCGATGCTCTCCAGCGCGGCCCAGTGGCTGATGCTGGCGCGCAACAGCGGCGGATGGTGGGACTCCACCGAGCAGACCGCCACAGCGCTCTTCGGCCTGACCGAGTATCTGGCTGCGACGAAGGAACTCACCGCAGACTCTTCGGTGGAGGTTCTACTCAACGGCAAGTCCATTGCGCAGCGCAGCTTCAAGGCGGGCGCTTCGCTTACAGACAACACGCTGACACTGAACCTGGATGCTGCCCAGTTAGCGCCGAACGCAAACAACCTGCAGATCGTGCGCAAGGGCGGTGGACGTCTCTACTGGTCGGCACGCGGACGCTACTTCTCAACCGAGAAGAAGGACTACCAGTCCGGCAGCATGACGTTGAACCTGACGCGTGACTACTTCAAGCTGCAGCCCGTACAGAAGGATGGCAAAGTGGTCTACATGCTGGTGCCGCTCTCGGGCACAGCACAGGTGGGCGATGTGCTGGCCGTGCATGAGGCCATCGGCGGCGCTCCAATGAAGTACCTGATGCTGGAAGATCCTATCCCGGCGGGCACCGAGTTCATCAAGAACGAGGATAGCTACACCATCGAGAAGAAGCCCGGTGGCTGGTACTGGTGGTACACGCGCAGCGAGTTCCGTGACGATCGCGCTGTCTTCTTCTCCACGGACTTCAACGGACGGCAGGAGGTCTTCTACCTCATCCGTGTCGTCAACCCCGGCGTCTTCCAGATCAGCCCGGCGCACGTTGAGGCCATGTATCAACCCAACGTATCTGCATCGAGTGACGCACTGCGGCTTGAGGTGCCACAGCCATCCACCGGAGGTCCGCAATGAGCCTGCTCCGCGGCGCGCTTCGCCGCTTCTCTCTGAAACTGCTCCTTCTGCAAATCGGCCTTGCGTTGGTGGTCTTTCTCATGGCACTGCTCTGGCTGCGCCTTCCAGACGCAAGCGTGCTGTGGGTCATCGTCTCATTCGTCTTCGGCCTGCTGATTGCCGCCGTTGCGGGCGCCGGGCAGTCATGGATTGCGTTGTGGGTGGCAAGACAGACCTGCAAGCGCAAACGTCTGCTGGCGGGTTCGATTGCCATTGTTGCCGCCGTAGCTGTCTGGCTTCTGGCAACGCATTGGATTGAGCCGCTGCATAGCAATGATTTTCAGCGCGCCAGTTATCTGAATTCGCAAACGCCGCGCAGCCTGCGCTACTTCTTCACCTTCGACCGCATTTACAAGATGCTGGACTGGCTCTGGTCGACGCTCAGCTGGATCATCGTGAGTGTACTCACTGTGTTCAGCTTCGCGGTCATCCTTGGCCGCGTTCGTGGTGCGCTGCGCAGCCTCTTCAGCCTGACGTGGTGGGTCGTTTTCCTTGCGCTCACCTGGCTGGCGAGTGCTGTGACCGGGTGGATCCTCGGCTGGGTACCCGGTCGTGGCTTAAAGGTGGAAGCCCTCAGCCTGGTGGCCCGGCTTCTCTTCGTGGTGCTGTTCGACGGACTAGTCGCTTCATTCCTACTCGCCCTGCTGGCAGAGACTCAGGCAACACCGGGCGGTATGCCGGAGACAAGCCAGCCGCGCACTGAAGCGAACCCGTAGCGCTGCACCAGCGATCGTACCTTAGCCCCAGCGGCCTCATGCGCCTGTTGATTTGCACTCAGGTCAGACGCACTGCGCAGCGCCGCGTCCATCGCGGCTGCCGGCATGGACGTGTTGCCCTGCGTATCTCCCGCGAGATACTCCACCATCCCCTCGCGCAGCCACAGCGGAGCATTGCTGCCCGCCTCGGCTTCCACACGCAGATGCAGGAACTCATGCAGCAGTACACGTTCTGCCTGTGCCTGCAACACGGACCAGGGTTGCAGCACAATGCTCTGGCCGCGGGTTGTGGCCAGCAGCCAGCCCGGGGCAGAGGTTAACTGTCGGAAGATCTCAACCGACGGAGCGAGGGTGACATCCGGCGACATGGCGCGCTGCGAAGGAAATCGCTTTGCAGCCTCGGCCCATGCCCGCTGCAGCATCGCATCGTGCGTCGTGTCCTTGTTGACAGAGCGCGTATGCAGTGGTCCGGCCGTGTTCTGCTGCCAGCCCGCATCTCTGGGCGTTATGCCGATGCTCACACCGGTGAAGTAGAAGCCGGCAATCTCCCGTGCGGTCTTGCCTTCGGAGGCCATCTGGCCGGCGCCCACCTGGCACAGGCCAACACCGTGGCCATGGCCGCGTCCATCGAAGACGATTGCACCGTGCCGCACGGCCACGTCATACAGGTCGCTGCGCACCTGGTTCCACCCAAGCGCCCGGCCAATGGCCAGCCGCAGCGAACTTGCGGCGACAGGGAAGCGAGTGCCATCCGTGCCAACCATTGCCAGCTTTAACGCACGCTGCGAGGGGCTGCGCTGGATGATTTCAACAGCCACAATCTGCGCGGGTACCTTCCATCCCTCGGTGTGGGCAATTTCCTCCATCTGCGTCAACGGAACCTCGGCGTGCCACGCGGCTTTATCCTTGCGCAGGCAGAAGTTATCCGGATGCGCGTTGAGATACGTCGCGCGCCGCAGCGTTGGCCACACGGCCCCGGCTGTCTCCGTCGTTCCGCCGCAGTGCTGGCTGAAGAAGACCTCGGCACGGCGTCCGTGGAACCACATGGTCTCGCCCGCGGTGGCGCGTACAGCCGCGTCAATCACGGCGGGCACGCGCCCCAGCCGCATCGCCTGGCACTGCGTGCTGTCGCACAGCGGTGCAGGCAGGTGCCCGGAACGCGGCTTCCAGTGTCTTCCGTTCAACGCATAGGTGCGAGCCACAATCGCCAGCGCTTCCAGCGCCTGCGGCCTCTCTCCCGGCGAGGCTTCCCCCGCAACCACGGCCGCAACGTAGTGCTCGCTTGGGATCGTCAACACGATATCCACATCGCCCGCTGTAACGCGCAGGTGCCATAGTCCGGTGGCGGTGCGGAAGTCCTTCGGGTTGGCGTTGTTGCTGACGCGCACCGGACCTCCGGCAAACAGCTCGCCTTTGGCAAACGTTACTGGCACGGTCAGGGGCTTATGGGCGCAGCCCGCACAGCTTGCCGTCCACGCGCCTTCACCCGCCGGAGCGAGCGTTACGGCATGAACGGCATGCGTTGAAAACATCGCGACGGAAACATCCCGGCCTCCGCCGTCGCTTTGCGCCAGAGCAAGCGATGGCAGCAAAGCCAGCAGCCATGCGGCCCTCAACGAGCCATCTCCGTAAAGAACCCATGGGCCAGCCGCGCCGCCGTTCCGCCATCGCCCCTGGGGACATACATCACGATGACCAGCCGCCCGGGTACGACACCGGCAAACCATCCGTGCGTCCAGCTTTCACCCGGGTTCTGCGCGGTTCCGGTCTTACCCAGGATCGTCACACCGCGCGTTGCTGCAGGATTCGCCATGCCATGTTCCACTGACTCTCGCAGACTGCGGGCCACAACGCTGTCCTGCGGCAGGCGCTGCACCAGTGCGCGGTAGGCCTGCGCCAGCTCCAGCGGAGAGGCCGTGCTTCCCCACACTCCCAGCACGGCAAGCTGACGCTGATCCATGCTGGCAAAACGAAGGCTTTCATGCGGCAGCAGGGTCGCGGCAACCGCCTGCTCAAGTTCCTGTGGAGGCATGCGTCGCGCCAGGGCGGCAAACCATGTATTGCACGACTCCGCCAGCGCTGTCTCCGCATCAACGACCGGAAGGCTTGCCGGATGCGTGCAGGCAAAGTCCCGTCCCGCAATGCGGAGGTTCCTGCGGCAGTACACCTGCGTCTCCGCCTTCACCAGGCCATGCTGCAGGGCGTACTCCAGTACAAAGGGCTTTATGGTTGAGCCCGGTGTACCTCGCCGCGCTACACCTTCCTGCGCGATGACCTTTCCGGTAGCGAAATCCACCACCACGGCCGTGGCCTGCGTGTGTGCCACGGCATGGTGCAGGGCTTCACGCGGCGTCTCCGCAGATAAGGGCAACACAGCAACCATCGCAAAAACAGCAAGCCTCAAATGCATCATCCATACCGCGGCAGGAAGAGGGAAAAAGCCGTGCCGCTGCGGCCCTGCAGTGTGCTGGAGTAGAACCTCAACTCGCCCTCATGCTTATCCACGATACCGCGCGAGATCCATAGCCCCAGCCCGGTTCCGTTGATTCCCTTGGTGGTGTAGAAGGCCGTGAATATATTCTTGCGCGTCGCTTCTGACATACCGCTGCCGCTGTCTATCACCGTAATGCGCAGCCCCTTGCGGCCTGTCTTCCAGTCGGTCGCCTCGCGGCTTACGATCATCACTCTTCCGCCAATGCCTTTCATTGCATCAATCGCATTGCCGATCAGGTTGTTCAGCACCTGGCGGATATCGTTCTCAAAACATTGCACCGGCTGCGCTCCGCGATGCTGCTCGATCAGGCGGATGTTGGAGTTCGTCAGGCGTCCCTGGTACAGCGCAACCACAGGCTTCAGCAGCTCTTCCGCGGTTACCCATGTGGGGCGCGTGGCCTGGCGATGGAAGCGTAGTGTCTGAGATGCAATCTGTGAGACGCGTTGCAGCTCCTTCTCCGCAAGAGCCAGGGCATCGGCAGCCTCCTGCGGCAGCCCCGGGGTGTGCTGCGCAATGTACAGCAGGTTCGTTGTCGCTTCCAGCGGGTTGTTGATCTCGTGCGAGATCGAGCTTGCCAGCCTTCCCACCGCCGCCAGCTTTTCGCTCTGGATCAGCGCCTGCTCGGCGCGTTTCTGCGCGGTGGTCTCCAGAATCACCGCGGCGACGGCGCGCACCGTGCCATCCTCGCCCCGCACCGGCATGTAGCTCACGGTCCAGTAACGGTGTTGCCCCGGACGCGACGGTAACTCGCCTTCCAGGTTTACATTGCGAATCGTCTCTCCCGTTGCGGCGCGGCGCATCAGTGGCTCACACTGCGGCCATAGCCCCACGGCAATCTCGCGAAAGGGCTGGCCGATAATCTGTTCGCGCGGCAGCCCAATCACACCGCTCTGCAGATCGTTGACGCGCAGGTAGCGGAAGTCATCCAGCGAGAACAGCGACAGGCCGATAGGGGCTGTCTGGTAGATCGTCTCCAGCTCCGCCCACTGGCGGTAGACCTCGCGCCGGCTGGCTTCCAGCGCCGCCTCGGCCTGCTTGCGCTCGGTGATATCGGCAAGCACGCCAAAGCGGTAGCGGCGGCCATCTTCACGGTGGGAGTAGCGGGCCCGCAGCCATACCCAGCGCGCGTTCTGTTCGACGCGCTCCACGCCGGCAGGGAAGACACGCGATTCATATTCAATGTCGCTGCCTGTCGGTTCTGAAGCGAGCACCTGCGTGAGCACCCGTTCCCGGTCCTCCGGGTGCAGATGATCGGCCCAGCGATCAAAGCTCCAGTCTTCGGGAATCTGCTCATATCCGAAGATGTTCGCGAACCGTTGCGAGATCTTCATCGCCGGGGCGCCAAGCTCATAGGAGTAGTAGCCGAAGTCGCCGGCTTCCATGGCGAGCCGCAGGTTTTCTTCGCTGCCGCGCAACTCCTCCAGCGTGGCCAGGTGCGAGGCAGCCTCCCAGCAACGCACGGCCACCTGTTCCACCAGGTCAATCTCCTGGGGCGTCCATGCCCGAGGAGTATGGCTGTGAACCGCCAGGGCCGCCCGCAGCGGCTGATTCTTGGGTACAGGCACACACACCAGCGCATGCACGTTGGCCTGGCGGTACGCTTCGCGGGAAGCAGCAACACGTGCGTCCGTCTCCATGTTCTCCACCACGAAGGTCAAGCCCTCGCGCAGGGTGGCCATGGCTGTTTCAGAGAACTCGCGCGCCCGCAGCACAGGCGAAGGCAGAGTGTACCGTCTGTCGCTTTCCTGGAGGTCTGCCTTTTGGCCAATCTCGGCGTAGATACAGCGTGCAACCCGCAACTCGTCGCGCAGCAGGTTGCTGGCAATCTGCGTGACTTCGGCCGCGCCGGTAATTCCGTTCAGAGCGCGGTCCAGGCGGTCAAGGAAACGCATACGTTGTGACGGCGGACTTTGGGGGGTGTGGCTCATCACGGAGGCGCTTCCTGACGATCATACGCACCCTTCTTGATGAAGCAAGTGGGTGCCGCGGCAAAATTCAGCGTCTCATTCCCTCAAAGATACTGGGCTGCCATGCGCCGCCACCATGGCCAGTCATGGCCCGCATTGTCGCCCCATACATCCAGCCGCACGGGGATTCCTTTCTGCCGCATCACGGCAGCCAGCTTCTCGTTCTGGTCCCAGCACTGGTCATGCACGCCGGTGGCCAGCACGTACACATTCTTACGGTAGCGATCCAGGTACCAGGGGTCGTACAGGTTGGGCAGAAAGTACGTTGGAAACAGCAGGTAGCTGTCCTCGTCGGAGTAGCCGTTCAGCAGGCACGAAAGGTCAAAGGCTCCGCTGATGGAAAGCATGCCGGTAAATGTCTCCGGGTGCCGCAGCGCCATGCTGGCTGCGTGGAAGCCGCCGAAGCTGCAGCCGGCAAGCGTCAGTTGCGGAGCATGGTTCTTCTGCCGGACAAGCGGCGTGACCTCATTCAGGATGTACTGCTCATACTGCAGGTGGCGGCCAATGCGCCAGCGTGGCGGAGCCTCGCGGTTGTACCAGCTCTCGCTATCGACAGAGTCCACGCAGAAAAGCTGCAGCTGGCCATGGTCGATCTGCCGTTGCACAGCCTGCACCATGCCGTTGTTCTCAAAGTCATAGAACCGGCCCTGCGAGGTGGGAAAGACAAGGGTGGGGATGCCCGCATGGCCAAAGACCAGCAGCTCCATCTCCCGTCCAAGCGCCGGGGACAGCCATGTATGGTATTCGCGATTCATTCTG
Organism: Terriglobus tenax; assembly: GCF_025685395.1. NCBI lineage: Bacteria > Pseudomonadati > Acidobacteriota > Terriglobia > Terriglobales > Acidobacteriaceae > Terriglobus > Terriglobus tenax. The sequence continues at coordinate 1,213,455 of NZ_JAGSYA010000004.1, read as the reverse complement.
CCCTCCCCGCTCTGCTAGGCTTGAAGCCATCCTAACCGGGAGCCTTGCGTATCGCTGTGTCGTACCAGCCGGAGAACCATTTCGAACAAGAGGCTGCCGCGCTCGATATCCATCCGCGCCTTCACCGCTACCCTGGCTTTCACTCCAGCTTTCTTCCGGATGACCGCGAGGTGATGGTCTATCTTCCGCCCCGGTATTTTGACGAGCCGGAGCGGCGGTTCGCTACCTTCTATCTGCACGACGGGCAGAACCTGATCGATCCACGTACCTCGTTCATCCCTGGCCAGACCTGGCGCGTCCACTCCACCTCAGACCTGCTGACCGTGCAGGGAGTAACGGAGCCGGTCATCCTGGTCGGCATCGCCAACACCGGCCTCCGCCGCATGGCCGAGTACACCCCCACGGCCGATCCAAAGCTTGGCGGCGGGGAAGGGACGCAGTACGCTCGCCTTCTGGTGGAGGAGTTGAAGCCCTTCATCGACCAGAGCTATCGCACCCTGGCAGGGCCGCAGCATACCGGTCTTGGCGGTTCCTCGCTGGGGGGCCTTATCTCGCTTTGGACCGGTTTCCACTATCCGGATGTCTTCGGAAGGCTGGCCGCGTTGTCACCCTCGCTCTGGTGGGACCGCCGCAGCCTTTTTACCGAGGTGGAAAGGCTCTCTCCTGAGCCAAGACCGCGCATCTGGCTTGATATGGGGTTGCTGGAAGGTGGAAAGCACCTGCGCAACGCTGCCGCCATGGCCCGCCTGCTCCGGCGTAAAGGCTGGAATGACCAGAATCTGCGTTTTCTGCGGGCTGAGGGCGGGGTTCATGCCGAATCTGCCTGGGCGGAGCGGTTTGGAGAGGTCCTCCGTTTCCTGTTTCCTGCCTGAAAACATTGCACCGCGGCGTGAAATTGGGCGATACTTAGATGTTGGGAAATGAAGGGCCATGCCCTGTAGCTCCCGCGTGGGCCCGCGACCGGCACTGCCGGCTTGCCCAACATCATTGAAGAGAGATTGAGGAATTCCTGTGCTGATGATTCGTCTCGCGCGTTTCGGCGCGCGTAAGCAGCCCTACTATCGTGTCGTTGTGATCGAAAAGGACCGCGCCCGTAACGGCCGTTCGGTCGAGGTTGTGGGCACCTACAACCCGCGTACCAACCCTGCCTCCGTGAGCCTGAACCGTGAGCGCATTGAGTACTGGACAAGCAAGGGCGCACAGATGTCTGAGATCGTGGCGAAGCTGTTCGCCAAGACTCCGGCTGCCGAAACCGCGGCTGCCTAGGTTACCTCGGGATGGCCGGAAGTAACGGCCTCCGGTGCCTAAAAATAAAACATTCGCACCATTTCGCTTGTTCGTTGGGCGGCCTGCTCACGTAAACTTCTCCCAACAGTTCCTTCCATTTGGAAGCGATCTGGTAACAGCGGGCCGGCCGTGTCATTCCCACTCGGTTGGTTCGTGTCGCTGCCGGGACTCTGTAGTAGCAGTGTGTTCCAAAGATCCCATAGAGGGACAAGAACCACTGTGAAGGGTTTCGGGAGCGTTTTACTCCCAAGAGGTGTGTGTGATGAGTCAGGCAGTTCAATCGGAGCCAACTGGCCCCGTGGAAAGTATGCGTAACCTTGTCTTGGAGATAGCACGTGCTCTGGTCGACAAGCCCGAAGATGTGGTCGTTGATGCCCTGGAAGATGGCGGTACAACGGTTCTTCAGCTCCGGGTTGCAGTCGGAGACGTAGGAAAAGTGATCGGCAAACAGGGCCGTACAGCACGATCGTTACGGACCATCCTCGGCGCCGCCAGCATGAAACTTCAGCACAGGTTCGCCCTGGACATCGTCGAAGAAGATGACGAAGAGGGCGGCGAGGAATAAAACGGACGCTTCGATCTGAATCGTAAGTGTGAAACGGCGTGCATACCCTGCGCGCCGTTTCCATTTTCCCAGAGTCTTGTGTTCGCTGCAAGACACAAGATCGTGCGGCTTTTTCTCTTCCACTGAGCGGACGCTACTGCTTCTGCAGCCACTGGCCCTACTGCTTCTGCAGCCACTGGCCAAAGACGTAGCCGTGATGCATCACGGCTACGACGAGCGCAGCGAAAAGAATGTGCCAGGCGAGGCGCCGTGCCTTCTGATGAAACTCAGATTTTGGGTACATTTGTCCCCAAAATAACATAGGCCCCAGCCCGGTTTAGCCTGCTTTTTCGGTCAATTCTGCCCAGCGGACATAGAGTCCATCCAGATGAGACTGAGCGGTCTCAAGCTCCGCCAGCGTCTTCTGCAGCTCTTCCGCGTTGGTGGCGACAGCTGGGTCCTCCAGCTTCTCGTGCAGGGCCACGACGATGGCATCCGCCTCGTCCACGCGCTGCTCGATGGTGGCAAACTCCCGTGCCTCCAGGTAAGACAATTTCTTCTTGGAAGACGTGTTGGAGGTGCTTCCGGAGGCGCTTTTTGCGTCACTTTGCGCGCTTCTCGACGCGTTATCGAACTCATTTTCGTCGCGCCACTGCTCCCACTGGCCGTAGTCGGCGAACTGGCCGGCGTTCCCTTTTCCATCCAGTCCCAGCACGGTCGTCGATACCCGGTCCAGCAGGTAACGGTCGTGCGTGACCAGGATGAGAGCCCCGGGAAACTCCAACAGCGACTCTTCCAGGATCTCCAGCGTCGGAATGTCGAGGTCGTTGGTCGGCTCGTCCAACAGCAGAAGGTCAGCGGGCTGCAGCATCAGCCGGGCGATCAACACACGCGCGCGCTCTCCGCCGGAGAGGCGATGGACGGGCTGGAAGAGCTGCTCACCGGTGAACAGGAAGCGGTTGGCCCAGCTGGCAACGTGGATCTGCCGGCCGTTGAAGATCACCGAGTCGCCACCGTCTGGGGTGAGCGCTTCCTTCAGCGTAAGCGACGGGTCGATCTCGCGCAGCTGCGAGAAGTAGACCGTGCGCAGGAACTCGGCACGCTTGATGGCTCCGGAAGTAGGCTGGATCTCGTCGCGCAGCAGACGTAGCAACGTGGTTTTGCCGCTGCCGTTTGGACCCACCAGTCCGACGCGGGTGCCGGCGGTGAAGGTAAAGTTCAGGCTGTTGAAGATGGTCTTGCCGCCGACCTCGTAATGGAGATCGGTGAGTTCCACCAGGCGCTTGGTCTTTCGATCGCTGGCGGTGAAGTCGATGTCGGTGGAGCGTGTGGTGGTGCGCGAATTGACATCGGCCAGCTTGCCGATCAGCTCATGTGCGCTGTCGATGCGGGCCTTGCTCTTGGTGGTGCGCGCCTTGGGGCCGCGGCGCAGCCAGTCAATCTCGGTCTTCACGCGGTTCTTCAGAGCTTCCTGCTCTTTTGACTGCGCCGCGAGATACGCCTGCTTCTCTTCCAGGAACTTCGAGTAGGAGCCGCGGACGCGCAGCAGGCCTTCGGCATAGACGCGGTTGAGCTCAATGATGTCGGTGGCGATGTTTTCGAGGAAGTAGCGGTCGTGCGAGATGGTGACGACGGCGTAGGGCGCCTGCTTGAGCACCTCTTCCAGCCACTCGATACCGGAGAGGTCGAGATGGTTGGTGGGCTCGTCCAGCATCAGCACGTCGGGGTGGGTGATGGTGGCCTCGGCGATGGCCAGACGCTTGCGCCAGCCGCCCGAGAGCGATGCGGCCTCGGTGTCCATGGACGGGAAGTCGGCGCGGCCTACAGTCTCATGCAGGCGGCCGTCGTGCTCTGCGTCGGAGACATTGGCGGCCTTCATGGCGTCTTCCAGTACCTGGCGGACAGTGCGTCCTGGCGCGAAGTTGGATTCCTGGTGCACGTACGCGGTGCGGGCGCGCTTGCGGGTAGCCACCTCGCCGGAGTCGGGCTCCTGCTGACCGCCGAGAATGGCAAGCAGTGTCGATTTTCCGGCACCGTTGGGGCCGATCAGGCCGATGCGGTCGCCGTCAGAGACGGTGACCGAGATATCGCGAAAAAGCGGCTGCGCGCCGAAGGCTTTGCTGATGGTACGTGCGTTGAGGATAGGAGGCATTCACTACTAGGATACCGGGTGGGGTTGGATGGTGTGATGGGTGGCTGGTTGAAATGCAGGTCCCTCCACTGCGCTGCGCTCCGGTCGGGATGACACTCACTAAGTGTAGTGGGCTGTCCTTCCCACCCATCCGCTGCGCGTATGGATGGGGCACCTGGCTTTGATGAGACGCCGGTTCAGATGTCCGGGACGAAGACGAGTGTGTCTCTATATGCGATAAGGCGGTCCATCAGGGCATGCTGTTGGCGGCCGAGTTCGATAAGGCGGCGGCTTTCTTCGTTACGGGGTGCGAGGCGGCAGGACCATGTTGGCTCGTCGATGGTCTTGTCTGACGAGTCGGCCAGGACGTAGACCCCGGTGCCGGTTTTTGGGGTGATACCGAGGTGCTGCAGAGAACGGTCGTTCGTTCCAGCAGCGGAGAAGCGAATGGATGGCTGGGTGGTGAGGGCGCCGACAGGCTGTATGGGATCTGGCGTGATAGTTATGGTCAGCTTGGGTGCGGCACCTGGCTGGGATTGCTGATTGACTGCGGTGACGGTACCGGCAAGATAGCCATCGTAGCCACGCGTACGGGTATTGAGGGGAACGACGCAGTCGAGCAGGTCGCCTGAGATGGCTGGGCGGTCCTGGTCGTAGGCGGCAGCGGTTGGCATGACGTCTTTTGCTTCAGAGCACTGGCTGCTTTTATGCATGCATTCCAGACGGAAGTCGAGCAGACGGGAGATGGTGGCTGAGTCAGCAAACGGGGTGTAATGCAGCCAGGAGCGGACGAAATACCCGTAGTCTTCATTCTCGTCTGGGCGAAGAAAAACAAACTCGGGATGATCCGCCATGTGGGGGAAACCAGTGAAGGGCATGTCTGCGGTTCTGGCTTCGATTGCGAGCGCGGAATGTGGCCCCTGACTTTTCTGGAAAATGGTCAAGCCGTATCCCCGGCTCCAGATATGTCCATCGAAGACGCCTATTTCTCCTCGCACCATGGTCGGGTAGTCACCGCCGAGAAAGTGGCTCCCCAAAGCGTTGAGCAGTTCCAGTCCAAGCTGAGCCCGGGTTTCCGGCGCAGGAAGAATATGGCCCAGGGTCACCATAAAGTCGCATTTCTTTTCCGTGCAGGAAGAGGATACTTCTCCCCAGTTCTTCCAGCGAGCCACGAATGCCTGAGCGTCAGAGAAGCTGGATTTGCCGGTTTCGATGGAGCGGATGTCGCTGAGCAGGCGTTCGGCGCGGTGGTAGAGGAGGTACTCCTGCACGCGGATAGTTACTGTTGCTGCGAGGAGCAGCAGGAGAGCGGTGGCCAGCGTGATCTTCAGGGTGCGAACGAGTGTCTTGCGCATGGTTGAAAGGTCCGAAGCAGATCCGCTCAGGATGATAACTATTACGTAAATAAATATAAATAAACGAGATAATTTCTTGCTATTATCTGTACGAATCCTGCACAGATACGAAGATTCAAGCACTTACGAAAAAATCCTACACGGAATCTGCACAGAACGAGTCAAACGATGGAGGCGAATTATGGCATTCGTCACCGGAAAAGAGGAACTGAAGCCGGGCCTTATCATCTTCCGGCGTGGCGACGTGGATCATCGCATGTGGTATTGCCAGTAGATCCATGAAGGCTCTTTAGAGAGCCGATGTCATGTTCTTTGAGATGTGGGGCGTCACAGTTTCGACGGGATTGCGTGCGGTAGAGAGGCATGCCGGAGTGTGGACACCCGTAATCGCTCACAAAACTATAAGTGCCGAACCTCAATTCGCGCTTGCTGCTTAATTAACTAAGTAGCCGATCGCTCAGGCTTCGCCTACGGGCCTGTACCGATCGTCGCACAGTAGTCTGGTCTTCCCTGCTTCGCCTGGGCAGGGTGGACGAGATCCACAGGCTGGTTTCGAGCGTATCTTCGTCCGTTCTAAGCGCTCGAAACGAGACTATAGAATCGGAAAAAGCATGAAAGCTCTCTCCCGGCCGTGATTTCGGACGTGGGTTCGACTCCCACCGCCTCCACCATTCCTAATTGATCAGTGACATAGCAAAACTCCCCTGATTTTGTCGGAGAACACGGCCCGTTCCGTTAGTCCACTATTTAATAGCCTGATCTTCGTCCGCAGCCTGCTTGATCGAAGCAGGCTGCTGCGAGAAGAGCTAACCGGCTAGAACATCCATTGCCGATATCCATCAAGATATAGGAGGCATGGCCCACGCAGTTTTCGGAAGGCCGACACGGTATTGCATGGATACTCGATGACCTTCCGCGTCTTGTCTACACGTGCAAAGGGAGAGCCTGGAGGCCCGAACGGCCTCACACGGTGGCAACCTTCGGCCACCGACTATGTATGGAGTGCGGACGATATCTTCCGGCCAAGCCGAATGCCTGGTTCCTCAACAGCATTCCGTAAGAGTATTGCGAATGGAATACTTACCGCCAAGGTAATGAGAATGATCAAAGCAAGGGTTAGAAGGTCAGGAATAGACCTTAAAATCGGAAGTTTGAATTCAACCATACCAACGAAATTCAGCACCGCAAAGTGGATGATGTAAATACTGTAGCTCAATCTCCCGAGCCACACAGCCATTCGATTGGTGACAGCTGACCGTAGCGGACCACGCGCGAGAATAGCAACGCCAGAGAACGAAACACCCAAAAGAAGCGGTGCAAATGCATCGTCCCAGTGCAGCAGCGGCCCACAACAAGCAGCCAAAACAAACGCTATGGGACTCACGGCCTGCGCAGTCACAGTTGCGCCGTGCGGATTCGATTTTTCTGTAAAGATCCACGATGCGCAAATCTGGCATAACACTAAACCACACAGAATGACAGGAAGCTGGGTCGGGAACCAGTAGTAGAAATACGTGTTATTGGCAATAGCTCCATGTGCCAGAACTAGACTTATGCCGACAGACGCAACGGCAAGAACTGAAAGGAAGTAAGGACCCCATCCGCGTTGTTTCACCATGAAGCAACAGAGAGGTGCAATGAGATAGAACATCATCTCCACACCAATTGACCAGCCGCCAGGAACGACATTATTATTCGCATGCTCAACCCAAGTCTGGATAAACAGGAAGTTGGCGATTGCATCTGTTGGTGTAAAAATTGGCAAAACTGCCTTATGGCTGTGGGAGCGAAGAAAGTTTCCAAGAAGACCAAGCAACAGGTAGCCAGCAATGGCGATGTAGTACAGCGGAGCTATTCTAAAATAGCGTTTGATCAGCCAGCCGCCAAACTCCCCGGGGCGAAAATCAAAGCGACCAAGCGTATAAAAAACGGTAATTGCGCTAATTACGAAGAATAGCTGAACCCCGTACTGCCCCAGTTCTGAAATCCGTTCCAGCCAAATGGATGCGCCGGTTGCGTAGCCATCTACCCAGACCCGCTGTCCTGAGTGAACCAGTATCACCCCGATAATGGCGTAGGCGCGAAGCCCATCAAGCCATTCGAAACGCGGAGCGGTCCGGGCTGAAGCCCCGATTGTTGCAGTCTCAAGCTGAGAGCGTTGCGACACCGATTCACTCTCTCTAGAAGCACTCATCACGGTCGGAGATGAACCTTTCATGTCTATTTTGAAGGCAAGACGGACTTTCTTCAATCCAGATCCGCTACTGTTATTTGCTCACTGGGAGCAGCTTATTAAGTTTTCTGCCCTGGATGCATTGCTTGCTCAGTCTCGCATACTGGTATAGAGGTTTCAACGATCGTTTCAGCCGTCGACAGATACGGAAGGTGCCGCTTTAGATCCAGGATCGTTGCCGACCCAGTACGCCTACACAATCGTTACTGGCGCCGTAGGATGCCTTACCGACCAAAGGCCACAACACTGAAGCCGGTGCGTTTTGCGGCGACTCTCTTCTTCGCCACTGTGGTCTCTATGTGCGCTGAGACTAAGATCCTTATACTGACTCAGCTCATGCGGGCTGGACAACACCGCCGTTCTGGTAATGATAACGTTTCGAGAGGCGCCGGTCGCCGTGCTCGAACCGGCGGAGACGTAGTTTCCGTGGCATAGGTAAATGATTCTTTCAAGCCACGATGTGAGGAGTGACTCGCCCGGCAAGCAGTCTACGAAGCGACAAGCACTACGAGGAAAAGAATAAGGCCCGCGTGGCTGGTTCCTTCACCGTCGAGACTCTCTCCCCGCATCGCGTGCTGGCCGTGGATGAGAACGAGGAACTGATTGAGACTCCGGGCCAGAGCGACAGCAATATACGCGACGCGCAGGACTTCGTACAAATCATTCTGGACAACCTGAAGATGGCAGGGGTGCAGCAGGCGCACAAGGAAGACAAGATCGTCTTCACCTCCTTCCAGGATGACAAAAGACAAGAATGACAAAGGCGAAAGCGGATCCTTCGCTGTGCTCTGGATGACAACGAAAAAACAGAAGCAAAGGCCGTCTCGTTCTGAGAGATAACCCCACCCTTCGCTTCGCGAAGAATGGGGCAACAGCAGAAGCCTTCGTTAGAATGACCGTCCGTGGGGCTGTTACAGCGCGGCGATGACGTCGATCTCCACAAGACTGTCGCGCGGGATGATGGCGGCGACGGTGGTGCGGGCCGGTGGATTGGTGGCGAAGCGCGCTGAGAAGATCTCGTTCATGGCGGCGTAGTCGTCCATGTTGCGGAGGAAGACCTGCACCTTCAGCACTTTGTCCATGGAGGAGCCGGCGTTCTTCAGCTCGGCTTCGACCTGATCGAAGGCATAGGTGACGCAGGAACGGATGTCTTTCGGATTCGGTGCGTTGTAGGAGGCTTTGCCCGAGACGTACAGCACATCGCCATAGGCCACGGCCGGCGAGTAGGGCGGCTTGGGTGTGGCGTTGGGGTTGGCGGCGAAGATACGCTTGCCGGCCTTGACGGCGGCACGGCTCACGGGGGCAAGGACGGCGGTTCCTGCAAGGGCTGCAAACCAGCGACGAGTCATTGGGAGTCCTGTCTTTTTTGTGAATGTATGGGAACAGCAAGGAAGCTGGCGTCGCGACTGCGGCGCTTTGCTTCACTATAAAGGCTCAGCATAGGACATACGCCAGTTGCTCTTTGACGCCTGTTCCTCGTATACCTTTCTGGACTTGAAAAAGTGAGGTTTGTTGGATGGAAATGGATCGCCGGTTGTTTCTTCGTTCTTCTGCCATGGCTGCCGCGGGAGCGGTGACATTGCGTTCGCTGCACGCACAGACGGCGCGCATCAAGTCGCCAAACGACACGATTCAGCTTGCGCTGATTGGCGCTGGAAGCCAGGGGCAGGGCGACACGCGCTGGGCCGTGCAGGTTCCTGGAGTGAAGCTGGTGGCCGTGGCTGACTGCTATGACGGCCGCCTGGCGCACAGCAAAGAGGTGTGGGGCAATGACCTGTTCACCACGCGCGACTACCGCGAGATCCTGGCGCGTCCTGACATTGACGCTGTCCTGATCGCAACGCCCGACCACTGGCACAAGCAGGCCGCGGTGGACGCCATGAAGGCGGGCAAAGATGTGTATCTCGAGAAGCCGATGATCCACATTTACGAAGACGGTCCGGAGATCATCAAGACGGCGAAGGAGACGGGCCGCATTCTGCAGGTGGGCAGCCAGCGCGTCAGCTCGGTGGCCTATGCCAAGGCGAAGGAGCTGCTGGCCTCGGGTGCGATTGGCAAGCTGAACTCGGTGTCCGCGCGCTGGGACCGCAACTCGTCGATTGGGGCGTGGAATTATACGGTTCCCCTGGATGCCAGCCCGGAGACCTGCGACTGGCCGCGCTTTCTTGGCTCGGCCCCGAAGCATGCGTGGAGCGCGGAGCGATTCTTCCAGTGGCGCAAGTGGAACGACTATGGCTCGGGCGTCGCGGGCGATCTGTTTGTCCACCTGTTCAGCGGAACGCATTTCATTACCGGTTCCAACGGGCCGACGCGGGCAATGGCGACCGGCGCGATCCGCTACTGGAAGGACGGGCGCGACGCCAACGATGTGTTGCAGGCGCTGTTTGACTATCCGGAGGGCTTCAACCTGAGCCTGCGGGTGAACTTTGTGAACGGCGGCGAGGAGAGCGAAGGCTTTCTGTTCACCGGAGACGAAGGCACGATGGAGATTGCCGGGCAGACGGTGACGGTGACCCGCGTTCCGCATGAGAAGGAGCCGGGCTTTACCGTGGGCACCTTTACCGAGGCGATGCAGAAGCAGACGACGGCGGAGTACCGGAAGAAGTATCCGCTGACGCACCCGGAGGGCGCTCCACAGCAGACGGTGCAGAAGTTTGCGGCGGAGAAGGGCTACTCGGACAGCTATGACCACTTCAAGAACTTCTTTGACTCAGTACGCAGCCGGCGTCAGCCGGTGGAGGATGCGACCTTCGGTTTCCGGGCAGCGGGAGCGGCTCTGCTGGCGAATCGCAGCGTAGAGAAGGGAACGATGGTTCACTGGGACCCGGTGAAGATGCAGCTTGGGTAGAGAGTGAGGGCCGGTGCGTGTCTTTGCGGCACGCACCGGCTCCGACGCCGGTCGATACGACAGTTTGTCCGAAAGCACTAGGCGAAGATGAGTTTGTTCGGGTAGGATTCCGTGGCGGTATGGATGGGGGAGTTTCAGGGGCTGTGCTGAGACGACTCATTTTTGATGTTTTGGGAGGCAATTGACCGATGAAGAAGCTGTTTTCGATTCCTATGCATTTTGGCGCCGCGGCGCTGATGCTGATGGCCCCGTTGGCCGTCTCACAGGCTCCGGCGGGCGGACCACCGCCGGGATTCAATCCCCGTGGTTCGGGGCCGTATGACTATGCCGACAACACAGGATTTACGCCGCTGTTTGATGGCAAGACCCTGAAGGGATGGGACGGCGATACCGCCCTGTGGTCGGTCAAGGACGACTCGATTTACATTCATCCCAGCTGCGAGCATCCGACGGGTACGGTGTACCTGATCTGGCAGGGTGGTGAGCCGGGTGACTTCATCCTGAAGTATGACTTCAAGGGCACGGAACGCGTGAACGGCGGCATGCAGTTCCGCAGCTACCTGTCGGCCAAGCCGACGGGCACGGTGTATCCGCCTCGTCCGCAGATGGCGCCTCGTCCTCCGGCCGCTGCTGCAGGTGCTGCCGGCCAGCCTCCTCGTCCGGCGGGACCGCCGCGTCAGCCGGCGTGCGCCAACCCCGGAACGCCGCCGAGCAAGGAGTCGCAGGCTAAGTGGGATCTGTTTGGACCGCAGGCGGACTTCGACGCGCCGAATATGTGGTCGGGCATGTTCTATGAGCAGGGTGGCCGCTCGATCATCTCGCCGCCCGGACACGTGGTTCTGGCTGAGCCGGGTAAGCCGACGCTGGTGACGGCGACGGTTGCCGAGAAGGCGCAGCTGACCGAGTGGTTCAAGAAGGACGACTGGAACACCTTCATGATCGTGGCCAAGGGCAACACGGTGCAGATCTTCATGAATGGCCACCTGACGACCTCGTTCACCGACCTGGATCCGAAGTACTTCCGCGCGAGCGGCAAACTGGGTATTGAAGTGGAGTCGACCGGCGAGTACTGGGTGAAGAACGTGTATCTGAAGGAACTGAAGTAAGCGTTCCGAGCTAAGCTAGCCTTCACAGGCGCAGCATCGCCCCGCCATGTGCGGGGCGATGCTGTTTGCGGAGGAAATGGATGCTGGCAGGCTGGCGCGAACGCTTCAACAGTAGCTTTACCCCGGAGAAGTATCAGCGTTTGCAGCAGCTTCTGGAAGAACGCACCGGGACGCGGCTTCAGTTCCGCGTGGCCGAGACGCCGTGCTTTCTGGAGCCGGAGCTGTTGCAGCAGATGGTGTGTTCCGGGCAGGAGATGGCACTGCAACTGATTGGCAGTGAGCGCTATATGCAGGATTCGGCCGCCGCCGTTCCGGAGAGGTACCGGGTTCCGCAAGAGAGCCGGAAGCCGCTGTTTCTGGCGATTGATTTCGGTCTGGTGCGTGGTGAGGAGGGCCGGCTGAGTCCCCGCCTGGTGGAGATGCAGGGCTTTCCGTCGCTGTTCGGTTTTCAGAGCGTGCTGTCGCAGGCGTATGTGGATGCGTTCGAGATCGAGGGGTGCGGCTGGTTCCTGGGAGGGCGGGATGAGGACGGGTACTGGGAGCTGCTGCGCCAGGAGATTGTCGGTCCCCATGACCCGGAGCAGGTAGTACTAACCGAAGTAACCCCCCTGGAGCAGAAGACGCTTCCGGACTTCCGTGTGCATGCCGATCGGCTGGGGATCCGCGTTCTTGATATCACTTCGTTGAAAAAGTTTGGGGATGGATTGATCTATGAAACCGGGGGGCGTAAGGTCCCTGTGCGGCGAATTTATAACCGGGCCATCGTGGACGAGATGGAGCGGAAGGGCATTTCTCCGGGCTTCGACTACCGCGACGACCTGGATGTGGAGTGGGCCGGCCACCCCAACTGGTACTTCCGCATGAGCAAGTTTTCGCTGCCGTATCTGGAGCACTGGGCGGCGCCGCCGGCGGTGTTTCTGGACGACTGGATGGAGGGCCGGGGCCGGGAACGGTTGCCGGAGGACCCGGAACAGTGGGTTCTGAAGCCGCTGTATTCCTTTGCAGGTAAAGGAGTTAGCTTTGCCCCCGGAGAGATGGAGATGCAGTCGATACCGGTGAAGGAGCGGAGGAATTTCCTGCTGCAGCGAAGGATGCGTTTTGAGCCGGTGGTGGAAACCCCGGAAGGGCCGACACAGGCCGAGGTGAGGATTCTGTACCTGTGGCCGGAAAAGGGAGCCCTGGAACCGATGATCAGCCTGGTGCGGATGGGGAGGGGAACGATGATGGGGGTCGACCAGAACCGCGAGAGGAAGTGGGTCGGCGGATCGGCTGGAATCTTCCCGGAATGGTAAGAAGTGGTCAAAAAAATTGGGGTACGGGGTATTTGCAAATGAGTTACACTGGGCTCCACCGTAGTAACCAATAGAGGGCGAAGGTCACAAATGCGCTCCGATCGGCGGTAACGCGAAATGTCCTACTTGCCTCCCAGTTTTGCTCTGACCAAAGACCCGGTGCGCACCGCCGTACGGTTCCCGCTGCGTCTCCAGGTATCCCTGCAAACCCCGGAAGGTGCTCTGGACGCGGTGACGGAAAATGTTTCCGCCAGCGGCCTGCTGCTTGTGGCCCATTGGTTGCCTGCAGTCGATACCAAAGTGGAATTCACAATGGCGATGCCTTCGGCCATCATGGGAACGACTTCTGACGTCAAGGTTCATTGTGTGGGCAGGGTAGTCCGCCACCAGCAGTATGAAGCGGAGCAAAAAGCGGCAGTAGTGATTGATGAGTATTCTCTTGAGGCAAGCTGAGTATGAGTGCAAACGAAACGATCCACGATCTGGATCCAGCGGAAGGACAACACGGGGCGAGTAGCGGCATCCGGGTGATTCTGGCAGACTCCCAGGCGATCTACCGCGTAGGGATGCGGAAGATTTTCGCGGTCGAGGACGACATCCGTGTGGTGGCGCAGGCAGAAAGTCTGCCAAACCTGTATCAGGCGCTGCAGCGTTATCCG